>NZ_JAHZUT010000003.1:0-1044719 GCF_022788845.1 Microbacterium sp. CIAB417 | reverse complement strand
TGGCCACCCAAAGCTGGGTGGCCATTTCTGTTTTTCCAGGGGTTTACGTCGCGAGGAGAGAGCGAATGACGAACAACGACGACAACGAGCAGCGTCGGGAGTCTTCGCGCGCCCGCGGCGGAGACCGCCCACGTCAGGGCGGCGACCGTCCCTACCGTCCGCGTCAGGACGGGCAGGGCGCCGACCGTCCGCGTCGTGACGGCGACCGCCCGTTCCGTCCCCGTGAGGGCGGCGACCGCCCATACCGTCCGCGTCAGGACGCCCAGGGCTCCGATCGCCCGCGTCGTGACGGCGACCGCTCGTTCCGTCCCCGTGAGGGCGGCGACCGCCCGTACCGTCCGCGTCAGGACGGGCAGGGCGCCGATCGTCCGCGTCGTGACGGCGACCGCCCGTTCCGCCCGCGTGAGGGGGGCGATCGTCCGTACCGTCCGCGCGATGGTGCGCAGTCAGACCGTCCCCGCCGCGACGGCGACCGGCCCTTCCGCCCGCGTCAGGACGGCGATCGCCCCTATCGTCCGCGTGATGGCGCGCAGTCTGACCGTCCGCGCCGTGACGGCGACCGGCCGTTCCGCGCCCGTCAGGACGGCGACCGCCCCTATCGTCCCCGCGATGGCGCGCAGTCTGACCGTCCGCGCCGTGACGGCGAGCGTCCCTTCCGCCCCCGTCAGGAGGGTGACCGCCCGTACCGTCCGCGTGATGGTGCGCAGTCTGACCGTCCCCGCCGCGACGGCGACCGGCCGTTCCGTCCGCGTGAGGGTGGCGACCGCCCGTATCGTCCCCGCGAGGGCGGCGATCGTCCGTACCGCGGCGGTTACGACTCTGACCGCTCCTCGCGTCCGCCGCAGCGCGACGCCGTGCGGGCGGCAAAGATCGCGGAGCCGGAGGTTCCCGAGGACATTACGGCACGGGATCTTCACCCGAGCGCGCGGAATGAGCTGAAGACGCTCAGTAAGGAGAACGCCGAGGAGGTCGCCCGTCACCTTGTGATGGCGGGGCGGCTAATCGACGAGGACCCCCAGCGTGCCCACGAGCACGCTCTCGCGGCGTCCCGCCGTGCCGGCCGCATCGCGGTCGTGCGCGAGAGCGTGGCCATCACCGCGTACGCGACCGGTGACTACGCGCTTGCGCTGCGCGAGCTGCGCACCTACCGTCGCATCTCCGGCAACGAGGACCAGATCGCCCTCATGGTCGACAGCGAACGCGGTGTCGGCCGGCCCGACCGAGCGATCGAGGTCGGTCGCGCGGTCGACCGGAACACGCTCCCGGTCGCGGTGCGCGTCTCTCTCGCGATCGCGCTCTCCGGTGCACGCCTGGACCTCGGTGAGACGGAGCGCGCCCTCGCCGAACTCGACATTCCCGAGCTCGATCCCGACCGGGCCTTCGAGTGGAGCCCGGCACTCTTCGCGGCCCGCGCCGCGGTGCTCGAAGAGCTCGGACGCGACGACGAAGCAGCCGAGTGGACGCGGCGGGCAGACATCGCCGCCGAAGCGCTGGACGAGGCCGCGGGCAACGGGTCGGACGAGGAGATCTTCGTGGAGGAGATCTTCGACGAGGAGTTCGCCGAGGACACCGATGCCGATGTGGCCGCCGCGGATGAGGATCTCGACGCTGAAGCCGACGAGCGCGTCGACGGCGACGCCGCCCAGGATGACGAGGACGACTATTCCATCGCCGCGGAGGTGGAGGAGCTGCTTGCCGCCGCGGATGCGGCCGCCGACGCGCAGAACTCGACGAGCGCGGACGACGAGGACGAGGCACGCTGATGGCCCTGTTCTCTCGCTCCGCTCCCACCCCGCTCGATGGCGTGGACACGGTACTGGCCGACCTCGACGGCGTCGTGTACGCCGGCGCGGGTGCGCTGCCCTACGCCGTCGAGGCACTGAACACGGTCGCTGCGACGCGCCGACTCGGCTTCATCACCAACAACGCGTCCCGTACCGACGCCAGTGTGGCCGCGCACCTGACCGAGCTCGGTCTGACCGTGACAGCAGACGACGTGGTCACGAGCCCGCAGGCCGCGGTTCGACTGCTGCGCACCCGCGTGCCCGCCGGCGCGACGATTCTCGTCGTCGGGGGCGAGGGCCTCGTCGTCGAGCTCGAGAAAGCCGGCTTCGTCGTCACGCGTTCGGCCGAGGACGACCCGGCCGCCGTCGTGCAGGGCTTCGCACCTCACGTGGGATGGACCGATCTGGCCGAGGCCGCGTTCGCGCTGAAGACACCCGAGGACGAGGGCGGGATCCCCTGGATCGCGACCAACACCGACTGGACGATCCCGCAGGCGCGAGGCATCGCACCGGGAAACGGCACGCTCGTGTCCGCGGTCCACACCGCCATCGGACGGCTCGCTGTCGTCGCGGGCAAGCCCGAGACGCCGATCTTCGAAGAAGCGCTCGCCCGGTTCGACGCGCGCCGCGCGCTCTTCATCGGTGACCGTCTGGACACCGACATCGCGGGCGCGCAGGCCGCCGGCATTCCCTCGGCGCTCGTGCTCACCGGCATCGATCGACCCAAGCACGTCCTCGCCGCCCCGCCGACGTCCCGTCCCGACTTCATCCTCGGCGACCTCCGCGAACTGCACGAGCCCTATCCGCAGACCAAGGTCAAGGGCGATGTGACCATCGTGGGTGACGCGCGCGTCGCCGTCGACGGTGCGGATCTGCGCATCCTGTCCGCGGGCTCGCGTCCCATCGATCTCGTGCGCGCGGGGGCTGCGGCGATCTGGTCGACGGGGCGAGCGATCTTCGGGTTCCGGGTGCCTGAGGAGCTGTACGCGGATCCGTTCCATCGGCCCTGACGCGCCGTTCGTGCGGAGGGTGAGCCGTATCCTGGGGTGATGCACGCAGAACCCACGGAGCCGGCCGATGATCTGCTGCCCGCACTCGAGGTGATCGAGCAGCAGCCCCTCGGCGATCGAGCCGCAGCGTACGCGGTCCTGCTCGACGACATCGCTCGCCGGCTCGACTCGGGACCGCACGCCGGATGACCGAGCGTCTCGACGCCGCGGTGGCCGCGCGCGGGCTCGCGCGCTCCCGCACGCACGCCGCGACTCTCATCATGCAGGGCCTGGTCTCCGTCGATGGCACCGCCGTCGTCAAGCCCTCGCATCGCGTCAGCGAGTCGGCGGAGATCGCCGTCGCTGCATCCGATCATTACGTGAGCCGGGCCGCCCACAAGCTGCTCGCCGCTCTCGACGCGTTCTCGATCGACGTCGCCGGACGCGCTGCCCTGGACATGGGTGCCAGCACCGGAGGGTTCACGCAGGTGCTCCGTGAGCGCGGTGCCGAGCCGGTGCTCGCGGTCGACGTCGGGCACGATCAGCTCGCGGACAGCGTGCGCCGGGACCCCGGCGTGATCGCCGTCGAAGGGTTCAACGTCCGCTTCATGGACCCCGCTGCCCTCGCCTCCGCGGCGGGGTCGCCGTACACGCCCGAGGTCGTCACGGGTGATCTGTCCTTCATCTCGCTGTCGCACGTGCTCGAGCCCGTGCGCTCGGTCGTCACCGAGACGAGCGACATCGTGCTGCTCATCAAGCCGCAGTTCGAGGTGGGCCGTACCGCCGTGCGCGGCGGTCTCGTCACAGACCCAGCCCAGCGTGCCGAGTCGATCTCGACCGTGCTCTGGCAGGCATGGGATGCGGGCCTTCAGACGGCGGGCTTGATCGCTTCTCCCGTGGTGGGTACCCACGGCAACCAGGAGTATCTCGTGCACCTCGGCCGCACCGGCGGGCGCATTCCGTCAGAATGGGAGAGCACTGTGACCGAGCTGACGGGAGTGCGATGACCGAGCCGCGCCACATCCTCGTGGTGGCCCACGCGCGCCGCGCAGACACCGTCGAGGCGGCCGATCGGGTGATCTCCGCACTGAGGGCCGCGGGCGCCACCCCGGTACTGGCCGAAGACGACCGTGACGAGCTCGCCGAAGTGCTGCCGCGGTGCGCCGACCTGGCCGTTCTCGGCGTCGACGTGCCCCTGCACGAGATCGAGCTCGCGATCGTGCTCGGCGGTGACGGCACGATCCTTCGCGCCGCGGAGATGGTGCGCAGCGGCACCGCGCCCGTGCTCGGGATCAACATGGGTCACGTGGGCTTCCTCGCCGAGAGCGAGCGCGACGACATGGACGAGGCCGTGGCGCGTGTCATCGCCCGCGACTACCGGGTCGAAGAACGCCTCGCCCTGTCGGTGCGGGTCAAAGACGCCTCCGGGCAGGTCATCTACAGCACCTGGGCCTTGAACGAGGCGACGGTCGAGAAGGCGAGTCGCGAGCGGATGCTCGAGGTCGTCATGGAGATCGACGGCCGCCCCCTGTCGAGCTTCGGATGCGACGGCGTGGTGATTGCGACACCGACCGGATCGACGGCCTACAACTTCTCGGCCGGCGGGCCGATCATCTGGCCGACGGTCGAAGCCATCTCGGTCGTCCCGCTGTCGGCGCACGCGCTGTTCGCGAAGCCGCTCGTGGTCGGGCCGGAGGCCGCGGTCGCGATCGAGGTGTTGGCACGCACGCACGGCACCGGCATCCTCTGGTGCGATGGCCGTCGCTCCCACGAGCTGCCCCCGGGGGCGCGCGTGGTCGCACGTCGATCCGCCGAGCCGGTGCGTCTCGCGCGTCTGCACCCGCCGGCATTCACCGAGCGCCTCGTGCAGAAGTTCCACCTGCCCGTCACCGGATGGCGGGGGCCGGCGGGAGAGGGCGCCGCGTGATCGAGGAGATGCGCCTGCGAGAGCTCGGTGTCATCGCCGACGCGACGCTGCCCATGGGGCCGGGCTTCACCGCCATCACGGGCGAGACCGGTGCGGGCAAGACGATGGTCGTCACCGGACTCGGGCTGCTGCTCGGAGCGCGCGCCGACTCGGGTGTCGTGCGATCGGGGGCGAGCGCCGCGGCCGTGGAGGGCGTCTGGCTCGTGGATGCCGACGGTGCCGCCGCCGAGCGCGTCCGCGAGGCCGGCGGGGAGCTCGACCCGGTCGGACACGACCGTGCCGAGCTCCTGCTCGGGCGCACGCTGAGCGCCGAAGGACGCAGCCGCGCCACGGTGGGCGGCAGATCGGCGCCGGTCGGCGTCTTGACGGATCTCGCCGATCTCCTCGTCGCCGTGCACGGTCAGTCCGACCAGCTGCGCCTGCGATCCGGCGCGGCCCAGCGTGACGCCCTCGACCGGTATGCGGGCCAGAACGTGGCCGTGCCGCTGGCGGAGTATCGGAGCGCGTACGAGCGGCTGCGTGCGCTGGATGCGGAGCTGGACGAGCTGGTGCAGCGCCGCGACGAGCGCGTACGCGAGGCGGAGCAGTTGCGCGCCGATCTCGCCGCCATCGACGCCGCAGCGCCGCAGCCGGGGGAGGACGTGCAGCTGGCCGCCCGCGCCGAGCTGCTCGCCAACGTGGAGGAGCTCCGAGAGGCGGCGGCTCTCGCGCACGAGGCGCTCGCGAGCGAGCAGGACGCGCCCGATGCGTCCACACTCGTCGCCGAGGCACGTCGCGCCCTCGAACGCGTCTCCGACGCCGATCCGGCCGTGGCGACGATGGCAGAGCAGGCCGCCGAGATCTCGTATCGGATCGTCGATCTCGCCGGGGCCGTCGCGGGCTATCTCGCAGACCTCGACGAGACGGGGCCGGCGGAGCTCGCCGCGGTCGAGGAGCGCCGCAGCGTCCTCGCCGGGCTCATCCGCGCCCACGGCAGCCTGGAAGCCGCCCTGACGCTCGCCGCCGCCGGCGGGGATCGCCTGGCCGAGCTCGACGACGACGATTCGCGCGTCGAACGACTGAGCGCCGAACGCGCTCAGCTCGTCGAGCGCCTCGACGACGCCGCCGGCGCGCTCACCGCTGCGCGACGGGAGGCGGCGGACCGGCTCGCGGCCGACGTCACCGAGGAGCTTCATGCCCTCGCCCTGCCCGACGCCCGTGTCGAGGTGCAGGTGAGCGAGACGCCGGCATCCGCCGCGGGACGCGACGAGATCGCGATCCTGCTCGCTCCGCATCCGGGGGCTGCCCCGCGTCCCGTGTCGAAGGGGGCGTCGGGTGGCGAGCTCAGTCGCGTCATGCTCGCGATCGAGGTCGTGATCGCCGCGACCGACCCGGTACCCACGTTCGTGTTCGACGAGGTGGATGCGGGAATCGGCGGCGCGGCTGCGATCGAAGTCGGCCGACGCCTCGCCCGCCTCGCCGAGACCTCGCAGGTGATCGTGGTGACCCACCTCGCCCAGGTGGCGGCGTTCGCGACGAACCACCTCAGCGTCGTGAAGCAGAACGACGGCTCCGTCACCCAGTCGAGCGTGCGGCGCCTGGTGGGGGCCGAGCGCGAAGCGGAGATGGCGCGACTGCTGTCCGGTTTGGCAGACTCCGACGCAGCACTCACCCACGCGAGGGAGCTGCTCGCCCTCGCCAGTCCCGCCCACTGATAGGATAGAAGCCCGTGACGAACTCTTCCGGCTCAGGCCTCTCCCACGGTACGAACAACGACGACACCACCAAGCACATCTTCGTGACGGGCGGTGTCGTCTCCTCGTTGGGCAAGGGCCTGACCGCCGCCAGCCTCGGCAATCTGCTCACCGCTCGGGGCCTGCGCGTCGTCATGCAGAAGCTCGACCCGTACCTGAACGTCGACCCGGGAACGATGAACCCGTTCCAGCACGGCGAGGTCTTCGTCACCGACGACGGCGCCGAGACCGACCTCGACATCGGGCACTACGAGCGCTTCCTCGACATCGAGCTGAGCCAGGCGGCCAACGTCACGACCGGCCAGATCTACTCGCAGGTGATCGCTCGCGAACGCCGCGGCGAGTACCTCGGCGACACGGTGCAGGTCATCCCGCACATCACCGATGAGATCAAGCGCCGGATGCGGCTGCAGGCCAGCGAGTCTCCCAAGCCCGACGTGATCATCACCGAGGTGGGGGGCACGGTCGGCGACATCGAGTCCCAGCCGTTCCTCGAGGCAGCGCGTCAGTTGCGCCACGAACTCGGTCGCGACACCGTGTTCTTCGTGCATGTGTCGCTCGTGCCGTTCATGGGCGCGTCGGGTGAGCAGAAGACCAAGCCCACGCAGCACTCCGTCGCAGCACTCCGCTCGATCGGCATCCAGCCCGACGCGCTCGTGCTGCGCAGCGATCGTCCCGTCACCGACGCCAACAAGCGCAAGATCGCGCTGATGTGCGACGTCGACGTCGAAGGCGTCATCAACACCGTCGACCTGCCGAGCATCTACGACATCCCCTCCACCCTCAACGAGCAGGGCCTGGACGCGTACATCGCGCGCCGGCTCGGGCTCAGTGAGAAGGCGGCGGAGGTCGACTGGTCGCGCTGGCAGCAGGTGCTCAACGCCGTGCACAACCCCAAGCACGACGTCACGATCGGGCTGGTCGGCAAGTACATCGACCTTCCCGACGCCTACCTGTCGGTCACGGAAGCGCTGAAGGCCGGCGGCTTCGCGCACGAGACGCACGTCAACATCCGCTGGATCCCCTCGGACACCTGCGAGACGCCCGAAGGCGCCGCCGCCGCGCTCGCGGATGTCGACGGCATCGTCGTGCCCGGCGGCTTCGGCATCCGCGGCATCGAAGGCAAGCTCGGCGCGCTCCGCTTCGCACGCGAGCAGGGCATCCCGACGCTCGGGATCTGCCTCGGCCTGCAGTGCATGGTCATCGAGTACGCCCGCACGATGGCGGGCCTGGAGGGCGCGTCCTCGAGCGAGTTCGACCCGGACACCGTGCACCCGGTGGTCGCCACGATGGCCGAGCAGGTCGACATCCTCGACCACGGCGACCTGGGCGGCACGATGCGACTGGGGCTGTACCCGGCCGACCTCGCCGAGGGCTCGATCGCAGCGGAGGTCTACGGATCGAACCGCGCGTCGGAGCGCCACCGTCACCGCTACGAGGTCAACAACGCGTACCGGGAGCAGCTCGCCGAGGCGGGGCTCGTCTTCTCGGGCCTCAATCCCGACCTCGGTCTGGTCGAGTACGTCGAGCTGCCGCGCGACGTGCACCCGTACTACATCGCGACCCAGGCCCACCCCGAGCTGCGCTCGCGGCCGACGGCGCCGCATCCGCTGTTCCGCGGGCTCGTCGGTGCGGCGCTGGACCGCCACCGCGCCAGTGAGCTGTTCGACGTCGAGAACGCCTGAGCGGGGCGCGGCCGTGATCCAGGACGAGCGGTTCGAGGGCGAGGTCGTCGACACGAGCGTGGTCTTCCACGGCCGCGTCTGGGACGTGCGCTCGGACGTGGTGCGCTACGGCGACGGTGAGATCGTGCGCGACTACGTCGACCACACCGGGGCTGCGGCCGTCGTGGCCGTCGACGACGAGCATCGTGTGCTGCTCATCCAGCAGTACCGGCATCCGATTCGTCACCGCGACTGGGAGATCCCGGCGGGGCTGCTGGATGTGGCGGGCGAGAGCCCCTCCGAGACCGCCCGTCGTGAGCTCGCGGAGGAGGTCGATCTCGCCGCGGGAAGCCTCGAGCCGCTCGTGAGCCTGTTCACGAGCCCCGGCGGCAGCGACGAGATCGTCCACGTCTTCCTGGCGCGCGACCTCGTGCAGCTCAGCGCGCACGAGCGCACCGACGAGGAGGCTGACATCGTCGCGCAGTGGGTGCCGCTGTCCGAGGTCGTCGACGCGATCCTCGCCGGCGGCGTGCGTAATGGGATCCTCATCTCGGGCGTGCTCGCCGCGGCCGAGCGGCTTCGCCGGGACGACCCGGTCGGTTGAGATGCGCATCGGCCGCGCGGTCGAGGTGTACCTGCGTCATGTGACGATCGAACGCGGACTGGCCTCCCACACTGTCGACGCCTACCGCCGCGACCTGGCGACCTATGTCGCCTGGCTCGCCGAGCGGGGCGTCGACGACGTCGGCGAGGTGGATGCGGCGATGATCGCCGCGTTCGCCGCGGAGAAGGCGGCGGCCGAGCCGCGGCCGGCCGCATCCAGCCTCGCGCGCCTGCAGTCCTCGGTCCGCGGGCTGCACCGCTTCCTCGTGCGTGAAGGGATCCGCGACGACGATCCGGCGCAGGATCTTCGACCGCCCAAGCTCGCGCAGCGCCTCCCCAAGGCGCTGACCATCGAGCAGGTCGAGCGCCTCCTCGATGCGTCGGGCCCCGCGCCCGGTCGGGCGGATCAGGCCACCTCCGTCCAGCTTCGCGATCGGGCGCTCGTCGAGCTGCTCTACGCGACGGGTGCGCGCGTGTCGGAGATCGTGCAGCTCGACGTCGACGACCTCGCCCACGGCGAGGTGCTGAGGGTGCGGGGAAAGGGGTCGAAGGAGCGCATCGTGCCGGTCGGCTCCTACGCCCGCGCCGCCGTCGACGCGTATCTCACGCGCGCACGCCCCGAGCTCGCGCGCCGTGGCCGGGGGACTGCGCGCCTCTTCCTGGGGGCGCGCGGGGCGGCGCTGTCGCGGCAGAGCGCGTGGGCCGTCCTCCAGCAGGCGGCGGAGGGGGCGGGGCTGGAGGCGCACGTCTCGCCGCACACGCTGCGGCACTCGTTCGCGACGCACCTGCTGCAGGGCGGGGCAGACGTGCGCGTCGTCCAGGAACTGCTGGGCCACTCCTCGGTGGCCACGACGCAGATCTACACGCACGTGAGCGTCGACGCCCTCCGAGACGTCTACGCGGCGGCTCACCCGCGGGCGCGCTGAGCCGAACGCCCCGTTGTCATCGGGCGGATAGACACGGCCTCGCGGCCTGCGCGCTCGCGTGCGCCCGCGGATCATCGGAGAGGTGAGGAGACTGCGCCGCACCCCCGCGCGGGAGGACGCTGCGGGGCGTCCGGGCTTCGCCTACTTGCCCGCCGACACCGTGTACCTGGACGCGGCCTGTCAGTCGATGCGTCCCGTCCCGGTCATCGAGGCGCTCGACGAGTACTTCCGCACCCGGAACGCGTGCGGCGGGCGCGCCTCGTACGAGAGCGCGCGACAGGTGGATGCGGGCGTCGCCGACACGCGGGCCGCGGTGCTGCGTGCGCTCGGGTTGACCTCGCGCACGCACGCCGTCTCGTTCACGCTGAACACGACGTACGGCTTGAATCTCCTGCTGGCGCAGATGCCGGCCAGCGGGTTCCGTCGAGTCGTGACGACGGTGACCGAGCACAACGCGGTCTTCCTCAGCACCATCGCCTTCGCCCGCGCTCGCGGGGTCGATCGTGTCGTGCTGGAGCGCGACGCCCTCGGTGCTCTGATGTACCGCGACGCCGACCTCGCAGATGCCCTCGTGGTCGTCTCGGCCCAGAACAATGTCGACGGCGCCGTCACCGCGGATCTGGCGGGACTCGTGGCCGACGCGCACCGTCTCGGCGGGACCGTGATCGTCGACGCCGCCCAGGCGATGGCGCACGCGCCCGAGGTCCTGCGGTCTCTCGACGCCGATGCGATCTGCTTCTCGGCCCACAAGGCGTACGGACCGTCGCTGGGAGTCGTCGTCGCGACGCGCGCGCTGCTGATGTCGCTCGAGGTCGGATTCGTCGGCGGCGGCCAGGTGGCCGAGGTCACCGCCGATGACTTCGTGCTGCTCGACGAGCCGCACACCCGCCTGGAACCGGGCCTGCAGGCTTGGGGGGAGATCCTCGCCTTCGGCGCGGCGCTCCGCTGGCGGGAGGCATACGCGCGTACCGAGGGGGAGCCGGTGGAGCAGCGCGAGCGACGGCTCACCCGTTCGCTGCGCGAGGGGCTGGGCGAGATCCCGAACCTGACCGTGTTCGGCGACCCCGACGGCGCGCTCGTGCCGCTTCTGGCCCACCGCGTCGACAGCAACCGTCTGGCGGTCTTCCTCTCGAAGGCAGGGATCTCCGCACGCAGCGGGTACTTCTGCGCGCACTACTGGCTGCGCGAACGCGAGCGGGTCGAGCCGCTGTTGCGCTTCAGCCTGGGCGCGCACAACACCGAGGAGGATGTCGCGCGCTGTCTCGATGTGCTCGGCCGGATGCTGAGGGGGCTCTGAATGCTGTGTATCGCCGCGTTCCTCGTGCTGCTCGTGCTGGCGGCCGTCTCCGCGAAGTACCGGCGCCTGCTCGGTACGGCATGGCGGTGCGTCACCCGGCGCGTGACCTTCCGTCCCTGCGACACGTCGTTCCGCGAGGATGTGAAGAACAGCATGCTCGCCCCCCTCGCGGTGCGGGCTCCGAGGCTCGTGAAGCCGGCGAGCATCGCGATCGAGGTGACCGCCTGGATCATGGTGCTCTCCCTCGTTCTCAGCCTGTACATCGTCGGCAAGAGCGGGCTGAACCTCTTCGTCTACGGCACCTGCAACCCGCAGGACACCCAGGCTTGCAGTCTGTCCGCGGGGGCGTGCAGCATCGACGCCGGCGCGGACGACTTCGGCTCGGCGCTGGCCAAGGGGGATGTGGTCGGCGCGTTCGCCGCGGAGTTCCGCTCGCTCGGCAAGACCTTCGACGCGCTTCCGAGCCGGCTCAAGGACTGGGACGCGCGCGAGTACCTCCCCGAGGCGGCGAGCTACGCTGGCGGCTACCGAGACGGGCTCCCGGTGGCGGTCGAGGTGATCGATCCCGGGTGCCGCTTCTGCGGCGAGCTCTTCCGCAACATCGAGAGCGCGGGCTTCGCCGACGAACACAACCTCGCCTACATCCCGTACCCGATCGGACCGGATGCCGCCCCGAAGTTCACGAACTCGCCCCTGATCGCCGACTACCTCACCGCTGTACGCCTCACGGAGCAGGACGATGTCCCCGCTCAGGGAGGAACGGACTGGCGGATCCTCGAGCACATCTTCACGGGGGAGCGCCCCGACGGCGTCGCCTGGCAGATCTGGTTCAACGAGCAGGCCTCGACGGATGAGGCCGAGACCCAGCTGCAGCAGTGGCTCGCGGAGGCCGGCTACGACGCGGCCGACATCCACGACATCGCCCGGCTCGCCGCATCCGATCGGGTGCACGACATCGTCGCCGACGGCAAGCGTGTCGTCGAGGAGGAGATCCGCACGGCGACCGTTCCCACCCTCATCGCCGACGGCGCCCTGCACCCCGGCGTCGTGTCGGTCGACCGGCTCCAGGGGATGCGGTGAGCCGGCCGCATTAGTCACGGCCGCCGCCCCCCGTGAGCCGGACTCCTCGCGCGCACACTGAGCGCATGAGCGTCCCCACCGCGCCGCCTTCACGCGCGCTCGCCGTCTTCTGGATCATCGCCGGCCTGCTCGGATGGGCGGTCTCGTTCCTGCTGTACCTCGAGTACATCGGGCAGCTGCGGGGCGTAGACCCGCTCGTGTCGTGTCAGCTGAGCGTGATCGTGACGTGCGGACCCAACCTGCTCTCGCCCGGCGGCAACCTTCTCGGCTTCAGCAACTCGATCATCGGCGTCGTGCTCTTCCTCGGTCCGATCTACGCCGGCGTGACGGCACTCGCCGGCGCGACGGGCCTGCGGAGCTGGTACTGGCGCACGTATCTGGCCTTCATTGCCGCGGCGTTCGTGTTCGTGCACGTCCTCGCCTACCGGAGCGTCTTCGAGTACGGCTCGCTCTGCCCCTGGTGCATGGTCGTGTGGCTCGTCACGATCCCGCTGTTCTGGGTCACACTCGGCTGGAGCGCACGGGCGGGACTCTGGGGGAGGCGGATGCGGCCGGTGGGCCGATGGCTCGCCAGCTGGGCTCCGCTGGTCACCATCCTCGACGTCGCGCTGATCGCCGTCGTCGCGCAGCTCAGGCTGGACGTCCTGGGCTCGCTCTTCTGAGCCGATCCCGCGCGCGTGGCGCGCGTCGCGTTACGAGCCTGTGAATTGTCTAAGCGATTGACGCCGAATCCGACTAGCGTCGGGCGCACCGGGGAGACGCGAGAGGACATCACGTGACGACATCACGGCCACGAGCCACCCGTATCGGCATCGGAATCGGCATCGGCGCGGCGCTGGCGGTGACCGCCGGCATCGCGCCGGCCGCCGCCGTCGACCCGGCCGATCTGGAGGAGCGGGTGACGGTGGACGCCGTCGTCGCCCACCTGCAGCAGCTGCAGGACATCGCCGATGCGAACGGCGGCAATCGGGCGGCGGGCACCAGCGGCTATGAGGCCAGTGCGGTCTACATCGAGCAGACGCTGACGGCAGCCGGGTACACGCCTGAGCGTCAGTACTTCGACGCCGACCTGCAGACGATCGACGCGTACACGTTGACGATCGACGGCTACACTCCCGCCGACCCCTTCGGCATCCCGATGGAGTTCACCCCGGGCACGCCCGTCGGCGGACTCTCGGACCTCCCACTGGTCACCCCGACCGCACCGCTGGGGTGCACCGCGGACGACTGGGCGGGCACCGACGCCGCGGGCGCCATCGCACTCGTCTCCCGCGGCAGCTGCTCCTTCGCAGAGAAGTCGGCGGCGGCAGCGGCCGCGGGCGCGGAGGCCGTGCTCATCTACAACAACGAAGCCGGACCGCTTCAGGGCACGCTGGGTGCGCAGACACCCGAGCTCGCACCGACAGTCGGCATCCTGCAGAGCGAGGGGCAGGACCTCCTCACTGCGCTCGCGAACGGCCCCGTCCTCGCCGACCTCGACCTTCAGCAGCACATCGATTCCGTCGAGACGTTCAACATCATCGCCGACACGCCCACCGGACGCGATGACAACGTCGTGATGCTGGGCGCGCACCTGGACTCCGTCGAGGATGGTCCCGGTATCAACGACAACGGCTCGGGCTCGGCGGCGATCCTGGAGGTCGCCCTCCAGCTGGCCGCTTCCGGTGAGCTGGAGAACACGGTCCGCTTCGCCTGGTGGGGCGCGGAGGAGATCGGGCTCCTGGGATCGGCGCACTACGTCGACGATCTCTACGAGACCGGTGGCGACGCGGCTCTCGAGACCATCGCGACCTACCTCAACTTCGACATGGTCGCCTCGCCCAATTACGTGATCTCCGTCTACGATGCCGACCAGTCCACGTATGAGGCGCCGGTGGAGGTCCCGGAGGGATCGATCGCGACGGAGGCGGCGTTCACGAGCTACTTCGATGCGATCGGGCAGCCCTGGATCGACACGGCCTTCGACGCCCGCAGCGATTACAACGCGTTCATCCTGGCCGGCATCCCCGCATCCGGACTGTTCACGGGCGCCGACGACGTCAAGACGGCGGAACAGGTCGCGCTGTTCGGCGGCACGGAGGGCATCATCATGGACCCGAACTATCACACGCCCGCCGATGACATCTCGAACATCAACGTCGACGCGCTGCGGATCATGCTGGGTGCCATGGCGCACGTCACCGCGGCGCTCGCCAACGACACGTCGGCCGTCAACGGTGTCGCTCCCATCGTCGACCCGGTGGCGCCGGCGCCCGAGGTGACCGAGGAGGGCGACCATCTGCTGGCCGCATCCGGCTCGGAGATCTCCGGTGCCTGGCTCGGCGGCGGCATCGTGGCGCTGCTCGCGGGTGCCCTCGTGCTGGCTGCTGCCGCACGTCGCCGCCGCACCGTCTGAGCGCGGTTCGGGGAGGGGGCTCGGTGCGCCCTCCCCGAACCCGCGGCCTGCCGTCGCTAGAATCGATCGAACGACCAAGCAGAGTGGGAGTACGGTGGCGGAGCGCGCAGTGAAGCAGGCGGGTAAAGGCACGAAGGGCGATGTGCCCCTCGGCCCGACCGGTCGCCCCTACCAGGGGTTCGCGACACCGCCGGCGCTCGCCGCCCACGGCCCTGCCCGCATCATCGCCCTCTGCAACCAGAAGGGCGGGGTCGGCAAGACGACCACAACCATCAACCTGGCCGCGTCTCTCGCGCACTACGGCCGCAAGGTGCTGGCGGTCGACTTCGACCCGCAGGGCGCACTGTCCGCGGGCCTGGGCATCACGACGCACGACGTACCCACCATCTACGACCTGCTGCTGGACACCAAGCGCGACCCGCGCGAGGTCATCGTGAAGACCTCCGTCGAGGGTCTGGACGTGCTGCCGGCCAACATCGACCTCTCGGCCGCCGAGGTGCACCTGGTCAACGAGGTGGCACGCGAGACGATCCTCGCCCGGGTGCTCCGCCACGTGGCGGGGGAGTACGACGTCATTCTCATCGACTGCCAGCCCTCGCTGGGGCTGCTGACGGTCAATGCCCTGACGGCGAGCCACGGCGTGCTCATCCCGCTCGAGTGCGAGTTCTTCGCCCTGCGCGGCGTCGCCCTGCTGATCGAGACGATCGACAAGGTGCGCGACCGGCTGAACCCCTCGATCACCCTGGACGGCGTGCTCGCCACGATGTACGACCCCCGCACGCTCCACTCGCGCGAGGTGCTCGAGCGCGTGGTCGAGGCGTTCGGCGACGATGTGCTCGAGACCGTGATCGGGCGCACCGTGAAGTTCCCCGACGCGTCGGTGTCGGGGATGCCCATCACCGAGTTCGCTCCCGAGCACGCCGCGGCGCAGGCCTACCTGCGTCTCGCGCGGGAGCTGGTCGCCCGTGGCGCCGTCGCCTGAGCCGCAGGACGCGGCCACAGACGGATTCCGGGTATCGCTGGGCGTCTTCGACGGCCCGTTCGATCTGCTGCTGACCCTCATCTCGCAGCACGAGCTCGACATCACGGATGTGGCGCTCAGCGCCGTCACCGACGAGTTCATCGCGTACCTGCGCCAGCTCGGGCCGGATGCGGAGCTGGATGAGGCATCGGAGTTCCTCGTCGTCGCCGCCACCCTGCTCGACATGAAGGTGGCGGGACTGCTCCCGCAGGGCGAGCTCGTCGACGCGGAGGCTGTGGCTCTGCTCGAGGCTCGCGACCTGCTGTTCGCGCGGCTGCTGCAGTACCGGGCCTTTAAAGAGGTCTCCGCGTGGTTCGCGCGCTCGCTGGAGCGCGAGGACAGACGGCACGCGCGCAGCGTCCGTATCGACGAGCGGTACCGGCAGGCTGCCCCCGAGCTCGTGTGGACGCTCAGCACCGAGGATTTCGCCGCGCTCGCCATGCTGGCGATGGCGCCGAAGGAAATCCCGACGGTCGGCCTCGACCACCTGCACGCGCCGCTGGTCAGCATCCGCGAGCAGGCCGCGATCGTCGTGACGCTCCTGCGCCAGCGCGGCACGCTGACCTTCCGCGAGCTGATCGCCGGGGTGGACGCCTCCGGCATCGTGGTCGCACGATTCCTCTCCATCCTCGAGCTGTACCGCCACGCGGCACTGTCATTCGAGCAGCTGGAGCCCCTCGGCGAGCTGACCCTGCGCTGGAGCGCGGAACGCTGGTCCGAGGAGAACCTCGCCACTCTGGGAGCCGACTATGACCGATGACATCCGCACCGAAGAGTCGGAGACCACTGCCTGGCCGCAGGATGTGGGCTCCGTCGCGCGCCGGCTCGAGGCCGTGCTGCTGATCCTCGACGAGCCGCACAGCGTCGTCGCGCTCGCGGCGGCCGTCAGCGCACCCGTCCCGGCGGTGCGCAAGGCGATCGCTGCGCTCGTCGCGGACTACGACGGCGAGGACGGCGGCCCGCGACGCGGCTTCGAGCTGCGCGAAGTGGGCGGCGGATGGCGGCTCTACGTGCGGGAGGAGTACGACCGGGTCATCACCGAGTTCCTCGGCACCCAGCAGCCCGCACGTCTCTCGCAGGCGGCTCTGGAGACCCTCGCGGTCATCGCGTACAAGCAGCCCGTCACCCGCGGACAGGTCGCGTCGATCCGCGCCGTCAACGTCGACTCGGTCGTGCGCACGCTCGTGGGCCGCGGGCTCATCACGGAGGTGGGCCACGACGGGGAGACCGGCGCCATCCTGTACGGCACCACCGACGCGCTGCTGGAGAAGCTCGGCGTCAACACGATCGACGAGCTTCCGCACATCTCACCGCTGCTGGATGACGGCAGCACCGGCTTCGAGGAGATCGCACGATGACCGACACCGAGGGCGTCCGCCTGCAGAAGGCGCTCGCAAACGCGGGCGTCGCCTCCCGTCGTGTGGCGGAGCAGTACATCGTCGAGGGCCGGGTGCGGGTGAACGGTGCCGTCGTGACCGAGCTCGGCAGCCGGATCGATCCCGAGACCGACCTCGTCGACGTCGACGGCGTCGCGGTCGAGTTCGACCAGTCGAAGCGGTACGTCATGCTCAACAAGCCCACCGGCGTCGTCAGCTCGATGGGCGACGACCGCGGCCGCCGCGACCTCCGCGAGTTCACCCGCGATTTCGAGGAGCGCCTCTACAACGTCGGTCGCCTGGATGCCGACACGTCGGGCCTGCTCCTGCTGACCAACGACGGGGAACTGGCCCACGTGCTGGCACACCCCTCGTTCGGTGTCACGAAGGTCTACATCGCGAAGGTCGACGGCCGGGTGTCGGCGCAGACGATCTCGACGCTCACGCGCGGCTTCGAGCTGGAAGACGGCTTCATCCGGGCGGACAAGGCGCGTCTGCTCGATGCCTCGGCCACGAGCAGCCTCGTGGAGCTCACGCTGCACTCCGGGCGCAACCGCATCGTGCGCCGCATGATGGCCTCGGTCGGGCATCCCGTGCTCGAGCTCGTGCGCCGGCAGTTCGGGCCCCTCCACCTGGGAACACTCCCGGCGGGAAGGATGCGGGAGTTGACTAAGATCGAGCGGGGTGCGCTTCTCACGCTCGCGCGCCGCGACCAGGTGTCCGACCCGCCCGGAGAGCAGGAGAACCAGTGAGCGAGTCGAACGGCACCAGCGCGCCCGCGCGGGTCGCCGCGCGCACCTCGGGCACGGTCCGTGTCGTCGGCGCGGGCCTGCTGGGCGCCAGCATCGGTCACGCGCTCCGTGCCCTGGACGTCGACGTCGTGCTCGACGACACCTCGCCCGCCCAGCTCCGCCTCGCGATCGACTACGGCGCCGGTCGCGCCGCGGCCCCCGGCGACACCCCCCGCCTCATCGTCGTCGCCGTGCCGCCGGATGTGATCGCCGACGTCGTCGAGCGAGAACTCTCGGCCTACCCCGACGCCGTCGTGACAGACGTCGCCAGCGTCAAGGGACAGCCGCTGCGCGCGCTCCGAGCGCGCGGAGTGGACCTGGCGCGCTACATCGGCTCGCATCCCATGGCCGGTCGCGAACGCGGCGGAGCCATCGCCGCGCGGGCCGACCTGTTCATCGGACGGCCGTGGGTGGTCTGCCGCGACGAGGAGACCACCGCCGCCGATCTCGCGCTCGTCGAGGGTCTCGCTCTCGATCTGGGAGCGACGCCGATCGAGATGGCGCCCGAGGAACACGATCGCTCGGTCGCCCTCGTCTCGCACGTTCCCCAGCTCGTTTCGAGCCTGCTGGCCGCGCGGCTCACGGCTGCCCCCGAAGACGCGCTGCGTCTGGCGGGGCAGGGCGTTCGCGACACGACCCGGCTCGCGGCATCCGCTCCCGAGCTCTGGGTGCAGATCCTCGGCGCCAATGCTGCTCCGGTCGTGGACGTGCTCGATGCGTTCGCGGAGGATCTCGCGGCCGTGGCGGATGCGCTGCGGGAGCCCGATGCGCCGGGTGCCCGTCGCGGCGTCGCCGACACGATCCTGCGCGGAAATCAGGGCGTCGAGCGGCTGCCCGGCAAGCACGGGCAGAACCGTCGTTTCGAGACCATCGTCGTCATGGTGGACGACACGCCGGGTCAGCTCGGTCGCCTGTTCGGCGAACTCGGCGAGCTGGGTGTGAACGTCGAGGACCTGCGCCTGGAGCATTCGCCCGGCGCCCAGTTCGGCCTGGCAGAGATCAGTGTCGTTCCCGCGATCGCCGCGCCCGCTGTGGCGGGCCTCGAGGCGCGCGGGTGGAGGATTGCGAGCCGTGCAAATGAGTAAATCCGACGTCGCCATCGTCGCCGTCGACGGACCCGCCGGTAGCGGCAAGTCCTCGGTCTCCAAGGAGGTGGCCCGCCGCCTCGGTTACGGATACCTCGACACGGGCGCGGTGTACCGCTCCCTGGCCTGGCACGCCCTCGACCGGGCCGTCGACACCTCCGACGCCACCGCGGTGCTCGAGGCGATGGGCGACTTCGACGGCAGCATCTCACTGGACCCCGACGACTATTGGGTGCGGGTGGGCGACACGGACGTCACCGAGGCGATCCGTGAGACCCGCGTGACCGACGCGGTCAGCGGAGTCGCCCGCGTCCCCGTCGTCCGTCACACCGTCAATGCCCGTTTCCGCGCCCTCGTCGCCGACTCCGGACGCCCCGGTGTCGTCGTGGAGGGCCGTGACATCACCACGGTCGTGGCTCCCGATGCGCCGGTGCGCATTCTGCTGACGGCGGCCCCCGAGGTGCGCGCTGCCCGGCGCAGCGCCGAGGTCACCGGACAGGATGCGGCGGCGGTCGCCGACGCGCTGCGCCGACGTGACGCATCAGATTCCACCGTCGTCGACTTCATGTCGGCGGCCGAAGGGGTCGAGGTCGTGGATTCCACGCACCTCGACTTCGATGAGACAGTGGCGGCCGTTCTCGCGGTCGCAGAGAAAATGCAGGAGGTGCGCGATGCGCGCTGAGGACGAGTACGAAGCCGGACCGGATCAGCTCGAGGAGACCCTCGCCGGAATCGACGACACGCTGGCCGAGCAGCGCGCGATCGCGCTGCGGGCGTCGCTCGAGGACTACGACCTCGACGACGACGACGCCGAGGTGCTCGCGGGGCTCGTCGGCTCGGGCGATGGGATCGAGTACCTGCCGGCGCTGCCGGTGGTCGCGATCGTCGGTCGCCCGAACGTCGGCAAGTCCGCGCTCGTGAACCGCATCCTCGGGCGCCGCGAGGCCGTCGTCGAGGACACCCCCGGGGTGACGCGCGACCGCGTGACGTACAAGGCCGAGTGGCTCGAGCGCCGCTTCTCGCTCGTCGACACCGGCGGCTGGGAGCCCGATGCCAAGGGCATCGACCGGTCGGTCGCCGCCCAGGCCGAGGTCGCGATCGACCTCGCCGATGTGGTGCTGTTCGTCGTGGACGCGATGGTGGGCGCCACCTCCACCGACGAGCACGTCGTGAAGCTGCTGCGTCGCAGCGGCAAGCCGGTCATGCTCGTCGCCAACAAGATCGACGATGCGCGCCAGGAGCCGGAGGCGGCTGCCCTGTGGAACCTCGGTCTCGGGGAGCCGCATCCGGTCTCCGCCATCCACGGCCGCGGCGTCGCCGACCTGCTCGACGAGCTCGTGAAGGTGCTGCCGGACGTTTCCGCGGTCGCCAAGCACGAGATCGGCGGGCCTCGTCGTGTCGCGATTCTGGGCCGCCCGAACGTGGGCAAGTCGTCGCTGCTGAACAAGGCGGCCGGCGAGGAGCGCGTCGTGGTCAACGAGCTCGCCGGCACCACCCGCGACCCGGTCGATGAGATCGTCGAGCTCGGCGGCAAGCTGTGGCGACTGGTCGACACCGCCGGCATCCGTCGGCGCGTGCACCTGCAGCAGGGGGCCGACTTCTACGCGTCGTTGCGCACGTCGGCCGCGCTCGAGAAGGCCGAGGTCGCCGTCGTCGTGTTGGACGTTTCCGAGCCGCTGAGCGAGCAGGACGTGCGCATCATCGACATGGTGCTCGAGTCCGGCCGCGCGCTCGTGCTGGCCTTCAACAAGTGGGACCGCCTGAACGACGACGACATGGCGAACATCGACCGCCGCCGGTACCTCGAGCGCGAGATCGAGCAGGACCTCGCGCACGTCGCGTGGGCGCCGCGCGTCAACATCTCGGCCCGCACCGGTCGCCACCTCGAAAAGCTCGTCCCGGCTCTCGAGACGGCTCTCGAGTCGTGGGACCAGCGCATCTCGACCGGCAAGTTCAACGCCTTCCTCTCCGAGCTCGTGGCCGAGCACCCGCATCCCGTGCGCGGCGGCAAGCAGCCCCGCATCCTGTTCGGCACGCAGGCGGGCACGCGCCCGCCGACCTTCGTCCTGTTCACGACCGGCTTCCTGGACCCGGGGTACCGCCGGTTCATCCAGCGCCGCCTGCGCGAGCTGTACGGCTTCGAGGGAACGCCCATCATCATCAACATGCGGGTTCGCGAGCGCCGCCAGCGCTGAGCTCAGCGCACCGTCTCAGCCGACTCTCTCAGCGCACCGCGAACCGCGCGAACCGCTCACCCGGCACCGTGTCGAGCGAGACCTCGTAGGAGGCCTCGCCGACACGGGGCAACGGGACACGGGTTCCTTCGCTGCGGAAGCGCTGCAGGGCCCAGCACGTGACGCCGGCATCGGCGAGTCGGTGCCCCAGCACGGCGAGCTCCGCCGCATCCGCCGCCTCGGGGTGCACCGTCGTGCGCACCTCGTAGTCGAGGGGGCGGGTCGTCCCCGCGCGCGCCGCCGACTCGGCGAGGACGACAGAGAGCGAACCCCAGGAGCGCTCGGCGCTGTTCGAGTAGCCCGTGACCTTCTCGTAGAGCCGCTTGCTCGTCTTGATGTCCAGACCCACCCAATCGACGTGGGGCAGGATGCGGACGAGCGCGGCCGGGTAGATCCCGGCCGTGTGCAGGCCCACCGCGAATCCGAGCTGCCTGACCGCCGCGATCGCCGCCGGGAGGGCCGGTTGCATCGTGGGCTCCCCGCCGGAGAACACGACGCCGTCCAGCAGACCACGCCGCTTCTTCAGGAACGTCCACAGCGTGCGCCAGCTCATCGCGGCGGGCGCACGCGGCGCGCGCAGCGCCGGGTTGTGGCAGTAGAAGCAATCCCACGGGCATCCCTGCAGGAAGACGGTCGCCACGAGCTTGTCGGGCCAGTCGACCGTCGACAGGCGTGTGAGACCGGCGATGCGCAGGGTGGCCGGGTCGATCGCGGCGGGGATCACCTCACACCGCCGCGGCGGCGAGGGAGCGCGATTCGGCGAACGCCAGCCGCTCGGCAGCCTCGCCCTTCTTGCCGACGTTGAACGACGAGACGGGGCGGAAGTAGCCCATGACCCGAGTCCACACCTCGCAATCCGCACCGCATTCCGGGCAGAGAAGGTGCTCGCCGGAGCGGTAGCCATGGCGCGGGCAGATGGAGAACGTCGGCGTGATCGTGATGTAGGGCAGCCGGAACTTCTCGAGCGCGCGCCGCACGAGCGTGCGGCAGGCAGCGGCGGAGGAGACGGCCTCGCCCATGTAGAGGTGGAGCACCGTGCCGCCGGTGTATTTCTGCTGCAGGTCCTCCTGGAGTGCGAGCGCCTCGAACGCGTCGTCGGTGTAGCCCACGGGCAGTTGTGAGGAGTTCGTGTAGTACGGGTTGTCGTCGGTGCCGGCGTGGCGGATCCCGTCGTAGCGGGCGATGTCGCTCTTCGCGAAACGGTACGTGGCGCCCTCCGCGGGCGTCGCCTCGAGGTTGTACATCGTGCCGGTCGCCTCCTGGAACTCCACCATCCGGTCGCGGATGTGATCCAGGATGCGGGCGACGAGGGCGTGACCCGCATCCGAGGTGATGTCCTCGGTGTCGCCGGTGAAGTTGCGCACGAGCTCGTTGAGCCCGTTGACGCCGATCGTGGAGAAGTGGTTGTCGAGCGTGCCGAGGTAGCGCTTCGTGTACGGGAAGAGCCCCCCGTCGATGTGGCGCTGGATCACGACGCGCTTGGCCTCGAGACTGTCGCGGGCGATCTCCAGGAGCTCATCGAGCCGTGCGATGAGACCCGCCTCGTCACCGGGGTGCAGGTAGCCGAGGCGCGCGCAGTTCACGGTGACCACCCCGAGGGAGCCGGTCTGCTCCGCCGAGCCGAATAGGCCGTTTCCGCGGGCGAGCAGCTGGGTGAGGTCGAGCTGGAGGCGGCAGCACATCGACCGGATCATGTGCGGGTCGAGGTCGGAGTTCACGAAGTTCTGGAAGTAGGGCAGCCCGTACTTGGCGGTCATCGCGAACAGGGCGTCGACGGCGGGGTCGTCCCAGTCGAAGTCCTTCGTGATGTTGTAGGTCGGGATGGGGAAGGTGAACGCCCGTCCGTCGGCGTCGCCGGCGGTCATAACGTCGATGAAGGCCCGGTTGATGATCGCCATCTCGGGGGCGAGGTCGCCGTAGGTGAAGTCGCACACCCGGCCGCCGATCATCGGGCGCTGGTCGGCGAGGTCGTCCGGGCACGTCCAGTCGAGGGTGAGGTTGGTGAAGGGCGTCTGGGTGCCCCACCGGGAGGGGACGTTGAGGTTGAAGACGAACTCCTCGATCGCCTGCCGTGCGGCCTCGGCGTCGAGGTCGTCCAGACGGACGAAGGGCGCGAGATAGGTGTCGAAGGAGCTGAACGCCTGGGCGCCCGCCCACTCGTTCTGGAGGGTCCCGAGGAAGTTGACCATCTGGCCGAGCGCGCTCGACAGGTGCCGGGGTGGGGCGGAGGAGACCTTGCCCGGGACGCCGTTGAAGCCCTGCTCGAGGAGGGTGCGCAGCGACCAGCCTGCGCAGTAGCCGGCGAACATGTCGAGGTCGTGGATGTGGATGTCGCCGTCGCGGTGCGCGGCGCCCGCCTCGGGTGCGTAGACCTGATCGAGCCAGTAATTGGCGATGACTTTGCCGGACGTGTTGAGCATCATGCCGCCGAGCGAGTATCCCTGGTTGGCGTTGGCGTTGACGCGCCAGTCTCCGCGCGAGAGGTACTCGTCGATCGTGGGGGCGACGGAGATCGAGCGAGCGGTGGTGGACGTGGACATGCAGGCTCCTTCTAGCCGTGGGGTGAAGGTGATCTGCGGTGGTTCGACCACTGTATGTAGGGGTGAGAGGCGTTGTCGAACCCATATGTTGGGGAATAACAGGCTGCGGTCGTCCTCCGCGCGTCGCCGATTGTGGGTGCTCACAGCCGCGCGCGTCGCTGCGGGTCGATGCTCATCGGCGGGTGTAGAGGGCGCGACGGTTCTCCCGAATGCGTCGACGGTCGCGTCGGCATCCTCGCGGTGTGCGAGGCTGTCAGCGTGACGATCGAACCCCCTGCCCCCGGAGAGCCGCGCCGGCCGCTGGGACCGCGGGATCCGGGGGATGCCTGGGTCGTCGCACCGACGGGGGAGCGCTACTGGGGCCGCTTCGGCGCCGCGGGGCTTCTCGCGGTCGACCCGGTGCGCGGAGTGCTGCTGCAGCACCGCGTGTCGTGGAGCCACCACGGCGGTACGTGGGCTCTGCCAGGCGGTGCACGCCACGAAGGCGAGTCCGCTCTGGACGGTGCGCTGCGCGAGGCGACGGAGGAGGCGGGTGTGCCCGACGGTGCCGTCAGGCCGCGGCTCATGAGCGTGTTCGATCTCGGCTACTGGTCGTACGCGACGGTGCTGGCGGATGTGGTGGATGCCTTCGATCCGGTGATCAGCGACCCCGAGAGCGTCGAGCTGTCGTGGGTGCCCGTCGCTGACGTCGACGACTATCCGCTGCACCCCGGCTTCGCCGCATCCTGGCCTCGGCTGCGTGAACTGCTGGCCGTTCGGCCGAAGATCGTGGTGGATGCGGCCAACGTCGTCGGCTCCGTGCCGGACGGCTGGTGGAACGATCGCGCGGGCGCGGCGGAGCGGCTCGTCGAGCGGCTTCGCGGCCTGGCCGTGCGCGGCATTCCCGGCGATGCCCTGGGACTGGCGGAGGACCGCTGGTATCCGGAGATCAAGGTCGTGCTCGAGGGCAAGGCGCGTGAAGCCGCCCGGGGCGCCGAGGTGTCCTACGCCGCCTCCTATCGGACGCCCGTCGTGCTCGAGATCCGCGCAGAGGCCGCCGGTGACGACGCGATCGTCTGGACGGCGCGCGAAGAGGCCGAGTGGGGTGCGCAGGTGATCGTCGTGACGAGTGATCGTGAACTCGCCGCGCGGTGCGAGGCCGTCGGCGCCTCCGTGCGGGGAACGCGCTGGCTGCTCGACCTGTTCGAGGACTGAGCATCGGTGGGTGCCCCGCGGGATTCCGTCTCCGTCGCACACGTGGTTGCGGCCTCGCCGGATGTCGTCTGGCGCGCACTCACCGCCGACCGGGCCCAGTGGTGGCCGGATCTGCGCTTCGATGCCGTGGTCGGCGCGCCGCTCGTCGAGACGTGGATCGAGGCGGGGCAGCAACGGCAGGCTCACGGGGTCGTCACTCGATGCGATGAGCCGGAGCTTCTCGCGTTTTGCTGGCGCGAGGACGGATGGTCGGCGCCGCTCGAGGTGACGTTCCGGCTGGAGGCGCATGACTCGGCGACGTCCGTCACGATCACGGAGACGGGCTTTCGCCATGCAGGTGTGCCGCCGACGCTCGCCGACGAGCATGAGGAGGGCTGGCGCTACCACCTCACGCGGTTGGCGCGGGCGTGCGGCGCATCGGATGATCGAGGCGTACCGACCCAAGATGGAACGGATGACATGAACGTTCAGCCCTCTGCTTTGCTGCGCGCGGTGCGTGCCGCGGGCCTGCTCGCCGACCCCGTCGAGGAAGAAGGTGTCGTCCGAGGACCTGCTCGCCTGGAAGCGGCCGGCCACGACGTGTCGGTCAATCTCGACCTCGAGCCGGAGTTCGATCCGCTCGACGACGAGGTGGGCACCGAGTCCGGCGACCCTGCCTCGCTCATCGCCGCAGCGGAGGCATTCCTCACCATGAGCATCCCGCAGTGGAATCGCCTGCTCGACGAGATCCTCGAGGAGATCGAGGAGGGATTCGGGCCGGTTGCCGCGCGGCGGGTGGCGCGCGAGGACCTCGTGATCGAATGGGTGGCGGTCGTTCCGGACGCGTACCTGGTGTCTTTTCCCGTGCCCCGCGAATCGCCCGAGGCCTTCATCCGCGCGCAGCTCGACGCCGACTTTCGGCTCGACGAGCTGTACGTCGGTGACGGCGACGATGACGATGACGATGACGATGACGATGATCAAGGCGATGACGACGCGCTCGAGTTCGACTCGCTCGAAGCGCTGCTCGATGAGCTCAACGGAAAGAACGGTGCCGACGGCAAGAACGGTCTCGACCGGGGGAAGGCCTGATCACGCGTCGCGCTCGACAGGCACCCCGCACTCCGCACCCCGCACTCCGCACTTCGCACCCGTCTCGGTCCCCACACCTATGCGCGGCCGAAGGCGAGCATCGTTTTCAGGTTCCCCGCCCGTCGCGGGCAGGCAATCGTTCCATCGTCAGGGCGAGCTGAGGGTGACCTTCGCTAGAACGGCGGGTCGGCCGCATCCGTGAAGACGACACGGGATGCGGGGGAGTCGCGGTGCTGTCGGCCGTGCGGACTGGTCCACTCGAGGACGCCGTCGGGGTCGAGCCGGACGCGCCACGGTGTGGCGTGTTTGAGCGAGTGATGTCGGCGGCACAGGTGCGCGAGGTTGTCGACGTGCGTGGTGCCGCCGTGGGCCCAGTCGACCGTGTGGTCGATGTCGCAGCGGTGGGTCGGCATGCGGCATCCGGGGAAGCGGCATCGCTCGTCGCGCACCTGCAGCAGGCGCCGCTGGTCTTCGCTGGGACGGTAGCGGTCGACGCCCACGACGTTGCCGGTGACCGGGTGGGTGAGCACGCGCGTCCACGCGGCGGCGCCCCCGGCGAGGCGGCGGGCAGTCTCGGCGTCGACGGGGCTGACGCCGACGAGTTCGGCGCCCGCATCCGTCGTGCCGAGCAGCGTGGTGGCGGGGATCGTGATGCGCACGTGCGCGCGCACGGCGTCGATGCCGGCGTGCGGGGCGTCGGCGGTGTCGGCGGTGGTCGAGGTGAGCAGGAGATCGCTGAGGATGTCGGCGCGAAGCTGGTCGATCGTGCGCGGATCTGCCTCGGGGTCATGGGCGTCGCGCACGAGATGCGCCATGCGCGTGAGTCGGTCGTGGGCGCCGTGGGCTTCGATCACGGGAAGGACGGCGGTGAGCTCGGCCATGCCGTCGGGGAGGTCGCGCACGAAGACGCCGCGCTGCGTGCGGGCTTCGCGGTGGCGTTCGGTGAGCGGACGCTGCTGCGCCTGCTCGGCGAGGCGGCGGAGAACCGGGCGCAGACGGTTGACGGACATCTCGGAGGCGGCCGCGGCGGCACGATCGTCGTAGGCCGTGAGCTCGGGCCCGTCGAGCCCTGCGGACGCCTCGTGGATCGCGCGCAGGTGGCGGCGCGAGATGCGGCCCTCGGCCAGGGCGGCGAGGGAGCGCGGCAGGCGCCGAGCGATGTCGGCGGCGTCGTGCAGCTCGTTCTGCATGCCGCGGTCGTTCGCGTGCAGGGCCGCGGCGAACTCCGCGGCGATATCGCGCAGCGGCATCTCGTGCGCGCGGGCCGACGGATCGGACAGGCGGGAGGTGCGGTCGGCGGCGATCTGACGGGCGGTCGCGAGCAGGTTGAGCTCGAGTGCTTCGAGGGCCGCGATGGATGCGCGGGTCTTCTCGACACCGGCGAGCAGGCCCTCGAGCATCGCCGCTTCGGCGTCCTCGGGGCTCATCGCCGCTGCATCCTCCATGCCTGAAGTCTGGCACCCACCTCCGACATCGCCGGGGCCCGATCAGTCGTCGGCGGAACGCCCCCGGAGCCGGTCGATATCGCGCCGTTCGCGCTTGGTCGGACGCCCCGCGCCGCGGTCGCGGACCGGCACGAAGGCGGTCAGCTCGCGCGGCGGAGGCGGGGGCGTCTTGTCTTCCGCGGCGAGGGCGGCGAGCGGTGCGCTGACGCGCTTCACGATGGTCTGGCGCACCACGAGGATGCGGTCGAAACCGGCGATCCGCACACGCACCTCGTCGCCGGGGCGCACCAGCTGAGCCGCCTTCGCGCGGTCGCCGCCGATGCGGACGTGCCCGGCGCGGCAGGCGGTCGTGGCGGCGGATCGTGTCTTGTAGACGCGGACGGCCCAGAGCCACGAGTCGACCCGAACGGGGGATGCCGCATCCGTCATCCCTCCATCCTGGCGGATGCGGGTTCAGCTGAGGTCGAGCGCGACGATCGGCCGGTCGGCGCGGGGTCGCGCGGTCTCGACGAATCCCGCGTCGAGGAAGGTCGTCAGCGCACCGTGGAAGAGTTCGTTCGACGAGGTCTTGGTCGCGGCGGTGTCGACCGGGTAGGCCTCGACGAGACGTGCGCCGTTCTCGCGGGCGAACGCGACGGCAGCGTCGAGGAGCCGGCGCGTGAGGCCCTGTCCGCGGAACTCCTTGCGCACGGAGAAGCAGCTGATGGCCCAGGTCGTGGCGTCGGTCCAGGGCTCGGGGGAGGTCTTGCCATAGAGCTTCGTGCGCGCGAGCCGCTCGTGGGCGGGGCGTGGCCCGACGCGCACCCAGCCGGCGCCGACGCCATCGACAGTCGCGACGAGCCCGGGTGCGACGGATGCGGTCATCTCGTCGCGCAGGATCTCGGTCTTCTCCTCGACGCTCAGCGCGCTGAACCGGCTGCCCGGCATAGTCCACCATTGGCACTGACACGCCCGGCCGTCGCCACCGCCGGTGAGGGCGTTCTCGACTTCGTCGAAGCGTTCACTCGTGGCCGGAAGCACCTGGATCTGGCTCATGTCGCGACCGTACTCCCCGCCGTGGACACGCATCCACCGCTTGCGCCGCCGGACGCGTTCGCGGCATGCTCTCGGACCGGCTAAGATGGTTGAGTTGCCCGCGCGCGGGCGGCTCCGGGATGTGGCGCAGCTTGGTAGCGCACTTGACTGGGGGTCAAGGGGTCGCAGGTTCAAATCCTGTCATCCCGACCGGAAATGCAGAAGGGTCGGCTGAATGGCCGGCCCTTCTGCATTTCCCGCGAGCGGAGTATTCAGGCGGGGTCCCCGCGGGCGGAGGCTCCGCGTCCCGCGCAGCGGGGCGTGGAGTGCCCGTGGGGCGCATCCCGACCAAGGTTGGGGTCCCCGCTGTGCATGTCCGCTCTCGCCGCTAGATTGAGAGCACTGGGGGCACTGCTATCGACATGCGCTCGCGCGCGCAAGGAGACATTGAATCAATGACGCCGACCACCAAAGAATCCCAGCGCGCAGAACTGCACAAGACCATCTGGCGAATCGCGAACGACTTGCGTGGGTCGGTCGACGGCTGGGACTTCAAGAGCTACGTGCTCGGCATGCTCTTCTACCGCTTCATCTCCGAGAACCTCACCGCCTACATCAACAAGGGCGAGCACGAGGCTGGCGAGACTGACTTCGACTACGCGCGCCTCCCCGACGCTGAGGCTGAGTTCGGGCGCAAGGAGACGGTTTCGGAAAAGGGCTTCTACGTCCTCCCGTCGGAGCTCTTCCAGAATGTGCGCAGCCGCGCACCGAAGGACGAGAATCTGAACGAGACGCTCGAGCGCGTCTTCAAGAACATCGAAGGCTCGGCGGTCGGGACGGACAGCGAAGACGACCTCAAGGGTCTGTTCGACGACCTCGACGTGAACAGCTCGAAGCTCGGCAACACTGTCGCCAAGCGCAACGAGAAGCTCGTGAAGCTGCTCGATGCGATCGGCGACCTGCCGCTCGGCAACTTCGAGGACAACTCGATCGACCTGTTCGGTGACGCGTACGAGTACCTGATGCAGATGTACGCCTCGCAGGCTGGCAAGTCTGGTGGTGAGTATTACACCCCACAGGAAGTCTCCGAGGTGCTCGCCCGCATCACGGTCATGGGCAAGAAGCGGGTCAACAAGGTCTACGACCCCGCTGCCGGATCCGGCTCGCTCCTGCTCAAATTTGCGAAAGTGCTCGGCCGCGAGAACGTCGGCGGCTTCTTCGGTCAGGAGATTAACCTGACCACGTACAACCTCGCGCGGATCAACATGTTCCTGCACGACGTCAACTACGAGAAGTTCGACATCGCACACGGGGATACCCTGATCGATCCGCACCACTGGGATGACGAGCCGTTCGAGGCGATCGTGTCCAATCCGCCCTACTCCATCAAGTGGGAGGGTGACGCTAACCCGCTCCTGATCAACGACGAGCGCTTCGCGCCGGCCGGTGTACTCGCACCTAAGTCGAAGGCTGACCTCGCCTTCACGATGCACATCCTGAGTTGGCTCGCCGTGAACGGTACTGCTGCCATCGTTGAGTTCCCTGGCGTGCTCTACCGCGGGGGAGCGGAGCAGAAGATCCGTAAGTACCTGATCGATAACAACTATGTGGACGCCGTGATCCAGCTGCCACCGGATCTGTTCTTTGGCACGGGAATCGCGACCTGCATCATCGTGCTGAAGAAGTCGAAGCGTGACAACTCGGTGCTCTTCATCGATGCGTCGGCCGAGTCCAAGCGTGTCGGTAACAAGAACAAGCTCACTCCCGATAACCAGCAGAACATCCTCGGTGCTCTTGAAGATCGCGAGCCTGTTGACCACTTCGCGGTGCTTGCTTCGAATGAAGAGATTTCCACGAATGGCTATAACATCGCCGTCTCCTCCTATGTTGATCGTGACGAGACGATCGAAAACATCGACATCGAGGAGTTGAACTCTGAGATCGCGAACATCGTCGCCCGTCAAGCAAAGGTGCGTGCAGCAGTTGACGAGATCGTGGCCAATCTGGAGGCCTCGAAGTGAGTCGCATCCAAGATCTTGTGCAACGACTCTGTCCACACGGGGTTCCGTCGCGTTCCATCGGTGACTTCACTCGGGAGTCATCCTTGCGCAACCGTGCTCAGACGGTGACTGAAGTACGGAGCGTCACAAACTCGCGAGGGCTCGCTCCTACATCGGAGGTCTTTGAGAACACCCGTACGAGTTCGGACACGAGCAACTACAAAGTCGTGCAGCCCGGGATGTTTGTCTACAACCCTTCCCGAATCAACGTAGGCTCGATCGCTTGGCTCGAAGAAGAAGCGCCTGTAATTGTGAGCCCGATGTATGTAGTCTTCGGCGTGGATCGGGATGTCGTCCTGCCTGACTACCTAATGCTCTTCCTCGGCTCAAGACTCGGAAAGAGCAGAATCGAGAGCAAGACAGAAGTTGGGGCGAGGTTTCGCCTAACCTACGCATCGTTGTCTCGCATCGTCGTTCCCGTGCCCCCCATTCCGATCCAGCAGCTAGTCGTTCAAGAGCTCGACCGATTTATCCAGCTCGATGGCGAATTGCGGGCAGAGTTGGAGGCGCGGCGTCGTCAGTATGATCACTACCGCGCCGAGATTCTCGCGTCCAATGCGGCTCAAGGCAGCGCAGTCCGGCTCGGAGATGTCGCGAGCGTTCGATACGGGAGCGACTTCCCAAAAAGTATGCAAGGAAGTACCGAGGGCGACGCCCCCTTCTTCAAAGTCATCGACATGGCCGCGCGAGGGAACGACGTGATCATGGAGCGTGCATCAAACTATGTGGCGATCAACGAACTGCGCCAGCTAGGAGCTCAGCTCGCTCCTGCGGGAACAATCCTGCTGCCACGCGTTGGCGCGGCGGTGGCAACGAATCGCAAGCGGATGTTGGGAGTTGACGCGGCGTTCGACACTAGCTTTATCGCCGTACTCCCGGGCCCAGACGTGCGACCCAGGTTCCTGCTCCATCAGCTGATGAATGTCGATCTGATGGCACTCTCAAACAAGGGTGCCGCGTTGCCATCGGTTCGCCGCGCTGCTCTCGAGAATCTTCCAGTGTTCGTTCCGTCGCTTGCTGAGCAAGATCGTCTCAACTCGCTACTTGAACAGTTCGAGACGCTCGTGACCGACATGCGCTCTGGCATTCCGGGTGAGCTCGCCGCTCGTCGGAAGCAGTACGAGTACTACCGCGACAAGCTCCTCACCTTCGAGGAGGTTGCCGCATGAGTGAAGCTCTTTCTCGCAAGTACGATCCGATAGCCGTCTCTGCCGAGTCCACGGTCGTCGCGGAGTACATCCCAGACGCCCACGCGTCGGCCGCATACCAGTCGGAGTCAGCGCTTGAGCAGGAGCTGATCCGCCTCCTGGAGTCCCAGGCCTACGAGTACATGCCGGTCACCTCTGAGGCGCAGCTCGTGGCGAACCTGCGCGCTCAGCTTGAGGCGCTGAACCACATCACCTTCTCCGACGCGGAGTGGGCGGACTTCTTCGACTCCAAGATCGCTGGCAAGAACGACGGCATCGTCGAGAAGACCGTGCGTATCCAGGAGGACCACGTCCAGCTCCTGAAGCGTGACGACGGTTCGACGAAGAACATCACGCTGCTGGACAAGCAGAACATCCACAACAACCGTCTTCAGGTCATCAACCAGTACGAGATCGGCCAGGGCGAGGGCGGCGCGAACTACGCGAACCGGTACGACGTCACCGTGCTTGTCAACGGCCTGCCGATGGTTCACATCGAGCTCAAGCGCCGCGGTGTCGACATCCGCGAAGCCTTCAATCAGATCAATCGGTATCAGCGCGATAGCTTCTGGGCCGGCTCCGGCCTGTTTGAGTACGTGCAGCTGTTCGTGATCAGCAACGGGGCGCTGACGAAGTACTACTCGAACACGACGCGCACACAGCACATCAGCGAGGGCAAGAAGCAGACCAAGGGGCGGAAGACCTCGAACTCGTTCGAGTTCACGTCGTGGTGGGCGGACGCGCAGAACAAGCCGATTACCGACCTGACATCATTCGCGAAGACCTTCTTCGCCAAGCACACGCTGCTGAACATCCTCACCCGCTACTGCGTGCTCACCGCGGACCGGCTCCTGCTGGTGATGCGCCCGTACCAGATCGTTGCGACCGAGCGGATTCTGCAGCGCATAGACATCGCCACCAACTACAAGCAGCTCGGCACCGTCGGTGCAGGCGGCTACGTCTGGCACACGACCGGTTCTGGCAAGACGCTCACCAGCTTCAAGACCGCGCAGCTGGCGTCAAAGCTCCCGAGCGTGGACAAGGTGCTGTTCGTGGTGGACCGCAAAGATCTCGACTACCAGACCATGCGAGAGTACGACCGCTTCGAGAAGGGAGCAGCCAACTCGAACACCTCGACTGCGGTGCTGAAGAAGCAGCTCGAGGACTCGAACGCGCGGATCATCATCACGACGATCCAGAAGCTGTCGACGTTCATCAAGGCGAACAAGGGTCATGCGATCACGAACGATCACGTCGTGATCATCTTCGACGAGTGCCACCGTTCGCAGTTCGGTGACATGCACAGCGATATCACTCGCGCGTTCAAGCGCTACAACCTGTTCGGCTTCACGGGCACCCCGATCTTCGCGGTCAACGCCGGCACAGGCGGCAACCCGCAGCTCAAGACCACCGAGCAAGCCTTCGGTGAGAAGCTCCACACCTACACGATCGTCGATGCGATCACCGACAAGAACGTGCTGCCTTTCCGGATCGACTACGTCAACACAGTCAAGGTCGGCACCATCGTCGACAAGCAGGTGTCGGCCATCGACACCGAGAAGGCGCTGCTGGCGCCGGAGCGCATCAGCCAGGTCGTGAAGTACACCCTGGAGCACTTCGACCAGAAGACCAAGCGCTCATCGAGCTACGAGCACTCCGTCGTGACCAACGTCGCCGAATCGACCCGTGCGCGACGGCAGGCCGAGGCTGTCCGCGAGCGCAAGCGCGTGCGCGGCTTCAACGCCATCTTCGCAACGGCCTCGATCGATGCGGCGCGTCGCTACTACAACCACTTCCAGATCCAGCAGGAAGCCCTACCTGCCGATCGGCGCCTGAAGATCGGCCTGATCTACTCCTACGGTGCGAACGATGCCAGCGACGACGGCATTCTCGACGACGAGGCCTTCGACACCGATGCGCTGAGTACGGATGCGCGCGGCTTCCTCGAAGATGCCATCCAGGACTACAACGACATCTTCGGGACGAGCTACGACACCAGCGCCGACAAGTTCCAGAACTACTACAAGGACCTCTCGCAGCGGCTCAAGAACAGGGAGCTCGACCTCGTCATCGTGGTCAACATGTTCCTCACCGGCTTCGACGCGACGACCCTGAACACGCTCTTCGTAGACAAGAATCTGCGGGCGCACGGCCTGATCCAGGCCTACTCGCGCACCAACCGCATCCTCAACTCGGTCAAGACGTACGGCAACATCGTCGCCTTCCGCGACCTTGAGGAAGAGACCAACGCCGCCCTCGAGCTGTTCGGCAACAAGGACGCCCGCGGCGTCGTGCTCCTCAAGCCGTACGGCGACTACTACGGCGAATACGCCGACAAGGTCGACGAACTACTGGTGTCCTTCCCACTCGGCCAGCAGATCATCGGCGAAGCGGCGCAGAAGGAGTTCATCCAGCTCTTCGGGCAGATCCTGCGGCTGGAGAACATCCTCACCTCCTTCGATGACTTCGCCGGGCACGAGATCCTCACCGAGCGCCAGGGCCAGGACTACCGCAGCGTCTACCTCGATCTGTACGCCGAGTTCCGCAAGGTCAAGGACACGGACAAGGAACTCATCAACGACGACGTCGTGTTCGAGATCGAGCTGATCAAGCAGGTCGAGATCAACGTCGACTACATCCTGATGCTCGTTCAGAAGTACCGAAGCCAGCACGGCGACGGCGAGGACAAGGAGATCCGTGCCGAGATCTCCCGCGCCGTCGATGCCAGCCCGACTCTGCGTAACAAGAAGGACCTCATCGAAGCCTTCGTCGACTCCGTCTCAGTTGACGGCGCCATCGACGAGGAGTGGCAGGCGTTCATCGCCGCCAAGCGCGAGGCCGAACTCGAAGCAATCATCGAGGACGAGCGCCTCCGCGCCGGCGCCACTCGAGCGTTCATCGAGATCGCGTTCCGTGACGGTGCGCTCCGTACGACCGGCACAGCGATCACCAAGGTGCTTCCGCCTGCCTCCCGGTTCTCTGCCGATGGCGGTCACGGCGAGAAGAAGCAGCGCGTGATCGAGAAGCTCGGGTTGTTCTTCGAGCGGTTCTTTGGACTGAGCTCAAACGGAGGTAATGAGTGACCAAGTCGATGATGACGGGCGCCCGCTGGGTACGTGCGGCTCTGCAGGTGAACCCATACGGGTACGAGGGCAAGAATGCCCCGGCGACTGCGTACACGAGCGAAGCCGACTACAACAAGGCGCTCCTTGACGAGTGTGAAGCGCTCAAGATCGAGATGATCGCGATCACGGACCATTGGAAGGTCGACTCCGCGCTGCAGCTCATTGAGGACGCAGCAAGCCGCGGCATTGTCGCTCTTCCTGGGTTCGAAGCGAATTCCGCCGAAGGGATCCACCTCCTCGTCATCTTTGACGTCGACACGAAGGCTTCCGTGGTGAACGCCGCGATTGGCATGTGTGGGGTCGCTCCGGGTTGCGCGAACGGAACGACTGGCGCCTCGTTCAAGGACATCCTCGACAAGATGACGGAACAAGGCGCCCTGGTGATTCCTGCGCACGTGAACGTTCCGAACAGCGGCATGCTGACCGGCAGGGGTGGGCAACCGCTAGTGACGATGCTGAAGGCCCCCAACCTGCACGCAATTGCTGTCACGCCTAGCCAGCCGGACGGCACTGACCAGCAGGCGATTATCAACGGGACTAAGCCCTACGACCGTAAGCATCCGCTCGCGGTGATCTACTCCGACGACGTGATGCGACCGGCTCATCTGCAGGCCGCGGGAGCCAGCTGCTGGTTCAAGGTGAGCAGCCTCTGTGTGGATAGCTTGAAACTGGCCGTACGGACTCCTGAGACTCGTGTCTCGCTGGACGACCCGGTCTCCGAGCCTCGCTCTGCGCTCAAGGAAATCTCCTGGATCGGCGGCTTCCTCGACGGAGTGACGATTCCCTTCTCCGATGACCTGACTGCGCTTATTGGAGGGCGTGGCACCGGAAAGTCCACTGCGATCGAGAGTATCCGGTTTGCATTGGGTCTCACGCCGATCGGAGCTGAAGCCAAACGCGACCACGACAGCATTATCAGCGGCGTGCTGAAGTCTGGCACGGTCGTCAAGCTCTCTGTTGAGACCGCGTCACCCGCGGTGAGGAACTTCACGATCGAGCGATCGGTCAACAACCTGCCCGTTGTCAAGGATGAGAGCGGGTCCGTCACCAACCTTCAGCCGAGCGACATCATCGCGAGTGTCGAGATCTTCGGCCAGCACGAACTTGCCGAACTCACCAACGACAGCTCCAAAGTGGCAAGCATGCTGCAGCGGTTCCAGGGCAGTGGGCATCTGACGGCGGAGCATCGCGAGACTCTGGACGCGCTCAAACAGAACCGCGAGAAGCTGAGTCGCGCGGAGGAGAGCCGTGCTCAGCTTGAGGACGAGCTGTCTGATATTCCACGTCTCGAGGAGCAAGTCCAGCACTACACGGACACCGATGTACCTACGCGGCTCAAGGAAGTTACTCGTTTGAGCCAGGACGAGGCCGTCTTCAAGGAAGCCAAAGACCGAGTCGTCTCTGCAAAGGACGCACTCACGACGCTCACGGACGATCAGTTGGTCGCGAAGGTGGGGGCGGCGTTCGAGAACATCGATGATTCCCCGCAGGTTGAGATCCTGAAGCGTGCGGAGGAGGCGTCTGCGGCACTAGCGAAGAAATTGGGCGAACTCGCCGCCGAAGCTCGACAGGCGTTCTTGGACGCTGAGGCCACGATCGGCAGCGCTGAAACCGCTTGGACCGACACGGTCCGCGAGCAGCGAGATGAGCACGCTGAAGTTCTTCGGAAGCTCGTCGAGGAGGGCCTCGAGCCAACTAAGTACCTTGTGACGAAGAAGGCGCTGGACGATCTGAAGGCGAAGGAGTCGCGCCGCGCCGGCATTGCAAAGACGATCAAGGATCTGATCTCGGAGCGGAAGACTCTCCTCCAGACGCTCGCTGATCACGAAAACGCGCGAGCAAAGGCTTTGACAGAAGCAGTCCGCGCGGCAAACACCGCGACGGGCGGGGTCGTGATCGTGAAGCCCATTGCCGCGAAAGCCCGCAGTCACATCAAGACGCTCATTGAGCAGTCGATATCTGGCCAGCGCACCCGCATCATGGCGGCGATCGATCTAGACGGGTTCTCGACCCGAGCTTTCGTGGACGCCGCTCGAAAGGGCGAGGCGGAGCTGAACGCGCAGTTCTCGGTCAGTGGGGCACAGGCGCGAGCACTCCTCGAAGCGGGCGAACCACTCCTTCGACAGCTCGAGGAACTGTCCGTTGGGCAAGCCGTCGAAGTGCAGCTCGATGTCCAGGCTGGCTCTGGAACTCGTGAGTTCAAGCGGATGGACGACCTTTCCAAGGGTCAGCGAGCGACGGCGCTACTTCTGCTACTGCTCGGGGCGTCCAATGCGCCGCTGATCATTGACCAGCCGGAAGACGACCTCGACAACCGGTTCGTGTACGACGGCATCGTGAGCAACCTCCGCGGCCTCAAGGGGAAACGTCAGATCGTTGCGAGCACGCATAACGCGAACGTCCCGGTCCTCGGTGACGCTGAGCTGATTGTGGCGCTCGAAGGTGACGGTCAGCACGGCCGTCCTGCAGCCGACGGAATCGGCTCGCTCGATGACGTCGCCATTCGATCGCACGTCGAGAACGTACTCGAGGGCGGACCGGCCGCTTTCAATGCTCGCCAGCACCTGTACGGCTTCTAGCTATGCGCCAGTCGCGGGCCGAATTGTCACGCCGGAGCCCATGATGGCGACCCGCATCGTTTCCTGGTTCACCTTCAATCGCTCAGCGACCTGCGATAGCGACAGCCCGGAGTTGTACAGCCGGGCCGCCTCACTCACCTGCTTCGCCGTCAATGGCTGCCGTCGCACTACTACGCTGTTCGCCCGTAGGATGCCGAGGATCGTGGACTTCGCGACGCCGTACGCCTCCGCGAGGGCCGTCGACGTCTCGCCAGCTTCGTATCGCTCAATCACTGCAGTGCGGGCATCATCGCTCAGGCGCGTCCACTTCCGGCGCGTCGCGGTGGTCTCGCCGGGGGTTCGAACATCGGCGGAATCGCGCAAGATTCGGCGCATCGCGGCCGTCGTGACCCCTGTTTCTGAATTTGTGGAACAGAGGTAAACAAGGTCGACCGGAATGAGAAAAGGGTTCGCCGAAGGCGGGCCCTTTTCTCATTCCCGCGAGTGGATTATTCAGGTGGGCCCACGCCGCAAGAGGCTCCGCGAAAGGCGGGCCGCGTCGTTGCGTCTCGCCGCCGTGAACCTATCGCTATGCTCAGGATCGATCACCGGACCCGACGACGCTCCCTGGATCGATCGGCGGCGCAGCCCAGCACCCGGTGTACTCCCCGAGAGGAAAGTCACGCCATGACGGACGTTCACCCGAGTCGTTCCCTTGCCGACGCGCCCCGTGCCGACGACGGCTACTACGGCCCCGACAGTGTGTCGTGGCGCGTCTTCGCCGACCCCGGTTCCGCGCTGGGAGCCAAGAACGCGGTCTTCCTCCAGATGCTGGATGCCGGCATGATGACCCACTTCGAACGGGTCTCGCTCACGTCAGAAGGACCGGAGGCGATGGCGGCCCGTTTCGACCGCACGTCGGCGTACCTCCGCGATTCGATCTACGCGGACAAGGCGCACGCGGATGCCGCAGCCGCCCACGTCGACATGCTGCACGAGCGTGCGAGCTGGACGAATCCCGAAACGGGCGAGGTCGTCAGCGCCAAGCAGCCGGAATGGCAGCGGTGGACCTGGTGGACCTACATCTGGTCGGCGGTGCGCGGGTACCAGGAATTCGGTCCCGGCCTGTCGACGGCGGATGCCGATCGGGTGGTCGTGGAATCCCGCATCGGTGCGCAGAAGCTGCACGTGCCCGGCCCGTACTTCGGGACGTTCGCCGAGCTCGACAGCTACATCCGGACGGAGCTGCCGAAGAAGTCGCTGACGATCTTCGCCGCGCTCGCCGGCCACTCGTTGCGGCACCCCGACGTGAAGGGGCCGGTGGCGAAGTGGGCGACGCGGCGGGTGCTGAACGGCGTCCTGTCGCTTCTTCCCCTGGAGGCACGGTACTTCTTCGCCGTCGAGGACCGCAGCGAGAAGGAGTTCGCCCGCGGCGCGCGTTTCACCAAGTGGATCGCGAAGCTCTCCCGCAAGAACCAGACCGCCGAGCAGCTCATCGCGCAGGCGATCGGGGAGACGATCGCGGCCCCGTATCGGAAGGTGAGGGCGAAGAAGCCCGTCGCCGCGGCGTGAGGCCGCGGCGCGCCGTCAGGCGTGCGGGAGGAGGGATCGCACCGGGACGGCCGGGTCGACCAGCTGATCGGCGACGACGGGCGTGCGGCGGTCGATCAACCGCCGCGCGGCCCGCACCGCCAGGGGATCATCCACGCTGACGGCGCCGACGAGGCGATCGCCGTCCACGACGAAGACGGTCGGGTGCAGTCCCGGGCGCACGACCTCGCGCGCCGTGCCCGCCAGGGCGCCGACGACCTCGACGTGATGTCCGTAGCGGTCCGACCAGAACCAGTCGGCACCGCGACCCACGGGCGGAAGGCCCAGGATGGCGTCGGCGACATCCTGGCCGTCCGCCCGAGCCGCATCCCAGTGCCCGCTGCCGGGACGGAGCACGCCGTCCTTCCACCGCCGGGCGACGTCGCCCACGGCGTAGATGCCCGACGCCGACGTCAGGCCGCCGTCCTGGACGACGATTCCCTCATCCACGTCGAGCCCGGCCTCCCGCGCGACGATCGGATCGGTCACGACACCGGTGGCCACGAGCACACCGTCGACCTCGACGGCGTCGCCCCCGGTGAGGTCGACACGCAATGCCCCGCCCGTGGGGACGACGCCGGCCACGGTGTCGCGACGGGTGTCGACACCCGCGGCGCCGTGCATGGCGTGCAGGTGTGCGGCCATCGTCGGGCCGAAGGCGCGTGTGCCGGGGACCGCGGAGGGATCGATGAGGGTGACCTCTGAGCCGGCGGTCCGCAGCGCCGCGGTGGCCTCGGCCCCGATGAGCCCCGCGCCCACCACGGCGATGCGACGTCCCTTCAGCGCATGGAGGGCTCGGGCATCGGCGTAGGTCTGCAGTGACAGGATGCCCGGCAGGGTGCCGCCGGGGAAGGCCGCAGGTCGGGCGGCGGTGCCCGTCGCGAGCACGATCACGTCTCCGGCGAGGAGGGCGCCGTCGTCGAGCCGGAGTGTGCGGGCGGCGGCGTCGAGGGCCACGACGGTACGTCCGGCGCGAACCTCGATCGACGCCTGCGCGAGGGCCTCCGGGGCGGCGAAGGCGAGCGACGACAAGGGGGCGCCGTCGACGAGGACCGTCTTGGAGAGCGGGGGCCGGTCGTAGCAGGCCGCCTCCCGTTCGACGATGACGATCTCACCGTCGAAGCCGCGGTCCCGAAGGGTGGACGCCACCGTCCACCCCGCGATCCCTCCGCCGGCGATGAGGACTCGCCGCGGCGCGCTCACGCCAGGCGCTCGGGATTCGGCGTGAGCATCAGCTCGTCTCCGACCACCTCGACGGTGTGGACGCCGACGCCCCGCGTCGCGGGTTGGGTGAGGGCCGCACCGTCGGCGAGACGGAACGTCGCCGCATGCAGAGGGCACTCGACGCATCCGTTCTCTATCCAGCCCTGCGCGAGGGAGGTCTGCTCATGCGTACAGGTGTTGTCGATCGCGTAGTAGCGACCGGCGCTGAAGATCACGGCGATGTCATCCAGGGTGCCGGCCGTGGCACGCGGCACGACGAGCGCGGCATCCTCATCGACGTCGCCCACGACTCCGACCTTGATCGCTTGTCCCGGCGAGGGGGAAGTGCTCATGACGCCACCGTAGCAGCGGCGTCGAGGGCCACCGATCGACGACGACGTGCGCCGGGCAGCCGTGAACTCTTCACGGGACGGACGCCCCTGCGTCACCTTCCCCGCCATCGCTCCTGGCATGCTCACACCATGCAATCCCAGCGGATGGTCGTGGTCGGAGCGGGGCCGGTGGGGTCGGCGGTGGCGCGCCGGGCCGCGGAGCAGGGTTCCGCCGTGGCCGTTGTCACACGCTCCGGCGGCGGCCCGGACATCGACGGTGTACGGCTCATCGCTCTCGACGAGCGGTACGTCGAGCGCATCCGAGCGCTCAACGCGATCGCCACCCACCATGACCCGCGGACTCGTGCACGAGCCGGAAGTCCTGCTCGTCGATGAGCCGACCAGTGCCCTCGATCAGGAACGCGGGGCGGGGATCATGCAGCTCATCGCGGACCTCACGCACGAGCGCGACATCGCCACCCTCCTCGTCACCCACGACCTCGTGCACCGCGAGGCGCTGGACGAGCTCGTCACCGTGGTCGATGGCAGGATCGACAACCGGCTGACGAGCCTCACGGACGCGGTGTGATCGAGGCGCCTCGCGGTCCGGGCCGTCCGCTAACCTGAACCCACACATACGACACGGGGTGCCCTGCGGGGCTGAGATCACACCCGTCGAACCTGATCTCGTCAGTACGAGCGGAGGGATGTCGCACATGACGCGCGCGCCAGAGAACCTGATCGAATCCACCATCCGGGCCTGGGAGACGGTGCGGCAGCAAGGCCCGCTCGTGCAGTGTCTGACCAACGCGGTGGTCACCGGCTTCACCGCCAACGTCCTCCTCGCCCTCGGGGCGGCTCCGGCGATGGTCGACATCCCGGACGAGGCGGGGCCGTTCGCGCGCATCGCCTCGGGCGTCCTGGTCAATCTCGGCACACCCGGCGCAGAGCAGCGGGAGGCGATGCGCGAGGCCGTGGCGGCCGCTCAGGACGCGGGTACTCCCTGGGTGCTCGACCCCGTGGCGATCGGCGTCCTGCCGGTGCGCACCGCACTCGCCGCCGAGCTCGTCGCGGCGGCGCCGAGCGTCGTGCGCGGCAACGCATCCGAGATCCTCGCCCTCGACGGCTCGGGCGCCGGCGGCCGCGGAGTCGACGCGACCGACGCCGTCGAGGATGCGGTCGCCGCCGCCCGGCGCATCGCACATGCCACCGGCGCCATCGTCGCCGTCTCCGGCGTGGTCGACGTGGTCACGGACGGCGCCCGCGAGGCACGACTCGGTAACGGCGACGCATTGCTGACGCGGGTGACCGGTGGCGGATGCGCTCTCGGTGCGGTCATGGCGGCGTTCGCGGGCGTCGACAAGGATCGCTTCGCGGCGGTGACTGCCGCGGTCACGGTCTACAACGTCGCCGCAGAGCTCGCCGCTGAGCGCTCCGGGGGACCCGGAGGTTTCGCCGTCGCGTTCCTCGATGCCCTCGCCGGCCTCGACGCCGACACACTTCGCCACCGGGCGGTAATCTCGTGAACGCCGACCTCTCGCTGTACCTCGTGACGGATGCAGGCATCGCCGCGGCGGCGGGCCACGACATCGTCGAGGTGGTGCGCCAGGCGACGGCGAACGGCGTCACGGCAGTGCAGCTGCGCGAGAAGGACGCCTCCGCACGTCGCTTCCTCGACACGGTGACGAGGGTGTCGGCCGTGCTGCCCGACGGCGTCGCGCTGCTCGTCAACGACCGCGTGGACGTCTTCCTCGCGGCTCGCCAGGCGGGCGCGCGCGTGTCGGGAGTGCACGTGGGGCAGAGCGATCTTCCGCCGGAGGCGGTGCGCACACTGGTCGGCGACGACGCGATCGTCGGCCTGAGCGCCGCCACGCCGGAGCAGCTGGCTTCCGCATCCGACAGTAGTGTCGTGGACTACGTCGGCATCGGTGCCCTTCACGCGACCGCCACGAAGCGCGATGCGCCGCCACCGTTGGGCCACGAGAGGCTCGCCCGGCTGGTCGCGGCGAGCGCCCTTCCCGCGGTGGCGATCGGCGGTGTCACCGCCGCCGATCTGGGCCCGCTGCGGCGAGCAGGTGCGGCGGGCGCGGCCGTGGTCTCGGCGATCTGCGGTGCGAGTGACCCCGGAGGTGCCGCCCGTATGCTGCGCGCGGCATGGGATGCGGCATGAGTGCCGCGCGCGCCGTTGTGCGGGTGCTGAGCATCGCGGGAACCGATCCGACGGGAGGTGCCGGCATCCAGGCGGACCTCAAGAGCATCGCCGCGAACGGCGGTTACGGCATGGCCGTCGTCACCGCCCTCGTCGCGCAGAACACGCACGGCGTGCGTTCGGTGCACGTGCCGCCCGTCGCGTTCCTCGCCGAGCAGCTCGACGCCGTCTCCGACGATGTGCGGATCGATGCGGTGAAGATCGGCATGCTCGCCACCGTCGAGGTGATCGAGACGGTCGCGGCCTGGCTCGGCCGCATCCGCCCGCCGGTCGTCGTGCTGGATCCGGTGATGGTCGCGACGAGCGGCGATCGTCTGCTGGACGCGGATGCGGAGGATGCCCTCCGGCGGCTGCTGCCGCACGTCGACCTCGTGACCCCGAACATCCCCGAGCTCGCGATCCTCGCGGGCGCACCCGAGGCCTCGGCGTGGACCGACGTGCTCGCGCAGGCGAGTGCCGTGGCTCGTGCGCACGGCGTGCGCGTGCTCGCCAAGGGCGGTCACCTGTCGGGGGAGCGGCTGCCGGATGCGCTCGTGGAGATGATCGACGGTCGCGTCGCCGTCACCGAGTTCGCCGGTACCCGCATCCGCACCCGGAACACGCACGGCACGGGCTGCTCGCTCTCATCGGCGGTGGCGACGCGCGCGGCGGCCACCGGCGAGTGGGCGCAGGCGACGGCGGAGTCGAAGAGGTGGCTCGCCGAAAGCATCCGTCACGGCGCGGAGCTCGAGGTCGGCTCGGGCAACGGTCCGATCAGCCACTTCGCCGGGCTCTGGGAACGCGGCGGTCTTCACACCCGGCCGACCGCGCACGAGGTCGAGACTGGGTGGTGGGAGGACATCGCCGGCATCCGTGCGGAGATCGACGACCTGCCGTTCGTGCGGGGGCTGGGCGACGGCACGCTCGAGCGGAGCGCGTTCCTCGGCTACCTCGCCCAGGATGCGCTGTACCTCGGCGAGTACGCCCGCGTGCTCGCCGATGCCGCTCGCCTCGCGCCGGACTCCGCGGAGCGTGCGTTCTGGGCCGGCAGCGCCCAGAACGCGATCATCGGTGAGCTCCAACTACACGAGCGCTGGCTCGCGGGCGAGTCCGGGCTCGGTTCGCACCCCGACGCGGTCACGACGGCCTACCTCGATCACCTGCTGGCGGCCTCGGCCCGCGGCGACTACCGGGTGCTCATCGCGGCGCTGCTGCCCTGCTACTGGATCTACCAGGACGTCGGGGAGCGACTGCACGCCCTCTCGCACGAGGAGCATCCGTATCGGTCGTGGCTCGACACCTACGCCGACCCGGCGTTCGCTGAGTCCACGCGCCGCGCGATCGACATCGTCACCAGAACGGCAGCGTCGGCGGATGCGGCGACCCGCGCAGCGATGCACGATGCGTTCCGGGGGTCCTCCCGTCACGAGCTCGCCTTCTTCGCCGCCTCGCGATGACGGACCGCTCGCTACTCGTATCGCAGGGGTGTCACCGGATCTGCTTGTGCGGCTCGCGCCGCCGAGGCGGTTGAGGATCGTGGAGAAGGTCACGACGCCAGCGTCGTCGCACACGCGGCGTCGGACGACCACCCACGGGTGGAAGCCGGGTGGAGATCGTGTGCGTCAGGCGTCGCGCAGGCGAAGCGTCGTCACAGCCGCCGCCGTCATCCAGACGGTGAACACCAGCCCGACCGCGTGGATCGGATCATGACGGACGGTGCGCGCGCCTTCCGGCGCACGTATGAGCCCGACGGGAGCCGGGCATGACGGAAGCGCGTGACGATGACGCTCAGACGGATGCACCCCGCTCATGCGTCGGGAGCGGGGCGGCGGATGCGGGGAGCCGGGGGTGGCGGGACGGGCTTCGCGGCGACGATATCGACGCGGCGGATGCGCTCCACTCCCCGCTTGCCGTCGACGACGACCGCCTCCTCGTCGGCGCTGAGCAGTTCGCCCAGGGCATCCGTCGCCTGCCCGGTCGGCAGCAGGTAGCGCACGACGACGCGCGCGCCGGGCTCGGGGAGTCTCACCATGCGCCGGGGGCGTAGTCCTTGAGGAACACGCCGAAGAGGTCCTCGCCGGCCTCGCCGCGCACGATCGGGTCGTACACGCGCGCCGCTCCGTCGACGAGATCCAGCGGAGCATGGAACCCTTCCTCGGCCAGGCGCACCTTCGTGGGGTGCGGCCGCTCGTCCGTGATCCACCCGGTGTCGACGCTCGTCATGAGGATTCCGTCGCTCTCGAACATCTCCCGTGCGCTCGTGCGGGTCAGCATGTTGACGGCGGCCTTGGCCATGTTCGTGTGCGGGTGGCCGGGACCCTTGTACCCGCGGTTGAAGACACCCTCCATGGCGCTGACGTTCACGATGTAGGTGCGGCGCGCGCTGCTGGCCGCCAGCGATGGCCGGAGCTTCGAGATGAGCAGGAACGGTGCTGTCGTGTTCGCCAACTGCACCTCGAGCATCTCGAGCGGATCGACCTCCTCCACCCGTTGCGTCCAGGAGTTGACGTGGTCGAGGTCGGGGATGAGTCCTCCCGCATCGATCGCCGTGCCCGCCGCGAGGCGCTCGAGCGAGCTGGAGCCGGCCGCCATGGCCTGCTCGGTCAGTTCCTCCGCGCGGGCTGCAGCAGCCGCGAGGATGGGATGCGCGCTCACCGAGCGTTCGAGAGCCTGCGGGTGCTGGTCGTTCGTGTGCCCGAAGGTGACCAGTTCGGGAAGCGGTCCGTCGGGAAGCGGCGCCAGCTCCGCGTCGACGAGCGGCTGATAGGCGCCGGGGGAGCGGCGCACGGTCTGTGTCGCGTTGTTGATGAGGATGTCCAGCGTTCCTGCCGCCGCCACATCGTCTGCGAGCCCGATCACCTGGGCGGGGTCGCGCAGGTCGATGCCCACGATCTTCAGCCGGTCGATCCAGTCCGCCGCATCCGGAAGGCTGCTGAAGCGGCGCACCGCGTCGCGGGGGAAGCGCGTGGTGATCGTGGTGTGCGCGCCGTCGCGCAGCAGCCGCAGCGCGATGTACATGCCGATCTTCGCCCGGCCGCCGGTGAGCAGGGCGCGCTTGCCGGTGAGGTCGGTGCGCGCGTCGCGCTTCGCGTGGCTCATCGCGGCGCATTCGGGGCAGAGCTGGTGGTAGAACGCGTCGACGACCGTGTACGGCTTCTTGCAGATGTAGCAGCCGCGGGCCTTGAGGAGGGTCCCGGCGGTCGGGGTCGTGGTCGACGTGCTGATCGGGATGCCGCGCGTCTCGTCGTCGATGCGATCGGGCGCGCCCGTCGCCGTCGCGTGCACCACCGCGCGGTCCGCGGCGGCGATCGCATCGCGGATCTCGCGGCGTCGCACCTTCTTGGTGGCCTTGAACATCGCTGCCGTCGCACGCCGGACCGTGACGTAGTCGGGGTGGGTCTGGTCCACCTGCGCGAGCTCCTCCAGCACACGCAGCGTGGTGGCGAGATCGTCGGGATCGATGCCGCTGGGCTGCGGATCGGTGTGGGCAGAGGTCGCGTCGGGCACACGAGATTCTACGTCGCGCGCCTGTGCGGGACTGTTAGCGTGCCAGGGTGACCCTCGCAGAGCCCCGCCGCATCCATGTGTCCGCCGCGGTGATCCGCGACGCCGACGGGAGACTCCTGCTCGTGCGTAAGAGCGGAACGACCGCGTTCATGCAGCCCGGCGGCAAGCCGGAGCGCGGTGAGGACGCGGCCATGACGCTCGTCCGCGAGATCGGGGAAGAGCTGGGACTTCGGCTGGACGCCGCTGACCTCGAGCCGCTGGGCTCGTTCGCGGCGGCGGCCGCCAACGAACCGGGGTTCGAGGTCGTCGCGGAGGTCTTCGCCGTCGATATCCGCGACCAGACGCCGGTCGCCGCGGCCGAGATCGCCGAACTGCGCTGGGTCGGACCGGACGAGATCGATCAGTTCGAGGTCGCGCCGCTCGCGCGCGAGTACTTCCTGAGCTGAGCCTCGTCGGCCACCCGCCGCGAGCGGGAGACCGACGAGGGGGCTCTCACGCCTGCGAGCTGTCGGCCTTCTGTCCGCCGGCTTCGAGCACGTCACCGGCGGGCAACTCCTGGTGGCCGCCGAACTGCAGCCGCATCGCGGAGAGCACCTGGTTGGCGAAGTGATCCTCGCCGCGCGACGCGAAGCGTTCGAACAGGGACGCGGCGAGCACCGGCGCGGGCACTCCGGTGTCGACGGCGGCCTTGACCGTCCAGCGGCCCTCGCCCGAGTCGGACACCCGGCCGGCGAGGCCGTCGAGGGTCGGGTTCGCCTGGAGAGCCGCCGCCGTCAGATCCAGCAGCCACGACGAGATCACCGATCCGCGACGCCAGAGCTCGGACACCTTCGCGGTGTCGATGTCGAACTGGTAGAACTCCGGTTCCTCCAGCGGAGCGACCTCGGCGGAGTGGCTGGCCTCGCGCGTTCCCGCATCCGCGTTGTGGAGGATGTTCAATCCTTCGGCGAGCGCGGCCATGATGCCGTACTCGATGCCGTTGTGCACCATCTTCACGAAGTGGCCTGCGCCGGAGGGACCGCAGTGGAGATATCCCCGCTCCTCGGGGGCCAGGTCGCCGGAGCGTCCGGGGGTGCGCTCGACGTCGCCGACGCCGGGTGCGATGGTCTTCAGGATCGGCTCGATGTGCGTGAACGCCTCGTCGGGTCCGCCGACCATGAGGCAGTAGCCGCGCTCGAGGCCGAACACCCCGCCGCTCGTACCCACGTCGACGTAGTGGATGCCGGTGTCCTTGAGCGCCGCGGCGCGGCGGACGTCGTCGCGGTAGTTCGAGTTGCCGCCGTCGATGATGATGTCCCCGGGCTCGAGCACCTCCGCGAGCTGGTCGACGACGCCTCCCGTGAGGCCGGCCGGGATCATGAGCCACACGGTGCGCGGGGTCTGCAGCTGGGAGGCGAGTTCGGCGAGCGAGCCCGCACCCGTCGCGCCCTCGGATTCGAGGCCGGCGACCGCATCCTGGTTGACGTCGTAGACGACGCAGTCGTGGCCGTCCTTCATGAGTCGACGCACGATGTTCGCGCCCATCCGACCCAGACCGATCATCGCGAGCTGCATGGTGTTCCTCGTTCTCTTCCGGCGAGCGCGCCGGCGACGGCCGGCCCTATCGAGAGTCTAGGGATGCCGACGGCGGCGGGCGCCGATCGCGCGTCGAACGCGCGTCAGTCGTTCGCCGAATCGAGTGCTTCGTCCATCTGATGCAGGATCTCGGCGCACCGTGCGACGTCCTCGGGGGTTCCCGAGAGCTCGAACTCGAACAGGATGGGGCGCCCGCTGATCTCGGCGAGCTCGCGCGCGGCCGCCTGGTAGTAGGTACCGAAGTTGCGATTGCCCGACCCGATGATGCCGACGAGGCGCCGGCGGTTGACCGCCGAGCGCAGGAAGGCGCGGACGGGTGCGGGCAGGGTCACCTCGTCGGCGTTGCCCGCCTTGTAGGAGGGCGTCAGCAGAACCCAGTGCGCCGGAGCCTCGCTGCGCCGCACCTCGGGATCAGCGAGATCCCTCACGGGGCGACCGTCGCGAGCGGCCAGGTGCTCGGCGAAGCGGCGCGTGAGGTTGGACACCGAGGAGTAGTAGTAGACCGGGATCTGGGTCATCTCCCCAGTGTCGCGCGCGACGCGGATCAGGCTTTCTCACGGCGCCGGGAATAGTCCGTCGAGTATCGGGCTTGAGCACAACATGGTTGAGAATTCACACATCTCCGTGGCGCCGGTTCCCGCGGCGGAGATCCGGGTTCAGGTGCAGGTGCCGCTCCGATTCTCGGACGGCTACACGACCGGTGCCGACGTGCTCACGTTCGACGGCCTCGTCGACGGGAAGGAGCACCTGCTGCTGGGCCTCGGCGACTGGCGGGGTGCGCTCGAGCGCAGCGCGCTCGGCGGCGACGCACCGCTCGTGCGCCCGCACAGCGAGTGCCTGACGGGAGATGTGTTCGGCTCCGAACGCTGCGACTGCGGCCCCCAGCTGCGTGAGGCCGTGGAGCGGATCGCCGCAGACGGCGGTTTCCTGCTCTACCTCCGCCAGGAGGGGCGTGGCATCGGCCTGTACGCGAAGCTCGACGCCTACGCCCTGCAGGATGCGGGGTTGGACACGTACGAGGCGAACCTGGCGTTGGGTCGGGGCGAGGACGAACGTGACTACACCGCCGCAGCACAGATGCTCCGCGCCGTCGGCGCCGAGCACATCCGGCTCCTCAGCAACAACCCCGACAAGGCTGCGCAGCTCGAGGATCTGGGGATCGGGGTGACCGAACGCGTGCGCACCGCGGTGCACCTGTCCGCGTCGAATGCGCGCTACCTGGCGGCCAAGCGCGATCACACCGCCCACGCCATCGATCTGCCCGCGGCGTGATGGACCCGGCGGCCCGCACTCGAGCGTCGCGGCCGACGCGGTCGCTGACGGACGACGAGATGTCGACGTGGCTTCCGCTGATCCGCCTCGTGCAGCTGCTGCCGCAGGCCCTCGATCGCAGACTGCGGGATGAGGGCGGTGTCAACCACGCGCACTACGCGATTCTCGTCACCCTCGCCGGACGCGCCGCTCAGCCGGCGACCATGACCGACCTCGCCCGCATCGCCGGTCTCAGCCGTTCGCGGCTCAGTCACGCGATCGACGCCCTCGAACGCCGTGGCTGGGTCGAACGCACGACCTGCGGCAGTGACGGCCGCACCCAGTCGGCCCGGCTGACAGACGCCGGCTGGGACATCCTGCGCCAGGCGGCCCCCGCTCACGTCGAGCAGATCCGCTCGCTCGTCCTCGACCGGCTCGACGATTCGGAGCGCACGTGCCTCGCCGCCATCGCCGCGAAGCTCGTCCCCGGAGTCGAAGCGGCACTCTAGTCACGCCGCGCGGCCTGGCGAACGCGAGGTCCGGGATGGTGCCGTCGCGCCAGCAGCGGATCTCGTATCGGAAGAAGACGCTGATCCCCAGCACGGGTAGCCCGACCGGGCCTGTTGCGACGACCCCGCGTGCGGTTCGCGGCCCGCTCCACGCCGGTGCCATCTCGATGACGGACCGCCCCCGACGATCGGTGATCTCGATGGCGGCGTGGAGGAGAGTGCGCGCCGCGCGGCCCTCGCGGACCGCCGCCCTCCGCTCCCACAGTCCGCTCGCGCGGCGCACCGACCAGCCGCCCGCGCCGACGGGTATCCACCAGACGGCGAGGGTGCTCACGGTGTGCTCCGCACCGCCGACACGCTCATGGCCGCACCGTACCGGCGTCCCCTCAGGCGATGTGGTGCCGGCAGCCGGGAATTGGCAGGGCCTCCCCGGCGTAGCCTGGAGGGATGCGTGAGCGGATGAGGGAGGCGGGAGTCCGCTTCGTGAGCCTCGCTCCGCACCAGGGTGCTCATCGCGTCGCGCTACGCGTCGCCGTCTCCGTGGCCGTTCCTCTGCTGATCCTGTGGGCGATCGGCAGGCTCGATCTGAGCGTGTACGCGAGCTTCGGCGCCTTCGCCTCGCTGTACGGCCGGCTCGACGGCTATCGCGACCGCGTGCGGATGCAGTTCGCCGCCGGTGGCGTCCAGGTGGCGGCGATGCTTCTCGGGACGACGCTCTCGGTCGTCGAAGCGCCGGACACGGTGCGCGTGGTCGCCGTTGCGGCGCTCGCCGCCGGCGTCACGATGATCGCGCACGCCTACCGCTGGCATCCGCCGGGCGCGCTGTTCGCGGTGTTCGCCGCCGGCGCGTGTGCGACGCTCCCGGCGACCGCGCACACGCTCGCCGAGGGGGCGCTCGTGGGAGCGGCGAGTGCGGGCTTCGCCGTCGCGGTGACGGTGCTGATCGCGATCGCACGCGGAGGACTGATGGTGCCCTCCGCGCCGAAGGTACGCGAGCGCCGCACGGTCGCCGCCGAGATGGCTGTGACGGTGGGCGTGGGCTCGCTGCTCGCCGGAATCGTCGGGCTGGCGCTGGTCGGCACCCACTGGTACTGGGCGATGGTCGCGGCCGTCGCTGCGCTGGGCGGCGCGAGTACGACCGCCCGGATCGTGCGAGGCGCCCAGCGGCTGATCGGCACCTGTGTCGGCATCCTCCTGGCTGCGGCGCTTCTCATGCTGCCGCTGCCGCCGCTGGCGGTGCTTGCGATCGCCGTCGCGCTGCAGGTGTGCGCGGAGCTCTTCGTGGGACGCAACTACGGACTCGCGATGGTCTTCATCACTCCGCTCGCCCTCTTGATGATCGAGCTCGCCGTGCCGGTCGACCCCGCCCTGCTGCTGCGCGACCGGCTGGTGGACACGCTGCTCGGTGTGGCTGTGGGGACGGCCGTCGCGGTCGTCTCGGCGGCGGCTCGCCGACGGCGGGCGCGGGCCTAGGCTGGAGCGCATGCAGCAGCGTCCGCTTGGCAACACCGGCAGGTCCGTCTCCGCTCTGGGGCTGGGGACGTGGCAACTGGGAGCGGACTGGGGCGAGGTCGACGAGGCCGATGCGCTGGCCGTGCTCACCACGGCCGCAGATGCCGGCGTCACCCTCTTCGACACGGCCGATGTCTACGGCGACGGACGTTCCGAGCAGCTGATCGGACGCTTCCTCCGCGAGCGGGGCGCGCATGAGATCACGGTCGCGACGAAGATGGGGCGGCGTCTGCCGCAGGAGAAGGCGAACTACTCGCCCGAGAACTTCCGCGCCTGGACCGACCGCTCCCGCCGCAATCTCGGCGTCGACACGCTCGATCTGGTGCAGCTGCACTGCCCGCCCTCGAGCGTGATCGACGACGCATCGACCTACGACGAGTTGGACCGGCTGGTCGACGACGGTGCCATCGCCGCGTACGGCGTGTCCGTGGAGACGAGCGCCCAGGCGCTCAGCGCCATCTCCCGATCCGGCGTGACGAACGTCCAGATCATCCTCAACCCCTTCCGGCTGAAGCCGCTCGATGAGGTGCTGCCCGCGGCCGCGGATGCGGGCGTCGCGATCTTCGCACGCGTGCCGCTGGCATCCGGTCTGCTCAGCGGTCGCTACACGAGCCAGACGCGATTCGCCGCCGACGACCACCGCAATTACAACCGTCAGGGCGAGGCGTTCGACCGCGGCGAGACGTTCTCGGGAGTCGACTACGAGGAGGGGCTCGCTGCGGCGGACGAACTCGCCCGGGCACTGGGGGAGGGGGTGTCTCTGCCGGCCGCCGTTCTCGCCTGGATCGCGGCGCTGCCCGGCGTCACGAGTGTGATCCCCGGCGCGCGCACGAGAGCGCAGGCGCAGGTCAACGCGGCCGCCGCCGAGCTCCTCGACGGCGGGTTCGATATCGATGCGTTCGACGCCGTCATCCGCGACGTGTACGACCGTCGCCTGCGGGCCGAGATCCACCCTCACTGGTGACCGCCGGCCGTCGCCGCATCGTCGCGAGCATCGCCGCCGCGGCCACGGTCGCGGCCGGGCTCGGTGTGCACCGCTTCGCGCCGGACGGTGCGCCGAGCGACATCGCGGGCGACGCGCTGTATGCGCTGCTCGTGTATCTGCTCGCCGTCGTGCTGGTTCCGCGCCGCGCGGTCTGGGTGCCGGCGGTCATCGCCTGGGTGTGGTGCACGACCATCGAGCTGTTCCAGCTCACGGGTCTGCCCCTCGCATGGGGTGAAGCCGCCCCACTGCTCATGCTGGTGCTCGGCACCGTGTTCGACGCCAGGGATCTCGTCCTCTACACCGTGACGGTGCTCGCGGCCGCCGCGGTCGACCGACTCTCCGGCGCGGCTCTTCGGCGCGCGAGGCGCGGGCGCGGAGCATGACGGGCATGGGGATCCGGATCGCTGTCGTCATCCCGTGCCGCGACGACGCCGAGATGCTCGCCGCGTGTCTGCGTGCGCTCGCAGCGCAGCAGCGTCCGGCCGACCGCATCATCGTCGTCGACAACGCGAGCAGCGACGACTCGGCGGCAGTGGCGCGCGCCGCAGGCGCGGAGGTCGTCGTGGAGAGCCTCGTCGGCATCTGGCCGGCCGCCGCCGCCGGGTACGACGCCGCATCCGCGGATGCCGACGTGATCGCGAGGCTCGATGCGGACTCGCGTCCCCACCCGGACTGGCTCCTGCGCATCGACCGTGCCTTCGCCGACGACACGGGTCTCGGTGTGCTGACCGGCGGTGCCGAGTTCTACGGTTCCACTCGCCTCGTGCACTACCTCGGCGAGCACTGGTACATCGGTGGGGGACGCTTCTGGATCAACCTCTGGCTCGGGATCCCCCTGGTGTTCGGATCGAACTTCGCCATGCGCACGGGTGTCTGGGCGCGCTTGCGAGATCAGGTACGTCGCGATGATGCGCGCGTGCACGACGACCTGGATCTCACGATCCACCTCCGCCGTGACGACGGCGTGCGGTGGGACCGGCAGCTGCGCATGCCCGTCTCGTCGCGTCCCCTCGTACACGCGGGCGGGCTGGCCGAGCGTCTGGGCAAGGTGCTCACCACCTTCGCGGCGAGCTGGCCGCGCGGCCGCTTCCGCGCCGCCGTCCGCCCGCCGGTGCGCTCACGCCGCCTGGGGAAACGCGCCGGTGCGAGGGGCTCGGGTCCTACGCTGGGCTGATGCACTTCACGTTCCGGGCGCCGCTGTTCCGATGGGAGGCCCGCCGGGATGCCGATTGGTTCTTCGTCGCGCTGCCCGCCGACGAGAGCGAGATGATCCGAGAGGTGCCGCGTCCGCCGAGCGGGTTCGGAGCGGTGCGGGTGGCGGTGGAGGTCGCCGGCGTCTCCTGGCGCACGTCGGTCTTCCCGGATGCGGGCAGCGGCACATACCACCTCCCGGTCAAGCGCGCCGTCCGGGAGGCGGCCGCGGCCGGCGAGGGCGACGAGATCGCGGTCGAGCTGACGGTCCTGGACGCGTGAGATGGACCCCGCCGGACTCGCGCTGCTGGTCGCCTACGGCGCTCTGGCCGTCCTGAGTGTCGCGCTCGCGGTGATCGATGTGCGCACGCACCGCCTTCCCAACGCGCTCGTACTCCCGGCGTATCCCTTCCTCCTCGCGGCTCTCGCGCTCGCGTCGTTCGCCCGCGCAGACATGCTCCCGTTCGTCCAGGCGGTCGTGGGCGGCGCGATCGCGTTCGTCTTCTACCTCCTGCTGCGCTTCGTGCAGCCCCGAGGGATGGGAGGCGGCGACGTGAAGCTGGCGGGCCTGCTCGGCATCGCGCTGGGGTATCTCGGGTGGGATGCGCTGCTGCTGGGGCTGTTCGCCGGCTTCCTGCTCGGGGGGCTCTTCAGCGTGGGACTGGTGCTCTCGCGTCGCGGCGGGCGTCGGACCCGCATCCCGTTCGGTCCGTGGATGCTGCTCGGTGCGTGGATCGTGATCGCAGTCGCCGCACTGACCTAGGGATGCAGCCGGCCGCTGTCAACCGAGGGGTGTCGAAGAGCGCGAACGCTAGCCTGGCGCCATGAGCAGCACGTCCGCCTCCCCGAAGCCGCTCGTCGCCCGCATCACCGCCTGGGCGCTGCGTCGCACGCTGGTGCGCGCTTTCCTGCGCTACAGCGAACGTCGCGGCCCTCAGCTCGCCGACAGCGTCACCTATCGCGCGTTGTTCAGCATCTTCGCCGCCGTTCTGCTCGGCTTCTCGATCGCAGCGATCTGGCTGGCGGGCAACCCGGCCGCGGTGAGCTCCCTCGCGGAGGCGGTCAACTCCGCTGTTCCTGGGCTCGTCGGAACCGACGGGCGCGGACTGATCGATCTGTCGGAGATCAAGGCCCCCGCCGGTCTCACGATCGCGGGCATCGTCTCGCTCGTCGGCCTCGTGGGAGCTGCGATCGGCGCCATCGGCTCGCTCCGCATGGCCGTGCGCACGATCGCCGACACCTCGGGCGAAGACGTGTTCTTCCTCTGGGTGCTGCTGCGCAATCTCGGTCTCGCCGTCGCGATCGCCGTCCTGCTCGTGCTCTCGGCCGCGGCGACCTTCGTCGGGTCGGTGTCCGTGACGACAGTGCTGTCGTGGCTCGGCGTGGCGGAGGATTCCGCTGCGGCACAGATCGGTACCCGCGCCGTCGGGGTGCTGGTCGTCTTCGTGCTCGATGCTCTCGTGGTGCTGCTGATGTTCTGGACGATGTCGGGCGTCAAGGCGCCGCGTCGCGCGCTTCTGGCCGGTGCGGCGGTGGGCGGTGTCGGACTGACCGTCCTGCAGGAGCTGTCGGGACTGTTCGTCGGGGGAGCGAACTCGAATCCGCTGCTCACGTCGTTCGCGTCGATCGTGGCTCTGCTGCTGTGGGTGAATCTGTCGGCCCAGGTACTGCTGATCGCAGCCTCCGTGATCGTCACCATCTCGCGCGAGGCCGAGGACCGGATGCGGGAGCGCTTCGGAGCGTCCACGTTCGCAGAGCGCCGTCGTCAACGCGCCGAGGATACGGTGCGCATCGCCTCCGAGGAGCTCCAGCGCGCGCAGGCCGCTGTCCAGGCGGAGCAGGACAAGGCTCTCGAGAGGGCTCAGCGGGCGTAACGCTCCACGAACGTCCTCAGCATGCGCGCGGGGTGCGTGACTGGCGCCCGGCGCACGGCGGCGAGCGTCGCGTCGAGCTCGCCGTCGGCGAAGTAGCCGTAACCCGCATAGGCGCGGATGCGAGTCGAGATGCCCGACACGTCGAGCTCGGGATGGAACTGGGTCGCGTAGACGTTGGCGCCGACGCGGAAGGCCTGCACGGGGCACGTGGGGGAGCCGGCGAGCAGCGTCACATGCTCGGGCAACTCACGCACGGCCTCCTTGTGGCCGACGAACGCCTCGAACGTGTCGGGCATCCCCGCGAAGAGCGGATCGTCGCGGCCCTCGGCGGTGAGCGAGACGGAGACGACGGAGATCGGCTCGGCGTACGTGCCGTCGATCGTCGCGCCCTGGTGCACGCCGAGGGTCCCGACCCCGTAGCAGGCGCCGAGGAACGGCATGTCACGTGCGACCACATCGTCGAGCAGTGCCGACATCTCCCGTTCCACCCGCACCTGCACGGACGACTTCCGCTCCGGCGGATCCGAGGCGTTGAAGGGGCCCCCACCGACGATGACGCCCGAGAGCTCGTCGAGGTCGAGTCGGGGCATCGGCTCCGCCTCGAGCCGCAGGCGCCGAAGCTCGGCGGGTGCCAGACCGGTGTGGCGGAGCATGAGGGCGTACTCCTCATCGGCGGGGCCGTCCTCGGCCCGGGTCGCGAGCAGCACGAAGGGTTTCACGTCGGGATTCTAGGTCACCGTGCGCGCCGGGTGGGCGGCGTCGTCCCGAGGTCTAGGCTGGGCCGCATGGCTATCGCACGACTGACCGGAGGCCCCCTCGACGGGCAGGTCATCCCTCTGGAAGAAGGCGTCGACGACGCACTCATCGTTCCCTACGGCGAGGGGCAGCTGGTCTACCAGCGCCAGGCGGCAGACGCCGACGCCGACGGGCCTCAGCAGGAGGTCTTCGCCTTCGTCGAGACGACCGAACCGGTCAATCCCGACGAAGAAGACCGCAACGAGTGAGCGCACCCCAGGAGCCGACGCGCTCGATCGAGATCGAGCGCACCTACGACGCCGACGCCGCCACGCCGCTGCCCGACTGGTCGAGCCTGCCGGACGTCGCACGCGTCGACCCGGCGCAGCCGCGTGACCTCGACGCCCGGTACTTCGATACGCCGGGCCTCGACCTCGCGCGGGCGAAGGTGGCGATCCGCCGCCGCACGGGCGGTCACGACGCCGGTTGGCACGTGAAGTCGAGCGCCGCCGAGGGCCGTCACGAATGGGGATGGCCGATCGTCGACGACGAGCTGACGGTGCCGGATGCGGTCGCCGCCGCCGTCGGGACCTGGGCTTCCGGTCCCTTCGTGCAGATCGCCCGCATCCGCAACAGTCGCACGGCCTACCTGCTCCGCGACTCCGATGGCGGTGTCCTCGCGGAGGTCGTCGACGATCGAGTGCGTGCGAGCGAGGCCGCGACGGGTGTCGAGAGGATGTGGCGGGAGTGGGAGGTCGAGCTCGGCCCGGCCGCACCCGCCGATCCGGCCTGGCGAGCTACGTTCTTCGCTGCAGCCGATGCGCTGGTCACCGCCGCAGGCGGCACGGTGTCCGCATCCGACTCCAAGCTCGGTCGCGCCTTGGGGCGCTGACCCCTTCTGCATTCGGAGCCGAGGATCAGAAGTTGATCTTCTGCGGTCCTTGTATCCGTGCTCCATTCGTGAATTCCGCAGAAAGACGCGGAAGTCCGGGAAACCCGCGAGATTCCGCGGCTCGCGGCGCTGTTCGACAGGCGAGGTCGAGATGACTGGGAATGAATGGAGATGACTCGTGATTGCTCGGCTAGAGCGTAGTCCAGAGCGTAGGTTTCGACGTTCGTGAGAAGTGCGAGGCATGGCGCTCCCGGAACCTGCCTGCACCTTTGGCTTCACCGAGCAGCAGCTCGCTCAGATCGAGCACGTCCCGCGTGTGACTCCATCGCCTTCCACGCTGAGGCGCGGATTCCCTGTCTCTTCATGTGTGAGCTGGGCAAGAACGTCGGTCATACCCGCGATTTACAAGAGCTCCTCGACGGTTCCTGAACGTCTTAGAGCGCCCGAGGTACACATCGCTTCATAGCGGGGAGCACGCATACCGCCCGGATCGCACGCACCCCGGGGTACTGCTTGCCGTTGACCTGCTCGGGTCCAGAGTGGCGACCGCTCCTGCTCGGAGACGATGCCGCGTAGTCAGTCGCATAGCGGGCGGAGCGCCCGGGGCGCTGAGTAACGCGATCCCAAGTGCTCCCGGAGCAGCAGTCCCCACGAGGAGAATCCGCTGTGCTGCTCGAGCAGGACTCAGGTACTGGTTTGGTGTCGATGTCTGGACTGGCGGCCGATGTGGGGCTTGGAGCGCGTGCGTAGCGTCGGTGTCAAACGAAAGGCATCTGATGATTAGAGTGAGATCTCTGACGAAACGCTACGGCGCGAAAGTCGCCGTCGACGGTATCGACTTCACTGTGAAGCCCGGCACGGTGACTGGCTTTCTGGGCCCGAACGGCGCGGGTAAGTCCACGACGCTCCGCATGATCATGGGACTGGATCGTCCGACGGCGGGTACGGCCGAGGTCAACGGGCGTTCCTATCTCGACTTGCCGGCACCGTTGCGCGAGGTCGGCGCGCTGCTGGATGCGCGTTCGGCGCACAAGCGGCGCACCGCGTACAAGCACCTGCTGGCGATCGCTGCGACGCACGGTATCGGTGCCTTCCGTGTGCGGGAGGTTCTCGGCATGGTCGGCCTGGATTCGGTCGCGGACAAGCGGGTGGGAGGATTCTCCCTTGGGATGAACCAGCGTCTCGGAATCGCCGCGGCGCTGTTGGGTAACCCGCAGACGGTCATCCTCGACGAGCCGGTCAATGGCCTCGATCCGGATGGGATCCTGTGGATCCGTGGGCTGCTCCGCCAGCTCGCTTCGGAGGGGCGGACCGTGCTGCTGTCATCGCACCTGATGAGCGAGATGGCGCAGACGGCAGACCAGCTGCTCGTGATCGGCAAGGGCTCGATCTTGGCGGACGGGCCGCTGCGCGAGGTGGTCGCTTCAGCGACCCGGCCGGTGGTTCGGGTGCGCACGAGGGACGCCGCGCGTCTTGTGCAGGCCGTCGCGGGTCCTGACGTGACCGTGACGACCGAGGCGGATGACACGTTCGAGATCGTGAATCTCGACGCGGAAAGCGTGGCGCAGGCTGCTGTGGCAGCAGGCGTCGTGCTGACAGAGATCGTCACGGTCGAGGGGTCTCTGGAGGATGCCTATCTTGCGCTCACTGCGCAGGAGACCGAATTCAGTGGAAAGGCGGGGATGTAGTGATGGCTGTGACAACGCAGCGGGGGCGGGCGGATGCTCGGACGGTTCGCCCCGCGTTCATTCATGTACTCCGGTCGGAGTGGATCAAGTTCTTCAGCCTGCCCGCGATCGTGCTGGGGCTGGTCGGGATCGTCGTGTTCGGGGTCGGCGGGAGCCTGTTCCTGGGTGTGACGCTGGAGTCGTCGGGGGTGCCTTCGGTTTTCTCGGCGGAACGCACAATGGCCGATGTCACTGTTCCTGCGGTGGTGATTGGGCAGATCATCGCCGGTGTCATCGGTGTGATGGTGATCGGCTCCGAGTACTCGTCGGGCAGCGTCCAGCCGACGTTCGTGGCCGTGCCCGACCGGCTGCGGGTGCTCAGCGCGAAGGCGATCGTGGCGGGGATGACCTGCGCGGTCACGGCAGCGATCACTGTGCTCATGGCGTGGGCGGTGACGACACCGATCTATGCGCAGTTCGGCCTCGACGCGCAACTGACGACTCCGGGTGTCGTCCCGGTGCTTGCCGGGTCCGCGCTATACATCAGGCTGTGTGCGCTGTTCGGCGTCGGCGTGGGAACCCTTGTGCGCTCAACGACGGCCGGATCGATCATCGTGTTCCTCGCCACTCTTTTGCTTCCCGTCGCGGTGTCTCTGCTGCCGTTCGGGATCGTGTCGCGCGTGCTGCGCATCATTCAGCTGGGCAACGCCGGCGATGCGATGAGCCGGATCGGTGAGCCCGGCGGGCCGTTCCTCGACGTGTGGACCGGGCACATCAGCCTTGGCGCGGGATCATTGATCGCAGTCATCTGGGCTGTGGTCGCGCTGATCACCGGTGCGGTCGTACTCAGAGTGAGGGACGTATGAGACGAAGCTCCTGGTCGTCGCCGGGCACCGCATCCGGTGCGGTGCCCGGCGACGGGCGTCTGCCTCTCCTGACGCTTCTCGTGCTCGCCGTGTACGTCGCGGCCTCGGTGTTCCTCGGGTACCTGTCGCTCGAATCATCGCTCCGCACGCCGGCGTGGTCGCTACTCCTCATGTTCGCCGCGGGCCTGGTGGCAGTTGCGCTGTGGCAGCGGCGTCCCGTCGTGGCGTTCATCGTCGTGCTGGTTCTGTTGCCGTTGTCGTTCTTCTGCGGGTCAGGTGCAGAGGCGATCCTCGTCTGCGCCGGACTGTATGGGATTGGCGCGCAGGGTCGAGCGAGGCGGGCGTGGACAGCGTTCGCGCTCGCGCTGGCTTCCGGTGTCGTCGCCGCGTTGGCTGTCGCGCTCCGGATCCGGTTCGGCCCGCCGTTCTTGGGTCTTGCCCCTCGGGCCGACGTCGATGCGTGGCCGACGGACTGGCTCAGCGGTGCCGGCGTCGCGACAGTCGCAGTGCTGCTCTTCACGCTGCTCGGAGTCAACGTCGGTCATCGACGGCGCGAGCTCCGTGGGCTTCGAGAGCGCGCGGAGCAGCTGCGTCGAGAGCGGGACCAGGAAGCTCACATCGCGGCTGTCTTGGAGCGGGAGCGGATCGCGCGAGAGATGCACGACGTGATCGCGCACAGTCTCGCGGTGATGATCGCTGTCGCGGATGGCGCCCAGGCCGCGGCCGTCTCTCGTCCTGACGAGTCGCGCCGGGCGATTGGGCAAGTCGCTGACACCGGGCGGCGGACGCTCGTCGAGATGCGCCGTCTGCTCCATGCGGTGCGGGGCGATGAAGACTCGCCTCTCAGCGCCGCCGCGCCACCTGGCACCGAGCAGCTGCCCGCGCTGATCCAGGAGTCCCGGGAGGCCGGGCTCCCGATCCGTCTCCAGCAGACCGGCATGCTCGCCTCCGACGCGGTGGTCCGGCTCACGGTATACCGCATCGTGCAGGAAGCGCTCACGAATACCCTGAGGCATGCCCGCAACGTGCGCGACGTACTCGTCGCGCTCTCGTTCACCGATGACGAGGCGTCGATCCTGGTCGAAGATCGATCCGACGTCGTGCAGTCCGTGACCGATCCGGGAAAGGGCCTTGTCGGGATCAGGGAACGAGCCGCGTTTTACGATGGACAGGTTGAAGCAGGACCTCGCTCCGGCGGCGGGTGGCGGCTCTTCGTGCGCCTACGGATGGAGCAGCAATGACAGCAGACGAAGCACGCCGGCCCCGCATTCGCGTGCTGATCGCAGACGATCAAGACCTGGTCCGCTACGGCATGCGGCTCGTCCTCGAAGCCGAGGACGACATCAGCGTCGTCGGCGAAGCCTCCGACGGATCTTCCGCGATCAGTACGGCGATGCGGCTTGCGCCCGATGTCATCCTGATGGACGTGCGCATGCCGGGAACGAACGGCATCGACGCGACACGCGAACTCAGCACGCGGCTCCCCGGTGCACGGGTGCTGGTGCTCACAACCTACGATCTCGACGAGTACGCCTTCGGCGCGCTCAGGGCAGGAGCCGCAGGGTTCCTCCTCAAGAACACCAGACCGGCCGAGCTCGTAGCCGCGATCCGCACCGTCGCGACTGGTGACGCCGTCACCTCCCCGCGCCTGACCTCCAAACTCATCGAAGTAGCGCTCCCGCAACTCACGCCGCAGAGCCCTGATCCCCAGGACGATGCACTCGCTGCTCTCACCGAACGCGAACAGGACGTGTTCGTCCAGGTCGGGCGGGGCCTGACGAACACGGAGATCGCCGAGGTCCTGCATCTGAGCGAGTCCACCGTCAAAGCGCACTTCGGCCGGATCCTCGTGAAGCTCGACCTCCCCAACCGAGTGCAAGCGGTGATCCTCGCATACGAACTCGGCATCGTCCGCGCCGGGGAGTAGGCATTCTCGACGCCGGAAGCCGGCTGACCGCCGATGAGAGTGTCAGCGGTTAGCTGGCCGTATACCCGCAGTCGCCATCGCGGCGTCGATGAGCACTTCCGCGGCACCGCGAGCCTGCACCGCGACCTGCGGATCCGCGGAAATGGCCGCCGTGCTCTGGGCACCTTCGGCGAGGATCGAGAGCTGCGCCGCGAGCGACGGCGGCGCTCCGATCCCAGCGACCAACTCCGACATGTACTCCTGAAACGAGGCCTTGTGCGCACGAACGATGCCCGCGACTTCCGGGCTCGTGCCTCCAAGCTCGCCGAACGCATTGATGAACGCACAACCGCGAAAACCACCGACGCAGAACCATTGCTCGAGATATCCGTACACCGCGAGCAGCCGCGATCGGGGATCGGAGCCCGCGTCCGCCACCGCGGCGGTCAGCGCAGAATCCCACTGCTCGTGCCTGCGCTGCAGCACCGCCGCGATGATGTCGCTCTTCGCGGGGAACAGGGCGTACAGGCGCTTGAGCGACACGCCGGCCGCAGTGCGCAGCTCATCCATCCCGACAGCCGCGAATCCCTTGCGGTAGTAAAGCTCTTCGGCGGCCGCGAGCACCTTCTCGCGTGCGTTCTCATCAACCATGCGCCCAGTCTACTTGACATGAGAACGTGCGTTCTCTAATCTGAATGACGCAACGTGAGAACGATCGTTCTCCGCAATATTGAGAGGATTAATCATGGGCTACATCACCGTCGGAACCGAGAACACCGCCCCCATCGAGCTGTACTACGAGGACCAGGGCGAAGGCCAGCCGGTTGTCTTGATCCATGGCTACCCCCTCAATGGACACAGCTGGGAGCGCCAGACCCGCGAGCTGCTCGACCAGGGCTACCGCGTCATCACCTACGACCGCCGCGGCTTCGGCCAGTCCTCGAAGGTTGGTGCCGGCTACGACTACGACACCTTCGCAGCCGATCTCAACACCGTGCTCGAAGCGCTGGACCTGCGCGACGTCGTGCTGGTGGGCTTCTCGATGGGCACCGGCGAACTCGCCCGCTACGTCGCCACCTACGGACACGAGCGCGTGGCGAAGCTCGCCTTCCTTGCGTCGCTGGAGCCGTTCCTCGTGCAGCGCGACGATAACCCTGAGGGGGTGCCGCAGGAGGTTTTCGACGGCATCGCCGCAGCCGCCAAGGGCGACCGCTACTCCTGGTTCACGCAGTTCTACAACGACTTCTACAACCTCGACGAGAACCTCGGCGAACGCATCAGCCAGCAGGTCGTCACCGCCAACTGGAACCTCTCCGTCACCAGCGCCCCGGTCGCCGCCTACGCCGTGGTCCCGGCCTGGATCGAAGACTTCCGCGGCGACGTCGAGGCCGTTCGAGACGCTGGCAAGCCGACACTGATCCTGCACGGCACCAAGGACAACATCCTCCCGATCGACGCGACCGCGCGCCGCTTCCGCCAGGCCGTCCCCGCGGCAGAGTACATCGAGATCGAGGGTGCGCCGCACGGCCTGCTCTGGACCCACGCCGACGAGGTCAACACCGCGCTGAGCGAGTTCCTCGCACGCTGACATTCGGATCAGCGCTAACAAGTCAGTCGGGCGAACCCAGCCGCTCGCCTATCGGCGTCCGATCATCGTGATCCCTGCAATCGCGCCGCACAACCCCAGCGCCTGGCGTTGGGGTTGTGCGGTGTTCGGATGAGGTAGGCAAGCATGATGTCGAGATCGCACCTCTCGACCTGTTGCGCATGACAAGTCCCGTCTTCGCCGCGGGATCCATGAAGTGCCGGATTCAGAGCACTGCGGCGATGGCCCCTACTCGGCATAAGAATGTCCCGCGACCTGCCGCCGCGGGACATTCTTCAGCCGCCACGCGGGTCAGAATCGAAAACCCAGAGCGTAGCTTAGAGCGTAGTTTTCACATTGCGCCATGATTTGAAACGACACAAGTCCCCGGTCAAGGGTCAAAAACCCAAGACGCACGGGTCACAAGAAACTGCTGTTTTTCAGAAGTTGATCATGTGACCCGCGAGACCGTGGAAGGCCTCCTGCAGGGCCTCGGACAGCGTCGGGTGCGTGTGCACGTTGCGCGCCAGCTCGAGTGCGGTGAGGTCCCACTTCTGCGCCAGCGTCAGCTCGGGCAGCAGCTCGGACACGTCCGGACCGATCATGTGGCCGCCGAGCAGCTCGAGGTGCTCCGCGTCCGCGATCAGCTTGACGAAGCCGACGGGCTCGCCGAGTCCGTGCGCCTTGCCGTTGGCCATGAACGGGAAGGTCGCGACCTTGATCTCGCGACCGGTCTCGCGCGCCTGCGCCTCGGTGAGGCCGAACGAGGCGACCTGCGGCGAGCAGAACGTCGCGCGAGGCATCATGCGGTAGTCGCCGAGCGCCATGGTCTCCGCCTTGCCGATCGTCTCGGCCGCCACGACACCCTGCGCCTCGGCGACGTGGGCGAGCTGCAGCTTGGCGGTGACGTCGCCGATCGCGTAGATGTGCGGCACGTTCGTGCGCATGTAGTCGTCGATCGCGATGGCGCCGCGGTCGGTGAGCGCGACACCGGTCTTCTCCAGGCCGAAGCCCTCGACGCGCGGGGCGAAGCCGATCGACATGAGAACCTTGTCGGCCTCGATCGAGCTCTGCGCGCCGCTCTTGTTGTCGGTGTAGGTAACGGTGACCTTGTCGCCGGAGTCCACGACCGACTCGACCTTGGTGGAGGTCAGGATGTCGATGCCGTAGTTGCGGTACTGCTTCTGGATCTCCTTCGACACGTCGGCGTCCTCGTTGGGAAGCGCGCGGTCGAGGAACTCGATGATCGTGACCTTCACGCCGTAGTTCGACATGACGTACGCGAACTCCATGCCGATCGCGCCGGCACCGACGATGACGATCGAGGACGGGAGCTCGCGCGAGAGGATCTGCTCCTCGTAGGTGACGACGTTCTCGCTGAGGGTCACGCCCGGAAGCAGTCGCACCGTGGAGCCCGTGGCGATGATGACGTTGTCGAAGGTGACCCGCTCGGTGGAGCCGTCGCTCTTCGCGACGTCGATGGAGTGGTCGTCGACGAAGGTTCCGCGGCCGTCGTACTCGGTGACCTTGTTCTTCTTCATCAGGTAGTGGATGCCCTTGACGCGGCCTTGCGCCACCTCACGGCTGCGGTCGAAGGCGACGCCGTAGTCGAAGCTCACCTCGCCGGTGATGCCGAACAGCTTGGCCTTGTGGGCGAAGGTGTGGGCGAGCTCCGCGTTCTTGAGAAGCGCCTTGGAGGGGATGCAGCCGACGTTCAGGCACACACCGCCCCAGTACTTCTCTTCGATGACAGCGGTGGACAGTCCGAGCTGTGCGCTGCGCACGGCCGCGACGTACCCGCCGGGGCCCGCGCCGAGGATGACGACGTCGTAATGAGGCATGCGTCAAGCCTATCGCTCGGTGGAGTTCGATCGGCCTGCCGTCCGCTCGCTCGCCGCCTGCTTCTGCTGGCGCGCCCTGGCGCCCAGGAGCCACACCACGAGGCCGATCGCGATGAGCACGACGACGGCTCCGACGACCCAGGGCCAGACGGGGGCGGACTGGTCGGGGCTCGAGGTCGGTTCGGTGAGGGTCGTCATCGTCGGCTCGGGGGTCGCGGCGGACTCGGGCGTCGCTTCGGGCGTCTCGGACGGCGTCGGAGTCGCGGTCTCGGCCGCGTTCGAGGTGAACGCGAACTCGCCGGAGATCGGGTGGCCGTCGCTGGAGACGACGCGCCAGGCCACGGAGACCGCGCCGCTGGCCGAACCGGTGAGCGGCTGGGTGACGACGTTGGCGCTGACGCTGGCAGCCCCGTCGGTCAGCGACGCGCCGGAGGCGTCCGTGACCTGGACGACGGTCGTCGACGCGTCCGAGAGCAGGTCACCGCTGAAGGTGAGGGTGAGGGCGGCGGGCAGCGCGTCGACCGTCGATCCCGACGCGGGATCCGACGAGACGAGCTCATCGTGGGCGAAGGCGGGCGCCGTGCCCAGCAGTACCCCGCCGGAAGCGATGAGAAGCGTGGCGAGAGCGGCGACGAGCGCGCGCACGGGACGACGGCGAGAGGTCTGGGAAGTCACGGCGATGAGCCTAACGCCGCGTGCTTTCGGTCGGCTGTGCGTGGCGGCGCCGCGCGGCCGGGACGATGCATGCCGCGCGCAGAATCCGCTTCCGAGGGCGATGTCGGGCAGAGGGTCGGATCGGTTAGGCTGAATGAGAGGAGGACGACGTGGACGAGCAGTACAGGCCCCGGCCAGACAGCATCCGTCGCGAGAGCGACCGAGCCGTGCCGGCGCACGACACCACGCAGACCTTCGGGCACGACTCGGACCTGTCCTTCGTGCCGTTCGGCAGCGAACTGAGCGAGCCCGAGCTCGAGGCGATCGAAGCACTCCCCTCGGGGGCCGCGCTGTTCATCGTGCGTTCCGGCCCGACTGCCGGGGCCCGCTACCTGCTGGACACCGACGTCACCACGGTCGGCCGGCATCCCGACGCCGACATCTTCTTCGACGACGTCACCGTCTCGCGCCGTCACGCCGAGATCACCCGCGTCGGGCGTGCGTTCGAGATCGTCGACCAGCGTTCGCTCAACGGCACGTATGTGAACGGCGAGCGCGTCGACCGCGACACGCTCAGCAACGGCGCCGAGGTGCGTATCGGCAAGTTCCGCCTCAACTTCTTCGTCTCGCCCGCCGACCTTCCGGTAGCGGAAGGCTGATGGCGGCGGTCTCCGCCCGCGGTCGCAGTGAGGCCACGGGCCTGCTCAGCATCGGGCAGGTGCTCGCACGGCTGACCCCCGAGTTCCCCGCGCTGACCTCCTCCAAGCTGCGCTTCCTCGAGGTGCAGGGCATCGTCACCCCGCGACGTACCGAGACCGGCTACCGCAAGTTCACGCCGAAGGACCTCGAGCGGCTGCGTCTGGCGCTCACGCTGCAGCGCGATCACTACCTTCCCCTGGTGGTCATCCGCGAGTACCTCGACGATCTGGATGCGGGGCGCGACCCCGCCGCTCCCGCGGGCGGCGTACCGCGTTCGATCGTCCCCGCCGCGCGGCGCTACCGTCGGGACGAACTGCTGCGGACGGCGGGCGCGGGCACCCAGCTCCTCAACGACGCCCTGAGCACGGGCCTCATCGTCGGTGGCGAGACATATGACGAGCAGGCGCTGGCGATGCTGCGCGCGCTCGTCGCGCTCGACCGTCACGGCATCGAGCCGCGCCACCTGCGTGCCGTGAAGCAGAGCGCCGATCGTGACGTCTCACTCGTGGAGTCCGCGCTCGCGCCGCTGCGGCGCCGTACGGACGCGGCCTCGCGCGGGCGCGCCGCGGAGACCGCGCCGGAGCTCGCCCGGCGCATCGCCGACGTTCGCGAGGCGCTCGTGCGCGCCTCGCTCGAGCGGCTCGACGGATGATCGCGCGACACGCCGAGTCTTCGACGCGGATGTCATTGCCGCAGGGGGAGGCCTCCTCTAGCGTGGAGGTAACCCGCGACACGAAGGAGGCGCCCGCATGACCGCTGGCGAACCGCTCGGCGAGATCCCTCTCGCTGCCGACCTCCTCTTCACCGACGGTCTGCCGCAGATGGACGACGAGGTCGGATATCGCGGTGCGGTGGCAGCGCGCGCAGCCGGTATCACGTACCGGCAGCTCGACTACTGGGCGCGCACCGAGCTCGTCGAACCCACGGTTCGCGGCGCGTCGGGATCGGGGTCGCAGCGTCTGTACGGCTTCCGCGACATCCTCGTGCTCAAGCTGGTCAAGCGCCTCCTCGACACCGGCATCTCGTTGCAGCAGATCCGCACCGCGGTCGAACAGCTGCGCGTCGCCGGGATCCGCGACCTCACCGGCACGACCCTCATGAGCGATGGTGCGTCGGTGTACCTGTGCACGTCCAACGACGAGGTCATCGACCTTGTCAGCCGTGGCCAGGGCGTCTTCGGCATCGCGGTCGGCAAGGTCCTGCGGGAGGTCGAGTCCACGCTCGTCTCGTTCGACCCGCAGGTGCCGGACCCCTCGGACGAGCTCGCTGCTCGCCGCACCCGCCGCACGGCCTGACCGTCACCTGGCGTCAGCCCGCCCATCACGGGGCTCTCCCTCGGCATGCAAGAAGCGCCGCCGACCCTTCGGTCGACGGCGCTCACCCAATGGTCACTGCGCGGGCACGTCCTCGGGGCTGGCGATACGACCCGTGCGCATGATGCGATCCAGCAACGCGTCGAAGTCCGCGGCGAGTTCCTGGGCGGAGTCGCCAGGCCAGATGTGCAGGGGCTTCGCCGCGCCCTGCGCCTGCTGCAGCGAGGTGCGCTCGGGCAGCTGAGGGGAGAGCACGAGCGGACCGAACATGTCGCGCAGCTCCTTGATGCGGAACTGGTGCTCGATCGACTGGGGCCGGACGCGGTTGACGACGATGCCCAGGGGCTGCAGGCGCGGAGAGAGACCGCGGCGGATCTCCTCGATGGCGCGGAGGGCGCGGTCGGCGGCGGCGACGGAGAACAGCCCCGGCTCGGTGATCACGACGACGCGGTCGCTGGCGGCCCAGGCCGTGCGCGTGAGTGCGTTCAACGACGGCGCACAGTCGATCAGTACGAGGTCGTAGTCGGCCTCGACGGTGGCGAGGGCTTCTTCGAGCTTCCACACGTCGCGCACGCTCGGATGCGGTCCGTCGAAGTTGATGGCGGACGGGCTGCCGATCATCACGTCGATCGTGCCCGGGTGCACCTTGGTCCAGCCGCTGGAGGTGATCGCCTGCTTGACGACCTTGTCCTTGGGATTGGCGAGGACGTCGGCCACGTTCAGGCGGCCGGCGACCTGGATATCCATGCCGGTGGAGACATCGGACTGCGGGTCGAGGTCGACCACGAGGGTCCGCACGCCGCGCGCGAAGGCCGCCGAGGCGAGACCGAGTGTCACGGTCGTCTTGCCGACGCCGCCTTTGAGGGAACTGACGGAAAGGACGTGCACGCTTCCCTACGTTACCGTCCCCTAGGCTGTGAGCACACTCAACGATGTGTGAGGCGGCGTACCCGGCCGCCGGACACCCCCGCCTCACGACGGATGCGAGGTCCCGATGTTCCGGAAGATCCTGGTCGCCAACCGCGGCGAGATCGCCATCCGCGCCTTCCGCGCGGCATTCGAGGTCGGGGCGCGCACGGTCGCCATCTATCCCTATGAGGACAGGTTCTCCCTCCACCGTCTGAAGGCCGACGAGGCGTACCAGATCGGCACCAAGGGTGCCCCGGTGCGGGCGTACCTCGACGTCGAGGAGATCATCCGCGTCGCCGTCGAGTCCGGCGCCGACGCCATCTACCCCGGCTACGGCTTCCTCTCTGAGAACCCGGAGCTCGCGGCTCGCGCGGCCGAGGAGGGAATCGCCTTCATCGGTCCGCCGGCCCGTGTGCTCGCGATGGCCGGCAACAAGGTGACCGCCAAGCAGCACGCACGGGATGCGGGAGTTCCGGTGCTCCGCTCGACCGAGGCGTCGGACGACGTCGATGCGCTTCTCGTGGCGGCCCAGGAGATCGGGTTCCCGCTGTTCGCGAAGGCCGTCGCCGGCGGTGGGGGACGCGGGATGCGACGCGTCGAGACCGCGGCGGAGCTGGGTCCTGCGCTGGCGGAGGCGATGCGCGAGGCGCAGAGCGCGTTCGGCGACCCTCGGATGTTCCTCGAGCAGGCGGTGCAGCGTCCGCGGCACATCGAGGTGCAGATTCTCGCCGACGGGGCGGGGGAGACCGTCCACCTCTACGAGCGCGACTGCTCGGTGCAGCGTCGCCACCAGAAGGTCATCGAGATCGCCCCGGCTCCGAACCTCGACGACGCCGTGCGCGCCGACCTGCATCGCTACGCCGTCGCCTTCGCCCGCTCGATCGGCTACCAGAACGCCGGCACGGCCGAGTTCCTGCTGGAGACGGCAGGCCCTCGCGCCGGCGAGGTCGTCTTCATCGAGATGAACCCTCGCATCCAGGTCGAGCACACCGTCACCGAGGAAGTCACGGACGTCGACCTGGTGCAGGCGCAGATGCGGATCGCCGCGGGGGCGACGCTGGCCGAGCTGGGGCTCACGCAGTCGGAGATCCCGCTGCGCGGCGCCGCGCTGCAGTGCCGGTTGACGACCGAGGACCCGACCCAGGGCTTCCGCCCCGACACCGGCAAGATCACGACGTACCGCTCGCCGGGTGGTGCGGGTATCCGCCTCGACGGCGGAACGACGGCGGCGGGCTCGCAGATCAGTCCGCACTTCGACTCGATGCTCGCCAAGCTGACGTGCCGCGGCAGGGACTTCCCGGCAGCCGTGGCCCGGGCGCGCCGGGCGCTGGCGGAGTTCCGCATCCGCGGCGTCTCGACCAACATCCCGTTCCTGCAGGCGGTGCTGGACGACCCGGCCTTCGCCGCAGGCGACATCAGCACCTCCTTCATCGATGAGCGCCCCGAACTGCTGCGCGGACGGGAGTCGAAGGACCGCGGCTCGAAGATCCTGAACTGGCTGGTCGACGTGACGGTCAACCAGCCGCACGGTACGAGGCCGGCGACGGCGTCGCCGACGGCGAAGCTCCCGCACCTCGACCTGCGCGCCCCCGCGCCCGCCGGGTCGCGTCAGCGCCTCCAGGAGCTCGGTCCCGCCGGGTTCGCCGCCGACCTGCGCGCCCAGACGCGACTGGCGGTCACCGACACGACGTTCCGCGACGCACACCAGTCGTTGCTCGCCACGCGGGTGCGCACGAAGGACCTCGTCACCGTGGCCCCCTACGTCGCTCGCCTGACCCCGCAGCTGCTCTCCGTGGAGGCCTGGGGTGGCGCCACCTACGACGTCGCGCTGCGCTTCCTCGGGGAGGACCCGTGGGAACGCCTCGACGCGCTGCGCGGAGCTCTGCCCAACATCGCGATCCAGATGCTGCTGCGCGGGCGCAACACGGTCGGCTACACCCCGTACCCGACGGCCGTCACAGATGCCTTCGTCGCGGAGGCGGCCGCATCCGGCGTCGACATCTTCCGCATCTTCGATGCTCTCAACGACGTGACGCAGATGCGTCCGGCGATCGACGCCGTCCTCGCCACGGGCACGGCCGTCGCCGAAGCGGCGCTCTGCTACACCGGCGACATGCTCGATCCCGCGGAGGATCTGTACACGCTCGACTACTACCTGCGCCTCGCGGACGAGATGGTCTCCGCCGGAGCGCACGTCATCGGCATCAAGGACATGGCGGGTCTGCTGCGCCCGGCTGCCGGAGCGCGTTTGGTCAGCGCCCTGCGCGAGCGTTTCGACGCGCCGGTCCACGTGCACACCCATGACACGGCCGGCGGCCAGCTGGCGACGCTCCTGGCCGTCAGCGCGGCAGGAGCCGATGCGGTGGATGCCGCCGCCGCCCCGATGTCGGGCACCACGAGCCAGCCGTCGCTCTCGGCGCTCGTCGCCGCCCTCGCGCACACCGAGCGAGACACCGGCATCCCGCTCGCCGCGGTCGCCGACCTCGAGCCCTACTGGGAGGCCGTGCGCCACCTGTACCGTCCGTTCGAGTCGGGGCTGCCAGGGCCCACGGGGCGCGTGTACCGCCACGAGATCCCCGGCGGGCAGTTGTCCAACCTGCGCCAGCAGGCGATCGCCCTCGGTCTGGCGGAGGACTTCGAGCTGATCGAGGACATGTACGCCGCGGCGAACGACATCCTCGGACGCGTCCCGAAGGTGACTCCGTCGTCGAAGGTCGTCGGCGATCTCGCGCTGCACCTCGCCGCGGTTCGCGCCGACCCCGCCGATTTCGCCGAGAACCCGCAGAACTACGACATCCCGGACTCCGTCGTGTCGTTCATGGCGGGCCAGCTGGGCGATCTGCCGGGCGGATGGCCCGAGCCCTTCCGCAGCAAGGTGCTCGCCGGCCGCACGATCGCGGAGACCGCGGGAGCGCTCGACGAGGCGGATGCGGCGGCGTTGACCGAGCCGGGGGCGAACCGGCGCGCCACTCTGAACCGGCTTTTGTTTCCCGGACCCACCCGCACGTTCCACGAGGCGCGGGACGCCTACGGGGATCTGGCCGTGCTCGACACGGCGGACTACCTGTACGGGTTGACACCCGGGGGCGAGCACGTCGTCGAGATCGAGCGGGGCGTGCAGCTGTGGGTGGGCCTCGAGGCCATCGGCGAACCCGATGACAAGGGCATGCGTACCGTGATGACCACGCTCAACGGCCAGCTGCGGCCGGTCTTCGTTCGCGACCGGTCCATCGCCGTCGACGCGGCACCGGCGGAGAAGGCCGACACCTCCAAGGCCGGTCAGATCGCCGCACCGTTCTCCGGCGTGGTGACTCTCAAGGCGACGCCGGGAGCGAGGGTGCGGGCGGGGGAGGCGGTCGCGTCGATCGAGGCCATGAAGATGGAGGCGGCCATCACGAGCCCCATCGACGGCGTCGTCGAGCGGGTCGCGATCGGGTCCACGCAGCAGGTCGAAGCGGGCGACCTTTTGGTCGTGGTCAAAGGCGCGCATTAGCCTGAGGTGGGCGCCGGGCCTCCGGCGGCCCGTTGGGAGAACCTAAGCCATGCCTGATCGTGACGATCAGATGACCGGCCACGACGACGACATCCTGGACCAGCCGGTCCGCGTCGACGCGGCCGGCATCGACATTCTCGGAACCCAGACCGCGCAGGTCGCGGTGACCCTGCCGGGCGCCGACGACGATGACGGGATCGACGACGATGTCGTCGCCGACGAGGCGGTCCCCGTGGCCGAGCCCGTGGTCATCGCGACCCTGGAAGACACGGGCGAGTTCTCGCCCGTGCGCACGTCCGACCTCGACATCCAGGACGCGGAGATCGAGTCTCCCGCGGCCGAGGAGCCTCAGCCCTCTGTGGCGCGTTCGCCCGAGCCCGTTGCGCCTGCGACCACGCGGGTGCGCGTTCCGTCGTCGACCCCCGACCCCGTGGCCCCGCCGGCTCCGGCCGCGACAGCGGCTCCCGCGGCCGCGACGCGATCCGAGCCGGTCTCCATCGCACCCGTGGATGCCACCCCGGCACCCGTCACTCTGGCGGCACGACGCGTCGATCAGGAGGAGTCCCGGCGCGAGAGCGCGGATCTGCTGACGGCCGATCGGCTGCTGGAGACCGACCGCCTGCCCAGGCGTGAGCCCGAGGGTGCTTGGCCGAACCTGGTCTACACGCTCAGTCGTGGCCGTGTGCGCCTGGGCGACAGTCGCCGCTCCCGCGAACGGCGCGAACTCGACGCGCGCATCGCCGCGCCGCTCGAGGGCGGTGCGCGCTTCGTGGCGGTCCTCTCGCGCAAGGGCGGCGTCGGCAAGACCACGGTGACGGCGCTGCTCGGAATGGCGCTGGCTGATGCGCGCGACGACCGGGTCATCGCGCTGGATGCGAACCCCGATCGCGGCACGCTCGCCGAGCGCGTGGGCCGCCCGAGCGGAAAGACCGTGCGTGACCTTGCGACCAACGCGGCGCCGATCCACGGGTTCAACGAGATCTCGGCGATCGTCGCCCGCGACGACACCCGCCTCGACGTGCTCGCCTCCGACACCGATCCCCACGTGTCCGAGGCGTTCGACGACGCGGACTATCGCGAAGTCGCCGCTCTCGCCGCGCACTACTACTCCATCGTGCTGACCGACACCGGCACCGGCATTGTGCACTCGGTGATGGATGCGACGCTGGAGGCCGCCGATGCGCTCGTCATCGTGTGCGGGCTCAGCGTCGACGAGGCGCGGCTGGCGTCCGAGACGCTCACGTGGCTCGAGACGAACGGCTACACGGATCTGGCGCGCTCGTCCGTCGTGGTTCTGAACGCGTCTCGCCCGGGGGCGCCGTTGGTGCGCCTGGACGAGCTGGAGGAGCACTTCCGCTCGCGCGTGCGGCAGGTCGTACGCGTGCCCTATGACGCGCGCATCGCCACGGGCAGTGCGATCTCGTTTCGCGACCTCCAGCCCGCCACGCGCGCCGCGGCGCGCCAGCTCGCCGCCGTCGCCGTCGAGGGTCTGCGCGTGGCGGCCGCATCATGACGGTGAGAGCCATCCGGCTGTTCGGCGACCCTGTGCTCAAGAGTCGGGCGAGCGAGATCGTCGACATCGATGAGGGCGTGCACGCGCTCGTGCGCGACCTCGTCGAGACCGTGGAGCTGCCGGGCCGCGCCGGCGTCGCCGCGCCGCAGATCGGCGTCGGGCTGCGGGCGTTCAGCTACAACGTCGACGGCGAGATCGGATACATCCTCAACCCGGTGCTGGTCGAGGTCTCCGGCGAGCCGGAGTTGACCGGCGAGGGGTGCCTCTCGGTGCCCGGTCTCTGGCACGACGTGATGCGATACCCGCATGCGAAGGTCGCAGGCATCGACCTCGACGGCAACGAGCTCGTGCTGGAGGGCGACGGCCTCATGGCGCAGGCGCTGCAGCACGAGACCGATCACCTCGACGGGATGCTGTACCTCGACCGGCTCGACAAGGAGCGCCGGCGGGTGGCGTTGCGCGAGGTGCGCGAGAGCGACTGGTTCTGAGTCACGAAGAAGGCGGGCCGGCATCCGAGATCGGATGCCGGCCCGCCTTCTCGTTGACTCAGGGGAGCGGGACGTTCTGCGTCGTCTCCTCGGGCGCCCGGTAGAGCTGCTCGACGTCGTCGGCGAAGTCCGCGAGGATCACGTTGCGCTTGATCGACAGCTTCGGCGTGAGGTGGCCGCTGGCCTCCGTCCACTCCGTGGGCAGGATCACGAACTTGCGGATCGACTCGGCGCGGGAGACGCCGGCGTTCGCCTTGTCGATGGCCTGCTGCACCTCGGCGCGGACCGCGGGGTCGTGCGCCGCCTGGGCGAGGGTGAGGTCCTTGGGGCGGCCGTTGTTCTCCAGCCACGTGGGCAGCATCTCGGGATCCAGCGTGACCAGCGCCGAGATGAAGGGCTTCTGGTCGCCCACGACCACGACCTGTCCGATGATCGGGTTGGCGCGGATCGGGTCCTCGAGCGCGGCGGGTGCGACGTTCTTGCCGCCCGCGGTGACGATGATCTCCTTCTTGCGGCCGGTGATCGTCAGGTAGCCGTCGTCGTCGAGCGAACCGAGGTCTCCGGTCTTGAACCAGTCACCGTCGAACGCCGCCGCCGTCGCCTCCGGGTTCTGCCAGTACTCCTTGAACACGTTCACACCGCGCACCTGGATCTCGCCGTCCTCCGCGAGTCGGATGCCGACACCCGGGATCGCGGGGCCGACGGTGCCGATCTTGGACCGCGTGGCGAGATTCACCGTCGCGGGCGCGGTGGTCTCCGTCAGACCGTAGCCCTCGAGGATGTGCACGCCGAGGCTGTGGAAGAAGTGCCCGAGGCGCGGACCGAGGGGCGCCGAGCCGGAGACGGCGTAGCGCACCTGACCGCCCATGGCATCGCGCAGTTTGCTGTAGACGAGTTTGTCGAAGAGGGCGAACTTGATCTTCATCCCGAGGGGGATGCGCCGGCCGTCCTGCAGGTAGGCCGAGTGATCGATCGCGACCTGGGCGGCCGCACGGAAGATCTTGCCCTTGCCGCCGGCCTCCGCCTTCTGCTCCGCCGAGTTGTAGACCTTCTCGAACACGCGCGGCACGGCGAGCAGGAAGGTCGGCTTGAAGGAGCCGAGCGCGGCCAGCAGCTGCTTCGTGTCGGGCTGGTGGCCCGTCTTCACGCCCGCGTGGATGTTGAGGATCGAGATGAAGCGCGCGAACACGTGCGCCGTCGTGATGAACAGCACGGTGGAGGCGCCGGGCGTGTTGACGACTTCCTTCAACGAGGTGGCGGAGTTGCGCGCGAGCTCCACGAAGTTGCCGTGCGTCAGCACGCATCCCTTCGGCCTCCCGGTCGAGCCCGAGGTGTAGATGAGCGTGGCGATATCGGAGGATTCGGCGAGCCCGCGTCGGCGCTGGATCTCTTCGTCGGGCACGGCGGAGCCGGCGGTGATCATCGTGTCGAGGTCGCCGGCGAACATCTGCCACGAGGAGCGCACGAGGGGGAGCCGGTCGCGCACCTCGGCGAGTCGAGACGCGTGCTCGGCGGTTTCGACGAGGCAGGCGACGGCGCCGGAGTCGGAGAGGATCCACTCGATCTGGCTGGGGGAGCTCGTCTCGTAGATCGGCACCATCACGGCACCCGCGTAGAAGAGCGCGAAGTCGACCAGCGTCCAGTCGTAGGTCGTGCGGGCCAGGAAGCCCACCTTGTCGCCGGGGGCGACACCCGCCGAGACGAACCCCTTCGCGAGCGCGACGACCTGGCCCTCGAACTCACGTGCGGTGATGTCGCGCCAACCGTCGCCGTCGGGGACGGCGAACAGGGGACGGTCGGGAGTCGCGCGCACGCGCTCCACGAGCAGGTCACTCACGTTGGCGTGCGGGTCGGCGGGGACGATCGCGGGCACTTCGAACACTGTTGCGCTCATGTCGGCAGCTCCTTCGGTACCGGACGGGTTGCTATGAGACGCAAGTCTACGCATGCATGGAACTCAGTCCCACCGTTGCGGCAGTCGCGACGACTTAATCCGGCCCTGCGGAAGGCGGCCTGCCCTGCGCCGACTAAGCTTCTGGAGGCCTTACCGGACGAAGGGACGACAGTGTTCGCAGTGGGAATCGACATCGGCGGAACGAAGATCGCCGGTGGCGTGGTCGACGAGCACGGCACGATCGTTCGCAGGGCGCGCGTCGCGACCCCCACGGATGTGGCGGGCATCGAGGTCGCCGTGGGGCAGATGATCACGGAGCTGTCTGCGGGCGAGCAGCTCGTGGCCGGCGTGGCCGCGGCGGGCTTCATCGATCGGGAGCGTTCGACCGTCTACTTCGCCCCGAACATCGCCTGGCGCGACGAACCGCTGCGCGAGCGCATCGAGCAGCGCACCGGCGTGCGCGTGCACATCGAGAACGACGCGAACGCGGCCGGCTGGGCGGAGTACCGCTTCGGTGCCGGAGAAGATCTGCGCGACGTCGTCATGCTCACGCTGGGAACGGGGGTCGGCGGTGCCGTCGTCGTGGACGGCAATCTGCTCTCGGGCGGTCACGGCGTGGCCGCCGAGCTCGGCCACATGCGTCTGGTCCCCGAGGGACGCACGTGCGGATGCGGCCAGCGCGGCTGCCTGGAGGTGTACGGATCGGGTCGTGCTCTCCAGCTCGAGGCGCGCGAGATCGCCGTGGATGCGGAGTTCGGCATCGGGGCGCGACTGGCCGCGGCGTCCCGTGAGGAGGGCGGGCTGACCGGTGCCGCCATCTCGCGCCTCGTCCAGGACGGCGACCCCGGTGCGCTCGAGGCGCTGCGGCGCATCGCGGTGGCGGTCGGAACGGCCTGCGGCGGGCTCGCCGCGATCCTCGACCCGGAACGTTTCGTCATCGGCGGGGGAGTGTCCCAGCTCGGCGAGGTGCTGCTGGAGCCGATGCGGGAGGCTTTCGCCGCCGCGATGCCCGCGTATGGTTATCGTCCGGTCGCCGATTTCCAGGTGGCCCGTCTCACGAACGACGCCGGCGTCATCGGCGTCGCGGATCTGGCTCGACGTCGGGCGGTCGCAGGGGGCTGACAATGTTCTACTGGCTGATGAAGTACATCGTGATCGGACCGATCGTGAAGGCGATCTTCCGGCCGTGGATCGTGGGTCGGCGCAACATCCCCGCCGACGGCGCAGCCATCCTCGCCAGCAACCATCTCTCCTTCGCCGATTCCATCTTCCTGCCGCTCATGATCGATCGGCCGATGACGTTCCTCGCCAAGAGCGATTACTTCACCGGCCGCGGCCTCAAGGGCTGGGCGACGCGCGTGTTCTTCAAGGCGACCGGACAGATCCCGATCGACCGATCGGGCGGCAAAGCCTCGGAGGGCTCGCTCAACACGGGTCTGCAGGTGCTCGGGCGCGGTGACCTGCTGGGCATCTACCCCGAGGGCACGCGCAGCCCCGACGGGCGGCTGTACCGCGGGCGCACGGGAATCGCCCGTATGGCGCTCGAGGCCCGCGTTCCCGTCGTGCCGGTCGTCATGGTGGACACCGATACGGTCATGCCGATCGGTCAGCGACTCCCGCGCATCGGCCGCGTCGGCATCGTGATCGGCGAACCGCTCGACTTCTCCCGGTTCGCGGGCATGGAGGGCGACCGTTACGTCCTGCGCTCGGTCACGGACGAGATCATGGTCGCGTTGCAGCGCCTGGGCGCGCAGCGTTACGACGACGTCTACGCCTCCACGGTCAAGGACCGGCTGGCGACGTCCTCGACGCACGGGATCGACACGCCCGCGGCGTCGCTAGACTGAGCGAATGCCCCACAGCTTGGACCCGCTCGATCACTGGCGCTCACTGCCGATCAAGCAGCAGCCCTCCTGGCCCGACGCGGACGCTGTCGCGGCCGTCTCGGCCGAACTCGCCACCCTCCCGCCTCTCGTGTTCGCGGGTGAGGTGGACCGCCTCCGCGAGCGCCTCGCGACGGCCGCATCCGGACGCGCCTTCCTTCTGCAGGGCGGCGACTGCGCCGAGACGTTCGCCGGTGCCACGGCCGAGCAGATCCGCAACCGCATCAAGACGCTGCTGCAGATGGCGGTGGTGCTGACGTACGGCGCGTCCATGCCGGTCGTGAAGATGGGGCGCATGGCGGGGCAGTTCGCCAAGCCGCGCTCGAGCGACACCGAGACGCGCGGCGACGTGACGCTGCCGGCGTACCGCGGCGACATCGTCAACGGCTACGACTTCACGGAGGGTTCGCGCACCGCCGATCCTCGACGGCTCGAGAAGGCGTACCACACGGCCGCCTCGACGCTGAACCTCATCCGCGCCTTCACGCAGGGCGGGTTCGCCGATCTGCGTGAGGTCCACAGCTGGAACCGCGGCTTCGCGGAGAACCCGGCCAACCAGCGCTACGAGGGCCTGGCGGCGGAGATCGACCGCGCCATCAAGTTCATGGAGGCCGCCGGAGCCGACTTCGACGAGCTGCGACACGTCGAGTTCTACACGGGCCACGAAGGTCTGCTCATGGACTACGAGCGACCCCTGACCCGCATCGACTCCCGCACGGGCACGCCGTACAACACGTCGGCCCACTTCCTGTGGATCGGGGAGCGCACGCGCGATCTCGACGGCGCGCACGTCGACTACTTCTCGAAGATCCGCAACCCCATCGGCGTGAAGCTCGGCCCGTCGACGACGCCCGAGACCGCGCTGGCGCTCATCGACAAGCTCGACCCCGAGCGGGAGCCGGGCCGCCTCACCTTCATCACGCGAATGGGCGCGGGGAAGATCCGCGACGCACTGCCGCCGCTCCTGGAGGCCGTGAAGGATGCCGGTGCGACGCCGCTGTGGGTCACCGACCCGATGCACGGCAACGGCATCACGACGCCCACCGGCTACAAGACGCGTCGCTTCGACGACGTGGTCGACGAGGTTCGCGGGTTCTTTGAGGCGCACCGCGCCACGGGCACGCACCCGGGCGGCATCCACGTCGAGCTCACCGGTGACGACGTGACCGAGTGTCTGGGCGGCTCGGAGATGATCGACGAGGCCACGCTGGCGACCCGCTACGAGAGCCTGTGTGATCCTCGCCTGAACCACATGCAGAGCCTGGAGCTCGCCTTCCTCGTGGCGGAGGAGCTCGAGAAGCGCTGAGCCCCGAACGTCGAGAGCCGCCCCGCATCCGTGCCGGGCGGCTCTCGCGTTTCGTGCGACGGCAGTGGTGTTCGGGCTGCGGTCGAGGTCAGAGCGACGGTGTGAGGGTGACGGTGCTGCCCTTCGGGGCCGTCGTGCCGGCCTTCGGGTTACTCGCCTTCACCTTGTAGACGTCCCAGTACTTGAAGCCCAGCGGAAGATTGCCGTCCTCGATACCGGCGTTGACCTCGAAACCGCGTGCTTCCAGCGCCTTTACCGCGTCACGGATGCTCATTCCCACGATGTTCGCCGGGATCTCGACCGGCTCGGGGCCGTCGGACACGATCAGCGTCACGGTTTCTCCGGGCCGCCAGTTCCCCCCGCTGGGATTGTCGCCGATCGCGATCACGCGCCCCTTGTCGATGCTGTCCGAGTACTGCGTGGGGCGCTCGGAGGATACGTCGAGACCGACACTCTTGAGGGTCTTCTCGGCATCATTCTGGTTCATCCCGGAGACGTCAGGGACCGGGCCGCGCGAGACGGTGAAGCTCGCCCCGTCGCCCTCGTGCAGGGTGCAGCCGTTCGAGCAGTCGATCGCGTCGCCGCCGGCGGCGGGGGAGACGGCCGCGGCGACGACCGTGCCGTCGGGCGCATCCGTGAACACGTACTGCGGGTCGCCGACGGTGACGCGAACCTGCTGCATCGCGGCGGTCGCCGCATCCAACGTCATCCCTGCCAACGCGCCGACGTCGTGCGGCTGGGGGCCCTGCGACATGACCACTCGCACGAGCGAGTCCTTCTCGACGCGTTCACCGCTTCCGGGCTCGGTGCGGATGACCGTTCCCGCTTCGACGTCGAAGCTGTACTCGTCCGCGCGTTCGACGCGCAGACCTCGGTCGACGATCTCTGCGTGGGCGGCTTCGAAGCTCTGCCCCTCCAGCGCAGGGACAGCCACGAGCGAGCCCGGTCCGGAGCCGAACCACCAGCCGATCCCGCCCGCGAGTGCTGCCAGCAGCACGACGAGAGTCAGCAGCCAGGCGCCCTTCGCCGACCGTCGGCGGGCGCGCTGGCGCAGCAGTGTGGCGTTGTCGACGTCCTCCGCGACGATGGTGGGACCGGTGCCGCCGAGCGGGAGCGCCTTGGTCAACTCGCCGGAGTCCAGGCGGTCATCGATCACGGCCGTGCCGACCGCGAGCGTGCGCGCGACCTGGGGGGCGATGCCCAGCTCGCGCTCGATCTCGCGCAGGCGCTGCAGCATCTGATCCGCGTCGACAGGTCGCGCGTCGGGGGAGCGCTCCGTCGCCCACAGCACCAGCTCGTCGAGCTGCTCCGGCACGGCCGGGTTCTTGACGCTCGGGCGGGGCACCGAATCGGTGGCGTGCTGGTAGGCGATCTGCATGGGCTGCTCGCCCTTGTACGGCTGCTCCCCGGTGAGCATCTCGTAGAGAAGGATGCCGAGCGCGTAGATGTCGCTGCGAGCGTCGGCGCTGCCGCGGGTGACGAGCTCGGGCGCGAGATACGCGATCGTCCCGAGCAGCATCTGACCGCTCGCCGTGTTCGCCGTGGTGGCGCGGGCGAGACCGAAGTCGCCGATCTTGATGCGGCCGTCCTCGGCCAGAAGCACGTTCTCGGGCTTGACGTCGCGGTGCACGATGCCGGCGCGGTGCGCCGCGGCCAGACCCGAGAGCACCGCATCCATGATGGTGATGGTCTGCGGAACCGGGATGCGGCGCTGCTCCTTCATGAGCTCTCGCAGCGTGATGCCCGGCAGGTACTCCATGACGAGGTACGCCATGTCGCTGTCCTGACCCTGATCGAACACATTGACCACGTGCGGGTCGGCGAGGCGTGCGGCCGCCCGCGCCTCCTGGATGAACCGACTCTGGAAGACCGTGTCGTCGCTGAGGTGCCCGTGCATGACCTTGAGGGCCACGCGCCGTTCCAGGCGCAGATCGGTCGCGACGTACACCGTGGCCATGCCGCCGCGGGCGATGCGCGAGCGCACGCGGTACCGGCCGTCGACGAGACGGCCGATCAGCGGGTCGGTGCGCTGGCTCGTGCTCACGGTGAGAGTCTACGGAGCGGTCGCTGTGAGCTCCGGCAGCGGCTCACCGCTGATCCCGCCGTCGTGCCCTACCCGAGGGCGGCCAGCCAGGCGAGAGAAGGCTGCTCCCACCGGGCGTAACGATCCGGATACGCCGAGATCTGCACCGCCTGTGCGGCGTCCGCGTATGTCATCGACTCCCAGCCGGGGATGTCCAGAAGGCCGCGGGTGTGGGTGCCGTTGGGGTCGGCGGGGCCGCCGAAGAACGCACGGGCTGCGCGCTCCGCATCCCGCACCTCCTCCACCGTGCCCCACCCGGTGGAGGGACGCTGCTGGAACAGGCCCTGCGAGTCGCGGTCGCCCCAGTCGAGGTTGCGCAGCCACGACTCCTGCATGGCGGTGCCCAGCGCGATGGCGATCCCGCGCTCGGGAACACCCAGCTCGCGGCCGATGCGGATGATGGTGCGCGCGTTCTCGGACTGCTCCGCGTCCAGCTCCAGGCCGGTCCCGGCCGCGGCGGCCGGTGCCGGTGCAGGCGCGGATGCGGCGACGGCCGGCACGGTGATCGTCTGGCCCGGGTAGATGATCGAGTCCCAGGTGAGGCCATTGGCGGCGAGGACCGCCCCCGCCGTGACCCCGTGGCGCCCGGCGATCCCGCTGATCGTGTCGCCGGCGACGACCGTGTAAGAGGCTCCGACAGCGGGCGTCGGTGCGGCAGCGGGTGCGGGTGCGGTCGGCGCGACGAGGGTCAGTACCTGGCCGGGTCGGATCAGCGAGTTCTCCCACGACAGACCGTTCCAGGAGAGCACGTCGGCTGTGGCGAGTCCGTAGCGCGCGGCGATCGCCGCGACGGACTCTCCGGCCGCGACGGTGTGCGTGCTCGCCGGCGGCGTCTGGGCCGGGCGCGGCGCGCCCAGCCGCGACTGCTCCGTCGTGGACGCGTGCGCGGGCGCGGCGATCAGGGTGAGCGCGACCGCGCTCACGAGGGCGGAGGCGCCGATGACGGCGCGCGGGTGGGGGGAGACGTCCACGAGCATGGTCGTCCTCTCTTTCACATCCGGGGTCCCGCCACCCTGACACGCGTGTGTACCCAGGTCAACGGAAGTGACGGGTGTGACAGATGAGATCTCTCCCATCTTTCGGCGCATGCGCCGCGCGGCGTGCGGCGCGCGGATGAGAACATGGACGGGTGAGTTCTGAGACCCCTGTCCCCACCGAATGGCTTGCACTGCCCGAGCTGGTCGAACTGACCGGCGAGTCGCTGAGCCGTGTCCGGCGTCTGCTCGACGAGGGCTATCTGATCGGGTCGCGTCGTGAAGGCTCCTTCCGTGTGCCGAGCGTCTTCTTCGTCGACGGTGCGCCGTTGTCGTCGCTGCGCGGCACGATCTTCGCGCTGCGGGACGCGGGACTGACCGACGACGAGGCCATCGACTGGCTCCTCGCGTACGAGGAGTCGATCGGGCAGGCGCCGATCACGTCGCTGCTGCAGGGGCGCAAGAGCGAAGTGCGACGCGTCGCGCGCGCCCTCGCCTGAGGCGAGTCTCGCTCAGGAGCGGCGCTCGGTGGCGGCTCGCGCGAGATCGCGCAGTTCGCCGACCGTCGCGTTCGCCAAGGGGGCGGCCGACAGGGCTCGGTCCGCTTCGCGCACATAGGCGGTGATGAGCTGCTCGACGCGATCGACGGCGCCGCTGTCGATGATGGTGCGCTGCAACGCCGCGATCTGCTGCTCGTCGAGATCGGGATCGCCCAAGAGTTCGTCGAGGGTGCGTCGCGCGCCCGCCCCGAGCGCGTCGCGGGCGTAGGCGATGAGCACGGTGCGCTTGCCCTCGCGCAGGTCGTCGCCCGAGGGTTTCCCGGTCTCGGCGGCGTCGCCGAAGACTCCGAGCACGTCGTCGCGGAGTTGGAACGCCATTCCGACCGGATGTCCGAACGCGCTCAACGCGTCGAGCTGCGTCCGATCGGCGCCGGCCAGCGAAGCGCCGATGCGCAGCGGTTGTTCCACGCTGTAGCGCGCCGACTTGAGCGAGGCCACACGCAGCGCGCGATCGGCGTGCGTCGCGTCGTCGGCTACCGCGAAGGCGGACTCCTCGGCGATGTCGAGGTACTGCCCGATGGTGACGTCGCGCCGCATCCGCGCATACTCGGCACGCGCGGCGGCCGCATGGTCCGTGAGCGCCAGCCCCTCCTCGAGGAGGTCGTCGCTGAAGGCCACCAGCAGATCGCCGCCGAGGAGGGCGGCCGAACGACCGAAGGCGGCGGCGTCGCCCGCCCACGAGCGGGCGACGTGCTGGGCCTGGAGGGCGCGGTGCAGGGAGGGTCGTCCGCGGCGGGTGTCCGAGTTGTCGATCAGGTCGTCGTGCACGAGGGCGGCGGCCTGGAAGATCTCCAACGCCGCAGCGGTCGCGACGACGGCTGCGGGCGGCGTGGCGCCGGGGTCGACACGCTCCGCGACGGCGCGCCAACCCGTCACACAGAATCGCGCGCGCAGGCGCTTTCCGCCGGTCACGGTGTCGCGCACGTCTTCGACGAAGGCGAGGGCGTCCGGGCCCATCGCCCGCGCGGCCTGCTCCTGCGATCCGAAGAACGTATCCAGTCGCTGGGAAACCGCTTCGATCGCGTCTGTGGTCCTCGACACGGGCCTAGCCTAGTTCGACAGGCGGCGCGTAGAATCCAAGCATCGCCGTGACCCTAGGGGGACGAATGCCTCTCTCCGAACAAGAGCAGCGCCTGCTCGACGAGATGGAACGCCATCTCATGAGCAATGACGCCGACGTCGTCAGCGCGCCGCAGGGCGGCCGCGCGCTCAGCTACCGCAACATCGTGTACGGCACGATCCTCGTGCTCGTCGGGCTGGGCGGACTGATCGTCGGACTCTCCACGCAACTGATCGTGGTGGGCGTCATCGGCTTCATCGTCATGCTCGGAGGCGTGATCTTCGCGCTCACCCCCTCCAAGACCGCCCGTTCCAGCGCCGCACCTCGAGCCGGCGGCTCCGCATCCCGGCCCTCCGCCGGATTCATGGACCGCATGAACGACCGATGGGACCGCCGCCAAGAAGGCCGCTGACCCTCCCGCTTCTCACAAGCGCCGACCCTTCGGGGTCGGCGCTTTTTTCGTGTGTGGGGAGCGTCCGCCCAGATCTGCCCCCGAATGTGTAGTGAAGTGGAGGGAAGTGGAGTAAAGTGGTGATCACCTCACACGTGGGCCGGACGAAGGAGGGGGGATGCGCGAATGCTGCTCGGCACGCACACCCCCAAGCTCGACGACAAAGGGCGCGTCATCCTCCCGGCCAAGTTCCGTGACGACCTCGGCGGCGGCGTCGTGATCACCCGCGGGCAGGACCGCTGCCTCTACGTCTTCGCGACCGAAGAGTTCGAGAAGGTGCACGAGCGCATCCGCGAGGCGCCGCTGACCAACAAGCAGGCGCGCGACTTCTTGCGGATGTTCCTCTCGGGTGCGAGCGCCGAGAAGCCGGACGGTCAGAACCGCATCACGATCCCGCCGGCGCTGCGCACGTACGCCGGCCTCGAGCGGGAGCTCGTCGTCACCGGTGTCGGTGCCCACGCGGAGATCTGGGATGCCGAGGCGTGGAACTCCTACGCCGAGAGCAATGAAGAGACGTACTCCGAGATGGAGCAGGAGGTGATCCCGGGCCTGTTCTGAGCCCTCGACCCTGATTCCCAGCCGCTCGAGCCCTGACGCACTTCCCCGGTGTCAGGTCGGAGCGGATGGGGATCAGGATCGAGGGACCCGGCCCCCGCATCATGGACTTCCGCGACATCCACACCCCGGTCCTGCTCGAGCGCTGCGTCGAACTGCTGGCACCCGCGCTCGACCGCGAGGGCGCCGTCTTCGTCGACGCGACCCTCGGCATGGGAGGCCACAGCGAAGCCTTCCTCGAACGATTCGACGGACTCCGGCTGATCGGCCTCGATCGCGACACCGACGCGCTGCGCATCGCGGGGGAGCGGCTGGCCCGATTCGGCGATCGCACGACCCTCGTGCACACGGTGTACGACGGCATCCGCGCCGCTGTCGCATCGGCGGGGGTCGACCGCATCGACGGCATCCTGTTCGACCTGGGTGTCTCTTCGCTGCAGCTGGATGAGGCGGAGCGCGGCTTCGCCTACGCCAAGGACGCGCCGCTGGACATGCGGATGGACCAGTCCGCCGGTGTGACCGCGGCGGACGTGCTGGCCACGTACGGCGAGGGGGATCTGCGTCGGATCTTCGAGCGGTACGGCGAGGAGAAGCTGGCGGCGCGCTACGCGCGCGCGATCATCGCCGCCCGTCAGACGGAGCCCATCGTCCGTTCGGGTCGTCTCGTCGAGATCCTCGACGCCGCCACCCCCGCCGCACTGCGCAACGCGGGTCACCCGGCCAAGCGGGTGTTCCAAGCCCTGCGCATCGAGGTCAACGCGGAACTGGCCGCTCTGGAGCAGGCGCTGCCCGCGGCCCTCGAGCTGCTCGCCGTGGGCGGCCGCATCGTCGTGCTCAGCTACCAGTCGCTCGAAGACCGCTTCGTCAAGCGCGAGCTCGCCCGCGCGAGCAGCTCGACCGCCCCCGCGGGCCTGCCCGTCGAGCTCCCCGAGCACGCGCCCCAGTTCCGCCTGCTGGTGAAGGGGGCCGAACTCGCCTCCGACGCCGAGCGCGAGTCCAATCCGCGCGCCACCCCGGTACGACTTCGTGCCGCCGAACGAGTCCGGGAGATCGTATGAGCACCACCACGAGCACGGCCTGGGCCATCGAGCCGCTCGAGCGCGGATCCGAGGTCGGGCGTCGGGCGGAGCGCACTCTCCGCCCCGTCGAATCCCCGGCCCGCCGTCGTCGTCCCCGCCTGGTGTACGGCATCATCGCCGTCGCGGGGGCGCTGGCGATCGCGGGTGCGCAGATGGTGCTGTCGGTCCTGTCGACGCAGAGCTCGTTCGAACTCGCGAGCCTGACGCAGCAGCAGCGTGATCTGACGGTGCAGAAGCAGATCCTCTACGACCAGGTCGCCGGCCTCAGCTCGCCCCAGTACCTCGCCGCGAACGCCGCGGCACTGGGCATGGTCATCAACGAGTCGCCGAGCTATCTCCGCCTCAGCGACGGTGCGGTCCTCGGTGCGCAGCAGGCATCCGTCTACACGTCGACGATCGACCCGCTGGGGCGCGGCGCCGTGTCGAACGCGCTCATCACCGAGACCCCCCTCGTCACCGCACCCGACGCCACCATCAACGGCGTGCAGGCACCGCCTGCGCCCGAGACCGAGACGGGCACGGGGACCGATCCGACGACACCCCCCGCGCTGACCGACGGACTGCCCACCCCTGCCACACACTGAGACCATGACGACGAGAAGCACGCGAACCCCCCGTCGCCGCACCGTCATCGCCCTGGCCGTGGTGCTGGCCGTCCTCGTCGCCTTCGTGGTGCGCCTGGTGGACATCCAGGTCGTGAACGCCGGAGAGCACATCGACGACTCGCTGCGGATCGCCATGGGCGGCAAGACCACCCTGTACGGCACGCGCGGATCGATCGTCGACGAGAACGGCAACGTCCTCGCGGGAAGCATCCTCACCTACGACGCCGAGCTGGATCCCAGCAATGTGGGACCGATCGAGCGCACGGATGCCTCGGGCAACGAGATCGAGGTCGACTGGCCGACCGTCGCGGGCGAGATCGCCCAGATCACCGGCCAGAGCTCCGAGGACGTGCAGAAGATCGTCGCGGACGCTCTCGCGGTCAACCCGAAGTCGCAGTACGCGTCGCTCAAGAACGGGCTCTCGACCGAGAAGTACCAGCAGCTGCTGGATCTGCGCATCCCGTACCTGACGATGCGACCGCATCCCGCCCGGACGTACCCCGATGGGGCCGTCGCCGGCAACCTGGTCGGATTCGTGGGCTCCGACGGGGAGCCGCTGGAGGGACTCGAGGCCGCTCAGAACTCGTGCCTCGCACCGACCGAGGGCGAGCGCGTCTTCCAGCGCGGCAAGGACGGCGTGATCATCCCCGGCACCGAGCAGGTGACGCCCGCTGTCGACGGCGGCACACTGACCCTGACGATCGACCGCGACCTGCAGTACTACCTGCAGCAGCTGATCGCGGAGCAGGCGACCAACCAGGGCGCGCAGCACGGACAGATCATGGTGGTGGAGGCCAAGACCGGCAAGATCCGGGCCGCCGCGGAGTGGCCCACCGTCGACCCGAACAACGTCTCGGCGACCGCGCCGGAGGATCGCTCCAGCCGGATCTTCCGCGGCACGTTCGAGCCCGGCTCGACCTTCAAGGCGCTGTCGGCGGCGACGGTGATCGACGCGGGTGCGGCGACGCCGACCTCGACAGTGACCGCTTCTGGGCGCGAGACCTTCCCCAACGGCGCCCGCGTCCAGGACGCGATCCCCCACGGGGCATTGAACTACACGCTCGCGGGCGTGCTCATCGACTCCTCGAACGTCGGCATCTCGAAGTTCGCCGAGAAGGTCCCGGCGCAGACGCGCTACGACTATCTGCAGAAGTTCGGCATCGGCCAGATCAGCGGCGTGGACTTCCCCGGCGAGGCGAAGGGGACCCTGCGTCCCGTCGACCAGTGGGACAACCAGACCTTCTACAACACCTCGTTCGGTCAGGGTGTCGCCACCACGCTGCCGCAGCTGATGGGCGCCTACCAGGCGATCGCCAACGACGGCACGAAGGTGCCGCTCTCGCTCGTCGAATCGTGCACGAAGGCCGACGGAACGGTCCAGGAGACGGATGCGGGCGCGAGTACGCAGGTCGTCAGCGCGAGCACGGCCAGCCAAGTGCGCGAGCTGCTCGAGAACGTCGCCGTGCAGGGCGGCAACGCCAAGACCACGGCGATCAGCGGCTACCGGGTGGGGCTGAAGACCGGAACGGGCGAGATCTCCGACGGCTCCGGCTACAAGAGCGGTGTCTACTTCACCACCATGATCGGCATGGCGCCGGTGGACGACCCGCAGTACATCGTCGCGGTCACCCTCGATCAGCCCACTGCGGTACGCTCGTCTGCGGCCAACGCTGCGGCCTTCCAGAAGGCGATGACCCAGGTCCTGAAGACCTACCGGGTCCTGCCGTCGGACTCGCAGCCCGAGCTGCTGCCGAAGATCGGCTGAGCGGCGCCCTCCCAGACATGATCGCACTCACACTCTCCCGCATCGCCGAGATCCTCGGCGGCACCCTGCTTCCCGCCGGCTCTGACGACGCCGACACCGTGGTCTCCGGCGACGTCGACACCGATTCGCGTCAGATGCGCCCCGGCGGCATCTTCGTCGCCAAGCCCGGCGAGACCACCGACGGGCATCTGTTCGTCGACGCGGCGGTCGCTCTCGGCGCCGCCCTCGCGATCGTCGAACGCCCGGTCGAGGTGGGAGTGTCCCAGATCGTCGTGCCCGACGCGGTCGCGGCCCTCGCCGACCTCGCACGCGCCGTCGTCGCCGAGGTGCGCGCCGGCGGCCGGTTGCAGATCGTGGGGATCACCGGCTCCAACGGCAAGACGACCACCAAGAACCTGCTGGCCCGCATCCTGGAGGCCGAGGGCGAGACGGTCGCCCCCCGCGCGTCGTTCAATAACGAGGTCGGCGCTCCACTGACGATGCTGCGCGTCACCCACGACACGCGCTTCCTGGTGAGCGAGTTCGGGGCCAGCGCCCCCGGGGCCATCGCGCACCTGGCGGGCCTGGTCGAACCCGACATGGGCGTCGTGCTGATGGTCGGCATGGCCCACGCCGGCGGCTTCGGCGGCATCGAGGCGACCTTCCACGCCAAGAGCGAGCTCGTGCGGGCGCTGCGCCCGGGCGGACTCGCCGTGCTCAACGTCGATGACGCACGCGTGCGCGCCATGGCCCCCATCGCAGCCGAACAGTCCGTCGGCGTGCGCTGGTTCGGCCTCGGCGAGGATGCCGCCGTGCGCGGCAGCGAGGTCGAGGTCACCGCATCCGGCACTCGCTTCGTGCTCACGATCGACGGCGAGAGCCGCCCCGTCGCGCTGCGCGTCCTCGGCGCCCACCACGTCATGAACGCCCTCGCTGCGGCCGCCGCCGCGACCGCTCTGGGGGTGGTGATCGACGACGTCGTGACCCGCCTGGAGTCGGTCGAGCTCGCCGAACGCTGGCGTATGCAGCCGCTGGGCTCCGATCGCGTGCGCATCATCAACGACGCGTACAACGCGAGCCCCGACTCGATGGTCGCGGCACTGCGGACGCTGGCGCAGATCACCGCACCGGACGAGCGCATGGTCGCCGTCCTCGGCGCGATGAGCGAGCTTGGCGAGTACGCGGGGGAGGAGCACGACCGCATCGGAGAGCTCGCCGTCCGCCTGCGCATCCCGCGGATCGTCATCATCGGACAGGCCGCACGGCGCATGTACCTCGCCGCGGTCGCCGAGGGCTCCTGGAACGACGAGGCCGTGTTCTTCGACGACGCGGACGCGGCGTACGCCTACCTCATGGGCGAGCTCCGCGACGGCGACCGCGTGCTCGTGAAGTCGTCCAACTCCGCCGGGCTCCGCTTCCTCGGCGACCGTCTGGGAGAATCGTTCTCGTGAGATCCCTCCTGACAGCCGCCGCGATCTCGCTCGCCTTCACCCTGTTCCTGACCCCCGTCTTCCTGCGACTGTTCCGCGCGTGGGGATGGGGTCAGGTGATCCGCACGCCGGAGAACGAGCACAACCCGAGCCATGGCGCCAAGCGCGGCACGGTCACGATGGGCGGCACGATCTTCATCGTGGGCAGCCTCGTCGGCTACTTCATCGGCACCTATGCGGGTGGCAACCCGCCCACGATCTCGGGCCTGCTCGTCATCTGGATGATGGTCGGCTTCGGCGTCGTCGGGTTCATCGACGACTTCATGAAGGTGCGTCGCCAGAACAGCCTCGGGCTGTCGGGATGGCGCAAGATCATCGGTCAGATCCTCGTCGTGGTTCCGTTCGGCATCGTCGGACTGAGCCTGCCGAACGCCGACGGACAGACGCCGGCGAGCCCCTTCGTGTCACTCTTCCGCGACATCCCCGTGCTCTCCTTCATGGCGCTGGGCGCCGTCGTCGGATGGGTGCTCTACCTGGCGTGGATCGCGTTCCTCGGCGTCGCCGCCTCGAACTCGGTCAATGTGGCCGACGGTCTCGACGGGCTCGCCGCCGGCTCCGGCATCTTCGTCACGAGCGCCCTCGCCCTGATCTCCTTCTGGCAGTTCAAGCAGCCGTGCGACCTCGACGCGATCAGCCGAGGGCTGCAGGACGCCTGTTACCAGACGCGCGATCCGTTCGACCTCGCGATCATCGCCGCATCCTTCATCGGTGCACTCGTGGGCTTTCTCTGGTGGAACGCCCCCAAGGCGCGGGTGTTCATGGGTGACGTGGGCTCGATGTCGATCGGCGGTGTGATCGTCGCTCTCGCGATCCTGACCCGCACCGAGATCCTGCTCGCCGTCATCGCCGGCGTCTACGTCATCGCGTCGGGCTCGGTCATCCTGCAGCGCTTCTACTTCAAGCTCACGCGCGGCAAGCGGCTGTTTCTCATGAGCCCGCTGCACCATCATCTCGAGATGCGCGGCTGGCCCGAGATCACGATCGTGGTGCGGATGTGGATCATCGCCGGCCTTCTCGCGCTCACCGGCGTCGGTCTCTTCTACGTGGAATGGCTCGTGCGATCGTGACGGATGCTCGCCTGGACGCCCTGAACAGCTGGCACGCCGACTGGAAGGGCCTTCGCGTCGTCGTGCTCGGCCTGTCGATGACCGGGTTCTCTGTCGCCGACACCCTGGCCGAACTGGGCGCCGATGTGCTCGTGGTCAGCGAGAGCGCCGACGAGGAGTACGCCCGGTTGCTGCCGGTCATCGGCGCGCAGCTGTGGACCGGGCCGCTGGACACCGTCCCCGAGGCGCTGATCGCCCATCGCCCCGACCTCGTCGTCGCCTCGCCTGGCTTCCCCCCGCACCACCCGGTGATCTCCTGGACTCGCGCAGAGGGCGTCCCGCTCTGGGGCGACCTCGAGCTGGCGTGGCGCGTGCGCGACAAGGTGCCACGGCCGGACGGTTCCCCGCACGAGTGGATCCTCGTCACCGGCACCAACGGCAAGACGACGACCACGCGCCTGACCGCCACGATGCTGCAGACCGCGGGCTACCGCGTCGCCCCCGTCGGCAACATCGGGGTCCCGGTGCTGGATGCGGTGCGCGATCCCGCCGGGTTCGACGTACTCGTCGTGGAGGTGTCCAGCCACCAGCTCTGGTATCTGTCGCTGCAGACAGGGCCGGAACCCGTGTCTCCCTGGGCCAGCGTGTGCCTCAACCTCGCCGACGACCACCTGCAGTGGCACGGCTCCTTCGCTGCGTACCGCGATGCGAAAGCCGTCGTCTACGCCCACACGCGGATGGCCTGCGTCTACAACAAGGCCGACGACGCCACGCGCCTGATGGTCGAGGAGGCCGACGTCGTGGACGGCGCGCGCGCCATCGGCTTCGACCTCGGGATGCCGGGGCCCAGCGACCTCGGCGTCGTGGAGGGCATCCTCGTCGACAGGGCCTTCCTCGACGACCGTCGCAACAGCGCCCTGGAGCTCACGACGCTCGAGGAGCTCGCCCGGCAGCAGCTCGCGGCTCCCCACATGGTCGCCAACGTCCTCGCGGCCGCGGCGTTGGCCCGGTCGGTGGGCGCGGAGCCCGCCGCCATCCGCGAAGCGCTCGCCCAGTTCCGACTCGACCCGCATCGCATCGAGATCGTCGCCACAGCGGCGGGGGTGACCTGGGTGGACGACTCCAAGGCCACGAATCCGCACGCCGCCGCCTCCTCGCTCGCCGCCTACCCCGGCGCCATCTGGATCGTCGGCGGTCAACTGAAGGGCGTGGACGTCTCGGATCTCGTCGCGACACGCGGCATCCGGACGAAGGCTGCCGTCGTCATCGGCGCCGATCGCACCGAGGTGCTGGCGGCGTTCGCGCGACACGCGCCCGCGGTTCCCGTCTTCGAGGTCGCTGACACCGAGACTGAAGACGTCATGGCGCAGGTCGTCGAGCTGGCGATGAAGATCGCGCACGACGGGGATGTGGTTCTGCTCGCCCCCGCCGCCGCATCCTTCGATCAGTTCACGTCTTACGCGGACCGCGGGACACGCTTCGCGGACGCCGTGCGCACGAGGATCGAAAGGGATGCGGGTGGTCGACACGACGAGGACCAGGCCCCTCCCGCAGGAGCCTGAGCCCGCGAAGCGGGGACTGGCCGCGCGCGTCTCTCTCGGACGCGTCTTCGCTCCCGTGCCCAGCGAGTTCCTGCTCATCGCGTCGACGGCGCTGATCCTCACCGGCTTCGGGCTCGTGATGGTGCTCTCCGCCACCTCGGCGACGAGCGAGGACGCGGGCGGCGGTCCCTACGACGCCGTCATCAAGCAGGGTGTGTTCGCGGTGATCGGCATTCCGCTCATGTTCCTGGCCTCCCGCATGCCCCTGCGGTTCTGGAAGCGCATGGCCTGGCCTGCTCTCATCGGGGCGACCGTCTTCCAGCTGCTCGTGTTCACGCCGTTGGGCATCACGAACGACGGCAACCAAAACTGGATCCGCATCGCAGGCCTCCAGGCGCAGCCGTCGGAGTTCCTGAAGGTCACCCTCGCGATCTGGCTGGGATACATCCTCTATCGCAAGCGAACGCTGCTCGCCGACTGGCGCCACGTCTTCATCCCCGCCGTTCCGGTGGGCATCGCCGTGATCGGAACGGTCATGGCCGGGCACGACCTCGGCACCGCGATCATCCTCGTGCTCATCATGCTCGCGGGTCTGTTCTTCTCCGGTGTGAAGCTGCGGGTCTTCCTCCTGCCGCTCCTGCTCTTCGCGGGCGGCGTCGCGTACTTCGCGATCTCGAGCCCCGACCGCATGCGCCGGTACATGAGCTTCCTCTCCAACGACTGCCTCGCCGACTACTACGGCGACTGCTACCAGCCGCTGCACGGCATCTGGGGCCTCGCCGGCGGCGGCGTGTTCGGCGTGGGCCTCGGTAACTCGAAGGAGAAGTACAGCTGGCTGCCCGCTGCGGCCAACGACTACATCTTCGCGATCGTCGGAGAGGAGCTCGGACTGATCGGCTGCATCGTCGTGCTCATGCTCTTCGCGATCTTCGCGGTCGGGGCCTTCCACATCGTGCGCAAGACCGACGATCCGTTCGTGCGGATCGCCGCCGGGGCGATCACCGTCTGGATCATCGGCCAGGCGTTGCTCAACATCGGTGTCGTGCTGCGGCTGCTGCCCGTCTTCGGCGTCCCCTTACCGTTCCTGTCGCAGGGCGGGACCTCGCTCATGTCGGTGCTCATAGCCTGCGGTGTGCTGCTCTCGTTCGCGCGCACCATCCCGCACAAGGCGCGCTCAGCGGCATCCCCGTCGCCGCGTGGCAGAATCGCCCGGTGACGACGTATCTTCTCGCCGGCGGTGGCACCGCCGGTCATGTGAACCCCCTGCTCGCGGTCGCCGACGGGCTGCGCGAGCGCGAGCCGGACGCGGAGATCCTCGTGCTCGGTACCCGCGAAGGGCTGGAATCGCGGCTGGTCCCCGCCCGCGGCTACGAGCTGCTCATCGTCGACAAAGTGCCCTTCCCGCGTCGGCCGAACGGCGCAGCGTTGCGCTTTCCCGCCCGGTGGCGGCGTGCCGTGGCGCAGGTGCGCGGCTACATCCGCGAGCGCGGGGTCGATGTCGTGGTGGGATTCGGCGGGTACGCCGCGGCTCCCGCGTACGTCGCCGCCCGCCGTGCCGGGGTTCCCGTCGTCGTGCACGAGGCGAACGCGAAGCCGGGGCTGGCGAACGTGCTCGGCGCGCGTCGCGCCGCCGCCGTGGGAGTGGCCTTCGAGGGGACGCCGCTGCGCCGCTCCGAGGTCGTCGGGATGCCGCTGCGCCGAGAGATCGTGTCACTCGATCCCGCGGCTCTGCGGCCACAAGCGGCAGCGTCCTTCGGCCTCGACCCGGCTCGCCCCACGCTCCTCGTCTTCGGTGGCTCGCTCGGTGCGCAGCGACTCAACGACGCGTTCGGCGCCGCGTACGAAGACGTCCTCGCGGCCGGCTGGCAGCTGCTGCACATCACCGGGGAGCGGTCCGAGCTCGCCGACCCCGCCGTGCGCGGCTATGTCGTGCGTCGATACATCGACCGGATGGACTACGCCTTCGCGGTCGCCGATGCGATCGTCTCCCGCTCGGGAGCGGCGACGGTCAGCGAGATCAGCGCGCTCGGCATTCCCGCCGTCTATGTTCCGTATGCGGTCGGCAACGGCGAGCAGAGCCTGAACGCCGCATCCGCCGTCGCCGCGGGAGCGGCGGTCGTCATCCCGGACGCAGAACTGGACGCCGACCGGGTGCGCTCCGAGATCCTGCCGCTGATCGCGGACCGCTCTCGCATCGCACGGATGCGGGAGGCATCGGGCACCGTCGGCACGCGCCGCGGAACGGAGAACGTCATCGCGCTCATCGACCGCGCGCGGGGCTGAGCCGGTTCAGCGCATCGCGCGCAGCGCATCGGTCACGAGTCGGACCGCTTCGTCGTCGTCGATTCCGAGCGAACGAACCGTCGCGGTGTACGCCACCGCGGCGCGCTGGGCCTGGCTGCGCAGCGGGTCCTCCGCGAACGACACGAACGTGCCCGCGCGACCTCGTGTCTCGATCACGCCGTCCGCTTCGAGCTCCTTGTACGCGCGAGCGACCGTGCCGGGTGCGAGGCCCAGTCCGTCCGCGAGCGCCCGCACGGTGGGCAGCTTCGCGCCGGGCGCGAGTGAGCCGTCGGAGATCGCGGAGACGACCTGCGAACGCAGCTGCGCGTAGGGCGGTTCGGGCAGAGTCTGGTCCACGTTCAGCGAGAGCATGCTCCCCTTCGTAGCGTCGGCGCAGAGCGTCGTCAATGTGGAGCGGGGCCGTCAGCGCGCGCCGGAGCCGTGCTCACACGGGGCGAACGTAGACTTTGACGGTCATGATCAGACCCGACCTGAGCCTTCCCCTGCCCGCCGACATCACGGCGGCCCATTTCATCGGCATCGGCGGATCCGGGATGTCCGGACTCGCGAAGATGTTCCTCGAGCGCGGCATCCGCGTGTCCGGTTCGGACCGCTCCGACTCCCGCGCCCTGCGCGAGCTCGCCGCTGCGGGTGCCGACGTCCATGTCGGTCACGACGCTGCACACCTCGGGGATGCGGACACCGTGGTGCACACCGGAGCCATCTGGCCGGAGAACCCCGAGTTCGTGACGGCCAAGGAACGTGGGCTGAGCGTCATCCACCGTTCGCAGGCGCTTCACTGGCTCATCGGGTCCCGCCCGCTCGTCGCCGTCGCCGGAGCACACGGCAAGACGACCTCCACCGGGATGATCGTCACCGCGCTGCAGGCCCTCGGCGCCGACCCGAACTACGTCAACGGCGGTGTCATCGCGCAGCTGGGCACCTCCAGCGGCACGGGCGCCGACGAGCTCTTCGTCATCGAGGCGGATGAGTCCGACGGCACGTTCCTGCTGTACGACACCTCTGTCGCGCTCATCACGAACGTCGATCCCGACCACCTCGATCACTGGGGCAGTCGCGAGGCCTTCTTCGACGGTTTCGTCCGCTTCGCCGACGACGCCTCTGAAGCTGTCGTGATCTCGGCGGACGACCCCGGCGCCCGCGACGTGCGCGCCCGCATCCGGCACGAGAGGGTGCTGACCTTCGGCGCGAACGAGGACGCGGACGTGCGTGTCACGGACATCGACGCCGCCGCGACGGTTTCGTTCACCGTCAGCGTCGAGGGGCGGTCAGAGCGCGTGTCGCTCTCCGTCCCCGGGGCGCACAACGCCATCAACGCGGCCGGCGCGATCGCCGTCCTTCTCGCGCTGGGCCATGCCTTCGCCGATGCGGTGCGCGCCGTCGCGGGGTTCTCGGGCACCGTCCGCCGGTTCGAGCTGCACGGCGTCGAGCGCGGCGTGAGCGTCTACGACGACTACGCGCATCATCCGACCGAGGTGCAGGCCGCGCTGAGCGCCGCGCGCACCGTCGTGGGCTCGGGCCGGCTGATCGCCGTCCACCAGCCGCACACGTATTCGCGCACGCAGCTGATGTCCGGCGAGTTCGCCCGCGTGCTCGAGGAGCTCGCCGACCACACGGTCGTGCTGGACGTGTACGGCGCGAGGGAGGATCCGATCCCCGGCGTGACCGGGGAGCTCGTCAGCGACGCATTCGTCGATGCCGCCCGCGTCCACTACGTCGCCGACTGGCAGGAGGCGGCCGACTACACCGCCGAGATCGCTCGTGAGGGCGACTTCGTCATCACGCTCGGCTGCGGCAATGTGTACCAGATCATCCCGCAGGTGCTCAGCGCGCTCTCCGCCTCGCCGACGCCCGAGGACTGAGGATGCGTCGACCCTCGCCGTTGCCGCCGCAGGGCGGGAGACCCGCCGACACGCCGCTGCGCGCGCGCCCGGTGGAGCCGCGGCGCGACGAAGCGTCGCAGCCTGTCGCGGACGAGGATCTTCAGGAAACGGCCCCCATCGCGCCGCTGTTCCTGCCCGGCGCCGGTCCCGGGAGGTCGAAGCCCGACTCGGCGCAGGACGCCGAGCGCACGGATGCCGAACGCGTCGACAGCGACACCGCGCCCGTCGGCTGGCGCGACGTCTGGCGCGCCGCCCGCTCCCGGCGCAAGGCCCTGCGCGCCGAGGTCAGGCGCTTCACGGTCCGCCAGCGTCGCCGGCGCATCATCTGGCTGAGCGCGGCCGCATCCCTCGTGCTCGTCACGATCGCGACGGTCGGCGCGGCGTACAGTCCGCTGTTCGCCGTGGAGAAGATCAGCATCGTGGGCACCTCCCAGCTGTCCGCCGCCGACGTCGAGGCCGCCCTCGACGGCGAGCGCGGAACCCCGCTCGCCGCGATCGACGCGTCCTCGATCAAGGCGGCGCTGGTGGCTTTCCCGCTCGTGGAGAGCTACACGCTCGAAGCGCGTCCGCCGCACGAGCTCGTCGTGCGGATCGTGGAGCGCACGCCCATCGGCGTGATCTCCGGCGCGGCCGGTTACACCCTCGTGGATGCGGCCGGCGTCGCGCTGTCGACCTCGCCGACTCCGCCGGCGGGCTACCCGCTCATCGACGCCGCGGGCGGTGAGGACGGGGTCGCCTTCGCCGCGATCGGCAAGACGATGCGCGCGCTGCCCGCCGACCTCCGTGCTCAGGTCACGCAGGTCGAGGCGAAGACCGCCGACGATGTGACGCTGACCCTCGGCGGCACGAACACGCGCGTGGTGTGGGGGAGCGCGGACGAATCCGCGCTCAAAGCGCTCGTGCTGCAGAAGCTCACGGCGACCCGTCCACCGGACGGCGTCGCCGTCTACGACGTCTCCTCGCCTGAGGTCCCCGTCATCCGCTGACGCCTCCGGCGACGAATCCCGCAGCACTTGGGCGACACGCCCGCGCGCCTGCGCGCAGCACGGCGTGCGGCGCATACCTTCGATTCAGGAATTGCATACCGGGCAATACTTTAACCCTTTACGTGAGGTTTAAGGTTCAACGCTTCGGTAGGGACGTCGGTTCAACGAGACGAAAGGGCTGGGATGAGCCAGAACCAGAACTACCTCGCGGTCATCAAGGTCGTCGGGGTGGGTGGCGGTGGAGTCAACGCCGTCAATCGGATGATCGAGCTGGGTCTGCGCGGAGTGGAGTTCATCGCGGTGAACACCGACGCCCAGGCGCTGCTGATGAGCGACGCGGACGTCAAGCTCGACGTCGGCCGCGAGCTCACGCGCGGTCTCGGAGCGGGAGCGGATCCCGAGGTCGGCCGACGTGCCGCCGAGGATCACGCCGAGGAGATCGAGGAGGCGCTGGCCGGTGCCGACATGGTCTTCGTGACCGCCGGTGAAGGCGGCGGAACCGGCACGGGCGGCGCACCCGTGGTCGCACGCATCGCGAAGTCGATCGGCGCGCTGACCATCGGTGTCGTCACCAAGCCGTTCTCCTTCGAGGGGCGCCGCCGCCAGAGCCAGGCCGAGGCCGGCGTGGCGAAGCTGAAGGAAGAGGTCGACACCCTCATCGTCGTCCCCAACGACCGTCTCCTGGAGATCAGCGACCGCGGCATCTCGATGATCGAGGCCTTCGCCACGGCGGATCAGGTGCTGCTCGCCGGTGTGCAGGGCATCACGGACCTCATCACGACCCCGGGTCTGATCAACCTCGACTTCGCGGACGTGAAGTCCGTCATGCAGGGAGCGGGTTCCGCCCTCATGGGCATCGGCTCGTCCCGTGGTGCGGACCGCGCCATTAAGGCAGCCGAACTGGCCGTGGAGTCGCCGCTGCTGGAAGCCTCGATCGAGGGTGCGCACGGTGTGCTGCTGTCCATCCAGGGTGGTTCCAACCTCGGCATCTTCGAGATCAACGATGCGGCGCAGCTGGTCAAGGAGGCCGCGCATCCGGAGGCGAACATCATCTTCGGCACGGTCATCGACGACACGCTCGGCGACGAGGTGCGCGTGACGGTCATCGCCGCAGGATTCGACGGCGGCGAGCCCAGCCCGCGGCTTGAGCCCGTGACGGCGACGCGCCCCGCGGTCAACCCGCTCACGACCCCGGCCGCCCCCGCCGTCGCCGTGGAAGAAGCAGCTTCCACCCCGGTGCCCGCCGCTGAGGAGCCGCCGGTGGTGCCGGTCACCGCAGGCGTCTCGGAGTCGTCCTCGTACGACTCCGCCTTCGGCGACGACGACCTCGACATCCCCGACTTCCTGAAGTAAGCCACGCGCAACGGGCGGGTCGCGGACATCCGCGACCCGCCCGTGCCGATTCTCCTGGAGGACGAGTGGGCGACACCCTCGCATCCCGTCTGGCATCGATCGACGCGCGCATCGCGGAGGCGGCGAAGGCCGCGGGCCGGGACGCGAACGACATCACCCGGATCGTGGTGACCAAGTTCCATCCCGCGTCGCTCGTGCGTGAGCTGCACGCGCTCGGTGTGCGCGAGGTGGGCGAGAACCGTCAGCAGGAGCTGACGACCAAGCGTGAAGAGACGTCCGAGCTCGCGGACCTCGTCTGGCATTTCATCGGTCAGGCCCAGACGAACAAGGCGCGCGCCATCCGTGACGCCGCATCCGCGGTGCACACCGTGGATCGTGCGCGACTCGCCGACGCGCTGCAACGCGCAGCAGGCGAGGGTGACGCGGCGCTCGACGTGCTCGTGCAGATCAACCTCACCGACGACCCCGGACGCGGAGGGGTCGCCCCGGAACGCCTCGAGGCGTTGGTCGAGCACGTGCTCGGCTGCGACACACTGCGCCTGCGCGGCGTGATGGCGGTGGCCCCTCTGGATGAGGATCCCGCCGCGGCCTTCGCCCGCGTGGCCGAGTATGCCGCGCGCGTGCGCCGGATCGAGCCCGCGGCGAGCTGGATCTCCGCCGGGATGACCGGCGATTTCGTCGAAGCGATCGCCGCAGGCGCGACACACCTGCGGATCGGGTCGGCAATCACGGGTCCGCGCCCGCTACACGGTTAGCCTCGAAGAGGACGAGCAAACGGAGGATGCGATGTCGAACCCGCTGAAGAAGACCATGGTCTACCTGGGCCTCGCTGACGAGGAAGAGGTCTACGAGGAGCAGCCTGCTCCGGTGCGCGAGCGCCGCAGCAAGCCCGAGCAGGTCGTCGAGAAAGCCGCGCCCGTGACCCCCATCCACCGCCCCGCGGTCGTCCGTCAGCCGTCCGTCGGTGCGGTGACCGAGATCCTCACGGTGCACCCCAAGCAGTACCGCGATGCACAGATCATCGCCGAGAACTTCCGCGAGGGCGTGCCGGTCATCATCAACCTGTCACAGATGAGTGACGCCGACGCGCGCCGTCTCATCGACTTCGCGAGCGGACTCTCGCTGGGGCTCTACGGTCGCATCGAGCGCGTGACGAGCAAGGTCTTCCTGCTCTCGCCGGAGAACGTCGCCGTCTCGGGCGACGGTGCCGTCGCACAGGCCGACCCCGAAGCGACGCCGTTCGCTGCACAGCAGTAACGCGTCGTGGAGGTCGTCCGCCTCGTCGCCTCGATCGCGAACATCCTGCTTCTGATCTATCTGCTGGTGCTGTTCGCGCGGTTGGTGCTGGATTACATCCCCATCTTCAATCGCGAATGGCGCCCGCGTGGTGCGGGTCTCGTGGCCGCTGAGCTCGTCTACACGGTCACGGATCCGCCCATCAAGCTGTTCCGTCGTTTCATCCCCCCGCTGCGCGTCGGCCCGATCGCGATCGACTTCGCTTTCACGCTGACGATGCTGCTCTGTTTCATCCTGCTGTCGGTCACCGGTTCCCTCGCAAGGTGATTCACGGCCGACTATGCTTGGCTGGAGCGGCCCGTCCGCGGGCATCATCCCCCTGAAATCGGCACGCCGCCACGCCCCGAAAGAGGAATCATCATGGCATTGACTCCGGATGACGTCGTCACCAAGCAGTTCCAGCACGTCCGGTTCAAGGAGGGCTTCGACCCGGACGAGGTCGACGACTTCCTCGACGAGATCGTCGTCGAATGGCGCAAGACCATTGCCGAGAACGACGAGCTGAAGGCGAAGGTCGCGGCGCTCGAGTCGGGCGCATCCTCGGCTCCCGCTGCCGCCGAGCCCGTCGCCGAGGAGCCCGTCGCCGAGACGCCCGCTCCGGCTCCGGTCCCCGCTGCGGCTCCGGCTCCCGCCGAGGGCGCCGCAGCCACCGCCGGCATCATCGAGCTGGCGCAGCGCCTGCACGACGAGCACGTCGCGGAGGGCAAGGCCCAGCGCGACCAGCTCATCGCCGACGCTCAGGCCCAGGCCGCGACGATCGTCGCCGAGGCCGAGGCCAAGGGTCGCGACGAGATCGCTCGCCAGGAGAAGGAGCGCAAGGCGCTCGAGGCCCGCATCACCGAGCTCCGCCAGTTCGAGCGCGATTACCGCGCCGAGCTGCGCAGCTTCATCGAGGGCAAGCTCCGCGACCTCGAGACCTCGCCCAGCGGCTCGTCCAACACGCCGGTCTCGGCCATCGGTCTCTGAGTAAGGCCTTGTCGGACCGACGACCCCTGCGTCAGGCGGCGGCCGGCATCATCATCGCGTCTCTCGCGGTGCTGGTGCTGGCCGCCGACCAGTTTGCGAAGCTCCTTGCGATCGCCGAGCTGCCTCCCGAGCAGCCCGTGCCGATCATCGGGGACTTTCTGATCTTCTACCTCGTGAGGAATCCGGGGGCGGCGTTCTCGCTCGGCGAGGGCGTGACCTGGATCTTCACCATCGCGATGGCGGCCGTGGCCGTGGCCATCGTGGTCATCGCTCGCCGCATCCGTTCGCGGCTCTGGGCGGTCGTGCTGGGGCTGCTGCTCGGCGGCGTCCTGGGTAACCTCACCGACCGGTTGTTCCGTGAGCCTGGTTTCGCGGTCGGCCACGTGATTGACTACATCTCCACGCCCTGGATGATGCCCGCGATCTACAACGTCGCGGACATCTTCATCGTGACGATGATGATCTCCGTCGCGCTGCTCGTGCTCGTCGGCCTTCGCTTCGACGGCACGCGCGAGCGTCGTTCGAGCGCCTCCGCACCGACAGACGATGCGGCCGCGGCCGGCGACGCCACTCCCGCGGGCACCGGCGAGTTGCGCGATCCGCTCTTCCCCACGGCAGACCCCGACGCGGGCGCTCCGCCGGCGGTCGACGACGGTCGCCGCGAGAGCTGATGGAGTCGCGCAGTCTGCCCGTCCCCGACGGGCTCGACGGCGTCCGTGTCGACGCCGCCCTCGCCAAGATGCTCGGTTTCTCGCGGACGTTCGCCGCGGAGATCGCCGACGCCGACGGCGTGGAACTCGACGGCCGGGTCGTCGGGCGCTCGGACCGCCTGCGTGCCGGCGGCTGGCTTTCGGTGAGCTGGGAGCCCAAGCGCGAGCCCGAGGTCGTTCCAGTGGAGGTGCCGGATCTCGGCATCGTCCACGACGACGACGACATCGTGGTGGTCGACAAGCCTTCCGGTGTGGCGGCGCATCCCTCGCTCGGGTGGGACGGCCCCACCGTGCTCGGCGCCCTCGCCGCCGGCGGCTATCGGATCGCGACCACCGGTGCCGCCGAGCGACAGGGGGTCGTTCATCGGCTGGATGTGGGCACCAGCGGGCTGATGGTCGTCGCGAAGACCGAGAGCGCCTACACCGCGCTCAAGCGCGCGTTCAAGGAGCGCGAGGTCGAGAAGATCTATCACACCGTCGTGCAGGGGCATCCCGACCCCCTCGCCGGCACGATCGATGCGCCGATTGGGCGGCATCCGTCGCACTCGTGGAAGTTCGCGGTGCGCCCCGAGGGCAAGGATTCGGTGACGCACTACGAGACGCTGGAGGCGTTCCCCGGCGCGTCCTTGCTCGAGGTGCACCTCGAGACGGGCCGCACCCACCAGATCCGGGTGCACATGGCCGCGCACCGGCATCCGTGCGTCGGCGACCCGCTCTACGGTGCCGACCCGACGATGTCCGCCCGCCTGGGCCTCACGCGACAGTGGCTCCACGCTCGAGAGCTCTCGTTCACGCATCCGCTGACCGGCGAATGGGTCACCTTCACGTCCGAGTACGCGCCGGACCTCGCCGCTGCCCTCGCGATCCTCCGTCGCGACTGATCCGCGCTTTCCCCGCCTTCTTGCCCGCGAGACTGCATCCCGTTCACGAGATCACGGTATTTACCCGTGATCTCGTGCGGGAAATGCAGTCTCGCGGGGAGGGAGCGGGGGAGAGAGCGAGGGAGAGGAGATCAGGGTTCGCCGAGGCGGTCGGCCAGCGCGCGGGTCTCGACGCGGGACGTCAGCAGCGCGCCGACCAGCGCACGGTACGCGGCCTCGAGTGCGGTGGCGTCGCCGTGCGCGGAGGCCAACGTGAGCCCGCCTCGGAGGTTCGTCGCGGCCGCGCCCAAGCCCGCGGCCGTGATGTCGGCAGCGACCGCCAGATCCGACATCAGGTGACGGTTGCCCACATCCGCCACCTCCCGAAGCTCCCGCGCCAGCGCGAGGGACAGGTCGCCGAGAGCTGCGGATGCGGCGCAGGCGTCCGTCGCGGCGGCGAACACCGCCGGTGAGCGGTCCGGAGAATCGGGCAGCGCAAGCGCGGCGCCCAGCATCTCCGAGGCTTCGGCATCCGCCGCGGCCGCCGCCATGAGCCGATCGCCCAACAGGTCGAGGGCGAGCGCGCGTTCGCGCGCGCGGGGTTCGTCGGGCGTGTAGGCGCACACCATCGTCCCCAGTGCCGCGCCGACCGCCGCCACGACCCCGCCCGCGGCGCCGCCGCCGGGATTGCCGGTCGGGCGGCGCAGGCCCTCGAGGAAGGCGCCGAGCGTGCGCCCGGTCAATGCGGCGGTCGCCATCAACGGCCGCCGGCGAAGCGTGTCGGACCGTCCTCGAGAGCAGCGGCGACGCGCGCGCGCATCTCGTCATCCAGACGCGACAGGTCGTCGAGCGGATACCAGCCCACTTCGGTCATCTCGCCGTCGGCGGGGTAGGGCTCACCCTCGAGCCACGCGCACCGGAAGGTGAGGTCGAGGTAGTCGGTCTGGTCGCCGTTCGCGTAGACCACGCGCGGGATCTGGTGCACCCAGGCCAGGCGGTCCACGCGGATGCGGACTCCCGCCTCCTCTTCGGCCTCCCGGCGCGCGGCGTCGGCGGGCTCCTCGTGCGGGTCGACGATGCCCGTGATGGGGGTGAGCGCGCCGTTGTCGCTGCGCCGTCCCAGCAGGATGCGTCCCTCGTGCACGATCACCGCCGTGACGCCGGTGAGGGTGAGCGGATGCGTGCCGACCATGCGGCGTAGTTCGAGGATGAACTCGGGGGTGGCCATGCCGCAACGCTAGTCGACGGGGCCGATCGGGCGTCCGATGTCGGAGGGCCGCGTACGCTGGATAGGTGGCAGACTCCTTCGTTCACCTCCATGTGCACAGCGAGTACTCGATGCTCGACGGCGCCGCCAAGATCGGCGCGATGACGCAGGCGGCGTCCGAGTACGGGATGCCGGCGATCGCCGTCACCGACCACGGAAACACATTCGCGGCGTTCGAGTTCTACCGTGCCGCGCAGGGCGCCGGCGTGAAGCCGATCATCGGTCTCGAGGCCTACGTGACCCCGGGAACGCACCGCAGCGACAAGTCGCGTGTCGCCTGGGGATCGCCCGACCAGAAGAGCGACGACGTCTCCGGCTCGGGTGCGTACACCCACATGACGATGTGGAGCCAGACCACCGAGGGCATGCACAACCTCTTTCGGCTGAGCTCGCTGTCGAGCATGGAGGGGTACTACTTCAAGCCGCGCATGGACCGCGAGCTCCTGCAGACCTACGGCAAGGGGCTCATCGCGACGACGGGCTGCCCGTCGGGCGAGGTGCAGACGCGCCTGCGGCTGGGGCAGTACGACGCGGCGCGGGCGGCGGCGGCGGAGTTCCAGGACATCTTCGGCAAGGAGAACTACTTCGCCGAGATCATGGACCACGGGCTCTCGATCGAGCGGCGGGTCATGAGCGACCTCATCCGATTGGCGAAGGATCTCGACATCCCGCTCGTCGCGACGAACGACTCGCACTACACCCACCAGCACGAGGCGGATGCGCACGAGGCGCTGCTCTGCGTGCAGTCGGGGTCCACGCTGGACGACCCCAACCGCTTCAAGTTCGACGGCGACGGCTACTACATCAAGACCGCGCAGGAGATGCGTCAGCTCTTCCGCGACCACCCGGAGGCGTGCGACAACACGCTGCTGATCGCGGAGCGCTGCGAGGTGGAGTTCAACACCTCGGCCAACTACATGCCGCGCTTCCCCGTGCCCGACGGCGAGACCGAGGACAGCTGGCTGGTCAAAGAGGTCGAGAAGGGGCTGCACTACCGCTACCCGCAGGGAATCCCCGACAAGGTGCGCAAGCAGGCCGAGTACGAGACCGGCATCATCTTGCAGATGGGGTTCCCCGGCTACTTCCTCGTGGTCGCCGACTTCATCAACTGGGCGAAGGACAACGGCATCCGCGTCGGACCCGGCCGCGGCTCCGGTGCCGGATCCATGGTCGCGTACGCGATGAAGATCACCGACCTCGACCCCCTCGAGCACGGCCTCATCTTCGAGCGCTTCCTGAACCCCGACCGCGTCTCCATGCCCGACTTCGACGTCGACTTCGACGACCGTCGCCGCGGTGAGGTGATCGACTATGTCACCGAGAAGTACGGCTCGGAGCGCGTCGCCCAGATCGTGACGTACGGCACGATCAAGTCCAAGCAGGCGCTGAAGGATGCGGGTCGCGTGCTCGGCTTCCCGTTCTCCATGGGGGAGAAGCTCACCAAGGCCATGCCGCCCGCGGTCATGGGCAAGGACATGGAGCTCGGCGGCATGTTCAACAAGGAACACCCGCGATACAAGGAAGCCAGCGAGTTCCGCGCGCTCATCGACAGTGACCCCGAGGCCAAGACCGTCTTCGACCGCGCGCTGGGCCTGGAGGGCCTGAAGCGCCAGTGGGGCGTGCACGCGGCCGGCGTCATCATGTCGTCGGAGCCGTTGCTGGACATCATCCCGATCATGCGTCGCGAGCAGGACGGCCAGATCGTCACGCAGTTCGACTACCCGTCGTGCGAGACGCTCGGGCTGATCAAGATGGACTTCCTGGGGCTGCGAAACCTCACGATCATCTCCGACGCGCTCGACAACATCCGCAGCAACCGCGGCGAGGAGCTCGACCTCGAGCATCTCGCGCTGGATGACCGACCCGCCTACGATCTGCTGACTCGCGGTGACACGCTCGGGGTGTTCCAGCTCGACGGCGGCCCCATGCGCTCGCTCCTGCGGCTCATGAAGCCCGACAACTTCGAAGACATCTCGGCCGTCATCGCGCTGTACCGCCCGGGCCCCATGGGGGCGAACTCCCACACGAACTATGCCCTCCGCAAGAACGGGCTGCAGCCGATCACCCCGATCCATCCCGAGCTCGAGGAACCGCTGCGAGACATCCTCGACACGACCTACGGCCTGATCATCTATCAGGAGCAGGTCATGGCGATCGCGCAGAAGGTGGCCGGTTTCTCGCTCGGTCAAGCAGACATCCTGCGCCGCGCGATGGGAAAGAAGAAGAAGTCCGAGCTCGACAAGCAGTACGAGGGCTTCTCCGGCGGGATGAAGGAGCGCGGGTTCGGCGACGGCGCGATCAAGGCGCTGTGGGACATCCTGCTGCCTTTCTCCGACTACGCCTTCAACAAGGCGCACTCGGCGGCTTACGGGCTGGTGTCGTACTGGACCGCCTACCTAAAGGCGCACTACCCCGCCGAGTACATGGCAGCGCTGCTGACCAGCGTCGGCGACTCCAAAGACAAGATGGCGATCTACCTGAACGAGTGCCGTCGCATGGGGATCAGGGTGCTGCCGCCGGATGTGGGGGAGTCGATCAACTTCTTCGCGGCCGTCGGCGACGACATCCGCTTCGGCCTCGGAGCGGTGCGCAACGTCGGATCGAACGTCGTGGACGGCATCGTCACCTCCCGCGAGAAGGAAGGGTTCGCCTCCTTCCACGACTTTCTCGCGAAGGTTCCGATGCACGTCGCGAACAAGCGCACCGTCGAGTCGCTCATCAAGGCGGGTGCATTCGATTCCATGGGCCACACGCGGCGCGCGCTGCTGGAGATCCACGAGGATGCGACCGAGCAGGCGGTCCTCGACAAGCGCCGCGAGGCCAACGGCGAGGTCGGGTTCGACTTCGACAGCCTGTGGGGCGACGACGAGCCGCAGCAGGTCTCGAAGGTTCCGGATCGTCCGGAGTGGACGAAGAAGGACAAGCTGGCCTTCGAGCGGGAGATGCTGGGGCTCTACGTATCCGACCATCCGCTCGCCGGTCTCGAGATCCCTCTCGCCAAGCACGCCTCGACCTCGATCCATGACCTGGTCTCCTCGGAGAGCGTGCAGGACGGTGATCAGGTCACGGTGGCGGGCCTGGTTACCAGCGTGCAGCACCGTGTGGCGAAGCAGAGCGGAAATCCGTACGGCATGATCACCGTCGAGGACTTCAACGGCGAGGTCACCGTGATGTTCATGGGTCGCACCTACACGGAGTTCCAGTCGGTGCTGCAGGCGGATTCGATCCTGGTCGTGCGCGGACGCGTGTCGCGCCGCGACGACGGTCTGAATTTGCACGCACAGAGCTGCTTCAGCCCGGATCTGGGAGCTGTGGATGCCACGTCCGCTCTCGTCCTCGTGGTTCCGGAGCAGAAGGCCACCCAGTCGGTCGTGGAGGAGTTGGCCGCCGTCCTGCACCGCCACCCGGGTGAGACCGAGGTGACTCTGAAACTGCACCGGGCGGGCACCGCGAAGGTGTTCGAGGTGCCGCATCCGGTCACGATCAGCGCGGACCTGTTCGGCGACCTCAAGGGTCTGCTCGGTCCGAGCTGCCTGGGATGACCACCCTGTGGAAGCTATGACTGCTCATAGCCGCCGCCGTTAGGATCGACTCGCTCTTTCCCCTGCCCGCGCCGAGAGGATGCGACATGACCGATGAGAACCCCGTCGTGACCGGTGACGACGAGTTCGTCGACGCCGTAGAGGACGACCAGTTCGACGCGTTCGAAGACGACGACGAGCAGGCGGCGCCCCCGCAGTACGGCGTGTGGCCGTTCTCGATCCGCGAGGTCGTGCTCCTCGGGATCTGGGCCCTCGCGTTCATCGTCTCCTTCTTCTCCCTCAGCTACTACGCCCCCGTCTCGGTGTGGACGATGGGCATCGCGTGGGTGCTGACGATCGGCGTGCCCACGGTGGCCGTGTTCCTGATCGTGCTGCGCCGGCTCTCGCCCCAGGGCATCCGGCGGGTGGGCTCGCTCGGCATCGACCAGTTCGCCTCCGTCGCCTTCGCCGTCTCAGCGGTGGTGTGGGTGCAGATGGTCTGGGAGTCCTTCGCGCTTCCTGGCCTCGGCAGCTGGGTGCACTGGGTCGAGCTCGTGCTCATGGCCGCCGGTGTCGTCTTCACGGCGATGGCCCCCTTCATCCCGGGCCTCAAGGACGACTTCGAGTACCGCGCGGAGACCGTCGCCCACCGCGTCGCGCGGGGTGCCCGCCCCGTCGCGCAGCGCCCGGCGCCGGCGCCCGTCGCCCACGCCGCTGCGCCCGCCGCGACGTACCCCGTGGCACACTCCGAGGCGGGGTGGACGCAGTCCGCACAGACAGCCGAGCCCGCTCACGATGAGGCCGCCGCGCTGTTCGCCACCACCGGCGACGTGTACGCCGATCCCCACGCGCAGACCGCCGACTACGATCAGGGCTTCACCACGGCGGCAGAACCCGCCACCGAGCAGCTCCCGGTCTCCCAGGCGTTCTGGGCCCTCGTGCCCGAGGAGCGCGAGGTGCTCGACGAGATGGGCGTGCCGATCTTCCGGGTGGACTCCACGGCGTGGGCCCTGGTCATAGAGGATCGCGGAGAGGTCTTCGTGGTGCGCCACGAGGACGGTCGCATCGGCTATCTCCACGATGTGTCCGGAGTCACGCGCGGCTGAGGAGCGCACGGAACCGGATGCTCGAGACGGTAGCCTGAAGGGATGCTTCAGACGATCGACCTGCGCGGTCGCACGCTCTCCGCGAGCGAGCTCCTGGCCGCTGTCCCGCGTGCGGAGATGGCGCGCGAAGCGGCTCTGACGGCAGCGGCGCAGATCGTCCATGATGTCGCCGCGCGCGGCGAGCAGGCGCTGCGCGAGCAGGCGGAGCGTTTCGACGGCGTCACCAACCACTCGCTGCGCGTACCGGCGTCGCACCTCGACGAGGCTCTCGCAGCGCTCGCCCCCGAGGTACGCGCAGCGCTCGACGAGGCGATCATCCGCGTACGGGCAGCCTCCAAGGCGCAGGTCCCGCCGCCCACGACGACCGAGCTCGCCCCCGGCGCGCGGGTCGTTCAGCGCTGGCAGCCGGTTCGACGCGTCGGTGTGTACGTGCCCGGCGGCAAGGCCGTCTATCCCTCGAGCGTCGTCATGAACGTCGTGCCCGCACAGGTCGCAGGCGTGTCGGTCGTGGCGCTCGCGTCACCGCCGCAGCGCGAGTTCGGCGGTCGCATCCACCCCGTGATCCTCGCGGCGGCCAGGCTGCTGGGGGTCGACGAGGTCTACGCGATGGGCGGGGCCGGTGCGATCGGCGCCCTCGCCTACGGCGTGCCCTCCCTCGACCTCGACCCGGTCGACGTGGTCACGGGGCCCGGCAACAACTTCGTCGCCGCGGCCAAGCGTGCCGTGGCGGGACTCGTCGGGACGGATGCGGAGGCCGGAGCGACAGAGATCCTCATCGTCGCCGACGACTCCGCCCAGCCCGCGCTCGTTGCGGCGGATCTCATCAGCCAGGCCGAGCATGACGAGCAGGCCTCCGCGGTGCTGGTCACCCCGTCCGTCGAACTCGCCGAGCGGGTCAGCGCCGAGCTCACCATCCGCCAGCCGCGTACCCGCCACGCGGAGCGCGTCGCGGCCGCGCTGTCGGGGCCGCAGTCGGCGATCGTGCTCGTCGATGACGTGGACCAGGCGATCGCCTTCAGCAACGCGTACGCGCCCGAGCACCTCGAGATCCACCTGGCCGAGCCCCGTGTCGACGATTTCGTCAACGCGGGTGCCGTCTTCGTCGGCGATCACGCGCCCGTCAGCCTCGGCGACTACCTGGCCGGCAGCAACCACGTGCTGCCCACCGGCGGTCAGGCGCGGTACGCGTCGGGACTGTCGGCATCGACGTTCCTGCGCCCGCAGCAGGTCATCGAGTACGACCGTGCCGCCCTCGCCGACGTGCGGGACGCGATCGTCACGCTCGCCCGCGCCGAAGCCCTCCCGGCACACGGTGAGGCCGTCGAGGCCCGTTTCGAGGACTAATCTGGCCTGGTCATGCATTGCCCGTTCTGCCGCCATCCCGATTCCCGCGTCATCGACTCCCGCACCACCGATGACGGACTCAGCATCCGCCGACGTCGTCAGTGCCCCGAGTGCGGCGGACGTTTCTCGACCGTCGAGACGGCGAGCCTGAACGTCATCAAACGCTCCGGCGTCATCGAACCCTTCAGTCGCGACAAGGTCGTCTCCGGCGTGCGCAAGGCATGCCAGGGGCGTCCGGTCACCGACGGCGATCTGGCGCTGCTCGCGCAGCGCGTGGAGGAGATCCTGCGACGCACCGGTAGCTCGCAGATCGACACGAACGAGATCGGGCTGGCGATCCTCGATCCCTTGCGCGAACTCGACGAGGTCGCCTACCTCCGGTTCGCGAGCGTCTATCAGGCGTTCGAGTCGCTGGAGGACTTCGAGTCGTCGATCGCGCAGCTGCGCGCCGATCACGAGCTGCGCGCGGCCGCCGCGTCGGAGGCCACGACCGACTGACGGCGCACGAGGCCGCGCGCGGCAGCGATAGCCTGGCTGTCGATGTATGACCTTCTCTTTCGCCGCGTCCTGTCCCGCATGGATCCCGAGACGGCGCACCACGCAGCCATGCTCGTCATCCGGGCGCTGGGGGTCCGCCCGCTCACGCCGCTCGCTCGCGCGCTGACGCGCCCCGCGCCGCAGATGAGGGTTCGCGCCCTCGGGCTGGAGTTCGACTCGCCCTTCGGCGTCGCCGCGGGATTCGACAAGAACGCGGTCGCCGCCGCCGGTCTGTACGCGCTCGGCTTCGGCCACGTCGAGGTGGGCACAGTGACGGCCGTGCCGCAGGAGGGGAACCCTCGCCCGCGTCTGTTCCGTTTGATCCCCGACCGCGCAGTCATCAATCGCATGGGCTTCAACAACGCCGGTGCGGATGCGGCGGCCGCGCGTCTGCGGCGGCTGCGCCGACGGCGCAAACGGCCCGTCCTGGGCGTCAACATCGGCAAGAGTCGTATCGTCGACGTCGCCGACGCCGTGGACGACTACGTCCGCAGCGCGCGCCTGCTCGCGCCACTGGCGGACTACCTGGTCGTCAACGTGTCCTCGCCCAACACGCCGGGGCTCCGGGGACTGCAGGAGATCGATACGCTCCGGCCGTTGCTCGAAGCGGTGCGCGCGGCATCCGGTGCGACGCCCCTCCTCGTCAAGTTCGCTCCCGACCTCTCCGACGACGGCATCCGCGCCGTGGCACGTCTCGCGGTGGAGCTGGGGCTCGACGGGGTCATCGCCACCAACACCACGATCTCCCGCGAGGGCCTGCGCACCGCTCCCGAGATCGTCGAGGCTGCGGGAGCCGGAGGCCTCTCAGGTGCTCCGCTGCGCGAGCGTGCCATCCAGGCGCTGCGGATCGTCCGCGAGGAGGTCCCGTCGGACTTCTGCGTCATCGCGGCCGGCGGCATCGAGACGGCGCAGGATGTTCAGGATCGGTTGGATGCGGGTGCGACGCTCACGCAGGGCTACACCGGATTCCTGTATCGGGGACCGTTCTGGGCGAGGCAGATCAACAGGGGCCTCGCCGCTGCGCCCTCCCGCGTGCGCTGACACGCGAAAGCGGCCGGTCCCGAGGGGCCGGCCGCTGTGTCGATTCGATCAGGCGGGACGCTGTCCGCGCTTCACCTGAGGCTTGGGAAGGCGCATGAAGCGCATCTGGACCGTGCGCATGGCGCCGTAGAAGCCCAGTCCCTTCTCGATGCGATCCTCGCCGAACTTCGCGCGCGCGGCGCGCTTGACGCGGATCGCGGTGATCACCATGTCGAGGACGGCCACGATGATGAAGGCCCACAGGACCAGGTACGCGTAGATCTGGATCGCCGGGATGCCGACGAACATGAGCAGAAGGACCGCCACCATGATCGGCATCACGAGTTCAGCGACGTGCCACGTGGAGTCCACCCAGTCGCGGACGAATCGGCGCTGAGGGCCCTTGTCGCGGGCCTGCAGGTAGCGGTCGTCGCCGTTGGCCATGCCGATACGCGCCTTCTCCTGCCGCTCTCGCAGCTCGGCGCGTGCGCGGGCCTTGGCCTCCTTGGTGTCGGCGACGAGGGGGCGCTTTCGCGCGGCCTCTCGCTCGGCGCGGGTGGGCGTCGCGCGCCCCTTGCCCGTCGTCGGGGTGCTCGGCGCGTCGTGCGCGGCGGAGTCGGCAGAGGTCTTGGCCACGATGGTCCTCAAAAGAACGGGGGAGGGGTGCGCCTTAAGATTACCCGCATGACCTCCGAGAATCCCAGGAACGGGGCCGTTCACGAAGCGGCCGCCGCCGGCATCCCCGTCGCCCTCGCCGATCTGGGTGCGCTCGTGCGCATCCCCTCGATCGCGTGGCCCGCTTTCGACCAGGAGGCGCTCGTGCGCAGCGCCGAGGCGATCGCCGCTCTCGCCGAGGGGATCGGCATCTTCGATTCCGTGGAGATCGCCCGCTCGGCCGTGCCGGGCACGGACGAGGTCGGTCAGCCCGCCATCCTCGCCACGCGCGCTGCGCGCGAGGGTGCGCCGACCGTGCTCCTGTATGCGCATCACGACGTGCAGCCGCCCGGAGACGACGCCCTCTGGGAGACGCCGCCCTTCGAGCCCACGGTGCGCGACGGACGTCTGTACGGTCGCGGCGCGGCGGACGACAAGGCCGGCGTGATGGCGCACATCGCCGCGCTGCGTGCGATCCAGGAGGTGTACGGCGACGACCTGACGCTCGGCATCGCCCTGTTCATCGAGGGAGAGGAGGAGTACGGCTCGCGCTCCTTCGCGCAGTTCCTCTCCGACCATCGCGATCAGTTGCGCTCCGACGTGATCGTCGTCGCCGACTCGGGCAACTGGGATGCGGTCACTCCCGCGCTGACGGTCTCCCTCCGCGGCAACGCCCGCTTCACGCTCACGGTGCGCACGCTCGAGCACGCCTCGCACTCGGGGATGTTCGGCGGCGCCGTGCCCGACGCCACGATGGCCGCCATCAAGCTGCTCGCGACGCTGTGGGACGACGACGGCGCCGTGGCCGTCGAAGGTCTCGCCGAGCGCGACGCTCCGACGCCGGACTACACCGAGCAGACGCTGCGTTCCGAGGCGGGTCTTCCGTCCGGCGTCACCCCGATCGGTCGGGGCACGATCCTGTCGCGCATCTGGAACAAGCCGTCGGTGACGGTGACGGGCATCGACGCGACGAGCGTCGCCGCCGCATCCAACACGTTGGCGCCGGAGATCTCGGTCGTGGTGAGCGCGCGCGTCGCTCCCGGACAGTCGGCGCGCGAGGCGTATGCCGCGATCGAGGCCCACTTGCGCCGGCACGCCCCGTTCGGCGCCGAGCTGACCTTCTCCGACATCGATCTCGGCGACGGCTTCCTCGTCGACACCGAGGGCTGGGCCGTCGAGATGGCTCGGGCGAGCCTCGCGACCGGTTACGGGGTCGACCCGGTCGACGTCGGTGTGGGCGGATCCATCCCGTTCATCGCGGATCTCGTGGAGCAGTTCCCCGGAGCGCAGATCCTGGTGACCGGCGTGGAGGATCCGCATTCCCGTGCGCACAGCCCGAACGAGTCCCTGCACCTCGACACCTTCCGTCACGCGGTGCTGGCCGAGGCGGCGTTGCTGGAGTCATTGAACGAACGGCGCTGAACCGCCCTCACCGCGCCTCGGCGGCGTAGAATCGGCGTGATCCGTCCCTCCGCGGGCGCTCCGCCCCGCATCCGACGTCATCAGACCGTGCCGAGCAGTACACGAGGAGAGTCATGACCGACACCGCCCTGTCGAACGAAGCGACGGCCCGCGCACACGGCGTGGCCCTCACCGACGACGCCGCCGCCAAGGTGAAGAACCTGCTCGAGCAGGAGGGCCGCGACGATCTGCGTCTGCGCGTCGCCGTGCAGCCCGGGGGATGCAGCGGGCTGATCTATCAGCTGTACTTCGACGAGCGCCTGCTCGAGGGCGACCAGACGGTCGACTTCGACGGTGTCGAGGTCGTCGTGGACGACATGAGCGTCCCGTACCTGGACGGCGCGAAGATCGACTTCAAGGACACGATCTCGGAGCAGGGGTTCACCATCGACAACCCCAACGCGGCGGGATCCTGCGCCTGCGGCGACAGCTTCCACTGACCCCGCGACACGCCGAGAGTCGGCGCGTCCAGGCTCGCTTTCCCGCGATCCGGACGCGCCGATTCGTCGTTTCGGGCTGAACGCGTGGCCTGAATCAGGTGTGAGCTTGCTCTAGACTGAAGGAAGCTTTATTCGTGACCTGGAAAGGTGCACCGTGCCTTCGAAACGTCGAATCCGACTAGCCGTTCTTCCGCTGGGGATCGCGACGGCTGCCATCCTCGCCGGATGCAGCCCGACCCAGTTGCACGGCTTCCTTCCCGGGTTCACCGAAGACGGCCAGGCTGCGACGAACCACACCGACATGGTCGCCGGGCTGTGGGTCAACTCCTGGATCGTCCTGCTCGCCGTCGGCGTGATCACGTGGGGTCTGATGCTCTGGGCGATGATCGCCTACCGTCGTCGCCGCGGACAGACCGGTCTGCCGGTCCAGCTGCGTTACAACATGCCGATCGAGATCTTCTACACGATCGTGCCACTGATCCTCGTGGTCGGCTTCTTCGCGTTCACCGCGCGCGACCAGGCGACTCTCGAGACCCAGACCGAGAACCCCGACGTGTCGATCGTCGCGATCGGCAAGCAGTGGGCGTGGGACTTCCAGTACAACGGCGAAGAGGCCTCCGGCGACGACGCCGTCTGGTCCATGGGCATCCAGGCCCAGACCGACGCCGCGGGCAACGTCGACCAGTCGCAGCTGCCGACGCTGTACCTGCCCGTCGACAAGAGCGTCAAGATCAAGCTCGAGTCCCGCGATGTCATCCATTCCTTCTGGATTATCGACTTCCTCTACAAGAAGGACATGTACATCGGCCGTGACAATTACTGGTCGTTCACGCCGACCCGTGAGGGCACGTACGCCGGCAAGTGCGCGGAGCTGTGCGGCGAGTACCACTCGATGATGCTCTTCAACGTCAAGGTCGTCAGTGACGCCGAGTACGAGCAGTATCTCGAGAGCCTGCGCGACAAGGGTCAGACCGGTGACATCCAGGACGCCTACGACCGACTGGGCAACCTGCCGGGCACCGGCGCAACCGCCAAGGGAGACGAGTGATCATGGCGACGACAGTCCCGCTTCAGGAAGCGCCTTCCCGCCCCACGACCCTGCCGCCGCGCCAGGCCGCTCTGCTGAGCTCCTCGCGGATCGAGCAGAAGGGCAACATCATCGTCAAGTGGATCACCTCCACTGACCACAAGACCATCGGGTACATGTACCTGATCGCGTCGTTCCTGTTCTTCCTGCTGGGCGGCGTGATGGCGCTGATTATCCGCGCCGAACTGTTCGAGCCCGGGATGCAGATCATCCCGACGAAAGAGCAGTACAACCAGCTGTTCACGATGCACGGCACGATCATGCTGCTGATGTTCGCGACGCCGCTGTTCGCGGGCTTCGCGAACGCGATCCTGCCGCTGCAGATCGGTGCTCCGGACGTGGCGTTCCCGCGACTGAACGCGTTCGCCTTCTGGCTGTTCCTCTTCGGTTCCACGATCGCCGTCGCCGGATTCCTCACGCCGGCAGGCGCCGCATCCTTCGGCTGGTTCGCGTATCAGCCGCTGGCGAGCGCATCCTTCACCCCGGGCGCCGGAGGAAACCTCTGGATGCTGGGCCTCGGCATCTCGGGCTTCGGAACGATCCTCGGCGCGGTGAACTTCATCACGACGATCGTCACCATGCGAGCCCCCGGTATGACCATGTGGCGCATGCCGATCTTCTCGTGGAACACGCTCGTCACGAGCATCCTGATCCTGCTCGCGTTCCCCGTGCTGGCAGCGGCGATCTTCGCTGCCGCCGCGGACCGCGTGCTCGGCGCCCACATCTATGACCCGCACAACGGCGGCGTGCTGCTGTGGCAGCACCTGTTCTGGTTCTTCGGTCACCCGGAGGTCTACATCATCGCGCTGCCGTTCTTCGGCATCGTGTCGGAGATCTTCCCGGTCTTCAGCCGCAAGCCGATCTTCGGATACAAGACGCTGATCTACGCGACCATCGCCATCGCCGTGCTGTCGGTCGCGGTCTGGGCTCACCACATGTACGTGACGGGCGCAGTGCTGCTGCCGTTCTTCGCCTTCATGACGATGCTCATCGCGGTTCCGACCGGCGTGAAGATCTTCAACTGGATCGGAACGATGTGGCGAGGATCGGTGACGTTCGAGACGCCGATGGTCTTCTCCCTCGGCTTCCTGGTGTCGTTCGTCTTCGGTGGTCTGACCGGCGTCATCCTCGCTTCGCCGCCGCTCGATTTCGCACTGAGCGACTCGTACTTCGTCGTCGCGCACTTCCACTACGTCGTCTTCGGCACCGTCGTGTTCGCGATGTTCGCCGGCTTCTACTTCTGGTGGCCGAAGTGGACCGGCAAGATGCTCAACGAGCGTCTGGGCTACATCCACTTCTGGATCCTGTTCATCGGCTTCCACATGACCTTCCTCATCCAGCACTGGCTGGGTGTCGACGGCATGGTCCGCCGTTACGCGGACTACTCGTCGGCGGACGGCTGGACGTGGCAGAACCAGGTGTCGACGATCGGCTCCATGATCCTGGCCGCATCGGTCATCCCGTTCCTGCTGAACGTCTGGATCACCGCGCGCACGGCGCCCAAGGTCACCGTCAACGACCCCTGGGGCTACGGCGGATCGCTGGAGTGGGCCACGAGCTGCCCGCCCCCGCGCCACAACTTCACGTCCATCCCGCGCATCCGCTCCGAGCGTCCCGCCTTCGATCTGAACCACCCCGAGGCTGCTGTGCCGGTGGGTGTGGGACCCGCGAAGGATGCCCCTGACGCCCCGGTCGTCGATGCGGCCGACGGAGAGGTCAAGTAAGTGCGCACCAACATCAACCTGTGGTGGATCCTGGTCGGGTTCTTCGTCTTCATCGACGTCGTCTACACCGGCTGGAACATCCTCGCCCACCCCGATCTCGCTTGGCACAACGCCATCGAGTGGGTCGGCTCGGTCGCTCTGCTGTTCGGTGCCTTCATGGCGCTCATGATCGGGTTCTACACGCACCGCGTCTACAAGGCCCAGCAGGGTGAGCTCCCCGAGGACACGCTGACGGCCGACATCGACGACGGCGACCCCGAGCTCGGCGAGTTCAGCCCCTGGTCGTGGTGGCCGCTCGTTCTCGCAGCCTCCGCCGCCGTGGCGGCGATCGGTCTCGCGGTCGGCACCTGGATGCTCCCGATCGGTCTCGGCATCTTCGCCGTGGCGATCGTCGGCTGGGTGTACGAGTACTACCGCGGGTACTTCGCGCACTGATCCGTGCCGATCAGGCTCAACGCGGCCGCCGTCTCCGACATCGGCCGATATCGCACGTCCAACCAGGATGCGGCCTTCACCGCGTCCTGGGGGGCCGCCGTCGCCGACGGTGTCGGAGGAGGGCCCTCGGGGGATCTCGCCTCCGCAGCCTTCGTGCACCGGCTCGTGCCTTCGCCCCTCGCGGCGACGGATGCAGAGCAGTTGCTCGTGCAGATCCGAGAAGCGAACTGGGACCTGCGTGCCCACGTGCAGCGTGATCCGTCGCTGCAGGGGATGGCGACGACCTTCACCGGGGTCTTCGTCGCACCCGAGGACCGCCTGTTGCTGGCTCACACCGGCGACTCCCGCGCGTACCTTCTCCGACACGCGCAGCTGCGCCGCGAGACCCGTGACGATTCGTACGTGCAGGCACTCGTCGACAGCGGTCTTCTGACGCCCGAAGCCGCGGCCTCGCACCCCCGACGCAACATCATCACGGCCTCGCTCGGCGGTGGTGAGGAGGACGTCGTTTCCATCGCGGAGCGCGACTCGGTGATCGGTGATCGTTGGCTGCTGTGCAGCGACGGGGTCAGCGACTACCTGGACGACGAGGAGATCGGGTTGACACTGCTCCGCCACCGCGGCGTTGCGGATGCCGCTGCGGCCCTCGTGGCGCTCGCTCTCGACAGCGGCTCACGCGACAATGTCACCGCCGTGGTCTGCGACGTCCTCGATGGCGACGCCGCGGCGGAGCCCGCCACATTCAGCGGCTCGGCGGGTGAGCTCTTCCAGGAGCATCTGGACGTCTCCGCCTGAGCGCCGGTGCCTCAGGGTGCGACGATCGACACGAGCGGGTCGCGGTGGCGCGGGAGAGGCCCGGAGGCGTCCTCAGCGGGATATCCCTCGCGCACCCAGTACTCGTACCCGCCGATCATCTCCTTGACCGCGTAGCCCGCCTCGGCGAAGGCGAGAGCCCCCTTCGCGCCCGCGTTGCATCCGGGACTCCAGCAGTAGACGACGACAGCGGCGCCGTTGGGAACGAGCTCTGCGGCGCGCTCCGCTATTTCGCGGTACGGAAGATGGATGGCGCCGGGAATGTGGCCCTGGTCCCACGCTGCAGCGCTGCGCACATCGACGAGGATGAACTCCTCACCGGCGCGCTGTGCGGCGAAGACGTCGGAAGCGTCGGTCTCGTGGGCGAGCTTGGAAGAGAAGTAGCTGCGTGCATCCTGCATGCTGCGACTCTAGGCATCCTGGGGCCGGCGGGCAGTAGTCAGAACGGCCGTGGACCGGCGGGATCCTGCCTGTCAGGTCAGGAGACCACCGATCGTGACGGGGCTGTCGACGATGTTGCCGACGATTCCGCGGATGACGTTCTCTCCGGTCTCCTGGCGCAGCCCCGCATACCATGCGGCCGTGGTCTCCGGGTCGAAGCCGTGGGTCTCGGCGGCCCGCTTACGCGCCCTGAGCACGAGGTCGCCGGCCCGAGCCGTGCGCGCAGCCTCATACCGCCGTAGGGCGTCCGGGACTCCGAGTGTCGTGGTCGCGAAGACGAGGCCGAGCACGAAGCTGTCCTCGAGGGCCGAGCAGGCGCCCTGGCCGATGTCGGGGGCGGTGTTGTGCGCGGAGTCCCCGAGCAGGACGACGCGACCGCGCGTCCACGTGTGGAAGGGATCGATGTCCCAGATCTCGACGCGATTGAGCGACGTCGCCGGATCGATGGCATCGAGCAGGATCTGTACCCCCTCCGTCCATCCGGCGAACGCCTCACGCAGCGGCGCGACGCCCTCGCTACGGTCGTAGGGGAGCCCCGAGGGCTGCGGGACGTCGAAGAAGAAGTAGAAGCGATCGCCGGCGACGGGCATCACCGACACGCGCTTTCCCTCGCCCACGTACGTCGTCCACTGGTCGGTGGGGGAGATGCGGGCATCGACCGGAACGAGGCCGTTGAAGTTCGTGTATCCCGAGTATCGACGTTCCGTGGGCGCACCCAGCACGTACTCGCGGGTGAGTGAGCGCGCCCCGTCTGCCCCGATGACCAGGTCAGCCTGTGCGGTACTGCCGTCCTCGAACGTGACGGTGACCTCGTCGTCCGCCTCGGAGATACCCGTCATCCGCATCCCGAGGTGGATGCGGTCGCCGCCGACCGTGTCCATGAGCAACGCCTGGAGGTCGGCGCGGGCGACCGGGTAGGCGCGCTGGCCCGTCTGCTGGGTGACGGGGTCGAGACTGAAGCGGCACATCTCGTCTCCGGCGAGCCCGTCGACGTAGGCCATGTAGTCCATACGGCCGCCGAGAGCGGCCACCTCGTCGCCGAGGCCGAGCCAGTTCAGGACCTTGACGCCGTTGGGCCAGAGCGAGAGCGCCGCACCCACGGGGCGGTTCTCGCGGATCTGGTCGTAGACGTGAACGTCGTGGCCGAGCCGGGCGAGCGCGATCGCCGCGCTCGTTCCGCCGATGCCTGCTCCGATGATGATGACTCGCACATTGTCACGCTAGCGAGGCGCTGTCACGGGAATGTTACAGACACCAACATCGATGAGCACAGATGGAGAGAGGGCCCCGATCCGCGGATCGGGGCCCTCTCTCCATCTGACCGCGACTACTTCTTGTCGTCGTCCGCTTCGGGCTTCTCTGCGCCCTCGAGGAACTTCGGCGCGGGGATCTCGACCTCTGCCTTGTCGTGCAGGGCGACGGTCGGGCGGCCCTCGGCGGCGGCGCGCTCGGCGGCGCCCTCGAGTTCTGCCGTCTCCTCGGCGTCGATGTGGTCGAGCTCGTGGTGCTGGTGCGCCAGGGCAGCATCCACCTCGGCCTGCGTGACCGGGGTCAGACGGTCCTCGAAGAACCAGCGGGACAGCGATGCACGCATGTTCTCGTGCCACGGGATGCGGCCCTGCGCGTTGGGGCGTACGACCAGCGGTTCGTTGACCTCGAAGTCCACCAGCTTCCAGCGCTCGTACTCGTCGACGGGCTGGTGAACCTCGATGTACTCACCGCCGGGCAGGCGCACGATGCGGCCGGACTCGTAGCCGTGCAGCGCGATCTCGCGATCCTTCTTCTGCAGCGCGATGCACAGGCGCTTCGTGACGAAGTAGGCGATGATCGGGCCGACGATGAGCAGAGCCTGCAGCGTGTGGATCACGCCCTCCATCGTCAGATGGAAGTGCGTCGCGATGATGTCCGACGAAGCCGCGGCCCAGAGAACCGCGTAGAACGTGACGCCCGCGGCGCCGATGGCCGTGCGGGTCGGCGCGTTGCGCGGACGCTGCGCGATGTGGTGCTCGCGCTTGTCACCCGTGATCCACGCCTCGATGAAGGGGTAGATCAGCACGAGGACGATGAACAGGCCCAGGATGAGCAGCGGCAGGAGGATGTTCCACGACCAGGTGCGGTCGAGGAAGACGAACTCCAGGTGCGGCGGGACGAGGCGCAGCGCGCCGTCGGCGAAGCCGATGTACCAGTCCGGCTGCGTACCGGCCGACACGGGCGAGGGGTCGTACGGGCCGTAGTTCCAGATCGGGTTGATCGTGAACAGCGAGGCGATCAGAACGATCACACCGAAGGTCAGGAAGAAGAAGCCACCCATCTTGGACGCGTACACGGGCACCATCGGGTAGCCCACCACGTTGCTGTTCGTGCGGGCGGGGCCGGCGAACTGGGTGTGCTTGTTGATGATCATGAGCACCAGGTGCAGTGCCAGCAGCGCGATCAGGATCGCCGGCAGCAGCAGAATGTGCAACGTGTAGAGACGGCCGACGATGTCGGTTCCGGGGAACTCGCCGCCGAAGAGGAGGAAGGAGATCCACGTGCCGACGACGGGGATGCCCTTGACCATGCCGTCGATGATGCGCAGACCGTTACCCGAGAGCAGGTCGTCGGGGAGGGAGTAGCCGGTGAAGCCCTCCGCCATCGCGAGGATGAAGAGGATGAAACCGATGACCCAGTTCAGCTCGCGGGGCTTGCGGAACGCGCCGGTGAAGAAGACGCGCAGCATGTGCACGCCGATACCGGCGACGAACACGAGCGCTGCCCAGTGGTGGATCTGACGCACCAGCAGGCCGCCGCGCACATCGAACGAGATGTGCAGCGCGGACTCGAGCGCCGCGGACATCGCAATGCCGCGCATGGGCTCGTACGCGCCGTAGTAGTGCGTCTCGACCATGGAGGCCTGGAAGAAGAACGTCAGGAACGTGCCGGACAGCAGCACGACGACGAAGCTCCACAGCGCGATCTCGCCGAGCATGAACGACCAGTGGTCGGGAAAGATCTTGCGACCGAGCTCTTTGACGAGACCCGAGAGGCTCGTGCGCTCATCCAGATAGTTCGCAGCGGCGCCGACGAAGCGGCCGCCGAGGGGCTTGCTGCGCTCCGAGGAGCGCGCAGGCATCGCGGGTTCCGTCGTGACGTTCTCCGTGGGGTGGGTTGCGGTGCTCAATGGCGCTCCCAGAAGCTCGGACCGACGGGCTCGGTGAAGTCACTGCGGGCGACGAGGTAGCCCTCGTCGTCGACCGCGATGGGCAACTGCGGCAGCGGACGCGCGGCCGGCCCGAAGATGACCTTCGCGCCGTCGGAGACGTCGAACTGCGACTGGTGGCAGGGGCAGAGGAGGTGGTGCGTCTGCTGCTCGTAGAGGGCGACGGGGCATCCGACGTGGGTGCAGACCTTGGAGTACGCGACGATGCCGTCGTACGACCAGTCCTTGCGGTCCTCGGCTTCGATGAGCACGTCCTGCGGCATGCGCATGAGCAGGACGATCGCCTTCGCCTTCTCCTCGAGGTAGCCGTCGTGGTGGCTGAGGGAGGCGAGCTCTTCGGGGATCACGTGGAACGCGGAGCCGAGGGTGACATCCGATGCCTTGATCGGGCGACCGCTGGGGTCGTGCGCGAGGCGCATGCCCTTCTTCCACATCGTGTGGCTGAGCAGGTGCACCGGGTCGCCCGCATAGGGGTTGTCCGGGCTCGACTCCGGAGCGAGGCCCCGGAAGAGGACCACGCCGGGCACGACGGAGGCGACGAGAGCGGCGAACAGCGAGTTGCGGATCATCGCTCGGCGCCCGAATCCGGACTCCTCGTTGGCGACGGTCAGGGCCTCGACAACCGCCTCGCGGGTGGTGTCACGACCGCGCGTCGCGTGACGCGGCTCGATGAACTCCTTGTCGGACATGATCGCCTTCGACCAGTGGATCGCGCCCACGCCGATGGCCAGCAGCGCGAAGGCGATGCCGAGTCCGATGAAGAGGTTGTTGTCGCGGATGGCCGCGATGGAGCCGCTCTCGATGGGGAAGACCATGTAGGCGACGACGGCCCACACGGATGCCGCCACCGACAGGTAGAACAGCGTGTACACGGTGCGGACGGCGCGCTTCATCGCGGCGGGGTCCTTGTCGGTCACGCGCTCGCGGTGGGGCGGCAGACCGGGGTTCTTCACCGGGTCGGACACCGTCACGGCGAGCCCGCTGGAGGGCTTCCAGGAAGCCCTCTCGTGCTCGAGCGCGTCGTCCTCGTGTGCCATGGTGCTCCTCGTACGTTCCGTCAGTTCGTCAAAAAGATCAGTTGGACTTCGCGGTGATCCACACCGTGATGGCGATCAGCGTGCCGATGCCGAAGATCCAGATGAACAGGCCCTCCGAGACGGGGCCGAGTGAGCCGAGCGAGAAGCCACCGGGGGACTCGGTCTTCTGCATGTACAGCAGCGCCGAGATGATGTCGCGCTTGTCCTCGGGGGTGAGGTTCATGTCGCTGAAGACCGGCATGTTCTGCGGTCCGGTGACCATGGCGGCGTACATGTTCAGCGCGCTGGTCGTGTGCAGGTCGGGGGCGTACTTGCCCTCGGTGAGTGCACCACCGGCTCCGGCCACGTTGTGGCACATCGCGCAGTTGATTCGGAAGAGCTCGGCCCCGGCGGAGACGTCTCCCTCGCCGTCGAGGACCTCCGACGCCGGGTAGGTCGGACCGGGAGCGATCGACTGGACGAACTTGGCGATCGCCTCGGTCTGCTCGTCCGTGAACTGAACGGGCTTCTGCGGCGCCTGCGGTGCCTGAGCCTGCAGGGGCATGCGACCGGTCGAGACCTGGAAGTGAACCGAAAGCTCGCCGACGCCGTAGAGCGACGGGCCGTTCTCGGTGCCCTGGAGATCCATACCGTGACAGGTGGCGCAGTTCGCCTGGAACAGCTTCTTGCCGTCTTCCACGGTGAGCTGGGATGCGGCGGTCTGCGTCTCGGTGGTGGCCGCCATCGCGGCCGACGCGCCGGCGTAGATGCCGCCGGTCATCAGGAGGCCGATGCCGATCAGGGCGGCGGCGGCCAGGGGGCTTCGACGACCGGAGGTGCGCCGCTTCTTCTCACGTGCCATGGTGCAGGACTCCGGCTTCTTATTTCAGGAAGTAGATGACGAGGAACAGGGCGATCCAGACCACGTCGACGAAGTGCCAGTAGTAGGACACGACGATCGAGGTGGTCATCTCCTTGCGCCCGAAGTTCTTGACCGCGTAGGCGCGGCCGATGACGAGGAGGAACGCGACGAGACCGCCGGTGACGTGCAGGGCGTGGAAGCCGGTCGTCAGGTAGAAGGCGGAGGCGTAGGCGTTCGCCGAGATCGGCATCCCCTCGGCGACGAGCTGGGCGTACTCCCACACCTGGCCGGACACGAAGACGGCTCCCATGAAGAAGGTGAGGAAGAACCACTCGACCATGCCCCAGCGACGCAGGTTCCAGAACGAACCGGTGCGGTAGGGCTGGAAGCGCTCGGCCGCGAAGACGCCGAACTGGCACGCGAAGCTGGACAGGACCAGGATCAGGGTGTTGACGGCTGCGAACGGAACGTTCAGCAGCTCGGTCTCCTGGGCCCACAGGTCGGGCGAGGTGCTGCGGAGGGTGAAGTAGATCGCGAACAGACCCGCGAAGAACATCACCTCGCTGCCGAGCCAGACGATTGTCCCCACGGCGACCGGATCTGGCCGTTTGACCGAACGGAGGGCCTGGTTATATGTCGCTGGCGTCGTCACGCTCACCATTATGACCGATATTCACGGCTGACTCTTGCACCTCGTGCCCCCGAACGGGCCTTGTCGCAGCTTAGGGCGACCTAAGAGAATGCGGCGAGCCGGCCGTGAAGACGCTCGGCATCCGGTGATCCGGGCGGCCGGGTCATGGCCGCCGTCGGGCGGACGCGCTCGGTAGGATCGGGAACCATGTTCCCCGTGCGCACCTGGTCCGACATCCTCACGGAACTGCTCGGGGGTGCCGACCTCAGCGTGTCGGATGCGACATGGGCGATGCAGCAGATCATGGCGGGCGAGGCGACGCCCTCTCAGCTGGCCGGATTCCTCATCGCGCTCCGCGCCAAGGGTGAGACCGTGGACGAGATCGTGGGCTTCCGCGACGCGATCCTCGCGGCCGCCCTCCCGCTTCCCGTGCCCGCCGATGTGCTCGACATCGTCGGGACCGGCGGCGACCGGTTCGGCACCGTGAACATCTCGTCGACCGCCGCGATCGTCGCCGCATCCACCGGAGTGCCGGTCGTCAAGCACGGCAACAAGGCGGCGAGCTCCTCCTCGGGCTCCTCCGACGTGCTGCGCGAGCTCGGTATCGATCTGACCCTCAGCCCGGATGCGGTCGCGACGACGCTCGAGCGCGCCGGCATCACCTTCGCGTTCGCGGCGGCGTTCCATCCGGGGTTCCGCCATGCCGGACCGACGCGGGCCGAACTCGGCGTTCCGACGGTCTTCAACTTCCTGGGCCCACTGTGCAACCCGGCGCGCGCGGAGGCCAACGCCGTGGGCGTCGCGCACCTCGACCGCGTGCCGCTGATCACGGGAGTCTTCCGCACCCGCGGTGCGACGGCCCTCGTGTTCCGCGGCGACGACGGGCTGGACGAGCTGACCACGACCGGCCACAGCAGGATCTGGGAGATCTCACGCGGAGACGTGCACGAGCACGACCTGGATCCGCGGGATCTCGGCATCCCGCTCGCCGACATCTCCGAGCTCATCGGCGGCTCGCCCGCCCACAACGCCGACGTCGTACGCCGGGTGCTCGCGGGCGAACGCGGTCCGGTGCGCGACATCGTGCTGCTCAACACGGCGGCCGGGCTCGTGTCGTACCGTCTGTCGCAGGACGCGGCCGAGGTGCAGCGTCCGATCCTCGAGCGCCTCGCCGAGGCGAAGGACGAGGCGGCAGCGGCGATCGACAGCGGCGTGGCCGAGCGCACGCTCGCGACGTGGGCGGCGACGACGCAGGAACTCGCGGCGGGCTGAGCGTCCTGGCGGGCCGATATTCACGGCGCCCCCTCTTTCGGCGGCTCACAGCGCACCCCTAGGTTCGAAGCACCACCGTTCTAACCCACCGAGGAGCAGAGATGTCCACCGCCACCACCGCCGACACCATCGAGGCGCCCGCCAAGAAGGTCGGCTTCGTCAAGATCGCCGCAGTCCTGGGAATCCTGGGCGGCGTTGCCCTCATCGTCGTGGGCATCGCCGTCTGGGTCATGGTCTCGTCGCAGCTTCGTGCCGAGAACATCGTCGTCCCCGACGACGCGATGGCCTTCCAGGGGCAGGTCGTCGACGGTCCCTTCACCGCCTACGTGCAGGCTGACATCATCCAGCACCACGCGCTCGAGGCGTCCAACGGTGCCACCTACGCCGAACTCGACCGCGACGACCCGGTGCGCGCCACGATGATGAACGCCTCGTTCCTGCGCGCCTCGCTGTTCACCTCGGTCGTCTCCTTCGGCGTCGCCGCGTTCGCAATGGGAATCGGCGTGCTGTCGATCCTGTTCGGCTCGGCCATCTACCGGCTCGCCGCGGTTCCGGTCGTCGTTCGTCGCTCGAACGTCTCCGGCGCCTGATCCGGTCGCGGGTCGGCGTGACGCCCGATCCGACCCGCATTCATAGACTGGACGGATGAGCCCGCCCGCCCCGCCCCATGCTGGGGGTGCGGGGCGGGCATTTCCGTTCCTCGTCGTCATCGGGCTGCTCGTCGCCGCGCTGAGCCTGCGTGGCCCGATCGTCGCTCCGACGCCGGTGATCCGCCAGATCGAGGACGATCTGGGGATCGGGGCGGCATCCGCGGGACTGTTGACCACCGCGCCGGTGCTCATGTTCGCGCTGCTCACGCCGATCGCGGCTCTCGTGATCCGTCGCGCGGGCGCCGAGCTGGCCCTGCTGGTGACCTTGACCGGCGTCCTCCTCGGCACCGCGATCCGCGCCCTTCCCGGTTATCCCGCGCTGCTGACGGGGATGATCGTCATCGGTGCGGCGATCACGATCGGAAACGTCGTGATCCCGGTCGTCATCCGTCGCGACGTGCCGCCGGACCGCGTCGCGTTCGTCACCGCGTCCTACACGGCGACACTCAACGCGGGTTCGCTGGTGACGTCGCTGCTGACCGCTCCGATCGCCGAGGTTGTCGGCTGGAACCTCGCTCTGGTGGGCTGGTCCGTGTTGACCTTCGCTGGGGTCGCCGTGTGGAGCGTGCATCTCGCGCGGGAGCGTCGGCGAGGTGCGCTGTGGGGAGAACGCTTCTCCGGCGCGCCCTCCGCCGCATCCGCCGGCGCGCGTTCCGTCGACGACGTCGCAGCGCTGACGGGGCCGCTGCCCGTCGTGTCCGCGAAAGGCGGCGTCTTCCGGCGGCCGGTGGTCTGGCTGCTGCTAGGCGCCTTCTCGCTCCAGGTCACCATCTATTACGCGCTCTCGACCTGGCTGCCCTCGATCGGAGCCGACGAGCTGGGGCTCGACCGATCCGGTGCGGGCGCGCTCGCTTCCATCTTCCAGGGCGTGGCCATCGCGGGGTCCTTCCTCGTGCCGGTTCTCGCCCGCTACACCCCGCGCATCGTCGTGCCGCTGACCATCAGCGCCTGCTGGCTGACGCTGACCGTGGGCATGCTGTGCGCTCCCGAGCTCATGTGGCTGTGGCTGTCCTTCGGCGCACTCGCGCACGCGGGCGGGTTCGTCGCGATCTTCTCCGCCGTCGTCACCGTGGCCCGCACGGATGCGGAGGCCACGACCATCTCCGCCCTCGTCCAGGGTGGCGGCTACGGCATCGGGGCCTTCGGCGCTCCGATCGCGGGTGCCCTGCACGAGGCGACCGGCGGATGGCAGGGGCCGCTGGTTCTCATGCTCGCCGTCGCGGTCGGTTACGCGGTCGCGATCCTCGCGGCGATGGCTTTCGTGGCCCGCGCGAACGCGGTTCCCAGACCCCACTGATCGGCGAACGCCGCAGCGTCGGGGGAGACCTCACGAAGGGTCGCGTCGAATGCCGGCAGCTCGAGGTCCCGCACCACGCGGACGACCGTGGGGGCGACGGCCAGGTAGTCGGCGCCGGCGGCGACTTTCGCACGTACCCCCGCGCTCATTCCCTCGCCGGCCGTCGCCGCGGCGATGATGCCCGCGAGGTCTCCGTGCGCGGTGAGCAGCGTGGCCGCGGTCTTCTCGCCGATGCCCGCGACCCCCGGCAGACCATCGGATGCGTCGCCGCGGAGCACGGCGAAGTCGGCGTACTGGTGGGGTGCGACGCCGTACTTCGTGCGCACGACGTCATCCGTCACGATCTCGAGATTGCTCATGCCGCGGGCCGTGTAGACCACACGAACCTCCGCGGCGTCGTCGACGAGCTGGAACAGGTCGCGGTCGCCGGTGACGATGTCGACGGGCATCCCCGCATCCGTCGCCAGAGTGCCGATGACGTCGTCCGCCTCGTGCGCGGCGGCCCCGACGACCGGGATGCCGAGCAGGTCGAGGGACGTGCGGATCAGCGGGATCTGCGCCTCCAGCGGGTCGGGGACCTCCTCGACATCGGGGCCGCTCTCCACCTCGGCGACCACGCGGTGGGTCTTGTAGCTCGGGATGAGCTGCACGCGCCATTCGGGGCGCCAGTCGTCGTCCCAACACGCGACGAGGTGGGTCGGCTCGTAGGTGCTGACGAGTTTGGTGACGATGTCGAGCAGCCCGCGGGCGGCGTTGATCGGCTGTCCGTTCGGAGCCTTCACCGAATCGGGGACGCCATAGAAGGCGCGGAAGTACAGCGATGCGGTGTCGAGGAGCATGAGGCGGGACACGGGCTCATCCTGCCACGCGCGTCGGCTTTCGCGAGTGCCCCTGACACGTGAGGCGGACGCGGGCACACTGGGGCGATGGATCCCATCGACGCGCTCCGCGAGATCGCGACGCTGCTCGAACGCGAGCGCGCGTCGCGTTATCGGTCCCAGGCCTTTCGTGCGGCAGCAGAGGCGGTGGCCGAGCTGCCGCAGGCGGCGCGGTCGGACCCTGAGACCCTGCGGCGCACGAAAGGGATCGGGAAGAGCTCGCTCGAGGTGATCCTGCAGGCCGCGTCGGGCGTCGTCCCCGACTACCTGGCGGAGCTGAGGGACCGCGTTGCGCCGGAGGAGTCGAGCACGCTCTTCGCTCGACTTCGCGGCGATCTTCACGCGCACTCGAACTGGTCCGACGGACAGGCGCCCATCGCGGCGATGGCGGACGCGGCGCGTGCGATGGGCCGCGAGTACGTCGCCCTCACGGATCACTCGCCGCGGCTGCGCGTGGCCAACGGCCTCACGGCTGAACGGCTCGCACAGCAACTCGAGGAACTCCCGCGGTACTCCGGGGACGGGTTCACGCTGCTCAGCGGCATCGAGGTCGACATCCTCGAAGACGGGTCACTCGATCAGACCTCGGAGATGCTCGCGCGGCTGGACGTCGTCGTGGCAAGCGTCCACTCGAAGCTCCGGATGGCGGGTGCCGAGATGACCGCACGGATGCTGCGAGCCGTGCGCGGTGAGCACACGGACGTCCTCGGTCACTGCACCGGACGCCTCGTCGAAGGCTCGCGCGGGACGCGCCCGCCATCCGATTTCGATGCGGAGCGCGTGTTCGCGGCCTGCGCCGAGCGCGGCGTCGCGGTGGAGATCAACTCCCGACCCGAACGGCAGGATCCGCCGGACGAGCTGATCGCGATCGCGCTGGATGCGGGTTGCCTGTTCGCGATCGACAGCGACGCCCACGCGCCGGGACAGCTGTCGCTCCTCGACCACGGTGCTGCGCGGGCCGAGCGCGCGGGTGTGCCGGCGGAGCGGACCGTCACGACGTGGCCGCTGGATCGGCTCCGGTCCTGGCTGGCACGCGATCGTTGAGCGCGCCGGCGTGTAACAGGGCCGACATGTGGCCCGGACAGGATGTCCTCATGCCTCTCGCTTCCTCGATCTCCGCCTCCCTGCCCTCCTGGCTCCTCGACGAGCTCGATTCGCTCCCCGAGGTGCTTCCGACCGCGGAGGAGCGGATGGATCTCGTCAACGCCCTCGCCGATCGCAACTGGCGCGAGGGAAGCGGCGGGCCGTTCGCGGCGATCGTGGTGGATTCGGCCACCGGGCGCCTCGTCTCGGCGGGCGTGAACGTCGTGCTCGCCTCGGGTCTCACCTCCATGCACGCGGAAGTGACGACGTTGAGCCTCGCGCAGACCGCACTCGGGCGCTGGGACCTGGGCGCGGACGGTGCCGAGCTCGAACTCGTCGTCAACTGGCGTCCGTGCGTCATGTGCTACGGGGCCACGATGTGGAGCGGCGTGCGTTCGCTCGTCGTCGCCGGCGAGGGCCCGCTCCTCGAGGAGCTCACGGGTTTCGACGAAGGACCCGTCGTGGACGACTGGGCCGCCCAGTTCGAGCGCCGCGGCATCCGCGTGACGATCGGCATCCGTCACGACGAGGCCGTCGAGGTCTACCGGGCGTACGGGGCGAGCGACTCCGTCGTGTACAACGCGCGAGGCGCCGTCGACTGACCGTTGCGCGATCGTAACCGACGGCGGGGACGCCGCGCGGCGATACTGACCACATGAAGCTCAGTAGGCTCTCGCTCGGTGTCGCCGTCGTCGCCGTGTCCCTTCTCCTGGCGGGCTGCTCGCCCGCATCCTCGTCGTCGCCGACCGGGGACGTGACGCCGATCGGCGGCGACATCGTCGCGCCCGTGACCGTGTCGGCGGGAGATCTCCAGGGAGCCAGCGTTGATCTGGTCGTGGGTCAGACGCTGAACATCGACACCGGCGACCTCGCGGTAGACAGCTACACCGGTACCGTCGCCGACGGGGCCGTCGCCGAGTTCGTCGCGGGCAAGGACGACGGGAGCGCCACCTTCAATCCGGGCGTGCGCGCGCTGTCGGCCGGGACAACGAGCGTCACGATGACGAACACGGACGGCGGGATCCAGCCCCTCGAGTTCACGGTGGTCGTCACGGCACGATGAGCCTGTGAACGATCATGCGGTCGAAGTCCAGCCTCTCGGATTCACGGTGACTCCGGGCACGATGGGTGTGTGAACGACCAGATCGACCCCGCCGTGTTCGCCGAGCTGCTGACGTCGTTGCGCCGCGACGCGTTGGCGCGCCTGACGGCACGGGGTGAGGACATCCGTAGCGTGCAGGACGCCCGCAACGATCCTGCGGGCGCCGACGACGAGCACGACCCCGAGGGTGCCACGCTCAGTGACGAGTGGTCCCGGCTGGAGGGGCTGCGTCGTGCGGCGGCCGCCGAGATCGACGAGGTCGACGATGCGCTGCACCGACTGGAGGAGGGAACCTTCGGGGTATGCGCGTCGTGCGGGCGCGACATCCCGGTCGGTCGTCTTCTCGTGCGTCCGACGGCCACGCTGTGCGTTCCGTGCGCCGAGCGCCGCCGCTGACCTCTCCTAGGCGTCCTCACGTTCCGTGAGGCTGTGGTGGATGCGGTGCAGATCCTCCAGCAGTGAGCCGATGAGCACCCAGTGCGCGGAGGGCGGACGAGCGATCTGCAGCGGCGTGGTGAGCGCGGGCGGCTCGTCGATCGGTGCCGCCTGCGAACCGCGGGTGCGCTCCAGGTCGTGCGCCGCGCGGCGCATCTGCTCCGCGAGGGCTCGGACCTGGGGGTCGGTGACGATCTCGGGCGCGTAATGGTCGTACACGGCACGGGTCATGCCGGTGACCTGCGTCACGATCGGCGTGTAGAGATCCAGGCGGTCCCTGAGTTCGGCCAGCTCCGTGCGATGCCGCCGGCTGCGGGGATTGAGCGCGAGAGATTCCGCTCCGCCACCGATCGCGCGCTCCGCCGCATCCCGCATCGGGCGCAGGAGCCGCGCCTCGACCATCAGCGCCTCCAGCTCGCCCGGGGAACGCTGCGTCTCGAGTGCGTCGGCGAGTCGGTCCAGGGATGCGGCCAGTTCCGTCGACAGTCGATCGGTCGCCTCGCGGGCCGGGGCGATCGCCACGGGAGGGACGATGGCGATGTTGACGACGAAGCCGATGGCCGCACCCAGCAAGGTCTCCAGGATCCGATCGAGCGCGTAGTCGGGGGTGGCCGGACCCAGCGAGAGCACGAGGATGGCGCTGATCGCGATCTGCGTGGAGGCGGTGGGGGACAGGCGAAGCGCCCAGGCGACGAGCAGCCCCGCACCCGCGGCGAGCAGCACGACCCAGGTGCTGTTGCCGAACGCGAGCCCGAGCGCGGACGCGAGCAGCACGCCGGCGATGACGCCGACGGAGCGTTCGATCGCGCGCGTGAACGACTGGTTCAGGCTCGGTTGGACCACCAGGACCGCGGCGATCGCCGCGAACACCGGTGGTGGACCCGGGATCAGCCATTGAGAGAGGAGCCATGCCCCCACGGTCGCGACGGCGGATTTGACGACCAGCAGCAGTGGTGCGCGCTGGGTCGCGCGCACCGTGACCGGGAGCGAGAGGCGTGCCATCAGGGCTGGAGCGCGCGCAGCGACCGTGCGGCATCCGAGGGCGGGCACCCGAGGTCGTGCGCGGTGAAGGTCAGGTCGTATCCGCCGCTGCGCTCCCGCTGCGCCCGCAGGCTCTCGCGTGTGTGGCTGTTGTGCGCGCCGGCGAGGAGGGCCTCGGTGCGGCGCATCCGGATGCCGAGCTCTCCCTTGGCGGTGGTGGCGATCCGATCGACGTCGCCCCACGGTGCCGCACCCATACGTGCGACCCGGATGCCCTCGGCGTCTGCTCGCAGCACGGTCGCGTTTCGGAACTGGCCGATCAGCGAGAATCCGCCGCCCAGCCCGAAGATGCCGACGACGGCGACGCCGAGCAGCAGACTCGGTGTGTTGTCGATGTTGAGGATGACGATGACCACACCCATCGCGGTGATCACGGCGCACAGCGCTGCAAGCACGAGCAGGCGGCCGCGCGGAGTGACGAAGCGGAGGGTTTCGGTGTCGGAGGCCACCCGTTCAGGGTACGTGGCGCGGCGCCGCATCACCGTGTCAGCAGCTCGTCCGTACTCGTGCCGTCGATGGTCACCGTGACCCTGGTGCCCCAGGGGTCGTACGCGGTCACCGCGCGACCGTCGTCGTCGAACGCGACGTTCACGCGGCGCAGCCGGTCGGTCAGCGCGTCCAGCGCGGCACGCTCGGGCACGGCCAGTGCCAGCTCGCCCAGGCCGAGACTCGCCGCCCGGGGACCAGCGCCCGCGCTGTTCCAGGTGTTCATCGCGACATGATGGTGGTACCCGCCGGCCGACGCGAACAGAGCGGTCGGAATAGCGGTGAACGAGGGTGCGAAGCCGAGCGCGTCGACGTAGAACCGACGGGCGGGGGCGATGTCGCCCACCTGGAGATGGACGTGTCCGACGCGGCCTGGCTCGGCCGACACGCGATCGAGACCGTCTTGCGTGAGGTGCGTGCGCAGGTACTCGTTCGGGTCCAGAAACAACGTGTCCATCTGCACTTCGCCGTCGACGTGACGCCAGAGATCGCGTGACCGGTCGGTGTACAACTCGATGCCGTTGCCCTCGGGGTCCGTGAAGTAGAACGCCTCGCTGACGAGATGATCGCTCGATCCGGTGAACCGGGCGCGGCCGTCCTGGGCGGTCCGGTAGACAGTGGCGGCCAGGGTCGCGGCATCCTCGAAGAGGAACGCGGTGTGGAAGAGCCCGGCCGAGCCGGGCGCGGCGAGGGGCAGGTCAGGTGTGTGCACAAGGCGCACCATGGGGACTCCGCCGCGTCCGAGGACGCGATGGACCTCGCGCCCGCGAGAGCGTTCCTCGATGGGCTCCAGCGCGATCGCGGACCCGTAGAAGCCGGTCATCTTCTCGAGATCGCCGACGCGGAGGGTCACCGCATCCATCATCGTGTCATCGGGCAGGAGTTCCCCGGATAGGGGGGCGGGTGCGCTGTTCATGGTGCTCATCTCTTCGGCTGCTGAAGAGTGCAACATCGACGCGACGGCGATTATTGCGTCGGATCGGTGAGCGGGCGAGGATCGTCGAATGGAGAAACAGTCGTGTCCCTGCGGGAGTGACCGCTCTTTCGGGGAGTGTTGCGGTCCCGCACTGGCGGGCACGCCCCCGACGACCGCGGAGGCGCTCATGCGTTCGCGGTATACGGCGTTCGTCCGTCTGGACGCGGACTATCTCATCGACACCTGGCATCCGGGCACGCGACCGTCGGAGCTGACCCTCGACCGAGACGTGCGCTGGCGAGGACTCAGCATCCTCGACACGGTCGGAGGGACACCGGACGACCGCAAGGGCACCGTGGAGTTTCGTGCGGCGTGGCGCGAGGGTTCTTCATCGGGTGTGCTTCACGAACGCAGTCGGTTCGTGAAGCAGAGCGCCCGATGGTGGTATCTCGACGGTGTCCTCGATCCGCCCGGCCCCGGTTCCGCCCCGGCTTCGTAGGCTGGATCAGAGTCTCACAACGCGAAAGGACGCTCCATGTCTCGCATCCTCATCATCGGTGGACACGGCAAGATCGCCCTCCTGCTGGCCCCCCTGCTCGTGGCGCGGGGCGACGAGGTCACCTCCGTCGTGCGCAACCCCGACCACATCGACGACGTGCGCGCGGCGGGGGCGAGCGCGCTGGTTCTGGACGTCGCCGCCGCGGACACGAAGACGCTGTCCGACGCCTTCGCCGGCTTCGACGCCGTGGTGTGGTCGGCGGGCGCCGGCGGAGGCGACGCGGCCCGCACCTACGCCGTCGATCGTGACGCCGCCATCCGCGCCACGGATGCGGCGGAGGCGGCCGGCGCCTCGCGTTTCGTGATGGTCTCGTGGATCGGTTCCTCGCCGGATCACGGGATCGACCCCTCCGACTCGTTCTTCCCCTACGCCGACGCGAAGCTGGCGGCCGACGAGCACCTGCGACGCAGCTCCCTCGAGTGGACCGTGCTCGGGCCCGGGACCCTGACCTCGGATGAGGCGACGGGGCACATCACCACCGAACCGACGGGGCGGGGAGAGGTCTCCCGTGCCGATGTCGCCGCGGTGATCGCCGCGACCCTCGCCGATCCCGCGACCGTTCGACGCACGATCCGCTTCGGAGCGGGCGACACACCGATCGCCGAGGCGCTGTCCGCCTGAGCGTGGAATGCGCCGCGCGGCGCGGGCGTTGACGAGAGCATGACCGCATCCGATCCCGCCGTCGGCGTGCCCGTGGATGTCGTCGTCATCGGAGCCGGTCAGGCGGGACTCTCCGCCGCCTACCACCTGCACCGTCGGGGGTTCCGCCCCCTCGATGCACCGGGCCGCGATTCGCGGAGCTTCGTGGTGCTCGACGCCGAATCCGCCCCGGGCGGGGCATGGCAGCACCGGTGGGAGTCGCTGCGGATGGCGACCGTGAACGGTATCCACGAGCTCCCCGGCTTCCCGGTTCCGCCGGCCGATCCCGCGTCGTCCAGCCGCGACGTGCTCCCGCCGTACTTCGCCGCCTACGAGGAACGCTTCGACCTCCGGGTGCGCCGCCCCGTTCGCGTACGGGCCGTCTCGCGTGACGGGGAGCGGCTGCGGGTCGACACGGATGCGGGGAGCTTCTCGGCGAGATACGTGATCAACGCGACGGGTACCTGGACGCGTCCCCATTGGCCGGCGGTGCCGGGGCGTGAGAGCTTCCGCGGCACGCAGCTGCATGTGCACGACTACGTCTCCGCGGAGCAGTTCGCGGGCAAGCGCGTGGTGATCGTCGGTGCCGGCGTGTCGGGGGTGCAACTGCTCGAGGAGATCTCACGTGTCGCGGACACGTTCTGGGTCACCCGGCGCGAGCCGGAATGGCGTGACGACGAGTTCGACATCCCTGCGCGTGTCGCGGCGATCGCCGGCGTCGAGGAGCGGGTGCGTCAGGGCCTTCCCGCCGGCAGCGTCATCTCTGTCACCGGGATGCACTGGACCCCGTGGGCGCGCGAAGCCGAGCGGCGAGGTGTGCTCGTGCGGCATCCGATGTTCCGCGCGATCGAGCCCGACGGCGTACGGATGCCCGACGGCACCCTGGAACCTGCCGACGTGATCCTCTGGGCGACGGGCTTCCGCCCCGCTCTCGATCACCTGGCGCCGCTTCGGCTGCGGACACCGGCGGGCGGTATCCGGGTCGAGGACTCACGCGCGCTGGACGAGTCGCGGCTGTTCCTCATCGGCTACGGGCCCTCGCAGTCCACGGTCGGTGCCAACCGGGCCGGGCGCTCCGCCGTGCGCCAGCTGATGGCGGACGGCGTGCTGGAGGCGCCCGAGGTGGCGATCGCCGGATGATGCGTTGCGCTGTGTGTCGCCGCGTGCCCTACCCGAAACATGAAAGTCGTAGCGTCGAAGTATGACCACTCCCGCACCCCTGTCGAACCCGCTCGGCGAGCACAGCGCCGAGCGCGACCGTTTCGCCGGCGCCTCGCTGTCGCCGGACGAGTTCAAGGCGCTGTTCCGCGGCCACCCCGGCGGCGTTGCGGTCATCACTGCTGAAGGACCGGATGGCCCCGTCGCGCTGACCGCCACCTCGGTCTCGTCGGTGAGCGCGGAGCCGCCGCTGCTGATCTTCTCCGTCTCCGCCTTGTCGTCGGCCACCCCCGCGATCCTCGCGGCCGACACCGTCGTGGTCCACCTGCTCGACAGCGACGACCTCGGTGTCGCGAAGCTGGCATCGACCAGCGGCATCGACCGCTTCGCTGACACCGAGAGCTGGAGCCGCCTGGTCACCGGGGAGCCCGTCTACAACGGCGTCCGGGCCTGGGTGCGCTGCGCCATCATCGAGCGCATGAACGCGGGAGGATCCACCGTCATCGCAGCCCACGCCCTGCAGTCGGGCATCAACCGGGACGTGCAGCCCGGTGAGCACGGCGACGCGCTGGTCTACCACAACCGCTCGTGGCACCGGCTCGGCGACCACTCGCGGATCGACTGACCCCTTTCACGACAAGACCCCCGCCTCCTCGGAGGGCGGGGGTCTTGTCGTGTGGTCCGCTTTACTCGGCGAGGTGGGCCGAGAGGAACCAGCGGTCCTTCTCGAGGCCGGCACGGATACCGATGACGATGTCCTGGCTCGTGAGGTCGATCTCGTCCAGGCCGTCGATCGCCGTCTGGACGTCGACGATGATCGTGTCGATGTCGGCCACGACGTGACGGATCATGTCGTCCCACTGCGTGAAGCCGGCAGGCACCGACGAGGGCGCCACCTTCGCAGCGATCGTGGACAGGCGCGCATCCACCGGCAGACCCAGGGCGACGATGCGCTCGGCGGTCTCGTCGGCCCAGCCCTGCGCGTGCTCCACGACGGAGTCCAGGAGCTCGTGGATCGCGATGAAGTTCGCGCCGCGCACGTTCCAGTGCGCCTGCTTGCCGGTGACGGCGAGGGCCTGCAGGCCGAGAGTGACGGGGGTGAGGAACTGCGCGGCTCCGGCGGCGACGGTCGGGTCGGCAGCGCTGGCGGGGATGGTCTGGTTCTTCGTCATGACAAAGCCTTCCGTTGGGGCAGTCGCATCTGCTGAATGAAACGCTAGCCAGCCGGAGAAATTCCGCAAGCAAGATGAGGCTGGGCTCACACGATCGGAAATCGTGCCGCAGACGGGATTCGGGGGAACCTGCGGCTAACGTCGGAGGGTGTCAGCCTCAGACCCCGCCCGGACACCGCAGAACCTGGATGAGCCTGCGCGCCTGCGCCGCCGCCAGCCGAGAACGGCGTCGCCCGAGCACGCGGAGCCTTCGCGCTTCATCCCTCATGTGCAGGGCTTGCGTGCGATCGCGGTGCTTCTGGTCGTGCTCTACCACTTCTGGCCGGGGCGGATCCCCGGCGGCTACGTCGGTGTCGACGTCTTCTTCGTGATCTCGGGCTTCCTGATCACGGGCCATCTGATGCGCGAGCTGACGGCCACCGGAACCGTGCGCTTGGCCCAGTTCTGGGCCCGGCGGGCCCGCCGCCTGCTCCCGGCGTCGCTTCTCGTCCTGCTCTTCTGCGCCATCGTCGCCGCATCCCCGTACCTCATGCCCATCTCGGGGCTGCAACGGGAGGTCAGCGAGATCATCGCGTCGACCTTCTACGTCGAGAACTGGTACCTCGCCTTGACGTCCGCCGACTACCTGGGCAACTCGGGTGAGCCTGCGATGGTGCAGCACTACTGGTCGCTGTCGCTCGAGGAGCAGTTCTACGTGCTCTGGCCGCTCATCATGCTCCTTGCGGCATGGATCGGCGTCCGCTTCTTCGCCGGGCGTCGCCGTCGCGCCATCCTGATCGCGCTGGGCGTGGTGAGCGCCGCATCCCTCGTGTTCTGCATCGTCTTGACCCTCAACGATCCCGCGCCGGCCTACTTCGTGACCTTCGGTCGGATGTGGGAGTTCGGCCTCGGCGCCATGGTGGCGCTCGTGCCCGCGCTGCGCGTGCGCAATGCGGCGGCGAGCTTCGTGCTCGGCTGGGCCGGTATCGCAGCACTCGTCTACACGGCCTTCCGGTTCGACTCCTCGACGCCCTTCCCCGGCTACGCGGCGCTGCTGCCGGCGCTCGGAGCGGCCGCGGTGATCGCGGCTTCCAACTCCGCCCGATGGTGGTACCCGACCCGCATCCTGTCGATCGCGCCGATGCGGTTCACCGGCGACATCTCCTACTCGCTCTATCTCTGGCACTGGCCGCTGATCATCATCGCGCCCTCCGTGCCGTTCTGGGGCCTGAGCATCTACCACCGGGTCGCGCTGCTGGCGATCTGCTTCGTGCTCGCGTGGCTGACCAAGAAGTTCGTGGAGGATCCGGCGCGATCATGGCGGGTGCTCACCTCCCGGCGTCCGCGCGTGACGCTCTGGGCGTCGCTCGCGGCGATGGTGCTGGTCGCGGGAACTGCCGGCGGTGCCTGGGCGCTGAACGCGCCCGCCTACCGCGACGGCGTGGCGCAGCTCGAACAGCTGCGCACCGATCCGCCCTCCTGCTTCGGCGCACAGTCCGTGCTCGACCCGGAATGCCAGGGCACGCCCGCATCCGGCACCATCCTCCCGGCGCCGGGATTCGCCGGTGTCGACAAACCCGCCGACGAGCAGTGCTTCGTGCAGCTCAACGACGCGCGACCCGTGAGCTGCACCTTCGGCTCCGACGCGCCGGATGCGCCCACGGTGGCTCTCATCGGTGACAGCCACGCGTTCCAGCTGCTGTCGACGTTCGAGCGAATGGCGGAGGCGAACGGATGGCGTCTGGTGACCTTCTTCAAGGGTGCCTGTCCGTGGAACGACACCCCGCTGTCGACGCCGGGAGCCTTCGGTGCGGCGTGCTCGGCGTGGCGCACCGCGGTCGATCAGGCGCTCGTGGACGCGAAGCCGGACGTCGTTTTCACCTCCGCCCTCGCGACGACGCCGTACGCGTCGGCCGGGCACAACTCCTCCTACGACGCCGCCGTGGCGGGCTACCGCTCGGCGTGGTCGAAGATGACGGATGCGGGCGTGCCTGTCATCACGGTCGTCGACAATCCGGTGTGGGAGACGGACCCCAACAAGTGCCTGCGCACTCGCGACGCGGCCGCCTGCGACGGTGCGCGCTCCGACGTGCTCGTCGCGAAGGATCCGCTGCGCGAGGCCGCGGACGGCGCATCCGGGGTCACGCTGCTCGACTTCACCGACGTGTACTGCGACGATTCGACGTGCTTCCCCGTGGTGGGTGGTGCGGACGTCTACCGCGACCAGGACCACCTCACGGTGACCTTCGTCGACTCGCTCATGCCGCAGTACACGGAGGCGATCCGCGCCGCGCTGGACCGGGCCGCCGGTTAGGGTCGGGTCATGACCGTCTCGGAATCCGCATCCGTGATCGCCCTCGCCGACACCGCGCCGGAGGTGCCGGCATCCGCGTTCGTCGCCGCCGGGGCCCGCCTGATCGGTGCCGTGCGGCTGGGGGAGAACGCGAGCGTCTGGTACAACGCGGTGCTGCGCGCCGACGGCGACACGATCACGGTCGGAGCCCGCAGCAACGTGCAGGACTCGGTGAGCGTTCATGTCGACGGCGGGCACCCGGTGATGATCGGCGAGGACGTGTCGATCGGGCACAACGCCGTCGTGCACGGCTGCACGATCGGCGACGGAAGTCTGATCGGCATGGGGGCCGTCGTGCTCAACGGCGCGCGGATCGGCGCCGGATGCCTCATCGCCGGGGGAGCAGTGGTGCTGGAGGGGGCGGAGATCCCCGACGGCTCCCTGGTCGCCGGCGTGCCCGGCAAGGTACGGCGTGCGCTGACGGATGACGAGCGCGCGGGGCTGGTACGCAACGCCGTGGCCTATCTCGCGCACAGTGAACGTCACGCCGCAGCCAGCTGACTCGCTCTCCACAACTCCGGGCGCGCGAGACAGTCCGTCCTGATGCCTCCTTTAGCGTGGAACCCCCGGGTGGGCGCAAGGGTTACGGCGGAGTTTTCTCTGCTCGGTTAGCGTGTGCGAGGTCCCCGCAGCATGTCGAGAATCAGGGCGTCATGGCAGAAGCGGCACCGGCCGGTTGGTACCCCGATCCCGCGGGCGGCGGTGGGTGACATTACTGGGACGGCACCGCGTGGACCTCGCACGTGAGTCCCGAGGTCCCGATGCAGCCCGCGCCCGCCGCGCCAGAGCGGGCCGCATCCGCACCGATGCAGGCCGCATCCGCTCCGGCGCAGGCCGCGCCCGCATCCGCGCCGGAGTCGGGCGTGCGTCCGGCGCGCAAGCGCCGCAAGGGGCTCATCATCGGGCTCGGTGACGCGGCGCGCTCCGAGGACGCGCGGTGGATGATCGACGCCTCGATCAGCTCGTACGCCACGACGCCGCAATGAGCCAGGACGGAGCGGGGCCGAGTTCGGGAGTGGGCGCGAGCGAGCTCCCCGAGAGCGATCTGCCCGGCTTCGTTCCGGTCGAGTGGCGCGAGCATCGCTACGTCCAGGCGGGCGGAGAAGAGTCTGCGTCACGGGGGTGGCTTGCCGCGTTCCTCCGCACTGCGGCAGGCGCTCCGTTGCCCGCATCCCGCGGCTGCGTGGAGGAACGGGTGCTTGTTCGCACGCCCGACGGTCTGGTGTTCGCGGGGTTGTCATGTCGCGGCGACATCGAGGGGTGGCGCGCGTATGTGGACGCTGCGGCGCGTTCTCAGCAGTCGCTGATCGCCCGGATCGAGGGAGACGATCTCCTCCTCGACGACGGCCGACGCTATCGGCTCGCGGACTGCGATCGCGTACGGGGCTGACGGCGGCGCGCCGGGCTAGAAGGGCGCCTGCTCGGCCGCGTCGTGCGCTGGGTCTTCGGGGGATTCGATGAACTGTGCGGGCGGCGGCGGGTCGTCGATGTAGGTGGCGCCCAGCGGCGAGGTCCACTCGATGACACCGCCGGGCAACTGTCGGACGCGCCATGCCGTGAACTGCTTCATCGAGTGATGTCGCTGGCACAGACACTGCAGGTTGTCGAGGTGCGTCGGTCCACCGCGTACCCAGTCGCGCACGTGGTCGATCTCGCATCGGATGGCGGGAACGCGGCATCCGGGGAATCGGCAGTGTCGATCGCGGGCGTGGACGGTGCGCCGCAGCGCCGGCGGCACGCTCCGCCTGTCGACGGACACGACCTGACCGGATGCAGCGTCGGTGAGGATGCGGTCCCAGCCGGTGCACGATTCTCCGGCGAGTACGCGGGCGGTCTCGGCATCGATCGGGCCGCGGCCGACGAGCTCGCCCACCTGGGCGTCGCGGCCCGTGAGCGTGCCGACCGGGACGACGACCTGTACGTGTGCGCGGATCGCGCCGAGGGTGCCTGGGCCGTCGTCGTCGCGTGTCGGGTCGGCGCCCGGCTGCGTCGTGAGGAGCATGTCTGCGAGAAGGTCGGCGCGGATCTGATCCGTCGTGCGGGTGTCGCTCGCGAACAGGAGGTCGCCGCCATCCGGCTCGTCTCCGGCGCGGCGCGCTGCGTTGGCCCGGTCAGCGGCCTGCCGGCGGAGATCGATCAGGGCCTGGGCCTGTCGGGTGAGGCGGTCGTGGATCGCATCGGCGATGACGGCAGGCTGGATCGAAACGACCTCGCTCATTCCGTGGGGGAGCGGTGTCGTGAACACACGTCGACCCTCGCGTGCGGTGGCGTGGCGCTCGGTGAGAGTGGTCGGATGCTGCCGCTCAGCGAGGATCTCTACCCGCGAGCGCGCGCGACCCACCGTCTCGGTCTCGCAGATCGTCAGCGCGCCCCGCTCGAATGCCGCTCGACGGTGATGGGGGAGGTTCGCTCCGGCGTCGACGATCACGCGCGCGTGGCTCAGTTGGATGCGGCCCGCGGCGAGGGCCGCGTGCGTCAGCGGATAGTCGTCGACGAGCTCGGCCGCCGCGCTCATCTGCCGCTGCACGGTTCTGTCGGCGAGGCGGGTCGCCGCGGCGATCTCGGAGGCGACGGCGCGCTGGGCCATGTCGTGCACGCGGACGTTCGCGCGCGAACCGGAAGCCAATCGACGCGCGAGATGTTCGGCGTCAGCGAGCGCCTTCATTCGGCGAGCCTGCGCCGCAGCGATGTCGACATCGGCCTTGCGCACCGTGTCGACGGCCTCGGCCAGCGCCGCCGCATCCGCGTCGCTGAAGTCGATCATTCCGTCGTCTCGCACGTGCCCACATCTCGTCGGGGTGCGCTCTCGCGCGACCTGTTCCGCCTCGGAAACAGAGCCGGTGAATGAGCTTCTCACCAGGTGTTTCCGACCTGAGATCAGTGTGGCACCGACCTCAGACATCGCCGGGGGCGGGGTGGTGCACGAGGATCGGGTCAGCGCGTGTGGACGACATGAGTGCGGGATTGATCGCCGCAATGTCCGGATCGGGACTCGCCCTGCTGGCGGTTGCGCTGATTGCCACCTTGATGACGCTGCGTCGCGGTCGCGTCCGTGGCGCGAGCCAGGCGAATCCCGAGCTGGTACGCGCGCGCCGACATCCAGCGTCAGATCTACGCTGGTCGCACCGGGCGCCGGATGTAGTCGGGTCGTCCCACGCGCTTCTGCGCGTTCTCCGAACGAACCGACCGCGCGTCGGGCAGGGACGACACCTGCGTCGCGTCGGCAGGAGATCGCCGCCGAGCAGGACCATTCGGCGCGAATCTTCCTGCTCAGCGGCATTTCTCCTGCAGAACGGATGCGTTTCGACGCCCGTAGTACCTCTGCGGAGGGGATGACGGTCCCCACCGCCTCTCCACACGCCGCTGCGCGGCGCGCGGAGCCTCTGCGGCGTGGGCCCAATCGTCCCCACCGCCTCTCCACCCGCGGCTGCGCCGCGCGTGGAGCCTCTGGCGGCGTGGGCCCACCCAAGGGTTCGATTCGCTCAGCCGATACATGCAGAGAGCGGCCCGGATAAACCGGACCGCTCTCTGCATTGGAGGGGATGACGGTCCCCACCGCCTCTCCACACGCCGCTGCGCGGCGCGCGGAGCCTCTGCGGCGTGGGCCCAATCGAAGACGCAGGCTTCGCCTGCTTTCGATTCCCGGCAGTACACGACATAAGCGTGAAGGCCCGGACGAGCCGGGCCTTCACGCTTATCGGAGGGGATGACGGGAATCGAACCCGCGTAATCAGTTTGGAAGACTGAGGCTCTACCATTGAGCTACATCCCCGGAGCGGCATCGGCCGCAACCTCAGCAAGCATAGCTGAGTTCTCAACGTCGATTCGACGCGCGGGCAGCGTCGGCTAGACTTCTCGGGGCCGAATCCGGTGCACGTTCGCGTGCCCGCCCGCCCGGGGCGTAGCTCAGCTTGGTAGAGCGCCCGCTTTGGGAGCGGGAGGCCGCAGGTTCAAATCCTGTCGCCCCGACACGGCCCCCAAGACCCCAGACCTTCAGCCACCGTGCGTTGGCGCGGAACAGAGGAGAACAACAGGCATGGTCACTAGCACCGTCGAGAAGCTCACCCCGACCCGGGTGAAGCTCGAGATCTCGGTCTCGCCCGAGGAGCTCAAGCCCTCGATCGCTCACGCGTACGAGCACATCGCTCAGGACGTCCAGATCCCCGGCTTCCGCAAGGGCAAGGTCCCGGCACCGATCATCGATCAGCGCATCGGGCGCGGCGCCGTGCTCGAGCACGCCGTCAACGAGGGCCTCGACGGGTTCTACCGCGAAGCGGTCGCCGAGCAGGGTCTGCGCGTCGTGGGTCGTCCCGAGGCCGACATCGTCGCCCTCCCCGAGGTCAGCGACTTCTCCGGCGACCTGAAGGTCACCGTCGAGGTCGACGTGCGCCCCGACTTCGAGCTGCCCGCTTACGAGGGCCTCGAGATCATCGTCGACGCCGTGGCCACGGATGAAGCGGCCATCGACGTAGAGCTCGACAACCTCCGCGCGCGCTTCGGCACGCTCGTCACGGTCGAGCGTCCCGCCGCGAAGGGTGACTTCGTCGAGCTCGACCTCGTCGCCGCGATCGACGGCAACGAGATCGATCGCGCCGAGGGCGTCTCCTACGAGGTCGGCTCGGGCGAGCTGCTCGAGGGCATCGACGAGGCCATCGAGTCTCTCACCGCCGGTGAGGACACCACCTTCCGCTCGAAGCTGGTCGGCGGCGACCACGCAGGCGAAGAGGCCGAGGTCTCCGTCAGCGTCAAGGCCGTCAAGGAGCGCGAGCTGCCCGACGCCGACGACGACTTCGCCCAGATGGCGAGCGAGTTCGACACGATCGACGAGCTGCGCGCGAGCCTCTCCGAGCGTGTCGCACAGCAGTCGAACTTCACGCAGGGCGCCGCCGCGCGCGACAAGCTCGTCGAGGTCCTGCTCGAGAAGGTCGACATCCCCGTGCCGCCGAAGCTGGTCGAGGACGAGGTCCACGCCCACCTCGAGGGCGAAGGTCGCCTCGAGGACGATGAGCACCGCGCCGAGGTCACCGAGGCGAGCGAGAAGCAGTTCCGCACGCAGGTGCTGCTCGACAAGATCGCCGAAGAGGCGAACGTTCAGGTCTCGCAGGACGAGCTGACCCAGTACCTGATCCAGTCGGCCGCGCAGTACGGCATGGCTCCGCAGGACTTCGTGAACGCGCTGCAGCAGGGCAACCAGCTGCCGGCCCTGATCGGCGAGGTCGCCCGCAACAAGGCCCTTGCGATCGCGCTCGGCCGCGTGAACGTCGTCGACACCGACGGCAAGCCCGTCGACCTCACCGGCTTCATCGCCGTCGAGGACGAGCCGGCAGCTGAGGCCGACGTTGTCGAGGAGGCAGAGGAGATCGCCGACGCCGCCGCGGACGCCGAAGACGAGGCTGCCGCAGAAGAGGCCAAGCCCGCGAAGAAGGCGGCCGCCAAGAAGCCCGCCGCGAAGAAGGCCCCGGCTAAGAAGGCCGACGCCGAGTAAGACGCGCCAGCACGAAGGGCGGATGCGGAAGCATCCGCCCTTCGTCGTCCCGGAGGAGAGGAATCATGACCGACTGGCAGACACGCGTCGACGCCGTGTGGGACGACGAGTCGCTCAGCGACGAGGCCCGCATCGATGAGATCGAGCGTCTGGCGAGCGAGTGCGACGCCGGAGACGCCGTCGCCCTGTTCGAGCGCGCCGGAGCCTACGACTCCGCGGGTCGCGAGGCCGAGGCCGAACCGCTGTACCGCGCCGCGCTGGCGGCGGGGCTGGACCCCGAACGGCGCACACGGGCCGTCATCCAGCTCGCGAGCACCATCCGCAACCTCGGCAAGCTCGACGAGAGCCTCGCCCTGCTGGAGAACGAATACCGCACGGTCGAAGCGGGCGGTATGAGGGATGCGGCGGCAGCCTTCTACGCGCTCGCGCTGGCGTCGTCGCATCGGGAACGCGAGGGTCTCGCGATCGTGCTCGAAGCACTGGCTCCGCACCTTCCGCGTTACCAGCGATCCGTGCGCGGATACGCCGCCGAACTCGTTCATGCGCCGGGGCGTATGCCGACGGCGAACACGGGCGAGGGGTCCGAAGCGCGCCGGTAGATTCGTTCTCACGATCACCGAACAGGAGTGAACATGGCCGACCCCCTTGTCGCGACAAGCGTCTTCGACAGGCTGCTGAAGGACCGCATCATCTGGCTCGGATCCGAGGTGCGGGATGAGAACGCCAACGAGATCTGCGCGAAGATCCTGCTGCTCGCCGCCGAGGACTCGCAGAAGGACATCTACCTCTACATCAACTCGCCCGGTGGGTCGATCACGGCAGGCATGGCCATCTACGACACCATGCAGTTCGTGCCCAACGACATCGTCACCGTCGGCATCGGCATGGCGGCCTCGATGGGTCAGCTGCTGCTGACCGCCGGCACGAAGGGCAAGCGCTACATCACGCCGAACGCTCGCGTGCTGCTCCACCAGCCGCACGGCGGATTCGGCGGTACCGCCAGCGACATCCAGACCCAGGCTCAGCTCATCGTGTCGATGAAGAACCGCCTGGCGGAGATCACGGCGGCGCAGACGGGCAAGTCCGTCGAGCAGATCAACGAGGACGGCGACCGTGACCGCTGGTTCACGGCCGACGAAGCGCTCGAGTACGGTTTCGTCGACCACATCCGCGAGTCCGCGACCGACGTCGTCGGCGGCGGCGGCACGGCGAACTGACGAGCGACGGCGAGAAGAGAGAACCCGAATGAACATTCCCACTTTCGGCGCCGCGGCCCACACGCCGCAGGGGCTGCAGATGCCGTCGAGCCGCTACGTGCTGCCCCAGTTCGAGGAGCGCACGGCCTACGGCTACAAGCGCCAGGATCCGTACAACAAGCTGTTCGAGGACCGCGTCATCTTCCTGGGTGTCCAGGTCGACGACGCGTCCGCGGATGACGTGATGGCCCAGCTGCTCGTGCTCGAGTCCCAGGACCCCGACCGCGACATCATCATGTACATCAACTCGCCCGGCGGCTCGTTCACGGCCATGACCGCGATCTACGACACGATGCAGTACGTGTCGCCGCAGATCCAGACCGTCGTGCTCGGTCAGGCCGCCTCGGCCGCGGCCGTGCTGCTCGCCGCCGGCGCGCCCGGCAAGCGTTTGGCGCTGCCGAACGCGCGCATCCTGATCCACCAGCCCGCGATGGGCGAGGCGGGCCACGGCCAGGCCTCCGATATCGAGATCCAGGCGGCGGAGATCCTGCGGATGCGCACCTGGCTCGAGGAGACCCTCGCGAAGCACTCGCACCGCACCAAGGAGGAGGTCAACCGCGACATCGACCGCGACAAGATCCTCTCCGCCGAGACCGCCGTCGAGTACGGCCTGGTCGACCAGGTGCTGACCACGCGCAAGCGCACGCCCGCGGCTCTCACGAGCTGACATCGTGCCAGAGGCGACGCCCCGGTCCGAACGAGGATCGGGGCGTCGCCGTGTCTGCACACATCCTGACGCGCAATACGACCGTTGTCCTCGACTCCGGTTAGGCTCGATGTACAGCGCAGCTATCCGGGGGGAAGAGAGGCATCATGGCACGAATCGGTGAGAGCGCCGACCTGTTCAAGTGCTCCTTCTGCGGCAAGAGCCAGAAGCAGGTGCAGCAGCTCATCGCTGGCCCTGGTGTGTACATCTGCGACGAGTGCGTCGAGCTGTGCAACGAGATCATCGAAGAGCGCATGGCCGAGCAGACCTCCGGCGAGGTGGCCGAGTTCGATCTGCCGAAGCCGCGCGAGATCTTCTCGTTCCTCGAGGACTACGTCGTGGGGCAGGAGCAGGCCAAGCGTGCCCTGTCCGTCGCGGTCTACAACCACTACAAGCGTGTGCGCGCCCAGGGAACGATCATCTCGGCCGACCAGCGAGCCGATGAGGTCGAGATCGCCAAGAGCAACATCCTGATGCTCGGCCCGACCGGATGCGGCAAGACGTACCTCGCCCAGACGCTCGCCAAGCGCCTCAACGTGCCCTTCGCCGTCGCCGATGCCACAGCCCTGACCGAAGCGGGTTACGTGGGCGAAGACGTCGAGAACATCCTTCTCAAGCTGCTGCAGGCTGCCGACTTCGACACGAAACGTGCCGAGACCGGGATCATCTATATCGACGAGGTCGACAAGATCGCCCGCAAGGCCGAGAACCCCTCCATCACGCGTGATGTCTCGGGCGAGGGTGTGCAGCAGGCGCTGCTGAAGATCCTCGAGGGCACGGTCGCCTCGGTTCCGCCGCAGGGCGGGCGCAAGCACCCGCATCAGGAGTTCATCCAGATCGACACGACGAACGTGCTGTTCATCGTGGCCGGTGCCTTCGCGGGGCTCGAAGAGATCATCTCGGCTCGTGTCGGCAAGCACGGCGTCGGCTTCGGCGCGCCGCTGCAGCGCAAGGACGACGGGCCCGACCTCTTCAGTGAGGTGCTGCCCGAAGACCTGCACAAGTTCGGCCTGATCCCCGAGTTCATCGGCCGACTTCCCGTCGTCGCGGCGGTCTCACCGCTTGACCGCGAGGCTCTCATGGAGATCCTGACCGAGCCGAAGAACGCCCTCGTGAAGCAGTACCAGCGCATGTTCGAGCTCGACGATGTGGAGCTGGACTTCGAACGTGACGCCCTCGAGGCGATCGCCGAGCTGGCCGTCTCTCGCAAGACCGGTGCCCGCGGCCTCCGCGCGATCCTCGAAGATGTGCTCGGTCCGATCATGTTCGAGATTCCCTCCAGCGAGGATGTCGCGAAGGTCGTCGTCACCCGCGCGGCGGTCGAGGACGGCGCGGCACCCACTCTGGTGCTGCGTCAGAAGCGCAAGACCGCCTGATCCGTAGGGGCTTTCCCCGGGTGATGAGGTGACGAGCGGTATCTCCGGTCATGGTCGGCAGGCCCGCGTCGGCCCGCTGCGGTGGAACGGTCTGCCGGGCCGTGCCGTGCGGTTCCTGATCGACACGGATGCCGCGCCTGCGCTCGAGCTGGCGGGGCGGGACCTCGTGGCACAGGGGTTCGCCGCCGGCGACGGCAGTTTCGAGGAACGGGTCCGGCGATCCGATTCTGGGTGGATCGCGCACGACCTGTACCTAGGGGAGGTGAAGATCTCTCGGAAGCGCGGGGTGATCACGTGGTTCGTGGAAGACAGCGTGCTCGAGTTCCTGCCGCGGTTCCGACGCGCGGCGACGCCGACGCTGGTCATCGCGTGTGCCCGGCCGACCCGCGAAGCGACAGAGCTCCTCATCGCCTCCCATGTTTCCGTGCGCGGCGCGTCCGACAGCAATGACGCCGCTCCGTTGCTGCGGCGCGCGTGGGACGGGCTCGAAGAGCGATTCCGTGCAGATGGCGTCTTCGTTTCACGCGAGACGCTCTGGAAGATCGAGAACGACGGGTCGCCCGCCTCCCAGAAGGTCGTGCGCGACCTCCTCGGGTGGCGTTGATCCGTCAGCCGCTCAGGCCACGGCGTCGCAGCAGCGGCTCGATCGCGGCGTCGCGTCCGCGGAAGTCGCGATACGCCTCGAGTGGATCCTTCGCGCCGCCCACGCCCAGCAGTCGACGGCGGAACCGCTCGCCCGCAGCCCGATCGAGGCCGCCGTTCTCCCCGAACCACTCCACCGTGTCCGCGTCGAGCACCTCGCTCCAGATGTACGAGTAGTAGCCGGCACTGTAGCCGCCGGAGAAGACGTGGGCGAAGTAGGTCGTGGAGTAGCGCGGGGGCACGGCGGGCTCCGTGAGGCCGATGTCCTCCAGAGCCTGGCGTTCGAAGTCCGCGACGTCGATCTCCGCCGACGCGTCCTCGACGCTCAGCGAGTGCCAGGCCAGGTCGAGCCAGGCTGCCGCGAGGTACTCGCTGGTCGCGAACCCCTGGTCGAACGTCCCGGATGCGGAGAGTCGCTCGATCACCTCTGCGGCCAGGGGCTCATCGGTCTCGATGTGGCGCGCATAGTTCTCGACGACGCCGGGCGCGAGCATCCACATCTCATTGACCTGGCTCGGGAACTCGACGAAGTCGCGGAACACCGCCGTCCCCGCGAAGTGGGGGTACCGCGTACGGGCGAAGAGGCCGTGAAGCGCATGGCCGAACTCGTGGAAGAGAGTGGTCACCTCGTCGAGGGTGAGCAGCGTCGGCTGGCCCTGGCCCGGGTCGGACACATTGAGGTTGTTCACCACGACGGGCGCTGACCCGCGCAGCTCGGACGGGGTCACGATGGAGTTCATCCACGCGCCGCCGCGCTTCGTGTCCCGCGTGTAGAGATCGAGGATGTAGAGCCCGAGACCCGTCCCGTCCTCTTCGAACACCTCGAAGACCCGCGCGCCGGGGTGGTACGCCACGAGGTCGTGTCGCTCGGTGAAGGTGATGCCGTAGAGCGCGGTGGCGGCGGCGAAGACGCCGTCGCGCAGCACGCGTTCGGCCTCGAACCAGGGGCGCAGTCCGGCCGTGTCGATATCCAGCTGGGTCGCGCGCAGCTGCTCGGTCGCGAAGGCCCAATCGTGCGCCGCGAGGTCGGCGATACCGGAGACCTCGGCGCGTTCCGCCTTCTCCGCAGCGGCATTGCGCGATGCGGGCACCGCGAGGCGTCGCAGCAACTCAGCGACGGCCTCGGGGGAGCCCGCGGTCTGATCAGCCGTGACGGCGGCCGCGTGCGTGGGAAAGCCGAGAAGCGCCGCGCGCTCCGCCCGGAGGCGCACGATCTCACGCACGGTTGCGCTGTTGTCGTTCTCGCCGCCACGCCCGCCCCGGGCGCGGGACGCAGTCATGATGCGCTCGCGCACGGAGCGGTCGGCGAGCGACGCCAGCCACGGGTGCCCCGTGAACAGCGGCAGCGTGATCAACCAGCCGTCCCCTCCGCGCTGTTCGGCGGCTCTCGCTGCGGCGGAGCGTTCGCCGGCGGCGAGACCCTCCAGCTCCCGCTCGTCGCTCACCTGCACCGCGAGTTCATTCGTGTCGGCGAGCAGGTGCTTCTCGAACGTCGTGGTCAGGATCGACAGTCGCGTGTTGATCTCGACGAGACGTCGTTTGTCATCGGGGGAGAGCCCGGCGCCTGCCAGGGTGAGTTCGCGGTAGGTTCGCGTCAGGAGTCGGAGCGACTCCGCATCCAGTTCCAGGGTGTCGCGCACCTCGTGCAGTGCGCTCACCCGCGCGTAGAGGCGCTCGTCGAGTCGGATCGCGTCGCCGTGAGCGGAGAGGAGGGGCGCGAGCTCCTCCTCGATCGCCTGGATGGCGGGGGTGGCGTCCGCCGAAGAGACGGTGAAGAACGTCCGACTCACCCGGTCGAGCGTCTCGCCCGCGCGCTCGAGGGCGACGAGCGTGTTCTCGAACGTCGGAGGTGCCGTCTGGGACGCGATCCGCTCGACCTCCGCACGGTGCTCGCGAAACGCTTCGTCGAACGCGGGCAGGTAGTGCTCGGGCTCGATCGCGGCGTAGTCGGGAAGCGCGTACGGGAGGACGGGCGGGGAGAGCAGCGGATTGACGGACGCCATCCGCTCAGACTATCGGCGCTCCGGATGAGAGCCGACCGGCGAGCTCAGGCGAACTCGTCGTCGACGTCGTGGCGGACGACCGCGTTCCCGGCGGCATCCAGCGACACGATGACGCCCGTGTCGAGCTCCGCGACGGGCCGTCCCTCGAGCCACGTCAGCGTCCATCGCGGCGTCGGCTGCGACGACCACTGCGACTCGGTGATGGCCGACTCGACGGCGGCGATCTGCTCACGGAGCGAAGCGGGAACCGAGGCGGGCGGCTCCGTCCGGGCGCTCCAACGCGTGCCGAGCTGCATGTCAGACCTCCTGCGGGGCGAATTCGATGTCGACGACCTGGACGGCCTCGGCCTCGACGATAGCGAGATCGGCGATGCGGCCCACGGCCTTGAGGTCGCCCTCGGCAGTCGCTAGGGAGGTGGCGATCGCCGCCGGTGCTCCGAGGGTCAGGCGTGCGATCGGCGTCTTCTGCGACGCCTTCGCCTCGGTCTTGGCCCGCCGGATCGCGATGAGCGCGGAACTCGCCGCAGTGAGGACCGCGGGGTCGCCGGCATCGGCTTCGCCGTCGTTCGGATTCAGCGGTTCGGGCCACGGGGCGGTGTGGACGGAGCCGTCCTCGAACCACGACCACGCCTCCTCCGCCGCGAAGGCGAGCACCGGGGCGAGCAGGCGCAGCAGCGTCGACAGCGCCGTGCGCAGCGCCAGCGCGGCCGACGCCTGTCCCACGTCGCCCTGATCGTAGGCGCGCTCCTTCACGAGCTCGAGGTAGTCGTCGCAGAAGGTCCAGAAGAACGACTCGGTGATCTCCAGCGCCCGCGCGTGGTCGTAGGCCTCGAAGGCCGCCGTCGCGTCGCGTACGACGCGGTCGAGCGTGGCGAGCATCGCCGCATCCAGCGCATGGGTGACCTGGGCGCCTTCGGGCACAGGGAAGGACAGCACGAACTTCGCCGCGTTGAGCACCTTGATCGCCAGGCGTCGGCCGATCTTGACCTGGGTGGGGTTCTGCGGGTCGAACGCGGCGTCGGCGCCGAGCCGACTCGATGCCGCCCAGTAGCGCACCGCGTCGGTGCCGTGCTGGTCGAGGATGTCGGCAGGCGTGACCACATTGCCCTTGGACTTCGACATCTTCTTGCGGTCGGGGTCGACGATGAAGCCGCTGATGGCCGCATCCGTCCACGGCGCGCGGTCGTCCTCGAGGGCGGAGCGCACCATCGTGGAGAACAGCCAGGTGCGGATGATGTCCTGGCCCTGCGGGCGCAGATCGAACGGTGCGACGAGGTTCCACAGCTCCTCGTCACGCTGCCAGCCCCCGGCCAGTTGCGGCGTGAGAGACGATGTCGCCCACGTGTCGAAGATGTCCTTCTCGCCCTCGAAACCCCCGGGGATCCCGCGCTGCGACTCGTCGTAGCCGGGAGCGGTGTCGGTGGTCGGGTCGACGGGGAGGGATGCGACGTCGGCGGTGATGACGCCGCCTTCGACCCGCTCGCCGTTCTCGTCCAGGGGGTACCAGACCGGGATCGGAACACCGAAGAAGCGCTGGCGGCTGATGAGCCAGTCGCCGGTGAGTCCGTTGGTCCAGTTCTCGTAGCGCACGCGCATGAAGTCGGGGTGCCACTGCATCCCTGCTCCGAGGGCGAGCAGCTTCTCACGGAAGGATTCGTCGCGGGCGCCGTTGCGCAGATACCACTGGCGCGTCGAGACGATCTCTAGGGCGCGATCACCCTTCTCGTAGAACTTCACCGGGTGGTTGAAGGGCTTGGACACCTCGAGGAGCTCGCCGGAGGCCTCCAGCAGCTCGACCATCTTCTTCTTCGCGCTGAAGACGGTGAGCCCCGCCAGCTCCGCGTACGCAGCCTTCGCCGCATCCGTCTCGAGTGCGGCAGGCGCGTCGGGGAGGATGCGGCCGTCCTTGCCGAGGATGGTGCGGTTCGGCAGATCCAGCTCACGCCACCAGATGATGTCGGTGACGTCGCCGAAGGTGCAGACCATCGCGATGCCCGAGCCCTTGTCCTGCTGCGCGAGGGGGTGCGCGAGCACCGGCACCTCGACGCCGAACACGGGCGTGCGCACGGTGTGACCGAAGTACGCCTGGTACCGCTCGTCGTTCGGGTTGGCGACGAGGGCGACGCACGCCGCGAGCAGTTCAGGGCGGGTCGTTTCGATGTGGATGTCGCCCGAGCCGTCGGTCTTGTGGAAGGCGAGACGGTGGTAGGACGCCTGCTGTTCGCGGTCCTCCAGCTCGGCCTGAGCGATGGCGGAGCGGAAGTCGATGTCCCACAGTGTCGGCGCGAGCGCCTGGTACGCCTCGCCGCGCTCCAGGTTGCGCAGGAACGCCAGCTGGCTCGTGCGGATCGTGTCGTTCGAGATGGTCCGGTAGGTCTGGGTCCAGTCGACCGAGAGACCGAGCTGGCGGAAGACGGCCTCGAACGCCTTCTCGTCCTCGAGTGTCAGCTCTTCGCAGAGGTCGATGAAGTTGCGGCGGCTGATCGGCACCTGGTCGGCCGGCTTCAGGCTCTTCGCGTCGCCGCGGAACGGGGGAGTGAAGTCGGGGTCGTAGGCCAGCGAGGTGTCGCAGCGCACGCCGTAGTAGTTCTGCACGCGGCGCTCGGTCGGCAGCCCGTTGTCGTCCCAGCCCATGGGGTAGAAGACCGTCTTGCCACGCATCCGCTCGAAGCGCACCTTCACGTCGGTGTGCGTGTAGCTGAACACGTGGCCGATGTGCAGCGAGCCGGATGCGGTCGGCGGGGGCGTGTCGACGGAGAAGACGCCGCCGCGGCCGGAGGTCTTCGCGGCTTCGCGATCGAAGAGATAGGTGCCCTCGTCGGACCAGGCCTGGTCCCACTTGGCTTCGAGGCCCTCGAGTGCGGGCTTGTCGGGAATGGCCATGGGTGTCTCCTCGATATGTGCGGCACCGTGTGTGCGTGCCTGAGTGTGGGGTGCGGCAAGTCTACCGGGACGCCGACGTGCCGCATCCGAGGAGGGATGCGGCACGTTACGGCTGGGAGCACTGAGTCGTGGATCAGGCGCGATCGTGGAGGGTGATCCGGTATCCGTCCGGGTCGGCGAAGGTGAAGGTGAGTCCGAACGGGCCTTCGACGGGCGCGGAGACGATGGTGTGTCCCGCGGCGACCAGACCGTCATGGATCTCCTGGACCCCGGTCGCGTGCATCCAGACGGCCGTGCCGATGCCCGGCTGATTGATGCCGACGAGGTCCGTGTCGGGAAGGAGGTCTCGCAGCGCGAAGGCGATGGGTGTGGTCGTGAACACCACAGCGTGCGGTGGGCCGGCGGGGGAGCGCACGAGTCCGAGGTGGGTCTCGTAGAAGGCCTGCGATGCGTCGAGATCGCGCACCTGGAGGGAGACGAAGTCGGGGCCGGTGACGGGCATGGGAGCTCCTTGCTCTATGTCAGATAACTGACACGCAATCTATGTCAGAATACTGACATGAGTCAACCCGGTCCGCAGATCGACCTGGACACCTCCCTGGGCTACCTCGTCAAGCAGGCGGCGAGCGCGCTGCGCGTCGCGATGGAGGATGTGCTCCGGCCGCTCGGCATGACGATCACGCACTACTCGTGCCTGGAACTGCTCGCGCAGCGGCCCGGCTCGACGAACTCGGAGCTGGCGCGCGGCACGTTTGTGACGCGTCAGTCGATGAACGTGTTGCTGCAGGCCCTCGAGCGGGACGGCGAGGTCGTCCGCCCCGCCGATGCCGCCGTCGGCAAGGCTCTTCCCACGCGGCTGACTCCGTTGGGGCGGCGGCGCCTCGATGAGGCCAGCGCCGCGGTGCGGTCCGTCGAGGCGCGGATGCTCTCAGGGCTCAGTGACGCCGAGCAGTCCGCCGCTTTCGCCGCACTGACGAGCATGGTGCGCTCTCTGCGCAGCTCGCCCTCACCTTCCGCCTAGCGCGCCGCGGTCCATTTGGCGCGATCGATCGCGAAGCCGAGGTGCGGCATGTCTGCGCCGCGGTAGCGCGTCGTGAAGGCGCGGCGCACCCGCATCCCGAGTCGGATGGCGACGTTCATGGACGCGATGTTCGTGCCGCGCACCTTCGCCCAGACAGCGTCGACCCCGAGCTCGTCGAACGCCCAGTCACGGCAGGCGGATGCGGCCTCCACAGCGAAGCCCCGATGCCACTGATCATCGTGATCGCATCGCCCAGGATCGCTCGCAGTGCGGGAAGGTCCTCGTCCGTCATCGGGCGCAGCGTCAGGCGATCGGTGGCGATGTGCACGCATCCATCTTCGTCGACCTGGATCCACCTCTCGGCGCGCTAGAATCGCAGGTACACGCACAGATCCGGCCATCACCGGGGAGCACTCGGAAGAACAGCGTTCGCGCCCAGTAGAACCGAGCGGGGCAGGCCCGTCATCGCCGCAGTGAAAGTGGTCGGAGGTGGTTTTCTCCGGCAAGCAGGGTGGTACCGCGGCCTCGGTCGTCCCGGCAGGAAGAGTTCTTCGACCCCTGCGAGATGACGATGACCTACCCCCGTTCCTCGGCCTTCGGGCCCGCTGCCGACGTTACGCCGAGCCCACGCTTTCCCGAGATCGAGCGTGAGGTTCTCGACTTCTGGTCCGCGGACGACACCTTCCGCGCATCCATCGCTCAGCGTGAGGGCGCCGACGAGTGGGTATTCTACGACGGGCCTCCCTTCGCCAACGGTCTGCCGCACTACGGTCACCTGCTCACGGGTTACGCGAAGGACCTGTTCCCGCGCTTCCAGACCATGCGAGGCAAGAAGGTCGACCGCGTCTTCGGCTGGGACACCCACGGACTCCCCGCCGAGCTCGAGGCGATGAAGCAGCTCGGCATCACCGAGAAGGACGAGATCGAGCGCATGGGAGTCGCGACCTTCAACGCGAAGGCCCGTGAGTCCGTCCTGGCCTACACGCACGAGTGGGAGGACTACGTCACCCGCCAGGCCCGGTGGGTGGACTTCGAGCGCGGTTACAAGACTCTCGACACCGGCTACATGGAATCGGTCCTCTGGGCCTTCAAGAGCCTGTGGGACAAGGGGCTCGCCTACGAGGGCTACCGGGTGCTGCCCTACTGCTGGCGCGACGAGACGCCGCTGTCGAGCCATGAGCTGCGCATGGACGACGACGTCTACAAGATGCGCCAGGACCCTTCCGTCACGGTCACGTTCCCGCTCGTCGGCGCGAAGGCCGAGGCTCTGGGACTCACCGGGGTGCGGGCGCTCGCGTGGACGACGACACCGTGGACGCTTCCCACGAACCTCGCGCTCGCAGTCGGGCCCGCCATCGAGTACGCCGTGCTGCCCGCCGGTCCCGCGGGCGCCGCCGATGTCCACCGGGCACCCGACGGAACGCCCGACGATGCTCTCGAGACCAGCGCGCACCGCTATCTGCTCGCCGCGGACCTCGTGGGTGCCCATGCGAAGGATCTCGGCTACGACTCGGCGGATGCGGCGCGCGGCGCCGTGGAGCGCCGGATCGTCGGCGCGGAGCTGTCGGGTGTGTCGTACGACCGCTTGTTCGACTACTACGCGGACGCCGAGACGTGGGGCACCGAGGACGCCTGGCGCATCCTCGTCGACGACTACGTCACGACCACCGACGGCACCGGCATCGTCCACCAGGCACCGGCCTACGGCGAGGACGACAAGCGCCTCGCGGATGCGGCGGGCCTGCCGACGATCGTCAGCCTCGACGACGGAGGGCGATTCCTGCCGCAGGTCGCCGACGTCGCCGGCGAGCTGTGGCTCGACGCCAACCGCCCCCTCATCCGGCTCCTGCGCCAGGAAGGGCGTCTGCTGCGCGAGGCCAGCTACGAGCACTCCTACCCGCACTGCTGGCGATGCCGGAACCCCCTGATCTACAAAGCCGTGTCGAGCTGGTTCGTGCGCGTCACCGACATCAAGGAGCGCCTGGTCGAGCTCAACGAGCAGATCACCTGGGCTCCCGAGAACGTCAAGCACGGACAGTTCGGCAAGTGGGTCGAGGGAGCGCGCGACTGGTCGATCAGTCGCAACCGCTACTGGGGTTCGCCCATCCCGGTGTGGAAGAGCGACGACCCCGCCTACCCGCGCATCGACGTGTACGGCTCGTTCGAGGAGATCGAGCGCGACTTCGGCCGTCTGCCACGCGACCCCGAGGGTAACGTCGACCTGCATCGTCCCTACATCGACGAGCTGACCAGGCCCAACCCGGACGACCCCACGGGTGCCTCCACCATGCGGCGGATCGAGGACGTCTTCGATGTCTGGTTCGACTCGGGCTCGATGCCCTACGCCCAAGTGCACTACCCCTTCGAGAACCGCGAATGGTTCGACACCCACGCACCCGCCGACTTCATCGTCGAGTACATCGGCCAGACGCGCGGCTGGTTCTACGTCATGCACGTGCTCTCGGGCGCGCTCTTCGACCGGCCGGCGTTCACCGGTGTCTCCTGCCACGGCATCGTTCTCGGAAGCGACGGACAGAAGATGTCCAAGTCGCTGCGCAACTATCCGGACGTCAGCGAGGTCTTCGACCGCGACGGCTCCGACGCCATGCGATGGTTCCTCATGTCGAGCTCCGTCCTGCGGGGCGGCAACCTCGTGGTCACCGAGGAGGGCATCCGCGCGGGCGTCCGCGAGTTCCTGCTGCCGCTGTGGAACACGTGGTACTTCTTCTCCACCTACGCCAATGCCGCCGGCGGACCCGACGGGTCCGGGTACGAGGCGACGTGGCGCACCGACTCGACCGATGTCCTCGACCGCTACATCCTCGCCCTCACGGGCGATCTCGTGCGCGACGTGGCCGCCGATCTCGAGGTGCTCGACTCGACGACGGCCGCCGCACGCCTGCGCGACTTCGCCGAGGTGCTGACGAACTGGTACATCCGTCGCTCGCGCGACCGTTTCTGGGTCGGTGTCGGAGACGACGCCCGCTCGAAAGAGGCCTTCGACACGCTCTACACGGTGCTGGAGACGCTCACCCGAGTGGCGGCACCGCTCATCCCTCTGGTCGCCGAACGCGTCTGGCAGGGGCTGACGGGCGGTCGCAGCGTCCACCTGACCGACTGGCCCGACGCATCCGCTTTCGCCGACGCCGCCGACATCCGCGAGGCGATGGATGCGGTGCGCGAGGTCTCTTCGGTCGCCAACGCGCTGCGCAAGCGCGAGGGCAAGCGCGTGCGGCTGCCGCTGCCGTTGCTGACCGTGGTGGTTCCCCACGCGGGCGCTCTCGGGCAGTTCGACGACATCCTGCGCGACGAGCTCAACGTGAAGGCGATCGAACTGGTCGATCTCGGCGAGCACACCGCGGCGGAGTACGGCATCACGCACCGCCTCACGGTCAACGCGCGCGCCGCTGGTCCCCGGCTCGGAAAGCTCGTGCAGCAGGTCATCCGGGCCGCGAAGGAGGGCGACTGGTCCGAGCGCGACGGCGTCGTGACGGCGGGCGGCATCGCCCTCGAACCCGCGGAGTACGACCTCGTCTTCGAGACCAGCGGGCGCCCGGACGGCGAGGCGCTGGCAGTCCTGGGCGGAGGTGGCTTCGTGCTGCTGGCGACCGCGACGACGCCCGCCCTCGAGGCCGAAGGTCTGGCACGCGACGTGATCCGCGCCGTGCAGGACACCCGCAAGGCCGCGGGCTTCGAGGTCAGCGACCGCATCCGGCTCGTTCTGACGTTCGCGGATGCCGCGGACGCGGACGCGGTCGCGTCGGCGTTCGATGCGGCGGATGTCGCGGGGGAGACCCTGGCTCTCCAGGCGCTGGTGACGAGCACCGACGGCACTGAGCGCGTTCGACGAGCCGTCGACAGCCACGATGTCGAGTACACGGGGGAGTTCGCCGCGGGAGCGTACGCGAACGCGGGGGCGTTCACCGTGGGCGTCGCACGAGTGGAGGTCGCACGATGAGCGGAACCGAGAACGAGCGCAACCGAGCGGATGCGGTGTACGCGGCGCTGCTCGAGCGGCAGGGCGAGCAGTGGGTGCAGCCGCGTATCGAGCGCACCCGGCGCGTGCTCGAGCTGCTGGACGACCCGCAGCGCACCTATCGCGTGGTTCACGTGACGGGCACGAATGGGAAGACGTCCACGAGCCGGCTGATCGAGAGCCTGTTGCGCACCATGGGGCTGCGCACCGGCCTGTTCACGAGCCCGCATCTGGAGCGTTTCACCGAGCGCATCATGGTCGACGGCGAACCGATCGCGGATGCCGCGGTCGTCGAGGCGTGGGAGGAGATCCTCCCGTTCGTCGACCTGGTGGATGCGGAGCTGATCGCCGAGGGCGGCGCCCGGCTCACCTTCTTCGAGGTGCTCACGGTGCTGGCGTTCGTGGCGTTCTCCGACGCTCCCGTCGATGTCGCCGTCATCGAGGTCGGCATGGGCGGCGAGTGGGACTCGACGAACACCGCCGACGGCGACGTCGCCGTCATCGCCCCGGTCGGGATGGACCACGCCGACCGTCTCGGCGACACGATCGAGAAGATCGCCCGGGTGAAGGCGGGCATCATCAAGCAGGACGCCGCGGTCGTCTCCGCCGCGCAGGAGCCGGAGGTCGATCGCGTGCTGCGCGAGGCGGCAGCCGCTCGCGGTGCCACGATCGCGGTCGAGGGCACCGACTTCGCGCTGCGGTCCTATCGACTCGCCGTCGGGGGACAGCTCCTGGATGTGCAGGGGCTGGCCGGTGACTACGCGGAGCTGTACCTGCCGCTCTACGGAGAGCACCAGGGTCGCAACGCCGCCCTGGCGATCGCGGCCGTCGAGTCGCTCATCGGCGCGGGCTCGCAGGCGCTCGCTCCCGATGTCGTCACGGACGGCCTCGGCCAGGCGACCTCGCCCGGGCGCCTCCAGCTGGTGGGTGCGCATCCGACGGTCGTGGTCGATGCGGCGCACAATCCGCACGGAGCCACGGCTCTCGTGGAGGCACTGCGCGGAGCGTTCGACTTCGACGAGTGGGGCATCGTGCTCGGTGTGCTCGGTGACAAGGACGCGCAGGGGATCGTCGCGGCCCTCGCACCCGTGGCCGCCCACGTGTTCGCCACCGCTCCCGACTCGGAACGGGCCAACGACGCCGACACGATCGCGGACGTCGTCGAGGCGCAGGGCCTGCGCGTGACCGTCCACACCGACCTCGCAGACGCGGCCGAGGCGGCTCGGGAGTGGGCCGCCGCATCCGATCGACGCGCAGTGGTCATCGCCGGCTCCGTCGTGCTGGCGGGAGAGGCGCTCGCGCTCGCAGAGGCCGAGGCATGGAAGGACGGGTGGTCGGCGTGAGCGGGAAGCGTCCGCCGCGCGTGCGGCGTCAGCGCGGCGCGCAGGAGTCGCTCGCGCAGGTCGTGCTCGGTTTCGAGACGATCGTCGTCTTTCTCGCGTGGCTGGTGATCTACGGCCTGAAGTCCACTCCCGACGGTGTCGAGCCGTGGTGGGCGATCGTGGTGGGGTCCGTCTTCGCCGTCGTGATGATCGCCGCGAGCGGGGTCGTGCGCTGGCGATGGGGGATCGCGCTGGGATGGGCACTGCAGGTGCTCCTGGCAGCCTCGGCGATCCTCGAGCCCGCCATTCTGTTGGTCGCGTTCATTTTCGGTGGCATGTGGGCGTATGCGACGATCAAGGGAGCATCGCTGGACCGCCGCAACGCGCGTCTGGCCGCCGCATCCGCGACTGCGAACGGAGACTGACCCACCATGGCCATCGAAGAAACCCTCGTCCTCGTCAAGCCGGACGGTGTGGCCCGCGGGCTCACCGGCGCCATCCTCGCCCGCATCGAGGCGAAGGGCTACGCGCTCGTCGACCTGCGTCTGGTCGAGCCTGACCGTGGGCGCCTCGAGCAGCACTACGCCGAACATGAGGGCAAGCCCTTCTACGAGCCCCTCGTCGAGTTCATGATGTCGGGCCCGTCGGTGGCGATCCGCCTCGCCGGAGACCGCGTCATCGAGGGGTTCCGTTCCCTCGCCGGCACCACCGACCCCACCACCGCGGCTCCCGGTACGATCCGCGGCGATTTCGGTCGCGACTGGGGTCTCAAGGTGCAGCAGAACCTGGTGCACGGCAGCGACAGCCCCGAGTCCGCCGCGCGCGAGCTCGGCATCTGGTTCGGCTGAGCCTGACTCTCATGACGAAGCCCGTCTCTCGGTCGAGAGGCGGGCTTCGTCATGATCGAGTGTCAGGGTGAGCTCATCCGCTCGAGGTCACCCGCTCGAGGTCTTCCGCGTTGATCGTGTCGCCGTAGCCGAGCAGATTCTGCACCCCGAGTTGCGTGAACAGCGGCGTGAGATCGATGGAGTCGTCGTCGGGGTCGCGGACGTAGATGCGGAACTGGGTGGCGTTGATCGTGTTGTTCGCCGCAACGATCTTGAGCATCTCGCGGAGATCTTCTGCGGTGAACTCGTCCTGAGCGAGCGTCACGCCCACCGCAAGATAGGTGGTCAGTCCGTCGGTGCCCTTGTCGGCCCATGCCTTCTGCACGGGGAACGAGGCCTGCTCGATCGCGGCCGGGATCTTCTTCTCGAACGACCCGTCGGTGAACGGCAGTTGTGCACAGCCCGTGATCATCGCCACCACTGCCGCCATCACGGCGCCGACCGTGGCGCGAAGAGATCGTCGTGCGGCCATCGTCAGCGCCCTTCGCCCGCGGTGAAGAGCGAGTGCTCGATCACCTCACCGGTCATCAGGTCGAGACCCGGGGGAGGGGTGCCGTAGACGGCTCGGTACTGCTGCTCCCACTTCTCGATGGAGGCGACGTAGTTGGGGTTGTTGTGCGCGTCGATGATGTTGCCGACCGGGGGGAGGATGACCCGGTTGACGTTCATCGGCGTGGGGCTGTCGACGTCAAGGTCGAGCTTCGGCACGGCGTCGTTCTCATGCTGGAAGGCGTAAACCGGGATGTTCGGCGGCACAGTGAACGAATCGATCGGTGAGCCGTTCGTGACCACGCCCACCGTGTTGTACGGGAATGTAGGGTCCGACGCGAGGTTCGCCGCCATGATGCCGCCCTGGCTGAAGCCCGTGAGCACGACGTCCTCGCCAGGGGAGATGCCCGCGTCCTGCATCGCCTCGAGCACCGCCCGCTCGTAGACCGCTTTGAATGCGGGGTTGTCCATCATGAGCGCGACGTTCGAGTCACGGTCGTTGAGAGCGCCCTTGTCGCCGAGCAGCTGCCAGTCCTGCGTCGACGGCAGCGAGACGATCCAGTGCTCTGTGCCGTCCGCAGAACGGACCTTCTTGATGTCGATGACGGAGGCGCCTTCGCCGCCGATCGTGTCGGTGGTCCCGTTGACGCGGACGAGGTCCGAGAGGGAGTTCAGATCGGTGACCTTCTGAGAGAGCTCCCACGCCTCTCGCTGCTTCTCGTCGAGCGTCGCCGGGTCGAGTTCCTCGACGTCGGCATCCTTCTGCAGGAAGTTCTGGCCCGCACCCCCCAGGACCGTCCCGAGGCCGCCGCCGCCGAGCGCACCGGCGAACAAGCCCGGGGGGCCGAAGAGGGCGCTACCCATCGTCATTCCGACCACGGTGCCGATGACGCCGCCGACGACCGGCAGCATCTGGGCGACGATCTCCTTCAGCTCCGCCAACGCCTCGTCGATCAGCGGCTGCAGGCGCTGGATCAGGGAGGCGAGCGCGAAGAGCGCCTCGAGCAGATCGTTGGCGAGGCGTCCTCCGGCTTGCACGAGGTCGTAGGCGGCCTCGGCGAAGTTCTTGATCCGGTCCGCGGCCTCCAACGGATTCAGCGTGAAGGAGAACAGCTCATCGGCGAAGCGCGAGAGGCGCACCAACAGATCGCAGACGAACGAGCGCGTCGCATCGACGATGCGCGCCGCGAGTCGCAGCGCGCCCGCCGTGGCGGATGTCCACTCCGCCGCATCCGTCGCGATGACCGACAGATCCTCGTACCGCTCGCGGAGCGCGCGCACGGTGCGTCCGTCGAGCTCCGCCAGTGCGTTTCGGGCACTCGTGAACTGCGGTGCGAGCTGGGCCAGGTCGCCCGCCGCGTCCTCCCACGTCGCCGCGAAGCCGGCGACTTCGGCGGAGTTTCCCAGCAGCTCATCGAAGAGTTCTCGCAGCGGCTGAACGTACTTGAGGAGCAGACCGGCGAAGCCGGGGATCTGCGCGCAGGCGTCGCCGCCCGGACCGGATGCGGGCAGGCCCTGCGCCCATCCTCCGCTGCGGATCTCGCTCGCGATCGCGGCGGCGCCGCTCACGAGTCCTCTCCCTTGAACGCATCGACGGCATTCTGCTCGAGCGTCGAGAACGCCTTCAGAGCGGCTTCCGTTCCGTCGCCCATACGCTCGGTCAGCTCTCGCGCGGTGTCGAGGAGCTCGCGGGAGCGTCCGGCGAGCGCCTGCACGGCGGGCACGAGAATGCCCTGGCTCAATAGGCCGAATGCGTCTGCGGACAGCGGAGCGTTCACCGAGCCGGAGACCGTGGAGAACGTGCTCGCGGCGGTGCGGAGCGTCTTCACCTGCGAGTTGAGCACTTCACCGTCGAGGACGATGCGCTGGTTGGCTGCCTCTGTCATGCCGACACCCCCAGCGCACGTGCGCTCTCGAGATCGATGTTGGAGTACGCATCAGCGAGGTTGTCCAGCGCGGCGCAGATCTTGCGGACCGCTTCGGTGCGGCTCTCCAGCGAGTCCGAAAAGCGGAGACGGGCGGCGTCGAAGGCGATCTGGGCGTCTCCGGACCACTGGGAGCGGAGGGTCTTCGCGTCGTCGTCGAGCTGCTCGAGGATGGCGTCGATCGCCGTTGCGGCTGCCTGGATGTTCGTGGCCGCTGTTGCCAGGCGTGCGGGGGTCACCGTGAGCTGATCCAGCATCGCGTCACCGCAGATCGGTGCCGGCGCCGAACTGAGCCAGCACCTGCTCGCGCGTCTGAGCGACGATGGGGGAGTCGGGCCCGAGCGAGTCCGCCATGCGGGCCAGAGCGACCTCGGCTGCGGCGCGCTGCGCCTCGCGAACGGTGTCGGTGACCAGACGCGAGAGCGTGCGCGCATCCAGGTCGAAGGCCTCGGAGGCGATGTCCACCTGTTCGATCGCACCGCCCGCGCGGGCTGTGACCGTGACCTCGCGGCCGACCGAGTTGACGCTGGCCCGCGCGTCGCGGACGTCGTCGGCCATACGGGCCGCGTCGTGGGCCGCGGTGCGCGCCCGTTCGGTCTGTGCGATGACGCGCATCCGTGCCGCTTCGAGCGCGGCCAGGCTGTCTGCTTCCAGTGACATCGAGTTCGCTCCCCTGACTCGCCATCACCCTAGCGAGCCGGAGAAGTTCGTCGGGAACCCTTGTGGACAGCGCCCCGATCAGACAAGCGTGGCGAGCACGTGGAGGCGCGTCTCGGCCAGGACGGCGATGATCGCGTAGGCCACGACCGCCATGAGCGGCACCCAGGCGGCCAGTGTTCCGGCGACGTCGCGAACTCGCGCACCGACGGGGACGGCGCCGTTGCGCAGCACGTGCAGCGTCACGGCGAAGAACGACGGGATCGTCACCGACCAGGTGACCATGCACCACGGGCAGAGGGTGCCGAGGGCGAAGATGCTCTGCCCGATCAGCCAGCACACGAAGGCGAAGGCGAAGGCCATGCCCGCCCAGAACGCCAGCCAGAACCAGCGGTTGAAGCGCGCGCCCGCGAGGATTGCTGCGCCCACCACGATCGGAGCGACCCAGCCCGCCAACCCCAGGATCGGGTTGGGGAAGCCGAACACGCTTCCCTGCCACGACTGGAGGTTGGCGGTGCATTGCACGAGGACGCTGAAATCGCAGGACGCCGTGGCGTTCGGGTCGGCGAGGAGGTGGAAACGCTCTGTCGTGAGGGAGAACGCTGCGATCCAACCGACGACTCCGGCGACGATGAGCCAGATGGCCAGAGCGATCGGGCGTGCGGGAGCCTGAGAGTCGGACATGTTCGGATTATGACACCGCCTTCTCATGCGCGCGCTGAGGACCGCGACGGTGCTGTGGCCTCGCCTGACACGGATCGGCGCCGGAAGTGCGATAATGGCTGTTGATGTCCTGCGCGGCCGCGCTGTGCGGGTCATCGACGCAGACTTCGGGCAATGACCGCCCGCGCAGCCCGTGCCGTGTGCCGGCTGCAGACCGAATGAGCCGACGGCACCGCTGGTGCGGCGCCGCACGAGATTTTGCCGGGCGACGCGCGGTGTCGCCCCGGTGAGGAGTACGCCGGTGAAGGCCGATGACGCAAACCAGTCCGATGATCGCAATGAGCAGGGTGACGAGCAGCTGACGTTCCCCGTGGACGAGCCCTCTGGCTCGATCGAGGAGTCCGCGCTCGGCGATGCCCCGGCATCCGTCGAGGGGGAAGAGGCGCCCGAGGGTGCAACGACGGGTGACGCCGTGACGGAGCCCGTGGTCGCAGAGCCTTCCCAGACGCCCGACTCTCCCGTAGACGAGTCGCTGTCGGCCGAAGAAGGCTCCCTGGGGCCCGAGGACGCTGAGGCTGCAGCCGATTCCGCGGAGGAACCGGCTGCCGAGGCGCCCGCATCCGCTGAGGCGGAGACGCCCGCATCCGCCGAGGAGGCTGTCTCCACCGAGGAGTCGGCCGCCGTCGTCGAGGAGGCGCCTGAGGAGAAGCCGGGTCCCGTCACAGCGGTCTCACTGGGACTGCTGCCCGAGGTCTTCGTCTCGGCCGTGTCCACCCAGCTGCACTTCTACGCCCCCGAGGTCGTGCCCCTGCCGGCCCTCCCGGAGCCGGAGGATGAGGACACGCCGTCGTCGTCGAGCCGCCGCCGTGGTCGGCGACGCGGCTCGGAGCGCGACGACTCTGACAGCGGACAGCCCGCTCGTCCGCCGCGTCAGCGGGCCGTCGAGGTCATCACCGAGCCGCAGCGCATCAAGGGCTCGACCCGACTCGAGGCCAAGAAGCAGCGCCGTCGCGACGGTCGTGACGCCGGACGGCGCCGCCCTGTCGTGACGGAGGCGGAGTTCCTCGCGCGCCGTGAGGCCGTCGACCGGGTGATGGTCGTCCGCTCGAAGAACGGCCGCATCCAGATCGCCGTGCTCGAGGACAACGTGCTCGTCGAGCACTACGTGGCGCGCAATCAGGACGCTTCTCTCATCGGCAACGTCTATCTCGGTCGCGTGCAGAACGTGCTGCCCAGCATGGAGGCGGCCTTCGTCGACATCGGCCGCGGCCGCAACGCCGTGCTCTATTCGGGTGAGGTCGACTGGGATGCGGTGGAGACCGGCAACCAGCCGCGCCGCATCGAGCTCGCGCTCAAGAGCGGTGACAAGGTGCTGGTGCAGGTCACCAAGGACCCCGTGGGGCACAAGGGCGCGCGCCTGACGAGTCAGATCTCACTGCCCGGTCGGTACCTCGTGTACGTCCCCGGCGGTGCGATGAACGGCATCTCCCGCAAGCTCCCCGACACCGAGCGCGCACGCCTCAAGCGCATCCTCAAGGAAGTTCTCCCCGAGTCCGCCGGCGTCATCGTCCGCACTGCGGCCGAGGGGGCGACCGAGGAGCAGCTGACGCGCGACGTGCAGCGACTCACCGCGCAGTGGGAGCACATCAGTCGCCAGAACGAGTCCGTCCAGGCGCCCGCCCTGCTGCACTCCGAGCCGGACCTGCTCGTGAAGATCGTGCGCGACGTCTTCAACGAGGACTTCACGAAGATGCTCATCCAGGGCGAGGAGGCGCAGCACACCATCGAGGGCTACCTCGAGGCCGTGGCGCCCGACCTGCTGGAGCGCGTCGAGCGTTACGAGGGCGGGGGAGACCCGTTCGACGACTTCCGTGTCACCGAGCAGATCGAGAAGGCCCTCGACCGGAAGGTCTGGCTGCCCTCCGGCGGTTCGCTCGTCATCGACCGCACCGAGGCGATGACGGTCGTCGACGTCAACACCGGGAAGTTCGTCGGATCCGGCGGAAACCTCGAGGAGACGGTCACCAAGAACAACCTCGAGGCCGCGGAGGAGATCGTCCGGCAGCTGCGCCTGCGAGACATCGGCGGCATCATCGTCGTCGACTTCATCGACATGGTGCTCGAGTCCAACCGCGACCTCGTGCTGCGACGGCTCATCGAATGCCTGAGCCGCGACCGCACGAAGCACCAGGTCGCCGAGGTCACCTCGCTCGGCCTCGTGCAGATGACCCGCAAGAAGCTGGGTCTCGGCCTGCTCGAGACCTTCAGCGAGGCCTGCGAGGTCTGCGCCGGGCGTGGGGTCATCGTGCACCACGACCCGGTCGTGAAGCACCGCGGAGGTGCCGGTAACGGCAACGGCAACGGCGGCAACACCAACGGCAACGGCCGTCGCTCGCGGCAGAACACGCCGCCGCCGGCCCCGGCGGGTCAGGCGCACGTCATCACCGCAGGGGTGAAGTCGGCTCTGGCTCAGATCGCCGCATCCACGATCCATCCGGGTTCCGAGGAGGCGATGGTCTCCGACGTCGAGGTCTCGATCGCATCCGTCGAGGTCGTCGAGCAGGTGGAGGAGCGTCCTCGCGCAAAGCGCAAGAAGCCGCGCCACGACGCCAAGCCCAAGTCGGAGAAGGAGCTGCTGCTGGACTCCGTCCTGGACGCGCTACCCGAGCCGAAGGCTCCGGGGCAGGGGCGCGGGCGTCGCCGCGTGACGACCGCCGCGCTCACCGGCACTCCGGTCGTCCACGTTCCCGACGGCGAGTGATCGCGGCGTCACCGTCCGCGGCGTTCGCGGGCGGTGATGCGCAGCCCTGAGCCGATCAAGGCTCGAACGAGCGTGTGACCGTCGACCGCGTGCGCGCCGGCGGACACGAGCCGCTCGTGCGCGTCATCGGGGACGTCGTAATGATCGAGATCGAAGCCACGCCGGGGGATTCCGTTGGCGGCGGCGAAGGCGTGGAGTTCATCGAGGTTGCTGTCGCTGATGAGGTGCGACCACAGACGGCCGTGGGCGGGCCAGCGCGGGTCGTCGATGAGGATCGCCATCCGACGATCGTAGGGCGCTGCCGAGGGCGTCCGGGCGCGCGCGACACGCGCTCCGGCTCCTTTTGCCACCTCGGCCCTCGATCGGGTAAACTCTTCCTTTGGTGCGTCGCCCTATCGCTGGGCACCCGGCTTGACGATGTGCGAGTCGATGCATCACCGGACTTCTCCGCCCATGGCGGAGTCCCTCCAGACAATCGGAGCCGAGCGCTCCCAAGACGAAACAGGTGTGAAGTGGTTTACGCAGTTGTGCGCGCCGGCGGCCGGCAGGAAAAGGTCGAGGTCGGCACGATCGTCGTTCTCGACCGCCAGCAGGCGAAGATCGGCGAGACCCTCGAGCTGCCGGCCGTCCTGCTCGTCGACGGCGACGCGGTCACGACCGACGCGGCGAAGCTCGCCAAGGTGACGGTCACCGCCGAGGTCCTCGGTGAGGAGCGCGGCCCGAAGATCGTGATCCAGAAGTTCAAGAACAAGACCGGTTACAAGAAGCGCCAGGGGCACCGTCAGGACCTCACGCGCGTCAAGGTCACCGGCATCAAGTAAGTCCAGGAAGAGGCGAAGAAATGGCACACAAAAAGGGCGCGAGCTCGACTCGTAACGGTCGTGACTCGAACGCACAGCGCCTCGGCGTGAAGCGCTTCGGCGGCCAGGTCGTCAACGCGGGCGAGATCATCGTCCGTCAGCGCGGCACGCACTTCCACCCGGGCGCCAATGTCGGCCGCGGTGGCGACGACACGCTGTTCGCGCTGTCGGCCGGTGCCGTGCAGTTCGGCACCAAGGGCGGCCGCAAGGTCGTCAACATCGTGGGCGCCGCGGAGTAATCCGCCGTCATACGCAGACGTCGGCGAGGGGCGGGCTTCGGCCCGCCCCTCGCTTCATATCCAGGAGGGCGCACACATGGTCACGTTCGTCGATCGAGTGACGCTTCACCTGCGCGCGGGCAAGGGCGGCAACGGCTGCGTGTCGGTGCGCCGTGAGAAGTTCAAGCCGCTCGCAGGCCCCGACGGCGGCAACGGCGGCAACGGGGGAGACATCATCCTCGTCGCCGACCCCCAGGTGACCACGCTCCTGTCGTACCACCACTCGCCGCACCGCACCGCTGAGAACGGCGGCTTCGGGATGGGCGACAACCGCTCCGGCGCGATGGGTGAGCCCGTCGAGCTGCCGGTGCCGGTCGGCACGGTCGTGAAGGACGAGGACGGCACGGTGCTCGCCGACATGGTGGAGCCCGGCATCCGCTTCGTCGTCGCACCCGGCGGACGGGGCGGACTCGGCAACGCGGCTCTTGCCACGACCAAGCGCAAGGCCCCCGGGTTCGCGCTGCTGGGCACCCCCGGTTGGGAAGGCGATGTCCGCCTCGAGCTGAAGACGGTCGCCGACGTCGCGCTGGTGGGCTACCCCTCCGCGGGCAAGTCGAGCCTCATCGCCGCGGTCTCGGCGGCGCGCCCCAAGATCGCCGACTACCCGTTCACCACGCTGCACCCGAACCTCGGTGTCGTACAGGCCGGCGACGTGCGCTTCACGGTCGCCGACGTGCCCGGGCTCATCGAGGGTGCCAGCGACGGGCGCGGACTCGGGCTGGAGTTCCTGCGCCACGTCGAACGGTGCACCGCGCTGGTCCACGTGCTCGACTGCGCCACACTCGAGCCGGGCCGTGATCCGTTGTCCGATCTCGACGTGATCCTCGCCGAGCTCGCCGCGTACGAGGTGCCCGAGGGTCAGGTTCCGCTCCTCGAACGCCCGCAGGTCGTCGCGCTGAACAAGGTCGACGTGCCCGAAGCGCGCGATCTCGCGGACCTCGTGCGTCCCGATCTCGAGGAGCGCGGCTATCGCGTGTTCGAGATCTCGACGGTCAGTCGCGCGGGTCTGCGAGAGCTCACCTTCGCGCTCGGCGAGATCGTCGAGAAGCACCGTGCCGAGGTCGCCGCGGAGCCCGCGCCCGAGCGCATCATCATCCGACCCAAGGGTGCCGAGAAGGAGTTCTCGGTGCGGGTGGAGGGCGGCACGTACGGTCCGGTGTACCGCGTGCTCGGCGAGAAGCCGGTGCGGTGGGTGCAGCAGACCGACTTCCAGAACGAAGAGGCCGTCGGCTTCCTCGCCGACCGCCTCGACAAGCTCGGCGTCGAGGACGAACTGTTCCGCGCCGGAGCGACGCCGGGCGCGACCGTCGTCATCGGCGAAGGCGACAGCGTCGTGTTCGACTGGCACCCGTCGCTGTCCTCCGCCGCGGAGCTCATGACGGCGCCGCGCGGCACCGACCCGCGCTTCAACCTCGACGGCCGTCGAACGACCAACCAGCGACGCGAGCGCTATCACGAGCGGATGGACGCCAAGGCCGCCGCACGCGCCGAGCTGGAGGCGGAGCGCATTCGCGAGGGCGAGGAGTGAGCGTGAGCTCACGCGCCGACCTGCCCGCGGCCAGGCGCCTCGTCGTCAAGGTGGGCTCGTCCTCGATCAGCGGTGACAACGCGGCGAACATCCAGCCCCTCGTGGAGGCTCTCGCCGCCGCTCACGGCCGTGGTACCGAGGTCGTCCTGGTGTCGTCGGGGGCGATCGCGACCGGAATGCCCTTCCTGGCGCTCGATGCTCGGCCCTCCGACCTCGCGACGCAGCAGGCGGCCGCAGCGGTGGGTCAGAACATCCTCGTCTACCGCTACCAGGAGGCGCTGCGCCCGTTCGCGGTTGTCGCAGGACAAGTGCTGCTGACCGCGGGCGACCTCGAGAACCCGACCCACCGCTCGAACGCCCGCCGGGCCATGCAGCGTCTCCTCGGGCTGCGTATCCTGCCGATCGTCAATGAGAACGACACGGTCGCCACGCACGAGATCCGCTTCGGCGACAACGACCGTCTTGCGGCGCTCGTCGCCCAGCTGGTCAGCGCCGACGCACTCGTGCTGCTCAGTGACATCGCCTGCCTGTACACGCGGCCGCCGGACGAGCCCGGGGCGCGACCGATCGCCGAGGTGCCCTACGGAGACGATCTGTCGGGCTACGAGTTCGGGTCCGTCGTCGTCAACAGTGTCGGCACCGGGGGAGCGGCGACGAAGGTCTCGGCGGCACGGCTCGCCGCGGCAGCCGGTGTCGCCGTGCTGGTGACGAGCATCGACCTGGTCGACTCCGCCCTCGGCGGCGGTGAGGTGGGCACGTGGTTCGCACCCAACCCGCATCCCGTCGAGCATCCGTTGACCGGACCGGTCCTGACGCGTCGCTAAACTGAGCGGATGAGTCTGACGACCGTCACCGCAGGCGAGCGGATGCTGCTCGCCAAGACCGCCTCGCGCGAGATCGCACGGCTCTCGGACCCGCAGAAGAGCAGGCTGCTGGATCGCATCGCCGACGCGCTGGAAGACGCGACGGACGAGATCGTCGCCGCCAACGGCGAGGACCTCGATCGCGGGCGCGAGCAGGGCCTCTCCGCCGCACTGCTGGACCGCTTGGCTCTCGACACCGCGCGCGTGCACGCTCTCGCTCAGGCCGTGCGGGAAGTCGCCCTGCTGCCGGACCCGGTCGGACGACTGCTCGAGGAGAAGACTCTCGAGAACGGGTTGAACCTCCAGAAGATCTCCGTCCCCTTCGGCGTGGTCGGCTCGATCTACGAGGCGCGCCCCAACGTGACCGTCGACATCGCGGCGCTCGCCCTGCGCTCCGGCAACGCCGTCGTGCTGCGCGGCGGCACCGCCGCTGAGCTCAGCAATGCGGCTCTCGTTGGCGCCATGCGCGCCGCGCTGACGGAGGAGGGCGTCGACCCCGAAGCCATTCAGACGCTCGATGCCTTCGGTCGGTCGGGCGCCACCGAACTCATGCACGCCCGCGGAATCGTCGACGTGCTCGTTCCCCGGGGCAGCGCGCAGCTGATCGAGACCGTCGTGACCGAATCCACCGTTCCGGTGATCGAGACCGGCGCGGGGGTCGTACACGTCTACCTCGACGAGAGCGCACCGCTCGAACGTGCCGAAGCGATCGTGGTGAACGCGAAGGCGCAGCGTCCCAGCGTCTGCAACGCGGCCGAGACGGTACTCGTGCACCGCGCGGCCGCGCCGCGTGTCGTCGGTCCCGTGGTGGCCGCCCTGCAGGAGGCGGGTGTGACGGTGCACGGCGACGAGACGGTGGCGCAGCTCGCGTCCGGAATCGTCCCCGCCGACGAGCAGGACTGGGAGACGGAGTACCTGAGCCTCGACATCGCGATGCGCGTCGTCGACGATCTGGATGCGGCGCTCGATCACATCCGTCGCTACTCGACGCACCACACCGAGTCGATCATCACCGACGACGAGGGCAGCGCCGAGCGCTTCCTGGCCGAGGTCGATTCCGCGGTCGTCATGGCGAACGCCTCCACACGCTTCACCGACGGCGGCGAGTTCGGTTTCGGCGCCGAGGTGGGCATCTCCACCCAGAAGCTGCACGCCCGTGGTCCCATGGGCCTGCGTGAGCTCACGAGCTCCAAGTGGGTCGTCCGTGGCTCCGGGCAGGTACGCGGCTGACAGACTAAGCTGGGAGCGCCCGTGCGCCCCACCGATCGATCGGAGAACCGATGAGCCTCGCCCCCTTCCTCACCCTTGTCGCCGAGGAGGCCGAGCACCACGGTAACGTCGCCGCGGAGACCGTCGGATACGGGATCATCGCGCTCATCGTCTTCACCGCCCTCGCGCTCGTGACCCTCTCGTACCGCAACGTCGCCAACCGTCACGCGCACAAGGCGGAGGCGTACGCCAAGAAGCACGCGGCCGATCTCGAGCCGCGCGGACACGGCCACTGACTCTCGGACAGATGAGCGCAGGTCGAGCGCCGCGCATCGGGGTGATGGGCGGCACCTTCGACCCGGTTCATCACGGACACCTCGTCGCGGCGAGCGAAGTCGCCGCATCCTTCGGCCTCGACGAGGTCATCTTCGTGCCCACAGGCGAGCCGTGGCAGAAGTCTCAGGTCACCGAGAGCGAGCATCGCTACCTGATGACCGTGATCGCCACCGCCTCGAACCCCGACTTCAGCGTGAGCAGGGTCGACATCGACCGCTCCGGGCCGACATACACGATCGACACTCTCCGCGATCTCCAAGCCCAGCGTCCGGACGCCGAGCTCTTCTTCATCACGGGAGCCGATGCCGTGGCGCAGATTCTCAGCTGGAGGGACCATGATGAACTGTGGGACCTCGCCCATTTCGTGGCGGTCTCCCGGCCCGGGCACCCGCTATCGGCGGCCGGACTACCGAGCAAGAACGTGAGTCTGCTCGAGATCCCGGCCCTGGCCATCTCTTCGACGGACTGTCGGAACCGCGTGCACAACGGACAACCGGTGTGGTACCTCGTTCCGGATGGAGTCGTCCAGTACATTGCGAAGCACCACCTCTACCGGAGTAAGGCATGAGCAACCCTGACCAGCCCAGCACTCCGCCGCTGACCCGGCGCCAGATGCGCGACCTGCGCAACACCGGATCGACCCCGATCCAGAACCCGCAGGACGCTCCCGCCAGCGCGCCCGAGCCGAAGCCCGAGCCGGTCGCCCCGCTTCCGCGCGCCGCCGCGCCCGCCATCGTCCCGCCCGCGCCGCGCGCGGATGCCAGCGTCGACCTGGGCGTCTCGCCGCTGACTCGGCGCCAGGCGCGCGAACAGGAACGCATCCGTACGGCTTCCGTTCCGGTCATCACCCCTGACGCGGGTGCAGAAGCCCCGCCCGCGATGGTGAAGCCTGCCGAGGAGAACGAGCCCGCGACCGAGACCGGTGGCATGACGGCGCTATTCGCCCCGAGCGAGGACGAGCGGCCCGCCGACGAGACGCCGTTGGCCGCGGCCGAGGCGGCCCTGGCCGATGAGCCCGCGCCCGTGGTGTCGCCGCAGCTCGGCTCCGCGCTGCTCGAGGGCGGAGTGCCCGAGGTCGCGCTCCCGCCCTCCTTCGACCACCTGCTCACGCGGGAGGGTTCGACGGGCAGCATCGCCACGCCGAACGCTCTGATCCTGTCGCAGACGCCGTCGGCGGATGCGTTCACGTCTCCCATCGCGGCGACCGGCGAGGTGCTCATCACCGGCACGTTCGCGCTCCCCGAGGGACTCGGCTCGCGCGGCCACGCGCCCGGGACCACCGACGGCAAGGAAGCCGACGCCGTTCTCGTGGACGGTGAGCTGCCGCCCGCATCCTCTCCCACCCCGATCGCGGCCAGCGCCGCGATCAGCACCATCAAGAGCGCGGACGAGATCATCCGTCCGCCGGCGCCCGAGAAGGGCAGTCGCCTCATGCTCGTGCTCGCCATCACCGCCGGTGCGCTTGCGCTCGCGCTGGTCGGCGTGCTGGTGTTCGCCGTATCGACAGGACTCTTCTCATGACGTTGACCGATGCATCCGTCGAGGTGCTGCAGATCGCCGCGCGCGCAGCCGACGCGAAGGGCGGCGAGGATCTCGTGGCACTCGACGTGTCGGAGCCGCTTCCGCTCGTCGACATCTTCCTGCTCGTCACCGGGCGCAACGAGCGCAACGTGGCAGCCATCGCCGACGAGATCGAGGAGCAGCTGCTCGAGCACGGCGTCAAGCGTCTGCGCCGGGAGGGCCGCGAGGAGTCGCGCTGGATCCTGCTGGATTTCGGCGACCTCGTCGTGCACGTCTTCCACGAGCAGGAGCGCGTCTTCTACGGTCTCGAGCGCCTGTGGAAGGACTGCCCGACGGTTCCCATCGACCTGCCGGTGCCGACGCGCCCGGAGTGACCGGGCTAATTTCGCTCACGACTCATCCGTGTTGTAAGCTGAATGAGTTGCCCGGACGGGTGACAGAGGGCCTGTGGCGCAGCTGGTAGCGCACCTGCATGGCATGCAGGGGGTCAGGGGTTCGAGTCCCCTCAGGTCCACCCTCACGATACGAAGGCCTCCGCGAAGCGGGGGCCTTCACTCGTTTCCCGGCGCCGATCGACGGCGTCCCGGCACGGGAACGCACAGTTCGTGCGCCGAAAGCGACAGGTTGTGCGTGAGCCCGATGCGGGCCGTGCCGAGCGCGTGAAATAGGACTCGGCACCGGTGCGCTGACGCCCGGGCCGTCCTCCGATGACGGAGGTCTGCACACAGAGGAGAACACAGTGAGTTCAACGACGGCTCGGAAGCCGATGTCGAACAAGAGGTTCCTCGCGATCTGGATCCCGATCGTCGCCGTGGTGGCAATCATCGCCATCGGCGCGAACATCGCGATCGGGATGTATCGAGGAGCCATCGAGTCGTACATGGGCGCGGGAACCTACGCGATCAGCAACACGGCGGACGGCGACAAGCTCGACACCGAGTACTACACGGCCGACTACGCGACGAACGAAGAGGCCAAGAGCGCGTCGTCCGAACTCGTGGAGGAGATCGCGGGCGAGGGCATGACCCTCGTCAAGAACAACGGGACTCTGCCGTTGGCGGCCGGCGCCGTCACACTGCTGGGCCGCGGCGCAGCCGACCCCGTCTACGGCGGCTCCGGTTCCGGAACGGCGGACACCCGCACTGCGGTGAACATCAAGGCCGGCATCGAGAACGGCGGCTTCACAGTCAACGGGACGGTCTACGACCAGCTCGCGGCGTTCGCCGAGGCGAACCCGGCGGCGGAGGGCGGCCGGACGAACATTGTCATGGACAAGCCCGAGGAGTCGAACTACAACATCGGTGAGATGCCGGTCGCCGACTACTCGCAGGCCTCGCGCGACAGCTTCGCGGAGTTCGCGGACGCCGCGATCGTCGTCATCGGCCGTGCCGGCGGCGAAGGCGGAGATCTCGCGACCAACATGGAGAAGTGGGACGAGCGCGCAGAGCCCGGTCAGCACCAGCTCGAGCTCAACGCCGATGAGAAGGACCTGCTCGAACTCGCCAAGAGCCAGTTCGAGAACGTCATCGTGGTCGTGAACGCATCGACGTCCATGGAGCTCGGTCCTCTCCAGGACGACGAGGGTATCGACGGCATCATCCTGGCAGGCTCTCCTGGAGTCAACGGATTCAACGCGCTGGGACCCATCCTGAGCGGCGACATCAACCCCTCGGGGCGCACGGTCGACGTGTTCTCGCGCGACTTCACCGCTGATCCGACCTTCGTCAACTTCGGCGACTTCGCCTACACGAACGTCGACGACGCCTACTTCGTCGACTACGAAGAGGGCATCTACGTCGGCTACCGCTATTACGAGACCGCGGCTGTCGAAGGCTTCATCGACTACGACCAGGCCGTCGTCTATCCGTTCGGCTACGGGCTCAGCTACACGAGCTTCGACAAGGCGATCACCGGACAGCGTCTCGGCGATGTGGACGGCGACATCTCCGTCGACGTGAGCGTCACGAACACCGGCGCGGTCGCAGGCAAGGATGTCGTGCAGCTCTACTACACGGCGCCCTACACGCCGGGCGGGGTCGAGAAGTCCTCCGTCGTGCTCGGAGCGTTCGCGAAGACGAGCCTGCTCGAGCCCGGCGCGTCGGAGACGGTGACCCTCACCGTTCCCGTCGAGGAGATGGCGTCCTACGACAGCACCGGCGACGGGGCATACGTGCTCGACGCCGGCGTCTACGAGATCAAGGTGCAGAACGACTCCCACACGATCGCCGCGGGCACCGCTCCGATCACGTACACGGTCGACGAGAAGGTCACCTACACCGAGGGGCGCGCGAGCGACGAGACGGCGGCGACCAACCACTTCGAGGATGTCACCGCGGCCTTCTCCGAGGGCAAGGTGACTGCGCTGTCCCGTGCGGACTTCGCCGGGACGTTCCCGAAGGCGCCAGAAGGAGCCGACTTCGAGGCGAGTGAGGCGACGATCGCCGACTTCGCTCCGTACGACGCCGCCGCGGCCGCTGCGGCAGACACGGACTCCGAGGCGCCCGTGTGGGGCGCAGATGGCGACGTCTCACTCGTCGACATGCGCGGACTCGCGTACGACGACCCGAAGTGGGACGCCCTGCTTGACCAGCTCACGCTGGACGAGGTCGTCGACATGCTCACCTCGGGTGCGTACAACACGGCCGGTCTCCCGGACATCGGCAAGATCCGGACCAACGACCTCGACGGTCCCGCCGGGTTCAGCTCGTTCATCAACCCCGATCTGTGGACCGGAACGGCCTTCCCGTCCGAGTACCTGCTCGGACAGACGTGGAACGTCGAACTCGCCAACGCGATGGGTGTCGCGATCGGCAACGAAGCGCTCACGATGGGGGCAAACGGCTGGTACGCACCTGCCGCGAACCTGCATCGCTCTCCGTTCGCCGGCCGCAACTTCGAGTACTACTCCGAGGACCCGGTGCTGTCCGGGGCTCTCGCCACGGCTGCTGTGGACGGCGCGCTCACGAAGGGCGTCTACTCGTTCACGAAGCACTTCGCGATGAACGACCAGGAGACGAACCGCGTTAACGGCAACGGCATCGCGACGTGGGCGACCGAGCAGACGATCCGTGAGATCTATCTGAAGCCGTTCGAGATGATCGTCAAGAACGCCAGCGGCGAGCTGTCGTACTACGACGCCGACGGCACGAAGCAGACCGCCGAGATCGGTGCCACCGCCATGATGAGCTCGTTCAACCGCATCGGCGGCACGTGGGCCGGTGGCTCCGCGGCGCTCATGCACGACGTGCTGCGCGGCGAGTGGGGCTTCACGGGCTTCGTGATCACCGACTTCAATCTCTATCCCTACATGTATGTCGATGAGGCGTGGGCCGCTCGCGGCACCGACCACATGCTGACCTTCGCGGGGATGAAGACGGTCGAAGACACCGAGAGTGCCTTCGCACAGTCCAACATCCGCTACGCCGCCCACAACCTGCTGTACACCGTTGCGAACTCCAACGCGGTGAACGGGATGGCTCCGGGAGCGACGCTGACGTACCAGCCCGCAGCGTGGGAGTTCTGGATCACGGTCGGCACCGTCGTGCTGGCACTGCTGGTGGCCGCGGGAGTGGTGTGGATCATCGTCCGCGTCCGCCGTCACCGCAATCGCCCGGTGACGGTCGGCGACGAGCTCGCTTCGTCCTGACACGGCACGTTCGGGGCCGGGCCGCCGCGCCCGGCCCCGAACCGCGATTGTCCTCCCGCGCTCGACGCGCGATGCGAACGACCAAGAAAGACCCATTGTGAAAGACACCCCCTCGCTCGTAGCGAGTCTCTCGCTGCTCGAGAAAGCGGCCCTGCTCAGCGGCGCCAACACGTGGCAGACGCGAGCGATCGAACGCATCGCGCTGCCGCCCGTGTGGCTGGCGGACGGCCCTCACGGTGTGCGCAAACAGGTGGGATCGGCCGACCACCTCGGCATCAACGGCTCAGAACCCGCGACCTGCTTCCCGACCGCCGCCACGATCGCCGGCAGCTGGGACGATGAGCTGGCCGAGCAGATCGGTGCGGCGCTCGGCCGCGAGGCGTCCTCGCAAGGCGTCGGCGTCCTGCTCGGACCGGGCCTCAACATCAAGCGCAGCCCCCTCGGCGGCCGCAGTTTCGAGTACTTCTCGGAAGACCCGGAGCTCGCGGGCAGACTGGCCGCCGCCTACGTCCGCGGCATCCAGTCCGAAGGTGTCGCGGCGACTCCTAAGCACTTCGCGGTCAACAGCCAGGAGCTGCGCCGCATGGTCAGCGACTCGGTCGTCGACGAGCGCACGCTGCGCGAGATCTATCTCACCGCTTTCGAGATCGTCGTCCGCGAGGCCGCCCCGTGGGCGATCATGTCCTCGTACAACCTCGTCAACGGCGTCTACGCCCACGAGAACGCCCACCTGCTGACCGAGATCCTGCGCGACGAGTGGGGCTTCGACGGCGCAGTGATCTCCGACTGGGGCGGGTCCAACGACGCCGTCGCCGCCGTGGCCGCCGGTGCCGCGCTCGAGATGCCCTCGCCCGGTTTCGACTCGGCCCGCGAGATCGTCGCCGCCGTCGAGTCCGGCCGGCTCGCCATCGCAGATCTGGACGCCCGCGTCACCGAGCTCATCGACCTGGTGCGCCGCGTGACCGAGCGCGCCGCCGCTATCGTCGACCTTCCCGCGCATCACGCGCTCGCCCGCCGCGCCGCTGCCGAGTCCGCCGTGCTGCTGCGCAACGAGGGCGACCTGCTGCCGCTCGCGGCGGGGACGCGGGTCGCACTCATCGGCGCCTTCGCCACCGCGCCCCGCTACCAGGGCGCCGGATCCTCGCTCGTGAACCCCACGATCCTTCCGACCCTCGCCGACGTGCTGCCGAACTCCACCCTGGACGTCGTGGGCGTCGCGGAGGGATTCCGCCGCGACGGCCGTGCTGACGAGGCACTGCGCGCCGAGGCGCTGACGCTCGCGGAACGCGCCGACGTCGTGGTGCTGAGTCTCGGGCTTCCCGAGATCGCCGAGTCGGAGGGCATGGACCGCGCGACCCTCGACCTGCCTGAAGAGCAGGTGCGCCTGCTCCGCGATGTGCACCGCGTGAACCCCCGCACCATCGTGCTGATCAGCGCCGGAGGCGTCGTGTCGACGCCGTGGGCGACGGATGCGGCTGCGCTGCTGCACGCCTACCTCGGCGGCCAGGCCGGCGCCGAGGCCATCGTGGATGTGCTCACCGGCACTGTCGACCCGGGCGGACGACTGGCCGAGACGATGCCGCACACTCTCGCCGACACGCCCACCGCGAAGACCTTCCCGAGCGCTGCCCGCACCGCCGAGTACCGCGAGGGGCCGTTCGTCGGCTATCGGCACTACGACACGGCCGGAGTCCCCGTCGCCTTCCCGTTCGGCTACGGCCTGAGCTACACGCGATTCGCGTACTCGGATCTCGAGGTGGATGCCGACGGCGCTCACGTCACGGTCACGAACACCGGCTCTCGGGCCGGGAGCGACGTGGTCCAGATGTACGTCGGACGAGCCGGTGAGAGTGCGCTGGCGCGTCCGCGTCGCGAGTTGAAGGGGTACGCGAAGGTACGCCTCGACGCGGGCGAATCGCGCCGCGTCTCGCTGCCGTTCGGTGAGCGCACCTTCCGGGTCTTCGACGCCGCCGCGAATGCCTGGGTCGTCGAGCGGGGCGCCTACGAGATCTTCGTCGGCGCACACGTGGAAGCGCTCGAGCTGTCGACGACCGTAGAACGCGACGGCGTCGCACCGGCGCCCACCGCGCGGACGGGAGCCTCGCTGACGGATGCCGAGTTCGCGACACTCCTCGGTCGCGAGGTGCCCGATCCGCGCTGGCCCGCAGGGCCGCTCGGTGAGAACGACCCGATGGATCGGCTCGCCGAGGCGCGCAGTCCGCTCGGGCGGCTCGGCTTCCGCATCCTCGACGCAAGGCGCCGCAAGGCGGATGCGGCGGGCACTCCCGACCTGAACGTGCTGTTCCTGCTGAACGGGCCGTTCCGGGTCATCTCGAAGATGAGCGGCGGGCTCGCCACCCGCCGGCTCACCGGTGCCGTGCTGACGCTCGTGAACGGGCAGACGTTGCGGGGCCTCGGACGCGTGATCGCCGCCTACGTTGGCGGCCGACGCGATGAGAAGGCGACGAAGAAGGCGTTCGACGCCGCTGCAGGGAACAGGAGCACACGATGATCACCGCCATCTCGAAGTGGTGGGGTCGCTTCCAGACCTCACGTCCGGAACTGTCGAAGTTCATCATGTTCCTGCTGCTGTCCAACGGCGTCACCGTGCTGCAGCTGGCGCTCATGCCGATCTTCCGCTGGGGCTTCGCGAGCTTCACGGGACTCACGGACGTCGGATTCCAGGTGCTGCCCGTCGGCTCGAACGTCGACGGCAGCCAGTACTACATGTTCGACTACGCCGCCGGGGCGCTTCCCGCCGGCGGTGGCGGGCTGGCGTACTTCCTGGCGGTGCAGATCACACTGCTCATCGCCCAGGTCATCAACTTCTTCCTGCAGCGCAACATCACGTTCAAGTCGAACACCTCGGTGTGGGTGGCAGCCGGCTGGTACACGGTCGCCTACGTGGCGATCACCTTCATCGCCGCCGCGGCTCAAGGCTTCTACAAGGCGCCGATCTACGACTTCTTCATGGTGACCCTCGGATGGGGCTCGAGCGGATCCGTCGTGGCCGATGTGCTGACGATGATCATCAACGCGGCGATCTCGTTCTGGGTGTTCTACCCGATCTTCAAGGTGATCTTCCGTCAGGTGCCGACCGAGGTCGAGGTGGTGGCGGAGCCGGGCGACAAGGTCGAGCGATGACGAACCGCACGCCCGTCGCGCCGGCTCTGTCCATCGTCGTACCGGCGTTCGACGCCGACGAGTACCTGGGGCGCGCGCTATCGGAGCTGGACGCGGTCGCCGGCGTCGAGGTGATCGTCGTCGATGATGGCTCGACGGACGCCACCGGCGCGCTCGCGGACGACTGGGCCGCGCGGCGCCCCGCGTCCCGGCGGGTGATCCACCAGCCCAACCGCGGGCACGGTGGCGCCATCAACGCGGGACTCGCCGCCGCACGCGGCACGTTCGTGAAGATCCTGGATGCGGACGATTGGCTCGACATCGCCTCGCTCGCCCGCCTGGTGCGTGAGCTCGTGGCGCTGCAGGCCGCGGACGTCGACGCGGTGTTCACCGACTTCGTGCACGAGCGCGTCGGCAAGTCGGCGCGCGCTGCGCGTTTCGACTCGGTGTTCCCCTCGGACGGCGTGTTCGAGTGGGCCGATACGGAGCGATTCGGGCGCCGTCAGGTGCTCATGATGCACGCGATCGTGTATCGCACGGAGCTCGTGCGCGCGAGCGGGCTGCTCCTTCCCGAGCACACCTTCTACGTCGACAACCTCTACGTGATGACCCCGTTGGCGCTGGTGCGTCGGATGCGGTACCTGCCGATTCCGCTCTACCGCTATCACGTGGGCCGACCTGGCCAGTCCGTGGCACCGGAGGTCATGGTGCGACGGGTGGAGCAGCAGCTGAGGGTGAACCGGCTGGCACTTGCCGCGCTTCCCTCTCCGCACGCGGTCACTCGCGGTGAGGTACCGGCGCAGCTGTACCGTGCGCTGCTGCACCACGTGGAGGGGGTGTGCGCGGTCACGAGCGCGACGTTGGCCCGAGCCGGGACCGCGGGTCACCTCGTCGAGCGCGACCGGTTCTGGCGAGAAGTGCGTGCGGAGAACCCCTGGCTGTATACGCGCATGCGTCGCAGCCTCCTCGGGGCGGTGAGCAACCTCCCGGGTCAGGCGGGTCGCCGCGCGACGAGCCTGGCCTACGACTGGGCTCGTCGCGTCGTCGGGTTCAGCTGAGACGAGCCCCGGCTTCCTCACGTGCACGACGTCCCGTCTACGATCGATGGGGAGACCGGCCGAACCCGCGGCCGGCTCGTCATCATCGCCGTACGCGAGGCTTCCTGTCTGTGCGCGCGGCGCCGGACGGAGGGTGCCCTGGTGTCATCGCCCCTGCTGACGGTGGCCGTGCCCGCCTACAACTGTGCAGAGTTCCTCGGTCGAGCCCTCGCCGCTCTCTGCGCCGCCGACGCCCGTGTCGAGGTCGTCGTCGTCGACGATGGCTCGACAGACGCGACCGGCATGCTCGCAGAGTCGTATGCGCATACCTACCCTGACCGCATCCGCGTCGTGCACCAGACGAATGGTGGCCACGGAGCCGCGATCGACGCCGGTATCGCGCACGCTCGCGGCAGCTACCTGAAGGTGCTCGACGGCGACGATTGGCTGTCGTCCCCGGCCCTGGCGCGGGTGCTCGATACTCTCGAACGGCTGGAGGAGGCCGGGGGAGTCGACGCGGTGTTCACGGACTTCGTGCACGATCGCGTGGGCAAGCCGGCACGCGCGACGTGCTTCGACACGGTCTTCCCGACCGAGCGTGTCTTCGGGTGGGAGCAGACGCAGCGCTTCGGGCGCCGGCAGTACCTCATGATGCACGCGGTCATCTACCGCACGGCGCTGCTGCGCGAGGTGGGTCTGGATCTGCCGCGCCACACGTTCTACGTCGACAGCCTGTACGTCCTGCGCCCGCTCGCGCGCGTGCGCCGGATGTACTACCTGCCGGTTCCGCTCTACCACTACTACATCGGTCGAGAGGGCCAGTCGGTCGCGCCGGAGGTCATGCTGGCCCGCGTCGATCAGCAGCTGTGCGTGAACCGGCTCGCACTGGAGACTCTGCCGAGCATCGAGGAGGTGCGCGCCGGCCGTGTTCCCTCACGGCTCTACGACGCGCAGCTGCACTACATCCGTGCGCTCTGCGCCACCGTGAGCGCGACGCTCGCGCTGGGCGGCACCGCCCAGCACCTGGCGGTGCGCCGTGCCTTCTGGCGGGAGGTCAAGCGCGACAGCCCCCGCATCCACGGGCGTCTCAGACGGAGCCTCGTCGGCGCGGGAAGCAACCTGCCGGGCTACGCGGGGCGGCGCGTCACCCGGGCCGCCTATCACCTCGCCCGTCGCTACGTGGGCTTCAGTTGAGAACAGACCAGGAAGGAGACAGAGCATGATTCGCATCGGCGTCGTCGAAGACGATCCGGCCAGCATCGACCGCCTGCTGTCGCACCTGGACCGGTTCCAGCGTGAGCACGGCGAACGCTTCCACATCGGGGCGTTCCGCGACGGACGCGACATCATCGAGGACTACCGCCCCGACTGGGACATCCTGCTGCTAGACATCCAGATGGCGCGTGTGGACGGCATGACGGCCGCGCGACGCATCCGCGAGGTCGACAGCGAAGTGCTCATCGTCTTCGTGACCGCGTCGCCGCAGTACGCGGTGAGCGGTTACGAGGTCGATGCCCTCAGCTACCTGCTCAAACCGGTCTCCTACCCGGTGTTCGCGCAGGAGCTCGGGCGTTGTCTGGTGCGCCTGCGCAGGCGCGAACGCCGGCACATGCTCTTCACCGCGGCCGACGGAGATCGTCACCGCCTCGACATCGCCGATGTCCTGTATCTCGAGAGCGCCAAGCACAATGTGCTGATCCACACGCTCGACAGCGATTACACCGTGGCCACGTCGCTGAAGGCGATGGAGGGGGAGCTGGAGGGTGAGGACTTCTTCCGCTGCAACAGCGGATACCTCGTGAACCTCCGCCACGTGACCGGTGTGGAGGGCAACGACTGCCGCATCCGCGGCGGCGTGCGGCTGCAGATCAGCCGGCCGCGCAAGAAGGACTTCCTCGCCGCCCTGGCCGCGTACACCGGCACGCGCGGGATCACGGCATGAACGAGCTGTACGTCGCCGACATCCCCCGCAGCTTCACCGCCATCGCGGAGTGGGGTGCCTGCTTCGTCTTCGTGCTGATCGTCGCGCGCCGAGCGAGCTGGTGGGCCACGGCCGCCGTATCCGCCGCGGGACTGCTTGCGCTGCTCGCCGTTCAGGAAGCGGCCGGGCGCCTCTCGCTCGCACTGTGGATCCCGGGGATGCTGGCCGCCGTCATGGTGATGTTCGCGATGCTGTACGCGACGCTGCGCGTCTCCCCGGTGACGGCGGGCTACCTCACGGCACGCGCGTTCGTGCTCGCGGAGCTCACCGCATCCATCCACTGGCAGCTCGACCGGTTCTACCTCGATGCGCCAGCCGAGGTGAAGACGACGATGATGGTCCTCACCTATGGCGGGATGCTGGGGCTCGCCTGGCTCGCCGAGCGGCGTCACTTGGTGCGTGGAGAGGTCTTCGAGGTGGGCTACGCCGATCTCGTCGCCGCGTTCTCGATCGCGACCGCCACGTTCATCATCTCCAACCTCAGCTTCGTGACGACCGCCACACCGTTCAGCGGCCGTATCGGGCACGAGATCCTGTACATCAGGACGCTCGTCGATCTCTGCGGATACATCGCTCTCTACGTGCAGCACGAGGTGCGCCGCGGCTTCCAGGCTCGCCGTGAAGCCGACGCGATGGCGAGGCTGCTGACCAGCCAGCACCAGCAGTACGAGATGTCGCGGCGAACGATCGACGAGGTCAACCGCAAGTACCACGACATGAAGCACCACCTGGACGCGATCCGCGCCGAGCAGGACCCGCAGTCGCGCCTGCGCATCCTCGACGACCTCGAGACATCGATCCGTGACTACGCCACGCAGGTGCGCACCGGCAACGATGTGCTCGACGCCGTTCTGACGGCCAAGCTCATGTACGCGAGGGAGCAGAGCATCCACGTCGCGACGGTCGCCGACGGGCGGTTGCTGGCGCGATTGCGTCCGCTGGACATCACCGCGATCGCGGGCAACGCGCTCGACAACGCGTTCGAGGCGACGGCACGGCTGCCCGAATCGCAGCGGATGGTGAAGTTCTCCCTCTTCGCGCACGACGACTTCGTGATGTTGCGGGTGGAGAACACGTTCGACGGGCATCTGCGTCGGCGTGACGGTCGCATCATCACGCGCAAGGTGGGCGACGGGCACGGATATGGGTTGCGCAACATCGAGGCGGCGGCGGAGACCTACGGCGGGTCGGTGTCGGTCGACGGTGGCCCCGAGTGGTTCTCGCTCCGGGTGCTGCTTCCCCGGGACGTCGCCGCCGCGGCGCCCTGAACCGTCCGATCAGGCGGCCAACGCCCGGCGGACGTGCCCGATCAGCTGCTCGCGCAGCGGCTGCGCTCTCCGCGTGAACGCCCGTTGTTCGGCGACATAGACGGCCTTGCCTTCCGGCGTCTCCACGGCGACGGGTTCGTAGCCCCAGGCACGGAGGTCGTACGGCGAGGCGCGCATGTCGAGCGCGCGGATGTCACGGGCGAGCGCGAAAGCGTCCAACAGTGTCTCGCCCGGCACCAGCGGACCGAGCTTGACCGCCCACTTGTAGAGGTCCATGCCCGCGTGCAGGCAGCCCGGCTGTTCGTTCGCGGCCTGGGTGGCGCGTTCGAGCGGTGCACGGTTGCGAGGCGCCGCATCCGCGGTGAAGAAGCGGAAGGCGTCGAAGTGGGTGCAGCGCAACTCGTGGGACTCGACGACGGCGTCGGTACCCGCTGATCCCAGTCGCAGCGGCACGGCGTGGCGTGCCGCGGGGGCGCGGTAGAGCATCGCCCACTCGTGCATGCCGAAGCACCCGTACTGCGCGCTCCGTCCGCGGGCGCCCTCGAGGATCGCGGCGACGCCGGTGAGCAGCAGGCGCTTCTCAGCGGCGAAGGCGCGAACATCGACCGTGAGGGAGTCGTTCTCGTCGCGGACGTACCAGCGCCACTCGGCGCGAGCCTCCTGTGCCGCATCCGCCAGGGCGTAGGTCGCGCCCGGATGCCACCGGCGCAGCAGCGCCGGCTTATAGCCGTAGTAGGTGAAGAGGAAATCCTCGACGGGATGGGTCTCGCCGCGAGCGGCCCGGGCGCGACGTCCGGCCGTGAGCGCATCGGCCCGCGCGGCGTGAGCACTCTCGCGAGCGCGCCAGTCGTCGGGGCCGAGGACGGTCTGCGGTGCGAGCAGGGGTGACGCGGTGCTCACGCGGGGTCGATCAGCGCGGGGGAGTCGTTGCGCACGTTCCCGACCGCGGAGGAGACCACCCGCGTCTCGAGGGTCTCGGCGAGGTCGGGAGCCGCGTCGATCGCGGCATCCAGGATGTCGCCGACGTTCTCGGTGTCGGTGTCGAGCCACGCATCGGCGAAGTCGGCGTCGAGGAACAGGGGCATCCGGTCGTGGATCGAACCCAGGGCGCCGATCGCGTCGCGGGTCAGGATGGTGAAGCTCAGCAGCCAGCGGTCGGGGTCGTCATCGCCCTTGCTCGGGTCCTTCCACCATTCGTACAGCCCCGCCAGGAACAGGGGCGAATCGTCGGCCGGATGGATGAAGTGCGGCTCCTTGCCGTCGGCGAGCTGCTTCCACTCGTAGTAGCCGGTCGTCGGAACGACGGCGCGGCGCTTGATGAGAGCACCGCGGAACATGGGCTTCTCCTCGAGCTCCTCCGCGCGGGCGTTGAAGGCGCGGGCCCCGATCTTCGGATCCTTCGCCCACGCGGGCACCAGGCCCCACCTCGCGGGCTCGAGTCGCCGCGTGGGCGGCTCGGTCTTGGCGGAGTCCAGCACGATGGCCGCCGTGCTCATCGGCGCGACGTTGTAGGACGGCGCAGGGAGCGAGGGGTTGATCGTGTCGACGCGCAGTACTCCGACGAGCTCAGACGCGACGTTGGCGACGACGAACCGACCACACATGCCGGTCAGCCTACGCCGGGGCGTACGACACCGGCCTCTTCCAGCCGATCGAGCAGTTCGGCTCCGTCGTCGCCGCTGACCCACGGCACACTCGCGGCGGAGTGGTCGTTCACGGCCGTCCGGCCACCGGCGAGCACGGCTTCTGCGGGCGTCAGGCGGCGGATGGCGACGGCGGCGACGTTGCCGGGATGCGCGCCCGCGAACTCGGTGTAGATCGCATCGTCGGCCTGCCCATCGTCCCCGATGAGCAGCCAGCGGATGTCGGGGAACTCCTGCGCAAGTCGGTTGAGATTCGTCGACTTGTGCGCGCGCCCGCTGCGGAACCATCGATCGTGTGTCGGCCCCCAGTCGGTCAGCAGCATCGCGCCGGAGGGGAAGAGGTGCCGGCGCAGGAAACGGGTCAGCGTCGGGGCGACGTTCCACGAGCCGGTCGACAGGTAGACCAGGGGGGCGCCGGGATGCTCGCGCGTCACGCGCTCGAGCAGCACCGACATCCCGGGCACGGGCTGCCGCGCGTGTTCGTTGACGACGAAGGAGTTCCAGGCCGCGAGCATCGGACGGGGGATGGCGGTGACCATGACCGTGTCGTCGATGTCGCTCACGACACCGAACCTGGCGCCGTCGGAGACGATGAACACGCGCAGCGTGGTGGTCTGACCGCCCTCCACCTGCGCCGTGAGCGTCTGCCAGCCCGGCTCGAGGGTCGCCGGGAGCACCACGTCAACGACGCCGCCGCGGTCGGCGACGACGTCGTGCGTCTCGCCACCCACCATGACCCGCACCTGGCCGTACGCGACCGGGATTGCGGCGAAACTCCGCCATCCGCGGATGCCTGCGTACTCGCCCTTGTCCCGGCCGACCGGGGGGATCACGACGCGTGCGAGCACGCGCACCCAGCGCTCGGAACCGTAGCCGGGAAAGGCCGCCACCGATGGTGTGCGCCCGCGACGACGGGCGCCCCGTTCACGCCACGCGTGAAACCGGCGCTCGAGTCGGGCGATCCAGAGGATCTTGTCGGAACGGGTCGGACGACGGGATTCGGCCACGCCCTCAGTCTTCCACGTCCGTCGCCCGGGGCCCCGGGGTGGACGCGGGCTCGGTCATGTGCCGACGCTCGACCCGCTCGATGATCTTCTTGCCCGCGAACACGAGAACGACGAAAACCACGATGATGGCCACGAAGATGTAGCCCGCGTAATGGATGCGCTCCGACAGTTCGCGGTAGGTGCCCGCAGCGGCGGCCGCCACTCCGATGTAGAGGCTCGCCCAGATGATGCACGCCGGCGCCGTCCAGGCGAGGAACCGTCGATAGGGGAAGCGCGCCATGCCGACCGTCAACGGCACGAGCGAGTGCAGCACGGGCAGGAAGCGCGACAGGAAGATGGCGGGCCCGCCGCGACGCTCGAGATAGCGCTCCGACCTGGCCCAGTTCTCCTCGCCGATGCGGCGCCCGAGACGCGACCGGCGCAACCACGGCCCCAGATAACGACCGAGGATATAGCCGAGCGTCTCGCCCGCCAGCGAACCGATGACGACGGCTGCGCCCAGGACGACGCCCTGCACGGGTGTGGTGACGGCGGTTCCCGCGACGATCACGATCGTGTCACCCGGAACGATCAGTCCGACCAGGACGCTGGTCTCCAGCATGATCGCGACGCCGGCGAGAACGACGCGCAGCACCGGATCGATCTCGCGCACGGCATCGAGGATCGCGGTGAGCAGATCGTTCACGCCGTCGAGCCTAGAGGCTCGCAGTGTCGCTAGCCTGGGAGCGTGCCCGCTGCTCCCATCCGCGTGCACGGCGCGAACGATCCCGCCGCCGTCCATGCACTCTTCGCCGAGCGCGACCATACGTTCTGGCTGGATGCAGGGCCCGGTGCCGACATCGGCTACAGCTGGATCGGATACGGCATCCCCGTCGACGGCGACGAGGTCCGTGCGGTGCAGGTCCCCTCGGGCGAGGCCGCGCCGCATCCCGCCGGCCCGTTCCGGAGCGGCTGGGTGGGATGGCTGTCGTACGAGAGCGGAGCGGATGCGGCGGGCGCGCCGGTGGCATCCGACGAGATGCCGCGCGAGAGCTGGATGAGGGTACGCACGCTCGTGACCTTCGATCACGCCGCCGGCGCGACCTGGGTCAGCGGCGAGGAAGCCGAGGCCTGGGCGGAACGCATTGTGTCGGCGCCTCCGGTCGCTCCCGTCGTGGTGCCCGAGCGGGGCGCGGCGATCGCGCGGGTCGACGCGTTCCGGTACGCCGACGACATCCGCACCGCCATCGCGGCGATCGGTCGCGGGGACGCCTACCTCCTGTGCCTGACGACGCGCTTCGACGTTGCTGGCGATGTCGATGCGCTCGACGCCTACGCGGCGCTGCGTGCCGACACGCCGTCGCATCACGGACTCCTGCTGCGAAGCGGCGGCGTCGCGCTGGCCGGGGCGAGTCCCGAGCGGTTCCTGGTCGGTCGCGACGGTCGCGTGAGCACGCATCCGATCAAGGGGACGCGCCCGCGCGGCTCCACCCCCGAGGCGGATGCCGGCCTTGCCGCCGATCTCGCGGCAGACCCGAAGGAGCGCGCCGAGAACGTCATGATCGTCGACCTCATGCGCAACGATCTGGCGCGGGTGTGCGATCCGGCCACGGTGAGCGTCGACCGCCTGCTGGAGGTCGAGACGTATCCGCGCGTGCACCAACTCGTGAGTTCGGTCAGCGGCGTGCCGCATCCGGGCGTGACCCTGGGGGAGATGCTCGCGGCGGTCTTTCCCGCGGGCAGCATGACCGGGGCGCCCAAGCTGTCGGCGATGACGCTGCTGCACGACATCGAGGGCGCGCCACGGGGCGCCTTCTCCGGATGTGCCGGTTGGGTGGGTGATGACGGCGCGTTCGATCTGGCCATGACGATCCGCACGCTCGTCGTGCACCCCGGCGGCGCGTACGTGGGTGCGGGAGGGGGGATCACCTGGTCCTCGAACGTCGACGCCGAGGTCGCGGAGGTGGCGCTGAAGGCCACGGCGCCCCTGCGGGCGGCGGGCGCGAGGCTCCCGGCCGACTGGGGTGGTTAGGGGTCGGGTATCCTGAAATTTGCGCCTTGCGCACCTTCCCGACACTCCACGATTGGTCCCTCTGTGTCTACGACCTCGACCGACACCGCAGGCGCGTCCGCCGACGGCGGCTTCGACGCCCACGCCATCCAGGACAAGTGGCAGCAGCGCTGGGCGGAAAGCGACCCCTTCCGCGCCGGCGGTGAGAACGACACCCGCCCGCGCAAGTACGTGCTCGCGATGTTCCCGTACCCCTCCGGCGACCTGCACATGGGCCACGCCGAGAACTACCTCTACTCGGACATCGTCGCCCGATTCTGGCGTCACCGCGGCTACAACGTGCTGCATCCGATCGGATGGGACTCCTTCGGGCTTCCCGCCGAGAACGCGGCCATCAAGCGCGGCGCGAACCCGGTCACCTGGACGTACGACAACATCGCCCAGCAGAAGGAGAGCCTCAAGGCCTACGGCGTCTCCTTCGACTGGAGTCGTGTCCTGCACACCAGCGACCCGGAGTACTACCGGTGGAACCAGTGGCTGTTCCAGAAGCTGTACGAGCGGGGCCTGGCGTACCGCAAGGAGAGCCCGGTCAACTGGTGTACGCACGATCAGACGGTGCTCGCCAACGAGCAGGTCATCGACGGGCACTGCGAGCGCTGCGGCGCCCTGGTCGTCAAGAAGAAGCTGACCCAGTGGTACTTCCGCATCACCGACTACGCCGACCGGCTGCTCGATGACCTGAACCAGCTCGAGGGCTTCTGGCCGCACAAGGTCATCCAGATGCAGCGCAACTGGATCGGCCGCTCCGTCGGCGCCGACATCGACTTCGAGATCGAGGGTCGCGCCGAGAAGGTCACGGTGTTCTCCACGCGTCCCGACACGCTGCACGGTGCCACCTTCATGGTCGTCGCGCCCGACTCCGACCTGGCAGCCGAGCTCGCCGCCGGCGCCGGCCCGGAGGCGAGCGAGCGCTTCCAGACCTATCTGTCGCAGGTGCAGCAGACGACGGATGTCGAGCGTCAGAATGCGGACCGGCCGAAGACCGGCGTGTTCCTCGACCGCTACGCGATCAACCCCATCAACGGGGAGCGCTTGCCGATCTGGGCGGCCGACTACGTCCTGGCCGATTACGGTCACGGTGCGGTCATGGCCGTGCCCGCGCACGATCAGCGCGACCTCGACTTCGCGCGTGCGTTCGATCTGCCGGTGAAGATCGTCGTGGACACGACGGCGCCGATCACCGGCGCCGTGCCGGTCATCGAGCTCGACGCCGACGGCAACCCGATCGACCCGTTCGAGGGCGCCGACACTCTCGACGACATCGACCCGGTACGCACCGGTGTCGCGCTGAGCGGAGACGGCCGCCTCATCAACTCGGGCAGCCTCAACGGCCTCAGCAAGCGCAACGCGATCGCACGCGCGATCGAGGAGCTGACGGCGGCGGGGACGGGCCGCGCGGCCAAGACCTATCGCCTGCGCGACTGGCTGATCTCCCGCCAGCGGTTCTGGGGCACCCCCATCCCGATGCTGCACGGCGAAGACGGCCGCATCGTTCCGGTGCCCGACGACCAGCTGCCGGTGCGTCTTCCCGACCCCGAGGGGCTCAACCTGCTGCCGCAGGGCACCTCGCCGCTGGGCGGTGCCACCGAGTGGGTCCAGGCGAGTGACCCGGAGACCGGCGAGCCCATGCGTCGCGACCCCGACACGATGGACACCTTCGTCGACAGCTCCTGGTACTACCTGCGCTTCCTGTCGCCGGGTGACCCCGACGCCGCCTTCTCGGGTCGTGAGGCCTCGAAGTGGGCGCCGGTGGACTTCTACATCGGCGGCGTCGAGCACGCGATCCTGCACCTGCTGTACGCCCGGTTCATCGTCAAGGCGCTGTACGACATGGGCTACGTCGACTTCACCGAGCCCTTCTCCAGTCTGATCAACCAGGGCATGGTCATCCTCGACGGCGCGAAGATGTCCAAGAGCAAGGGCAACCTCGTGCTGTTCCAGGACGAGCTCGACGCCCACGGCGCCGATGCGCTGCGCGTCGGACTCGCCTTCGCCGGCCCCGTGGAAGACGACAAGGACTGGAAGGACGTCTCGACGACCGGCGCGACGAAGTTCCTCGCGCGTGCGCTGCGCATCGCGGGCGAGGTCTCCAGCCCGACGGATGCGGTCTGGGCCGAGGGCGATGTGGCGCTGCGCCGCGTCACGCACCGGCTGTGGGCCGATGCGCCCTCGCTCATCGAGCAGACGAAGTTCAACGTCGTCGTCGCACGCCTCATGGAGCTCGTCAACGCCACGCGCAAGACGATCGACTCCGGAGCGGGCGCGGCGGACCCCGCGGTGCGTGAGGCTGCCGAGGCCACGGCGATGATCCTCGACCTGTTCGCGCCGCACACGGCGGAGGAGATGTGGTCCCAGCTGGGCTATGAGCCCTCCGTCGGTCTCGCGTCCTGGCGTCAGCCCGACGGAACGCTGCTGGTGGAGGACACCATCACCGCCGTCGTCCAGATCGACGGCAAGGTGCGCGCGACGCTGGAGGTGTCGGCCAAGATCGGCGGCGAGGAGCTCGAGCGCCTGGCGCGCGAGGACGTGCGGGTGCAGCGCGCGCTCGGCGAGCGTGAGATCGTGCGGGCGATCGTGCGGCCGCCGAAGGTCGTGAGCTTCAGCACGCGCTGAGCGAGCTGCTCTCCCCATCGGAGGAACCCCCGCGGTGCATGCACACCGCGGGGGTTCCCTCGTTCGGGCCAGGGGTGCGGGTACCTAGCGTGGGCGTGTGAAGCCCGCATCCGATGCCTCAGGACGTGTGCGTCTGGGGGTCGGCGCCGTCATCGTGCTGGCATTGCTCGTGTTGGCCGTGACGGTCGTGGTGGGGGTGTTCCGGAGTGCGACGGTTCCGCCGCCGGCACCGGTGACGACGCCCACGGCGGCCGTCGAGGTCGCCGAGGTCTACGTGCACGTCTCCGGCGCGGTGACAGAGCCTGGGCTCTATGTCCTGGCGGCGGGATCACGGGTCGCCGATGCGATCTCGGCGGCGGGCGGTTTCGGTGAGAACGCGGACACCGCCGCGGTGAACCTCGCCCGGCCGCTCAGCGACGGGGAGCAGCTCGTCGTGCTCGAGGTCGGGCAGGCACCTCCCGCAGGCGCGACCGAGGCCGAAGGCTCGGACGGCGGCCCGATCAATCTGAACACCGCCGGGGTGGACCAACTCGACGAGCTGCCACGCGTCGGACCTGCCATCGCGCAGCGAATCGTGGACTGGCGGGAGCAGAACGGCCGGTTCACGAGTGTGGACGATCTGCTGGGCGTGCCCGGCATCGGCGAGAAGATGCTCGCGGGCCTGCGGGACCTCGTGACGGTGTGATGGACGCGCGCGCCTGGCGGCTCGTTCCCGCTGCGGCCCTCTGCTGGATCGTCGCGGCAGTGGCGATCACTCAGCCGGCGATGGCGTCCGGTCTGGCGATGTTGTGCGGCGGAGCCGCTGTGGCGACCGCAGCCATCGTTGCGCTCGTCACGCGGCAGAACCCGACTCGGACGTGGACGCTGGCGACGCTCGCCCTGCTCCTCGCGGCGATTCCGGCGGTGTCGGTGGCGGTACTGGAACCGCCCCGCCAGGCGGCGATCGAGATCGGCGACGGCCACCGGATGAACGGCGAGTTCGCGATCGTGGGCAAGGTCGAGACGACCTCACTCGGCTTCCGAACGGATGCGGTGGCGATGTCGGTGTCAGCCGGACGAGAGCCCCTCCCCGGCGGGGTGCCGGTGACGGTTCTGATGTCCGAGCGTCCCGACGGGGCCGAGATCGGCGCCGTCGTGCGGATCGAGGGCGCGGCGTTCGCTGCCGATCCCGGGGAACGCGCCGTGCTCGTCGTGCGCGCGGAGAGCGTTGTGCTGGTTCGAGCGCCCAGCGGGATCGCGGCCGCATCCGCGTGGCTGCGGCTACGTCTCGCGGCATCGACGGAAGGACTGCCTGCGCCCGCCGCGGGCCTCATTCCCGGCCTCGCGGTCGGAGACACCGGCGGCGTCGACGCTGCGTTGGAGCAGCAGATGCGTGCCGCATCCCTCACCCACCTGACCGCCGTGTCGGGCGCGAACTGCGCCATCGTCGTCGGGCTCGCCTTCGTCCTCGCGGCTCGGTGCGGTCTCGGTCGCGCGGGCCGCGTGGCCGCCGGACTCTCGGCGCTCGCGGGGTTCGTCGTGCTGGTGACGCCCGAGCCCAGCGTCGTCCGCGCGGCGACGATGTCCGCGGGCGCGATGCTCGCGTTGCTGCTCGGGCGGCGGGGGAGTGGGCTCGCCCTCCTCGCCCTCGCTGTGTGCGTGCTGCTGGCCGCCGACCCGTGGCTGGCTCTGTCGCTGGGGTTCGCCCTGTCGGTCGCGGCGACGGGTGCACTCCTCGTGCTGGCGCCGCCGCTCGCCCGAGGGCTGGGCAGGTTCCTGCCCGCCTCGCTCGCTCTTGCGCTGGCCGTGCCGTTGTCGGCGCAGCTCGTGTGCAGCCCTCTCATCGTGCTCGTCAGCCCCGGTGTCGCCGTCTATGGGGTGCCGGCGAACCTCCTCGCCGCACCCGCCGCGCCGGTCGCCACCGTGCTCGGGTTGGCCGCGTGCCTCGCGGGTCCCGTGCCCGTGTTGCAAGCAGGGCTGACCGCACTCACGTGGCTGCCGGCGGCGTGGATCGCCGGGATCGCGGGTGCCGTCGACGCGCTGCCCGCGCGGACCCTCCCGTGGGCGGAGGGCTTGCCCGGGCTCGTCGGCCTGGTCGTGGTGACGGCCGCCGGCACGGTCCTCCTGCTCCCGCCGGGACGAACACGCGTCGCTCGCCTCGGCCGCGCACTCTCGGCCGTGACGACTGCAGCCGTTGCCGCCGCAATGGCGGGGATCCTCGTGGTCGAGTCCGTCGTCGTTCCGATGACGACGCCGCAGGACTGGAGCATCGCGATGTGCGACGTGGGGCAGGGGGACGCCGTCATCGTCCGTTCGGCGGGTGCGGTCATGCTCGTCGACACCGGCCCGGAACCGGAGCCGCTCGCCTCCTGTCTCGAGAGGCTGGGGATCGGACGGATCGACCTGCTGGTGCTGACGCACTTCGACGCCGATCACGTCGGCGGGCTCGACGGCGTGCCCACCGACGTCGGTCTCCTGCTGCACGGTCCGGCCGACGAGCGCGACACCGCTCGCGTGCTCTCGGCCGGTGCGCAGGCTGTCGTCGCCGCAACGGCGGGGATGGGCGGCGCGCTGGGGGCTGCGCGATGGCGGGTCGTGTGGCCGCCTGCGGATGCCGTGACACCGGGCAACGACGCGAGCATCGTCGTGGAGGTCGGGGGTGGCGACGTGCCGCGCACGCTCCTGCTCGGGGATCTCGGCGCGGACGCTCAGCGGGCGCTGCGCGCGAGAGGAGAGCTGCGCGGGCCGTACGAGGTCCTCAAGGTCGCGCATCACGGTTCGGCCGATCAGGATGCGGGGCTGCAGCGTCAGGTCGCCCCGGCGCTCGCACTGATCGGCGTGGGGACCGACAACGACTACGGGCACCCACGAGCGGAGATCCTCGACATCCTGGCGGCTCAGGGCGCGACCGTGGCGCGCACGGATCTGGACGGGCTCATCCTGGTGGGGTTGAGCGACGGGCGTACGACGCTCTGGCGCGAGCGGGCGGATGCGGCGTCGGCCGCCCTCGGTAGGCTGGGGGGATGGCGACCCGAAAGCCCACCCCGACGCGCAGCGCGATCCCGCAGCAGTCGTGGCGGACCCCGGAGCCGGCGCCGATCGTGTTGATCTCGGGTCCCGAGGAGGTCTGCGCGGAGCGGGCGACCGCGCGGCTGCGCGACTACCTGCGCGCAGAGGATCCGAGCCTGGAGATCTCCGACATCGACGCGTCGGACTACACCGCCGGAACTCTCCTGGCCGTCAGCGCGCCGTCGCTGTTCGGGGAACCGAGACTTGTGCGCATACGCAGCGTCGAGAAGTGCTCCGATGCCTTCCTCGCGGAAGCCCTGGCCTACCTTGAGAACCCGCAGGACGGGGCGACGGTCGTGCTGCGTCACACCGGTGCGAGCGTGCGGGGCAAGAAGCTCCTCGAAGCGATCCGTGCCGGATCCGGCGGCGGAGTCGAGGTGGCCTGTCCGGCGATCAAACGCGATTCCGATCGGTACGACTTCGCGGCGAGCGAGTTCCGCGAGGCCGGTCGGCGCATCGCACCCGCCGCGCTGCGCGCGCTAGTCGGGGCGTTCTCCGACGACCTGACCGAGCTCGCCGCGGCCTGCCAGCAGCTGGTGAACGACGTCGAGGGTGACATCACCGAGCAGATCGTCGAGCGCTATTACGGCGGGCGCGTCGAGACCTCGGCCTTCACCGTCGCCGACACGGCGATCGCGGGCCGCTACGGAGAGGCGCTCCTGGCACTCCGTCAGGCACTCGATTCGGGGGCCGACCCGGTTCCGATGGTCGCGGCGATCGCGATGAAGCTGCGCACGATGGCGCGGGTCGCCGGCACCCGCGAACCCTCTCGACAGCTCGCGACGCGACTGGGCATGAAGGATTGGCAGGTCGACCGCGCGCGGCGAGACCTCTCGGGGTGGACCCAGGACTCGCTCGGTCTCGCGATCCAGGCGACCGCGCGCGCCGACGCCGAGGTCAAGGGTGCCTCCCGCGATGCCGTGTTCGCGCTCGAACGCCTCGTCACCGTCATCGCCACGCGTGCGCCCTACGCGGCCTGAGTCCCGTCCTCGACAACGACGAAGGCCCGCCGCAACAGCGACGGGCCTTCGAGGAGGAAGCGGCTCAGAGAGCGGAGACCTGCTTCGCGATCGCGGACTTGCGGTTCGCGGCCTGGTTCTTGTGGATGACGCCCTTGCTGACGGCCTTGTCGAGCTTCTTGGTAGCCGTAACGAGCGCCTTCTCGGCGGCGGCCTTGTCGCCACCGGCGATGGCCTCGCGGGTGCGACGCACCGCGGTCTTCAGCTCGCTCTTGACGGCCTTGTTGCGCTCGTGCGCCTTCTCGTTGGTCTTGTTGCGCTTGATCTGCGACTTGATGTTTGCCACGTGTCGTGAACTTTCGTTTCGGAGTCTGCTCGGAAGTTGCCGGTCAGCGGTAGAGGGGCGCTTCGCGGCGGTCGTGAAGAGCGGGAAAACCCTTCACGCGCAAGCCAAACAAGGAGTCTACCAGACCGGGTCCTTCGCGCCCGCCTCGATCGTGGCGATCGCCAGCGCGATGACGGCGTCGAAGACCTCCGGGCGCATGGCCGAGACGAGATGGCTCGTGCGGGGGATGACGATGAGCTCCGCGTGGGGCGCGATGCGCTGGAAGAGACGCTCGCTGACGCGCAGCTGGTCGTACTGCCCGTTGACGAACCACAGCGGCACCCGGATGCGGGCGAGAGCCGTCAGCACGTCGAGCTGCGCGAGCTGCGCGAGCGCCCCGTCCTGGGCATCGAGGGCATAACCGCCCGCTCCGAAATCCGCGCGGGTGTGCTCGGGGAGCGTTCGGGAGAGCACGTACTGGGTCAGCCGCATCCCCCGATCGGGGAGCGCGTCGAAGCCGCGCGCCAGAGCACGGTAGGTGCGCAGTCCCAGTCCGCGCGGCACCGCGGTGCAGGATGCGGCGATGAACCCGGCGATCGGTGGGGCATCGACCTGCCCCGCGTATTCGATGCACAGCAGTCCGCCCATCGAATGGCCGACCAGGAGGACGGGCCCGCGCTCGGCGCAGGCGCGCACCGCTCGGTCGATCGTCGCGAAAGCCTCGTCGAGGGCGAACGGCTCGGCCATGCGGGTGCCGTGACCGGGGAGGTCGACGGCGTTCACGCCGATACCCCCGGCCTCAAGGCTCTCCCGCTGTGCGCGCCACATGGACGCCGACGTACGGATCCCGTGCACCAGGACCACCTGCACCGTCATCGCTCCAGCCTAGGCTCGGGCGGCCGGCTGCTCCCCGTAGAATCGACGGAACATGTCACCGCGCGCCCTCAAGCCCCTGCAGCCGTCCGCGACTCCGCCCGAGCTGATCCGCAACTTCTGCATCATCGCCCACATCGACCACGGCAAGTCGACGCTGGCCGACCGGATGCTGCAGATCACCGGCGTCGTCGCCGACCGCGACATGCGTGCGCAGTACCTCGACCGGATGGACATCGAGCGCGAGCGCGGCATCACGATCAAGAGCCAGGCCGTACGGATGCCGTGGTCGGATGCGAACGGCACGTACGCGCTCAACATGATCGACACCCCGGGGCACGTGGACTTCACCTACGAGGTGAGTCGATCGCTCGCCGCGTGCGAGGGTGCGATCCTCCTGGTGGATGCGGCGCAGGGCATCGAGGCGCAGACGCTCGCGAACCTGTATCTCGCGCTCGAGAACGACCTCACGATCATCCCCGTGCTCAACAAGATCGACCTGCCCGCGGCGGATCCCGAGAAGTACGCCGCCGAACTCGCGGGACTCATCGGCGGCGACCCGGAGGACGTGCTGCGCGTCAGCGGTAAGACGGGCATGGGTGTCGAGGCGCTGCTGGATCGGATCGTCGAGCGCATTCCCGCACCCGTGGGGGATCCCGCCGCCCCGGCACGCGCGATGATCTTCGACTCGGTCTACGACGCCTACCGCGGCGTCGTGACGTACGTCCGGATGGTCGACGGCAAGCTCGAGCCGCGCGAGCGGATCCAGATGATGTCGACGAAGGCCACCCACGAACTGCTCGAGATCGGCGTCTCCAGCCCCGAACCCGTTCCCACCATGGGCCTGGGCGTCGGCGAGGTCGGATACCTGATCACGGGTGTGAAGGACGTCCGGCAGTCGAAGGTCGGCGACACGATCACGAACCATCGCAAGCCCGCCACCGACGCTCTGCCCGGCTACACCGATCCGAAGCCGATGGTCTTCTCCGGCATCTATCCGATCGATGGGAGCGACTACGCGGAGCTGCGCGAGGCGCTCGACAAACTCAAGCTGTCCGACGCGTCGTTGCAGTACGAGCCGGAGACCTCCGTCGCGCTCGGCTTCGGTTTCCGCTGCGGATTCCTGGGGCTCCTGCACCTCGAGATCATCACCGAGCGCCTCTCCCGCGAGTTCGGTCTCGACCTGATCACGACCGCGCCGTCGGTGACGTACGAGGTCATGACGGACACGGGCGAGACGGTCACGGTCACCAACCCGAGCGAGTACCCGGACGGCCGCGTGGCCGAGGTCTCCGAGCCCGTCGTCAAGGTCGGCATCCTGCTGCCCAAGGACTACGTCGGTACCGTCATGGAGCTGTGCCAGTCGCGGCGTGGAACGCTGCTGGGAATGGACTACCTCAGCGAAGACCGCGTGGAGCTGCGCTACAACATGCCGCTCGGCGAGATCGTCTTCGACTTCTTCGACCACCTCAAGAGCCGTACGCAGGGCTATGCGAGCCTGGACTACGAACCCGCCGGTTCGCAGACCGCCGACCTCGTGAAGGTCGACATCCTGCTGCAGGGCGAGAAGGTCGACGCGTTCAGCTCGATCGTGCACCGCGAGAAGGCATACGCGTACGGCACGATGATGACCGAGCGGCTGCGCAAGCTCATCCCTCGTCAGCAGTTCGAGGTTCCGATTCAGGCGGCCATCGGCGCGCGGATCATCGCGCGTGAGAACATCCGCGCGATCCGTAAAGACGTGCTCGCCAAGTGCTACGGCGGTGACATCACGCGTAAGCGCAAGCTCCTCGAGAAGCAGAAGGAGGGCAAGAAGCGCATGAAGATGGTCGGACGCGTCGAGGTGCCCCAGGAGGCGTTCATCGCCGCGCTATCGGGCGACGTCGAGACGAAGAAGTAGGGGATTCACATTCGGATCGCGCATCCAGGCCGGCTCGGTACGCTGGAAACCATGCGCCGTGGGACCTTCCGGGACGAGACCGTCGACTACGCCGCCGTCGGGGCGACGCAGGCTCCCGACCTCCTCCAGTACCCGCCGGAGAAGAGCATTCCGGCGCAGGAGTCGTGGAAGCTCGGCAGCGGTGAGGAGCGATTCCGCTCGGCGGGCGACGCGCTGCTGTCGTGGCGAGCCCTGCGCGACGGCGGCATCTCGATCGCCGAGGTGCGTCCCGCATCCGACCCGAGCTACTCGGGGGTGTCGTTCGACGACGAAGGTCAGCCGATCGCGCCCAGCCGCCTGGACGCCGACCAGCGCTTCGACGCCGACGGAACGCCGTACGTGGCCGCCGGCTCGTCGGTGCACGTGCGCGGACGCGTCGGCGGCTACCGCGTCGACGCCGAGCTGCGCGTGATCTTCGTGGTCGAGGAGAAGCGTCGTATCGGCTTCGCCCTGGGCACGGTGCGCGACTCGGTGGTGAGCGGCGAGGAGTCGTTCATGATCGAGTGGCGCGGCGACGACGAGGTCTGGTTCACCGTTCGCGCGTTCGACCGCCCGGTGTCGCCGCTGTACCGTCTTCTCCCCGCGCTCGTGCGCCGCCGCCGCCGCGAGCTCTTCGGTCGATACCTGCGCGCGATCTCGCCCATGTACACGACCCCCGCCTGATGACACCATCCGTTCTTCCCGACGGCGACCTCGCACCCGCCGACGGAGCCCTTCCCGAGGGGACGGTGGTGGATCCCGGCACCGATTTCGGCGTCTACATCCACGTTCCCTATTGCCGTGTGCGCTGCGGCTACTGCGACTTCAACACCTATACCGCCGACGAGCTGCGCGGACACCGACGAGACGACTACCCGGACGACCTCGGTCGCGAGATCGCCTTGGCGACCCGGGTGCTGGCCGACGCACCGCGACCGGCTCAGACCGTCTTCTTCGGCGGCGGCACGCCGACCCTGCTGTCGTCGGCGGCGCTGGGGGGAATGCTGCACGCCGTCCGCGAAGGCTTCGGCATCGCGCCGGACGCCGAGGTCACGGTCGAGGCGAATCCCGACTCGGTCACTCCCGCGTCCCTCGCCGATCTCGCCGAGGCGGGCGTGACCCGCGTCTCGATCGGCATGCAATCGAGCGTCCCGCACGTCCTCGCGGCGCTCGACCGCACGCATGATCCCGCCAACGTGGCCGCCGCCGTCGCCGGAGCGCGGGCGGCGGGTCTCGATGTGAGCGTCGATCTGATCTACGGCGCACCGGGGGAGTCCCTCTCCGATTGGCGTGCGTCGGTGGATGCTGCCCTCGCGCTGGAGCCGGATCATCTCTCCGCCTACGCGCTCATCATCGAGGACGGGACGAAGCTCGCCCGCCGCATCCGCTCCGGTGAGGTCCCCGCGCCCGATGACGACCTGCAGGCCGAGATGTACGAGTTCGTCGACGACGCGATGGCGGATGCGGGCTACGACTGGTACGAGGTGTCGAACTGGGCGCGCGGCGCAGACCACCGCTCGCGCCACAACCTCGCCTACTGGCGCGGAACAGACTGGTGGGGGTTCGGCCCGGGCGCGCACAGTCACGTCGCCGGCGTGCGCTGGTGGAACGTGAAGCACCCGGCCGCCTACGCGCAGCGACTCTCGCTGGGATCATCACCGGCGGCAGCCAGAGAGGTCCCCGACCACCAGGCCCGCGCGCTCGAGCGCATCCTGCTGGAGTCCCGCATCCGCGAGGGGCTGCCGATCGAGGTGGTCCCGACCGACCGACGCAGCGCCGTGGCCGGGCTCATCGCCGACGGCCTGGTGGAGGGTGCTGCCGCGCTGCGCGGTCGCATCGTGCTGACGCGTCGTGGCCGCCTGCTCGCCGACGCGGTCGTGCGGGCACTGACCGACTGACTCAGCGGGTGAGCGCCGCGAGCACCTCCGCGCGCGGCAGCGGTACATCCTCGGTCACGGTGTCGTAGCGGCGCACGAGCGTATCGTCGCGGAACGCGGGCCAGCCGGGATCGCGGGTCTCGGCGAAGTGGATCCAGTCGGCGTGCATGCGCGTGGCCAACTCCGGCGGAGCTGCGGCCCCGGCCATCGTGATCGCACCCTCGTCGCCCAGCGCGTCGAAGACGAAGCCGATCTCGAGGGCGTGCGCGGCGCGAAGATCGCGCACCGGGCTCGCCCAGGCGAACTCGTAGACGAAGGTGGATGCGCTGCGTGCACGCGCGACCTCGATCGCCGGCTGCCGCACGGCCAGATCGGTCAGGACCTGTCCGATGATCTCGCCGGGCGACGCGTCGGGGAACGTCGCCCGATACGCGCGCCACACGCCGCGCGGGAGACGCTTGGCGAGCGCGAGAAGCGCATAGGTGCCCCGCGAGAGCTTCGCGAACGCGGCGGGCGTGTCCCACAGTCGGTACTCGTCGGTGTTCGTCCCGATGATCACAGGCACGTCGACGTCGACGAGTGCTCGGCGGGGGTTCTCCGGCAACGTCGTCGGATCGACGCTCGCGGTGAAGCCGGGGGCTGCCTTGATGAGGGTCGAGTTCGCGGTCAGTTCATCCCTGGTCGCGACGAGCCGCTGGGGCGAGACGGCGCGGAAGCCCTCTGCGGTGGCGGGGACTCCGAGTCGGCGAGCGATGTCGCGCGCGGGACGGGCGGCGCGCTCGGGCGTGGTGGCGTCCAGAGGCCCCGACTCGATGATCGCGCCGGCGAGGAGCGGGCGCAGGTCCTCGCGCGCCAGGAGAGCAGCGACCACGGCTCCGCCGGCGGACTCGCCGAAGATCGTGATCCGAGAGGGATCGCCGCCGAAGCGGGCGATGTTGCGATGCGTCCACCGCAGCGCCTCGGCGGCGTCGGCGAGCCCGATGTTGCGCGGAGCATCGGGCAGGACGGAGAACCCCTCGGACCCCAGCCGGTAGTTCGCCGAGACGAAGACGACGCCGTCGCGTGCGAACGGGGTGCCGTCGTACGTGCTGATCGCCGCCGCGCCTCGCTCCAGCGCTCCGCCGTGGAACCAGAGCATGACCGCGGCGCCGTCCGCATCCTCCGGGCGCCACACATTGACGGTCAGGATGTCGTCCCCGGGGATGATTGTCGAGGGGAGGAGCTTGCCGATCTCGCCCGGGTAGGGCGACTGAGGCGACGTGGGGCCGAACGCGGTGGCCTCGCGCACACCCTCCCACGCCGCGGCGGGCTCGGGGAGGGCGAATCGCCGCGCCCCGACCGGCGGTTCGGCGTAGGGGATGCCGAGGTAGTGCTCGATCCCCTCGGAGCGGGTCCCGGAGACCGCTCCGGCCTCGGTGTGGACGACGGGATGCGGCATACGACCTCCTCTCGCGAGTCTACGGGTGCCTTCCGGAGACTCGCGGCTCGAGCGCGCTAGAATTGGCACTCCCAGACCTCGAGTGCCAGGAGGGAGTGCGCATGGTCAGCGATCGGGGACTCGACGTGCTTCGAGCGATCGTCCAGGACTACGTCGAGACGCGTGAACCCGTCGGGAGCAAGTCGATCGTCGAACGTCATTCGTTCGGCGTGTCCGCGGCGACGATCCGCAACGACATGGCGCTGCTCGAGGACGAGGAGCTCATCACCGCACCGCACACCTCGTCCGGCCGAGTGCCGACCGACAAGGGCTACCGCGTCTTCGTGAACCACCTCGCCGAGTTGCGCCCGCTCACCAGCGCCCAGCGCTCGGCGATCACGGCGTTCCTCGGTGCTCCGGCGGACTTGGACGACATGCTCGGACGGACGGTTCGCGCGCTGACCCAGCTCACCGGCCAGGTCGCGCTCGTGCAGTACCCGTCGTTCGAGCGCGCGAGCATCACGCACGTCGAACTCGTCCACCTCGGCGGTTCGCGTCTGGTCGTCGTGCTCGTCACCGACACCGGTCGGGTGTCGCAGCGTCTGATGGCAGCGCCCGAGCCGCTCGAGGAGACGGATGTGGCGACGCTCCGCGCGCAGGTGTCGGTGCTGGTCACCGGGCGGCCCGTGCGCGAGGGCACGCAACGGGTCGCGCAGGCACTGGCAGAGACGCTGACCGACAGCCGGGCCGATCGCGCCCTGGGGGCGCTGCTTCGCACGGTCGGCGAGGAGCTCGACGAGTTCCGCCAGGATCGGCTCGTGATGGCGGGAACGGCCAACCTCGCTCGTGCAGAGGGCGACTTCCGCGGCAGCATCTACCCGCTGTTGGAAGCGATCGAGGAGCAGGTCACCCTGCTGCGTCTCATGGGCGAGATGGTGGCCGACCAGCAGGGGCTCGCCGCATCCATCGGGCGCGAGAACGAGGCGTTCGGACTCGTCGAGGCGTCCGTGGTGGCCAGCGATTACGACACGACCGGAGGGCAGGCGCGCGTGGGCGTGCTCGGCCCCACTCGGATGGACTACTCCAGCAACCTCGCGGCCGTCCGCGCCGTGGCTCACTACCTGAGCCGTCTGCTGGAAGAAGACGAACGCGCGCGCTGAGCGCGCGAGACGATTCCGCGTCACGCGGACGGGAAGGCTGAAGTGGCAGACCACTACGAAGTACTCGGGGTGCCTCGCGACGCATCGCAGGACGACATCAAGAAGGCGTATCGCAAGCTCGCGCGTCAGCTGCATCCCGATGTGAACCCCGGCGAGGATGCGGCGGAGCGGTTCAAGCTCGTCACGCACGCCTACGACGTGCTGAGCGACAGCGAGCAGCGTCGTCGGTACGACATGGGCGGCGACAGCGGTGGATTCGGCGGTGCCCAGGGCTTCGGCGGGTTCAGCGACATCTTCGACACGTTCTTCGGCGGGGGAAGCGGAGCCGGGCGCGTGCGTCCGCGCTCGCGCACCGAGCGAGGCCAGGACGCCCTCGTGCGCGTGACGCTCGAGCTGCGGGAAGTGATCTTCGGGGCACATCGCGACATCGAGGTGGACACCGCGGTGCTGTGCGAGACGTGCGAGGGCGGGTGCTGCCAGCCGGGCACGTCGCCCGTCACCTGCGACATCTGTCACGGCAGCGGACACGTGCAGCGCACGGTCCGCAGCCTTCTCGGCAACGTCGTCACGAACCAGCCGTGCGCCACGTGCCAGGGCTACGGCACGACGATCCCGTACCCCTGCGCGACCTGCCAGGGCCAGGGGCGCGTGCGCGCGCGGCGGACGGTCTCGGTCGACATCCCCGCGGGCGTCGAGACGGGCCTGCGGCTGCAGCTTCCCGGCTCCGGCGAGGTGGGCCCCGCGGGCGGTCCCCACGGCGACCTGTACCTGGAGATCACGGTGGCGGCGGACGAGGTGTTCAGCCGCGACGGCGACGACCTGCTCGCCACCCTCGACGTCTCGATGCCCGACGCGATCCTCGGAACCACCACGCGGATCGAGGCGCTGGACGGACCCGTCGACCTGGAGCTGCGCGCCGGGGTCCAGGCCGGCGACGTGCTGACGATCAAGGGACGCGGCATCACGCCGCTGCGCGGCAACCAACGCGGCGACCTCAGGATCGGCGTGCACGTGGTCACCCCGACCCGCCTCGACCACAAGGAGCGGGCTCTCATCGAGGAGTTCGCCAAGAAGACCAAGGCTCCGGCTCCTCGTCTGTCCGAGTTCCAGCAGGGTCTGTTCGCCAAGCTCCGCGACCGCTTCCGCAACGGGTGATCCGGTGGCGCTCCACTTCCTCCTCGACGACGCCTCCGACGCCCAGCCCGGCCGCACGGTCGTGCTGACCGGAGCCGAGGCGCACCATGCCGCGACGGTGCGGCGGGTGCGCGTCGGCGAGGCGGTCACGATCGGCGACGGACGAGGAGTCTGGGCGACGGGGACGTGCACGAGCGTCGCGCCGCGCGAAGTGGCGGTCGAGATCCGTCACCGCGAGGACGTCCCGCCGCCCGCGCCGCGGCTCGTCCTCGTGCAAGCTCTCGCGAAGGGCGACCGTGATGAGATGGCGGTACAGGCGGCGACGGAGCTCGGCATCGCCGAGGTCGTGCCGTGGCAGGCCGCCCGCAGCGTCTCGCGCTGGGATGCCGCCAAGGCGGTCAAGGGCCGCGCCCGCTGGACGCAGATCGTCCGCGAAGCCGCCAAGCAGGCCCACCGGGCGTGGGTGCCGGAGGTGAGCGAGGCGAGCACCAGTGCGCAGATCGCGCAGCGCGCCGCGGTCACCTCGACTCTCGTCCTGGAGCCCGGCGCGTCCGAATCCCTCAGCACCAGGATGCGGGAGCTGCGGGACGCGACGGAGATCCTGCTGGTCGTGGGACCCGAGGGCGGGATCGACGCTGCGGAACTCGAGTCGTTCGCGGCAGCCGGCGCCCACCCCGTGCGGCTCGGCGACGGTGTCCTGCGCACCTCCACCGCGGGACCCGCCGCCCTCGCCGCCATCGAGGCTCTCCTGGGTCGGTGGTGAACGCGCGCGCATAGACTGGAGGAATGAGCGAGCCGTCCGTGTTCACCCGCATCCTGCAGGGCGAGATCCCCGCGGAGATCCTCGCCGAGACCGAGCGCGTCTTCGTCATCCGTGACATCGCGCCCCAGGCTCCGGTCCATCTCCTGGTGATCCCGAAGACCCCCGAGTACCGCGATGTCGTGTCGCTGGCGGCGCACGCGCCCGATCTGCTCGCCGAGATGGTCGAGGTGGCAGGCAAGGCGGCTGCGGAGCACGCGGACGGCGACTTCCGCCTCGTCTTCAACTCCGGCGCCGGCGCGGGTCAGACCGTCTTCCACGTGCACGCGCACGTTCTCGCCGGCGACCTGTCGGAGGGGAGTCTCGGTGCCTGAGCAGCCCCAACCCGAAGCCGTCGAGAAGCTGATGGCCGACGGCATCGCCATGGTGCAGCTGCTGGGACCGCAGGACCGCCTCCTGCGCGTGGTCGAGCGTGAGCATCCGGATGTCGATGTGCACGTGCGCGGGAACGAGATCACCCTCTCGGGCTCTGCCGCCGACGTCGCGGCGGCCAAGACGCTCGTGGAGGAACTGCTCGTCATGACCCGCCGGGGGCAGGACCTGGGTCCCGCCGACGTCGCCTCGTCGCGCCGCATCCTCGACGCGGACGGCGGGATGCGTCCGTCCGAGGTCATGGGCGAGGCGATCCTGTCGTCGCGTGGCAAGGTCATCCGACCGAAGACGCTCGGGCAGAAGGCCTATGTCGACGCCATCGAAGACAACACGATCGTGTTCGGCATCGGTCCCGCCGGAACCGGCAAGACCTACCTGGCGATGGCCAAGGCCGTCCAGGCGCTGCAGCGCAAGGAGGTCAGCCGCATCATCCTCAGCCGTCCGGCGATCGAAGCGGGCGAGCGTCTCGGGTTCCTCCCCGGCTCGCTGACCGACAAGATCGATCCGTACCTGCGTCCGCTCTACGACGCCCTCAACGAGATGCTCGACCCCGAACTCGTCCCGAAGCTCATGGCCAGCGGGACCATCGAGGTGGCGCCGCTCGCCTACATGCGCGGGCGCACGCTCAACGACTCCTTCGTGGTTCTCGACGAGGCGCAGAACACCACCCCCGAGCAGATGAAGATGTTCCTCACCCGCCTCGGGTTCGGAACACGCATGGTGGTCACCGGCGACATCACGCAGATCGACCTGCCGCAGGGGGCATCCGGCCTCCGCCTGGTGACGCGGGTGCTCAAAGACATCGACGACATCCACTTCTCGTACCTCACCAGCGACGACGTGGTGCGCCACACCCTCGTCGGCAAGATCGTCGACGCCTACACCGAGTTCGACGAGCGGCGTCTCGCGTCCCGCCGCGAGCGGGACGAGGCCAGCGAGCTCGCCAATCGCGCCCAGCGGCGCGGCGGTGCACGAGACCACCTTCCGAAGCGAGGACGCTCATGACGATCGAGATCACCAACGAGTCCGGCATCGACGTCGACGAGACCGTGCTGCTACGACTCATGGAGAGCAACTTCTCCGAGCTGCACATCAGCCCGGATGCCGACGTGGCGATCCTCCTGGTCGACGAGGGCGCCATGGAAGCGCTGCACGTGCAGTGGATGGACGAGCCTGGTCCGACCGACGTGCTGAGCTTCCCGATGGACGAGCTGCGACCCGGTTCCGAAGAGGCCCCGACGCCTCCCGGCCTCCTGGGTGACATCGTGCTATGCCCGCAGGTCGCCGAGACCCAGGCGCGCGAGGCGAAGCCGCCGCATCCGATGCAGGACGAGCTGATCATGCTCACCACGCACGGCCTGTTGCACCTGCTCGGCTTCGATCACGCCGAGCCCGATGACGCGGCAGAGATGTTCGGTCTGCAGCGCGATCTCATCGTCGCCTTCACCCTCGCCGAACGGCGCAGGGCGCGGGGATGACCGCTGCGCTGCTGCTGACCGCGGCCGTTCTGCTCATCGCGTTCGGCGCTCTCATGGCCGCGATCGACGCGGCGTTCGGTGTCACCTCGCGTCAGGACCTCGTCGATCTCTCGGGGTCCGGACGCAACGCCGTACCGCTCGGCCGCATCAGCGCCGACCCGGAGGCGCACGCCAACGCAGTGGCCTTCATCCGCGTGCTGGCGGAGACCGGTGCCGCGGTACTCGTGACCGCCGCGTTCGACCAGCTGTTCGACAACGTCTGGTGGGCGATCCTGGCTGCCATCGTGCTCATGACGGGCCTCTCCTTCGTGGCTGTCGGCGTCAGCCCCCGCTCGGTGGGCCGCCGTCACGCAGAGGGCCTGCTGCGCGGAGCCGCGCCCGTGATCCGCGGCGTCCGCATCCTTCTCGGCCCCCTCGCGCACGGCCTTGTCGCGTTGAGCAGCCGGGTGACCCCCGGTGGTGCCCGCGGGGCGTCGTTCGACACCGAGGAGCAGCTGCTCAGCATGGTCGACGAAGCGGCCATGCACGACCTCATCGAGGAGGACGACCGCGAGCTCATCCACTCGGTCTTCGAGTTCACCGGCACCTACGTGCGCGCCGTCATGGTGCCGCGCACCGACCTCGTCACGCTCGCCGAGCACGACACGGCGCGAGAGGCGCTACGCATCTTCCTCGACACGGGAGTCTCCCGCATCCCCGTGCTCACCGCCGACGGCGAGGACGTCAGCGGCATCCTGTATCTCAAGGATCTGGTGCGCCGCGCGTTCCGCGACGAGCAGGACTGGGGCGCTCAGCCGGTGGCGCAGCTGGCGCGTGTTCCCGTCTTCGTCCCCGAGTCGATGCGCGTCGAGCCGTTGCTGCAGCAGATGCAGCGCGACGCCGTGCACGTGTGCATGGTCGTCGACGAGTACGGCGGCATCGCGGGCCTCGTGACCCTCGAGGACGTCATCGAGGAGCTCGTGGGCGAGATCGCCGACGAGTACGACGCCCCGGCGACCGAGGTCGTCGAGCTCGGTCCCGATCGCTATCGTGTGAGCGCCCGCCTCGGTCTGGATGCGGTCGGCGAGCTGTTCGGTCTCGAGCTCGACGACGATGAGGTCGACTCCGTCGGCGGGCTTCTGGGCAAGGTACTGGGCCGGGTTCCGCAGCCCGGTGCCAGCGTCACCTATGAGGGATTGCACCTGACGGGCGGAGCCTCGCGCGGACGCGGGCGCGGTCTCGCGACGGTCCTGGTGGAGCGCGCCCCGGAACCGCAGACGGATACCCGGACGGGCTCGATCCCCGTGCCGGTGGAGGGAGAACGATGACCGACGAGCACCGCAGCGGCTTCGTGACATTCGTGGGACGCCCGAACGTCGGCAAGTCGACGCTGACCAACGCACTCGTGGGCGAGAAGATCGCCATCACGAGCGAGAAGCCCCAGACGACGCGCCGCGCCATCCGTGGCATCGTGAACCGGCCCGCCGGTCAGCTCGTCGTCGTCGACACGCCCGGACTGCATCGACCCCGCACCCTGCTCGGACAGCGCCTCAACGATCTGGTCGAAGATGTGCTCGGTGACGTCGACGTGATCGCGTTCTGCGCGCCCGCGACCGAGAAGGTCGGTCCCGGTGACCGCCGCATCGCGGAGTCGCTGAACGGCTATCCCCGGGCACGCAAGGTCGCCGTGGTCACGAAGACGGATGCCGCATCCCGCGAGCAGATCACCGAACGGCTCATCGAGGTGGATGCTCTCCGCGAGGACTGGGATGCGGTCATCCCGCTCTCGGCGCTGACGGGGGAGCAGCTGGGCGTGCTCTCCGACGAGCTGCTCGCCCTCATGCCCACGGGTCCCGCGCTGTACGACGCGGACGTCGTGACGGATGAGACCACGGAGGACCGCATCGCCGAGATCATCCGCGAAGCGGCGCTGGGTGATGCCCGTGAGGAGCTCCCTCACTCCATCGCGGTGGTCGTCCAGGACATCGCCGAGCGCGAGGACTCCGACCTGACCGATGTGTTTGCCGACATCGTCGTCGAGCGCGACAGCCAGAAGGCGATCATCATCGGACGCAAGGGTCAGCGCCTGCGCGACGTGGGTGCCGCCTCGCGCGCGGGGATCGAGGAGCTCCTCGGTCGCCGGGTGTACCTGTCCCTTCACGTGCGCGTCGCCAAGGAGTGGCAGCGCGACCCGAAGCAGCTGGGGCGCCTGGGCTTCTGACCTGCCGGGTGTAAGCTGTCCGCATGCGCGCGGCCGTGCTTCTCCTTAGTCGCCGCGACGAGACCTCGTTCTAGGGCCCTTCTCGTCGCGGAGCTCGTCGACGGCCCGCATCATCCGACGAGGAAAGCAGCCATGGAGAACACTCAGAAGCCGTCCGGCATGCCGACGCACAAGTACCGTCCCTTCCACGAGCAGATCCGCGTGGACCTGCCCGATCGCACCTGGCCTGCGAAGCGCATCACGGAAGCTCCGCGCTGGTGCGCGGTCGACCTGCGCGACGGCAACCAGGCGCTGATCGACCCGATGAGCCCCGAACGCAAGCGGGTCATGTTCGACCTGCTCGTGCGCATGGGCTACAAGGAGATCGAGGTCGGCTTCCCGAGCGCGAGCCAGACCGACTTCGACTTCGTGCGGGAGCTGATCGAGAAGGACCTCATTCCCGACGACGTCACCATCCAGGTCTTGACGCAGGCGCGACAGCACCTGATCGAGCGCACCTACGAGGCCATCGCCGGCGCCAAGCAGGCGATCGTGCACCTGTACAACTCCACGAGCGTGCTGCAGCGCGAGGTGGTGTTCCGCACCGACAAGCAGGGCATCATCGACATCGCGCTCGAGGGTGCGCGGCTGTGCCGCGAGTACGAGAAGCGCATCCCCGAGACGGCGGTGTACTACGAGTACTCGCCCGAGAGCTACACGGGCACCGAGCTGGAGTTCGCGGCCGAGATCTGCAACGCCGTGCTCGAGGTTCTGGAGCCCACGCCCGAGCGCAAGGTCATCATCAACCTGCCCGCCACGGTCGAGATGGCCACCCCGAACGTCTACGCCGACTCGATCGAATGGATGGGGCGCAACCTCAACCACCGTGAGAACGTCATCATCTCGCTGCATCCGCACAACGACCGCGGTACGGCCGTCGCCGCGGCGGAGCTGGGTTACATGGCCGGAGCAGACCGCATCGAGGGCTGCTTGTTCGGTAACGGCGAGCGCACGGGCAACGTCGACCTGGTCGCCTTGGGCATCAACCTGTTCACGCAGGGCATCGACCCGCAGATCGACTTCAGTGACATCGATCAGATCAAGCGCACGGCCGAGTACTGCAACCAGCTGCCGGTTCCCGAGCGCAGCCCCTGGGCCGGCGACCTCGTCTTCACGGCCTTCAGCGGCTCGCACCAGGACGCCATCAAGAAGGGCTTCGAGGCGATGGCCGCCGAAGCCGCGGCGCGCGGTGTCTCGGTCGACGAGATCGAGTGGGCCGTGCCCTACCTGCCCATCGACCCGAAGGACCTGGGTCGCTCCTACGAGGCCGTCATCCGCGTCAACTCGCAGTCGGGCAAGGGCGGGGTCGCGTACCTGCTCAAGACCGACCACGCGCTGGATCTGCCCCGCAAGCTCCAGATCGAGTTCTCCGGTGTCGTGCAGGCCAAGACCGACGCCGAGGGTGGCGAGGTCACGAGCGACCAGATCTGGTCGGTGTTCTCGGACGAGTACCTGCCGTCCGAGTCGGACGACGCCCGCTGGGGCCGATTCGAGCTGCTGGGCACGCGCACCTCGAGCGAGATGACCGGCGACGTCGAGCTGAACGTGCGTCTGCGCGACGGCGATACCGTCGAAGACGCGGTCGGCAACGGCAACGGCCCCATCGCGGCCTTCCTCGAGGTGCTGCGTTCCCGCGGCTTCGACATCTCGCTGTACGACTACGTCGAGCACACCATGAGCGCAGGCGGCGACGCTCAGGCGGCGGCCTACGTCGAGCTGCAGGTCGACGGCGACCGGCTGTGGGGCGTCGGCATCGACGGTGACATCTCGACGGCGAGCCTCAAGGCGGTCGTCTCGAGCGTGAACCGCGCGATCCGCACCCGCGAGCGCGAGCTCGTCGCCAGCGCCTGATCCTCCTCCCCACGACCGCGAGACTGCATCTTCCGCACGAGATCACGGGTATCACCCGTGATCTCGTGGCGAAAGTGCAGTCTCGCGGTGCTTACTCGGGCTCGGCGGCGGGGCGCACGATCGGGATCGCGGCGGTCTCCACCGCGACCTTGCGGCGATACAGCATCCGCTGCTCCGGGAGGGACAGGTCGAAGATCACGGCGAGGATGCGGATGATGGTCGTCACCGCGATGCCGACGATCGCCGCGACGACGAGGTTCACGCCGAATGCGTCGAGTGTCGCGAGCACGACACAGCCGGCGGCGGCGGCCACGGCATAGAGCGATCCGACATGCATGATGGCCACCGGCAGGCCCATGATGACGTCACGGAGCACTCCGCCGCCTACAGCGGCGCAGACGCCGACGAACACGGCGGGTACGACCGGGAGCCCCAGGGCGAGGGCCTTGCTCGTGCCGAAGGCGCCGAAGAGCCCGATGACGAATGCGTCGAGCGAGACGATGACCCGGTTCAGACGCTGGAACAGGCCCGCCAGCAGCATGCCGATGAGGGATGCGGCCATCGCCGTGAGCAGATACCAGTCGCTCTGCAGGGTGGCGGGGGCGACCCCGAGCAGGAGGTCGCGGATCAGGCCACCGCCCATGCCGAACAGGATGCCGATGATGGCGACGCCGAGCAGGTCGAGGCGGCGCTGTCCACGGAAGCCGGATGCGAAGAGCGCGCCCTGGACGCCTCCGAGGGCGACGGCGGTGAGATCGGCCCAGAGAGGGATCACGAAGAGCGGCTCGGTCACGCATCCATTGTCTCTGCTCCGCGGGATAATCGACTGTGCCCACTTATCGCGACGAAGTCGTGGTCCTGCGCACCCACAAGCTGGGTGAGGCGGATCGGATCGTCACCATGCTCGGGCGCCGCACCGGCAAGATCCGCGCCGTCGCGAAGGGCGTGCGTCGCACGTCGTCCCGGCTGGGCGCGAGGCTGGAGCCGTTCATGGTCGCGGACGTTCAGCTCTACGCCGGCCGTTCGCTCGATATCGTCCAGCAGGCCGAGTCGCTGGGCACCTACGGCGCCGACATCGCCGGCGATTACGACAGCTACACCGCCGCGAGCGCGATGGCTGAGACGGCCGACCGGCTGGGGGACGCGGAGGCGTCCGCATCGCACTACCTGCTGCTGGTGGGCGGCCTGCGCGCTCTCGCTCGCGCCGACCACGCGCCGCGCAGCATCCTCGACTCCTATCTCCTGCGCGCGCTCGCCCTCTCGGGGTGGGCGCCCGGTCTCGACGACTGCGCCCGGTGCGGTGCGCCCGGCCCGCATAACGCGTTCGTCGCACAGGCCGGAGGCATGGTGTGCCCCGCCTGCGCGCCCGCGGGATCCGCGCGCGTCGACATCGAGACCACGGGCCATCTCCGTGCGCTGCTGACCGGTGACTGGGCGTTGGTGGACGCCGCGGCCGAGCGCACGCACGCTTCCGCGTCCGGGCTCGTCGCCGCCTACGCGCAGTGGCACCTCGAGCGCGGCATCCGATCCCTGTCCCACGTGGAAAGAGCCCGATGAGCCCGAAGCCCTACACGCACCGGGATGCGGTGCCGTACCGACCCGTCGACTGGACGGGCGAGTACCCGCCCGCTTACCAGCGCGGCACGGTTCCCCGTCACGTGGCGATCGTGATGGACGGCAACGGACGGTGGGCGAACGGCCGCGGACTCACCCGTGTCGAGGGACACAAGGCGGGTGAGGCGGCGCTCCTGGACGTGGTCGCCGGCGCGATCCAGGCGGGCATCACCCACCTCTCGGTCTACGCGTTCTCGACAGAGAACTGGAGCCGTTCGCCCGACGAGGTGCGCTTCCTGATGGGCTTCAATCGCGACGTGCTGCACCGCCGCCGTGACCAGCTCAACGAGTGGGGTGTGCGGGTGCGGTGGGCCGGGCGCAAACCGCGGCTGTGGGGCTCGGTCATCAAAGAGCTCCAGTACGCCGAAGAGCTCACGCGCGACAACACGGTGCTGACATTGACGATGTGCGTCAACTACGGCGGTCGTGTCGAGCTGGTCGACGCGATGCGATCCATCGCGGATGATGTCGCCGCAGGGCGCCTGCGACCGTCCGCCGTCACGGAGAAGCTCGTGCAGCGTCGGCTTTACCAGCCGGACATGCCGGATGTGGACCTGTTCGTCCGCTCCAGCGGCGAGCAGCGGACCTCGAACTTCCTGCTGTGGGAGTCCGCGTACGCCGAGTTCGTGTTCCTCGACACCCTCTGGCCCGACTTCGGCCGGCGCGATCTGTGGCGGGCGATCGACCTGTACCTGGGCCGCGATCGCCGCTTCGGCGGCGCGGTCGACGCGCCGCGCGCGTGAGGCGGGCTCAACCGATACCGAGCTCCGCGTCTGTCTTCGGGTAGGAGCGCTGCAGCCACGCGCCGAATCCCTTGCGGGCGAGGCAGGCGGTGTTGTCGGCACAGGCGATCACCGGGTCCTCCTTCGCGTAGATCCGGTATGTGTCGACCTTGTGGTTGAGGACGTCGCCGCTGAGATTGACGGGCAGCTTCTGTGACGGATATCCCACGAAGTATCTGATGGCGTCGATCGGATAGCCGACGCTCTGCGCCGCCGCCCGCACGATCGCCCCGGTCGCGCCGTGGTCGGGATGATCGCCCTGCGTCAAGGGCGAGTTCGCGGGGACGTGGGTGAACAGCCGGGTGGGTGCCCAGGCCGTGATGGCCTCGGCGACGGTCTGCTGCAACACCGGGGCGCTGAGCGGCGGGCCGCCGTCGATGGGAGCCAGCGCGGGGATCGCGCCGGACTCGAGCTGCGGGATGCTCGCGTGGCCGGTTGCGACGAATCCGCCCGCGTCGAGGCCGCCGTCGGGCAGGCGCAGGAATGCGACGCTGAGTTTGGGGTCGCCCTGGCGACAGAAGATGGTGACGTGCGCGCCGGACAGCGTGGTCACGCTGGTCTCGTCCCAGAACGCCTGCGCGCCGCGCATGGTGTTGTAGGCCCGGAGGATGCCCAGTTCGCGCGAACGCGAGTAGTTCGCCCCCTGACCGGCGTCGCCGGCGGTGAGGTAGAGCGTGCGGACGCATTCGCCGTTGCTCACGGCCTCCTGCAACGAGGGGTTCGCGAAGATCAGGTCGTCGTCCTGGTGTGCCCAGACCGACATCAGGGTCGTGGTGTCGCAGGGGAGAGCCAGCGGGGAGGTCGGCGCGGCGGGAGGCGGCGGGGGAGTGTCGGGTGTCTGCACCGGCGTGGGCAAGGGCGCCGGATCCGGCGAGTGGACCACCGTGGGTGTCGAGCTGGGTGTCTGTTCCGCCGCGAACGGGAAGGACGGCGGCAGCTGCGGCAGGACCACGGCCGCCGCGGTGGTCGCGCCCACCGCGATGACGGCGATGAGTGAGCTCACCCAGACGATGGTGCGGCGGCGTCGTCGTCGTGCGTGGCGCGCGTCACGCGCCGGGGTTCGGGTCCCCACGTGCTTTCCCCATATTGCTCAGGTGCCGGCATACCCCCACGGCAGCCCTCAGCAGTCTCGCACAGTGGGCCTCTTTCACGCGGTCATTCTTCGCACCTTCTCAGCGTTCGTCGCTCCCGGTTGCCGGGGCATCGGAATAGTACGGGCCGAGCCGCCGTTGCTCCCGTCATGACAGACCCGATTCGTATCGACGTGTGGAGTGACATCGCGTGCCCGTGGTGTTACATCGGTAAGCGCAATCTCGAGGCCGGATTGAAGGCCACCGCGGATGACGACGACGCCCCGCGGGTGGAGGTGACCTTCCACTCGTACGAGCTTTCGCCCGACACGCCGGTCGATTTCCACGGGAACGAGGTCGACTTCCTCGCCGAATACAAGGGGATGCCGCACGACCAGGTTCGGCAAATGCTCGATCGCGTGACCGGTGTCGCCGCCGAGGCAGGCCTGGACTACCACTTCGAGAAGCTGCAGCACACGAACACGGTGCTGGCGCACCAGCTGCTGCACTTCGCGAAGGAGCAGGGCCTGCAGCGGGAGATGACCGAGCGCCTCATGGCCGCCTACTTCGTGGAAGGTCACCACGTGGGCCGGATCGACGACCTCGTGACGCTGGCTGCCGAGGTGGGGCTGGATGCGGATGCCGCGCGCGAGGCGCTGGAGAGCGACCGGTACCTCGAAGCCGTCGAGGCGGACAGGGCGCAGGCCACGGCGTACGGGATCAACGCCGTGCCGTTCTTCGTGATCGACGAGCGGTACGGGGTGAGCGGAGCGCAGCCCCCCGAGGCGTTCGCGCAGATCGCCCGCCAGGTCTGGGCGGAGCGACAGGGCGCCGAGACGGCCTGACTCAGGCGGGCAGGTTCCGCTCGATGACCTCGACGATCGCCGGATCGTCGGGCTTGACCGTCGGGCGGAACCGGTGCACGTCTCCGGCGGGGGTGAGCACGAACTTCTCGAAGTTCCAGAGGATCGGGCCGTGCTTGCCCTCTTCGTCCTTTGCGCGCTTCAGCGCCTTGTAGAGGGGAGCGGCGCCGGGACCGTTCACCTTCACCTTGTCGTTCACGGGGAACGTCACACCCCACGTCATCGAGCAGTACTCGAGGATCTCCTCGACGGAGCCCGGTTCCTGACCCATGAACTGGTTGCAGGGGAACCCGAGGACGGTGAAGCCTCGCTCGCCGTACGTGCGCTGCAGTTCCTCGAGCTGCTCGTACTGCGGGGCGAGCCCGCAACGTGAGGCGACGTTGACGATCATGAGGACGTTCTGGCCGTACTCGGCGAGGGTCTTCTGGGTGCCGTCTGCGGCGGTGAAAGGGATGGTACGCAGGTCTTCGGCGGTGGTCGCGCTCATGAGCCTCACAGTACGCGGCCGCGCGCCCCGTCGGTCTGGGAGAATGATTTGGTGACCACGACAATCGCCCCCGCGCGCCCCCTGCGGCTCGGCCCCATCGAGGTCGAGGTGCCAGTGGTGCTCGCGCCGATGGCGGGCATCACCAACACGGCGTTTCGCCGGTTGTGCCGTGAGTACGGCGCGGGACTCTACGTGAGCGAGATGATCACCTCGCGTGCTCTGGTCGAGCGCAACGACACGACCATGCGACTCATCCGCCATCACGAATCCGAGACGCCTCGCTCGGTGCAGCTCTACGGTGTCGACCCCGCGACCGTGGGAGCCGCCGCGCGGCTGCTCGCGGACGAAGACCGCGCCGACCACATCGATCTGAACTTCGGCTGCCCCGTTCCCAAGGTCACCCGCAAGGGCGGCGGAGCGGCGCTGCCGTGGAAGAGCGGGCTGTTCGGCGACATCGTTCGCGCGGCCGTGCGCGGCGCGGGTGACATCCCCGTGACGGTGAAGATGCGCAAGGGCATCGACGACGACCACCTCACCTATCTGGACGCGGCTCGGATCGCGGAGGATGCGGGCGTCGCCGCGATCGCGCTGCACGCGCGCACCGCGTCGCAGTTCTACTCGGGCAACGCCGACTGGGACGCGATCGGGACGCTGAAGCAGACCATCACGAGCGTGCCGGTGCTGGGCAACGGTGACATCTGGTCGGCCGAGGACGCGGTGCGTATGGTCGAGCAGACCGGCTGCGACGGCGTTGTGGTCGGTCGGGGCTGCCTCGGACGTCCGTGGCTCTTCGGCGATCTGGCTCGCGCGTTCGGCGGCGGTGCCGGCACGCGACCCGTCGACGCGACCCTCGGCTTCGTCGCAGACGCCTTCCGGCGTCATGCGGAGCTGCTGGTCGAGTTCTTCGAGGACGAGGATCGTGGATGTCGGGACATCCGCAAGCACGTCGCCTGGTACTTCAAGGGATATCCCGTCGGCGGCGACATTCGCGCGCGGCTGGCAACGGCGTCGTCGCTACAGGAGATCGATGACCTCCTCGGCACGCTGGAGCTCGACGCGCCGTACCCGGGTGAAGCGGCGGAGGGCCAGCGCGGCCGCGCGGGAACCCCAAAGCGCCCGGCGCTTCCCGACGGATGGCTCGACAGTCGGGAGCTGGCAACGGACGCTGCCGGCGCGCTAGCGGATGCGGAGCTCGACCACAGTGGCGGCTGAACGATCCGTGACGGGGACGCGCCCCGACGGCTACGAGGCGAGTGACGCCGAACGCTTCTTCGCGGAGCAGCATCGCTCGCAGCGCGACGATTTCGCCCGTGACCGCGCCCGCGTGCTCCACTCCGCCTCGCTGCGCCGCCTCGCGGCCAAGACGCAGGTGCTCTCCCCGGCGAGCCCGGCCGATTTCGCGCGCAACCGTTTGACGCACTCGCTGGAAGTCGCGCAGGTGGGGCGCGAGCTGGCGACCGCCCTGCAGCTCGCGCCGGACGTCGTGGACACGGCGTGCCTGAGCCACGACCTCGGTCATCCGCCCTTCGGCCACAACGGCGAGCGTGCGCTCAACGATTGGGCCGAGGACATCGGCGGTTTCGAGGGCAACGCCCAGACTCTCCGCATCCTGACCCGTCTCGAGTCGAAGGTGATCTCGGACGACGGCCACAGCTACGGTCTGAACCTGACGCGCGCCAGCCTCGATGCGACCTGCAAGTATCCGTGGACGATCGACAGCCCCGTTCCCGATCCCGGTGGTCGACTGAAGTTCGGCGTCTACCCCGACGACGAGCCCGTCTTCCGCTGGATGCGTCAAGGTGCGCCCGGGCGGGTGCGGTGCATCGAGGCCGAGGTCATGGACCTCTCCGACGACATCGCCTACTCGGTGCACGACTTCGAGGACGCCGTCATCAACGGCTACCTCGACCCCGGACGCCTCTCTGACCCGCGCCAGCACACGGCATTGCTGAGCGCCATCCAGACCTGGGTCGGCTACGACTTCACACGCGACGAGCTCGAGGACGCGCTCTACCGCCTGACCAGCCTGCCGGAGTGGATCGCCTCCTTCGACGGCACCCGCGCCGCGCACGCGCGGTTGAAGAACCTCACCTCTGACCTGATCGGCCGCTTCGCACGCGCCGCCACCGCGGCGACACGCGAGGCGTACGACGCACCGGCGCTCACGCGGTACAACGGCCACGTCGTCGTCCCGCGCGTGGTCGAGGCCGAGATGGCCGTGCTCAAGGGCACGATCGGGGCATTCGTCGTCACGATCGAGGGGCGAAAGGGTCTCTACCGCGAGCAGCGGCGCCTGCTGAAGAGGCTCGCGACGGCCCTGTGGGAAGCCCCGGAGCATCTTGACGCACTGCACGCGGAGGATTTCGCCCGAGCGGACAGCGACAGTGCACGCCGCCGCGTGATCGTCGATCAGGTGGCGAGTCTGACCGACCGCTTCGCACTCGGCTGGCACCACCGGCTCGTGGGCGAGATCGACACCGAGACCCTGGACGTCTGGATGCCGGGAGGGCGAACGATCGCTCGCTCCCTGTACGCCCTTCCCGAGCCCCTCGAGGGCCTCTGATGCCGGGGCGCATCGCGCAGGCCGACGTCGAAGAGGTGAAGGCCCGCACGAACATCGCCGACATCGTGGGGGAGCGCGTCGCGCTCAAGTCCGCCGGTGTCGGCTCGCTCAAGGGACTCTGCCCGTTTCACGACGAGAAGAGTCCCAGCTTCCACGTGCGACCGCAGGTGGGTTTCTACCACTGCTTCGGATGCGGCGAGTCCGGCGACGTCTACTCGTTCCTGCGGCGAATGGACCACCTGACGTTCACGGAGGCGGTCGAGCGCCTCGCGGGACGCATCGGATACACCCTCCACTACGAAGAGGGCGGGGCAGCACCCGAGACGTCCGGCCGCGCCCGTCTCTATGCGGCCAACGCTGCGGCCGCCGAGTTCTTCCGCGCCCAGCTGCTGACTCCCGAGGCCGAGGTCGGACGCCGCTTCCTCGGTGAGCGTGGCTTCGATGCCGGTGCCGCCGCGCACTTCGGCGTCGGATTCGCGCCGCCGGGATGGTCGGGGATGCTCGACGCGCTGACGGCGAAGGGCTTCACCAAAGAGGAGTTGCTGATGGCGGGCCTCGTCTCCCAGGGACAGCGGGGCGTCTACGACCGATTCCGTGGTCGGGTCGTCTGGCCCATCCGCGATGTCACCGGTCAGGTGCTCGGCTTCGGCGCGCGGCGCCTGCTCGAGGACGACAAAGGGCCGAAGTATCTCAACACGCCCGAGACACCCATCTATCGCAAGTCGCAGGTGCTCTACGGGATCGACCTCGCCAAGCGCGACATGGCCCGCGGCGAAAAGCGTCGTGTCATCGTCGTCGAGGGCTACACAGACGTCATGGCGTGCCACCTGGCCGGGCTCACCACGGCGGTCGCGACCTGTGGCACGGCGTTCGGCGCCGACCATATGAAGGTGCTGCGCCGCATCATGGGCGACGACGCGGCCGCCGAGATCGTCTTCACCTTCGATCCGGATGCGGCGGGCCAGAAGGCGGCGGTGCGTGCATTCGCCGAGACGCGCACGGCCAACGTGCAGAGCTTCGTGGCCGTGGGCCCGGCGGATCTCGATCCGTGCGATCTGCGGTTGGCCCGCGGTGACGGCGCGGTGCGCGCTCTGATGGACACCAAGGTTCCGATGTTCGAGTTCGTCATCGACCAGCGACTCGCCGGCCTCGACCTGCGTACGGTCGAGGGGCGGCTCGCAGGCCTGAACCTCGCCGCCCCGCTGCTGGCGGAGATCCGTGACGAGCCGCTTCGTCGGCGCTACGAGCACGTCCTCGCGCGCCGGCTCGGGGAAGATCTGAAAGATGTCCACCGTGAGGTGGCTCGACAGCGAGCGCGCGCAGCGGGCGCGCCGGAACCCGCACCCGCCCCGGCTGCCCAGCCCGACGCTCCGCAGCCGCCGACGGTGCGTGTCACGCTGGCCTCGCTGCCGCGCTCCGCCGATCTGGAGCGCGACGCGGTGATGGGATTCCTGCAGTACGGCCACCGTCTCGATCCCGCGGAGTTGCGGGCGGCGCTCGACGAGACGTTCCAGCATCCGGCGCTGGAGGCGGTGCGCTCGAGCATCGCCGCGGTTCCCGACCACTCTCGTCCGGGATGGGCGGCGGCGGCCGTCGACGCCGTGAGGGAGCCGTACCGGTCGCTTGCCGCCGAGCTGCTGACGGGCGAGTTTCCGGCGCGCGACGAGGAGCACGCGGTGATCTCGGCCCGGGACCTGGCTCTGCGCATCAGGTTGCGTGCCATCGACCGGCAGAAGCATCAGCTGGTGGGAGACATCCAGCGTCTCGCACCCGATTCACCGGAAGGGCGAGAGGTACGGTTGCGGCTGCGCGAGTTGGATGCGGCGCGACTGCGGCTGACCCTCGATCAGTAGCGATTCGGACGCTCAGCGTGCAGGATGACTCCATGGATCAGCCCGCGCTCAGCATCGATTGCAGCGACATCTCGCTCGCTCACGCCGGCAGCGAAGAGCGTGTGATCGACGGGATCTCCTTCCGCCTCGAGCGCGGAGCCGCCCTCATCCTCGTCGGTTCGACGGGGTCGGGAAAGTCGACGCTTGCGGCCGTGCTGGCCGGGCACGCCGACGAGGGCGTGCACGTCGTCGGCGGCGACGCTGTGGTCGAGGGGGTGTCGGTGCGGCATGGCGGCCGCCGCCGTCGCGCTCTCCCGGTCTTCGCGGGCTACCTCGGGCAGCAGGACGGTGCTCAGCTGCCGCCTCGATTGACGGTTGCAGAGATCGTCGCTGAACCGGTCACCAGCCGTGCGCGGCGGGTGAATGCTCGTGCACTGGAGTTGCGGGTGGTGACGTTGCTCGACGAGCTCGGTCTGAGCATCGGGGCGGCGTCCAAGTTCCCATACGAGCTGAGCTCGGGGATGCGGCAGCGTGTCGCGATCGCCCGAGCACTTGTGCTCGATCCGCGTCTGGTGGTGGCCGACGAGCCCATGGCGAACCTCGACGTCGAAGGGCGGGAACTGGTGCGTACCGCCTTCGAGGCGCGGCGCCGGGAACGCGGTACGTCTCTGCTGCTCGTGGCGAACGAGGCGGAGACGCTCGCGAGTTTCGATGCCGACGTGCTCGTGATGCAGGCCGGGCATGCGGTGGGGTTCGGGCACGGCGTGAAGAAGATGCAGTGGACGCCCTCCTCGTCGGCCGATCGTCGTCTCGTGTCGTCGTGAGCCCTCGGAGTTTGCTACGATAGGGGGGTTGCCTTCGCAAGAAGGACAGCATTCCTCGGTAGCTCAATTGGCAGAGCAATCGGCTGTTAACCGATAGGTTCTTGGTTCGAGTCCAAGCCGGGGAGCGAGAGTACTGCGTTATCTACCGCAGCTCTCACCTGAGACCCGGGCTTCCACCCCGGGTCTTTTTTCATGCGCCTTTCACCGGTCGCGACAGCATCGTGCGCTCGTGCGTACCGGGTCGCTGTGCTCGTCCACAACCGGCTCAGCGCGGACATAGCCGCTGGATAGGGTGAGGGGGAGACGCTTCGGGGTGAGGCGTCCGTCGCCGCGACCGGAAGGATGCACATGGATATCGCCGCACTCGGAGCAATGGGGCTGCTGGCCATCGTCGGCGGAATCGTGCTCATCGTCGTTCTGGTCATCGTGCTGATCCTGATTCGCGCCTGGTACCGGGTGGCAAAGGCCGACGAGGCTCTCGTGATCGTCGGTAAGAAGCAGCGCAGCACGAGCGGCGACTCCCGCATCACGGTGATCACCGGGGGCGGCGCGATCGTGAACCCGCTCACGCAGCGCGGTGAGATGATCTCCCTGCGTGCGCGTCAGATCAAGATGGAGCCGACGGCGCAGTCCTCCAACGGCGTGACCGTCAACGTCAGCGGCGTCGCTCTCGTGAAGATCGGCTCCGACCCCGAATCCGTCCGCCGTGCGGCCGAGCGCTTCGCCTCGCAGGACAAGGCCATCGAGCAGTTCACGACCGAACAGCTCGAAGGTGCACTTCGCGGCGTCGTCGCGACCCTCACGGTCGAAGAGCTGATGCGTGATCGTCAGCGGCTGTCCGACCAGATCGCCGAAGGCATCAAGAGCGATCTGTCGTCTCAGGGCCTCATCCTCGACTCGTTCCAGATCCAGGGCATCACCGACCAGAACGGCTACATCTCGGCTCTCGGTGCGACCGAGGTCGAGCGCGTGAAGCGCGAGGCGGAGGTCGCCAAGATCAACGCCGAGCGCGAGATCCGGGCCCGTCAGATCGCCACGCAGGAGGCCAACCTGATCGAGCAGACCGCGCTCGACAAGAACACGGCAGCCGCGCAGGCCGAGGTCGGCCGGGCAAATGCCGAGGCGGAGCAGGCAGAGGCTCTCGCCCGTGCGGAGCGGCAGCAGGCGGTTCTGCTCCAGGAGGCCGAGAACACGCAGGCGCGACTGGATGCGGACATCAAGAAGGTCGCTGACGCCAACCTCTACGAGCGCGAGCGCGCGGCCGATGCCGACGCATACGCCAAGGTCAAGGCGGCGCAGGCTCAGGCGCAGATCGCCGAGCAGGATGCGGCCGCCACGCGACTGCGCGCCAACGCGGAGGCCGACGCCGTCCGCGCCGAGGGTGAGGCGCGTGCTGCGGCGATCCAGGCCGAGGCTGAGGCGCTCAGCCGCAACCAGCAGGCGCTGCTCGCGCAGCGCGCTCTCGAGGCCCTCGTCCCGATGATGGCCGAGTTCGCGAAGGGGTACGACAAGGTCGGTTCCGTCACCGTCCTCGGCGGAGAAGGCGCCAGCAGCCACCTCGCGGCCGAGTCGGCGCAGGGTCTGCGCGCCACCTTCGACGCGGTCAAGGTCGCGACCGGCCTCGACCTCGCCGAGATCATCCAGGGCCGTGTCGTCGGTCAGGCGATGGGAGAGCAGTTCCAGGCCGCGGCGCCGCAGGCTCGGAACACCCAGTCCGCCACGCCGGCAGCGGCTCCGGCCGCCGACACGTCGCCCGAAGGGGCGTGAGCCTCACCCCTCGAGGTCGTCGACGCCCGGGAGCCAGGACGCTCCCGGGCGTCCCCATCCGCGCTTGCGGGCGATCTTCTGCGTCGTCTTCCAGTCGGAGTCGCTGAGGCGATCGACGTAGAGGACGCCGTCGAGGTGATCGAACTCGTGCTGCAGGATGCGAGCGCGCCAGCCGTCGACCTCGATGGACACCGGGCGACCTTCGAGGTCGGTCCCCGTCACGCGGACCCGTTCCGAGCGGCGCAGCGGAAAGCGTTCGCCGGGAAAGGAGAGGCACCCCTCGGACTCTTCGTCCTCGTCCGGATCCCCGGGGATGAGAGGGGTCATCCACAACTCGGGGTTGATGATCTCGCCGCGCCACCCGGCGCCCTCGTCGTCCTGATACGTGTAGGTGAAGATGCGCAGACCCACACCGACCTGGGGTGCGGCGAGACCGACGCCGGGTGCCGCGTCCATCGTCTCGTACATGTCGGCGACCAGCGTGCGGATCTCGTCGGTCACCTCCTCGACGGGGGCGGCGGGGGAGTGGAGGACGGGATCGCCCATGATGCGAATCGGAAGGACAGCCACGTGTCTGAGCCTACCCAGCGCACGCCGGAGGTTAGGGTCATAGGGTGCTCCCAGCGGAAGTGATCCTGAACGATGTCGCCAACGACCTCGTCGGCGTCTTCCGTGACCCGGGCATCCTGATTGGAATCCCGATCGCCTTGCTCGGCGCGGTGTTCATGTCGCTCGGTGCGCAGTACCAGCACCGCGGCGTGGTCAAGGTCGAACGCCTCGCGAACGCCTCGGGCGCGAGCGGGCTCAGCGGCGGGCAGCTCCTGCAGCTGCTGCGGCGGCCGTCGTGGGTGGCAGGCACGGTCATGCTCGGCTTGGGCATCACCTGTCAGTTGACCGCGCTCGCCTTCGCGCCGTTGATCCTGGTGCAGCCTCTGGGCGCGGTGTCGCTCGTGATCACGACGCTGCTCAATGCGAGGATCTCGGGACATAAGCCGACCAAGGCGTCGGTGCGTTCGATCATCGCGTGCGTGGGCGGCATCCTCATCTTCGTCACGATCGCGGCCTTCGTCGCGACGGAGCAGCCCATCTCGCAGTCGGAGCTCCTGACGATTCTCGGGCTGCTCGCGGTCGTCGTCGTCCTGACCGCTCTTTCATGGTGGCTGTGGATGCGCAAGCACGCGCGCCCGCTCTTCTACATCGTCGCCGCAGGGGTCCTCTACGCGTTCGTCGCCACCCTCGCGAAAGTCGTGATCAAGAACATCCAGGAAGGCGACTTCGGTTGGCTTTCGATCCTGTGCATCGTGGGGCTGCTGGTCGCCGTGACGCTCGGCGCCTATTTCGTGCAGACCGCGTACTCGGTGGGCCCGCCTGACCTGGTCATCGCGGGACTCACCGTCATCGATCCGATCGTGGCGGTCGTCATCGGCCTCGTCATCCTCCAGGAGGCGGCCACCGCGGGTGTCTGGGCGATCGCGGGCTTCGTGGTCGCCGGTCTCATCGCGGTCTACGGCGTGTTCTCTTTGACTCGCAACCACCCGCAGGTCATCAGCGACAGTCAGGAACTGCCCCTGCAGCGAGGCAGCCGCGGAGACACCGCGCCGCCGCGATAAACTTCTCGTCACAGGGGGCGGTGGCCAAGCTGGTCAAGGCAGCGGGCTCATAACCCGACGATCGTGGGTTCAAGTCCCACCCGCCCTACACATGACGGATCACGCTTATCGCGGACGTATCCGAAACTCCATACGGCGCTGTGACGGGCGTATGGATTGACTCTGACGGTGCCGCACGCCCCGCAACCCTCCGATGGCACGGCTGGCCTGCCCGGAGCCGAGTTGCGGGTGCACGAGGATGCGATCCGAGCCAACGCGCGGTACTTCGCCCGTCTGACGCGCGGCCGGCTGATGGCCGTGTTGAAGGCAGACGCGTTCGGGCACGGTCCCGTCGCGTCTACGGTGGTCGAGGAGGGTGCGACCTCGCTCGGGGTCGCGTCGATCGACGAGGCACTCGCCCTTCGCCGAGGCGGTGCGGCCGTCCCCATCCTGAGCTGGCTGAATGCGATCGATGCCGACTTCGCATCGGCTGTGTCGGAGCTCATCGACCTCGGCGTGGCCAGCGTCGAGGCGTTGCATGCCATCACACGCGCTGCGCATCGCCTCGGCGGCCGCGCCCGTGTGCACCTGCACGTCGATCTCGGTATGAGCCGCGACGGCGCACCCGCATCCGAGTGGTGGAGCCTCTGCGAACCCGCCCGGGTGGCCGAGCACGACGGGCATGTGCAGGTGATCGGCGTCATGGGCCACATGTCGTGCGCGGACCGTTCGGAGGATCCGCAGAACACGCGCGAGCGGCTGCTCTTCATGGCCGCGGTCCGCAGCGCCCGGCACAGAGGCCTCGCGCCCGCTGTCACGCATCTCGCGGCTACCGCCGCGACCATCACCGGTGCCGGCGGCGACCACGATCTGCATCGCATCGGCGCGGGCCTGTACGGGATCGACCCTTCGCAGACCGGGCGTGGTGTCGTGCTGAACGAGGTGAACACCACTCCAGGGCTGACCGAGCACTCGCAGGTGCCGCGCATGTTCGCCGCCGTCGGGCTCGGCTACACCGCCCTGATCGATCAGCTGCTGGATGCAGCCGTGGCGCGGTGAACGACGTGAACGCCGACGGAGTGCTGTCGGCGCCATGACCTACGCCCGCGGGGCGAGCGGCGCCGCGCCCGTCGCGATGAGATGTTCGGTGTCGACGGACACCGCGAGAATCTGGGCATCGTGGATGACCTGCTCGTCGTAGCGCGTCAGTCTCTCGGCATGCTGGCTCAGATGCTCTCGCCAGCTTCCGACGTCGAAGGCCTCCACAAGCACGCCGGGCTGCTCCCTGTCGGCGTAGAGGGTCCAGCTGCGTGCCCCGGTGCGCCGCCGGCTGTGCTCGACGAGCGCCATCCGAGTGAGGAACTCCGCCCGGTGCTCGTCGTCGACCCGGTAGCGCACGAGCACCAGCGTCTGCGCATCCTCATCGATGTCGCCATCCATCTCGAGGGGCGGGAGGGGAAGCTCCCCGCGACCGCGGGGGATGTGTGCCGTCGCGGCCAGAGGGAGGGCCAACTGACTCAGCCCGACCAGCACGACGACGACACCCGCCCCGAGGCAGGCCGTGACCGAACCGGTCCAGCCGGCCACGGCGCCGGCGAGTGCGGACCCCGCCGCTGTCGAGCCGAACAGCACCATCTGATAGATCGCGAGCCCGCGCGTGCGCACCCACGTGGGCAGGAAGGACTGCACGGCTCCGTTGAGCGTTGCGATCACCCCGATCCAGCCGGCACCGCCGATGGCGAGGACGACGACGCTCAGGACGGGCCACGGTGACAGGGCGGTCCCGACCATGCTGACCCCGAACACGAGGGCGCACAGCAGAACGGTGCGGTTCACGCCGATCGCGTCGCGTAGTCGGGGCATCGTGAAAGCGCCCACGATCGAACCCGCACCGATGCCGGCCAGCAGCACGCCGTAGCCCGTCGCATCCAATCCCAGTCGTTGCGTCGCGAGGAGCGGGAGAAGCGCGTACAGCGCCGAGGCGGGAACGATGAAGAGCCCGAGGCGCAGGTAGAGCGCGCGGATGATCCCCGCGTTGCGGACATAGCGCACACCCGCTCGTGTCGCATCCAGGAAGGGTTCAAAACCGTGCGGTGACGGGCGATAGCCTCGCCACGCCAACAGGACCACGAGGAAGACAGCGAAGGACGCGGCGTTCAGTGCGAAGACGAACGCCACACCCAGGAGCGAGACCAGGGCGCCCGCGATGGCGGGACCGATCGCCCGGGCGACGTTCACCGAAATCGAGCTCAACGAAGCCGCGTTCGGGATGAAGGGCGTCGGGACGATCTCAGCGGAGATCGCGCCGTACGCGGGCAGCTCCACAGCGGACGCCGCTCCGAGCACGAGGGTCAACGCGAGCAGCAGATAGGGCGACATCTCACCGCTCATCGTGAGAACGACCAGCGCGCCCCCGATGACCACCTGTGTGGCCTGAACCCAGATCAACAGGGTCCGTCGATTCAGGAGTTCGCCGATCACGCCCGCGGGGATACCGAGGAGAAGCACGGGCGCGGCACTCGCTGTTTGGACGAGGGCGATGAGCAACGGCGAACTGTGTTGCTCGACGAGGAACCACTGCGCCCCGACCGTCTGCATCCAGCTGCCGATGTTGCTGATCAGGGCGGCGATCCACAACGCGCGGAACGCCGGCACGGTGAGAGGCGCCAGTGCTCCCACTCGCGTCGGCGGCGCGGGAACGGCCGCGGGGTCGGATGCCTCGATCATGCATTGCCCTTCCTGCGTCCGATGCCGGACACGCACCCAGCAAAGCGCGTCATCCGGTCCGACCCGCAGGACAGCTGACGAAAGAACGCTCGACACGCTCGAAGGGATGCCGACATCCAGAGAGTTACAGACTTGTGATTCTCGGGTGCGCCGGAGATAATGGCCGGGACAACCGCATATCCACAGCTCGTTCGCCGAGTCAGGTCGTAGGGGAAGACGCACCTGATGATCGGAGAGAGAATGGCTGCACACATGGCGCGCGGAGTGGTCTTCATCCACTCGGCGCCACGGGCGTTGTGTCCCCACCTCGAGTGGGCCGTCGGGCGCGTCCTCGGGCGTGCCGTGAACTTCGAGTGGTCCGATCAGCCGGTGCTGCCGGGCAGTCGGCGCGCAGAGTTCTACTGGGAAGCCCCGAACGGCACCGGTGCGGCGCTCGCGAGCGCGATGCACGGGTGGGAGCACCTGCGCTTCGAAGTCTCCGAAGATCCGAGCGCGCGCAGCGACGGCGGTCGCTGGATGCATACGCCGGACCTCGGAGTGCACTTCGCGCAGACTGACACCGCGGGCAACGTGGTGATCGGCGAAGACCGCATCCGTTACGCGATGGAGATCGCCGCGGGCGACGTGGTGGAACTGCAGCGTGAGCTCAGCGTCGCCCTCGGTGGAGCATGGGACGAAGAGCTGGAGCCGTTCCGTCAGGCAGGCGACGAGGCCCCGGTGGTGTGGCTGCACAAGGTCGGCTGACCAAGACCTCGGGCGGCGGGAGCGCTGCTACCGGATGCCGGTCGACCTCGTCCCGGCGCTGGGAAGGCGCACCGCCGCCCGATACGACGAAGGCGCGGAGAGCGTCTGCTCTCCGGGCCTTTCGGCGCGAGGGTCAGACGTTCGAGAACGCGATGACGGCGTTGTGACCGCCGAAGCCGAACGAGTTGCTGATCGCGAGCTGGTCGCCGGAGCCCAGCGGCTGAGCCGAACCCGACACGCGGAAGGGCACGGCCGGGTCCTGCTCGGTGATGTTGATCGTGGGCGGTGCCTGCCGCTCGCTGATCGCGAGGATCGTGAAGATCGCTTCGAGCGCACCGGTGCCGCCGAGAAGGTGACCCGTGGACGCCTTGGTCGCCGACACGGGGATGTCATCGATGCGGTCACCGAAGACCGCCTTGAGGGCGGTGTACTCGTTGGGGTCGCCCACGGGCGTCGACGTGGCGTGCGCGTTGATGTGGGTCACGTCGTCGACGGATGCGTCGGCCATCGCGAGCGCGAGCTCCACCGCCCGCGCAGCGCCGGCGCCCTCAGGATCGTTGGCGGTGATGTGGTACGAGTCGGCCGTGACGCCGCCGCCGGCGACGTACGCGTAGATCTTCGCACCGCGCGCGCGAGCGTGTTCCTCGGTTTCGAGGATCAGCGCCGCGGCGCCCTCGCCCATGACGAAGCCGTCGCGGTCGATGCTGGTCGGCCGCGATGCCGTGGCGGGCTCGTCGTTGCGCTTGGAGAGCGCCTGCATGGAGGCGAACGATGCGATCGTGATGGGGTGGATGGCCGATTCGGTTCCGCCGGCGATGATGACGTCGGCGAGCCCGTCGCGGAGGTGCTCGATCGCGTTGACGATGGACTCGGTGCTGGAGGCGCACGCGCTGGCCACGGTGCGGGCGAATGCGCGGGCGCCGAAGTGCAGCGACAGGTTGCCGGCCGCAGCGTTGGGCATGAGCATCGGGACCGTCATCGGCATGACGCGACGAGGGCCCTTCTCCCGCAGAGTGTCCCACGCATCGAGAAGAGTCCAGACGCCGCCGATGCCGGTGGCGAAGTCGACGCCCAGACGCTCCGGGGCGACATCCGGCGCGCCGGCGTCGGCCCAGGCCTCCTTGGCTGCGATGAGAGCGAACTGAGAAGAGGGGTCGAGGCGCTTGGCGATCGGCCGCTCCAGCACCTCCTCGGGGCGAACCTTCGCCTCGGCGGCGAAGGTCACCGGGAGGGAGTACTGCTCCACCCAGTCGTGCTCGAGAGTGCGGGTGCCGGACTCTCCGTTCAGCAGGGCGGACCAGCTCTCGGGTGCCGTTCCTCCGAGGGGGGAGGAGGCTCCGATGCCGGTGACGACGATGCGGGCGGTGCTCATGTTCGGTCTCCGAGTCGGGGTGGCGGTGGGGGCTATCCGCCCCCACCGCAGGGGGTCACGCCTGGTTCGAGGTGATGTAGGTGACGGCGTCGCCGACGGTCTTCAGGTTCTTGACCTCGTCGTCGGGGATGGTGACGCCGAACTTCTCCTCGGCGTTGACGACGATGGTCATCATCGAGATCGAGTCGATGTCGAGGTCATCGGTGAAGGACTTCTCGAGCGCGACCTCGTCGGCCGAGATGCCGGTCTCGTCGGTGATGAGCTCGGCGAGTCCGGCGAGGACCTCGTCAGTGGTGAAAGCCATGATGTCTCCTTGTTCGATATGGCTGGGGCGTTGACCGCGAATCAGTCTAGAGGCGCGGCGTCTCGGCTCACGGGAGCACGACGACCTGTGCGCCGAACACGAGACCGGCGCCGAAGCCGATCTGGAGCGCGAGGCCGCCGCTGAGTTCGGGGTGCTCTTCGAGCAGACGGTGGGTGGCCAGCGGCACCGAGGCAGCCGACGTGTTGCCCGTCGTCTCGATGTCGCGGCCGATGAGGACGGTGTCCGGTAGACCCAGCTGCTTGGCGAACTCGTCGATGATGCGCATGTTCGCCTGGTGCGGCACGAAGGCGGCGAGATCGGATGCGGTGACGCCGGCCTCTTCGAGGGCCTGGCGCGCGACCTTCACCATCTCCCAGACGGCCCACCGGAACACGGTGGGGCCCTCCTGCCGGAGCGTCGGCCAGGGGGAGGTGCCGTCGCGGAACTCGACGAGAGTGGCGTCCATGCCCACCGCATCCGCCTTCGAGCCGTCGGATCCCCAGATGGTGGGGCCGATCGCGGGGGTGTCGCTCGGGCCGATGACGACCGCGCCGGCGCCGTCACCGAGCAGGAACGAGATCGTTCGGTCGGTGGGGTCGACGACGTCCGAAAGCTTCTCCGCGCCGATCACGACGGCGTAGTGCGCGACGCCCGCGCGGATGAGCGCATCGGCCTGGGCGACGCCGTAGGTGAAGCCCGCGCACGCGGCGTTCGAGTCGTACGCCGCCGCAGGGTTCGCGCCGATCCGGTCGGCGACGACGGCCGACATCGAGGGAGTCTGGCGGACGTTGCTGATCGTCGCGACGATGACGAGGTCGATCAGCTCGGGAGAGACGCCGGACCGCTCGACGGCCTCCTTCGCGGCGATCGTGGCGAGGTCCGTGGCGCTCGTGGTCGCGTTGGCTCGCACGCGCGTGACGATGCCGGTGCGCTGGCGGATCCACTCGTCGCTCGAGTTGATCGGCTCGATGAGGTCGTCGTTGGGAACGGCGTTCTCGCCGCGGGCCGCGCCGTAGGAGAGGATGCGCGTGTACTGAGGACCGGTGGTCTGGCGCAGGGTGGGGGCGGTCATGCGTTCTCCTCCGAGAGCAGTGCGACGGCCGCGTCCAGGTCGTCCGGGGTCTTGACGGCGACGGCGGGAACACCGCGCAGCCCGCGCTTGGCGAGCCCGGTGAGGGTGCCCGCGGGAGCGAATTCGATGAGGCCGGTGACGCCCGCCGCCGCGAAGGCCGCCATGTCGAGGTCCCAGCGCACGGGCGACGCGACCTGGCCGACCAGCAGGTCGAGCGCACGGGCCCCGTCGGTGACCTCGGCGCCGTCCCTGTTCGTCCAGAGGGTCAGCGTCGGATCGGATGCGGTGAGCTCCGCCGCCGCGGCCGCAAGCGCCTCGACGGCCGGCTCCATGTAGCGCGTGTGGAACGCGCCGGCGACCTGTAGGGGAATGACGCGGGTGCCGCGAGGCGCCTCCGCCGCGAGCTCGCTGAGTGCACCGAGTGCGCCGGCGGCCACGATCTGACCGCCGCCGTTGTAGTTGGCCGGGGTGAGGTCGAGCTCGGCAAGGCGGGCGAGGACGGCTTCTTCGTCGCCGCCGAGGACGGCGCTCATGCCGGTCTCGACCTGCGCGGCCGCATCCGCCATCGCGCGCCCGCGCACGCCGACCAGGCGCAGGGCGGACACGTCGTCGATCACACCGGATGCCGCAAGGGCAGCGACTTCGCCGACCGAGTGTCCGGCGACACCGGCGGGAAGGCCGGCTGCGCGCGCGACGAGCGCGTGCCACGAGATCAGGCTCGCGGCGACGATGAGCGGCTGAGCCACCTTGGTGTCGCGGATGGCATCGGCATCCCACTCGGTTCCCGCCGCGGCGAGGTCGACCTGCGCCGCCTCCGAGAGCTCGTCGAGCCGAGCGGCGACGCCGTCCAGCTCAAGCCAGGGTGAGAGGAACCCGGGCGTCTGAGAGCCCTGCCCGGGGAAGAGACCGATGATCACCGTTCTATCCTGCCAATCTCCCCGACCGGGGTATGGATGTCATGCGACAAGAAACGCGGGTTCCTTTGCAGATACCCGCCAATTATCAGCGCGGGCGGCGTGTCCCCGCGGCGCGACGGCGCGTGTTGTCGGTTCCGATGGCCCCGAGAACGAGAGCGGTCTGCAGGATGAGGGCCTCGCGGGGGCCCGTCGCATCCCAACCGATGACGTCGGAGACGCGCTTGAGCCGGTACCGCACGGTGTTGGGGTGCACGAAGAGCTCGCGGGCCGTGGCCTCGAGCGAGCGGCCGTTGTCGAGGTAGCTCCACAGCGTCGTCACCAGGTCCGAGCTGTGCGCCTTGAGTGGACGATAGATCCGCTCCACGAGGGTGTGCTTGGCGAGCGGATCACCCGCCAGCGCCCGCTCGGGCAGCAGATCGTCGGCCTCGACGGGGCGGGGGGCGTTGCGCCAGGCGCGGGCCACGGCGAAGCCGGCGAGGGCGGCGCGCGCGCTCTGGCCCGCGTCGACGAGGGCGGGGACGGTGGGGCCGAGCACGAGGTGGCCCGTGCCGAAGCCGGGCTCGAGGCGCCGCGCGATCTCGGGGAAGGGCAGTTCCGACTGCTCGTCGCCGCCCGCACGGTGATCGGCGTCGGTGCGTCCGATCACGAGCACGAGCCGGGACCCCTGCACGCCCACGAGCACATCGACGCCGAGTTTGCGGGCCATGCGCCGCAATTGGTCGACATCGAACTGCGGCGGGGTCGTGCCCACGAGGACGGAGACCTCGCCGTGACCGTGCCATCCCAGAGCGGCGATGCGGCTCGGGAGCTCCTCGTCGGCTTCGCCGGTGAGGATCGAATCGACCACGAGCGCCTCGAGGCGTGCGTCCCAGAGCCCCCGCGCTTCCGCGGCGCGCGCGTAGACGTCGGCCGCCGTGAAGGCGAGCTCGCGCGAGTAGAGCAGGATCGCCTCGCGGAGATCCTCACCGCGACCCGCGACGCGCTCCTCGGTGACCTCGACGGTCACACGGATGAGCTGCAGGGTCTGCTGCAGGCTCACCGACCGCAGCAGCTCGCGGGGAGCAGCGGCGAAGATGTCCGCTGCGATCCACGGCGTCGCCGTCGGGTCGTCGTACCACTGGATGAACGACGTGATGCCGGCCTGGGCCACGAGGCCCACCGATGACCGCCGGGCCGGCGGCATGTCGGCGTACCAGGGCAGCGTGTCCTCGAGGCGTTTGAGAGTGACCGTGGCCAGATCCCCGGAGATGCGTCGCAACCAGGCGAGTGTCTCCGTCTTGTCCGACGACGACTCCGGGGATCGGCTCATTCTCAGCTCTCGCCGCCGGCGTTGCCGGAGGTTCCGGCGTTCACGTCGTGCAGACGGTACTTCTCGATCGCCTGACCGATGACGGAGCGGTCGAGACGCCCCTCATCCACCAGGCCCTGCAGGGTGCGCACGACGATCGAAGGACCGTCGATCTTGAAGAAGCGACGTGCGGCGGCACGGGTGTCGGAGAAGCCGAAACCGTCGGCGCCCAGGGTCAGGTAGCGACCCGGGACCCACTGACGGATCTGGTCCTGCACCGCGTGCATGAAGTCGCTGACGCCCACCACCGGGCCCTGCGCGTCGCGCAGCTTCTCGGTCAGGTACGCGGTGCGCGGCTCCGCATCCGGGTTCAGGAAGTTGTGCTCCTCGGCAGCGAGGCCGTCGTTGCGCAGCTCGGACCACGAGGTGACCGACCACACGTCGGCGCTCACTCCCCAGTCCTCGCTGAGCAGCTTCTGCGCCTCGAGCGCCCACGGCACACCGACGCCCGAGGCCAGGATCTGCGCGCGGTGCCCGTCGCCGGAGCCCTCGGAGATGCGGTGGATACCGCGCACGATGCCGTCGACGTCGACACCCTCCGGCTCGGCCGGCTGCACGATCGGCTCGTTGTAGACCGTGATGTAGTACATGACGTTCGGGTCGGGGTGGTTGCCGCCGTACATGCGGTCGATGCCCGAGCGCACGATGTGGGCGATCTCGTACCCGTAGGCCGGGTCGTAGGAGACGGTTGCCGGATTCGTCGAGGCGAGCAGGTGCGAGTGACCGTCGGCGTGCTGCAGCCCCTCACCGGTCAGCGTCGTGCGACCGGCGGTGGCGCCGATGATGAAGCCGCGGCCCATCTGGTCGCCGACGGCCCACTGGGCGTCGCCCGTGCGCTGGAAGCCGAACATCGAGTAGAAGATGTAGACCGGGATGAGCGGCTGGCCGTGCGTCGCATACGCGGTGCTCGTGGCGGTGAACGCCGCCATGGCGCCGGCCTCGTTGATGCCGACGTGCATGATCTGGCCCTGCGGGCTCTCCTTGTACGCCAGGAGCAGCTCGCGGTCGACCGAGGTGTAGTTCTGGCCGTTCGGGTTGTAGATCTTCGCCGTCGGGAAGTACGCGTCCATGCCGAACGTGCGTGCCTCGTCCGGGATGATCGGGACGATCCGCTCGCCGAAGCCCTTGACACGCAGCAGATCCTTCAGCAGGCGCACGAAGGCCATGGTCGTGGCGATCTCCTGCGTGCCCGAACCCTTCTTCGGCAGCGCGTAGGCCTTGTCGTCCGGCAGCTCGAGGCCGACGTGCGTGGTGCGGCGCTTGGGCAGGAAGCCGCCGAGCTCACGACGGCGCTCGACCATGTACCGGATGGTCTCATCCTGCGCTCCGGGGTTGTAGTACGGAGGCTGGTACGGGTTCTCCTCGAGCTGCGCGTCCGAGACCGGGATGTGCATCGCGTCGCGGAAGTGCTTCAGGTCGTCGAGGGTCATCTTCTTCATCTGGTGGGTCGCGTTGCGGCCCTCGAAGTGCGGACCCAGGCCGTAGCCCTTGATCGTGTGCGCGAGGATGACGGTCGGCTGGCCCTTGTGCTCGACGGCCGCCTTGAACGCCGCGTAGACCTTGCGGTAGTCGTGGCCGCCGCGCTTGAGGTTCCAGATCTGGTCGTCGGTGTAGTCCTTGACCAGGGCTGCGGCGCGCTCGTCGCGACCGAAGAAGTTCTCGCGGATGTACGCGCCGTTCTCGGCCTTGTACGTCTGGAAGTCGCCGTCGGGGGTGACGTTCATGAGGTTGAGCAGGGCACCCTGGTCGTCGTTGGCGAGCAGCGAGTCCCATTCGCGGCCCCAGATGACCTTGATGACGTTCCAGCCCGCACCGCGGAAGAAGCTCTCCAGCTCCTGGATGATCTTGCCGTTGCCGCGGACGGGTCCGTCGAGGCGCTGCAGGTTGCAGTTGACGACGAAGGTCAGGTTGTCGAGACCCTCGTTCGCGGCCACCTGGAGCTGGCCACGGCTCTCGACCTCATCCATCTCGCCGTCGCCGAGGAACGCCCAGACGTGCGAGTCGGACAGATCCTTCATGCCGCGGTTGGTGAGGTACTTGTTCGTCATTGCCTGGTAGATGGCGTTGATGGGGCCGAGGCCCATCGAGACGGTGGGGAACTGCCAGTACTCGGGCAGCAGGCGCGGGTGCGGGTACGACGGAAGGCCGAGCGGTGCTGCCGACTTCTCCTGGCGGAAGCCGTCGAGCTGCTGCTCGCTCAGGCGCCCCTCGAGGAAGGACCGCGCGTACATGCCGGGGGAGGCGTGGCCCTGGAAGAAGACCTGGTCGCCGCCGTGGGGGTCGTCGAGGCCGCGGAAGAAGTGGTTGAAGCCGACCTCGTACAGCGCGGCCGAGGAGGCGTATGTCGAGATGTGTCCGCCGACGCCGATACCCGGGCGCTGCGCGCGGTGCACGGTCATGGCCGCGTTCCAGCGGATCCATGCACGGTACCGGCGTTCGATCTCCTCGTCGCCGGGGAAGTCCGGCTCGTTCTCGGGGGCGATCGTGTTGATGTAGTCGGTGGTGGGAACCATCGGCACACCGAGGTGAAGCTCACGCGAATCCTGCAGCAGGCTCAGCATGATCTCGCGACCGCGCCCGCGGCCCTTCGCCTGGACGAGCTGCTCCAGCGACTCGCGCCATTCCGCGGTCTCTTCCGGATCGCTGTCGAGGGGGCCCTGCGAGTACGGATCCTGTTGGTTGACAGTCACGAGACGCCTTTCATCACACGGCAGGTCTTGCCGGAAGGAACCATCGGGTTGGTGCGAGCCTTGTCGGCAGTGGACAAATGCACCATCGTCCAGCTTAGCGAGTGTGTAGACGGCCCCGGGTGACATAGCGGATCGGGCCTGTGGCTTTCCCCGCCTAGACTGTCAACGAAGGGCCTTTAGCTCAGCTGGTAGAGCGCCACGTTTACACCGTGGATGTCGTCGGTTCGATCCCGGCAGGGCCCACCGAGTGTGGGGCCCCGCGCGTCGCGAAGGCGATACCTCATTTCTCCACATCCTGACAACAGTCGGATTCGCGCGAGCTGATCGTGAAATCATCGGGCTGAGTGCGAAGGGGGAGCGCCATGACAGGTGAACTCAAAGTCGGCGGTTCGCGTATCGAGCTGCTCGTTGCGGAGATGGAGCGCGCGCGTGCGGAGATCGCGCGCATCCTTGATGGGTTGAAGGCGGAACTCGACCGTCTCAGCGGCGAGTGGAGCGGAGACGCCCACCAGGCCTACAAGATCGCCCAGGAGCGCTGGATCGCCAGCATGGCCCAGCTCCATGACGAACTCGAGCGCGTCCGCCGGCGTACCGAGGAGTCGAACGAGGTCTTCAGCGACGCGCAGCGCGCCACCCAGCGGCTGTGGAGCCAGTGATGGCGGAGATGGCAGACATCCAGCAGCGACTCAGCGAGATCTACCGCTCCGATCCAGAAGTGTGGATGCAGGCCGACGAGTCCGAAGCGGTCCGTGTATCCGTCGACGGCGACGGCAAGGTCGACGCCGTGCGGTTCGCGCAGAACTGGTGGCAGCGCCTGCGCCCCGAGGATGCCGGCGCGACCGTTCTGACGCTCGTTCAGGCGAGCCGCGCGGCGCGGGGTGAGACCGCTACCGAACTCGGTGCGGATGATGCAGCGTGGGAGCGCGCGACCGGTGCGACGCTGAATACCGCCCCGCTCCAGCCGCCGTCGAGCGACCGCGACGAGCTGATGGGTCGACTCGAGACGCTGCTGACGGCGTTCGCGCAACTCGATACCTATCGGCAGTCAGTGATGGAAGCGGCGCGCGAGACGGTCGAGCTCCGCAGTCCGTCGGGCGAGGTGACGCTGGAAGTCGTGGGTAGCGGAGTCCGGCGTCTCACCATCGATGCGCGGAACGCGCAGTTCACTCCCGAGGCGCAACTCGAACGGGAGATCGTGGATTTGTTCGCTCGGGCTCGTGAGCAGCTGGGCGTGCGGCAACAGGACGCGCTCGATGACCTTCCCGAGCTGAGCGCCGTGGTGAGAGAGGTCCACGCGGCCGAAGGACGCGCGTGAGCGCGCGTGCTCACTGAAGCTGTCGATACACAGGAGGAACGATGAGTCATCAGGACTACGAGGCGGCGCTCGACGACCTCAAGCAGGATGCGACCGCGTGGAGCACGCTGTCCGAGACGTTCGCCGAAGTGCGCACGATTGCGGACGGCTGCGAGCTCGGACGTTGGGAGATGGACGGCTTCGGGCACATGTCCGGAGCTGAGACGAACTACAACACCGCGCATCAGACGATCTATTCGCTCATCGACAGCGCTGTCGCCGAGCTGCAGAGCGTCTCCGACAAGCTGCTCGAGACCAAGCAGAACTACGAGGCGGCCGACGGCTACTCGCAGTGGCTGCTCGACCAAGGCTGAGTCCGAGAAGGAACGAGGAGACACCGTGACATCTGTCATCCCCACTGATCAGGGCACCTTCGACTCATTGGTCAAGGGCGTCACCGACGGCATCGACGACATGCGCGAGAACCTCGACGAGTGCGTCGACACCTTCAACCGCAAAAAGGACGACATCTCCCTGTGGGAGAAGTTCATGGAGTGGTTCATGGACCGCATGGGCGAGGTGCGCGACAAGCTGCAGATCGCTGTCGAGAAGTTCGGCGAGTTCTTGGCGACCATCGGCGACTACCTCAGCCCGGGCAACCCTTTCGCGATGTACGCGAAGCAGGATCAGTGGATTGTCGTCAAGCAGAAGATCAGCGGCGCCCGCACAACCATCACCGCGGACTATCTCAAAGCCGACACGAGTTGGAAGGGCGACCCGGGCGATGGATACGGTGCACTCGCGGGCCGTCAGAGCACGGCGATGGAGACGGTCGTCGGCTATGTCGACGGGATGATCGACTTCCTGAGCGACTACGCGCAGAAGATTCTGAACACGTGGATCGACTTCGGCAAGCGGATCGCCACCTACGTGCTCGACCAGATCAATGCGGGCGCTTCGTTCATCACCGCTGATCCGCTGGAGTGGCTGGACGCCGTGCCGAAGATCGTGACGGTGTGCACGAATCTCGCCCAGCTCGGCGTCGACGCCGTTGCGTCCTTCGCCGCCAACTTCACAGACTCGAAGGCGAAGGCGGACCAGCTGAAGCAGGAGATGGCGAACCTCTACGGCTTCCCGAACGGCAGCTGGCCCGCTGCGACGATCGGCTGATCGTGAGTCGCGCATCGTCGCATCGGCGGCTGGCGATCCCCGGCGTACTGCTGGCTGTGGCTGTCGGCCTGTCTGCGTGTGCTCCATCCGTGGCACCGCTCGACGGGCCTCCGGAGTTCGACGCGGACACAGCTGGCCTCCCGGGTCAGGTGGAGACCTTCTTCGGCTATCTCGCCGGTGGGCAGGCGGCCGCGGCCTTGAGAATGACCGATGTCGCGATCGATGAGAGCGCTCCGGGTGCTCCGTTCATCGGTGACGAGGCTTATGAGTCCCTAATGGATCGGCCGTCGCTCAAGAACGTCGGGGAGCCCAAGGTCTCGGACGACGGCACCCTGGCCGACATCGACGTCACGTACGCCATCGGGGCGGACGAGCGGTCGGAGACTCTCCAGCTCGCGTATGTCGATAAACAGGGCGACATTCCCGCCCACTGGGTCTTCGTCGTCGACCCGGCGTCGGCCGGCTTCGACGCCGCGGGCGCCGCGGACCTCCCCTCCGGTACTCGCTACAGCGTCAACGGCGTGGATGTCACGTCGGCGTTCGAGAATCTGTCCGGCTCGTCGTCGCGTGTCATGGCGTTCGCGGGAACCTACCCACTGGAGATCGCTGTTCCTGGTACGACGCCGACGACCGAGACGATCGCCATCGATGTCGACACGCTGTTCGGCACCATGAGCGCCGACGGCAAGTTGTCGGGGTTCGCCGACTCGCTCGGTGGCTGAGGCGCAGCGGGCGCCTCGATCGTTCGCTGAGCTCATGTGAGCGCACGGATGCGTGCCAACCTGCGCCCGTTCAGCAGCCGGGTCCGCCCGGATTCTGTGCGCAGGTCTGGTCGACGAGGGCGGTGCGAGCTTCGAGGACCCGGAGTGCCTGCGGCGCCGCATCCGCGACCACGGTGCCGCTGACCGCTCGCGTCGTGACTCCGAAGTCGACGACGGCTGCGTAGGCGACGCTCACAGTGACGGTGTAGTCGCCGGGCGAGACGAAGGTATGGCTCGTGGGGGTCGGCGTGAACTGCGCTTGTCCCAGTGCGGCCCAGGGCGCGCCGCCCGTCGACGTCGTACTGATCGCGCCGTCGCCGTAGTCGAACCGGAACCCGACAGGGGTGAAGCGAACAGTGACCGGGCGTCCGAAGAGCGTGCCCGCGATCGTGTGCTCGGAGGCGCCCGCGATGACGTTGGTGGGAAGCCCCGCCACGCCGAGCCCCGCCGGCTCGGCGGCGAAGGACGGCCTCTGCGGAGTGAACGCCGCGAGATCGGCCACCGTGACCGCGGGAATCTCCTCCGTCGCCTCGTCCTGCGGAATCTGTTCGTAGAGGAGGTCCATTCCGTACGGGTTCGCAGGCTCCGCGGGGGTCGCCCCACCGCCTCCGGGCCCGCTCGTCGGGATCCACTCCGACCCGCCGCCGTTTGTTCCCGGCTGCGTCTGCGTGCCCTCCACGATGACGGACGTGCCGTCTGTGCTGGCGCAGCCGCCCAGCACTGACGGGGCTCCGGCGCATCCAGGATTCGACGTCGCTAGAAGCAATCCCATGAGGAGCAGGGCCGCGTTGAATGTCGCACTTACGAGCATCGGCCAGCAATCTCGCTAGGACGTATCTCAAGAAGCCTTGCGATCGCGATATCGACGTCGACCGCGACGGACTGAATATCGGGGCGAGACTCAGGGACGATTGAGGAGCCGTTCGAGTCAAGAACGTCGACTTCAGAGACATCCAGACAAACCGCGATCGTCGCGATGTTGTCACTCCTGTTCAACAGCTCAGCATTGGAGTAGGTGATCTTCCCAGAGATCGTGTTGCCCTCAGCGTGCAGTTGCGAATAGCTTTCGCGTTCCGATGCGTTGAGCTCTCCAGAGGTCAGCTCGTACACCGGCTCAAAGGTGGCGGGATCGCTGAGGTCGACCTGGTTCAGCGCATCGATGTACGCGCGGTAGGTCGCCTCGGCGGCGGCGAAGGCCTCGGCCTCGGTGGCGAATCCCGTCGGGGTGGGCGTCGGGTCGGGCGCCGGCGTCGTGCAGCCGGACACGCCCAGCGCGACGAACAGGCCGATTATGGCCGCAATCGAGACGTGACGCCGGGACATGCCGACACGGTATCGGCGGGCAGGCGACGTCGGCTGGGCTTATCCACAGCCGGCGGGCGGCCGCATCCGCTCGCTCGTGCGCGCGGTCGACGTTCCGACCGTCGGAGATTCTCGCCGATGTCGGAGGATTCAGGCACAAACCTCCGACGGAACGCGGAATCTCCGACGGTCGTGCGACGGATGCGCGCACCGCGCCGACGAGCACGCGCTCCGCAGTGCCGCGAGCGGGGGAGGAGAGGTCAACCCCAGCGGCGGACGGCCCACTTCTGCAAGACCGCGAGCAGGGAGTCGGTGAGCTTGCCGATGACCGCGAGCAGGATGATGGCGAGCACGATCTGATCGACGCGCCCGTTGTTCTGGCCGCGCAGGAGCAAGAACCCGAGGCCCATGGATGCGCCGAGGAGCTCGGCCGCCACGAGGAAGAGCCACGCCTGCACGAGCGCCAGCCGCAGCCCGGAGAAGAGCGCGGGCAGAACCGCGGGTAGCTGCACCGTGAAGAACAGCCGCAGGCCGGTGTAGCCGAACGAGCGGCCCATCTCGACGAGCTGTGCGTCGACGTGACGCAGCGCGAGCGAGACCGTCGTGAAGACGGGGAAGAACGCGCCGATCGCGATGAGGATGATCTTCGACTGCTCGCCGACCAAGAACCACACGATGAGCAACGGGACCCACGCGAGGCTCGGCACGGCGCGGATGACGCCGAGCGTGGGGGAGAGCAGCGCGTCCCAGAACCGCGACAGCCCGATCAGACCGCCGAGCGAGATGCCGAGCAGCGCACCGGCGGTGAATCCGATGACGACCCGCTGCAGCGAGATGGCGGTGAACTGCCACAACTCACCCCGCTGGGCGAGGTCCACGCCCGCGGTGAAGACGGCCTCGGGACTCGGGAACTTGTACGCCGGCACGATGGGTGCCGCCGGGTTCGTCAGCAGGAACCACAGCGCGATGAGGACGACCGGCACCACCCAGCCCAGGAGGGTGCGCACGCTGCGGCGCGACAGCGGCCCGGGTGCGGATGCGGTCTGCGACGTACGTGCAGGGGTGCCGGTCGTGCTCATCGTCGTATCGTCCTCTCGGCTGCAGGTGTCAGCCCTTGGCCTTCTCGGCGAACTCCGGCGCGAACAGGGTGTCGAGCGCCTGGTCGACCTTGTCCTGCGATTTCACGTCGCCCAGCGAGACCTGGATCGCGCCGATCGGGGCGAGCACGCTCGACAGCGCGGAGCCGGGCACCGGATCGACATCGAGCCCCTCACGCTCGTCGATGACCTTCTGGGCGACGGCGAGATCGATCGAGGCGGCATCGGTGAGGATCTGCGCCGTCTCCTCGGGGTTCTCCAGCGCCCACGCACGCGCACGCTCGTACGTGTCGACGACGACCTGCACGATCTCGGGGTGGTCCTTGATGATCGATTCGGTGGCGTTCAGCACGCTGTACGAGTTGAAGTCGAGGTTGCGGTAGAGCAGCTTCGCGCCGCTGGCCTCCGCGGACGCCATGATCGGGTCGAGACCCGCCCATGCCTGCACGGATCCGCCCTGGAGCGCAGCCCAGCCGTCGGCGTGAATGAGGTTCTGCACGGCGACGTCGTCGATCGACAGGCCCTCCGCCTCCAGAGCCTGCACGAGGAAGAAGTACGGGTCGGTGCCCAGGGCTGCAGCGACCGACTTGCCCTTCAGGTCTGCCACCGATGTGATGTCGGAGTCGGCGGGCACCACGAGCGCGGACCACTCGGGCTGTGCGACGACATCGACGATCTGCTGGGGCACGTCGTTGGAGCGGGCGAGCAGCGCTGCCGAGCCCGCCGTCGAACCGAAGTCGATGGCACCGGCACGCAGGGCCTCGTTCGCCTTCGACGAGCCCAGCGACTGCACCCACTCGACGTTGTAGCCGTCGGCCTCGAGCCAGCCCTGATCCTTGATGATGAGGCTGAGCGGGTTGTAGGTCGCCCAGTCGAGCTTGATGGTGACGTCGGATGCGACGGCGTCGCTGCCAGCGGCAGCGGGAGCATCCTCACCGGCGACGCAGCCCGAAAGGGCGACGGCGGCGACGGCGAAGCCGGCGAAGGCACCGAGGAAACGGCGTGAGCGGGACATGAGGGCCTCTCGATTGCTGTGGAAAGGAAGGGTGCGGAAGGGAGAGCGTCAGTGCGCGTGGCGATCGATACCGAGCGCGCCGAGCAGATCGGCACGGAGCTCGGCGAGTTCGGCTGAGCCGCGGTCGCGCGGGCGGGTTCCGGGAACCGTCACCAGGCGCTGGATGCGGGCACCCGCCGAACCCGGCTCGACGCCGAGAACGATCACCCGATCGGCGACCTGCAGGGCCTCGTCGACGTCGTGCGTGACCAGAAGCGTCGTCGTGGGTGCTTCGTCGAGGATCGAGAGCAGGAGGTCCTGCATCTTGAGCCTCGTCAGCGCATCGAGAGCGCCGAACGGTTCGTCGAGCAGGAGCACGCCGGGGCGTCGCGCGAGCGCGCGAGCGAGCGAGGTGCGCTGCGCCATCCCGCCGGAGATCTCGCGCGGACGGTGGTTCGCGAAGGCGGTGAGCCCGATGAGCTCGAGCAGGGATCCGATGCGCTGAGAGCGCTCGTCGCGCGAGAGGCCGGGACCGAGCCCGAGTGCGATGTTCTCCGAGACGGATCTCCATGGCAGCAGCCGCGGCTCCTGGAAGCCGATCGCGACGCGGGCGTCGTGGGCAGCGACAGGCCGATCGTCGATCGACACCGACCCCTCGCTCGCGCGATCGAGGCCGCCCGCGATGCGCAGCAGCGTCGACTTTCCCGAGCCGGAGGCGCCGAGGATGGCGACCAGCTCGCCCGGCTCGACCGTCAGGTCGATCCCGTCCAGCACGACGTGCGTGCCGAAGGTGCGCCCCAGGCCGTCGAACTGCAGACGGGATGCGGGCGCTCCCGCATCCGGGTGGACGCGGTTCGTGGCGACGGCGGTGCTCATGACGGGCTCCTCGGGGCGGGCGGGGGTCGAGTCCCGAAACTAACGAGCCTCGCGGGCCGGAGCACACCGGCCGACACGGGAGGTAACAAGCCGTCACCGCAGCGCCGCCGCGGTGCACGGTGCGCTGGCGTAGGTTGGAGGGGTGAACGCCGCCCACGCTGACCAGTTGCGCCTGTTGGACCTCGCCGACATCGACGCCCGCCGCGCGCAGGCCGATCACGCCCGACGCAACCCTCCGCAGGCCGCGCGGATCGGCGAACTCGTGAAGGCCAAGCAACAGCTTGCGCAGGAGCTCGCCGCGCGCCAGAACGTCGTGGACGACGTCGCCGTGGAGCTGCGGCGGGTGGAGGGCGATGTGGCGCTGGTCGTCGCGCGACGTCAGCGCGATGAGGAGCTGCTGCAGAAGACGGCGAGCGCCAAGGACGCCGTCGGCCTCGAGCGCGAGCTCGCGTCCCTCACCCGTCGTCAGGAAGAGCTCGAAGAGGCGCAGCTCGAACTCATGGAGCGTCTCGAAGCCGCGGAAGCGGCCGTCGCCGAGCAGCAGCAGCTCGTGGCCGCGAACAACGACGAGGGATCGCGCCTCTCGGCGGAGGCGAAGGAGACGGTGGAAGCCGCGTCGGCGCTCGAGCAGCAGCTCGGCCGCGACCGCGCCGCCGTCGCCGGCTCCGTTCCGGAGCAGCTCCTCGCGCTGTACGAGAAGCTCGCGACGCGCTCGGCCGGGGCGGCACTGTTCCAGGCCCGCACCTGCGGCGGGTGCCACATGATGCTCTCCGGCACCGACCTCGCAGCCCTGAGGCAGGTCGCCGACGATGTCGTCGCGACATGCCCGGAGTGCGGCTGCATCCTCGTGCGCACCGCCGAGTCGGGGTTGTGATCCGCCGCGGTCGGATGAGATGACCGGCCGCGAAAGCACGCCGTCGCCTGCGTGGCGCATCGTCGCTGCGGACGGCATCCGCGACATCTCTGAGGATGTGGACAAAGCGCCCGCACCGACCCGCTGGGTGTGGGCCGACACCGGCGTGAGCTACCCCGCCATGCTCGCGGTGGGGGAGCGCGTGGCGCGGGCGTGGGATGTGCGGCTGGCGCGCCGCATCCTGCGCCACAGTCCGCTGCGTCCCGCGAGTGTGCCGTGGAGCGCGAGCGACCGATGGGATCTCGCCTCGTCCGCGCCTGACGGCGGTGAGACCCTGTTCGCGTTCGACGAGGTGCCGGCCTTCGGGCTCGACGAGGTCGAGGCCGAGTGGCGTGCCCAGCAGGGGGTCATCGCGGCATCCCGCGATCCGGGGCGATTGTCGCTGCTCATCAACGCGGAGTCCGCCGGCGCGCTGGTCGCCGCAGAGATGCACGCGGCGGGGTTGCCCTGGCACCGTGCGACACACGAGCGGATCCTGATCGACACGCTCGGTCGTCGCCCACTGGCAGGCGGTGTGCCCGACCGGATGCGCGAGGTGGGTGAACGGGTACGCGCAGCACTCGGTGACGCGGCGCTGTCGCTGGACTCCCCGCCGAGAGTGCTGCGGGCGCTGCACCGGGCCGGGTTGACGGTGGGCTCGACGAGCAAGTGGGAGCTGGCTCAGGTCGAGCATCCGGTGGTGGAGCCGCTCCTGGAGTACAAGAAGCTCGCGAGGCTCTACACGGCGAACGGCTGGGCGTGGCTGGACGAGTGGGTACGCGATGACCGCTTTCGCCCCGTGTACGTGCCGGCAGGCGTCGTGACCGGTCGATGGGCATCGAGCGGCGGAGGTGCGCTGCAGATTCCCCGTCAGTTGCGTCCGGCCGTGCGCCCCGATCCGGGCTGGGTCATCGTGGATGCGGATGTGGCGCAGCTCGAGCCGCGGGTGCTCGCAGCGATGTCGCGTGACACGCGGATGGCGGAGGCTGCGCGCGGGCGGGACCTCTACGAGGGGATCGTGGCGACCGGCGCCGTCGCGACCCGCGAGGAGGCGAAGTATGCGGTCCTCGGTGCGATGTACGGTGCGACGACCGGCGACAGCGGACGTCTGGTGCCGCGTCTGCGCAAGACGTTCCCGACCGCGATGGCTCTCGTCGACGATGCAGCGGTCGCCGGTGAGGACGGCCGCGGGGTGGCCACGTGGCTCGGACGCGGCACTCCCGACGCGGAGGCGCCGTGGCTTGCGCTGCAGTCTCGCGCCAGCGAGGCGGATGCGGAACAGGGAGTGCGAGAAGGCGCGCTGCGCGCGGCCAGGGAACGTGGCCGCTTCACGAGGAACTTCGTCGTGCAGGGCGCGGCGGCGGAGTGGGCGTTGTGCTGGCTGGCGGAGATCCGGCGGCGCCTGGATGCGCTGCCAGGGGCATCAGGGCCGCCCGCATCCGCATCCGGACCTGCATTCTCGAGCCGTGCGCATCTCGTGTTCTTCCTCCACGACGAGGTGATGGTGCACGCGCCGGAGGAGTTGGCGGAAGCAGCCGCGCGGGTCGTGGCCGAGGCCGCCGAAGCAGCAGGTCGCCTGTTGTTCGGCACGTTCCCGATCGACTTCCCGCTCGACGTCGAGGTCATCCGGCACAAGCCGGAGGATGCGGACGCGCCCCGGTAGACTCGGAGCGCGAATGGGTCGGCTGGACGGTCGCGTCGCGGGAAACCGCGCCGAGGAACGTCCGGGCTCCGTAGGGCAGGGCGGTGGGTAACACCCACCCGGAGCAATCCGCGAGACAGTGCCACAGAGAGCAGACCGCCCGGGTTTCGACCCGGGTAAGGGTGAAAGGGTGGTGTAAGAGACCACCGGGGTCGTGGTGACACGACCCGCACGGTAAACCTCGTCCGGAGCAAGGCCAGACAGGGGATGATGACGCGGCTCGCCGAGTCCCCGGGTAGGCCGCTGGAGCGGCACGGCAACGTGTCGCCGAGAGAGATGACCGTCCACGGGGCGAAAGCCCCCGGACAGAACCCGGCGTACAGGCCGGCCCATTCGCACCCGCGTTTCGTCTCGCCTTCGGCTCGCTCAACGACCGGTGGGTTCGCCCCCGTGTTTCGGCTCGCTCGACGAACGAGTGGGTTCGCCCCCGCGTTCCGGCTCGCTCGACGAACGGGTGGATTCGCATCCGGTCGTTGAGCGAGCGTAGCGAGTCGAAATGTCCGCGCCCCGGTCACTGACCGGTGACGGTCTCCTCCAGATCGGGCTCGACACCCAACGAGAGTGCCGCCGCGCCGATGATGCCGGCGTTGTTGCGGTGCACAGCGGGGACGATCGGCGTGCGGAGCTCGAGCAGGTGAAGGAACTTGTCGGCGTGCTTGGACACACCGCCGCCGACGATGAACAGGTCGGGGCTGAACAGGAACTCGACGTGCGAGTAGTACCACTGCAGGCGTTCCGCCCACGCCTCCCAGCTCAGTTCGTCGCGCTCCATCGCGGAGTAGGCGGCGTACGCCTCGGCGTCCTTGCCATGCTTCGCGCGCTGCAGGTGACCGAGCTCGCTGTTGGGGATGAGGACGTTGTTGTAGATGACGGCCGAGCCGATGCCCGTGCCGAGCGTCGTGAGGATCGTCAGCCCATCGACGCCCTTCGCGGCGCCGAAGCGCATCTCGGCGACGCCGGCCACATCCGCGTCGTTGGCGAAGTGGATGTCGCGGCCGAGGCCCTCCTCGAAGAACTCCTCGGCGGGGAAGTCGATCCACTTGTCCGAGACGTTCGCCGCCGACAGCGTGCGACCGTTCTTCACGATCGCCGGGAAGGCGACGCCGAGCGGGTAGTCGGAATCTGCGACGTCGAGCGTGTCGAGCACGCTGCGCACCGCATCCAGAACGTCCTTCGGCTCTGCGCCCGAAGGTGTGGACACCTTGATCCGGTCGCTGATCAGCTCGCCCTTCTCGAGGTCGACGATTCCACCCTTGATGCCGGTTCCGCCGATGTCGATACCCACCGCGCGAGACTTCTCTGCTGCCATGAGTTCAGCCTATCCAGCACACGGGTCGCGATCAGTAGGATCGTCTCGAGAGCGATGAGGAGTCTGCCGTGAGCGAAGACAGCGAGAAGTACTGGTACAACCTCACCACCGGCAAGGTGGAGCGAGGTTTCGAGTCCCCGGCGATCGACCGCGCCGGCCCCTTCGACACCGCCGAAGAAGCGGCGAACGCCCCCGAGCTGATCAAGCAGCGCTCCGCGCAGTGGGCGGCTGACGACGCCCGCGAAGACGACTGACGCGCCGCTCGGAGCGCACCCCCACCACGTGATCGGGCCCCGCGGGGCCGGGAGGAAAAGCATGGACAAGCAGCGCGATTTCGTACTGCGCACGATCGAAGAGCGCGGCGTCAAGTTCATCCGTCTCTGGTTCACCGATGTCATCGGAACGCTGAAGTCGGTGGCGATCGCCCCCGCAGAGGTCGAGGGAGCCTTCACCGAGGGACTCGGCTTCGACGGTTCTGCGATCGAAGGCCTCACACGAACCTTCGAATCCGACCTGCTCGCCCATCCTGATCCCACGACCTTCCAGATCCTCCCGTGGCGCGGCGAGATCGACCCGACCGCGCGCATGTTCTGCGACATCACGACGCCCGACGGCCAGCCCGCGGTCGCCGATCCGCGTCACGTCCTCAAGCGCACGCTCGCGAAGGCCTCGGATGCCGGGTTCACCTTCTACACTCATCCCGAGATCGAGTTCTACCTGCTGAAGTCCTCGACCTACGGTCCGGACGGTCCCGAGCCGGTCGACTCCGCCGGCTACTTCGACAACGTCCCCGGCGGCACGGCGCACGACTTCCGACGCCGCTCGGTGCGGATGCTGGAAGACCTCGGCATCTCGGTCGAGTTCAGCCACCACGAGGGCGGTCCGGGTCAGAACGAGATCGACCTGCGCTACGCCGACGCGCTGGCCACCGCCGACAACATCATGACGTTCCGCACGGTCATCAAAGAGGTGGCCATCGAGCAGGGCGTCTACGCGACGTTCATGCCGAAGCCGCTCAGCGGGCAGCCCGGTAGTGGCATGCACACGCACATGTCGCTGTTCGAGGGGGACCACAACGCCTTCTACGAAGAGGGCGCGCAGTATCAGCTTTCCAAGGTCGGTCGTCAGTTCATCGCCGGCCTGCTGCGGCACGCCAACGAGATCTCGGCGGTGACGAACCAGTTCGTGAACTCCTACAAGCGCCTGTGGGGCGGCGACGAAGCCCCCAGCTTCATCAGCTGGGGCCACAACAACCGCTCGGCGCTCGTGCGCGTGCCGCTGTACAAGCCGAACAAGGGCGGCTCCTCGCGAGTCGAGTACCGCGCCCTCGACTCGGCCGCCAACCCGTACCTCGCCTACGCTCTCATGCTCGCTGCGGGGCTGAAGGGCATCGAAGAGGGCTACGAACTGCCGCCCGAGGCCGAGGACAACGTGTGGTCGCTCACCGATTCCGAGCGTCGCGCGCTCGGATACGCACCGCTGCCGGCGAGCCTCGACCAGGCGCTGCAGTACATGGAGGAGTCCGAGCTCGTCGCCGAGACGCTGGGCGAGACCGTCTTCACCTATGTGCTGGCCAACAAGCGCCGCGAGTGGGCGGGCTACCGTTCGCAGGTGACGCCCTTCGAGCTGCAGAGCAACCTCGAGATGCTCTGAGCCGGCGATGGCCGGCACGGAGCGCTCCTCGAGCCGAACGGACCTCGTCCGGCTCGGGCTCGGCGACCTCGAAGCGGCCGAGCAGGCGTTCGACGAGCTCGTCGAGCTGCTGGCTCTGAGCCGCGGCGAGGTGATCGCCGATCTCGGCCACGCTGCCGACCCCGACGGCGCGCTGCGCTGCGCGAGCAGAATCGCACGACGCAACCCGGACGCTGTCACGGCGACGCTGCGCGATCCGCACGCGCGCCGAGTGTTCTGGCTGCTCCTCGGAGCCTCGGACGGCTTCGGCGAGTTCTATCTGCGCCACCCCGAAGAGCTGGCAGACCTCGCGACGGCGGGAGAGATCCTGCCGCGGGCGGATGAGATGCAGCGGGAGCTGCAGGAGTCGGTCGGCGCCGAGGACGGCTTCGCCGCATCCGGGGACGAATCCTCCTGGGTCGCACTGCGCGTGCGCTATCGGCGGCTGCTGGCTCGCATCGCGGCATTCGATCTGCGGGCGCCGGATGCGATCGACGTGCTCCCCGAGGTCGCTGCGGCACTCGCGGATGCGGCGGGCGCCGCTCTCGAGGCATCGCTCAGTGTCGCCCGCACGCGCATCTCGCAGGGCCGACCGGGAGGGCTGTTTCCCCGGGAGCAAGTGGCCGCGACGCGCCTCGCGATCATCGGCATGGGAAAGACCGGCGCTCGCGAGCTGAACTATGTCAGCGACGTCGACGTCATCTTCGTCTGCGGCGCCGCCGAGGGCGCCGAGGAGGAGTGGGGCGAGAGCCGTCTCATCGACATCGCGACGCGCCTCGCCGTGCAGACGATGCAGGGCATCTCGGGCATCGAGGTCGAACCGCCGCTGTGGGAGGTCGATGCGAACCTGCGCCCGGAGGGCAAGCAGGGGGCGCTCGTGCGCACCCTCGAGTCCCACCTCTCGTACTACGACCGTTGGGCGGGCAGCTGGGAGTTCCAGGCGCTGCTGAAGGCGCGGCCGCTCGCCGGCGACCTGGAGCTCGGACGCGAGTACGTCGCCGCCGTGCAGCCCAAAGTGTGGACGAGCGCCGCGCGCGAGAACTTCGTCGACAGCGTGCAGCGGATGCGGGAGCGCGTCACGGATCACATCCCCGCGCACGAGGTGCCGCTGCAGATCAAACTCGGTCCCGGCGGCATCCGCGACATCGAGTTCACCGTGCAGCTGCTCCAGCTCGTGCACGGGCTCACCGACGACCGCATCCGTCAGCGCGGCACCCTGGACGCGTTGGATGCGCTCGTCGCAGAGGGCTACATCGGGCGGGCCGAGGCTGCTGCCTTCGCCCGGGACTATCGGTTCCTCCGTGTGCTCGAGCACCGGCTGCAGTTGCGCGGACTTCGTCGTACACACCTCATGCCCGAGAAGGACGATGATCGCCGCGTGCTCGCGCGCGCCAGCGGCGTCGCCGACAGCGCCGCAGGGGTCACCGCGGAGTGGGAGCGGGTCAAGCGCGAGGTGCGCGACATCCACGTGCGCCTGTTCTACCGGCCTTTGCTGTCGGCCGTCGCGGCGCTCCCGGAAGGCGAGCGCACGCTGTCCGCCGCGCAGGCGCACGATCGTCTGGCAGCGATCGGGTTCCAGGACCCCGCCGGTGCGCTCCGGCACATCGCGGCGCTGACGAGCGGGATCAGCCGCAAGGCGACGATCCAGCGCCATCTCATGCCGATCATGATCCGGTGGTTCGCCGACGGCGTCGACCCCGACTACGGGCTGCTCGCCTTCCGTCGCATCAGCGAACGGTTGGGGGACACCCCGTGGTTCCTGCGCCTGCTGCGCGACTCGTCTGCGGCTGCCGAAAGCCTCACCCGCGTGCTGTCGGGCTCGCGCTACATCGGCGAGCTGATGGAGTGGATTCCGGAAGCGGCGGCGTGGCTCGACGATCCCGAGCTCCTGCGCCCGCGCAGCGGTGTCGCGCTGCAGACCGAGGCCCGCGCGATCCAGACACGGCACGACAGTCTGGACGACGCGATGCCCTTCGTGCGCGCGCTCCGACGCCGCGAGCTGCTGCGCACCGCGATGGCCGCCGTACTCGGTGTGCTCACGATCGAGGAGCTCGCCGATTCGCTCAGCACGATTACCGAGGTGACGATCCAGGCGACGCTCCGCGCCGTGCGTCGCGAGGTCGTGCCGCCCGAAGACGACGCGCTCGACTTCTCCGTCATCGCCATGGGGCGCTTCGGAGGACGAGAGCTCGGCTTCGGCTCGGATGCGGACGTGCTGTACGTGTATCGGCCGAACGGTGTCGACCCGGAACGTGCGCACGCGCTGTCGCTGAAGCTCGTGCAAGGGCTGCGCACGCATTCCGAAGACCACCGTGTTCCCCTCGATCTCGACGCCGACCTCCGCCCCGAGGGGCGCAACGGCCCGCTCGTGCGATCGCTGGACTCGTACGCGGAGTATTACGGTCGCTGGTCGCTGTCGTGGGAGGCGCAGGCGCTTCTGCGCGCTCGGGGCGTCGCGGGGAGCGTGAAGCTCATCGACGCTTTCACAGAGCTGGCAGACCGCGTGCGGTACCCGGAGCGTGCAGACCCGCAGGGCGTACGAGAGATCAAACGCATCAAGGCGCGTGTCGAAAGCGAGCGGCTCCCGCAGGGCGTCGATCCGTCGCGCCACCTCAAGCTCGGGCCCGGCGGTCTCAGCGATGTGGAATGGCTCGTCCAGCTACTGCAGCTGCAGCACGCCCATGCGGTGCCGGCGCTGCGCACGACCTCGACGACGGATGCGCTGCGCACCGCCGGAGAGGCGGGGCTGCTGCCCGAGAGCGCCGTGCCGCGTCTTCACGAGGCCTGGCGGTTGGCCAGTCGACTGCGTTCGGCGAACACCCTGCTGTCGGCCCAGACGAGCGACGTCCTCCCCGCCGACCGGCGGCGCTTGGACGGCATCGGGCGTCTGTTGGAGTACCCGCCTCGTTCCGCCTCCCGGGTCGAGGAGGACTGGATGCGGGCGGCCCGCCTCTCACGCCGAGTGTTCGAGAAGCAGTTCTACGGATGAGCGGCGGCGAGGGTCGAGCGACGCGTCGGCGGCTGCGAGAATAGGCTCGTGCGCCGCTCCCGTCTTCCCCGCCTGTTGCGCGGGGCGACGTCTGCGGCCGTCGCGACTTTCGTCGCACTCCTGTCTCACGTGAGTGCCGGCGGCACCGTGCCGGGGTGGCTCGGCATCCTGATTCCCTTCGTGCTGTCGCTGGCCGTCTGTACGGTCCTGGCCGGCCGTCGCCTGTCGGCGTGGCGACTGTCGATGGCCGTCGTGCTCAGCCAGGCACTGTTCCACACCCTCTTCGTGCTGGGGTCCTTCGCCGTGCCGGGCGTGGGACAGGACCATCACGCCATGCACGGCATGGGTGAGGCGATGCCCTCGTCGAGCGCCGGGATGACCGACGCCCTGCACGGCGACCCTGCGATGTGGCTCGGTCACGCCGTCGCCGCCGTGGTCACGATCCTCGCGCTGCACCGCGGAGAACGATGCGTGCGTGCGCTCGTCGAGCTGACCCGCACTCTGATGGCACGGCTCCGCATCCGGCTGGCGCTCGTCGTCGAGGATGTCGATGCCGACGCCCCGCGCGTCGCGTCTGCGGCCTTCGTGCGCGCACCGCTCGTGCGCCCACGGTTCTTCCTTCGAGACATCGCCCGACGCGGCCCGCCGCACCTGCACACGGTCTGATCACGCCTCCACGACGCCTTCGCGTCGTGTGTTGCGCTTCCGCCTGTCGTTCTGGCAGGCGTCCCGTGTGGTGCGGCGCGTGCGCGCGCCGCTGTCGAAAGGTGTCTCATGTCCCTGTCGCGACGTATCGTCGCGGGGATCGTGGTGGCGTTCGCCGCCGTCTTGGCGGTGGCCGCTCCCGCGTCCGCTCACGATGAACTTCTGTCCTCCACGCCCGACACCGGGCAACGACTCGCCGAGGCGCCGACGCAGGTCACGCTGACCTTCTCCGCCGACGTGCTCGACACCGGCGCCGCGGTCATCGTCGCCGACGCCGACGGGCGCGACTGGGCAGCCACCGAGCCGATGCTCGACGGCCAGACCGTCAGCGTCGACCTGCAGCCGGACATGCCGGATGCGGGATATGAAGTGCGGTGGCGTGTGGTGTCGTCGGACGGTCATCCGATCGCGGGCACCGTCCCGTTCACGATCGGCGACGGAACGCCTCTCGAGCACACGGCGCAGCCGACGGCGCCGACGGCGGACGGTCAGGCCGCACAAGCAGACGATCCGACGGCCGATGAGGCCGGTCAGGAGAACGCCGGAGCGCTGCGCATCGCGTTCGTCGGCGCCGCCGGTGCCGGCATCGCCGTCGCGCTCTTCGCACTCATCCTCTTCCTCCGCCGCCGCTCCGACGCGCGCGGCACGGACGACGCCGAGCACTGAGCTCGCCCGTCCCGCTTTTGAAAGGCACACCCCTGTGTACAATCCCACCACCCGTATCCGCTTCACCGCAGCTCTCGCTCTCACCGCACTCGCTCTCGCGGGTTGCGCCGCCCAGAGTCAGCCGACTGCGAGCTCCGCGACCGCTGCCGAGACGATCTCCGTCTCCGACGCCTGGGTCAAGTCCGCGGACTCCGGCATGTCGGCCGCGTTCGGCGAACTGAACAACGACGGTGACGCCGACGTCACGGTGACATCCGCGACGACGCCCGCGTCGTCCGCGGTCGAGCTCCACGAGACCGTCGAGAACGAGTCGGGGCAAATGGTCATGCGTCAGATCGACGGCGGCTTCGTGATTCCCGCGCACGGGAGTCTGACCCTCGCCCCCGGCGGCAACCACATCATGCTCATGGATCTGACCGCGCCGCTCGTCGCGGGCGACGACGTCACCCTGACCCTCACGTACTCGGACGGCACGAGCTCCCAGATCACCGCTCCGGTCAAGGATTACGCGGGGGCGAACGAGAATTACGAGGGCGGCGACATGGACATGAGCGGCGACAGCGGGATGAGCCACTGATGTCACGGCGCGATCCCGATGACACTACGGTTCGGCATCGCGCCACCCGGCGACAGTTCCTCCTCGGGGGAGCCGTCGCGGGTGTCGGCGCGGCGGCCGCGATCGCCATCGACGCGGCGCTTCCCGCGGCGCCGTCCGCGCCATCCGCGATCGCGCCTTTGAACGGCGATACCACCGTGCCGTTCTACGGCGTGCACCAGGCGGGAATCGACACGGATGCGCAGTCGCACGCGGTCTTCGTTGCCCTGGATCTGAAGCCCGAGGTCGACCGCGACGGCCTGCGACGGCTGATGCGCACGTTGAGCGACGATGCCGCGCGGATGACGCAGGGAGAGCCTGCTCTCGCCGACTCCGAGCCCGAACTCGCGCTGGCACCGGCCCGTCTCACCGTGACGTTCGCGTTCGGTCCGCGCTTCGTCCAGGTGGCAGGGGGATCGGCTCCGCAGTGGCTCGGCCCGCTGCCGGCGTTCGGCATCGATCGGCTGCAGCCGGAGTACTGCGACGGCGACCTGCTGATCCAGGTCGCATCGGACGACCCGGTGACGCTCGCCCACGCCTCGAGGATGCTGTTGAAGGACGCACGCAGCTTCGCGAGCGTGCGGTGGACGCAGAACGGTTTCCGGCGTGCGCACGGGACCGTCAAACCCGGCACCACGATGCGCAACCTCTTCGGGCAGGTGGACGGTACGGCCAATCCCGAGCCCGGGACGGCCGACTTCGACGAGGTGGTGTGGCATCCGAGCGGATGGCTCACCGGCGGCACCGGCGTGGTCGTGCGCCGCATCGCGATGGACCTCGACAAATGGGACCGGCTCGACCGCCCCGGGCGCGACCAGTCCGTCGGGCGATTCCAATCGAACGGCGCGCCGCTAACGGGCACGCAGGAGCACGACGAGCCGGACTTCGACGCGAAGACGCCGATCGGCTTTCCCGTCATCCCGGAGTTCTCCCACATGCGTCGTGCACGCAGCGATGATCGCCGGGAACGCATCTTCCGGCGCGGATACAACTACGACGACACTCCCGCTGGTGGCGAGATCTCCCGTGCGGGCCTGGTGTTCGTGTCGTTCCAGGCGGATGTGGCGGGCCAGTTCGTGCCGCTGCAGCGACGCTTGGACGAGCTCGACCTGTTGAACCAGTGGACGACCCCCATCGGCTCCGCGGTCTTCGCGGCACCGCCCGGCTGCGCGCAGGGCGGGTTCATCGGCGAGACCCTGCTGTCGTGAGGAGCGAGACGATGACCGACACCCTCGTCCCTCCCTCACCGGCCCGCCCGCGCACGGGCGGGTCCCGTGGTGCATGGTTCGGATCGCTGCTGCTGCGGGTCCACTTCTACGCGGGGCTGCTCGTCGGCCCTTTCATCCTCGTCGCGGCGACGAGCGGGGCCTTGTACGCGATCGCCCCGACGCTCGAACAGGTCGTCTACGCGCACGAGCTGCACGCTCCCGAGACAGCCACGAGGCTGTCGCTCGCCGACCAGATCAGGTCGGCGGAGGCGTACGCCAGCGACGATGCGGTACTGAGCGCGGTGCGACCTGCTCCCGGGGCCGGTGACACCACCCGCGTTATGTTCGCCGAGGACGGGCTCGCAGCCAGCGCGTCACGCGCGGTGTTCGTCGACCCGGGCACGGGGGAGATCCGCGGCGACCTCACGGCGTACGGCACCAGCGGCGCGCTGCCGCTGCGCACGTGGATCTCCAACCTCCACCGCAACCTGCATCTGGGCGAGCCCGGTCGCCTGTACAGCGAGCTGGCCGCATCCTGGCTCGCGATCATCGTGCTCGCGGGTGGTGCGCTGTGGGTGATGCGCATCCGGAAGGCGCGCGCGAAGCGGGAGTTCGCTCGGCCCGCCGTGAGGCGCCGCGGATACCGGCGCCTGTTCAGTTGGCACGCCTCCGTCGGGATCTGGGTGCTCCTCGGCGCGCTCATGCTCTCGGCGACCGGGATCACATGGTCCACCTATGCCGGGGCGAACGTCTCCGCTCTGCGCGCGGCGGTCGGCGGCGCCACGCCGGTGCTGCAGACGGACCACGCGGGTGCGCAGGAGGCACCGGACGAGCATGCTGCGCACCACGGCGGGGCCGCTACGGCGCCGACGGGGGAGGCGAATCCGGCCACGTTCGATGCCATGCTGGCCATCGCCCGGCGGATCAACGTGAACACGGAAGAGGTGGAGATCAAGCCGCCCGCCGCGCCCGGGCAGGCGTGGACAGTGACTGAGATCAAACGCTCCTTCCCGACGGAGGCGGATGCGGTCGCGATCGACGGGGCCACGATGCAGGTCGTGTCGCGCGTGGACTTCACCGACTTCCCTCTGCTGGCAAAGCTCGCACGCTGGGGCATCGACCTGCATATGGGTGTGCTGTTCGGCTGGATGAACCAGCTCGCGCTGCTGTTCATCGCCATCGGCATCGGAACACTCGTCGTGCTCGGCTACGCGATGTGGTGGAAGCGCCGACCGACACGCGGCGGTCGGCTCGTCGGGGCGGCACCGGCGCGCGGAGCGATGCGCGCGGCGCCCTGGTGGGGCCTGCTCTCCGTCGTCGCGGCTGCGGGTGTGATCGGTTGGTGGCTCCCGCTGGTCGGATATCCGCTGATCGCGTTCGTCGTGATCGACGTGCTGCTCGGCCTGTGGGCGCGACGGCCGGCTCGCTGAGGCGACCGTCAGCGTCTCCGGTGGTCGTGGAGGGAGCCCACGGCCACCAGAGAGACGTTCATCCCCATCTGCCCGCAAGGGCCGGTCATCGCCGCATCCTCATCCGTATGCTGGACGGCAACCGCTGAGTGCGCTCGCGAGACTCGGCGCGATGCACAGCGACACGACGAAAACCGGGGGAACGATGTCCGATCCGCAGCAGCCGTCCGAGCCGCCCGTTCCAGCGCCCGACGCCGTGGCCCAGCCGGGGCCCGTCGCGAGCGATCAGCCGGTGGCGCCGCAGTCGGGCGATGCTCCGCAGCCGCCCGCCGCAGCGGCACCCCAGCCGACCTATCCGTCGTACAGTGTCCCGCCGCAACCCTACGGCGTTTCTCCGCAGCAGAGCTACCCCGGATACGCGCAGCCGCAGGCGCCGGGCTACCCGACGGCCCCACAGGGATACAACCAGCCGCCGGCTCCGGGTCACGCGCCGGCGCAGGGATACGCTGTATCGCCCCAGCAGGGCTATCCGCCGGTGCAGGGATACGGCCAGGCGACGCAGGCGCCCGGGTACCCGCAACAGCAGCCCGTCTACGCGCCGCATCCCGGGTTCCAGCCTCCGGCGCCCGGACAGCAGTCGGCCGTGGCGTCGTCAACAGCGGGCGCAGCCCCGGTCGTCGCGGGCCCACCCACCAACAACCCCGCGCTGTGGTCGCTGATCCTCGGCGCGATCTCGGCCGCATCCCTGCTCAGCCTGCTGATCCCCTTCCTCGGGTTCTTCATCGTGATCATGACGTTCCCGCTGAGCATCTGCTCGGTCGCACTCGGCTATGCAGGGCTCGCGAAAGCGAAGCGCTCGGGCGGTGTCGGTCGTACGAACGCGATCATCGGCATGATCCTCGGCCACATCGTGCTGCTGCTCGCGATCGCGGTCGGCATCTTCCTGCTGGTCGCGCTCGTCGCGGCCATGAGCAGTGGCTCGTTCGGCTGAGCTGTGCACACGAAGAACGGCCCCGGCGAATGCCGGGGCCGTTCTTCGTGTGGGAGCGCGAGGCTCGCGGCGTCAGACGCCGAAGTAGAGCTCGTACTCGAAGGGGTGCGGGCGCTGAGCGATCGGCTGGATCTCGTTCTCGATCTTGTACTCGATCCAGGTCTCGATGAGCTCCTCGGTGAAGACGCCGCCCTGCAGCAGGAACTCGTGGTCGGCGCGCAGCGCCTCGAGCGAGTCGAGCAGCGAGTTCGGCACCTGCGGGATGCCCTTGGCCTCCTCGGGGGGAAGCTCGTAGAGGTCCTTGTCGACCGGCTCGTGCGGCTCGATGCGGTTCTTGATGCCGTCGAGGCCGGCCATGAGCTGCGCGGCGAAGGCGAGGTACGGGTTGCCCGAGGCGTCGGGGGCGCGGAACTCGATGCGCTTGGCCTTGGGGTTGGTGCCCGTGATCGGGATGCGGATGGCCGCCGAACGGTTACCGGCCGAGTAGACCAGGTTGACCGGAGCCTCGAAGCCCTTCACCAGACGGTGGTAGCTGTTCAGCGTGGGGTTCGTGAACGCCAGGACGGCGGGCGCGTGCGCCAGGATGCCGCCGATGTACCAGCGGGCGATGTCGGACAGCCCGCCGTAGCCCTTCTCGTCGTAGAACAGCGGCTTGCCGTCGTTCCACAGCGACTGGTGCGTGTGCATGCCGGAGCCGTTGTCGCCGAAGAGCGGCTTGGGCATGAAGGTCGCGACCTTGCCCCACTGCTCGGCGGTGTTCTTGACGATGTACTTGAACTTCAGGATGTCGTCGGCCGCGTGCACCATGGTGTCGAAGCGGTAGTTGATCTCCTGCTGTCCGCCCGTGCCCACCTCGTGGTGTGCGCGCTCGAGGATGAGGCCGGCCTCGATGAGGCGCAGGCTGATGTCGTCGCGCAGGTCCGCCGTCTTGTCGACGGGGGAGACGGGGAAGTAGCCACCCTTGTAAGGGGTCTTGTTGGCCAGGTTGCCGCCCTCTTCGGTGCGGCCCGTGTTCCAGGCGCCCTCTTCGGAGTCGACCGAGTAGAAGCTCGAGTTCTGCTTCACCTCGTAGCGGACGTCGTCGAAGATGTAGAACTCGGCCTCGGGGGCGAAGAACGCGGTGTCGGCGATGCCGGTGGAGGCGAGGTACTTCTCGGCCTTCTTGGCGACCTGGCGGGGGTCCTTCGAGTAGATCTCGCCGTTGCGCGGGTTGTAGATGTCGAAGACCATGACGAGCGTCTTCGCCTCGCGGAACGGGTCGAGGTACGCGGTCGACACGTCGGGGATGAGCTGCATGTCCGATTCGTGGATGTTCGCGAACCCGCGGATCGACGAGCCGTCGAACAGCTGACCGACGGTGAAGAACTCCTCGTCGACGGTGGACGCGGGGATGTTGAAGTGCTGCTGCACACCAGGGAGATCCGTGAAGCGGATGTCGAGGAACTTGACGTCCTCGTCCTTGATGAACTTCAGCACCTCGGATGAATCACTGAACATGGAGACTCCAGAGGTAGGGCATTTCGGGAAGTTCCGCCCGCCACGGCGGGCTGATCTGACGCTATCGATCGGGCGTTGCTCGCCAGTGTCCCATATGTTTCCGGGATGTTACGGGTCCCCGATTAGGGTTGATGCATGCCCGAGACCCCCGTCGAGTCCAGCTATCCCGGTGAGCGCCTCGGGCTGCCCCGCACCGGATCGACGTCGGTCGCGCGCGTGGGCAGGCGCCTGCTCGCCCTGCTGATCGACTGGACGTGCGCCACGATCCTGGCCGTCGCATTCCTCCGGTATGACCCGTGGGCGCTGCCGGGCGAGGCGGGGCTGTCGACCTTCGCGCCGATGCTGGTGTTCGCGCTGGTGCAGATCCTGTTCATCCCGCTGATCGGCGGAAGCCCGGGGCACCGCATCCTCGGGATGCGACTGGTTCTTGTCCGCGGCGGATGGGTCGGTCTTTGGCGGCCCATCGTCCGCACGGTGCTTCTGCTGCTCGTCATCCCCGCGGTGGTCTGGGATGCCGACCAGCGAGGACTGCACGATCAGGCCGCGGGCAGCGTCCTCATCCGCGGCTGAAGATCAACGCGGGCGCTGGGCGCGCACGCGGTTGGGGTCGACGCCCTTCGGGATCGGCAGCGACGTCAGCGACTGCGACACCGAGTCGATGCGCTTGATGACGGCGGCCATCGTGGTGCGGTCGATCTTCTTGGGCAGAGCCTTGATCGTGCTCGCGAGCTTCGCGATCGGAACCTCGTCCTCGCCGTGGCCGACGTAGAACACGGTCACCGGCACGCCCGAGGCGACGCGCTGCGCCTTCGAGCGCTCGTCGGCGATGAGACGCGTCAGACGACCGCGCGCTCCCTCGCCCACGAGGACGATGCCGCCGCGGCCGACGGCGCGGTACACGGCCTCCTGAGTGCGGGGGTTGATGCCGACGGGCATCTCGCTTGCTTGCCAGCGGCGTCCGAGCGACACCGACATCACACGTCCGGCGGCACCCGGCATGCCGTCGATCTGCTTGTACATCGCGGTCGTCGACAGGCGCGTGGTCAGGATGAGCGAGCCCAGGATGCCGGCGAACAGGCCCGTGATGCCCCAGAGGATGACGCTCCAGACGGTGAGCGGCGGGATGAGGAAGCCCACGCCCGCGCCGAGCGCGATGCCCAGCAGCACGATGCCGATCAGGGCGTACGGCAGCCAGGAGTACGCGTCCTTGGTGTAGCGGTACAGGGTCTTCAACTGCGAGAAGAATCCGGGGCGCTTCTCGGGGGCGGAATCGCGGGCTGCCATACCCTCCAGCCTACCGGTGCCGTCCGATCTCTTCTCCCCACCCCGAGGGCAGTGCACCGAGCATCCTCCGCTCTGTGAAACGCCGCGGTGCCTGCCCCTCTGGCGACCACGATCGGAACATGTCCTCGTTCCTCCTGCCCGCCCCGCCACCCCTGCGTTCGCTCGTGGAACCCGTGGTCCTGCGCTCCGTCGGAGCCGATGCGGCCCCGTTCGGCGGAGACATCGTGGTCCACGAGGGTGAGCCGGCACTCGCGGTGCCGGTCGCCGCCGTCGAGGGAACGGGCATCTGGGCGGCCTCGGGCGAACACGTCCTGGCACCGCTGGACGTCGTCGCCACGGCCGAGGGGCCGCTCGTCCTGCTCCCGACGGTGCGCTGCACACTGGAGTCGCTGCTTCGTCGGCGCGCAACGGTGGCGCCCGGTGAGGCCGTCACCATCGCCGTGAGCCTGCTCCGCGGCGTCGCGGCCGAGAACGCCGCGCATCCGCGAGGCACCTGCGTGGGCAGCTGGTGGCTGGACGCCGCCGGTGCGCCGCTGTTCGTCCACGGTCACGAGGGTGCCGTCGCCGCGGTCGGCGCGGCCGATCTGCTGGCGATGCTGGATTGCGGTGACCACGATGTCGCTCGACGCGCGATCGATGCCGCATCCGTCGCCGTTCGCGACACGAGGCGTCTGCGCGGAGGGCTCTCCGCCCTGGAGGACGACTTGTTCGCTGCGGCGAGGCCGCAGGCGGTGCGCATCGAGGAATCATCCGTCGCGACGTCGATCAGCCGCGCGCAGGCGCGCGCGGAGGCGAACCCACCGACATCGACGTGGCGCCGATTGACCGTCGCGATGGACGGTTCGCTCAGCGACCTGGTCGCAGAGCGTGTCGACGCCGTGCGTCAGCGGTGGCGGCGGTCGACGCGGACGCAGAAGCCGCGCTCTCGTCGTCCCGTGCTGCTGGTCGGGCTCGGTGTCGTGGCTCTCGTTCTCGCCGTAGGGCTCCTGTGGCCGGATTCCAGTGACACAGCGCCCCTCCCGGCGTCATCCGGAGCTTCTCTCGCCCCAGAGGTTGCCGCCGCCACGGCGCCACCCGTCGATCCTCCCGCGGCGACGGGGCCGGATGACCCCGTCGCCGCGGCGCGCGCGTTGCTCGCCGAATGGCACGCGTGCGGAGACGATTCCTGCCGGCAGAGACTGCAGGAGGCGCGGATCGACGCCGACCCAGCGGGTGCGGCCATGGTCGCGGACGTGTCGCTGACGGTCATCGACGATCTCGGCGGTCTCACCCTGCTGCGCGCCGACGACCCGAGGGGTTCAGCGGTGCCGCAGATCGTGGCGATCGTGCGTCAGAACGACGAATGGGTGCTGCGCGGCATCCATGATGTCGCGCAGCACCCATAGGTGCGGGATGGGTCAGATCCCGAGGTCTCCGGCGAAGTCGGCCGTCTCGAGGCGGGTCTTCATCGCTGAGAGGAAGCGTGCCGCGTCCGCACCGTCGATGATCCGGTGGTCGTACGAGAGCGCAAGGTAGACGTAGGAACGCACCGAGAATGCATCCTTGCCGTCCACCGTCACGACACCGGGGCGCTTGACGACGGTGCCGGTGCCGAGGATCGCGGACTGCGGCAGGAACACGACCGGGGTGTCGAACAGTGCGCCGCGCGAGCCGGTGTTCGTGACCGTGAACGTGCCGCCTGCGAGCTCGTCGGGCTTCAGCTTGTTGTCACGCGTGCGGGCCGCGAGGTCGGCGATGTCGTGAGCGATCTGGGCGAGGTTCTTCTCGCCCGCCTCGCGCACGACCGGCGTCAGCAGGCCGCGCTCGGTGTCGACCGCGATCGAGATGTTCTCGCTCGACGGGTAGACGATCTGCTCGCCATCGACAGTCGCGTTGATGACGGGGTAGGTCTTCAGCGCCTCGGCGGCGGCCAGCACGAAGAACGGCAGGAAGGAGAGCTTGTCGCCCGTCTTCTGCTGGAACTCGTTCTTGACGCCGTCACGGAACAGCGCGACCTTCGTCACGTCGACCTCGACCACTGTCGTGAGCTGGGCGGTGGCCTGCATCGACTCGACGGCGCGCTTGGCGAGCACCTTGCGCAGACGCGACATCGGCTGGGTCGTGCCGCGGAGCTCGGACACCTCGACGGGAGCCTTGGACGCGGCCGGGGCCGCGGGTGCGGACGCCGCGGCGGGGGCGGCAGCGGCCTCGGCGGCCTTCAGCACGTCCTCCTTGCGGATGCGGCCGCCGACTCCCGAACCGGTCACGGTCGCGAGGTCGACACCCTGCTGAGCCGCGAGGCGGCGCACGAGCGGCGTCACATAGCCCGAGCCCTCATCGCTCGAGGTCTCGGCCTGAGCGGGTGCGGGAGCCGGCGCGGGCGGCGCTGCAGCCGGGGCCGGTGCGGCAGCCGGGGCCGGTGCGGCAGCGGGCGCGGGCGTCGCGGGAGCCTCGGCTTCGGCCTCCTCGACCTCGACGGGCTTCTCGGTGGACGGAGCCTCGGGAGCGGCCTCGGCGGCCGGTGCGGCGCCGTCGCCGATGCGTGCGAGCGGGCTGCCGACGGCGACCGTCTCGTCCTCCTGGACCAGGATGGCCTGCAGGGTGCCGGCGAACGGCGCGGGGATCTCGGTGTCGACCTTGTCGGTCGAGATCTCGAGCAGCGGCTCGTCGACGGCGACCTCGTCGCCCACGGCCTTGAGCCAGCGGGTGACAGTGCCCTCGGTGACGCTCTCGCCGAGCTCCGGGAGAACGACGTCACGGCCGCCGGATGCGGCGGGGGCCGCTGCCGGAGCTGCCTCTGCGGCCGGCTCGGGCTCGGCGGCCGGAGCAGCCTCGGCGGCGGGCTCGGGAGCCGCAGCCGCCTCGGGCTCTGCTGCGGGAGCCGCTGCTCCCGAGCCGTCGCCGATCTTCGCGAGGACGGCGCCCACCTCGACGGTGTCGTCCTCCTGGAAGAAGATCTCTTCGATCACGCCGCTGACCGGCGAGGGGATCTCGGTGTCGACCTTGTCGGTGGAGATCTCGAGCAGACCCTCGTCCGCCTCCACCGTGTCACCCACATTCTTGAGCCAGCGGGTGACCGTTCCCTCGGTGACGCTCTCGCCGAGAGCGGGGAGGACAACGGAAGTGCTCATGGGATTTGCTCCTTCGAACTGCGATATCGATGTCTAGCTTAGTGAAGCCGAAGCCTCATAGCGTGTGCAGGGGCTTGCCTGCCAGAGCCAGGAACGCCTCGGACAGCGCCTCGCTCTGCGTGGGGTGCGCGTGGATGAACGGGACGACATCCTCGGGGTGCGCATCCCAGCCGATCACCAGCTGTGCCTCGGTGATCAGCTCGCCCACCCGCGGACCCGCAAGATGGACGCCCACCACAGGACCGTCGACGCGTCGGATCACCCTCGCGACGCCGCCGCCGCCCAGGATCTCACTGCGTGCATTGCCCGCGAGGTTGTAGTCGACGACGCGGATGCCGTCGGCACCGTAGCGCTGCTCGGCCACCTGGCGCGTGATGCCGACCGACGCGAGTTCGGGCGAGCTGTACACGACGCGCGGCACGAGCTCGTCCGAGACGATCGCCGGGTCCTGACCCGCGATCCGCTCGGCAACGGCGATGCCGTGCTGGAACCCGCGGTGCGCGAGCTGCGGGCCCGCGACGACGTCCCCGACGGCCCAGATGCCGGGGACGGACGTGCGCAGCCGGTCGTCGACGACGACGAAGCCGCGGTCGAGGACGACGCCGACCTCTTCGAGACCGATCCCGTCGGCGGCGGGTTCACGTCCCACGGCCACCAGCAGGTAGTCGCCGGTGAGGACGGTTCCGTCCGCCAGCTCGACCCGCACGTGCTCCGCATCCTGCGCGACCGCGGCGAAAGGAGAGCCGAGCCGGGTCTGGATGCCGCGGCGGCGGAAGGCGCGGGCGAGTTGCTGGCGCAGGATCTCGTCCTCCGCAGGTACGAGGGTGTCGGCGGCCTCGACCACCGTGACCTCGGCTCCGAGCGAGCGCCACAGACTGGCGAACTCCACGCCGATGACTCCTCCGCCCAGCACGATCGCCCGAGACGGCACCTCGTCGAGCTCGAGCGCCGTCTCGCTGGAGAGGATGCGGCCGCCGAGCTCGATTCCGAGAGTGCGGGTGCGGGCACCGGTGGCGACGATGATGTCGGTCGCTGTGATGATGTCGCCGTCGACCTCGACGATGCCGGGGGAGGCGATCCGGCCGCGACCGGGCACGATCTCCACGCCGCGTGCGGCGAGCAGGCCCTGCAGTCCCTTGTACTTCTTCGCGACCAGATCCGTGCGGAACGCGTGCATCGCGGGGACATCGATCGCCTCGAGCGTCGCCTTCACGCCCAAGGACGGCCCTTCACGGACCGCATCCGCCGTCTCGCCGACGTGCAGGAGCGCCTTCGTGGGAACGCATCCCCGGTGCAGGCATGTGCCGCCGACCTTGTCGGCTTCGACGACGACGACCTTCTTCCCGAGCTCCGCGGCGCGCAGCGCGGCCGCGTAGCCGCCGCTGCCGCCGCCGATGATGGCGACGTCAGTGCTGCGGGCGGTCACCGCGAGGATCCGGTGACGAGGTCGATGAGGCTGCGGACGGTGGCCGCCGTGGGGCCCTTGTCGGTGAAGCCGTAACCCGCGCCCTTGTTCATCCCGACGCCGGCGATGTCGAGGTGCACCCACGGGATGCGGGGCGAATCCGGGCCGTCGGTCCTGCCGACGAACCGCTGCAGGAAGAGGCCGGCGAACAGGGAGCCGGCCGCGGGGTCACCGATCTTGGCATTGACCATGTCGGCGATCGGGGAATCGAGCTCTTCCTCCATGTGCGCGGGGAGCGGCAGGCGCCAGGAGAGTTCTGAGACCCGCTCGGCCGACGCGAGGTACTCGGCGACCGCGTCGTCGGAACCCATGACTCCGGTCAGGCGGTTGCCGAGCGCGACGGTGATGGCACCGGTGAGGGTGGCGACGTCGACGATCAGGTCGGGGTTCTCGCGGCTCGCTGCGACGAGGCCGTCGCCCAGGACGAGGCGGCCCTCCGCATCCGTGTTGAGCATCTCGACGGTCGTGCCGTCGGCCATGCGCAGCACATCACCCGGGCGGGTCGCGCGGCCGGACGGCATGTTGTCGGCGATGCAGAGCCACGCGGTGACGTGGACATCGGCGGCGAGCTGCGCCGCCGCTCGGACGACCGCGAGCACGGTCGCGGCGCCGCACATGTCGTACTTCATGCCGACCATGGAGGCTGCGGGCTTGAGTGAGAGGCCGCCGGTGTCGAAGGTGATGCCCTTGCCGACGAGCGCGATGTGACGCTTCGCATCGGCGGGGGAGTAGTCGAGGCGAACGAGTCGGGGCGGGCGGTCGGAGCCCTGCCCGACGCCGAGGATCCCCCCGAAGCCCTCTTCGCGCAGCCGCACCTCGTCGTAGACCTCGACCGAGATCGGGAGATCGGCCACGAGCGCGGCGGCCTGGTCCGCGAGCTCGGCCGGACCGAGCCACTCTGCGGGCGTGGAGACGAGGTCCTTCACCACGGCGGCGGCGGATGCGTTCGCTCGCGCGGCGGCGAGGTCGGCCTCGGAACCCTCGGCGTGCACGGTCACCGATTCGGCGCGCGTCTTGCCCGCCGAGCTCTTGTAACCCGCGAATCGGTAGCCGCCGAGGCCCGCACCCTCCGCGAGTTCGCGTGCGCCACCCTCGACCGACGGCGCGGCGAGTGACAGGGAAGCGAAGCCGACGAGGGTGCGGACGCCTGCGCCCGCGGCGAAGCGCAGTGCGCCACCGTCCGGCGAGGCTCCGGTGCCGACGACGGCGACGGGAACCGCGGGGAGCTCGGCCACTCCCGGCAGGGCCACGCGCTGTACGGCCCCGGCGGCGCCGGTGAAGCCGACCGCCTCCAGCGTGTCGCGCATCGCGGCGCCGAGCCCGCCCTCGTAGAACGCGTCGTCGAGAGGCGGCAGGGCCAGTAGCAGCGCGTCCGCGGTGCTGTCGGTGAGGGGGTCCGAGGTGAGGTGCAGATCCGGGAACGGCATGACTCCATCCTAAGGACGCCGAGGCGAGTAGAGACGGCCCACACGGGCCGTTGCGTGTTCGACGCCTCGTACCATGGAGGAATGTCCTGGACCCCGCCGCTGTACGTGAGCGTCGACGACGCGCCCGCAGTGCCCACCGGGTTGCCGCTCGTGATCCTGCTCACGGGTTTCACGGACGCGGGCTCCGCCGTGTCGCAGTCCATCGGGTATCTGCGTGATGAGGCGAGCCCTTCCGTGCTCCTGCGCTTCGAGAACGACGTCCTGCTCGACTATCGTGCGCGCAGGCCCCAGATCACCTTCGACGCCGACCACCTCACCGACTACCGTCCGGCGCGCCTCGAACTCTCACTCGCCTACGACGCGCTCTCGCGTCCCTTCCTGCTGCTGGCCGGCTACGAGCCCGACTTTGCGTGGGAGGCGTTCGCGAACGCCGTGCTGGGTGCGGCGACGGCCTTCGCGGTCTCATCGGTCACGTGGGTGCACGCGATCGGCATGCCCGTGCCGCACACGCGCCCCTTGGGCACCACGGTCTCGGGCAACCGCTCCGCGCTCACCGAAGCGCATTCGGTGTGGAAGCCGCACACGACCGTGCCCGCGACGGTGGGGCACCTGCTCGAATACCGCTTCGTCGCCTCCGGCCACTCCGTCGCCGGTTTCGTCCTGCTCGTGCCGCACTATCTGAGCGACACCGAGTATCCGGCGTCGGCGATCACCGCGCTCGACAGCATCACCGCTGCCACGGGCCTCGTGTTCGCCGTCGACGATCTGCGCGAGCAGAACGAGGACTTCCTGTCGAAGGTCGGCGAGCAGGTGAGCGCGAGCGACGAACTCACCACGATGCTCACGGGCCTGGAGGAGCGTTACGACGCCTACATGGCAGGCGCGACGCTCGCGACACCGCTCCTGCACGAGGCGGATCTGCCGAGTGCCGACGAGATCGCGGCGGAGCTGGAGCGCTTCCTCGCCAACGGCTCCCACGACGACGATCAACGAGGGCCGAGTTTCGGCTGACGCCAGGCGTCGGGGGAATGCAGGGGGATTCGGGGGTGTTGTCCAGAGAAGCAGGCCGCGCGTGCAAAGCCGCGGTCGGGGGTATGAGACAATAGAGCACCGGCCCGTTGTCGATCAAGGAGTTTCCCGCTCCGGACTTGACAAGGGTCTTACTCGTGTTCGAGAACGACCGGCGTGATCGCGTCGGTGAAAGGTGAACCGTGACTCCTGGCACGAAGACCGAATCCCGCTCGCGGAAGACCGCGACGCCGGGTGACGAGGAGGTCGTCGACACGGCGACCGAGACCGCGGCGCCGGCCAAGAAGGCGCCCGCGAAGAAGGCTCCGGCCAAGAAGGCTCCGGTGAAGAAGGCGCCTGCCAAGAAGAAGGCAGCTGCCGAAGACGAGGAAGAGTTCGAAGACGACGTCGATGTAGACGTAGAGGTCGATGACAGCGACGACGCCGAAGAGGGCGACGAGCAGGAGGCCGCGGGCGACAAGAAGACCGCCAAGGCTTCCGACGACGACGCAGACGACGAGGATGGCGAGAACACCAAGCCCGCCTTCAGCGAGCCGCTTCCGACCGGCGCGATCGTCATCTCCTCGAGCGACGAGGACGACGTTCCCGTCTACTCGACCCAGATCACCGGCGCCACCGCCGACCCGGTCAAGGACTACCTGAAGCAGATCGGCAAGGTTCCGCTGCTGAACGCGGCCGAAGAGGTCGAGCTCGCCATGCGGATCGAGGCGGGTCTGTTCGCCGAGGAGAAGCTGTCGAAGATGTCGGCGGCCGAGAAGTCCACGCAGCTCGGACTCGACCTGCAGTGGGTCGCCCGTGACGGGCAGCGCGCCAAGAGCCACCTGCTCGGTGCGAACCTGCGTCTGGTCGTGTCGCTCGCCAAGCGCTACACGGGGCGCGGCATGCAGTTCCTCGATCTCATCCAGGAGGGCAACCTCGGCCTCATCCGTGCCGTCGAGAAGTTCGACTACACCAAGGGCTTCAAGTTCTCGACGTACGCGACATGGTGGATCCGTCAGGCCATCACCCGCGCGATGGCCGACCAGGCGCGCACCATCCGTATCCCGGTGCACATGGTCGAGGTCATCAACAAGCTCGCTCGCGTGCAGCGCCAGATGCTGCAGGACCTGGGCCGTGAACCCACCCCCGAAGAGCTCAGCCGTGAACTCGACATGACCCCCGAGAAGGTCATCGAGGTGCAGAAGTACGGCCGCGAGCCGATCTCGCTGCACACGCCGCTGGGTGAAGACGGCGACAGCGAGTTCGGTGACCTCATCGAGGACACCGAGGCCGTGGTGCCCGCCGACGCCGTGGGCTTCACGATGCTGCAGCGCCAGCTCGAGTCGCTGCTCGACTCGCTGAGCGAGCGCGAGGCCGGCGTGATCCGCATGCGCTTCGGCCTGGGCGACGGGCAGCCCAAGACCCTCGACCAGATCGGCGACACCTTCGGCGTCACCCGCGAGCGGATCCGTCAGATCGAGTCGAAGACCATGGCGAAGCTGCGGCACCCCAGCCGCTCGCAGTCGCTGCGCGACTACCTGGAGTGATCGGGGCGTGAGCGGCAGCATCCGTTATGTCCCCGCGGTGCTCGCAGGCAAGGCCGCCCGTTTCGCCACGCGTCTGCGCGGCGGCGGGTCGGCCTTCCCGGGCTACCTCGCCAATCGGCTCGCGCCGACGCTGCTGAGCAGCCTGGCCGCGCAGTTTCCGTACGGGGTCGTCTTCGTCCTCGGCTCCAACGGCAAGACGACGACCACGCACATGGTCAGCGAGGTGCTGCGCGCCCACGGGCTGCGCGTGTTCACGAACCCGACGGGGGCCAACCTGCCGCAGGGCGTGACCAGTGCGCTGCTGGCCGAGGCCACGCCCACCGGCAAGGTGCGCGCCGACGTTGCCGTGCTCGAAGTCGACGAGGGGTACGCGGCGGAGCTCGCCGACATCCTGTCGCCGCGCGTCATCGTCGCGTTGAACGTGCAGGTCGATCAGCTCTATCGCTTCTACGAGACCGAGCGCGTCGCGGACATGATGCTGGATGCCGCGACCCGCGCCTCCGTGCGCGTCGTGGTCAACCGTGACGACCCGTATCTCAGCAAGATCGACGCGTCGGCCCTCCGGTCGCCGGTGTCGTTCTTCGGTGCCTCGACCGAGGTCGTCGCGGCATCCGCGCACGGCCTGAACAACGCGGCCGACACACGCAGCGGCACAGTGGGAGCGCTCGATCATCCCGCCGAGAGCGAAGTCACCGCGGTGGCCGGGCGCAACGTCGAGATCACGCTCGACGGCAACCCCATCTCCGTGACGCTGCCCGCTCGCGGGCTGCACTACGCGGTGGATGCGGCAGCCGCGATCAGCACGGCGCGCCATGTCCTGGGCGACGCCTTCCGCGCCGACGCGGCCGCTGCGGGCTTCTCGAAGATGACGCCGGCCTACGGGCGAGGTGAGCTGGTGCCACTGCGCCGCGACCGTTCGGGTGAACAGGTCGAGTTCGTGATGTTCAAGAACGGTCCCAGCCTGCAGCTCAACGTCGATGCGCTGGATGGCCCGCCGGAGCGCATCCTCATGGCCATCGACGAAGGCACGCCCGATGTGTCCTGGCTCTACGACGTCGATCTCAGCGCGTTCGACCACGTCGACGTCGTCACAGGGGAGAAGGCACACCAGATCGCGACGCGCCTCGCCTACGCGGGCATCCCGATCGGCGTGGTGGAACCCGATATGGAGAAGGCGGTCGAGCTCATGCGGGCATTCGCTCCCACCTCGGCCGGCCGCCAGATCTGGTTCGTGAACTACGAGCTCATGATGATCGGTCGCCGCATCCTCGGCTACGGCGACCAGGAGGTGGCTCGACGATGACGACGCTGCGAATCGTTCAGCTCTACCCCGATCTGCTGGGTGTCACCGGCGATCGTGGGAATGTGGAGGTGCTCGCGGCGCGCGCGTTACTCGCGGGTCACGAGAGCCAGGTGACACTCGTCGGCCTCGGTGAAGACGCGCCGACGGAAGCCGACATCGTCGTGATCGGCAACGGTCCGCTGTCGGCGCTGCGCGTTGTGCGTGACGACCTCGAGAGCCGTCGCGACTGGCTGGCAGCGCTCGTCGCAGCGGGCACGGTCGTGCTCGCCGTGGGCGGCGGATCCGAGCTGCTCTCGGAGGGCATCGACCTCGTCGACGGCAGTCATCTCGACGGACTGGCACTCATCCCTGCTCGCGTGGGCCGCACGAAGCAGCGGCGCGTGGGCTATGTCGTCGCCGACACCGTCGACGGAAAGCTCATCGGATTCGAAGACCACGCGTCGCTGTGGCGCCTGGGCGATCCCGGCATCGCGTACGGCACCGTGACCGCCGGCAATGGCGGCATCCAGGGCGGTTTCGAGACGGTCCGCATGGGCTCCATCTACGCGACGAACGTGCAGGGCCCGGTGCTGCCGCTGAACCCGGCGCTCGCGGACGCACTGCTCGCTCAGGCGTTCGTGCGTCTCGGCGCCGCGTACTCTCCGGGACCGGCGCATGCCGAGATCGACGCTCACGCCCTCGCGGCGCGTGCAGAGATCGAGCGCCTGGCTGTCGACAAGCGCTTCACCGCCATCCAGCTCTGACCGCATGAGCGACGACGGCGCACCCGTGGCACGCATCCGGACGTCGGCCATCGTGGCCAACGTCCGGATGGCAGGTCTCACCGCACCGGTCGTCGATCTTCGCCGCGACGCCTACGGACACGGGCTCATCCATGTTGCCGACGCGCTACGCGCGGGCACGGATGCCGTCCTTCTGGTCGACGAGACGGCCGAGCTGGCTGATCGCGATCGGACGGTGACGGCCGGACCCACGACCCTTGCGCCCGATGTCGTGTTCGGGTGGGAGCACACTCTTCCGGCCATGACGCTCGTGGGCACCGTCCTGTCCACCAAGGCTCTGCATGCCGGCGAGGGCGTCTCTTACGGATACATCCACCGCGCGTCGGAGGACACACGCGTGGCGCTCGTCACCGGCGGCTATGCGCAGGGCGTGGTGCGCGAGCTCGGCAATCGAGCGCACGTCGTCATCGGCGATATCGCACATCCGATCGTCGGCCGCGTGGCGATGGATGTGTGCGTCGTCGACATCGGCGACGCGTCCGTCGCTCGAGGCGAGCGCGCCGTCTTCTTCGGCGACGACGGCCCACGCGTGGCTGACTGGGCGTATGCGACCGGATGGCGGGCCGACGAGATCGTGACCGCGGTCGGATTGCGAGCCCGTCGGGAGGTGGCGACGTGAGTTCTGTGCTGCACGTCGACCTCGATCGACTCGCGCGCAACATCGATGTCGTGCGCGCCCGGGTGACACCGGCCGCTCTCATGCTCGTGGTCAAGGACGACGCGTACGGGCACGGTGTGGCAGAGGTGGTCCGCCGCGCCGTCGCCGAGGGCGTCCACTGGATCGGCGCCTTCGACGTCGCGACGGCGCTCGAGGTGCGGCGGGCCGTCGGGCAGGAGCCTCGTGTCTTCGTCTGGATGATCGCGGGCGAGAGCGCGATCCGCTCGGCGCTCGATGCCGATCTCGACCTCGGCATCGGCGATGCGGACCTTCTCGAGGAAGTGGCGGAGGTCGCTCGCATGCGGGGCTGTCGTGCCCGCATCCATCTGAAGATCGACACGGGTCTGCACCGCAACGGCATCCGACCCGAGGAGTGGACGGATGCCGTGAGCCGCGTCGTCGCGCTGGCGCGTGAGGGCGTCGTGGAGCTGACCGGCGTGTGGAGCCACATCGCCGAGGCTTCGGACGAGGAAGACGATCTCTCGCGGGCCGCCTTCGAGCAGGCGGTTGCGGCCGTAACCGCTGCGGGATTCGACCGTCCGCTCCGCCATCTCGCCGCGAGTGCCGCGTCGTCGGCCCGCGCGGAGTTCCGATACGACCTCGTTCGTGTGGGGGCGTTCTGCTACGGAATCCGCCCCGCCGGCGGCCCGGCCGACGCCGAGCTGGGGATCGCACCGATCGGCTCGTGGGAGGCAGAGGTGCTCTCCGTGGACGGCGACCGGGTACGCATCGATGCGGGAGCGCTGGACGGGCTGGTGTCGGCGCTGGCGGGGCGCGTCGACGTCGCGACGCCCGCGGGGCCTCGGCGTCTGGTGGCGGTGGACGGCGTGAGTGCAGCCGTCAGCGGATGGGACGGTGCGCGCGTGGGCGATGTGGTGCGCATCTATGGCGCGGATGCGGCGAGCCCCACCGATCTGGCCGAGGCGATCGGCACGATCGGTGAGGAGATCGCGCTGCGGGTATCGCCGCTCGTGGAGCGGCGATACCGCTGAAGCGGGTCAGACCGCGTCGACGAGGCGCGCGGTCTCGTCGTGCCAGCTGGTGGCGACGGCGCGAAGCTTCTCTTCGTACTTGCGGCCGTGGTGCGCGCAGAACAGCAGCTCGCTGCCGTTGACCTCGGCGGCGATGTAGGCCTGCGCTCCGCACGAGTCGCAGCGGTCGGCCGCGGTCAGCCGGTGTTCCAGTACGGCGGACTGCTCGGTGGGTGTCGACGTCGTGCTCATCGGAGACCTCCTCGGTGCGTCGGGCGGGTACGGATATGACATGTAACCATGCGCGCCTGTGACCCATGCCCGCTGTGCCGCGCGTTTCGCTGACCGCGTACGGCGGCCCCGGTGGTGTCGTGTCTGTGCAGAGCCGTGGGGGTGGCCCCGGATACCCTTGAGGATTGTGACTGCCGAGTACTCCGCCCATCATCTGCAGGTCCTCGAAGGGCTCGAGGCCGTGCGCAAGCGGCCGGGCATGTACATCGGCTCCACCGACTCCCGCGGGCTCATGCATTGCCTCTGGGAGATCATCGACAACTCCGTCGACGAAGCCCTCGCCGGACACGGTTCGCGCATCGACATCCTGCTCCACGCGGATGGCAGTGTCGAGGTACGGGACCGGGCGCGCGGCATCCCCGTCGACGTCGAACCGCGCACGGGGCTGACCGGCGTCGAGGTCGTCTTCACGAAGCTGCACGCCGGCGGCAAGTTCGGAGGGGGCTCGTACGCCGCATCCGGCGGTCTGCACGGTGTCGGCGCCTCCGTCGTGAACGCGCTCTCGGAGCGTCTGGACGTCGAGGTCGACCGCGGCGGCAAGACCTACGCCATGTCGTTCCATCGGGGCGAGCCCGGCACGTTCGCCGGCGATTCGCCGGACGCGCCGTTCACTCCCTACCAGCGCTCGTCGGAGCTGCGCGTCGTGGGCAAGGCACCGCGAGGAGTCACCGGCACCCGCATCCGCTATTGGGCGGATCGGCAGATCTTCACGAAGGACGCGACGTTCGGGCTCGACGAACTCGTGCAGCGCGTGCGCCAGACCGCCTTCCTCGTTCCGGGGCTGGAGATCGTGGTCGACGACCAGCGCGGCGAGGAGCGCGTCGAGACCAGCTACCGGTTCGACGGTGGCATCTCCGAGTTCGCCGACTTCCTGGCACCCGATGCGCCGATCACCGACACCTGGCGTCTGACCGGCGAGGGCACCTTCACCGAGACGGTTCCCGTGCTGCAGCCTTCGGGCGCGATGGTGCCGACCGAACTCGAGCGCTCGTGTGAGGTCGACGTCGCGCTGCGCTGGGGAACGGGCTACGACACGACGATGCGCTCGTTCGTGAACATCATCTCCACCCCGAAGGGCGGAACGCACCAGGCGGGCTTTGAAGCCGGCCTGATGAAGGTCATCCGCAGCCAGGTCGAACAGAACGCCCGTCGGCTCAAGGTTGGCAACGACAAGCTCGAGAAGGACGACATCCTCGCGGGACTGACGGTCGTTCTCACCGTGCGACTGCCGGAGCCGCAGTTCGAGGGCCAGACGAAGGAGATCCTCGGCACGCCGGCCGTTCGGCAGATCGTCGCCAACGTGGTCTCGCGCGAGCTCACCGCGAAGTTCACCTCCACCAAACGCGACGACAAGAACCAGACCGCGCAGCTGCTGGAGAAGGTCGTCTCGGAGATGAAGGCGCGTATCTCCGCACGCACGCACAAAGAGACGCAGCGTCGGAAGTCCGCTCTTGAGTCTTCGTCCCTGCCCGCGAAGCTCGCGGACTGCCGCACGAACGAGGTCGCCGACTCCGAGCTGTTCATCGTCGAGGGCGACTCTGCCCTCGGTACCGCGAAGCTGGCCCGCAACAGCGAGTACCAGGCTCTGCTGCCGATCCGAGGCAAGATCCTCAACGTGCAGAAGGCATCGATCAGCGACATGCTGTCCAATGCCGAATGCGCCGCGATCATCCAGGTGATCGGTGCAGGGTCCGGCCGCTCCTTCGACATCGACGCCGCGCGTTACGGCAAGGTCATCCTGATGAGCGACGCGGACGTGGACGGCGCCCACATCCGCACTCTCCTGCTCACGCTCTTCTTCCGTTACATGCGTCCGTTGGTCGAAGCCGGACGTGTCTACGCCGCCGTGCCTCCGCTGCACCGCGTGGTCGTGATGAACCCGGGCACGAAGCCCAATGAGACGATCTACACGTACAGCGAGAAGGAGCTGCACGCGCTGCTCGCGAAGCTGCAGAAGGCGGGCAAGCGCTGGCAGGAGCCTGTGCAGCGGTACAAGGGTCTGGGCGAGATGGACGCCGACCAGCTTGCGACCACGACGATGGACCGTGCCGGTCGCATGCTCCGTCGCGTGCGCGTCGAGGACGCGGATGCGGCGAACGCGGTCTTCGAGCTTTTGATGGGTAACGAGGTCGCCCCGCGCCGCGACTTCATCGTGACCTCGAGCGACCGGCTCTCCCGCGAGTCCATCGACGCCTGACCCGCCGCATCCATCCGCCGGCTCCTTCGCCCGTCCCGCGAGACTGCATTTCGGCCACGAGATCACGGGTATTACCCGTGATCTCGTGCGGTGAATGCAGTCTCGCGGTGAAGGAGCGCGGTCAGGCGATGGCGGTGCCGACGGCGCCGATCACGTCGTCGAACGGTTGACCGGATGCGTCGCGCTTCGCGCCCGCCTCGGGAAGCGTGCGCACGGCCCCGTCGGGTCCGACGGCGCGGGGCTGGTCGCCGACCCACGCGAGCATGAGGGTGTCTTCGCCCTTCAAGAAGCGCTGCGCACGCACCCCGCCGGTCGCCCGACCCTTCGCGGGGAACTCGGACAGGGCTGACACCTTTCCGCTGCCGCCCGCCGTGCCGGCGAGCGCCTGAGACGAGTCCGCGATCGTCACGACGACGGACTCTTCGGATGCGGCTACGGCCGTGAACATGATGACCTTCGCGCCGTCGGCGAGGCGGATGCCGGCCATGCCACCGGCACTCTTGCCCTGGGGGCGCACCGTGGACGCATCGAAACGCAGCAGCTGCGCGTCGGAGCTCACGAAGACGAGCTCGACGTCGTCCGAGGCCAGTGCCGCGCCGACGACGCGGTCGCCGGGCTTCAGGGCGATGATCTCCGCATCCGGCTTTCCGGGCGCGAGCTCGGTGACCGCGACGCGCTTGACGACACCCTGGGCCGTGCCCAGCGCGATCGGGGCGGGCGCGTCGAGCGGGACGAGAGCGAGCACGTGCTCGTTGGCGGGGAGACCGAGGTACTGGTCGGCCTTCGCACCCGCCGCGGGCTGCACGCTGTTGCCCGGCACGGAGGGGAGGTCGACGGGGGAGAAGCGCACGAGGCGTCCGGCGCTGGTGACGGCTCCCACATCGCCGCGGACCGACGCATCCACCGCGCTGCGGATGGCGTCGTGCTTGCTGCGGCGCGCGGGCGGCACGATGCCGCCGTCGAGCGCATCCGCGACGAGTTCGGCGCGCAGCATCCGCCCGGTCGCCGTGAGGAACACGCGGCACGGAGCGTCGGCGATCTGCAGATCGGCCGCAGCCGCCGCCTTCGCGCCGCGGGGTGTGACCGGTCCGCCGTTGAGCAGCAGAGTGCGCCGCGGCGTGCCGTAGGTGTCGGAAGCCGCCTCGAGCTCGCGCGCCACCTGGGCGCGCAGGAGCACATCGCTGCCGAGCAGTTCTTCGAGGGCCGCGATGTCGGCGCGCAGCTGGTCGCGCTCGGTCTCGAGCTCGATGCGCGAGAACCGGGTGAGACGGCGCAGGCGCAGCTCGAGGATGTACTCCGCCTGCAGCTGGGAGAGGTCGAACACCTCGATCAGACGTGTGCGCGCCTGCTCGCTGTCGTCCGAGGAGCGGATGACCTGGATGACCTCGTCGATGTCGAGGATGGCGATGAGCAGGCCCTCGACGAGGTGCAGTCGCTCCTGCTTGCGCGCCAGACGGTACCGGCTGCGGCGCGTGACGACCGAGATCCGGTGGTCGAGGTACACGCGAAGCAGCGGCTTGAGTCCCAGCGTCTGGGGCTGGCCGTCGACCAGGGCGACGTTGTTGATGCCGAAGGAGTCCTCGAGGGGCGTCAGTCGGTAGAGCTGGTCGAGGACGGCCTTCGGATCGAAGCCCGTCTTGATCGTGATGACCAGGCGGAGGCCGTGATTGCGGTCGGTGAAATCCGCCACATCCGCGATGCCGGTGAGCTTCTTCGCGTTGACCGCATCCTTGATCTTCTCGATCACGCGCTCGGGACCCACCATGTACGGCAATTCGGTGACGACCAGGCCGGTGCGCCGGGGGCCGAGCGACTCGACCGACACCTTCGCCCGAGTGCGGAAGCTTCCGCGTCCGTGGGCATAGGCGTCCTTGATGCCGTCGAGACCGACGATGACACCGCCACCCGGGAGGTCGGGGCCGGGGACGAACTCCATGAGCTCTTCGAGGGTCGCGTCAGGGTTGTCGAGCAGGTGGATGGCGGCCGCGACGACCTCGTTGAGGTTGTGCGGCGCCATGTTCGTCGCCATGCCGACGGCGATGCCGGTCGTGCCGTTGACGAGCAGATTGGGGAAGGCGGCGGGGAGGACCTCGGGCTGCTGGAACTGGCCGTCGTAGTTGGGGATGAAGTCGACGACGTCCTCGTCGAGGTTCTCGGTGAGCGCAAGCGCGGCCGGCGCCAGACGCGCCTCGGTGTATCGAGCCGCGGCCGGGCCGTCATCGAGGGAGCCGAAGTTGCCGTGCCCGTCGACGAGCGGCACCCGTAGCGCGAAGTCCTGCGCGAGGCGCACGAGCGCGTCGTAGATGGGTGAGTCGCCGTGGGGATGCAGCTTGCCCATGACCTCGCCGACGACGCGTGCGCTCTTCACATGTCCGCGGTCGGGGCGCAGCCCCATGTCGGCCATCTGGAACAGGATGCGTCGCTGCACCGGCTTGAGTCCGTCGCGCGCGTCCGGGAGGGCACGCGAGTAGATGACCGAGTACGCGTACTCGAGGAAGGACCCCTGCATCTCGGCAGACAGGTCGATGTCTTCGATGCGGCCTTCCTCGGCGGGCGCAGAATCGGACGTGGCTCGGGACATGCAGAACACCTCGGGTCGGAAAGGGCCTGGCGCGGGTATGCGAGACTGGGCCCGATGACCCTCAGCCTACCGGCGGACCCCTCCGGCGCCCCGAGGCTCACCGGTGTGCTACCCGACGCGGTCGCGGCCCTCGACGCAGGCTCGACCCGCTGGCCCTCCGTGCAGAGCCTCATCGTCTTCGTCGTCGACGGACTCGGCGCCGCCAACCTCGCCGAGAACGTCGCCTATGCGCGGTTCCTCGCGGAACATCGCGGCAAGAAGCGCGTCGCGACCTCGGTATTCCCGAGCACGACGGCGGCCGCCCTCACGAGCCTGCTCACCGCATCCGAGGTCGGCAAGCACGGACTCGTCGGCTACCGTGCGCGCGATCCGCTGACGGGGCTCGTGCACAACCAGCTCACGGACTGGGGCCCTCGCGCGCTCGACCCGCTCACGTGGCCTCAGATCGCCCCGCTGAGCGCGACCGACGCGGCGCACCGCTGGGTCGTGGCCTCGAAGCCCGAGTATGCCGGCACGGGCTTCACCGAAGCCACGCTCCGCGGGGCGGAGAACTTCGGTGAGAAGCGGCTTGACGATCGTGTCGAGCGTGCCATCACCGAGGCGCGCAGCGCACCGGGGACGATCGTCTACCTGTACGCGCCCGAGCTCGACTCGGCCGGCCATCGGCACGGCGTCGCCTCAGATCGGTGGACCGCCGCCCTCGAGGCCGTGGATGCGGCAGCGCGCCGCCTGCACTCGGGCGCCGGTGCGGGTGTCGGGGTGATCCTCACCGCTGATCACGGGATGGTCGACGTCCCGAGACACCGTCAGATCGTCATGACGGAGGGCGACCCCCGACTCGAGGCGGCTGCCGCGATCGCCGGGGAACCGCGGATGCTGCATCTGTACGCACATCCCGGCGGCGAAGCGTCCTTGATCCGTGCCTGGCGTGAGGAACCGGCGGCCTGGGTGTTCACTCGAGAGGAAGCGATCGCCGCCGGGCTGTTCGGGGGCTCCGTCTCCGCCGCGGTCGCCGCGCGCATCGGCGACGTGATGGTGGCTGCACGCGGGCGCGTCGCCTACTACGACGGCCGGCTCGCCGACACATCGGCGCAGCACATGGTGGGTCAGCACGGCTCGCTCACCACAGAAGAGCGTGTCGTCCCCCTGATCGGACTGGGGGGCTTCGCCGGCTGAGAGCGCTCAGCTCTCGTCGGAGCGGGCTCCGAAGACGATCTCGTCCCAGGAGGGCATCGACGTCCGCCCCTTGCGGCGTCCGGTGTCGGAGGCGGGTTCGGTGCGGGAAGCCTCCGCGGGTGCGGAGTCGTTCGTCTCGGTGTATCCCGGCTCCAAAGCATCGAAGAGCGCGACAGGCGACGGTGCGCGGGTCGGCTCCTCGGAGGTCTCTGCGGTGGGAGCGGCCGTGCGCTGACCGCGTCGGCGGCGCAGCGCCTCCAGGAGATCCGCTGTCTCGGCGGAGGTCTGCACCGCATCGGGCGCGCGTTTGATCGCGGCATCCTGCACGGCGGGGCTCGCCGGTGCCGGCAGGGTCGGGCGTTCCGTCGCGTCGTGGCGGGGGCCGAACGCACCGCTGTCGAAGCGCGTGTCGTCCTTGATCCCCGGGGTGTCGAGTGCGCGCAGGCGCGGGATGAGTCCCTCGGGAAGCGAACCCTGACGGGAGAGCTGCGTGGCATCGGCGTTCAGCGGCGACAGCGAGCTGCGGCGGGGCTCGAAGCTCCAGCGCGCGTCGCGCTCGACATCACCGGCGACGAAGCCCAGCTTGACGACCCACCCGGTGGGTTCCTTCCAGCTGGTCCACCGCTCGCCGGTCGCGCCCGCTTCCGCCAGCTTGGCGCGCACCGCGTCGCCGAAGCTGGTCTGGTTGTCGCCGTCGAAGTCGGATCCGAGCAGGACGGGAACCGCGAGCGCCTGTCCGACGATGAACTCGCGTTCGGCGAGCACGGGCGGCTCGAACCGGACGACGTCCTCGAGAGTCGCTCCGAGCACCTCGGCGACCTCGCGTGCCGACAGGCCTGCGCGGATCTGCGCCTGGATCTCGCGGGGGCTGGGGCGATTTGCCTTGGCGGGCTCCTCGCGCTCCTTGCGCGCCCGACGAAGCTCTGCGCGCAGCACGTCATCGATGGCCAGGGAGTAGCGCTGCCCGGACTCGGTGGAGACCACCAGCACACCGTCTTCGGTGCCGATCACTCTGAGTTGTTCCATGCGACACACGCCTCCCATCTGCCGTGTGGGCCCATGCTGACACAGGGCGTCGCCGCGGGCGGGAATATCCAGGGCGTGGCGCGAGTTTCGATGCGTGCCGACCCCGATGAGAGCACCACGCATCCGCATTTGCTAAATGCCACCCGGTCATGCAAACTATCGCCGCCTGCCCGACGGCGGGAGATCCACAACGCGACAAGAGACACGAGAAGAATGGCTACGGACTACGACGCCCCCCGCAAGACCGAAGACGACAGCGAGTCCATCGAAGCGCTCAAGGAGCGCGTTCCGGACAAGATGTCCGGGGCCGTCGACGTCGAAGACGCCGACAACCCGTCGGGCTTCGAGCTGCCCGGCGCCGACCTTTCGGACCTTGAGCTCGACGTCGTCGTGCTCCCCGCGCAGGAGGACGAGTTCACCTGCGTCAGCTGCTTCCTGGTGAAGCACCGCTCGCAGATCGACCACGAGGAGTCGCTCGGCGCTATCTGCGTGGAGTGCGCTGCCTGACCTGCGCTCTGCGCACAGCCGCGGCGAGTCGGTCGGGGGTCCGAGAGGACACCACCCACGCCGGTGTCGGATCGTCCGCATCCTCGACAGGAATGACGACCGCCCCACCGATTCCGCCGCGCACCAGCATCCATGACCGAGGGTCGGCATCCCGGCCACGCGCGAACCGCGCGTTTTCGCCTGTGTAGGCGACCGGCTCTCCCAGAAGGTCGACCGGGATGTGGGCACGACCCGCGCGAAGCTCTCCTTCGCTGACCTCGACGCGAGGCGCGGATGCCATCAGTGCCCAGATGATCAGCGCCGCGACCGCGGCACCGGCCACCAACGCGATCGTGGTGTCGACGGGCGAGAGGGCGAGCGCCACCATGGGAGCGCAGACCGCGGCGGCGACGAGCGTCCACAGCGAGGGGCTCAGGCGTTCGCGATAGACGACGTCGGAAGTCATGTTCTGCATTACCCTCGTGAGGTGGCCGAAAGCGTGGACATCCCCATTATCGCGCCCGTCGTCCCTGCGTTCGCTCATCCGGGCGACGCCGGGGCAGACCTGATCGCCGCAGAGGGGGTGCGACTCGGACCCGGCGAGCGTGCGCTCGTGGGAACCGGTGTGCGCATCGCGCTGCCCGAAGGGTACGCGGCCTTCGTCATGCCCCGTTCCGGGCTTGCGGCCAAGCACGGGGTCACCGTGGTCAACGCGCCCGGGACCGTCGATGCGGGCTACCGCGGCGAGATCAAGGTCGCGCTCTTGAACACCGACCGCGCCGAGACCTACGAGGTGTCGGCGGGGGATCGGATCGCGCAGCTGGTGGTTCTTCCTATCCCGCCGGTTCGCTTCCTCCCGGTCGATGAGCTGCCCGCCAGTGTGCGCGGCGAAGGGGGCTTCGGCTCCACCGGATACGACACTTCTGCGAGGACGACCCGATGACCGACGCATCTCTGGAACCGAGCGGCAAGAGCGCTCCGATCGACCGCGAAACCGCGGGACCTTTCGACGAGTCGGAAGTGAACCCGGTTCGTCCCTACATCGACCTGGGCGCGATCAAGGTGCTTCCCCGAGAGGGACTCAACCTGCGGCTCGAAGTCGAGGAGCAGACCAAGCGCATCGTCGCCGTCGGACTCGACTACGCCGACTCGACACTCCAGGTGCAGCCTTTCGCCGCACCCCGCTCGAGCGGGCTCTGGGAGGAGACGCGAGAGCAGATCCGTCAGCAGGTGCGTCAGCAGGGCGGCCGGGTCGAGGAGCGGGAAGGCCCGCTCGGTCCGGAGCTCCTCGCCGAGGTTCCGGTCGTCGTGGCCGGTGACGCCGGCAGCGGCGCCAAGCGACTCGCGCGCTTCGTCGGCGTCGACGGGCCCCGCTGGTTCCTGCGCGGCGTGATCGGGGGAGCAGCGACGTCCAACGTCGAAGCCGCGGCCCAGATCGAGGATCTGTTCCGCTCGCTGGTGGTTGTGCGAGGCGGTACGCCGATGCCCCCGCGCGATCTGATCCCCCTGAAGATGCCAGCGACCCCGGGCGCGGCGTGAGCTCCGACGAGACGCACGGCGAACGTCCCTCGCTCGAGCCACCGGTGCCCGCCGAGCCCCGCGCATCCGAGCTCATCGGTTCCGCGCTGGGTGCGGCCGCGCGTCGCGCGGGGATGGATCCTGCGCAGGAAGCGAGCACCGGTCACGTCGTGTGGCACGCCATGGGCGGTTGGCGCGGTGTCGTCGAGTCCGTGCTCCCGAGCCTCCTTTTCGTCATCGTCTACACCGCGACGACGAACCTCGTTCTCTCCCTCGCGACCTCCGTCGGCATCGCCGTCGTGTTCACCGTGGTGCGCTTGCTGCAGAAGTCGCCGGCAGCCGCCGCGCTCGGCGGACTCGTCGCCGCCGGTGTTGCCGCTGTTCTGGCGCTGATCACGGGCAATCCGTCCGACAACTTCGTGCCGGGGCTGCTGACGAACGCCGGTTACGGTCTGGCGATGCTCGTCTCCGCACTCATCGGCTGGCCGATCATCGGGTTGGCAGCCGGTTACATGCTGGGCGAGGGCACCTCATGGCGGCAACTCAAGGCGAAGCGCCGCGCCTACTTCTGGCTCACCATCGCCTGGGCGGCGCTCTTCTTCGTGCGGTTGGCGGTGCAGCTTCCCATCTACTTCTCGTCGCTCGATCCGGTGAATCGGGAGAGCGCGGTGGCGCTGCTGGGAACCCTCAAGATCGCCATGGGGCTGCCGCTGTTCGCGCCTCTCGTGGCCGTCACCTGGCTGACCGTCCGCGCCGTGCACGCGCGGGCCTCACAGGGCGGCGCGCCCGTCGAGGAGTCCGACGCCCGGTGATACTATTTATCTCGACATCGAGATAAATTTCCGGGCGACGGGGTAAGGCTTACCTTCCTAGCAACCCCTTCCGGACGCGGGGAAGATGGGCAGATCGGGCCCCGCGACGACGCCCGTGAACGCCGACGAAGGAGACAGACGTGTCCACGGTTGACAGCTTCGGTGCGAAAAGCACCCTGACGGTCGGCAGCACCGACTACGAGATCTTCCGTATCGACACGGTCGCCGGTTACGAGAAGCTCCCCTTCAGCCTCAAGGTGCTCCTGGAGAACCTGTTGCGCACCGAAGACGGCGCCAACGTGACCAAGGAGCAGATCCAGGCGCTCGGGTCCTGGAACCCGGATGCGGAGCCCGACACCGAGATCCAGTTCACGCCCGCGCGCGTCGTGATGCAGGACTTCACCGGCGTGCCCTGCATCGTCGACCTCGCGACGATGCGTGAGGCCGTGACCGCCCTCGGCGGCGACCCGAACCGCATCAACCCGCTCTCTCCGGCTGAGATGGTCATCGACCACTCCGTCATCGCCGACCTGTTCGGCTCCGAGAACGCCCTCGAGCGCAACGTCGAGATCGAGTACGAGCGCAACGGCGAGCGCTACCAGTTCCTTCGCTGGGGCCAGACGGCCTTCGACGACTTCAAGGTGGTACCGCCGGGCACCGGCATCGTGCACCAGGTGAACATCGAGCACCTCGCCAAGGTCATCTACGACCGCACGGTCGACGGTGTCCTGCGCGCTTACCCCGACACGTGTGTCGGCACCGACTCGCACACCACGATGGTTAACGGCCTGGGCGTGCTCGGCTGGGGCGTCGGTGGCATCGAGGCCGAGGCCGCCATGCTCGGTCAGCCCGTCTCCATGCTCATCCCGCGCGTCGTGGGCTTCAAGCTCACGGGCGAGATCCCCGCCGGTGTCACCGCGACCGACGTCGTCCTGACGATCACCGACATGCTGCGCAAGCACGGCGTCGTCGGCAAGTTCGTCGAGTTCTACGGCGAGGGTGTCGCCTCCGTCCCGTTGGCCAACCGCGCCACCATCGGCAACATGAGCCCGGAGTTCGGCTCCACGGCCGCCATGTTCCCGATCGATGACGTGACTCTCGACTATCTGCGTCTCACCGGACGCAGCGACGAGGCGATCGCCCTCGTCGAGGCGTACGCCAAGGAGCAGTCGCTCTGGCACGACCCTTCGCGCGAGCTGGTCTTCAGCGAGTACATGGAGCTCGACCTCGCGACCGTCGTCCCCTCGATCGCGGGCCCCAAGCGTCCCCAGGACCGCATCCTGCTCTCCGAGGCGAAGGCGCAGTTCGAGAAGGACATCCTCAACTACGCGACCGCCTCCACGTCGGACTCGATCGTCGACCTCGAGGGCGACCAGTCCTTCCCCGCATCCGACCCCGGTCCCGTGCCCGGCGACGAGCACGTGCACACGGGCGAGGTCCTGATCTCGAGCGGCGGGCCGGCGGCGGCGTCCAAGCCCGTGAAGGTCACGCCTGCTGAGGGCGCGCCCTACATCCTGGACAACGGCGCGGTCACCCTCGCGGCGATCACGTCCTGCACCAACACCTCCAACCCCTCGGTGATGATGGCGGCGGGTCTGCTCGCGAAGAAGGCCGTTGAGAAGGGCCTGACGCGCAAGCCCTGGGTCAAGACCACGCTCGGCCCCGGCTCGAAGGTCGTCACCGACTACTACGAGAAGTCGGGCCTCGACAAGTCGCTCGAGGGTCTCGGCTTCTACACCGTCGGTTACGGCTGCACGATCTGCATCGGCAACTCGGGCCCGCTCATCGAAGAGGTCTCTGAGGCCATCAACGAGAACGACCTCGCCGTGACGGCCGTCCTCTCGGGCAACCGCAACTTCGAGGGTCGTATCAGCCCGGACGTGAAGATGAACTACCTCGCGTCGCCGCCCCTCGTGGTGGCCTACGCGCTGGCGGGTTCGATGAACTTCGACTTCGACAACGACCCGCTCGGTAAGGACCAGAACGGCGAGGACGTGTTCCTCAAGGACATCTGGCCCTCCACCGAAGAGGTCCAGGCCGTCATCGACACCTCGATCTCGCGCGAGCAGTTCATCAAGCAGTACGCGACCGTCTTCGACGGCGACGACCGCTGGCGGAACCTACCCACGCCCACCGGCCCGGTGTTCGAGTGGGATGCGGACTCCACCTACGTGCGCAAGGCGCCCTACTTTGACGGCATGTCGATGGAGCTGACCCCGGTCTCCGACATCACCGGCGCCCGCGTGATGGCGACTCTGGGTGACTCGGTGACCACCGACCACATCAGCCCGGCAGGAAACATCAAGGCGGGCACCCCCGCCGCGCAGTACCTGACCGAGCACGGCGTCGCGCAGAAGGACTTCAACTCCTACGGCTCGCGCCGCGGGAACCACGAGGTCATGATCCGCGGGACGTTCGCGAACATCCGCCTCAAGAACGCGATCGTCAGCGCAGTCAACGACGGCGCCGTCGTCGAGGGCGGCTACACGCGCGACTTCACGCAGCCCGGTGGTCCGCAGTCGTTCATCTACGACGCCTGCCAGAACTACGCCGCGCAGGGCACGCCTCTCGTCGTGTTCGGCGGCAAGGAGTACGGCTCCGGCTCGTCGCGCGACTGGGCGGCCAAGGGTACGAGCCTCCTGGGCGTGAAGGCCGTCATCACCGAGAGCTTCGAGCGCATCCACCGCTCGAACCTGATCGGCATGGGCGTCGTTCCGCTGCAGTTCCCCGAGGGTGAGAGCTGGTCCTCGCTCGGCCTCGACGGCACCGAGATCGTCTCGATCACGGGCCTGGAGAAGCTCAACGAGGGCGTCACGCCCAAGACGGTGACCGTCACGGCCGAGCCGAGCGAGTTCTCGCCGGAAGGCAAGCAGACGATCACGTTCGAGGCGAAGGTGCGCATCGACACCCCCGGCGAGGCGGACTACTACCGCAACGGCGGCATCCTGCAGTACGTGCTGCGCTCGCTCGTCTGAGCGTTCGCACCGCAGACGGGTCGGTCCTGGCAAGGGACCGGCCCGTCTTTTGCTGCAGCGGCTAACCTGTGGAGATGAGCCGGATCTTCGCGACGCCGTTCGCCGACATCTACCCGCTCTACGTGGCGAAGATCGAGCGGAAGGGGCGCACGAGCGCCGAGCTCGATGAGGTCATTCGATGGCTCACGGGGTTCGAGGACGGGGAGATCGCCCGTCACCTCACCGAACGGACGAGCCTCGAGGACTTCTTCGCCCAGGCTCACCTGAACCCGCACGTCGATCGGATCACCGGCGTGATCTGCGGCATTCGGGTGGAGGAGATCGACGACCCTCTGATGCAGCAGATCCGCTATCTGGACAAGCTCGTCGACGAACTCGCGAAGGGGCGCCCGATGGCGAAGGTGTTGCGGCAGGAGCCCGCGGACGCCAGGGGGGGCCGACCATGACCGCCTCGCCCGAGAGGAAGGGATACGATATGTCGCTGTTGTCCCAGGTGACCCAGCCCAGCGATCTGCGCACCCTCACGACCGCTCAGCTCGAGGAGCTAGCGGGCGAGATCCGCGCCTTCCTCATCGAGAACGTCGCCCGCACGGGCGGGCATCTCGGCCCGAATCTCGGGGTGGTGGAGCTGACGATCGCTCTGCACCGCGTCTTCGACTCCCCGAACGACCCGATCGTCTTCGACACGGGGCACCAGTCGTACGTGCACAAGCTGCTCACCGGGCGGCAGGACTTCTCGGCGCTGCGCTCGCGCGGCGGCCTGGCCGGTTATCCGCAGCGTGCGGAGAGCGAGCACGACATCGTGGAGTCCTCTCACGCCTCGAGCTCGCTCAGCTGGGCGGACGGCATCTCCCGTGCCTTCGCGCAGACGGGGCGTCGGGACCGACACGTCGTGGCCATCGTCGGAGACGGCGCGCTCACCGGCGGCATGACCTGGGAGGCGCTCAACAACATCTCCGACGACAACGACCGCAACCTGGTCATCGTCGTCAACGACAACGGCCGTTCCTATGCGCCGACGATCGGCGGGATGGCGCGTTACTTGAACCGCGTACGCACCGCCGACGCCTACCAGAGCCTGCATCGTGGGTCACGGAATCTCATCACCCGTCTCGGGCCGGCCGCACGAGCGTTCTACCGTGGTGTACGCGGCGGCACCCGCGGGTTCCTCTCGAGGTTCACCAACAACGAGGCGCTCTACTCGAATCTCGACATCAAGTACCTGGGCCCGATCGACGGTCACGACATCCGGGCGCTCACAGAGACGCTCGAGCTCGCGAAGAACTACGGCGCCCCCGTGATCGTCCACACGATCACGGAGAAGGGCCGCGGCTACCAGCCCGCCGTCGACGACGAGGCAGACCAGTTCCACGCGGTGGGCCGCATCGACCCGGTGACGGGTGCGACCCTCGGCGCCGACGCGGGAACCGCGTGGACGGACGTGTTCGCGGAGGAGCTCACACGCATCGGGGCGGAGCGACCCGACGTGATCGCCGTCACCGCCGCCATGCTGCGCCCGACGGGTCTCCTGCCCTTCGCGCAGCGGTTCCCCGACCGGGTCTACGACGTCGGCATCGCCGAGCAGCACGCGGCCGCATCCGCGGCGGGTCTCGCCTATGGCGGGCTGCACCCCGTCGTGGCGATCTACGCGACGTTCATGAACCGCGCCTTCGACCAGGTGCTGATGGATGTGGCATTGCATCGCGCCGGCGTCACGTTCGTCCTCGACCGCGCCGGGGTCACGGGTCCCGATGGCCCGAGTCATCACGGCATCTGGGACCTCGCGATGCTGCAGCTCGTGCCCCGCATCCGCATCGCCGCTCCACGCGACGCGACGCGGCTGCGTGAGGAGCTCGCGGAGGCGGTGGCGGTCCCGGATGCGCCCACCGTGCTGCGCTATCCGAAGGGAGCCGTGGGCAAGGAGCTTCCCGCCGTCGAGCGTCTGGACGACGGCGTCGACGTTCTCGTGAAGCCCCAGGCGGCCGACGTGCTGATCATCGGCATCGGACCGATGGCGCACACAGCCGTGGAGGTCGCCGACCGACTGTCCGCGCAGGGCATCGGCGCGACAGTCGTCGATCCGCGCTGGGTCGTTCCCGTGGCCGGCTCTCTCGTCGAGTTGGCCGCCGCGCACCGACTGGTGATCACGATCGAGGACGGCATCCGGGTGGGCGGCATCGGCACCCGCATCCGCCAGGTGCTCCGTGAGAACGGGGTCGATACGGCTGTCGACGAGCTCGGAGTCCCGGACGAGTTCATCGACCATGCCTCCCGCGACCAGATCCTCGTGGATGCCGGACTCACCGCCGCCAAGATCGCGCAAGACGTCGTCGCGCAGGTGCTGGGCACCCGGATCCCCGTCGCTCGAGGATCGAAGGATGCGGCGGATCTCCGTATCCCGGACGACGAAGGCGTCGGCTCGCACAAGGCGTGACGCGCCGGAACGACGAAGGGGGTGGCCCACCGATCGGTGAGCCACCCCCTTCGTCGTTCGTCAGTCGCCGACGCCGCGGATCGGGGGATTGTGGAACGTCGCGCCGAACACGCGCTCCGAGGCGCCCTCTCGATCGAGGTAGGGCGATGCTCCGCCGTCGATGAACGGCCAGCCCGCGCCGAGGATCAGGCACAGATCGATGTCCTGCACCTCCGGCACGACCTCGTCGTCGAGCATGATGCGGATCTCCTGCGCCAGGCCGTCCTGCACGCGGCGGAGGATCTCCGCCTCCGCGACGGGCGTCGTGCCCACGGCGGGCTTCAGCACCTTCTCCGCCGCCTTCGTCCAGCCGGTGACCCGCCCGTTCTTGTCCTTCTCCACGATCTCCGACAGCTCGGCGAGCTTGTGAAAGTTCTCCGACGCGAAGAAGCGGTCGGGGAATGCGTGCGCCATCGTGTCCTGCACGTGCGCCGCCACCTTCCAACCGACGAGATCGATCAGCTGGAACGGTGTCATCGGCAGGCCGAGGGGGGCGAACGCCTTCTCGACGGTCAGCAGGGGCGTGCCCTCGTAGACCGCGCGCGCTGCTTCGCCCATGACCTTGGCCAACAGTCGATTGACGACGAAGCCGGGAGCATCGGCAGTCAGCACCGCGTTCTTGCCGAGGCCCTTGGCGACGACGAACGCCGTGGCCAACGCCGCATGCGAAGTGGCTTCCGTCTTGACCACCTCGATGAGCGGCATGACGGCGACCGGGTTGAAGAAGTGGAAACCGACCAGCCGCTCGGGGTGGGCGAGCTTCGACCCGATCTCGGTGACCGACAGCGATGAGGTGTTCGTCGCGAGGATCGCGTCGTCGGCGACGATCGCCTCGATCTCCGCGAACACCTGCTGCTTGACGCCGACCTCCTCGAAGACCGCCTCGATGACGAAGTCGCAGTCCGCGTACTGCGACTTGTCGGTCGTGCCGGTGACGAGCCCGCGCAGCTGGTTGGCGGCGTCAGCGTCGAGCCGACCCTTTGCCTCGAGCTTGCCGATCTCCTCGTGGATGTGCGCGACTCCCTTGTCCACTCGTGCCTGATCGATGTCGGTGATCAGTACAGGCACCCGGAGCTTGCGCACGAACAGCAACGCGAACTGGCTGGCCATGAGGCCCGCGCCGATGACGCCGACCTTGGTGACCTTCTTCGCGAGCGTCTTGTCGGGTGCGCCGACCGGGCGCTTGGCGCGCTTCTGCACGAGGTCGAACGCGTACATCGACGCCGCGAACTGGTCGCCGACGACGAGGTCGGCGAGCGCGTCGTCCTCGCGCGCGAAGCCTTCGGCCTTCGTGCCGCCCTTGGCCTTGTCCAGCAGCTCGAGAGCCACATAGGGAGAGCGCGGAACGGTGCCGATGCGGCTCTCGAGCATGCCGCGCGCCATCTTGATCGCGATGGGCCATTTGGTGAGGCGCTCGATCTTGCCGGGCTCGTTCTTGCGTTCCACCCTGATCGCGCCGCCGATGACACCGTCGGCCCAGATGAGCGACTCCTCGAGGAAGTTCGCCGGCGAGAAGATCGCGTCGAACATGCCGAGCTCGTATGCCTGGCGAGGCTTGAGAGTGCGGTTCTGCTTCAGCGGGTTCGAGATGACAACCTCGAGCGCCTTCTCGATGCCGATGAGGTTCGGGAGCAGGTATGACCCGCCCCAGCCCGGGATGATGCCCAGGAACACCTCGGGCAACGCGATGGCCGCCGCGGACGCATCGACCGTGCGGTAGGTGGAGTTGAGTGCGATCTCCACGCCGCCACCGAGCGCCAGACCGTTCACGAAGGCGAAGGAGGGCACTCCGAGCTCGGAAAGGCGGCCCAGCACCTGATGACCGCGCTGCGCGATGAGCTTGGCGGCTTCCCGGGAGGGGACCTTCGAGACATCGGAGAGGTCGGCGCCTGCGGCGAGGATGTACTGCTTGCCCGTGATGCCGACGGCATGGATCTCGCCCGCGGCGGCCCGCGTGGCGAGCGCCGTGAGCGTGTCGCCGAGCTCCTTCAGGGTCGCCGGCCCGAGCGTGTTCGGTCGTGTGTGATCCCGGCCGTTGTCGAGCGTGATGAGGGCGAGCACCCTGCCGGAGGGCAGCCGGATGTCGCGCACGGGGGAGTGAGTGACCACTTCGTCGCCGCTGAACTGGTCGAGCGGGGAGAAATCGATCGCGTCGTAATCGGTCATGGTCTCACTCACTTCCGCTTCTTGCCGTCGAAGTACGGGTTCTCCCAGATGACCGAGCCGCCCTGCCCCAGCCCCACGCACATCGCCGTGAGCCCATAGCGGACATCGGGCCGTTCGCGGAACTGCGCGGCGAGCTGGATCATCAGGCGTACACCGGATGCGGCCAGCGGGTGGCCGAGGGCGATGGCGCCGCCCCAGGGGTTCACACGCGGGTCGTCGTCGGCGATCCCGAAGTGATCGAGCAGCGAGATGACCTGGATCGCGAACGCCTCGTTCAGCTCGAACAGGCCGATGTCGTCGATCGTCAGCCCCGCCTTGCGCAGCGCCTTCTCGGTCGCCGGAATCGGGCCGATGCCCATGATCTCGGGCTGCACGCCGGCGAAGGCGAAGGAGACGAGACGCATCTTGGGCTGCAGGCCCAGCTCCTTCACCGCGCCGCCGCCGGCCAGCAGACCCATCGTCGCGCCGTCGGTGAGCGGCGACGACGTGCCGGCCGTCACGCGGCCGTGAGGCCGGAACGGGGTCTTCAGAGTAGCCAGCTGCTCGAGCGTCGTCTCAGGGCGGCGTCCTTCGTCCTCGGTCGCCAGGCCCCACGCTCCTTCGCCGTCCTTGATGGCGACCGGAACGAGGTCGGGCTGGAACTTGCCGTTCTCGTACGCCGCCTGCGCCTTGTGCTGGCTGAGCATGCCGAACATATCGCTGCGCTCGCGCGTCAAGTGAGGGAAACGATCGAAGATGCGCTCCGCGGTCACGCCCATGTTCAGCGCGCCCGGGTCCACCATCCGCTCGGCGACGAATCGCGGGTTCGGGTCGGCGTTGGCCCCGATGGGGTGACGCCCCATGTGCTCCACGCCTCCGGCGAGAGCGACGTCGTACATGCCGACGCCGATCGAGCCCGCCATCGTGGTGACGCTCGTCATCGCTCCGGCGCACATGCGGTCGATCGCGAAGCCGGGGACCGTCATCGGCAGGCCCGCCAGGATCGCCGCCGAGCGGCCGAGGGTCAGGCCCTGGTCGCCGGTCTGGCTGGTCGCGGCGATGGCGACATCGTCGATGCGGTCCGCGGGGACCTTCGGATTGCGCTCCATGACGCCGATGATCGTCTTGACCACCAGATCGTCCGCGCGGGTGTTCCAGTACATGCCCTTCTCGCCGGCGCGCCCGAAGGGCGTACGCATGCCGTCGACGAAGAAGACGTCCGAAATCTCGGCCACTCTGCCTCCAATGATCGGGGTTTCCTCCAACGTAGGAGGGGCTCGTGGCCGGAAAAAACCGGTTGGATCGAACCTACGAAGCGTTCTCCGCCGCGTTCTCGACCGATTGCACGGAAGCCACAAAAGCATCGGCGATCACCTGTGCGGTCTCTCGCACTTGCCAGTGGCGAGCGCCGAGCGCCAGCAGGGCCGCTCCCACCGTGTCCGCGTCGATCGGGGTCGGCGGCTCCCACGCCACGCGTCGCAGGAGTTCGGGCGTCAGCAGATTCTCCGTCGGCATCGTCAGCTCTTCGGCACGCGCCTCGACGAGTGGGCGCGCGGCCTTCAACCGGGCGTCGGCCTCGGGGTTGCGGTCGACCCACGCGCGGGGCGGAGGCAGCGCGTCGCTGCCGACGCGCTCGAGGGGGAGATCCGTCGTCGCGCGCCCCTGCTCGATGGCTGCCCACCAGCGATCGAGCTCGGACCGGCTGGCGCGACCGGTGAACTCCTTCACGGCTGCGAGGGCGCGCTTGCTCTCGGGGGCGGCCGCGACAGCCGCCACGAGCGCGCGGTCGGGTACCAGCCGTCCCGGTGACACATCCTGCGCGACGGCGAGTTCCTCGCGTGCCTCCCAGAGCGCGCGCGCCACGGCGAGGTTGCGTCGCCCCCGGAGCGTGTGCAGCCCGCTCAACCGCCGCCACGGATCGGTGCGCGGCGGCTTCACCGGCCGGTCGAGCACGGCTTGGAACTCCTCCTCGGCCAGTGCCGTCTTGCCCTGCTCTGCCAGCTCCGACACGAGCGCGTCACGCACGTCGATCAGATGCAGCACATCCAGTGCGGCGTATTCGAGCCAGGACTGCGGGAGCGGACGCGTCGACCAGTCCGCCGCGGAGTGCGCCTTGGCGAGCGTGATCCCGAGCGTGTCCTCGACGACAGCCCCGAGCCCCACGCGCGCGTGTCCGAGAAGCCGTGACGCGAGTTCCGTGTCGAAGATGCGAGGCGGCTCCAGTCCCAGTTCACGCAGCGAGGGAAGATCCTGGCTGGCGGCGTGGAGCACCCAGTCCGCCGTGCCGAGAACAGCCTGCAACGGGGAGAAGTCGGAGAGGGCCGGCGGGTCGATGAGGAACACACCCGACCCGCGTCGATAGATCTGCACCAGGTAGGCGCGTTGGGAGTAGCGGAAGCCGGATGCGCGTTCCACGTCCACAGCGAACGGACCTTCACCCTCGGCGAGTCTCTCGATCGCCGACGTGAACTCTGCTTCGTCGGCGATGACGGAGTACTCAGGCACGGGATGAACCCCTTCCCCGGATCTGTGCGATCCCTTCCGAGCCGGGTGGGAGCCCGGCGAGCATGCATACCAATTCTGCCCACGCTTCCACGTGCCGTTCGATCTCGCCCTCCGGAGACCACGACGCGCGCAGCTCGATCTGGGCGCCGTCTCCCTCCGCCGCGAGCGAACCGAACCCCTTGGAGAGTGTCTTCGTGGCGGTGCCGGATGCGGCGTGGTAGCCGGCGCCGCGCGTGTGCAGCGCGTCGACGAGCCACGACCAGGCGACATCCGCGACAAGCGGGTCCGCGCCGATCTCGGCGTCGAGAGGCGCTTGCGCGAAGCACACGATGCGCCACGGCGAGTCCCAGGGCTCGGGCTCACTCGCGTCGTGCAGGAGGAGGAAGCGACCCGTGCCGAAGGCGGACTCGTGCTCGCCGGGTTCGGGGCGCACATCTCCTGCCAGTGCGAACGAGGCGGGGGCGATTCCCGACGGGGCGGGAATCTGACGCACGACGAGGTCCTCGCGAAACGACACCTCGAGGATCCGCGCGACGGCGTCATCGAGTGCAGACGCGGGTGCGGCTGGGTCGGAGGGCACGGCGACAGACTAGAGTGAAGCCACGATGTTGGACTCCAGGCGCGCCGCCCGCCATGGCGCCTCACCCACCGCCTTCGCCCTCTTCCGCGGCGCGGCCGTCGCTCTCGCGACCGCGACCGCGCTGTGCTCCGCGCTGATCGGCGCCGTGGCCATCCGGGTCGCGCGTCAGGTCGTGACGCCCGCCGGACGTCGTGCTGACACCCGCATCCTCGCGCTCGATCCGGCGTCGCAGACGATCACGCTCGAGCGCAACGACGACACCGAGCTGCCGGGGCGCTACGGTTTGTTCACGCGGGGCACCGAGGACTACGTCAAGCTCGGCAGCGTCCTCGCCGAGAACGAAGCCGGCGTCAAGCGCAAGTTGCTGACGCACGTCGGTCAGGACGCGCGGCTCTCCGCCGAGGCCGCGTTCAGCGGTTGGTACTTCGACCGCCCCGATCAGCTGCAGCTGCCCTTCAGCTCGCAGCTCATCGGTTCGGCCGTCGGGCCGTGCCCCGCGTGGCTGTTCCCGGCGGAGCAGGAGACGGATCTCTGGTGCATCCAGATCCACGGTCGGGGCACGACGCGCGCCGAGTGCCTGCGGGCAGTCCCGCTCATGCACAGCCTGGGTGTCACCACGCTGGTCGTCTCGTATCGCAACGACGGTGAGGCGCCGCGCAGCCGCACGGGCACCTACGGGCTCGGTGCCACGGAGTGGCGCGACGTCGATGCCGCGATCGGCTTCGCCCGGCGCAACGGTGCCCGCCGCATCCTGCTCATGGGGTGGTCGATGGGGGGCGCGATCGCACTGCAGTTGGCGCTCAGCTCGGCGCACCGGGACATGATCGCCGGTGTCATTCTGGATTCGCCCGTCATCGACTGGCGCGTCGTGCTCGACTACCAGGCGGGCCTGATGAAGCTTCCGCCCACGGTCACGAAACTCGCCATCTCGGCGCTCGAGTCGGACTGGGGCACGGCATTCACCCGCACCGGGACACCGATCCCTTTCGACCGGTTGGATGTCGTCGCTCGCGCGGGCGAGCTGCGGGACCCGATCCTCATCCTGCACAGCGACGACGACGGCTTCGTCCCCTCGGACGCCTCTCACGATCTGCGGCAGGCACGCCCCGACCTCGTCGAGCTCGAGGTCTTCGAGGTGGCGCGCCACACGAAGCTGTGGAACTACGACGAGCAGCGCTGGAGTGCCCACATCCGCGACTGGATGCGTGCGCAGGGACTCACGCCGACGGGCGAGCCCGCAGATAGCTGAAGCCCGAGTCGTCGACGAGCAGGCCGTGCGGCGCTGCCAGCGTGTGACCGTCGGGAACACGGATGAACGGCGCGGTCGCCGGCACGAGTTGGGGCGCGACGGAGACGCAGAACTCATCGATCACACCCGCGCGAGCGAATTGCGAGGCGAGCGTGGGTCCGCCCTCGCAGACGACACGCAGCCACCCGCGATCCGCGAAGGCCGAGAGCACGCGGGAGGGCTCGAGTTCGTCGCCCGCAACGGCGATGACGTCGAGCCCCAGACCCTCGCTGTTGCTTCTCACGGTGTCGGCATCGCGCTCGGCGCACACGAGGACCACGCGGGCGGTGTCGTCGTCCGGCGCCAGCTGGTGGCCTTCGAGTCGTCCTGTCCGGGTAACGATCGCCAGCCGGGTGCGCTTGGGCACGACGTATCGCTCGGCGCGTACGCTCTGCGCACCCACCACCACGACATCGCTCCATCCGCGGATCACGCCGAGGATGCGTCGATCGACGGGGCTCGAGAGCGTGTCGCTCGTGCCGTCCGCGCCCGTCGCAGAACCCGTCAACGAGGTGATCATGTTGAGCCGCACCGACCGCTCGGCCTGCGGCTCGTACTCGCTCCGCAGCCATCGGAGCCCGGCGTCGTCACCGGCGTCGATACGCTCGACCGGGCGGGGGATCACGCGCGTGAGGTGCATCTTCACCCGCCGCTCTTGCGCTGGATCTGGCGCTTCGCGCGCAGCAGCATGCCCGTCATCCCCGCGATGCGAAGGGGGGAGACAGCGCGGGTCAGGCCGAGGCTCTGCGGGTAGTCGTCTGGAACGGCGAGGGCGTCTGCGACGGTGAGGCCGGTCAGCCCCTGGGCCAGGATGCTGGCGAAACCGCGGGTGGTCGGAGCCTCCGCCGGCGCGGTGGCGTGCATCGCGACAAAGCCGTCGTCATCCACATCGACCACGATGTACACGGGGGACTGGCACTCCGCCACCCGCTCGCACAACTCCGGGTGCCCCTCATACTCCGCCGGGATCGGCGGGAGCTCCTGCGAGAACTCCAGGAGCAGCTGCAGGCGTTCGGGTTCTGCGAGTGCGAGGAAGTCCTCGCGGATCTCGGCGAGCTTCTCGGGGAGGGCGCTGTCGGTCATCCGCGACATTCTCGCACGCAGCGCCTAGCGGCCGGGCACCTCGCCCGGCTCGGAACCGGTCACGATGGGAACGCGCACCGCGCTGCCCCATTCGGTCCACGAACCGTCGTAGTTGCGGACGTCCTCGAAGCCGAGCAGGTGCTTCAGCACGAACCAGGTGTGGCTGGAGCGCTCACCGATCCGGCAATACGCTACGACCGGCTCGCCGTCGGCGAGTCCGGCCTCATCGCGGTAGATGGAGTCCAGGTCGGCGCGCGACTTGAAGGTTCCGTCCTCGGCTACCGCGCGCGCCCACGGCACGCTCTGCGCCGACGGGATGTGGCCGGCACGCAGCGCGCCTTCTTCGGGGTATGCGGGGGCACTGGTCCGCTCGCCCGAGTACTCCTCGGGGGACCGTACGTCGATCAACGGGTGACCCAGATGTGCGAGGACGTCCTCCTTATATGCGCGCAGCACGCTGTCATCCCGCTCGATGACGGGGTATTCGGTGCGCGCGCGGTTCGCGGGTTCGGTGGTGATCTCTCGCCCCTCTGCGATCCACCGGTCACGGCCCCCGTCCAGCAGTCGGACGTCCTCGTGGCCGAACAGCGAGAACACCCACAGGGCATAGGCGGCCCACCAGTTGTTCTTGTCGCCGTAGATGACGACGGTGTCCTCGCGCGAAATGCCCTTGCGGCTGAGGAGGTCGGCGAATCCGGCGCCGTCGACATAGTCGCGTACGACGGGGTCGTTCAACTCGGTGTGCCAGTCGACCTTCACCGCGCCGGGGATATGGCCCGTCTCGTACAGGAGGACGTCCTCGTCCGACTCGACGACGACGAGTCCGGGAGTGCCGAGGCGCTCCTGCAACCACTGGGTGGTGACGAGTCGTTCGGGGTGCGCGTAGGCGGCGAATTTCTCGGAGGTGGAATCGAGGTCGACGGGCACGGGATTCTCCTGTTCAGTCGGGATGCGACCGAGCACGTAAAGTGGGGAAGTCGCCTGATCGAGCCTAGGTTCGAGTCGCTGCGGCCGCATCCGCCCCGTAACCGTGTGACACAGGATCCCGCATGACTTCGCCTGCTCAACAGAACGCATTCGTGCACCTTGCCGAGCGGTCCCCGCAGGTGACCGGTGCGGACATGGTGGCCTCCCTCGTACCTCCGCCGCAGTTCGCCGACGCGAGCTTCGACACCTACCGTGCGGATGATGCCTTTCCCTCGCAGGCCGAGGCCAAGCAGACCCTCGGCGAGTTCGCCGGAGCGGCGGTGGAGGCGCCGAGGCGCGGCCTCTTCCGCCGTGCCCCTCGCGCGCCCGAGCGCAAGCCCGGCGTGTACCTCGACGGCGGGTTCGGCGTCGGCAAGACCCACTTGCTCGCGTCGATCTATCACGCGATGCCCGCGCGCAGAAAGTACTTCGGCTCGTTCATCGAGTACACGGCCCTCGTCGGTGCACTCGGGTACCAGCAGACCGTGGAACTGTTCCGCGGTTCCGACCTGTTGTGCATCGACGAGTTCGAGCTGGATGATCCGGGCGACACGATGGTGATGACGCGACTGCTCGGCGAGCTCGTCGCATCCGGCACCAAGCTCGCCGCCACCTCCAACACGCCGCCGAACGCACTGGGCGAGGGGCGTTTCGCCGCGCAGGACTTCCTGCGCGAGATCCAGGCGATGTCGGCTTCGTTCGAGACGCTGCGGATCGACGGTGTCGACTACCGCCAGCGAGCGGTCGACGGTCATGCGGTCGTTCTGGATGCGGGAGCATACGAGAGTGCACTTGCCGAGGCCGCCGCATCCGGCGTCGTCTCCGATGACGATTTCTCGACGCTCATCGCCCATCTGGCGAAAGTCCACCCCTCGCGCTACATCCGCCTCATCGAGGGAGTGACGACCATCGGGCTGCGCGACGTGCAGCAGCTGACCGACCAGTCCGCGGCCCTTCGCTTCGTTGCCTTCGTCGATCGCGCCTACGACGCGCAGATTCCGGTGAGGGCGACCGGCGTGGCTCTCGACCAGGTGTTCGGCGACGAGATGCTCGCGGGCGGCTACCGCAAGAAGTACCTCCGCGCCATCTCACGTCTGATCGCGCTCACCCACTCCTGAGCCGGGATCCCTGGCGGGTTCTCGGTGTGGGGAAACCTGTTGTTTACCGTGGCGGGCTCGCTGTAACACAGCCGAAACACCATTCGCGCACCACTGGAACTCCTTCTCGACAAACTGTGGACGTCCTGAGGAGCTGCGACCCGATCTGCGGCCCCGGGATACCTCGAGTAACACGACATGGATGAGGAATTTCATGGATAGCGGAAATCTCGCCTGGTCCGTCGCTGCGACGGCACTTGTGCTCTTCATGACGCCGGGCGTCGCGTTCTTCTACGGAGGACTCGTCAAGGCCAAGAGCGTCGTCAGCATGATGATGATGAGCTTCGGCGCGCTGGGCCTGGTCAGCGTTCTGTGGATCCTCTACGGGTTCAACATGAGCGCGGTCGAAAGCCCGTTGTCGTTCGCCGGCAACCCCTTCTCCGACTTCGGTCTGGGTGGCCTCGACGACAACGGCCTCGTCGGCGCCACCTATGGCGCGACGTTCGCGATTATCACCGTCGCGCTGATCTCCGGCGCGATCGCCGACCGCGCCAAGTTCGGCGCCTGGATGATCTTCGCCGGCGTCTGGGCAACGGTCGTCTACTTCCCCGTCGCAGCATGGGTCTGGGGTGGCGGCTGGGCCATGTCGCTGGGGGAGACCTTCGGGTTCTCGACCTCGGTCATCGACTACGCCGGTGGTACCGCCGTGCACATCAACGCCGGCGCCGCGGCGCTCGCGCTCGCGCTCGTCCTCGGCAAGCGCATCGGCTTCCAGAAGGGCATCACCAAGCCCCACAACGTGCCGCTCGTCATGCTCGGTGCGGCGATCCTGTGGTTCGGCTGGTTCGGCTTCAACGCCGGCGCTGAGGGCACCTTCGGGCTGCTCGGCACCGAGGACTCCTCGGTCGGCCTCATCATCATCAACACGCTGGGCGCCACCGCGGCCGCCATCATCGGTTGGCTCGTCGTCGAGAAGCTGAAGGACGGCAAGGCCACCTCGGTGGGCGCCGCCTCGGGTGCTGTCGCCGGTCTCGTCGCCATCACCCCCTCGTGCGCCAACCTCACGCCCGGCTGGGCCCTGCTGCTCGGTGTCGTCACCGGTGCCGTCTGTGCCCTCGCGATCGAGCTGAAGTGGAAGCTCGGCTACGACGACTCGCTCGATGTGGTCGGCATCCACCTCGTCGGCGGTCTGATCGGAACGATCTACCTCGGCTTCTTCGCGACCGAGACGGGCCTGTTCGTCGGCGGCAACTACGAGCAGCTCGTGCTGCAGGTCATCGCCGCTGTCGGCGTGCTGGTCTACTCCTTCGTCGTCGCCTGGATCATCGGCTTCGCGATCGAGAAGACCATCGGCTTCCGCATCAAGAACGAGGACGAGCTCGCCGGCGTGGACTCCACGGTTCACGGTGAGGAGGGCTACTCGCTCGCCGAGCAGTCCTGACACATCGTTTCCAGCAGGAGAGGGCGTCGCGGATCACCGCGGCGCCCTCTCCTTTCGGCATCTGCAGCACCCTTCGGCCTGGATAGGCTGGCGCGATGGGTCTGCTCTCCCGCCTCGGCCGCGGTGTCCTGCGCCTGGTGCGCCCCGGGGCGTCGTCACAGACGTACGAGGTGGACCCCCGTTCGGTCGGTCGGCTGAGACTCGCGTACGCGCCGCGTCCCGATGGGATTCCGGATGCGGGGGAGATCGTCTGGACGTGGGTGCCGTACGCCGAACGTGACGGCCGCGGGAAAGACCGCCCGGTGCTCGTCGTGGCTCGTCAGAGCCGCGACCGTGTGTACGCGGTCAAACTCACCAGTCGTGCGCACCCGGGGGTCGATGCCTACGTTCCTCTGGGGGCGGGTGCATGGGACCCGCAGCGTCGGCCGTCGTGGGCCGACATCGATCAGCTCTACAGCGTCTCCCACGCGGGGCTGCGCCGCGAGGGGGCGACGCTCGACGCGGCGCGCTTCACCCGCGTCGTCGATGCTCTGCGCGCGCGCTTCGGGTGGCGGTGAGTGTCAGTCGTCGCTGATCGATAGGCCCACGTGCGCCGCGAGAAGCGGTGCCAGCTGCAGGGCCTGGTCGTGCGTGATCGTGGCGCCGGACAGCTGGCCGACGCCGGAGACGGCTGAGAGCGCTGCGTCTCTGAGATCGACATCCACCAAGACCGCCCGAGGCAGCTCGAGGGAGGCGATTCGGGTGTCGGTGAACCGCACCCGCCGGCAGCGTGCGTCGGCCAGATCGAGTTCGTCGATGGCGCAGTCGGTGAACTGGACGTCGATCAGCTCAGAGCCGCGCAGGTTCACAAAGCCGAGGCGGCATCCGATGAAGTGGATGCTGCGCAGCGAGCTGTCGTATGCGGTGAGGGCGCCGACGCGGCCGCTCAAGCGCGCGTCGGACCAGTCTGTGCGAGCAGCATCCATCACGGGAACATCCAGCGCGTCGAGCGCGACCTCGAGCAGGCCCGCGCCACGGAGGCGCAGCTCGGGGGCGACGAATCGGTCGAAGCGGACGCCGTCGAGCCGGGCGTCGGTGAGATCAGCGGGGGAGTGGCTCTCGACGGCGAGTCTCACGCCCGTCAGCGTCGCCCCGGCGCGCAACTGAGCGAGGCTGCCGTCGGCGAGGTCGTCGAGATGCAGGAGGTTCAGCTGCGGGGGCTTCGGGAGCGGCGCCATGCGTCCATCCTGGCCCGTCCCGGCCGCTCTCCTGGAGCGAGTTGTCGCTCCGCACCTGCTCGCCTGTAGCCTCGGGGCCATGCGCGCGAGCATCCGGCGAACACGGAGGTGGGCTGTCCGCGGATTGGCCTGGGCGGCGTCCGTCCTCATCGCCGCCGCGGTCGTCGTCCTCATTACGAGCTCCACCCACGGAGCGTGCTACGACTCGGGTACCGATCCCGACGCGAGTTCCTGCACGAGTGGGCCGATCGTGGGCGTGGCGGGCGTGTGGATCCTCTTGGTTCTGTGGGCGCTCGTCGCTGCATATACCGGCTACCGGGTACTTCGGCGGAGGATTCCGTGACAGAAGCGCGGGGCGCGACAGGAAACGCGAAACCCCCGGCTGAACCGGGGGTTTCGATGGTGGGCGATACCAGACTCGAACTGATGACCTCTTCCGTGTGAAGGAAGCGCGCTACCAACTGCGCCAATCGCCCGTGACCCGTGGGGCCGAGAATCGAGCATACCGGATGCGGACGGGCTCCGTTGACCAGACGGCGAGACACGCGCGGGCCCGTCTCGGTTTTGCGAAGCGTCGGAGTTGGGATAATGTTTTCCAAGTGCCCGAGAGATCGGGAACGAAATGCGGATGTAGCGCAGTTGGTAGCGCATCACCTTGCCAAGGTGAGGGTCGCGAGTTCGAGTCTCGTCATCCGCTCGAGTGCGGGGATCTCCCTCCGGGGAGATCACGTCACGTGGGTCGAACCACACACGGTGGCGTGGCCGAGCGGCTAGGCACCGGCCTGCAAAGCCGTTTACACGGGTTCGAATCCCGTCGCCACCTCGCCCATAACTGAACAGCCTATACAGGCGCGATTGGCGCAGCGGTAGCGCGCTTCCCTGACACGGAAGAGGTCACTGGTTCGATCCCAGTATCGCGCACCGAAGAACCCCCGGTTATCCGGGGGTTTTCTCGTCCTCGGGGTGGATTCTGCGCAGAAGCCCGGTCACTCGAATCCTGGCGGTGCGACGTCTGCACGACCAGTGGTGCTGATGTGGCCTGGCGTGGCTGGTGCGCTATGCGTTTCGGCATCCGCCGTGCAGACGTCGCGCCGCCGGCTCCGACCCTCCGGGGCCGGGACCGGGGTCGGGTCGGCGTCGGTGAGTGGCGTGCCTTCGCGATCTGGGCCATCGCAGGCTTCGCGCAGAGCCTGCTGCTCTGAGCCGCCCAATGCGGTCCGGATGCGGCGAGCCCGCCCGGCGCGGCGGCATGCCGCGCGCCGGACGGGCTCGAGAGTCAGGCGAGTTCGGCGAGCGCGGTCTTGATCAGCTCGGCGACGGCGCCGGGGTTGGAGACCATCACCGAGTGCGACGCGCCGTCGATGACGCGGGTGCCGCGCGACCCCGCACGCTCCGCCATGAACGCGAGCCCCGCCTCGGGGATGTTCTTGTCACCCGTGCCGTAGACGAACCACGACGGGAGCGTCTTCCAGGCCGGCGTCTCGGTGGGCAGACCTTCGCCGAGCGCATAGTCGCGGATAGGGCGCTGCGTGAGGGCGGACAGTTTCGCGACCTCGAGCGGCACGTCCGCGGCGAACTGGTCGGGGAACAGTGCGCGGTCGACGACGAGATCGTTCGTGCCGTCGCCGAGCGGATAGGGGCGCACACGCTCGCCCAGGGTGCTGCCCGGGAACTGACCGGTGAGGTCGAGAGCGTTCTCGCCGTGGTCGGGTGCGAAGGCCGCGACATACACGAGGCCCTTGACCTTGCCGTTTCCTGCGCCGGCCTCGGTGATGACCGCACCGCCGTACGAGTGGCCCACCAGCAGGACGTCGCCGGGCAGCGAGTCCACGAGTCGACGCACGTTCTCGGCGTCCGTGGTGACGCTGCGCAGGGCGTTCGGTGTCGCGATCGCGTCGATGCCCGCATCCTGCAGCAGGGTCAGGACGCCGTTCCAGCTCGACGACTCGGCGAAGGCGCCGTGGACGAGGACGACGGTGATATCGGACATGGGTGGATTCTCCTCAGGTTCCTGTGCTCGCTCTCGGGGCGCCCGACGGCGCGGCGAGTACGGCCCGAACCTATAAGCGGCGCCGGTGACCCGCATCCGCTCTGAGTCGGAAGCCGCCCCGCTCCCTGACGAGGCTCGACGCGGGTCGAAGTCGTCTTCGTCACGCCGCGGTGCCACGGCACGGCGCGGCTCGACGAGACTCGCCGGCATCCACTTCACGGGACGAAGGAGCACCATCATGGACACCCCGGAGCGCACAGTGCCGCACCACGAGGCGGCGACGTTCGGCAACCCTGACCTTCCGCCGGAAGGTGAGATCAACACGGTCGACCGGCCGCAGAGCACCGTGATGACGGGCCCGCAGAACCCCGCCATCGCATCGCAGTTCCCGAACCAGATCGACGCCCCGGCCACCGACATCTCGACGCAACCGTTCTTCTGGTCCTCGTTCAACATCTCGCCGCGTCGCGTGCAGCGCGGGGGTTGGGCGCGCGAGTTGACCAGCAGCGACTTCCACATCTCGGACGAGATCGCCGGCGTCAACATGTACCTCGAGCCGGGTGGGATCCGCGAGCTGCACTGGCATCAGACGGCGGAATGGGCCGTCATGACGCGTGGCAAGGCTCGTGTGACGACGCTGAGTCGTTCTGGGCTGCCGGCGGTCGAGGACGTGGAGGAGGGGGACCTGTGGTTCTTCCCTGCGGGAACTCCGCATTCGTTGCAGGGACTCGGCCCGGACGGCGCGGAGTTCGTGCTCGCTTTCGACGATGGACAGCAGTCGGAGTCGAACACGCTGCTGCTGACGGACTGGTTCGCGCACACGCCGCCGGAGGTGCTGGCCAAGAACTTCGGGGTCGCGCAGGAGGTGTTCTCCGACATCCCGCTGCACAACCTCTGGATCTTCCCCGGCGACGAACCGCCCGCACTCGATGTCGATCAGGCCGCCGCGGGCGTCGAGTGGGGGATGGAGCCGGTCATCTTCCGGCTGTCGCGCTCCCAGCCGCGGTATCAGAACTCGGGCGGCAGCGTTCAGGTCGCCGACTCCACCAACTACGCGTACTCGAACACGGTCGCTGCGGCTCTTGTGACGGTCGAGCCGGGCTCGATGCGCGAGTTGCACTGGCATCCCAACGCGGACGAGTGGCAGTACTACCTGCGCGGCTCCGCCCGCATGACGGTCTTCAACACCGGCCCGCACGCCAACACCACGGATTTCCGCCCGGGTGATGTCGGCGTGGTGAAGAAGAACTACGGTCATTACATCGAGAACACCGGCGATGACGTTCTGCAGTTTCTGGAGGTGTTCCGTACCGACAGGTACGAGGAGATCAGCCTCGCCAACTGGCTGGCGCACGTGCCGCCCCAGCTCGTGTCCGCCCACCTCAACATCGATCCCGCCGTTCTCGCCACCTTCCCGCGGACGGCACAGGGCATCACGCCTCTGCGCGGATGAGCGGATGCGTGGGCCGGGACCGGGCCGCCCGCGGCGAGGTCCCGGCCCACGCGTCGTTCAGCGTCCCGCTTCGGGAGGCAGCGCCAGCCACGCGGCGCGGCGCTCCGCCTGTGCCACCGGGTCCGGCACCGGGAGCGACGTCAGGAGACGCTCGGTGTAGGCGTCCTGGGGATGCAAGAGCACCTGCGCCGTCGTTCCCTGCTCGCGCACCTCTCCCTGACGAAGCACGACGACCCGGTCGGCGACGGCATCGATGACGGCGAGGTCATGGCTGATGAACAGCGACGCGAAGCCGAGTTCCCGCTGGAGCGTGGCGAACAGCTCCAGCACCGTCGCCTGCACCGATACGTCGAGGGCGCTCGTCGGCTCGTCGGCGATGAGGAGCTTCGGGTCGAGCGCGAGGGCACGTGCGAGAGAGGCGCGCTGACGCTGACCCCCGGACAGCTCGTGCGGAAAACGGTCACCGTATGCGGCGGGCAGGCGCACCGCGTCCAGCAGCTCGTCGACCCGCTTCCGCGCCTGAACGGCGCTGCGCACCCGCTTGTGCACCACGAGGGGTTCTGCGATGCACTCCGCGATCGTCAGCAAGGGATTGAAGCTCGTCGCCGGATCCTGGAAGACGAATCCCACCTGCGGGCGGAGGGCGGCGAGCGCCCGCGGCTTCACGTCGCGCATCTCGGTGCCGAGAACCTCCAACGACCCGTCGACGACGGAGGTGAGACCGACGATCGCGCGGCTGATGGTCGTCTTCCCGGAACCGGACTCGCCGACCAGGCCCAGGACCTCACCGGGTCCGATCCAGAAGTCGACGCCGTGCACGGCCACGACGCCCGTGCGGCCGAAACGACCCGGGTAGGCGATGTGAAGGTTGCGAGCGACCACGAGACTGCCCGCCGGCGGCTCGGACGGGGCGGCGGCGGCCGCATCCTGAGCGGCGCTCTTGCCGGCACCGACGTGGGGGACGGCGGCCAGCAGTTCCCGCGTGTAGGGCTGCTGCGGATCGGCGAAGAGCTCGAGCACCGGGGCCTGCTCGACGATCTCCCCGCGATACATGACCACCACACGATCCGCGAGGTCGGCGACCACGCCCATGTTGTGCGTGATGAGCACGATCGTCGCGCCGAACTCGTCGCGACAGGCGCGCAGCAGTTCCAGGATCTCGGCCTGCACGGTGACATCCAGAGCGGTCGTCGGCTCGTCCGCGATGATGAGGCCCGCGTTGAGGACGAGCGCCATCGCGATGACGACGCGTTGCTTCTGCCCGCCGGAGAACTGGTGCGGGTAGTCATCGACGCGCCTCTCCGGGTCGGGGATCCCCACCTTGCGAAGGATCTCGATCGATCGGCGCCGCGCCTCGGCGCGGGTGACGCGCTCGTGGGCCCGGATGCCCTCGGCGATCTGCCAGCCCACCGTGAACACGGGGTTCAGCGCCGTCGACGGCTCCTGGAACACCATCGCGGCATCGCGACCGCGCATGGCGCGCAGCTGGGAGGCGGTCGCGTGGACGATGTCCGTCTCTCCGCCGTGCCGAGCCTGGATCACGACGGCGCCCGACGTGGTCGCGGTCTCCGGGAGCAGACCGAGCAGGGTGTTGGCCGTCACGGTCTTTCCGGAACCGGACTCCCCGACGATGGCGAGGACCTCGCCTGCGTGCGCGGCGAGCGAGATGCCTGCGACGGCGACGACGGGATCGCCGTCGGTGGCGAAGGTGACGGTGAGGTCGTCGATGCGTGCGATATCGGTCATGCGGTCGCCTCCTTCTTGCGCGGGCGCGCCGCGCGCCGCCGGGTGCGCAGACGCGGGTCGCTGAGATCGTTGAGGCTCTCGCCGACGAGCGTGATGCCGAGGACGACGAGGACGATCGCGATGCCCGGGGGAATGGCGGTCCACCAGATGCCGCTCGTGACGTCCGAGACGGCGCGGTTGAGGTCGTAGCCCCACTCCGCGGCGGCCGTGGCCTCGATGCCGAATCCGAGGAAGCCGAGGCCGGCGAGCGTCAGCAGCGCCTCCGAGGCATTGAGGGTGACGACCACGGGCAGCGACCGGGTGGAGTTGCGCAGTACGTGTCGCAGGAGAATGCGCGAGGTCGGAACGCCGATGACCTGCGCCGACTCCACGAACGGCTCCGCCTTGACGCGCACCACCTCACTGCGGACGACCCGGAAGTACTGCGGGACGAAGACGACGGTGATGGCGATCGCCGAGGCGAGGATGCCGCCGCGGAGAGTCGACTGCCCCTGGCTGATGACGATCGACATGACGATCGCCAGCAGCAGCGACGGGAAGGCGTAGATGGCGTCGGCAAGCACCACGAGGATGCGGTCGAGCCAGCCCCCGAAGTATCCGCCGAGCAGGCCGACGAGCACGCCGAGGAAGATCGAGAACGCGATGGCGCACACGATGGCGAGCAGCGCCGTCTGCGCGCCCCAGATCGTCCGCGACAGGACGTCGAAGCCGCTGACGGTCGTTCCGAGGAGATTGACCGCGTTCGGCGCCTGGAGGGTTCCGAAGTCCTGACCGTCTACGGAGCGCTGGGCGAAGCCGTAAGGCGCGATCCACGGGGCGAGGGCGGCGGTCAGGATGAACAGGGCCGTGATGACGAGTCCGGTCACGAGCATGCCCCGCTGCAGTCCCACACTCCGGCGGAGCTGCGAGAGGACCGGTAGCCGATCGATCAGGGGACGGCGGCGCTTGGTGACGGCGGCCGGAGAGGAGACGGTGGACATCAGTACCTCACTCGCGGGTCGATGAGAGCGGCGACGACGTCGACGATGAAGTTCGTGACCGCCACCACCACGGCGATCATGACGACGATGCCCTGCACGGCCACGAAGTCCCGCGCCTTCAGGTACTCGGAGAGCATGAAGCCGATGCCCTTCCACTCGAAGGTGGTCTCGGTGAGGACGGCGCCCGAGAGGAGCACGGCGATCTGCAGGCCGATGACGGTGACGATCGGGATGAGGGCCGGGCGGTAGGCGTGCTTCGTGACGAGCCGGTACTCGCCCACGCCGCGGGCGCGTGCACTCGTGACGTACTGGGAGCCGAGGGTGCCGATCACGTTGGTGCGCACGAGACGCAGGAAGATCCCGGCCGTGAGGATGCCGAGGGCGAGCGCCGGAAGCACGGCGTGCCACAGGACGTCGCCGATCGCATCCGCTCTGCCGAGTCTGATGGCGTCGATGAGGTAGATCCCGGTCTGACCGTCCAGGCTCTGCAGGGCGAGTTCGGTGCGCGTTCCCGCGCGCCCGGATGCGGGGAGGACGCCGAGTCCGACGGAGAAGATGAGCTTGAGCACCATCCCCAGAAAGAAGATCGGCGTCGCGTAGCCGAGGATCGCGGCGATCCGCAGCGCCGCATCCTGCCAGCGGTCGCGGCGGTAGGCCGCGAGCAGACCGAGCGGGATGCCGAGCACGAAGGCGACGATCAGCGCGTACAGGGCGAGTTCGAGGGTCGCGGACCCGTACTGCAGCAGGATCGTCACCACCGGACGACCGTCGGTGATCGTGTTGCCGAAGTCGCCGCGGAAGACGCCGCCGATGTACTCGGCGTACTGGATGATCAACGGGCGGTCGTAACCGGCCTCGTGGATGCGTTCGGCGAGCTGATCGGGGGGGAGCTTGCCGCCGAGGGCGGCTGTGATGGGGTCTCCGGTGACCCGCATCAGAAGGAAGACCACGGTGACGAGGATGAAGACGGTGGGGATGATCAGGATGAGTCTGATCAGGATGTAGCGCCAGAGCCCGCCCCGCTGGGGAGCGACGGGCTTGACGACGGCGGCGGCGTCTACCGCTGTGACCATGCGGAAACCTTTGAACGGTCGGAGTCCTCCGTCCGCGTCCGGACGACGCCGCCGCGAGGCGGCCGCGTCGTCCGGAGCGATGGGGGACCGGTGGGTCGGGTCTTACTTGTGGAGCGGGGCGTAGCGGAACTTGAACGAGCCGTCGAGCACGGCGCCGTCCACGTCCTTGCCGACGACCGCGACCTGCGTGCCCTGCAGCAGCGGCAGCGTCGAAAGGTCCTTCGCCACGAGCTCCTGGATCTGCTCGATGTCCGACTGGCGCGCGGTCGCATCCGTCTCGGACGCCTGAGCCGTGATGAGCTCCTGCACCGCGCTGTTGTCGTAGTGGTTCACGAGGAAGTTGTCTGCGGTGAAGAACGGCGTCAGGTAGTTGTCCGCGTCGGAGTAGTCGGGGAACCAACCGAGCTGATACATCGGGTAGACGTCGGCGGTGCGGTCCTTGGAGTACTGCACCCACTCGGTCTGCGCGAGGTTGACGGTGAACAGGCCTCCCTCTTCCAGCTGCGACTTGACCGCGGCGTACTCGTCACCCGAAGAGGGGCCGTAGTGGTCGCCGTTGTACTGGAGGTTCAGCGTGACCGGAGTGGAGACGCCGGCGGCCTCGAGGGTGGCCTTCGCCTTGTCGAGGTCGGGCGCACCCGCGCCGTCGCCATAGAGCTCCTTGAGGGGCTCGGTTGCTCCGGTCAGGCCCTGCGGCACATAGGAGTACAGCGGGGTGTAGGTGCCCTTGTAGACGTCCTCGCTCAGCGCCTGGCGGTCGACGAGGTCGGCCATCGCCTGCCGCACCGCGAGCGACTTGGTCGGGTCGGCCTCGGGCGTCGCGGCACCGAACGGCATCGTGTCGAAGTTGAACACGATGTAGCGGATCTCGCCGCCCGGACCATCCACGACCTTGACCGCGTCGTTCTTCGACAGATCGTCCACGTCGGTGGCGGAGAGGCTGCGGAAGGCGACGTCGATGTTCCCGCCGGCCACGTCGAGCTTCAGGTTCGACGAATCGGCGTAGTACTTGACCGTGACGCTGCTGTTCTCTGCAGCACCGAGCGCGCCCTTGTAGTCGGGGTTCGGCTTGTAGGAGATCAGCTCGTTGATCTTGTACGAGTCGATGACGTACTGACCGCCGAAGGCGTTCCCGGCGACGATGTCGTCGTCGCTCGTGAGGGCGTCGGGCGAGAACACCTCTTCGTCGACGATGGGACCCGCGGGGCTGGAAAGGATCTGCTCCCACGTCTGGTCGTTGCCGTTCTTCAGGGTGAAGACGACGGTGGTGTCGTCGGGAGCTTCGACGGATGCGAGGTTGCCCAGGAGCGAGGAGGGGCCGTTCGGATCGGCGATCTTCAGCTGCCGGTCGAAGCTGAACTTCACATCCGACGAGGTGAGCTCGTGACCGTTCGCGAAGGTGAGGCCGTCCTTGAGCTTGACGGTGAACTCCGTCGGCGAGGTGAACTCGCCCGACTCGGCGATGTCCGGGGTCACATCCGCGGTGCCGTACTGGCTGTTGAAGAGGAAGGGGTAGACCTGGTTCATCACCGCGAACGAACCGTTGTCGTATGAGCCGGCCGGGTCGATGAAGGTGATCTTGTCGGTGGTGCCGACGATGAGGTCGCCGCCTTCACCGCCGCCGCTCGATTCGCCGCTGTCGCCGCTGGAGCAAGCGGCGAGCATCACGGCCGTGCCGGCAAGAGCGGCGAGTGCGAGCGCTGTGCGGCCGCGCCTGATGTGAACAAGAGACATAGTGGTATCCCTGCTGTGAATGGTCGCCGGGCGCACTTCGCCCAGCGCATGCAGGTCATTCTCACCTGATCGTGAGCGAACACCCAGCAACATGGCGATCTTTTAACGCACCCGAAACGCCTTCCGTGAGGCGTTGTCGGTCAACAGATCGCTCAGGTCGCAGCCTCGAGATCGTCGGTTCTGCCCGCGCCTAGACCACCGCAGAGGTCGTCGCAACCGCCCCGGCACGCGATGGGCCGGAGCGCATGGTGGATGCATGAGACGCATCACCTACGCGGGCGAGAACGTTCTGACCACCGACGACGTGGCGCGCGTGCTCGTGGAACTGACGGCGGAACTCGCCAAGCGTGGCGAAGCGGCTGCCGTGCGGGTCCCCATCGATCCTGAGGGCACCGCCGAACTCGTGGTCGGCCTCGGCAACGACGTGCTCTCGGTGCCCGTCGCGTGGGAGGGCGACGATCCGGACTTCGACGGCTCCGAGCTCGAGGCCCACCTCGCGCGGGTGCGCCCGACGCCCGAGCGGCATCTGCGAGCGGTCGAGGGCTACAGCGAGCCGGACGACGGATACGACCCCGACTACGACATCACCGAGGCCTGAGCTCACCGCATCCAGAGCAGCGGAAGCGTGGCGAGGCCCACCACAAGGGGAGCGGCCAGCGCACCCCACAGGATGAATCGTCCCCACGACACCTCGATGCCCTCGGATCGCAGCCGCTCGTGCCACAACAGCGTCGCCAGCGATGCCCATGGCGTGACGAGCGGACCGGCGTTGACGCCGATGAGCAGGGCCGCGAGATGGATGGGGGATGTGGCGACCGCCGGTTCGAGAGCCAGATAGGCGGGCAGGTTGTTGATGACGTTCGCACCGACGGTGCCCGCACCGGCGACCGCGAACACGGTCCACGGCTGGTCCGAGGCATTGAGGACGGCCGACACGGGATCGAGCAGGCCGGCTGCATCCGCCGCCGAGGCGACCAGGAGCAGACCGCTCGCGAAGACGAGGAGCTGCCACGGGATGAGCCGCAGCGAGAGCAGGCGTGGTGAGCGCCACGCGACGAATCCGACGAGCAGGACCGCCGCGAATGTGGCCGGGATCCAGGGCTCGAGGCCCGAGACCAACAGCGGCAGCATGACTGCGACGATCACTCCGGCCGCGATCAGCAGGGCCCTGTCGGCGACGTGTGGTGATCGGGCGGGGGAGAAACGCCCGCGCAGTTGACGACGGTCGCGCAGCCACAGCAGGGTGACGGTGACGAACACGGCGATCAGTGCGGAAGGTCCGAGCAGCCCGATGAACGCTCCCGTACCCCCCTCGAGATTGTGGGCGGCAAGCAGGTTCGTGAGATTCGACACCGGCAGAAACAGCGATGCCGTGTTGGCGAGCCACACCGTGGCGAACGCGAACGGCAGCGGCGGAAGCCCATTCGCCCTCGCGACGGCGACGACGACGGGGGTCAGGAGCACCGCCGTGGTGTCGAGCGAGAGGAAGGCGGTGGACACGAGCGCGAGCGCCACCACGAGAAGCCAGAGCAGAATGGTGCGCCCGCGCGAGAGGCGGGCCAGGAATGCACCCAGCACATCGAACAGACCGACACGGGTCGCGAGCTCCGCGACGACCGTGATCGCGGTGACGAAGCCGAGGACGGGGAGGATGCGTTCGGCCACCGCGACAGCCGCATCCACGGGGAGGATGCCGAAAAGGACCGCGGCGATGCCGACCAGCAGCAGCGCGCCGCCGATGAGAGCCAGCTTCACGACACCATCTTGCCGCCGCGCAAGCTCGATAGGATCGATTGAGACCCACTTCAGGAGCGTCCTTTGACTGATCTGACCCCGGCAGCCGTCGCCTACCCCGTAGACGGATTCGCCCTCTTCCCCGACCGCTCTGTCATCGCGTTGCGCGTGAACGGCGAACTGAAGGACCTCGCGACGACGGTCGCTGAGACCGACGTCGTCGAGCCGGTCACGATCTCCTCCGAGGACGGCCTGGCCATCCTCCGGCACTCCACCGCGCACGTGCTCGCCCAGGCGGTGCAGCGCATCAAGCCGCAGACCAACCTCGGTATCGGTCCGCCCGTGACCGACGGCTTCTACTACGACTTCGGCACCGACACTCCCTTCACCCCGGAGGACGTCAAGGCCATCAAGAAGGAGATGGAGCGGATCGTCCGCGAGAACCAGCGTTTCGTGCGCCGCGTCGTCACGGACGACGAGGCGCGGGCGGAACTCGCCGACGAACCTTTCAAGCTCGAGCTGATCGGGTTGAAGGGCGGCAAGAAGGAAGCGGCCGAGGGGGCATCGGTCGAGGTCGGTGCGGGCGAGCTGACGATCTACGACAACGTGAACCGCGATGGTGAGACGGTCTGGAAGGACCTCTGCCGCGGGCCCCACGTGCCGAGCACCCGCGTCATCGGCAATGGCTGGGATCTGCAGCGCATCGCCGGCGCTTACTGGCGCGGCAGCGAGAAGAACCCCCAGCTGCAGCGCATCTACGGCACCGCGTGGGCGACCAAGGACGACCTGCGTGCCTACCAGCACCGACTGGAGGAGGCGGCGAAGCGCGACCACCGCAAACTCGGCAAAGAACTCGACCTGTTCTCGTTCCCCGACGAGATCGGGTCCGGCCTCAGTGTCTGGCATCCCAAGGGCGGCATCGTCCGCGGCGAGATGGAGCAGCACGCGAGGCGTCGGCATGTGGAAGGCGGCTACACCTACGTCTACACGCCGCACATCTCCAAGGAAGACCTGTTCATCACCTCCAACCATCTGGTGACCTACCGGGAGGGCATGTTCCCGCCCATCACCATGGACGAGGAGCGTGACGCGGAGGGCAACGTCACCAAGGTCGGCCAGGAGTACTACCTCAAGCCGATGAACTGTCCGATGCACATCCTCATCTACAAGGAGCGCGGCCGCAGTTACCGCGACCTGCCGATGCGACTCGCGGAGAACGGCACCGTCTACCGCAACGAGCTCTCGGGTGCCCTGCACGGCCTCACGCGCGTGCGCGGGTTCACCCAGGACGACTCGCACCTGTTCGTCACCCCGGAGCAGCTCGAATCCGAGGCGACCCGAGTGCTGGAGTTCGTCATCTCGATGCTCCGCGACTTCGGCCTCGAGGACTTCGAGCTGGAGCTGTCGATGCGTGACGACGAGAAGTCGAAATGGATCGGCTCGGACGAGTTCTGGGAGTACTCGACGAATGCGCTGCGCAACGTCGCCATGGCGAGCGGTCTGAAGCTCACCGAAGTGCCGGGCGAGGCCGCGTTCTACGGGCCGAAGATCGACCTCAAGACCCGCGACGCGATCGGCCGCACGTGGCAGCTGTCGACCGTGCAGGTCGACCCGAACCTGCCCGAGCGCTTCGGTCTCGAGTACACGGGGCCCGACGGCGAGAAGCACCGCCCGATCATGATCCACCGGGCCCTGTTCGGTTCGATCGAGCGCTTCTTCGCCATCCTGCTGGAGCACTACGCAGGGGCTTTCCCTGTGTGGCTCTCGCCCGTGCAGGTCGTCGGCATCCCGGTCGCGGAGCAGTTCGCGGATTACCTGGACGGCATCGTCGACCGCCTCAAGGGATCGGGCGTCCGGGCCGAGGTCGACCACTCCGACGACCGGATGCAGAAGAAGATCCGCACGCACACGACGCAGAAGGTCCCGATCCAGCTGATCGCGGGGGAGCAGGACCGCAGTGCCGGCACCGTCTCGTTCCGCTTCCGTGACGGGACGCAGACCAACGGGATTCCCGTCGACGACGCGATCGCGATGATCCAGCGGGCGATCGCCGACAAGGTCCTCGTCAACACCGCGGAGGACCTCGCGTGACGACAGAGCCGGAGCAGACGGATGCGGCGCTGGTCGCCGCATCCGATCTGCCCGGCGTCCCGGATGAATTCCAGCGGTTGTGGACTCCGCACCGCATGGCGTACATCCAGGCCGGCCCCGAGCCGCACTCCGAGCAGTGCCCGTTCTGCGCGGCGCCGCACAAGAGCGACGAGGACGGACTCATCGTTCATCGCGGGGTCCGCGCCTACGTCCTGCTGAACCTGTTCCCGTACAACTCCGGCCATCTGCTGGTCTGCCCCTACCGCCACATCCCGACCTATGACCAGGCGGATGCCGAGGAAGTCGCCGAGATCGGTGCGCTCACCCAGACGGCGATGCGCGTGCTGCGCGAGACCTCCCGGTGCGACGGGTTCAACATCGGGATGAATCAGGGCGCCGTCGCCGGCGCCGGGGTGGCGGGGCATCTTCATCAGCACGTCGTTCCGCGATGGGCGACCGACGCGAACTTCTTCCCCATCATCGCGCGCACCAAAGCGCTGCCGCAGCTGCTCGGGGACGTGCGCCGCTCCCTCGCGGACGCCTGGCCGCTCTGAGCGTTCTCCACAAGCCCCCGGCACGGACCGGCCGCTGTCGATAGCGTGGCGGGCATCGTTCCACGAGCCCGGGGGTCTCTCATGCGCACACGTTCGGTCCGCCTCATCGCACCCATGCTGTTGCTGGCTCTGGTGCCGCTGGCGGGGTGCCAGTTCACTCCGCTGCCGGCATCCAGCGAACCGGGCGAGGCACTCTCTCCCTCGGGCGAGCCCACCCAGAACACCGACGAATCCGGCTCCGACGAGCTGATCGACGGTGATGTCTTCGCCGAGCGCGATGCCTTCTTCGAGGCTCAGCAACAGATCCCCGGCGACCCGATGCTGACGCCGAAGACGCCGGAGCAGCAGGAGTTCATCTCGCAGCAGCGGGCCTACACCGAGTCGCAGGGCGGCACGTGGTCACCGGAGATCGAGAGCATCACCCTGGCCCTCGCGCTGGACGCTTGCGAGACCTCGATCCTCAACGGGCATGACGTGGACGCGGATCTTTACGCCACGCACATCGCGACCTCGCCGCTGATCTCGGCCCTGGCGAACGGCGACCCGACCACCGAGCGCAATGTCGTCAGCATCATGGTGTTCGGAACCGGGTTCTTGTGCCCGGCCGACGCTCCGCAGTGGGAGAGCGCCTTCCGCGCATCCACGGGCGGCTGAGCAGGCTCAGCGCACCTGACGCACGGGGAACTGAAGGCGCGGGTGCGCGTAGGCGTCTTGCGACTCCACGAGCTGGAGCTCGCGCTCACCCGAGCGGTGCGTCGCCTCCAGCAGGTCGAACACGCTGGATGCGGTGCGCGCGAGGGCATCCGCGGCATCGCCGGTGCGCGTGTAGTGCGCGGTGAACAATGCCGCGGTCACATCGCCGGAACCGTTCGCCTTCATCGGCAGCAGCGGGGTCGTCACGATCCAGGCGCCCCGGGGCGTCACAGCCATCATCTCGATCGTTCCCTCCTCGCGGTCGGGGCGCTCGACGCTCGTGACCAGTACCGTCCCCGGTCCCATCGCGCGGGCGGCATCCGCCGAAGCGAGGGTCTCCTCGATCGTGTGCGGATCCGTGCCGGTGAGAAAGCCCAGTTCGAACTGATTGGGCGTGATGATGTCCGCCACCGGCACGACCTTCTCGCGCAGGAGCTCCGGGATGGCGGGGGCGACGAAACAGCCGGACTTGGCGTTGCCCATGACGGGGTCGCACGCGTACACGGCGTTCGGGTTGGCAGCCTTCACGCGCGCCACGGTCTCCACGATCACGTCGGCGATGCCCTCGGAGCCCTGGTATCCGGACAGGATGACGTCGATCTTGTCGAAGACCCCGCGCTCCTCGATACCCGTGATGACCTCGCGCACGTCGTCCGGCGCGATGAGCGGTCCTCGCCAAGCGCCGTATCCGGTGTGGTTCGAGAAGTTCACCGTGTACACCGGCAGCACCTCGACGCCGATGCGCTGGAGGGGGAACACCGCGGCGGAGTTGCCAACGTGACCGTAGGCGACGGCGGACTGGATCGAAAGTACCTTCACGGCGGAGTCATCCCATCTTCGAGGTGGCGGCGACCGCATCCACGGCCGCGGCGAGGTCGGCGATGAGCCGGTCGGCGTCATCGTCGGAGAGATCATGCACCGTCAGGCGCACATGGTGCGTCGCTCGTGCGTCGGCGAGGACGAACTCGTCGCCGGTGCGCGCGAGCCAGCCGCGTCGCATGAGCTGCTCGGCGACCGCGCGGGCCGACACGCCGAGCGGGACCCACAGGTTGAGACCGTCGCCGGGCTCGACGGCGAAGCCGTGCTCCCGCGCCCGTTCGGCGAACGCGCGGTTGCGGTCCGCGTAGTGCCGTCCCGTCGATCGGATGGCGCCGTGGACCGCGTCGTCGGCGAGGAGAGCGACGGCGAGTCGCTGCAGGAGGTGGCTGACCCAGGTGGTGCCGGGGCTGAGTCGGAGTGAGAGTCGGTCCGCCGTCTCGGGATCCGAGGCGGCGACGGCCAGACACATATCGGGTCCGAGGAACTTGGACACCGATCGCACGAGCGCCCAGCGCCGGTGGTCACCGCCGATGATCGAGTGGTACGGCTGCGCGGAGAGCAGCGAGAAGTGGTCGTCCTCGATGATCAGCACGTAGGGATGATTCTCCAGGACCGCGCGCAGCTCGGCGGCTCGGCGGGCGCTCAGACTCGCGCCGGTCGGATTCTGGGCGCGCGGCGTGCAGACGATCGCGCGAACGCCGGCAGCGAGCGCCGCGCGAAGCCCGTCCACGGTCATCCCCTCGGCGTCCACGGGAACCGGAACCGCGCGATAGCCGCCGAGACGCACGGTGTGGATGCTGGCGAGGAAGCAGGGGTCCTCGAGGGCGACGGCGTCGTCCCGGGTCAGCGCCTGCGCGAGCAGGCGCTCCACGGCATCGACCGCCCCGCTCGTGATCGTCAAGCGCACCGTCGACGGCGCGACGTCGGCGCTGACCCACTCTCGGGCCCACCCCTCGAGATCGGGGTCGATGACAGGCTCGCCGTAGAGGACGGGCCGGCGTGCGATCCGTGTGAGCGCGGGAACAGCATCCGGGATGCGGTCGGGATCGGGATTGCCGGTGCCCACGTCGCGGAGCACGGTGCCGGCGGCGAAGCCCTCTTGCGCGACAGGGGCGGGCTCGGCGACGAGCGTGCCGCCGCGCCCGCGGGTGACGACGGTGCCCGCCTGAGTGAGCAGCCGATACGCCGCCGCGACCGTGTTGCGGTTGACATCCAGCGACTCGGCGAGTGCGCGGACCGGCGGAAGCGACTGCCCTGGGGCGAGCTCGCCGCGCTCGACGAGCGCGCGGACGCTGTCGGCGATCTCCGCGGCGGAGGAGCCGCGGATCTCGGGACGCGTGTCAGACAGAGACATCGAGATCAGCCTACGCCGTAGGACATGCTATTTTCTGGCCTAGGACAAAACGTCGCGCGATGCGACGTCGACGAAGGAGCACCCGATGACCTATTCCCTCACCGGTTCCACGCGCGTCAAGCGCGGACTCGCCGAGATGCTGAAGGGTGGCGTGATCATGGACGTGGTCACCGCCGAGCAGGCCCGAATCGCGGAAGACGCGGGAGCCGTCGCCGTCATGGCCCTCGAGCGCGTCCCCGCCGACATCCGTGCGCAGGGCGGCGTTGCGCGGATGAGCGATCCCGATCTGATCGACGAGATCATCGCGGCGGTGTCGATCCCGGTCATGGCGAAGGCGCGGATCGGTCACGTCGTAGAGGCTCAGGTGCTGCAGGCGCTCGGTGTCGACTACGTCGACGAGTCCGAGGTGCTCTCGCCCGCGGACTACGTCAACCACATCGACAAGTGGGGCTTCACCGTTCCCTTCGTGTGCGGTGCGACGAACCTTGGTGAGGCTCTGCGGCGAATCACGGAGGGCGCGGCGATGATCCGGTCCAAGGGGGAGGCCGGCACGGGGGACGTGTCGGAGGCCACGAAGCACATCCGCACGATCCGCGGCGAGATCGCGGCTCTCGGCGCGAAGAGCGCCGACGAGCTGTACGTCGCGGCGAAGGAGCTGCAGGCTCCGTATGAACTCGTCGCCGAGGTCGCGCGCACCGGTACGCTGCCGGTCGTCCTGTTCACCGCGGGCGGCGTCGCGACGCCGGCGGATGCCGCCTTCATGATGCAGTTGGGAGCCGACGGCGTGTTCGTAGGCTCCGGGATCTTCAAGTCCGGCAATCCCGCCCAGCGGGCGGCGGCGATCGTGAAGGCGACCACCTTCTTCGACGACCCCGCCGTCATCGCCGAAGCCTCACGAGGACTCGGCGAGGCGATGGTCGGCATCAACGTCGCCGACCTGCCCGCTCCGCACCGCCTCGCCGACCGTGGCTGGTGACACCCCGCGTATCGGGGTCCTGGCACTCCAGGGCGACGTGCGCGAGCACGTGCGCATCCTCCGCCTCCTCGGCGCGGCGGTGCGCACGGTTCGCCGGCCCGCCGAGCTCGCCGAGGTGGACGGCCTGGTGATTCCGGGCGGCGAGTCGAGTGTGATCGACAAGCTGAGCCGGGCGTTCGGGATGCGCGACCCGCTGCGCCGGGCGATCGCCGAGGGGCTGCCGGTCTACGGGACGTGTGCGGGGCTCATCCTGCTCGCCGACGACGTGCTCGACGGTCTGCCGGGTCAGCAGAGCTTCGGCGGACTGGATGTGGCCGTGCGACGCAATGCGTTCGGCTCGCAGCTCGATTCGTTCGAGAGCGACCTGCACGTGGAGGCCTTCGGCGGACCTCCGGTGAAGGCCGTCTTCATCCGCGCCCCCGTGGTCGAACGCGTCGGCGCGGGTGTCGAGATCCTGGCGACGCTGGACGACGGACGTGTGGTGGCCGTGGAGCGGGGCAACCTGCTGGGGACGTCGTTCCACCCCGAGGTCTCGGACGAGACGCGGTTCCACCAACGTCTCCTCGAGCGGGTCCGCGCGCGGCTGAACTAAGATCGACGCTGGACTTTCCAGCCGCTGAACACGGGAGACTCATGTCCGGTCACTCCAAATGGGCCACCACCAAGCACAAGAAGGCCGTCGTCGACGCCCGCCGCGCGAAGTCGTGGGCGAAGCTCATCAAGAACATCGAGGTCGCCGCGAAGCTGGGCGGCGCCGATCTCGCGGGCAACCCGACGCTCTTCGATGCGGTGCTCAAGGCGAAGAAGACCTCGGTGCCCAAGGACAACATCGATCGCGCCATCAAGCGCGGAGCGGGCATCGGCGGCGAGTCGGTCGAGTACTCGTCGATCATGTACGAGGGCTACGGTCCCAACGGCGTGGCCCTCATGATCGAGTGTCTGACCGACAACAAGAACCGTGCCGCTGCAGAGGTCCGCACGGCCCTGTCGCGCAACGGCGGCACGCTCGCCGACCCCGGCTCGGTCGCCTACAACTTCACCCGTAAGGGCGTCATCGTCGTCGCCGAGGAGGGCACGAGCGAGGACGACGTCATGATGGCTGCCCTCGAGGCGGGCGCGGAGGAGATCGAGCCGCACGCGCAGGGCTTCGAGGTCATCACCGAGGCGTCCGACCTCGTGTCGGTGCGCACCGCGCTGACCGACGCGGGCATCGAGTACGAATCGGCCGATGTCGAGTTCGTCCCGAACCTCAAGGTCGAGGTCGACGCCGAGACGGCGCGGAAGGTGTTCCGCCTGATCGACGCCCTCGAGGACAGCGACGACGTGCAGAACGTGTTCAGCAACTTCGATCTGACGCCCGAGGTGCAGGCGGAGCTGGAGGCCGACGAGTAAGCGGGCATTGCGGGCGCGTCGGGGCCCCGGCTCGCCGCGAGGCACGTAGCGTGACGGGGTGGGTTCTTCTCTGCGTGTGCTCGGTGTCGACCCGGGCCTGACGCGCTGCGGCGTGGGCGTCGTGGACGTCGGGGCCGACCGTCGTGCGAGCCTGGTGCACGTCGGCGTCATCCGCTCGTCACCCGACCTGCCGGTCGCCGAACGCCTTCACCTCATCGCGCAGGGGCTCCGTGACGCCGTGCGGGAGCATCGCCCCGATGTGGTCGCCGTCGAGCGCGTGTTCGCGCAGCAGAACCGCAGCACCGTGATGGGGACGGCGCAAGCCAGCGGCATCGCGCTCCTCATCGCCGCCGAGCACGGTCTGCGTACGGCGACCCATACGCCCAGCGAGGTCAAAGCGGCGATCACCGGATACGGTTCGGCGGAGAAGCTGCAGGTCCAGACGATGGTGGCCCGGGTTCTCAGACTCGACGCGCTCCCGCAGCCCGCCGATGCCGCGGATGCGCTGGCGCTCGCGCTGTGTCACGCATGGCGCGGTGGCAGTGCCGGTTCAGCGGCGGTCACGGACGCGGCGCTCACACCGGCGCAGCGCGCGTGGCGGGCGGCAGAGAAGGCGCGCCGCTGAGCGTGTCGAATCGAACAAAGGTGCGAAGCGGGATAGGCTCGCACCCATGATCGCCTCGCTCCGCGGCACCGTCGCGCACGCATCCTCCGACGGCCTCGTCCTGGACGTCGCGGGGGTCGGCTACAGCGTCGCCGTCACGCCGGACGTCTCGCGTGCGGTACACCTGGGCGACGAGATCCTGCTGCACACGCACATGATCGTCCGCGAGGACGCCCTGTCGCTCGTCGGCTTTCGCACCCGAGAAGAGCTCGCGGTGTTCGCGGCGTTGATCGCGGTGTCCGGAGTGGGACCGAAGTCCGCGCTCGGTGTGCTGGCGGAGCTCAGCATCGACCAGATCGCCCAGGCGGTGGCCGACGAGGCCGACGGCCCCTTCCGCAAGGTCTCGGGGATCGGGCCCAAGACGGCGAAGCTCATCGTGGTGCAGCTCGCCGGCAAACTGGCGCCTCCGACCGCATCCACCACGGGCTCGACGGCTGCGTCCACCGATCTGGTGGCTCAGCTCGCGCAGGCGCTCGTGGGTCTGGGATGGTCCGAGCGTGTCGCCGCGGAGACGGCGGCGGTCGTGATCGCCGACGCACCCGACGAACGCACGGTCGCCGCCCTGCTGCGCCGTGCGCTGGCGGCACTGGGCCCGGCCCGTGGGGAGGTGCTGCGTGGATGAACTGAGGGATGCGGGTACCCCCGCAGACGAGAGCGAACTCGCGATCGAGGGCGCGCTGCGTCCGGAGTCGCTGGCCGACTTCGTCGGTCAGCAGAAGGTGCGCGGACAGCTGCAGCTCCTGCTCGACGCGGCGCGCATCCAACAGCGCCCGCCCGACCACATCCTGCTCTCCGGCCCTCCCGGGCTCGGCAAGACGACGCTCGCGATGATCGTCGCGCACGAGAGCGGCCGTGCGCTGCGGATGTCCAGCGGGCCCGCCATCCAGCACGCCGGCGATCTCGCGGCGCTCCTGTCGTCGTTGACGCCCGGCGAGGTGCTGTTCATCGACGAGATCCACCGGATGGCGCGCTCCGCGGAGGAGATGCTCTACCTCGCGATGGAGGACTTCCGCATCGACATCATGGTCGGCAAGGGCGCCGGCGCGACCAGCATCCCCCTCGATCTGGCGCCCTTCACCCTCGTGGGTGCCACCACGCGGTCCGGGTTGCTCCCCAATCCGCTGCGCGACCGCTTCGGTTTCACCGCGCACCTCGAGTACTACGAGCCCGAGGAGCTCGAACGGGTCATCGCCCGCTCGGCCACGATGCTCGGCGTCGATCTGCCGGCCACGGCGCGCTCCGAGATCGCCCGCCGCTCGCGCGGAACGCCGCGTATCGCGAACCGACTGCTGCGACGAGTGCGCGACTACCTCATCGTCTACGGCGATGGGGGATCGGGCGATCTCGCCAGCGTGGATGCGGCTCTCGAACTGTACGACGTCGATCCGATCGGTCTCGACCGGCTCGACCGGGCCGTGCTGGACGCGCTCATCCGTCGCTTCCGCGGCGGCCCCGTGGGCCTGAGCACCCTCGCCGTCGCGGTGGGTGAGGAGGCGGACACGATCGAGTCGGTCGTCGAGCCCTACCTGGTGCGGATCGGCTTCATGGGTCGCACGCCACGGGGGCGCGTGGCCACTCCCGAGGCCTACGGCCACCTGGGCGTGCCGCATCCGACCGGAGCCCTGCGGCTCGATGACCTATAATCGCTGAAGGCTTTCGCCGCAACTGACTCGACCAGCGCTGGACCCGGTTCGCGCTGCCCCGGAAAGGGCCCCTCCTCTTCATGGACTTCGCGACCTTCTTCGCCAACTACGGTCTGATCATCCTGCTGGTGATCCTCCTGATCTTCATGTTCTGGAGCTCGCGTCGCCGCATGCAGAAGGCGAAGGCCGAGCAGGAGCAGAAGGCCCGCCAGACCGTTCCCGGCGCCGAGGTGCTGCTGCAGGGCGGTCTGTACGGAACCATCGTCGCGTTCGACCCCGAGAACCTCGACCAGCCAGCACTCATCGAGATCGCCCCCGGCGTCGAGATCAAGGTGCACAGCCAGGCCATCCTCCGCGTCGTCGACCCCGCCGAGGGCGTCGTGACCGAGGACGAGTTCATCGAGGCCGAGGCGAGCGAGGCCGAGTACATCGCCGGCGTCGCCGACGGCGACATCACCTCGATCAGTGACGACCACAAGTACTCGTCGTCGAGCGACGAGGTCGACAACGACAAGAAGGACAAGCCCGAGGCCTGACACCTCCGTCCCTTCCTGCACGAGAAAGCTGATCGTCCGTGGCGACATCCACTCCCGTCCGTCACGCCTGGCGCGCCCTCATCGGGCTCCTTGCGGTGACCGCTGTGCTCTTCGGCGTCAACGCCCTGGGCGTCTACGTGTTCAAGACCTCCGCCGGGGCTCCCGCGAGCTCCTGGTCTCCGGAGCTCGCCCTGGACCTGCAGGGCGGCACGCAGATCATCCTGGCGGCGCAGACCGCCGACGGCGCCGCTCCGAGCGGTGAGCAGATGACCCAGGCCGTCACCATCATCCGCCAGCGCGTCGACGCCTCCGGCGTCGGCGAAGCGGATGTGACGACCGAGGGCGGACGCAACGTCGTCGTCCAGATCCCGGGTGAGGCCGACGAGGAGACGCGTCAGCGCATCCAGGACTCGGCCCAGTTGCAGCTGCGGCCCGTGCTCGTCGAATCGGGCGAGGTCAGCGGCAGCTTCATCGGTCAGGACGGCACGGCCACGCCGTATCCGACGCCCGATCCCTCGCTCGAGGCCACGCCCACTGCGTCGCCCACGAACGGCAGCGACATCGCGTGGATCACCCCCAAGCTGCAGGCGGAGTTCCAGGCATACGACTGCGCCAATCCCACGAACGATCCCGCGAACGCTCCCGACGGCGACCCCCTGATCACCTGTTCGACGGACGGCACGGCGAAGTACATCCTCGGCCCCGTCGAGATCAAGGGCGACGACGTCGCCGACGCCAGCTCGGGGGTCGTGCAGAACAACGGCCAGTGGGCGGTCAACCTCGTCTTCAACGCCGAGGGCACCGCGAAGTTCACCGAGATCAGCCAGCGGCTGTACCCCCTCCAGCGGCCGCTGAACCAGTTCGCGTTCGTGCTCGACGGCACCGTGCTGTCGGCCCCGTCGATGAACGGCATCATCACCGACGGCAAGCCGCAGATCACCGGTTCCTTCACGCAGGAGAGTGCGAAGACGCTGGCGGACCAGCTCAAGTACGGCGCTCTGCCGTTGAGCTTCACGGTGCAGAGCTCCGACACGATCTCGGCCACCCTCGGCTCTCAGCAGCTGATGATCGGCCTGATCGCCGGCCTCATCGGTCTGGCTCTCGTCGCGGTCTACTCGCTGACGGTCTACCGAGCGCTCGGCATGGTGATCATGGCGTCGCTCGTGGTCATGGGCGTGCTGACGTACATCACGCTCTGCATCCTGGCTTGGCGCATGGGGTACCGCCTGTCGCTGGCCGGTGTCGCGGGTGTGATCGTGTCCATCGGATTCACCGCGGACTCGTTCATCATCTACTTCGAGCGCATCAGGGATGAGCTGCGCGACGGCAAGTCGATCACCGCGGCGGTCGAGGACGGGTGGAGCCGCGCCAAGCGCACGATCTACATCTCGAAGTCGATCAACGTGCTGGCCGCCGTCGTGCTCTACATCCTCGCGGATGCGACGGTGAAGGGCTTCGCGTTCACGCTGGGCCTCACGACCGTCATTGACGTGCTCATCTTCATCCTGTTCACGCACCCCGTGATGCAGTTGCTGGCTCGCACCCGGTTCTTCGGCTCCGGCCACCCGCTCTCGGGACTGGATCCGACGGCGCTCGGCGCGGTCTATCGCGGTCGCGCGCAGTTCCGCGCCCCGGTGGCCCAGACGGGTCGCGTCGCGCGCTCCCGCGGCGAGGCAGAGCGCCGCCAGACCATCGCCGAGCGCAAGCGCGCCGCCCAGCAGGGGGATGCCGGTTCCACATCCGCGGACGAAACCGCGTCCCAGACGAAGGGCGGTCGCAGCTGATGCGCTCGATGTCCCAGGTCGGTAACGACCTCTACACCGGCAAGACCTCGTTCCCGTTCGTCGGCCGTCGCCGACTCTGGTTCCTCATCGGCGCCGTGCTCGTCATCGCCTCCGCGCTGGTACCGCTGTTTCGCCCGATCGAGTTCTCGATCGAGTTCACCGGCGGGTCCCAGTTCACGATCAACGAACTGACCAACCCCGACCAGGCCATCGCCACGAGTGCCGTACAGTCCGTCGTACCGAACGCCGAGACGCGCGTCACCACGGTGGGGGCGGACTCCGTCCGGGTGCAGACCGACCAGATGTCCAACGACGAGACGCAGCGCGTGTCCGAGGCGCTCGCGGAGGCCTACAACGTGCCCGCCGCAGACGTCACGTCGTCGTTCATCGGCCCGAGCTGGGGTGAGGGAGTGACGCGGCAGTCCCTGTGGGGCCTGGTGATCTTCCTCACGCTGACCTTCGTCATCCTGGCCCTGTACTTCCGCACCTGGAAGATGTCCGCGGCCGCCATCATCGGCGTCGTCGACGTGCTCGTCGTCACGGTCGGCATCTATGCGGTGTTCGGATTCCCGATCTCGCCGGCTGCCGTCATCGGATTCCTCACGATCCTCGCGTACTCGCTCTACGACATCACCGTCGTCTTCGACAAGATCAGAGAGAACACGCGGGATGACGGGGAGATCTCTGCCCGCACGTTCGGAGAGTCCGTGAACCTCGCGGTCAACCAGACCCTCATCCGCTCGATCAACACGACCGTGGTCGCCATTCTGCCGACCGGCGCGATCCTGTTCATCGGTGCCTTCTGGCTCGGTGCGCAGACCCTCACGGACATCTCGCTGTCGATCTTCGTGGGAACCATCGTCGCCGCGTACTCGACGCTGTTCCTCGCCGCGCCGCTGTACAGCCTTTTCCGCGAGGGAGAGGCGAAGGTCAAGGCGAGCGATGCGCGGGTGCGGTCGGCACGCGAGCGTGCCGTCGTCGAAGCCTGATCGGGTCGCACGCGCGTAAAATGATCCGACCGGGCGAAGGGTGGTGATCGAGGCATGGCCGAGACGCTTCCCGCGGGCGCCCAGAGTTCGTCGCTGCGCCGCCTGATCCCGCGGATCTTCTCGCGCGCCGCTCGTCGCGACGATGTCGACAAGCTCGTCCGCACGGTTCGGACGCACCATCCCAAGGGCGATCTCGCGATCGTCGAGCGTGCGTACGTGGTGGCGGCGCGGGCGCACGAGGGACAGAAGCGGCAGAGCGGCGAGCCCTACATCACGCATCCGCTCGCGGTGGCCCAGATCCTGGCCGATCTCGGACTGGGGCCGAAGGCTGTCGCCGCGGCTCTCCTGCACGACACGGTGGAGGACACCGGATACCGGCTCGACGAGCTGAGTGCCGAGTTCGGCGACGAGGTCGCGATGCTCGTCGACGGAGTCACGAAGCTCGACAAGGTCAAGTACGGCGAGAGCGCGCAGGCAGAGACCGTCCGCAAGATGATCGTGGCGATGTCTCGCGACATCCGCGTGCTCGTCATCAAGCTCGCGGACCGCCTGCACAACGCCCGCACGTGGGGTTTCGTGCCCCCCGAGAAGGCCTCGAAGAAGGCGACCGAGACCCTCGAGATCTACGCGCCCCTCGCGCATCGGCTCGGCATCCAGGCCATCAAGTCCGAACTCGAGGACCTCTCGTTCGCCGTGCTCCACCCGAAGCTCTACGTCGAGATCGACAGCCTCGTCAAGCAGCGCACGCCCCAGCGCGAGCAGTACCTGCAGAACGTCATCAACGCGGTCGAAGAGGATCTGCGCGAGCTGCGCATCCGCGGACGCGTGGCGGGCCGACCGAAGCAGCTGTACTCCGTCTACCAGAAGATGGTCGTTCGGGGGCGTGAGTTCGACGACATCTACGACCTGATCGGCATCCGGGTGATCGTCGCGACCGTCCGCGACTGCTACGCCGTGCTCGGCGCGCTCCACGCGCGGTGGACCCCGCTCCCGGGACGCTTCAAGGACTACATCGCCACGCCCAAGTTCAACCTGTACCAATCGCTGCACACGACGGTGATCGGCCCGAACGGGCGCACGGTCGAGATCCAGATCCGCACGAACGAGATGCACCAGCAGGCCGAGTTCGGTGTCGCGGCGCACTGGAAGTACAAGGAGCGCATGTCGGGCGCCAAGACCGACACAAAGGCCGTCGACGCCGACATGGCCTGGCTCGCCCACATCTCCGACTGGCAGGCCGAGACCGCCGATCCGGGCGAGTTCCTCGATTCGCTGCGGTTCGAGATCGGTGCGAAAGAGGTCTACGTCTTCACCCCCAAGGGGCGGGTGATCGGTCTGCCGGCGGGCGCGACGCCGGTGGACTTCGCGTACGCGGTGCACACCGAGATCGGGCACCGCACGATGGGCTCGAAGGTCAACGGCCGGCTCGTGCCTCTCGAGTCCGAGCTGCATTCGGGCGACGTCGTCGAGGTCTTCACCTCGAAGAATCCGGATGCAGGACCCAGCCAGGACTGGCTCGGGTTCGTCAAGAGCACCCGCGCGCGCAACAAGATCCGCGGCTGGTTCACCAAGGAACGCCGTGAAGAGGCCATCGAGCAGGGTCGCGAATCGATCGCGCGAGCCATGCGGCGCCAGAACCTGCCGCTGCAGCGCCTGATGAGCCAGGACTCGTTCACGCAGGTCGCGCAGCAGCTGCGCTACGAGGACGTGTCTGCGCTGTACGCAGCTGTCGGTGAGGGGCACGTCTCGACCCAGTCGGTGATCGAGAAGGTGACGGCGCTCGTTGCGGCGGACAACGACACCTCCACCGGCCCGATCGACATCCCCCACATCGGCCGCGGTCGTGCGCCGCGCGACGGCGATTCCGGAGTGCTCGTGCGCGGTGCGCCCGACATCCTCGTCAAACTCGCCAAGTGCTGCACCCCCGTGCCGGGCGACGAGATCGTCGGCTTCGTGACGCGGGGGAGCGGCGTCTCGGTGCACCGTGCGGACTGCACCAACGTCAAGTCGCTGGAGTCGGACCCCGAACGCATGATCGACGTTGAGTGGGCGCCGACGACGAAGAGCGTGTTCCTCGTTCAGATCCAGGTGGAGGCGCTCGATCGCTCGGGGCTGCTCAGCGACGTGACGCGGGTATTGAGCGAACACCACGTCAACATCCTCTCCGCGACGGTGTCCACGTCGAACGATCGTCTCGCTCTCAGCCGTTTCGTGTTCGAGATGGGCGACACGGTCCACCTCGACCGGGTGCTGAACGCGGTGCGCCGCATCGACGCCGTCTACGACGTCTACCGCGTCACCTCTTCCTGACGAGCCCCTCCAGCAGAGCGAGCGCGGCCAGGCGACGGGGCACGCGTCGTCTTGCCGCCAGCCACGCGATGGCCCCCTGGGCGGCGTGTGGTGCCCGCTCCGCGCACTGCCCGAGGAGGGCATGCCCCGTCTCGTCGGTGCCTCGCGCGAGATCGGCGATGGTGCGAGCGGGCGTGGTGACGGGAACGCCGCCGAGGCGGACCAGGTCTTCGCCGGGGATGCGCGGATCGCGGTAGATGAAGCGTCGGTCCACCGGCTCGTGCAGGCGGTGCGCACTGATGCGCTGCAGGTCGTGCCGGACGGGCACCTCGTCTATCAAGCCGTGGACCCAGGCCGCGCTGCGGTGGGTCGCCGCCATCCGCTCGCCGACGAGCGGGCGCAGGGATGCGGCCCGCATCGCCGCGGTCTCGATCGTGTCCGCGGGGACGAAGCCCTCGCCGAGTCCGACGAGATCCCCGTCGAGGCAGGCGGCCGTGAGCTCGGCTCGACTGAGCAGCTCGCTCGGGAAGTAGAGGAAACGGGAGCCCATCGCCTCAGTGTGCCGCGATCGCACGCGAAGCCGCGCGGGGCCCGTCCGATCTGTGGACAGGCCCCGCGCGTCGAGGTCGGGAGGAGGCGCGGTTAGCCGCCGATGGCGCGCAGCCACGCCTTGCGGGCCTCGAGGGACTCGCGTGCCGTCTTCGCAGCCTTCGTATCCTTGCGGGCTTCCGCGTCGGCCAGTTCGCTCTCGAGCTTCTCGATGGCATCGGTCAGCTGGCGGGTCATGTCGTTGGCGCGGGCAGTGGTCTCCGGCTCGTTGCGCTTCCACTCGGCGTCCTCGCGGCCGCGCACGTGCTGCTCGATCTTGCGGAGCTCGTCGTCGAGGGCGCGCTCGCGATCCCGCGGGAAGATGCGTCCGATCTCATCCCACTGACGCTGGATCTCGGTGAGGCGCTGACGTGCGGTGGTCAGGTTCTTCTCGTCGACGATCGGCTTCGCGGTCTCGAGCAGCGCCTGCTTGGCGACGATCCGCTCCTTGGACTCCTCGGCCTCGGCGGCCTCACGGCCCTGTCGCGCACCGTAGAGCGCATCACCGGCGGCCTTGAAGCGTGCCCAGAGCGCATCGTCGACGCGCTTGCCGGCGCGCCCCGCGGCCTTCCACTCGTCGAGGAGGTCGCGGTAGGGGGGGATGCCGTCCTCGCCACGCGGGGCAAGAGCCTCGGCGCGCTCCACGAGGCGCGTCTTGCGGTCCTTGGCGGCCTTGTGCACCTCGTCGAGCTCGGCGTAGAAGGCGCGACGATGACGCTCGAGCGTGCTGCGTGCGTCGCGGAAGCGCGTCCACAGCTGCTGCGACGCGGACTTCGGCAGGCGCGGGCCGTTCTGCTGCTGGCTCTGCCACTGATCGAACAGCTCCGAGAGCTCTGCGGTGACCTGCTTCCACTGCAGCGACTTCGGGTCGCGCGCCGCGAGTGCTTCGGCCCGCTCGACCAGCACAGTGCGCTGGGCGAGTGCCTCGTCGACAGCGGCCTTCGCCGCCTCCGCCTCGTGCGCGGTGGCTTCGGCGAGGGACGCGACCAGGGCGTCGAGCCGAGCGCGCAACGCCTCGAGGTCGCCGACGGCCGCAGCGTCCGTGACCTTCTCCCGCAGCGTGTTCGCCGTGTGCCGAAGGTCCGAAGCCGACGCGCCGCCGCGACGGTGACGCACCTCGAGGAGCGTCACCTCGCTGGCGAGGTCGGTGTATTTGCGGACGAAGTACGCCAACGCCTCATCCGGGGTCCCGTCGGGGTACTGCCCGACGACGCGCCAGTTCGCACCCTCGCGCACCGCAACGGTGCCGTCGGCATCCACCCGGCCCCAGGGCTCGTCAGCGGTCCCGGTGGTGTCGGGCTGGTCAGGGGTGTGGTCTGTCGCGGCAGTCACGGGGCACCTCGAGCGTCTCGCGTCGGCGGGGGAAATCGGATTCAGCCTAGTACGCCAGCTGGTCGGGCGCCGTGCAGGTCAGGACGTGGGCTCCGGTGTCGGCAGCGGGGTCGAGGGTGACGTGCTTCCCGAAGGCGTCGGTGCCGGCGTCTCCACGGTCGGGGAGATCGCGCCGGGTCCCAGCGTGTAGTAGGCGATCTGACCGCCGAGCACAGCGAGCACGAGTACTCCGCCGCCGATGCCCGCGATCAGGTTGTCGCGGCGGCGCCGTCGGATCTGGGCGTCGTGGAGGGCGCGGCGCGCCTGGTAGAGACGGGCGCGTTCGCGCTCGGCGCGCTGCTGTTTGCTTCCCGTTGCCACGGTTCCTCCTCGTCGGCCGGATCAGCCGATCTTATGCGGCGCCGACGGCGGTCATCAAAGCCGGCGTCGGCGGGCGCCGTTAGCCTGGGGGAGTGACCTCCTCCGGTGCCCTCTTCCAGGGCCAGACGCCTCTCGCCGTGCGGATGCGGCCGGTGTCGCTGGCCGAGGTCGCGGGCCAGGGACACCTCTTGAAGCCGGGCTCGCCGCTCGTCGCGCTGGCCGATCCCGAGCGCCAGACATCCGGAGCGGTCTCCGTCATCCTCTGGGGCCCGCCCGGCACCGGCAAGACCACCCTCGCGCAGGCGATCGCCCGCTCGTCGGGGCGTCGTTTCGTCGAGCTTTCCGCCATCACCGCGGGAGTGAAAGACGTGCGGGAGGTGATGCAGGAGGCACTGAACCAGCGCGATCTGTACGGTCAGTCCACCATCCTGTTCCTGGACGAGATCCATCGCTTCACCAAGGCGCAGCAGGATGCGCTGCTGCCCGGCGTCGAGAACGGGTGGGTCGTGCTCATCGCGGCGACGACGGAGAACCCGTCGTTCTCGGTGATCTCTCCGCTGTTGTCGCGTTCTCTTCTGCTGACGTTGAAGCCGCTGGGCGACGATGACCTGGGTGCCCTGGTGGACCGCGCGGTGAGCGATTCACGGGGATTGGGCGGGCGGATCGCGCTCGACGACGAGGCGAGGGATGCGCTCGTGCGCCTCGCATCCGGCGACGCCCGGCGCGCATTGACGGCGCTCGAGGCCGCGGCCGCCATGACCGACGGCGAGCAGTCGCCACGGATCACGGCAGCGCTCATCGCGCAGGCGGTCGATCGCGCTCTGCTGCGCTACGACCGCCAGGGCGACGAGCACTACGACGTGATCAGCGCATTCATCAAGTCGATCCGCGGGTCGGATGCGGATGCCGCGATCCACTACCTCGCGCGCATGATCGAGGCGGGGGAGGATCCCCGGTTCATCGCGCGGCGTCTGGTCATCTCCGCCGCGGAGGACATCGGCCTGGCCGACCCCCAGGCTCTGCAGATCGCGGTCGCCGCGGCGGATGCGGTGGCCTTCATCGGAATGCCCGAGGGGCGCATCCCCCTCGCGGAAGCGACGGTGTACCTGGCGACGACCGCCAAGTCGAACGCCGCCTACAACGCCATCAACGCCGCGATCGCCGATGTCAAAGCCGGCGGCTTCGGGCGGGTCCCGACGCACCTCCGCGACGCGCACTATCCGGGTGCCAAGCGTCTGGGGCACGGCAAGGGTTACATCTACCCCCACGACCTCGACGTCGGGGTGGCAACGCAGCAGTATCTGCCCGACGAGCTCCGCGGGCGGCGGTACTACCAGCCGACTCAGCGGGGCATCGAACGCGACATCGCCGCGCGCGTCGAGAAGATCCGCCGGATCCTCGAGGGGTGACTCGTTCGCGCGTCCAATAGCGCCGCACGGCCGTCTGATAACATGAATCGGCTCGAAACCGAGTTTTCGGGCATCCCCCTCCTTCTGCACCACCGTCCGACGCGCCCCGGCGTGCGCGTCATCGGGAGAAGTCGGGTGATACGCCCGTGAGCCGCGAAAGGCGCGGCCACGTCATCGGAAGGACATCTTCGTGACCACGAAGTCCCAGGACCGCCGCAAGGTCCGCCTGTCGCGCGCGCTCGGCGTCGCGCTGACCCCCAAGGCCGCCCGCTACCTCGAGAAGCGTCCCTACGCTCCCGGCGAGCACGGCCGAACGAAGCGCAAGGCCGACAGCGACTACGCCGTCCGTCTGCGTGAGAAGCAGCGTCTGCGCGAGCAGTACGGCATCCGCGAGAAGCAGCTGCGCATCGCGTTCAACGAGGCCCGTCGCACCGACGGCCTGACGGGTGAGAACCTCGTCGAGCTGCTCGAGATGCGTCTCGACGCCCTCGTGCTGCGCTCCGGCTTCGCCCGCACCACGGCGCAGGCGCGTCAGTTCGTCGTGCACCGCCACATCATGGTCGACGGCCAGATCGTGGACCGCCCGTCGTTCCGCGTGAAGCCCGGCCAGCTCATCCACGTCAAGGCCCGCTCCGAGGGCACCGAGCCGTTCCAGGTCGCGGCCGCCGGCGGTCACGCCGAGGTCCTGCCGAACGTCCCCGGATACCTCGAGGTCGAGCTCGACAAGCTCCAGGCGCGCCTGGTGCGTCGCCCCAAGCGCGCCGAGGTCCCCGTGACCTGTGACGTGCAGCTGGTCGTCGAGTACTACGCCGCGCGCTGAGTCGTTCGCGCACGAAGGGCGCCGGGGTCATCCCGGCGCCCTTCGTCGTCCACCCGTCGCCGGCATCCGTTCTCGCCTACGATGGAGGATGCTCGCGGCAGACGCGGACACGATGAGGAAGAGGTCACGGTGAGAAGTCTTCTGTGGTTCGCGGTCGGAACGACGGCCGGGTTCGTGCTCGCGCACCTCGTCAACAAGGATCCGCGCGGACACGAGGTGCTCGCCGAGATCGACGCCCGCATCACCGAGTTCACCGACCGCATCCAGGACGCCTACCGCGAGCAGCAGGCTCGGTTCGACACCGAGCCCGACGCCGCGGGCCCCGCCGCTGACGATCGCTGACCACCCGCGAACTCCGAACGGCCGCTCCGGCGGCCTTCCTGTCCTGCCCGAGGAAGACACCGCATGAAGACCGCCGAGATCGCCCAGCGTTACCTCGACTTTTTCGAGAAGAACGATCACACCATCGTTCCCTCCGCCTCTCTGGTCAGCGATGACCCGACGCTCTTGTTCACGGTCGCCGGCATGGTGCCGTTCGTCCCGTTCCTGAACGGCACCGTCCCGCCGCCGTTCCCGCGCGCCGCCGATGTGCAGAAGTGCATCCGGACCAACGACATCGAGGAAGTCGGTCACACGGCACGGCACGGCACGTTCTTCCAGATGCTGGGCAATTGGTCGTTCGGCGACTACTTCAAGGAAGGCGCCATCACCTACGCGTGGGATCTGCTCACGCGCTCCGAGGCCGACGGCGGGCTCGGTTTCCAGGAGAAGGACCTCTGGGTCACGGTCTACGAGACGGATGACGAGGCCGCCGACCTCTGGCGTCGCATCGCCGGCCTTCCCGAGCACCGCATCCAGCGACTCGGTCGCGAGGACAACTACTGGTCGACCGGGCAGCCGGGACCGGCGGGGCCCTGCTCCGAGATCTACTTCGACCGTGGCCCTGCCTACGGTCGCGACGGCGGCCCCGCCGTCGACGATTCGCGGTTCACGGAGATCTGGAACCTCGTGTTCATGCAGTACGCGATCACCAATGTGCGCTCGAAGATCGACTTCGACATCGTCGGTGAACTACCGAACAAGAACATCGACACGGGCATGGGACTCGAGCGCGTCGCCTTCATCAAGCAGGGCGTCGACAACATGTACGAGACCGACCAGGTGCGTCCCGTCCTCGACCGTGCCGTGGAGCTCTCGGGTCGCCCGTACGGCAAGGAGCACGAGGACGACGTGCGCTACCGCGTCATCGCGGACCACGTGCGCTCCTCTCTCATGCTGCTCTCCGACGGTGTGACGCCGTCGAACGAGGGACGCGGCTACATCCTCCGTCGCCTCATGCGCCGCTCGATCCGCGCGATGCGACTGCTGGGCGTCGACGGCGCGACCTTCCCGGAGCTCTTCGCCGCGTCCCGCGACGCGATGGCGGCGTCGTACCCCGTCGTGGCCGAGGACTGGGGTCGCATCTCGCAGTACGCCTTCGCGGAGGAGGAGACGTTCCTGCGTACCCTCGCGTCGGGGTCGTCCATCCTCGACCTCTCGATCGCCGAGACGAAGAAGACCGGCGGTTCGTCGATCTCCGGCGACCAGGCGTTCCTCCTGCACGACACCTACGGCTTCCCGATCGATCTCACGCTCGAGGTCGCCGAAGAGGCCGGGCTCAGCGTCGACCGCGACGCGTTCGACAGCCTGATGCAGGAGCAGCGCACCCGCGCGAAGGCCGACGCCAAGAGCCGTCGTCGCCAGCTCGCCGACCACAGCGTCTACCGCGACTTCCGGGCGCAGGGCGAGACCGTCTTCACCGGATACACCGATCTCGCGACCGAGTCGCGCGTCCTCGGCATCCTGCACGACGGCGTCTCGGTGGATCGAGCCCGTCAGGGGCAGGTCGTCGAGGTGATCCTGCCGGCCACGGCGCTGTACGCCGAGTCCGGCGGCCAGGTCGCCGACAAGGGCACCATCGTCGGATCGGGTTTCGAACTCGATGTGCTGGATGTGCAGAAGCCGGTGCCGGGACTCATCAGCCACACCGTCGAGGTGCTCACGGGTGAGGTCGGCGTGGGCGACGCCGCGACGACGGTCGTGGATGCGGCGAACCGCCGCGCCGCGCGACAGGCGCACTCCGCGACGCACCTCGTGCACGCGGCACTGCGCGACACTCTGGGAAGTTCCGCCACCCAGGCCGGTTCGCTGAACCGTGCGGGGTACATGCGCTTCGACTTCAACTGGAGCCAGGCCCTCTCGCCCGCCACGCGCAGCGAAATCGAGGAGATCGCCAACAACGCCGTGCGCGACAACCTCGAGGTGACGACCCGCGTGCTGCCCCTCGATGAAGCCAAGGAACTGGGCGCGATGGCGCTGTTCGGTGAGAAGTACGGGACCACCGTACGCATGGTCGACATCGGCGGACCGTGGTCGCGCGAGCTGTGCGGCGGTACGCACGTCTCCACCAGCGCGGAGGTAGGACTCATCAACCTCGTGGGGGAGTCCTCGGTGGGCGCGACTGCTCGACGCGTGGAGGCGCTCGTCGGACTCGACGCGTTCCGTGATCTCGCGGCCGAGCGAGCCATCGTCTCCCAGCTGACCTCGGACTTGAAGGTCCCGCGCGAGCAGATCCCCGCGAGGATCGCCGATCTCGCCGCGAGCCTGAAGGCGGCGGAGAAGAAGATCGCGGCATTCGAGGCGCAGGCTCTCGCGCAGCGCGCCCCTGAGCTCGCGACCCAGGCGCGTCGCGTGGGACAGGTCGGTGCCGTCGTCGCCTCGATCGGCGCCGTCGGATCTGCCGACGACCTGCGTACCGTGGCCCTGGCGGTGCGTGATCGTCTCGGTGAGGACGCGAGCGTCGTCGCGCTCGGTGCGACCGTAGGCGGCCGCCCGATCGTCATCGTCGCCACGAACGAGGCGGCGCGGCGCGCGGGCGTGAAGGCCGGAATGCTCGCCAAGGGGGCAGCGGGCGTGCTCGGCGGCGGCGGCGGCGGCCGCGACGACGTGGCTCAGGGCGGCGGTTCGGATGCGGCTGCACTGCCCGACGCTCTCGACGGGATCCTCCGATCGCTGGAGACCACGTCGGCGTGAGCGATTTCCGCAGGGGCATCAGGCTCGGCATCGACGTCGGGAAGGCCCGGGTCGGCGTCGCGCGCTGCGATCCCGACGGGCTGCTCGCGACACCGGTGGAGACCGTCGCGAGAGCGGAGGACTCGCCGCAGCGTGTGCTCGCCATCGCTCAGGAGGAGAACGCCACCGCGCTCTACGTCGGACTGCCCATCAGCCTGAACGGCAACGAGACGGCGTCGACGCAGGACGCCCGTGAGTTCGCGCGGGCCCTCGCGACCTCGGGGTCGCTCCCCGTGCGACTGGTCGACGAACGGCTGAGCACGGTGTCGGCGCATGCGGCGCTCCGGCGTTCAGGGCGTTCCCAGCGCTCATCGCGTGGGATAGTGGACCAGGTCGCCGCCGTGATCCTGTTGCAGAACGCGCTCGACGTCGAGAAGCAGACAGGGCGGGCGCCCGGCACTCCCGTCGACCCGGACCAGGAGACCGACTGATGTCCGACACTCCCTCTTCCCGCCGCGAGGCGCGCGAGGCCGCCGAACGCGAGCGTGCGAGCACGCCGCAGCCGGCGCGGTCCGCTCAGCCGACTCCCGCGGCATCCGAGCCGATCTTGCGGACGCCGGCCGAGCCCGCAGCGGCTCCGGCGGTGCGTCCCTCGTTGGACGATCTGTTCACCGGTGAAGCGACGACGGACGTCCTGGGTGCACCGCCGCCCCCGCCGGACAAGCGCCGCCGCCGCAAGGGCGGGTGGATCGCCCTCGCGATCGTGGTCGTGCTCGTGGGCGGTGTCGCCGCGGGCGGACTCTGGGTGTGGAACACCTACGAGGACAAAATCCGCGCCGTGCTCGGCTGGGAAGAGCCCACCGAGTTCGAAGCCGGACAAGCACACGGCGAGGCGACCATTACCGTCGTCAGCGGTGACGCCGGTCCCCAGGTCTCCCAGAAGATGTTCGACGCCGGGGTGACCCGCACGGCGAACTCGCTGTACAGCTACATGATCGACAACAACATCGCCTTCACCTTCCAGCCGGGAACGTACAAGCTGCAGCAGGAGATGACCTCGGCGGCGGCGCTGGAGGCGCTCGAAGATCCGGCCAACCGGATGGAGGGGCGTGTCGTGCTGCCCGAAGGGCTGACGGTCGATGTGTCCCTGCAGCGGATCGCCGACGGAGCCGGCGTGTCGCTCGACGATCTGACGGCGGCTGTCGCCGATCCCTCGGCCTACGGCGTCTCGGCGTCGAGTCTGGAAGGCTGGCTCTTCCCCGCGACCTACACGATCGAGCCCGGCACCAGTGCGACGGCGATCATCCAGATGATGGTCGATCGCACCATCCAGTCGCTCGACGCGGCCGGCGTCCCCGCCGACCAGCGGGAGCGCATCCTGACGATCGCGTCGATCATCCAGCGCGAGGCGCGCTACGAGGCTGATATGCAGAAGGTGTCGCGTGTCATCCTCAACCGTCTCGATCCCTCCAACCAGGAGACGTTCGGTCTGCTGCAGATGGACTCGACCGCGCAGTACGGCTACGGCGAGCTCCATGCGGGCTCGGTGAGCACCTCCGAACAGGCGCAGCACGATGACAATCCGTGGAACACGTACGTGCATCCCGGTCTGCCCGTCGGACCGATCTCGAACCCGGGGGATGTGGCGATCGATGCGGCCATGCACCCCGCTGACGGCCCGTGGCTCTATTTCGTCACGGTGAATCTGGACACCGGGGAGACGGTGTTCACGACGACGTACGCCGAGCACCAGAAGTACGTGAAGCAGTTCCAGCAGTGGTGCAGCGAGCACCCGGACTCGGGATGTTGAGCGGCACGCGTCTCGCCGTATGGGGCGATCCCATCGCCCACAGTCGTTCGCCGCTGCTGCACGCGGCCGCGTACGACGTGCTGGATGCGCGGTGGACATACGACAGGCGACGCGTCGACGAGACGGGGTTTCCTTCGGCGCTCTCGTCGCTCGACGCGTCGTGGCGGGGCCTTTCGCTCACGATGCCTCTCAAATCGGCGGCCTTCCGTGCGGCGGTCGCGCATGACGCGAGGGCGCGCTCGACCGGTGCCGTGAACACGCTGCTGCTCGGCCCGCGCGGTCCGCGCGGGTACAACACGGACGTCGGCGGCATCGTGGCCGCGCTCGGTGAGGCCGGAGTGGGTCAGGTGTCGTCGGCGCGGATCCTCGGAGCGGGAGCCACCGCCACATCCGCGCTGGTCGCACTGTCGGAGATGGGCGTCGCTTCCGTCGAGATCCTGGCCCGCCGTCCGGATGCGGCCGATGAACTCGTGGCCCGAGGTGCCGAGCTGGGGATGCGCACCACTGCTCGTTCTCTGGAAGGTCCGCATCGCGCCGTCGAGGTGACTGTGGCAACCCTTCCCGGGGACGCCGTCCTCCCTTCCGCGACGGTGTCCTCGTTGGCGGATGCGGGCGGCACCCTCATGGACGTCGTCTACGGCACCTGGCCGACGCCTCTGTCGGCGGCATGGTCCGACCGTGGTCTGACCGCGGTGTCCGGGCTTCCCATGCTGCTTCATCAGGCGCTCCGACAGGTGCGCGTGTTCGTGGGTGGGGAGCAGGACCAGCCGCTCGATGACGAAGCCCGGGTGCTGGCCGCAATGCGCCGGGCGCTCGTGGGAGAATAGACGAATGCTCCGCGTGCTCACGGCCGGCGAATCGCACGGCCCCGAACTCGTCGCCATCATGGAGGGTCTGCCTGCCGGCGTCCCCGTCTCCCGTGAGGCGATCCAAGCCGACCTCGCCCGCCGCAAGCTGGGCTACGGCCGCGGCTCGCGGATGAAGTTCGAGGAGGACGAGCTTTCGATCTCCTCGGGTGTGGTGCACGGATACTCCATCGGTAGCCCCCTCGCGCTGCGCGTGGGCAACACCGAGTGGCCGAAGTGGGTCGAGGTCATGAGCCCCGACCCCGTGGCCCTCACCGAGCGTTCGCGCGGTCGGGGGGCGGCTCTCACGCGGCCTCGCCCCGGTCACGCCGATCTCGTCGGAATGCAGAAGTACGGGTTCGACGAGGCGCGTCCGATCCTCGAGCGCGCCAGCGCCCGAGAGACCGCCGCACGCGTCGCCTTGGGCGCCATCGCGCGATCGTTCCTCAGCGAGCTCGGCATCCGCCTGGTGAGCCACACGCTCTCGATCGGGCCGGTGCGCGTGCCCGAGGGCGCGGCGCTTCCGACGCCGGACGACGTCGACACGTTGGATGCGGATCCGCTGCGCTGCTTCGATGCGACGACGTCCGAGGCCATGGTCGCCGAGGTCGACGCCGCGAAGAAGGACGGCGACACTCTGGGCGGCATCGTCGAGGTTCTCGCCTACGGCGTCCCGCCGGGGCTGGGCTCGCACGTGCAGTGGGATCGCCGTCTCGACGCCAAGCTGGCCCAAGCGCTCATGAGCATTCAGGCCATTAAGGGCGTGGAGGTCGGCGACGGCTTCGAGACCACCCGTCGACGCGGCTCAGCGGCGCACGACGAGTTGTTCGCGACGGACGGCGGCATCACGCGCGGCACCGACCGCGCCGGCGGAACCGAGGGCGGGATGTCCACCGGGACCGTACTGCGGGTGCGGGCGGGGATGAAGCCGATCGCGACCGTCCCTCATGCTCTGCGCACGATCGACGTCGCCACGGGCGAGACCGCTTCGGCGCACCACCAGCGTTCGGACGTGTGCGCCGTCCCCGCGGCCGGCGTCGTCGCCGAAGCCATGGTCGCCATCGTGCTCGCCGATGTCGTGCTGGAGAAGTTCGGCGGCGACAACATCGTCGAGACCCGTCGCAATCTGCAGTCCTACCTGGCGGCGATCCCGGACACCTTGCGCACGGCAGACGCCAGCGATCCCGATCTGGATCGATGACGGCGCCCGCCGACTCGGCGATCGTGCTCGTCGGCCCCATGGGTGCCGGCAAGACCAGCATCGGCAAGCGCGTCGCGAAAGCGCTGGAGGTCGGCTTCGTCGACACCGACGCCACGGTGGTGCGGTCACACGGTGCGATCTCGGACATCTTCGCCACGCACGGTGAAGCACGCTTCCGAGAGCTCGAGCGTGATGCCGTCGCGCAGGCGCTGGCACGCGGTGGCGTGGTGTCGCTCGGCGGTGGTTCCGTCCTCGACCCTGCGACACGTGTCGATCTGCGGGCACACCGCGTCGCGCTGCTGACGGTGTCGCCCTCGGTCGTCGCCGGTCGGATCGGCGGTGGGCACCGTCCGTTGCTCGCGGACGAGGGCGAGGATGCGGTGGCGCGCTGGCGCCGCATCCTCGAGGAACGAATGCCGCTGTACACCGAAGTCGCCGACGCGACCTTCGACACCTCACACGGGCCGCTCTCCGACGTCGTCGAGAAGATCGCGGCATGGGCGCGCACAGCCGTACCGAAGGGACAATCATGACCGAGACGACCGAGATCACCGTCGCCGGTGACAACGGGTACACGATCCACCTCGGGCGCGGCATCCTGGATCGGGTGGGCGAGGCGCTGGCGGCTTCGGTGCGCAAGGTGCTCGTGGTCCACCCGCCGACGCTGGCCGCGGCTGCGACCACGCTCCGCGAACGACTCATGTCCGACGGTGGACGCGAGGTGCTGCTGGCGGAGATTCCCGACGCCGAGCAGGGAAAGCGCGTCGAGGTGGCGGCCTTCTGCTGGCAGGTCATGGGGCAGGCGGATTTCACTCGGACGGATGCGGTCGTCGGATTCGGTGGCGGCGCGGTGACCGATCTGGCGGGCTTCGTGGCCGCGACCTGGCTGCGCGGCATCCAGGTCGTGCAGGTTCCGACGACCGTTCTCGGGATGGTCGACGCGGCCGTCGGGGGCAAGACGGGCATCAACACCGCCGAAGGCAAGAATCTCGTCGGCGCGTTCTGGGCTCCGCAGGCCGTCGTGTGCGATCTCTCGATGCTGGACGGTCTGTCCCAGAATGAGGCGACCGCCGGCTTCGCCGAGGTGGTCAAGGCGGGGTTCATCTGGGCTCCGGAGATCCTCGACCGCATCGAAGCGGAGCCGCAGTCGATCGTGGACCCCTCATCCGCGTCCTTCCGACGCTGTCTCGAGCTCGCGATCGACATGAAGGCCCGCGTCGTGGGCGAGGACTTCCGCGAGGCGGGGCTGCGGGAGATCCTCAACTACGGCCACACACTCGGGCACGCGATCGAACACGCGGAGCGCTACCGCTGGCGTCACGGCGCCGCGATCTCCATCGGCATGGTCTACGCCGCCGAGCTGTCGCGCTTGGCGGGACGACTGTCGGATGCGGCTGCGGCGCGCCATCGCGACATCCTGGAGTCCCTCGGGCTCCCCACGAGCTATCGCGCCGGCGCGTGGCCGCAGCTGTTGGCGACGATGCAGCGCGACAAGAAGTCGCGCGGCGGGATGCTGAGGTTCATCGTGCTGGACGACATCGCTCGCCCCACGGTCTTGCAGGCCCCCGACGAGTCGCTCTTGTTCGCGGCGTACCAGGAGGTCGCCGACTGATGGCGTCTCGTTCGATTCGTCCTGCTGGTAGCGTGCGAACGTGACCACCGCACGTCGTCTGCTGCTCGTCAACGGCCCGAACCTGAACCTGCTCGGTGCGCGTGAACCCGGGATCTACGGCACGGCGACGCTGGCCGACGTCGAGCGCATCGCGTCGGAGGCGGCGGCCGCGCACGGCTTCGAACTGCGAGCGGTACAGAGCAATCACGAGGGCGTGCTGCTCGATGAGATCCATGCCGCGCGCCGGGACTGCGCGGGGATCGTGATCAACCCGGGCGGGCTCACCCACACCTCGGTGGTCCTGCGCGATGCGCTGAGCGCCGTCTCCCTACCGGTCGCGGAGGTGCACATCTCGGATGTCATGGCTCGCGAGGAGTTCCGACACCACTCCTACGTCCGCGACGTCGCGATCGTTCACGTGATCGGCGAGGGCGTGCAGGGCTATGCCACGGCGGTGGACCGCCTCATCCGGGTGATCGCCGGCCAGGCCGACGGCTGAGAACTCGTTCCGGCGCGTCGGGAATGAGTCTGCTCATTTGTGAGTTGACTCATTCGTGTCGAGCGATGAGGGGCGCCGTGAGCGCGGGAAGCAGCTGAAACGGGAGCGGATCTCCGCGGCCGCGCGTGAGCTGTTCGATGAGTTCGGCTACGCCCGGGTCACGACGCAACAGGTCGCGGATCGCGCGGATGTCGCGGTGGGAACGGTCTTCCGTTACGCGGCGACGAAGGCGGAGCTTCTCCTCATGGTGCGCAACGAGGAAGTGCGCCAAGCGGTCCGCCGCGGATTGGAAGCGGCCCGAGCCGTTCCGGATGCGGCCGAGGCGGTCCGCGCTGCCCTGAGCCCGCTGTTCGACACCGCGGCGCAGCGCGCGGCGGATGCAGCCGTGTACCAGCGGGAGCTCATGTTCGGCGATCCGGACGACCCCCACCGCGCCGACGGGCTGTCGGTGGTCGCTGAGCTGGAGGACGGCATCGCGCGGATCCTCACCGGCGGTCAGGCGAGCGCCGCAGCCCGCAGCGCGGCCCGCGCGATCTTCGCCTGCGCGCATATCGTGCTCGTCCGACCTCGGGGCGAAGAGGGCTTCGACACCACCGACCTGCCCACGCAGATCGCGCAGATCGTCGCCGGCTACCGTGCCGGCGCGGGTGAGACCGCGGTCGACCCGACCGCGAAGTGAGCGACGGGGGACCCCCGTCAGAAAGAAGAGATCATGACCGACATCACGACTGTCGCCGTTCTCGGAACGGGTGTTCTGGGTTCGCAGATCGCGTTCCAGAGCGCCTACAGCGGATTCCCCGTCGTCGCGTACGACATCAGCGAAGAGGCGCTGGCCTCTGCGCGCGAGCGCTTCGAGCGCCTCGCGGCCACCTATCGCGCCGAGGTGCCCGGAGCTGCCGAGGGTACGCGCGTCGACGACGCGCTGGCGCGCCTGAGACTGACCACCAGTCTCGCCGACGCGGCGAAGGCCGACCTCGTCATCGAGGCCGTTCCGGAGGTGCTCGATCTGAAGCGCGAGGTGTACTCGCGCCTGTCCGAGCTCGCGGGCGAGAACACGATCTTCGCGACCAATTCGTCCACACTCCTGCCGTCTGACATCGTCGACTTCACAGGTCGCCCCGATCGGTTCCTCGCGCTGCACTTCGCGAACCGGGTGTGGAAGTTCAACACCGGCGAGGTGATGGGAACCGCGCACACGGCTCCGGAGGTGTTCGACGCGGTGATGCGGTTCGCTGAGGCCATCGGCATGGTGCCCATCGCCATCCGCAAGGAGAAGGCAGGCTATGTGCTCAACTCGCTCCTGGTCCCGCTGCTGAACGCCGGTATGGGACTGGCCGCAGGCGGGTACGCCTCGGTCGCCGACATCGACAAGACGTGGCGCATCGCCACCGGCGCCCCGATGGGGCCGCTGCAGATGCTGGACGTCATCGGTCTGAACACGCCGTACAACATCCTCACGCACTCGAGCACGGGGGATCAGGCGCTGGCCGCCTGGCTGAAGGAGAACTACATCGACCAGGGCAAGCTGGGTGTCGCGACCGGCGAAGGCTTCTACCGCTACGCGTGACGCACACGCCGGCCCCGCCGTTGCTCCACCGCGTGCCCGGCGGGACCGGCGACCATCCCGTAAGATAGGACGCTGGGCCATCGGTTGTCACGACGCGCCCGCAGATCTCACGACGAACGGAACCTCCACCCTCATGGCATCTACCGCAGACATCAAGAACGGCGTCGTCCTCAGCATCGACGGACAGCTGTGGAACGTCGTGGAGTTCCAGCACGTCAAGCCCGGCAAGGGCGGCGCGTTCGTCCGCACGAAACTGAAGAGCGTCATGACCGGCAAGGTCGTCGACAAGACGTTCAACGCCGGCGCCAAGGTCGACATCCAGAACGTCGATCGTCGCGACTTCACCTACCTCTACAACGATGGTGAGGGCTTCGTCTTCATGGACGTCGCCGACTACGACCAGATCACGGTGGGTGCGGCGACGGTCGGCGACGCGGCGAACTACCTGCTCGAGAACCAGCAGGTGCAGATCGCGCTCCACGACGGCAACCCGCTCTACATCGAGCTGCCCGCCTCCGTCGTTCTCGAGATCACCTACACCGAGCCGGGTCTCCAGGGCGACCGCTCGTCCGCCGGAACGAAGCCGGCAACGGTGGAGACCGGTCACGAGATCCAGGTGCCGCTCTTTGTCGAGACGGGCACCAAGGTCAAGGTCGACACGCGCACGGGCGACTACCTCGGCCGCGTCAGCTGACGGGTGAGCGCTCGTAGCAAGGCGCGTAAGCGCGCCCTCGACATCCTTTTCCAGGCCGACGTCCGCGGCGAGGACCCCGCGGCGATCCTCGCCGCAGAGGCCTCCCGCGCGGCGGGCGAACCCGACCGTCAGAGCTCTTGGCTGTACGCGCGTGACATCGTCGATGGTGTCATCGACCACCGCGACGAGATCGACGAGCAGATCGTCACACACGCGCGCGATTGGAAGATCGAGCGGATGCCGGCCGTCGACCGCGCCGTCCTGCGCATCGGCGTCTGGGAAGCCGTCTTCAACGATGAGGTTCCCGTCGCCGTCGCCATCGACGAGGCCGTGGAGCTGGCGAAGGAATACTCGACCGACGAGGCGGGGGCCTTCGTGCACGGCGTGCTCGCGCGCATCGCCCGCTCCGCCTGACGCACGAGCCGCAGGCCTGATCCGGGAGCGCGGGCCCCGGCGGTGCGGACGGGACACACAGCCGCGGCTGCCTAGACTCGACAGCGGAAAGGACTCTTCTATGCGCATCACGGGTCTCGGCCACGCGGGCATGTTCATCGAGACGGCAGGCGGCAGCATCCTCTGCGACCCCGTCATCGGCCCCTCGTTCTTCGGGTCGTGGTTCCCGTTCCCCGACAACCGCGGGCTCGACTGGGAGCGTTTCGGGAAGGCGGACTTCCTTTACATCTCGCACCGTCACCGCGATCACTTCGACCCCCGCCTGCTTCGGCGGTACGTGCGCTCCGACATCCCCGTGCTGCTTCCCGACTATCCGACGGATGACCTCGAGCAGGACCTGCGAGCCCTCGGCTACGAGAACATCGTCTATACGCAGGCCGGCGTTCCGCTCCAGTACGGCGAGCTGTCCGTCATGGTCACGCCGTTGCGGGCGCCCAGTGACGGCCCCATCGGAGACTCGTCGTTGAGCGTGGACGATGGATCAGCCTCCGTCCTGAACCAGAACGACTCGCATCCGCTCGATCTCGAGAAGCTGCTCTCGTTCTCGAAGCCGGATGCGTACTTCACGCAGGTCTCCGGAGCCATCTGGTGGCCGATGGTCTATGACCTGCCGCAGGATGCGAAGCAGAACTTCGCGAAGCTCAAGCGCGACGCGCAGAACAAGCGCGCGATGTACTACATCGAGAAGGTCGACGCCGAGCATGTGTTCCCGATGGCCGGTCCGCCGATGTTCCTGCGCGAGGAGCTGTTCCGCTACAACGGTCTCGGTCTCGAGAACGACTCGATCTTCACCGACCAGAGCGAGTTCCTCGCGCACATGGCTGAGCATCGCCCCGAACAGAAGGGCTATCTGTTCGTACCCGGGACGCAGGTCGATCTGAACCACGGCGCGATCGAGGTCACGCAGACCCTGTACACCGAAGCCGAGATCGAGCGTATGTTCGCCGACAAGTGGGCCTACCTCGCCGAGCAGCGCGACAGCCGTCAGCAGGAGATCCGCGACGAGGAGGCGAGCCGGGCCGAGGTGCTGCCGCCGGCCGAGATGCTCACCGCCATCAAGGAGTGGTGGGAGCCACTGCTGCGCCGCGCCCGCACGATCCGTAACGGGGTGGGGGGAAACGTCCGGTTCCGCATCGGCGAACTGGACATGGTGGTGGACTTCCCGAAGGCGAAGGTCCGCGAGTACGCGGGGGAGGAGTGCATCTACTGGTACACGATCCCGGCCGACCTCGTCTCCACCAACATCGCAGACCACGAGATCGACTGGTCCAACTCGATCTTCCTGTCGATGCAGTTCGAGGTCGGACGCAGCGGCAAGTTCAACGAGTTCCTCACCACGTTCCTCAAGTGCCTCTCGCGCGATCGCATCGAGTACGTCGAGAACTGGTACGCCGAGCAGTCCGACCAGACCGAGGACGCCCAGTTGGGCGACTGGGTCGTGCAGCGCCGCTGCCCCCACCTGCGCGCGGACCTCACGAAGACCGGCAAGATCGAGGACGGCGTGCTGACGTGCAGTCTGCACGACTGGAAGTGGGACCTCGCGAGCGGACGCTGCCTGACGACGCAGGGACACCCCATCCGCGCGTCGCGCGAGACCGCCGAGATCCCCTCCGGCGTCTGAACCGCCGTCGCGTCGCCTGTCCCGGCTCCGCGAGCGGGGACAGGCGACGCGCGGGAGATCAGGCCTGGTCGGCGGTGTACTGGCGGGCGCGACCCCGGACGCCTGCGAAGTGGTACGGCCACGGAGACTGGGCCGGCACGACAACGTCCTGACGGCTCCCCAGGTGTGCCGCGGCATGCAGCGCGCGGTAGGCAGGCACATCCACGCGCGTGCGTGCGTCGAGCAGCTCCGCGGTCTCTACCGCGCGCGTGTGCTCACGGTAACCGGGCTGGACCACGCCCGCGAAGAACTCGCTGACGCTGCCGGAGCCGTAGCTGAACATGCCCACGCGCTTGCCGGTGAGATCGTCGTCGCCGTCGAGAAGAGCGGCGAGTCCGAAGTACAGCGACGCCGTGTACGAATTGCCGATGCGTCGGTTGTAGAGCGTGGAGCGCAGGTACCGGTCCTCTGCGAGCTCCGTGCCCAGGTGCTCGGCGAGACGGCGATGCGCCTTGGCCGCCATCCGTGTGAAGGGCTGGTGGTGGGTGAAGACGTCGATCTCGGCGGCGTCCACCCCGCCGTGGGCACGGTAGTCGTCCCACGCGCCGACGAAGCCGTCGAGGTATGCGTCGATGGACAGCTTGCCGTCGACGACGGCGGTCACGCTGTCGTTCGGCCGCCAGAAGTCGTCGACGTGAGCGGTGTGCAGTCCCGTCGCCGGCTCAATGCTCAACAGGGCGGGATCCGCGGTGACGAGCATCGCGACCGCGCCGGCGCCCTGCGTGGGTTCGGCGGCCGAGTCGAGCTCGTAGCGGGCGATGTCGCTCGCGATGACGAGCACCTTGGATCCCGGCTCGCGGGCGACCAGCCCTGCGGCCGCCTGCAATGCGGCGGTGGCGGAGTAGCAGGCCTGCTTGAGCTCGATGACGCGGCTCGTGGAGGGCAGCCCCAGTAGATCGTGCACCCAGACACCGGCGGACTTGGACTGGTCGACGCCAGACTCGGTGGCGAAGAAGACCGTGCGGATGCCGTCGACGCCGTGCCGGTCGATGATGCGCCGGGCGGCCGTCGCACCCATCGTGACGATGTCCTCATCCGGACCGGGGACGCTCATCTGGTCTTGGCCGAGTCCGATGTGGAACTTGCCGGGGTCGACGCCTGTCGCCGCCGCCAGGTCGTCGAGCTCCAGTACGTGGCCGGCGGTCGCGACTGCCAGGTCATGGATTCCGATCAGGGGCGCGGTCATCGCGTGGCCTTTCCGTTGCGCTCCAGCTGGAGGTGGGAGGTCATGAGTTCTCCGGGATTGGTCTGGGCGGCCAGCAGCGAGAGTTCGCCGCAGAGCACCGTGGCCGCCACCAGACCGGCGAGGCGCCGAGCGTTCTCACCGGGCTCACGATCCTCACGGCATCCGAGGCGGGTGAGCGCCTCCTCGACCTGGGGGAGGTCCTTACCGTTGCCGACCGTGCCCACGATGAGGGTGGGCAGCGTGCACGAGAAGTACAGATCGCCGTCGCCGCGGACCTCGGCCCACGTGATCCCCTGTGACCCTTCCACGATGTTCGCGGCGTCCTGGCCGGTCGCGAGGAAGATCGCGAGCAGCATGTTCGCGTAGTGGGCGTTCGCCGAGCGCAGAGCGCCCGCCATCGTGGACCCGACGAGGTTCTTGCGGGTGTTCAGCTCGACGATCCGCGCTGCACTGGAGCGCAGCTGCGACTCCACGAGCTCCGCGGGGATGAGGATGTCGGCGACGACATTGCGACCGCGGCCCAGGATGCCGTTGACGGCGGTCGCCTTCTTGTCAGAGCAGTAGTTGCCGGAGATCGATCCGTACTCCAGCTCGGGATGCCACTGCAGGATCTGCGTCATGAGCGACTCGGCGGCCAGCGTCACCATGTTGTGCCCGGAGGCGTCACCGGTCGACAGAGCGAAGCGTACGAAGAGCAGGTTGCCGACGACCTCGGTGTCGACATCGAGCAGTCGAGCATGCCGGCTCTGCGCGGCCACCGTCGCCGCGAGCTCGGCGAAGCGGCCCCGGATGTCGCGTCCGGCGCGGACGGCGGTCGCAGCATCGACGGCGGTGAACAGGGAGGAGCGCGTCATCCGCTCGTCCACGACCGTCACCCGGATACCGTCGTCGACCAAGCGCGACACGCGCGCGCCGCGCCCGACCGAGGGCCAGAGCGGGCTCTCGTAAGTGGCGAGGGGAACCTCCTGCTCGCCCACGACATCGCCGCTCAGGCGTAGCGGACCCACCCAGCGTGTGGGTACGGGCGTGAACTCACCGGTCATTCCGGCTCCTTCCAGGTGCGCCGAGCGCATCGGAGCGATGCGCCAGCGAGGTGATGTCGATCGCGCGTGCCCGCGCGAACTCGGCGGTCGCGCCGCCGATGATCAGGTCCGTTCGGATCAGGTCCGTGCTCGTGCGCGCCCCGAGAACGGTCATGACGGACCGCAGCTGCGTCTTCCACGCGTCGAGCGCCGTGGACAGAGCATCCGCGCCGCCGTCGAGCACCATCCGCAGGAAGGTGCCGGAGACACCGACGGCGCCTGCTCCGAGGGCGAGGCCCCGAATGACGTCCAGGGGAGTGCGCACGCCCCCCGAGGCAAGCAGCGGCGGGGCATCGGCGGGTGCGTCGAGCAGACTCTCGACGGCGCTCTGCCCCCATCCGGCCAGGTATCCGAAATCGGCGTCCGTCCGCCGTGCGTTCTCGATCTGCACGAAGTCGGTTCCGCCGCGCCCCGCGACGTCCGCCGCAGAGACACCGATCTCTCCGAGGACGGAGAGCGTGCGCCGGCTGAGGCCGAAGCCGACCTCCTTGACGATGACGGGGACGTCCACGGCGGCGACGATGCGCTCCAGAGAGGCGATCCAGTGCCCGAACGAACGCCCGCCCTCGGGCATCACGATCTCCTGCACGGCGTTCACGTGGATCTGCAGCGCATCGGCGTCGATGAGGGCGACGGCCCGTCGGGCATCGTCCGCGGATCGTTCGATTCCGATGTTGGCGAACAGGAGTCCGTCCGGGTTCTGTTCGCGCAGGACGCGGAATGTGGGGGCGGCATCCGGGTCGTCGAGTGCGACGCTCATCGAGCCGGACGCGATCGGCACGCCCGCCGCGGCGGCCGCGGCGGCGAGAGCGCGGTTGATCTCGCCCGTGCGGCTACTGCCACCGGTCATCGCGTTGATGTAGAAGGGCGCGGGCCACTGCAGCCCCGCCACCTCCGTGGCCAGCGTCACGTCGGCGGCGTCGATGCCCGACAGCGCGTGATGGAGGAGGCGGACGTCGTCGAAGGCATTTCCGGCGACGAGCGGATGCTGGGCGGCAGCGAGCCGGACGTGATCGTCTTTGCGGTCCGCGGCGCTCACGGCGCACCCCCCTCGGCGGGAGACACCGACAGGGTCAGGTGCCGGATGTCGCGTTCCTCCCAATCGCGGAGCATACCGGCGATGTCGGCATCTTCCGGAGCCAGCACGATGCCGCAGTCCCCGCCGCCGGCGCCCGACGATTTCGCGGCAGCCCCGGCAGATTCGGCGGTGTCACAGAGTGCCGCGAGCGCATCCGTCTCGATGGCCACGCCGGCGCTTCGCCCCAGCCGACGCAGCAGGCGGCGCGCCCGACGGACGGCGTCGAGTGTGGCGGTGTCGTCGCCCTCGTCCAGGGCGCGTGCCAGCTCCGTCACGCACGCGCGTGAGTCGAGCAGGAACGCGGGGTAGTCCATGGCGCCGGATCCGTCGCGCACCGCGTCGACGAGTCGCGCGGTGGATGCGGGACGACCCGTCCACCCGACGAGGAAGCGGAGGGAGGCGGGCGGCGTGAGGCGGGCGATGTCCATCGGCTCCCACCCGGGAGATGCCAGCAGGTCGGCGACCGATGCGCCCTCGTCGAGTGACTGTCGTAGCACTCGCCGGTCGGGGGAGCGATAGGAGATCCAACCGCCGAACGCACTCGCGGCCAGGTCGCCGCCGGACGCCTGCGGTGCGACCTGGACGGTGGCCAGCAGCGCGAGACGGTACGCGTCGCGACGGGAGAGTCCGAATCCGTAGAACTCGTCGATGGCGCGAATCGTCGCGATCGTGACCGCTGCGGAGGATCCGAGGCCGAACTTGCGGCCGGACGCGTCGTCCAGCCCGCTGTCGATGCGGAGGTCGTAGTAGTGCGCGGCCAGCCCGCGCTCGGTGCGCAGACGTTCGGCGAGGGTGATCGCTGCGAGCACGTACTCATAGGGATGATGCTCGGTGTCGATCGTGAGACCGTCGCTCGTACGACCCCAGACCAGGGGAGTCCGGCCGAACTCGGGCGAGTGGATGCTTCCCGAGCGTGCACTGGGGGTCAGGCGGACCGTCAGGTAGCGATCGACGGCGACGAGCACCGCGGGCTCTCCGGGTGTCACGACCGCGTACTCGCCCGCGATGAAGAGCTTGCCCGGCGAACGGACGACGATCGGGGCGGTCATTCGACGGACCGCCCGCCGACCACCAGCCCCGGCCCGGGCAGCGCCACGACCGTCTCGGCGAGGGCGCCGAGCTCACCCGCGACGGCTTCCGCGTCGGCGGCGTGGCAGAGCGCGACGACGTTCGGGCCCGCGTCCGCGGTCGCATACGCCTCCAGACCCGCGTCGCGCAGCGCCGCCACGCGATCGAACAACGCGATGCTCGTCGGAGAGAGGTAACGGATGGAGGGCGCCGCAGCCTGGATCACGGCGTGCATCCGCAGCGCGTTGTTCTCGGTGAGACGTCCGAGCTGGGCGACGTCGCCCTCGACACAGGCACGCCGTGCCTCCTCGAGCGTCAGGGCGGTCGAGGTGATCCACGCGGGGTAGAAGGGAGACGTAGCGGCGGTGCGATGCATCGCCTCCCTGCTCGAGATCTGCTTCTCTGCGCTGTCCACGATGGCGACGACCATGGCAAGCTCCGCCGGTGCCGGCAGCGGTTCGGCGTACGACTGCTCATCGTCGCCGGCGTGCCAGAGGGCGAAGCCGCCGAAGATCGAACGGGCGGCGGAGCCCGAGCCGCGGCGGGCGAGCCTGCTCAGCTCCCGTGCGCTCAGCTGCAGTCCGTAGGCGGATGCGGCCGCCCCCGCGAGCGCGGCGAAGCCGGCGGCGGAGGAGGCGAGGCCCGCGGCGGAGGGCACGGTGTTGTGCGACTCCACGCGGGCCCGCATCCCGGTGCCGGCGAGGCCGCGCACGAGATCGAGGAACCGCGCGGTGCGCTCGGCGGGGACGCCGGACTGCTCTCGGCCGTTCAACACGAAGACGTCGGCTTCGAGAGAGTCGTCCACGACGACCGTGGTGGTCGTGGGGAACACCCCGAGGGTCATCGACAGGCTGCCCGTCGCCGGCAGGTTGAGCGCGGTGTCCTGCTTGCCCCAGTACTTCACCAGGGCGATGTTCGGATGCGCGATCGCGCGAGCCTCGGTCATGTCGTCGCCTCCACCGTGGTGGTCCAGGTCGCGGCCGCTCCCGCGGCACGCAGGGCACCGGCGACCTCGGCAGCGCTCTCGTCGTCTCGGGTGAGCACGAGAATGCAGCCGCCGCGCCCTCCGCCGGTCAGTTTGGCGCCCCAGGCGCCGTGTGCGCGCGCCGTCGTCGCGAGCTCGTCGAGCGCCGGATCGCCCACCCCCAGGAGGTCGAGCGCCACGTGGCCGCGGTCCATGACGGCGCCGAGGCTTCGCGCATCGCCCGCGGCGAGGTGTGCGCGGGCATCGCGGGTGAGTTCGCCCAGTTCGTTGAGGAGAGCGGTCGTGCCCGCCGGGTCTTCATCGCGACGTGCACGCACGCCGGCGACCGCTTCCCGTGTGCGGCCGGCGACTCCGGTGTCGGCGATCACGAACGTCAGAGGGGCGGCCACGACAACGGGCGATACGGCACCGCCCTCGAACCAGATCGGTGCGGCGGAGCGCACGGCGTGCGCGTCGAGTCCACTCGGTGCCACATGCGCGACGCGCTCGGCCCGCTGGATCATCTCGTGCTCCTCAGCGGCATCCAAGACGATCCCGTAGGCCGCGGCCACGGCCCGAATGACGGCCGCGGCCACGGCGGCAGAGGATCCGACGCCGCGTTCCGCAGGCAGGTTGCTCTCGATGCGCAGGTCGATCGAATCGCCGGTGGCGCCGACCACCTCGAGCGCCGCGGCGGCCGCCATCGCCGTCGGCCCCAGGCGTGGGGGCGCCGCAGCGAGCGGACCGTCGTAGAGGGCGCTGTGCAGGAGGCTCGGACCACTGGAGCGGCGGACGTCCGCGCGTACCTGGAGGGTGGAGAGCGGGATGGCCAGGGCCGGCCGCTCGTAGACGACGGCGTGCTCGCCGAGGAGGATCGCCTTGCCGGATGCCCGTCCGCTCGCGGCGGCAGTGGGGGTCGGCGTCGCCGGCGCGTCGGATGGGCGCGCGGGACGGGCAGAAGAACTGGTCATAGGAACGCACGCGAGCCTAACAGCGTCCGCGCCGCCGAGCGCGGAGGGGACTCTCTGGGATAGTCTGTCTGCAAACCACAGCAACCTTTAACACCGTCCTGTGAGGCGGAGAAGGGAGCGGCGGATGAGCACGCGCACCGTGCTGCATGAGGCCGACATCGCCAGAGCCCTGACTCGGATCTCCCACGAGATCCTGGAGTCCAACCGCGGTCCGGAGGGATTGGTGATCCTCGGCATCCCCACCCGAGGAGTGCCGCTGGCACGCCGCATCGGCGCCCTGGTCTCCGACTTCGGCGGCGCACCGGTACCCGTGGGGGCTCTCGACGTCACGATGTACCGCGACGATCTCGCGAGCAACCCCACCCGGGCCCCGCATCGCACCGACATCCCCGCGGAAGGCATCGACGCACGCACCGTGGTCCTCGTCGACGACGTGCTCTTCTCGGGGCGGAGCATCCGCGCCGCCCTCGACGCGCTCCAGGACATCGGACGCCCCGCCGCCGTGCGGTTGGCGGCCCTGATCGATCGGGGGCATCGCGAACTTCCGATCCGCCCCGACTTCGTCGGCAAGAACCTCCCGAGCGCGCGCGACGAGCGCGTCAACGTCCGTCTGGCCGAGACCGACGGCGTCGAGGAGGTGACGATCGAGTCATGAGGAACCTCCTGGACACCCGCACGCTCGGCCGCGAGCAGGCACTGCGCATCCTCGACGTCGCTGAAGACATGGCCGACACGCAGCAGCGCGAGATCAAGAAGCTGCCGACGCTGCGGGGAAAGACGGTCGTGAACCTCTTCTTCGAGGACTCCACCCGCACGCGGATCTCGTTCGAGGCGGCGGCGAAGCGCCTGTCCGCCGATGTCATCAACTTCTCCGCCAAGGGCTCGAGCGTGTCGAAGGGGGAGTCTCTCCAGGACACCGCCCAGACGTTGCAGGCCATGGGAGCGGACGCGGTCGTCATCCGGCACGGCGCCTCCGGCGCGCCGCGCACGCTCGCCACCAGCGGCTGGATCACCGCGGGCGTGGTCAACGCCGGCGACGGCACGCACGAGCATCCGACGCAGGCGCTGCTGGATGCGTTTACGCTGCGTAAGCGTCTGTTCGGCCCGGACAGCCGGGGGCGCGACCTCTCCGGTGTGTCGGTCACGATCGTCGGCGACATCCTGCACTCGCGCGTCGCGCGCTCCAACGTGTGGCTGCTGCACACATTGGGCGCACGGATCACGCTCGTCGGGCCGCCGACCCTCATCCCGCAGGATGTGTCGGCGTGGCCCGCCACGGTCGAGTACGACCTCGACCGTGCGATCGCCGGAGGTCCGGATGCGCTCATGATGCTGCGCATCCAGCTCGAGCGGATGAACGCGGCGTACTTCCCGACGGAGCGCGAGTACGCGCGAGCGTGGGGCCTCGATGGCGAGCGTCTCGACGCCCTGCCGGCCGATAGCATTGTGATGCACCCGGGGCCGATGAACCGCGGTCTGGAGATCTCCGCTGCGGCGGCGGACTCGCCGCGCTCCACGGTGCTCGAGCAGGTCACCAACGGCGTATCCGTGCGGATGGCCGTGCTGTACCTGCTGCTTGCGGGCGAACGTCCCGCCTCCGAGAAAGAAGGTGCGTCATGAGCGGAACGTATGTGATCCGCGGTGTGCGACCGGTCGGTGCCGCTGCGCTCGACCTCGTCGTCGCGGACGGCCTCATCCAGGAGATGGGCAGCGGCCTCAGCCGCGCCGGGGCCCAGGTCATCGACGCCGACGGCCTCATCGCCCTCCCCGGTCTGGTCGATCTGCACACGCACCTGCGCGAGCCCGGCTACGAGGCGTCGGAGACCATCCTCACCGGCTCCCGGGCCGGCGCCGCGGGCGGGTACACCGCGCTGTTCGCCATGCCGAACACATCGCCCGTCGCCGACACCGCCGGAGTCGTCGAACAAGAGCTCGCGCTCGGCGAGGCCGCGGGCTTCGTCGACGTGCAGCCCATCGGCGCGGTCACGGTCGGGCAGAAGGGCGAACGCCTGGCGGAGCTGGGCGCGATGGCGCACTCCCGTGCGCGGGTTCGCGTGTTCAGCGACGACGGCTTCTGCGTCTTCGATCCGCTCATCATGCGTCGAGCCCTCGAGTACGTGAAGGCTTTCGACGGGGTGATCGCGCAGCACGCGCAGGATCCGCGGCTGACCGAGGGCGCCCAGATGAACGAGGGCGCCGTCTCCGCTGAGCTGGGCCTCACCGGGTGGCCCGCGGTGGCGGAGGAGTCGATCATCGCGCGCGACGTCCTGCTCGCCGAGCACGTCGGTTCCCGCCTGCACGTGTGCCACCTCTCCACGGCCGGCAGCGTCGACATCATCCGCTGGGCGAAGAAGCGGGGGATCGCGGTCACCGCCGAGGTCACCCCGCACCATCTCCTGCTGACGGAGGAGCTCGTGCGCGGCTACGACGCGCGGTTCAAGGTGAACCCGCCGTTGCGGCGGGACGAAGACGTTGAGGCGGTCCGGGAGGGCCTCGCCGACGGCACGATCGACATCGTCGCGACGGATCACGCGCCGCATCCCGCCGAGGCGAAAGCCTGCGAGTGGCAGGCAGCAGCCAACGGCATGGTCGGACTCGAAAGCGCCCTGCGCGTCGTGCACCACGCGATGGTCGAGACCGGACTGCTCGACTGGACGGATGTCGCACGGGTCATGAGCAGCACCCCCGCGGCCATCGGCCGTCTGGCGGGTCACGGTCGCCCCCTCGCCGTCGGCGAGCCCGCCCACCTGGCGCTGTACGACGACAGCGTTCGCGGGACGTTCGCGATCGACGATCTGCGTGGACGCAGCACCAACTCCCCCTATCTCGGGCGCGAGCTGCCGGGGTCGACCCGGTGGACGTTCCGCGCCGGCACCGCGACCGTACGGGAGGGTGTCGTTGTGGATGCGGCGGAGGTGCACGCATGAGCAGGGAGGGCGCGCTGCTGGTGATGCTCGCCGTCGCCCTGCTGTTGATCGGGCTCATGCTCTGGGGCTGGCTGCGACGAGTGCGACGAGACAGCGGCCTTGCCGCGCCGCTCGGTTCGCCGCCCGCCGACGCAGAGGTGCGTGCACGCTTCGCCGGCCTGTATGTCGCGACGACCGCGCACGAGACCGCCCTGGAACGCCTCGCCGTTCGGGGACTCGGATTCCGCGCCAAGGCCGACCTTCTCGTCACCGACGCCGGTGTGGCGCTTCTGGCCCACGGCGGCGAGCCGGTGTTCATCGACAGAATGCGCCTCGTGTCCGCTCAACAGGCCACGGTCACGATCGACCGCGTGGTCGAGCGGGACGGGCTCGCCCGTCTCAGCTGGCGCATCGACGACGACACGCTCGTCGACTCCTACTTCCGCCCGCAGGACGCCTCGGCTCGCGCGGTCGCCGCCGCCCTCGACGCGATCCTGCCCCACCCCACCTCGACGGGAACCGACGTATGACTCTCTTCCGCACCGGACCGGCCGTCCTCGTCCTCGAAGACGGCACCCGCCACTCCGGCCGCGCCTACGGCGCCACCGGCACCACCCTCGGCGAGGTCGTCTTCGCCACCGGGATGACCGGCTACCAGGAGACCCTCACCGACCCCTCCTACGCGGGACAGATCGTCCTGCAGACCGCGCCCCACATCGGCAACACCGGTGTCAACGACGAGGACACCGAGTCGCGGCGCATCTGGGTCGCCGGCTACATCGTGCGCGACCCCTCGCGCGTCGTGTCCAACTGGCGTGCCGAGGAGTCGCTCGACGACGCGCTCACGAACGACGGGATCGTCGGCATCAGCGGGATCGACACCCGGGCCGTCACGCGCCACATCCGCTCCGCCGGCAGCATGCGCGGCGGGATCTTCTCGGGTGACGCCGCATCCATGGACCCCGAGGAGCAGCTGCGCATCGTGCGCGAGGCGCCGGCGATGGCTGGGCAGAACCTCTCCGCCTCGGTGTCCGTCTCCGAGACCGAGGTCACGCCTGCGACCGCGGAACGGATCGGCAACCTCGCCGTGCTCGACCTCGGTGTGAAGCAGGCGACGATCGACAACCTCGCCGCCCGCGGATTCGACGTGCACGTGCTGCCGCAGACCGCCACGATCGATGAGATCCGCGCGATCGAGCCCGTCGCGGTGTTCTACTCCAACGGCCCGGGCGACCCGGCCGCATCCGCCGATCACGTGGAGCTGCTGCGCGCGGTGCTCGATGACCGCCTGCCGTTCTTCGGCATCTGCTTCGGCAATCAGCTGCTGGGACGAGCGCTGGGCTACGGCACCTACAAGCTGCCGTTCGGCCACCGCGGCATCAACCAGCCCGTCATGGACCGCACGACAGGCCGCGTGGAGATCACCGCTCACAACCACGGGTTCGCGGTCGACGCGCCCCTGGACGGCGTGAGCGACAGCCCCAACGGCTACGGTCGCGTCGAGGTCAGCCACGTCGGTCTGAACGATCAGGTCGTGGAGGGCCTGCGCGCCCTCGACATCCCCGCGTTCAGCGTGCAGTACCACCCGGAGGCCGCTGCGGGCCCGCACGATGCGAACTACCTCTTCGACCGGTTCCGGGACATGGTCATCGCCGAGCAGAGCAAGAAGGACACCAAGTAATGCCCAAGCGCGACGACATCCGCTCCGTCCTCGTCATCGGCTCCGGCCCGATCGTCATCGGTCAGGCGTGCGAGTTCGACTACTCGGGCACCCAGGCGTGCCGCGTGCTGCGCGCCGAGGGCGTTCGGGTGATCCTGGTCAACTCCAACCCGGCCACGATCATGACTGACCCCGACTTCGCCGATGCGACCTACATCGAGCCCATCAACTGGCGAGTCATCGAGACCATCATCGCCAAGGAGCGCCCCGACGCGATCCTGCCGACGCTCGGTGGCCAGACCGCGCTCAACGCGGCGATCGACCTGCACAAGAACGGTGTGCTGGAGAAGTACGGCATCGAGCTCATCGGCGCCAACTTCGAGGCCATCAACAAGGGCGAGGACCGCCAGATCTTCAAGGAGCTGGTGATCGAGGCCGGTGCGGATGTGGCCGGCTCCGTCATCTGTCACTCCATGGACGAACTGCTCGCCGGGGCCGAGAAGCTGGGATACCCGCTCGTGGTGCGTCCCTCGTTCACGATGGGCGGACTCGGCTCCGGCTTCGCGTACGACGAGGCCGACCTCCGCCGCATCGGCGGCGCGGGGCTGCATGACTCGCCCACGAACGAGGTGCTCCTGGAGGAGTCCATCCTCGGGTGGAAGGAGTACGAGCTCGAGCTCATGCGCGACACCGCCGACAACACGGTGGTCGTCTGCTCGATCGAGAACGTCGACCCCGTCGGCGTGCACACGGGAGACTCGATCACGGTCGCCCCGGCTCTCACGCTCACCGACCGCGAGTATCAGAAGCTGCGCGACATCGGCATCGAGATCATCCGTCGCGTGGGCGTCGACACCGGCGGCTGCAACATCCAGTTCGCCGTCGACCCCGTGACCGGGCGCATCATCGTGATCGAGATGAACCCGCGCGTGTCGCGCTCGTCGGCGCTGGCTTCCAAGGCCACGGGCTTCCCGATCGCCAAGATCGCGGCCAAGCTCGCCATCGGCTACCGCCTCGACGAGATCCCGAACGACATCACAAAGGTGACCCCGGCGAGCTTCGAGCCGACGCTGGACTACGTCGTCGTCAAGGTGCCCCGCTTCAACTTCGAGAAGTTCCCCGCCGCGGACACGACCCTCACGACCACCATGAAGTCGGTCGGCGAGGCGATGGCGATCGGCCGCAACTACGCGACGGCTCTCCAGAAAGCGCTGCGCTCGCTCGAGAAGCGCGGCTCCAGCTTCCACTGGGGCGAGGAGCAGCGCTCTGTCGAGGAGCTGCTGGAGATCGCCAAGACCCCGACCGACGGCCGCATCGTCGTCCTGCAGCAGGCCATGCGCAAGGGCGCCACGATCGAGCAGGCCTTCGAGGCGACGGCGATCGACCCCTGGTTCCTCGACCAGATCGCCCTCATCAACGAGGTGGCCGAGTTCGTGCACGCAGCCGGCGAGCTCGACGCCGAGGTCCTGCGGGTCGCGAAGGAGCACGGCTTCAGCGACGTTCAGATCGCCGAGCTCCGCGGGATCGGCGAAGCCGAGGTGCGCGGCATCCGCCACGCATTGGGCCTCCGGCCCGTCTACAAGACTGTCGACACGTGCGCGGGGGAGTTCCCCGCGCTCACGCCGTACCACTACTCGAGCTACGACGCCGAGACGGAGGCGTCGCCCTCGGAGCGCACCAAGGTCGTCATCATCGGCTCCGGCCCCAACCGCATCGGTCAGGGCGTCGAGTTCGACTACTCGTGCGTGCACGCGAGCTTCGCACTCTCGGACGCGGGCTACGAGACGGTCATGATCAACTGCAACCCCGAGACGGTCTCGACCGACTACGACACGAGCGACCGCCTGTACTTCGAACCTCTCACGCTCGAAGACGTGCTCGAGGTGCTGCACGCCGAGAGCGCCTCGGGCGAGATCCTCGGCGTCATCTGCCAGCTCGGTGGACAGACGCCCCTGGGCCTCGCGAAGGGCATCGAGGCGGCGGGCTACCGCATCCTGGGCACGAGCCCCGCCGCGATCGATCTGGCCGAAGAGCGCGAACTGTTCTCGCGCCTGCTGGACGACGCGGGCCTGGTCGCTCCCCGGAGCGGCACGGCGATCGACGTCGACGGCGCGGTGAGCGTGGCCGAGGAGATCGGATACCCGGTGCTCGTGCGTCCGAGCTTCGTGCTCGGCGGCCGCGGCATGGAGATCGTCTACTCGACGGAGGCGCTGCGCGACTACTTCGTCCGCATCGCCGACGCGGCCATCATCGGTCCAGGGCTCCCGCTTCTCGTCGACCGGTTCCTCGACGACGCGATCGAGCTCGACGTCGACGCCCTGTTCGACGGTGACGAGCTCTACATCGGCGGTGTGATGGAGCACCTCGAGGAGGCCGGCATCCACTCCGGCGACTCGTCCTGCACCCTCCCGCCGGTGTCGTTGGGCCGCACCGACGTGGATCGCGTCCGCGAGGCGACGCTCGCCATCGCGCAGGGCGTGGGTGTGCGGGGACTGCTCAATGTGCAGTTCGCCATCAGTGCGGGCGTGCTCTACGTGATCGAGGCGAACCCGCGTGCAAGCCGCACGGTTCCCTTCGTGTCGAAGGCGCTCGGCATCCCTCTGGCGAAGGCCGCGAGCCGCATCATGGCCGGCAGCTCGATCGCCGAGCTGAAGGCCGAAGGCATGCTGCCCGAACAGGACGGTTCCCGTGTCCCGCTCGACGCGCCGGTCGCGGTCAAGGAGGCGGTACTGCCCTTCAAGCGGTTCCGGACGAAGGACGGTCAGACCGTCGACTCCGTGCTCGGCCCGGAGATGCGCTCGACCGGTGAGGTCATGGGCTTCGACCGCGACTTCCCGACGGCCTTCGCGAAGAGTCAGCAGGCCGCCTACGGCGGGATGCCCCTGTCGGGCACGGTATTCATCTCTGTCGCCGACGCGGACAAGCGCGCGGTCATCCTTCCTGCGCACCGCCTCCAGGAGCTCGGCTACGAGCTTGTGGCGACGGAGGGCACGGCGGAGATCCTCGCGCGTAACGGCATCGCCGTGCGCACGGTCAACAAGTACTCGGCCACGCAGGAGACGGGGGAGACGAACATCGTCGACCTCATCAACGCGGGTGAGATCGACATGATCGTCAACACGCCCAGCGGTGGCCTGGCCCGGGCGGACGGCTATGAGATCCGCGCGGCCGCGGTGGCCGCGGACAAGGCGTTGTTCACGACGATGGCCGTCCTCGGCGCTGCCGTGAGCGCGCTTCCGGTGCTGCGAGAAGGCTTCGACGTGAAGAGCCTGCAGGAGTACGCGGTGGAGCGGGCGGCGCGCGCGTGAGCGCATCTGGCTTCGGAACGCGGCTGCAGGCCGCGCTCGACGAGTACGGGCAGCTGTGCGTGGGGATCGACCCCCACGCACAGCTGCTGCGTGCCTGGGGTCTCGGCGACGATGCCGCAGGCGTGCGCGAGTTCGGGCTGCGCGTCGTGGATGCGGCCGCCGGGCGGGTCGGAGTCGTGAAGCCGCAGGTCGCCTTCTACGAGCGTTTCGGATCGGCGGGCTACGCCGCTCTCGAGGACGTTCTCGCGGCGGCGCGGGATGCGGGTCTGCTGGTGATCGCCGACGCGAAGCGCGGCGACATCGGCACCACGATGGACGGCTACGCGGCGGCATGGCTCGAGCCGGGTGCGCCCTTGGAAGCCGACGCCCTCACCCTGAGCCCGTATCTCGGACCTGAGTCCCTGCACGAGACGATCACGCGCGCGATCCGGGCGGACAAGGGCGTGTTCGTCCTCGCTGCCACGAGCAACCGCGAGGCCGCCGCGGTGCAGACCGCCATCACGGTGGATGCGTCCGCCGGTGACGACGAGCCGCTCGCTGCCCGCGTCGCACGCGAGGTGGGCTCCTACAACGTGGGAAGCGCGGGGGCCCTCGGCCCCGCGGGCGTCGTCGTCGGGGCGACGCTGCAACGTGCATCGTTCGGACTCACCGACACGGTGCTGGCCGGAACACCGATCCTGGCACCGGGTTTCGGCGCGCAGGGCGCCGAGCCGTCCGACCTGGGCGCGCTCTTCGGCTACGTGGCGTCGCAGGTGGTCGCGAGCGAGAGCAGAAGCATCCTCTCGGCAGGCCCCGCCGGTCTCGCCGCCCGCATCGACGCCAGACGCGCGCTCTACTCGGAGGTTCGCCATGGTTGACAGCCGAACACCCCCCGAGGTGGACCGCGCCGCCGCGTCACGCCGGGCCGTCGAAGCCCGCCGCGCCCGTGCGTCGCTCAAGCGCGACCTCTCCACGCGCGTGATCAGCGGTCAGGAGGTGCTGCGACGGGCCTTGGCCGATCCCGCATCCGCCGCCGGGACCCTGCGCGTTCCGGAGTTCCTCACCTCGCTCCCCGCCATCGGAGAGGGAAAGCGCGACCGCATCCTCGCCGAGCTCGGCATTTCGCCCGTCAAGCGCCTCGGCGGACTCGGGGTGCGCCAGCGCGCCGCGCTGCAGGAGTGGCTCGACGGGCGGCTCCCGGAGCCGCAGCCCCGAGCCGCCCGCAGCCGTCTGCTGGTCCTCGCCGGGCCCACCGCCGTCGGCAAGGGCACCGTCGCCGCCCACATCCAGGAGCACTATCCGGAGATCCTTCTCTCGGTCTCTGCGACGACGCGTCCGCCGCGTCCCGGTGAGGTCGACGGCACGCACTACTTCTTCGTGGACGACGCCGCCTTCGATGAGCTCGTCGCGCGCGGCGAACTGCTGGAGTGGGCGACCGTGCACAACAAGTACCGTTACGGCACGCCGCGCGGCCCGATCGAGCGAGCGCTGGCAGACGGTCGCACGGTTCTGCTGGAGATCGATCTGCAAGGCGCGAGGCAGGTGCGCGCGGCGGCCCCCGATGCGGCACTCGTGTTCCTGCTCCCGCCCAGCTGGGACGAGCTCGTGCAACGTCTGGTCGGACGCGGCACGGAGGACGCCGAGGAGCGCGCACGACGCCTACGCACCGCGCGGGTGGAATTGGCGGCCCAGGGCGAGTTCGACTACCGGGTCGTGAACGCAGAAGTCGCCGAGGCGGCACGCGAGGTCGTAGAATTGACGAAGGCTTCCGCGCGTCCGTCGTGATGCGTCGTCGTCGAACGACTCTCCGCCGACATCCCCGAACCAGGAGGTACCGCCATGGCTGGGACCAACCAGGGCATCATCGAGCCCCCCATCGACAGCCTTCTCGACAAGGTCGACTCGAAGTACCAGCTCGTGATCTACGCATCCAAGCGGGCGCGTCAGATCAACGACTACTACTCGGACCTGCACGAGGGCAACCTCTTCGACAACGTGGGCCCGCTCGTGGATTCCACGATCGAGGACAAGCCGCTGACGATCGCGCTGCACGAGATCAACGAGGACAAGCTGCGGCTGCGTCACGCCGAGTGATCTGATCACGTCGACGCTCCCCCCGGCACTTCGGTGTCCGGGGGGAGCGTCACAGTGGGGGAGTTCCTCACGTCTCGAGTGGGAGTTGCGATGACCGAGCTGCGTCTGTTCACGTCCGAGTCCGTCACCGAAGGGCATCCGGACAAGATCTGCGACCAGATCTCCGACAGCATCCTCGACGCGATCATCGCGGAGGATCCGACGGGACGCGTCGCCGTCGAAACCCTCGTGACGACCGGGCTCGTGCACGTCGCCGGCGAAGTCTCGACGCGCGCCTACGTCGAGATCCCCGCGATCGTCCGCGACGTCGTGAACCGCATCGGATACACCTCCAGCGACACCGGGTTCGACGGCGACTCGTGCGGCGTCTCGGTCTCGATCGGCGCGCAGTCCTCGGACATCGCGGCAGGCGTCAACCAGGCGTTCGAGCAGCGCGAGGGTCGATCGGTCGATCCCCGAGACGAACAGGGCGCCGGCGACCAGGGCATCATGTTCGGCTTCGCCACGACCGAGACCGAGCAGCTCATGCCCATGGCGGCGTGGACCGCGCACCGCATGGCCGAGCGCCTGGCCGCCGTCCGCAGGTCCGGCACCCTGGATTTCCTGCGTCCCGACGGCAAGACACAGGTCACCCTCGGCTACGACGGCCACACCCCGAAGACCGTGGAGTCGGTCGTGCTCTCCACGCAGCATCATCCCGACATCAGCCAGGACGAGCTACGCGAGCTGGTGCGCCGAGAGGTGATCGACCCCGTCCTCGCGGACACCGGACTCGACACGCCCGACGTGCAGTACTACATCAACCCCGCGGGCCCCTTCGTGACCGGTGGCCCCAAGGGCGATGCCGGCCTGACCGGGCGCAAGATCATCATCGACACCTACGGGGGCGCGGCACGCCACGGTGGCGGCGCCTTCAGCGGCAAGGATCCGTCCAAGGTCGACCGCTCCGCCGCGTACGCCATGAGATGGGTCGCGAAGAACGCGGTCGCGGCGGGTCTCGCGGAGCGCCTCGAAGTACAGGTCGCGTACGCGATCGGCAAGGCGAGCCCGGTCGGCCTCTACGTCGAGAGCTTCGGCACGGGACATGTGAGCGACGAGACGATCACGGCGGCCATCCTCGACGTCTTCGATCTGCGTCCCAAGGCCATCATCGACCAGCTGGATCTGCTGCGTCCCATCTATTCGGCGACGGCCGCGTACGGTCACTTCGGTCGCGAGCTGCCCACCTTCACCTGGGAGCGGCTGGACCGCGTCGACGAGTTGCGTGCCGCAGCCGGGCTCTGAGATGACCGGGGCATCCGGCCCCGCTCGGCCCGTCGCGCGCGTACTGCTGGACTCGCCGCTGCCGCAGCTCGACCGCCTGTTCGACTACGCGATCCCGCCGGAGTTCGACGAGTCCGCCATGCCCGGCGTGCGCGTACGCGTACCGCTGCGCACCGCGGGACGCGTCGTGGACGGGTTCCTGGTCGAACGCGGCGAGGAGACGGACCACGAGCGTCCGCTCTCGGAGCTCGACAGCGTCGTCTCGCCCATGCCCGTGCTGCCGCCCACCCTCTACAACCTGGCGCGTCGCGTCGCAGACCGTGCGGCCGGGTCCGCTTCCGATGTCCTCCGCCTCGCCGTGCCGAAACGGATGGTGCGCGCCGAGAAGGCGTGGCTCCACTCGCCGGAACCGGTCGTCGAGGCGCCGCACGCCGACGCCGTGCGGACCGCCGAAGAAGTGCTCGCAGCGTTCCCGCACCTGGCGGAGGGCATCCGAGCCGGTGAACGCCTCGCCGTGGACGCGACGCCGCGCGTCGCAGAACTCGCGGAGGGCACCACGGTGGGATCCTGGGCGGTGCTCATCGCCGCCGCGGCCACCATCACCCTCGCCGCGGGACGCAGCGTCGTCATCGTGGTTCCCGACCACCGCGATCAGGACCAGGTGATGACCGCGCTCGCGGGGCGCGTGCCGCCGAACGCACTCGTGCAGTCGGACGCGCGGCAGAGCGGGCCGTCGCGTTACGGCGCCTATCTGCGCACCCTCGCTGCAGCCCCCTGCATCGTCGTCGGCAATCGATCCGCCGTCTACGCACCCACGGCAAACACGGGGCTGGTCGTGATCTGGGACGACGGCGATCCGTTGCTCGCGGAGCCGCTCAGCCCGGGTGTGCACGCCCGGGACGTGGCGCTGCTGCGGCAGGAGAGCGAGCAGAGCGCCTTGCTCGTGCTCGGTCACACGCGCACCACGGATGTCGAGCGGCTCGTTCAGATCGGCTGGTTCCGCCACCTCCCGGCGGCGCGTCGTGTCACACCGCGCGTGATCCTGACCGCGACATCGGATGCGGTCGCGCAGGCCCGCATCCCCTCCTCGGCGTTCCAGGCCGTGCGCGACGCGCTGACGGAGGGTCCGGTGCTGGTCCAGGTCGCGCGCCCCGGATACGCACCCGTGGTGGTCTGCTCCTCGTGTCGCGCGCCGGCGCGCTGCCTGCACTGCTCCGGTCCCCTCCGCGTGCGCAGGCAGGGTCGGCCGCCCGAATGCGCCTGGTGCGGGCGGGGGATCGCCGGCTGGCAGTGCGCCGTGTGCGAGGGCCAGCACCTCCGGCTCGCATCGTCGGGAAGCGAACGCACCGCGGACGAGCTCGGTCGGGCGTTCCCGGGAACCCGAGTGATCGTGGCCGACGGCGACCACCCCGTCGCGCGCGTCGAGCATCGGCCCGCTCTGGTCATCGCCACCCGTGGGGCCGAACCGATCGCGGACGGCGGGTACCGTGCCGTGCTGCTGCTGGACGGCGACCGGATGCTGCTCGCCGAGGATCTGCGCATCGGCGAGGCGTGTCTGCGGTGGTGGTCCAACGCCGCAGCGTTGGCCGCGCCCGGCGCACCCGTCTTGCTCACCGGGGTCGCAGGGCCCCTCGCCCGTGCGCTGGCGACATGGACGCAGCCCGCCCATGCCCGCGCGGAGCTCGCCGACCGTGCGGTGCTGCATCTGCCGCCGGCGGTGCGGGTGGCCGTGGTGGAGGGGGAGCCCCGAACCCTCCACGACGCCCTCGCGCAGTTGCGCGCCGAGGTGCCCTCGCTGGATCCGGAGGCGGTCCTCGGGCCATCCGAGATCCTCGGGGAGGACCCGCCGCGCTCGCGAGCCCTCGTGCGTTTCGACTACGGCCACGGGAAGGCGGTGACGGGCTCGCTGCGGGCCGCGGTGATCGCCGACGCCGTCCGTGCACGCCGCGCACGCGGCCGCGGTCCCGCACGGAGCCGGAATACACTCAGAGTTCGGGTGGACGTGCCCGATCCCGAGCTGTGAGGAACCCGATGCGTCTTGTCTTCGCAGGAACGCCCGATCCTGCCGTCGCCTCGCTGCGCGCGTTGGCCGGCACCGATCACGAGATCGCCTGCGTCGTCACCCGCCGTGACGCTCCCGTCGGACGCAAACGCGTCCTCACAGCGTCGCCTGTCGCCGCAGCGGCCGCCGAGCTCGGCATCGACGTGCTCAAGACCGATCGTCTGGACGCGGAGGCGACCGAGCACATCTCTGCCCTCGCTCCGGATCTGGGCGTCATCGTGGCGTACGGTGGCCTCGTTCGCGAACCCCTGCTGAGCACACCCCGTCTCGGATGGATCAATCTGCACTTCTCGTTGCTGCCGCGCTGGCGGGGAGCGGCCCCCGTGCAGCGGGCGCTCATCGCCGGAGACAGCGAGACCGGAACGAACGTGTTCCAGCTCACCGCGGGCCTCGACGAGGGCGACGTGTACGGCGGCACGAGGTACCGCATCCCCGCGACGGCCACGGCCGGCCGGGTCCTGGAGGATCTCGCGCGCGACGGCGCGACGGCGCTGGTCGAGGTCGTCGATCAGTTGGCGGCGGGGACGGCTCGTGCCCTCCCGCAGGCGGGCGAGAGCACGTACGCGGGCAAGCTGACAGCCGAGGACGGCCGTCTCGACTGGACGCAGCCGGCGGATGCGGTGCTGTCGCGCTTCCGCGGCACGACGCCCGAACCGGGCGCCTTCACGACGGTCGACGGCGTACGCGTCAAGATCCACGACATGCATCGCGCGGATGGTGCCGCGACCTTGGCCCCCGGCGCCATCCGCGCAGTGCGCTCCGAGGTGCTCATCGGCACCGCGACCGAGCCGGTGGCGCTCGTGCGGGTGCAGCCGGCGGGCAAGGCGGCGATGGCGGCCGGCGACTGGCTGCGAGGGCTCCGCGCGGCGGACGGGCTGGTGGCGTCGTGAGCCGCTTCGATCCGCGACGGGTGGCCTTCGACACGCTGCGCGCCGTCGCGGCATCCGATGCGTACGCGAACCTCCTTCTGCCGGTGGAGATCGCGCGCGCCGGGCTCGACGCGAAGGATGCGGCCCTCGCCACCGAGCTGACGTACGGCACCCTTCGGCGCCTCGGCACCTACGACGCGATCATCGCGTCTGCGGCGGGCCGATCCACCGACGCGATCGACGAGGACGTGCTCGACGCCCTGCGGCTGGGTGCGCACCAGTTGCTCTCGACCCGGATCGCCTCCCACGCGGCCGTGCACGAGACGGTGGCGCTCGTGCGCGAGACGATCGGCGCAGCACCGACCGGATTCGTCAACGCGGTGCTGCGGCGGATCTCGCGCGATACGCCTGGGGAGTGGCTCGCCCGCATCGAGGCGGCGGCCCGCTCCGACGACGAACGACGGGGGCTCGCATACGCGCACCCGGTCTGGGTGATCCGCGCCTTCCGACGGGCGCTGGCCGCCGAAGGTCGCGCAGACGAACTCGACGACCTCCTGCGTGCCGACAACGCCTCACCGCGGGTGTCGCTCGCCGTGCTCCCCGGGCTCGCCGAACGGCCGTCCGAACTCGCACCGACCCGGTACTCGCCGGTGGGTGCGCTCTCGGCGGGCGGCGACCCCGAGCCGCTCATCCGCGCGTCCGGCGGCCGCATCCGCGTGCAGGACGAGGGCTCGCAGCTGGCGGCGCTCGCGCTCAGTCGCGCCGAGCCGGTGCGCGCCGGCGAGCGATGGCTCGATCTGTGTGCGGGGCCCGGCGGCAAGACCGCCCTGCTGGCCGCCGAGGCCGTCGCCGGCGGTGCCCTGCTGGAGGCCAACGAGATCGCGCCGGCCCGTGCAGGACTCGTGCGTCAGGCGCTCGCGGGTGTTCCCGCAGAGGTGGCGGTCAGCGAGGAGGACGGGCGTTCGCGCGCGGGGCGCGGGCGTTACGACCGCATCCTGGTCGACGCGCCGTGCACGGGCCTGGGCGCCCTCCGTCGCCGGCCCGAGGCGCGCTGGCGGAAGTCGCCGCAAGACGTGGCGGCGCTCGCGAGCCTGCAGCGGGAGCTGTTGGAGAGCGCACTCGACGCGCTGACGCCGGGCGGCATCGTCGCCTACGTCACGTGCTCGCCCCATCTGGCCGAGACGAGTGCCGTCGTGACGGAGGTACGAGAGCGCCGAGGCGACGACATCGAGGAGATCGACGCCCGCGCCGTGCTGCAGGATGTCGCGAATCAGCCGATGGATCTCCCAACGCCCGCCGACGGCAGCGGACGAGCCCAGCTGTGGCCCCACCGCCACGGCACGGACGCTATGTCGATCTCGCTGCTGCGGCGGCGTGCGTGACGCTCGCCGATAATGGCAGGGTGAGCGCTCCCCGCATCAACCCCTCGATCCTCGCCGCCGACTTCGTCAACATGCAGGCCGAGCTCGGCCGCATCTCCGGCGCCGATTTCGTGCACGTCGACGTGATGGACAACCACTTCGTGCCGAACCTGACGTTCGGTCCGCAGATGGTCGAACGGGTGCAGGCGACGAGTCCCGTCCCTCTGGACGTGCACCTGATGATCGACGACCCCGACCGATGGGCGCCGGGATACGCAGAGCTGGGCGCGGCCTCGGTGACCTTCCATCTCGAAGCCGCCGCGGAGCCGGTTGCGCTCGCACGACGGCTGCGTCAGATCGGTGCACGCGCCGGGGTCGCGATCAAGCCCGGGACCTCAGAGGAACCGTTGCTGGAGTTGCTGCACGAGTTCGACCAGATCCTGGTGATGACCGTGGAGCCGGGCTTCGGCGGACAGTCGTTCATGCCCGAGACGATGCCGAAGCTCGCGCGCCTCGCCGACGCCGCGCGGCGTGTCGATTCGGCGGTCTGGCTCCAGGTCGACGGCGGCATCGCTCGGGGCACCATCGAACAGGCGGCGTCCGCGGGCGCCGACACGTTCGTCGCCGGATCCGCCGTGTTCGGCGCGGAGGATCCGGATGCGGCGATCGCGGGGCTCCGGGCGCAGGCCGCCGGTGCGATGGCGCACCGGCACTGAGGGCGGCATCCGCGCCGGTCGGCGGACGGTACCCTAGGACGGTGAAGACGTTCGACGACCTGTTCGCGGAGCTCGAGCTCAAGGCCCGGACGCGCCCCGCCGGATCCGGCACCGTCGCGGAGCTGGATGCCGGTGTGCACGCGATCGGCAAGAAGATCGTCGAAGAGGCGGCAGAGGTCTGGATGGCCGCCGAGTACCAGAGCGACACCGAAGCGGCGGAGGAGATCTCCCAGCTGCTCTACCACCTCCAGGTGCTCATGTTGGCCAAGGGCCTGACGCCGGCGGACGTGTACCGACATCTCTGATGCCCGCACCCGCCGCATCCGTCACCTTCCAGAGAGTTTCCCCATGCTGAGAATCGCCGTGCCCAACAAGGGCTCCCTTTCCGAGACCGCGGCGGCCATGCTCGCCGAAGCGGGGTACAAGGGCCGCCGCGATCCGAAGGATCTGCACGCCATCGACCCGCTCAACGACGTCGAGTTCTTCTACCTGCGTCCCAAGGACATCGCGACCTACGTCGGCTCGGGCGCCCTCGATGTCGGCATCACCGGGCGCGACCTGCTGCTGGATGCGCGCATGCCCGGCGCGCGCGAGATCGAAGCGCTCGGCTTCGGCGGCTCCACCTTCCGCTTCGCCGGCCCCCCCGGTCGATTCACCGAGCTCGCAGACCTCGAGGGGATGCGGGTCGCCACCGCGTATCCCGGTCTCGTCGACGCGTACCTCGACGAGCACGGCGTCGCGGTCGATCTCGTGCCGCTCGACGGCGCCGTGGAGTCGGCCGTAGAGCTCGGCGTCGCCGACGCGGTGGCAGACGTCGTCTCCACCGGCACCACGCTCCGCCAGGCTGGGCTCGAGATCTTCGGACCGGTGCTCCTGGAGTCGGATGCCGTGCTGATCACCGGCGCCCAGGAACCCGCAGGGCTCGAGACCCTGCTGCGGCGCCTGCGCGGCGTCATGGTCGCGCGAGAGTACGTGCTCATCGACTACGACCTGCCCGCCGACCTCGTCGACGAGGCGATCGCGGTCGCGCCGGGTATCGAATCGCCCACGATCTCGCCCCTGCGGGATCCGTCGTGGGTGGCGGTGCGCGTCATGAGCCCGCGCAAGGGCGTGAACCAGGTCATGGACGCGCTCTATGCGATCGGCGCGCGGGCGATCCTCGTGACCGAGATCCACGCGGCGAGGCTCTGATGAGCGTGGTCTGCCGGGTCATCCCGTGCCTGGATGTGGCGGCGGGACGCGTGGTCAAAGGCGTGAAGTTCGAGAACCTCCGCGACATGGGGGATCCCGTCGAGCTCGCGAGGCTCTACTTCGAACAGGGTGCGGACGAGCTCACCTTCCTGGACGTCACCGCGACCGTCGACGAACGGGCGACGACCTACGACGTCGTGCGTCGCACCGCGGAAGAGGTCTTCATCCCGCTGACCGTCGGCGGCGGCGTGCGCTCTGATGAGGACGTCGCACGGCTGCTCGGGGTGGGCGCGGACAAGATCGGCGTCAACTCCGCGGCGATCGCCCGCCCGGCCCTCATCGACGAGATCGCGGACCGCTTCGGCGCCCAGGTGCTGGTCCTGTCGTTGGATGTCAAGCGCGCCGCAGGGATGCCGTCCGGCTTCGCCGTCACGACCCATGGCGGCCGAACGCTCACCCGCCTCGACGCGCTCGCCTGGGCCCGCGAGGCCATCGAACGCGGCGCCGGCGAGCTGCTGGTCAACTCGATCGACGCCGATGGCACGAAGAACGGTTTCGACCTCGAGCTCGTGGCTCTCATGCGGGAGATCTCCCGCGTACCGGTCATCGCCTCGGGCGGTGCCGGCCAGGTCGGTGACTTCGCACCTGCGATCCGTGCCGGTGCGGACGCGGTGCTGGCCGCATCCGTCTTCCACTCCGGCCAGCTCACGGTCGGCGACGTGAAGGACGCGCTGGTCGACGAGGGGATCGAGGTGCGGCGATGAGCGAGAGCGTCGACGAGCGCATCTCCCGGGTCCGTTTCAACGACCAGGGTCTGGTCGCAGCGATCGTGCAGCAGTGGGACACCCGTGAGGTGCTCATGATGGGCTGGATGGATGCGGAGGCGCTCCGGCGCACGCTGACCTCCGGCCGTGCCACCTACTGGTCGCGGTCGCGGCAGGAGTACTGGCGCAAGGGCGACACGTCCGGCCACATCCAGGTCGTGCGCGGTGCCCGTCTCGACTGCGACGGCGACGCTGTGCTCCTCTCGGTCGAGCAGACCGGCCCCGCCTGCCACACCGGCACCCGCACCTGTTTCGACTCCGACGATCTGGAGCCCGTGCGAGGCGGCGAGTGATCCGTCGCGCACGCTCGACCTCGGTTATCGCGATCCTCGCGGCGGGCGCTGCGAGCACCCTGGCAGCCACGCAGACCTGGATCCACGTCTCGCTGACAGACGGTGCTGCCGCCGATGTGGCGGTCGCGGGAACCGCCGCCATCCCCGTGCTGACGCCGCTGAGTCTGGCGGTGCTCGCGCTGGGCGCCGCGCTGTCGATCGTCGGCCGAGTGCTCCGTATCGTGTTCGGCGCGCTGACGGTGGCCGCGGCGATCGGTATCGCATCGGTCACGGCGCCCGTCGTCTTCGACGTGCCCATCGACGCGTATGCGCCGAGCGTGACGGAGACCACGGGGATCACCGGCGACTCCTCGGTGGCCGCACTCGTCGCGAGCGCCAGCGTCACCGGGTGGCCGGTCGTCGCCCTCCTCGCTGCCTTCCTGCTGCTGGTGGCGGGCTCCTTCGTCCTCGTGACCGGCTGGCGCTGGGCGGGCGGAGGACGCAAGTACGACGCTGCACGACGGCGGACCGTCGTCGCCGACGACGTACCTCTGGATGCGATCGACTCGTGGGACGACCTCTCACGCGGCGATGATCCGACCTTCCCCGACCCGCCCCGCTAGACTGGATCCGGCCGTCACGTGGCCGCACCCGAAGGAGAGACATGAGCAATTCCATCGACGACCCCGGCCACGGACACTCCCCGGCAGCCTGGACGGCCGTGGTGATCATGCTCGTCGCCGTCGCGCTGGGCACGGTGTTCTTCGTGCTCGACATGCCCGTGCTCGTCTGGGCGTCGGTCGGTCTGCTCGTGGTGGGTCTGATCACCGGGTGGGCGTTGGCCCGCGCCGGCTGGGGCGTCAACGGCCCGAAGTACGTCGCGAAAGAGCACTGATGGTGCTCGCCGACCTCACGGCCGGCGCAGTCGAGGATGCCCGCGAGCGTGAGGCGCGCACGCCTCTCGCGATCGTGGAGCGCGCTGCCCTGGACCGTCCCGCTGCGCTCGACGCCCTCGCGGCCCTCGCCCCGGCGGACCGTGTGAAGATCATCGCCGAGGTGAAGCGCGCGAGCCCGTCGCGCGGCGATCTGGCGGCGATCCCGGATCCCGCCTTCCAAGCCTCGCGCTACGAAGAGGGCGGGGCGAGCGCGATCTCCGTGCTGACGGAGGGTCGCAAGTTCAAGGGCAGCCTCGCGGACCTCGAAGCGGTCCGCGAACGCGTCTCCGTGCCGGTGCTGCGCAAGGACTTCATCGCCACCCCGTATCAGGTGCTCGAAGCCCGCGCGGCCGGTGCCGATCTGGTGCTGCTGATCGTCGCGGCCCTCGAGCAGCCGCTCCTGGCGCAGCTGCACGATCTTGTCCTCCAGCTCGGGATGACGCCGCTCGTGGAGACACATTCCGTCGAGGAACTGTCCCGCGCATCCGATCTGGGAGCACGCCTCATCGGCGTCAATGCGCGCAACCTCAGCACCTTCGAACTCGATCGCGACCTGTTCGGCCGTCTCGCCGATTCGTTCCCGAGCGATGCCATCAAGATCGCCGAGTCGGCGGTGCTCACACCCGACGATGTCCGCCACTACCGCTCCGGCGGCGCGGACGTCGTCCTCATCGGCGAAGCACTCGTGACCTCGGAACCGGTGGCGACCCTGCACGCTTTCCTGGAGGCTGGATCATGAGTCTGCGCGATGTCAAAGGACCCTTCTTCGGTCAGTACGGCGGGCGGTACATGCCCGAGTCGCTCATCGCGGCGATCGACGAACTGACCGCCGTCTACGAGTCCGCCATCGTCGATCCTGCCTTCCAGGCCGAGTTCGCGGAGTTGCTCCACTCGTATGCCGGGCGTCCGTCGGTGCTGACCGAAGTGCCGCGATTCGCTGCCCACGCGGGGGGAGGACGCGTGTTCCTCAAGCGCGAGGACCTCAACCACACCGGCTCGCACAAGATCAACAACGTGCTCGGGCAGGCGCTGCTCACCAAGCGCCTGGGTAAGACGCGTGTCATCGCAGAAACGGGGGCGGGCCAGCACGGCGTCGCGACCGCCACGGCTGCGGCGCTGTTCGGCTTCGAGTGCACGGTCTACATGGGCGAGGTCGACACCGAGCGACAGGCGCTGAACGTCGCGCGGATGCGGCTGCTGGGCGCCGAGGTCATCCCGGTCACGACGGGCTCCCGAACCCTCAAGGACGCGATCAACGAGGCATACCGGGACTGGGTGGCGAGCGTCGAGACGACGAACTACATCTTCGGCACCGCGGCAGGGCCGCATCCGTTCCCCGCCCTCGTGCGTGACTTCCAGAAGGTCATCGGCGAGGAGGCGCGCGCCCAGTTGCTGGAGCAGGTAGGCCGGCTCCCCGACGCCGTGTTCGCCTGCGTCGGCGGCGGATCGAACGCTATCGGCATGTTCGACGCGTTCCTCGACGACGAGTCCGTGGCGCTCTACGGCGTCGAAGCGGCGGGCGACGGAGTCGACACGCCCAAACACGCGGCCTCCATCGAGCGCGGCCGCGCCGGCATCCTGCACGGCGCCAAGACCTACGTGCTCCAGGACGAGGACGGGCAGACCGTAGAGTCACACTCGATCTCTGCGGGGCTGGACTACCCGGGCGTCGGTCCCGAGCACGCCTGGCTGGCCGATATCGGCCGCGCGTCCTACATCCCGGCGACCGACGACGAGGCCATGCAGGCGTTGCGTCTGCTCTCGCGCACCGAGGGCATCATCCCTGCCATCGAATCGGCGCACGCGTTGGCCGGGGCGCTCCGCATCGGCAAGGAGCTCGGCCCCGACGCGGTCATCGCCATCAACCTGTCCGGTCGCGGCGACAAAGACATGGACACGGCCGCCCGCTACTTCGATCTGTACGACGCGGCCGGCGACGAGGGGTCGCCGGTCGACGTCGCGCCTCCGGCCGACGAGGCGCGGGGAGAGGGGACCGAGCTGTGAGTTCACGCGTCGCCGCGGCCATCGAGGCCGCCCACGCCGAGGGACGCGGGGCGTTCGTCGGCTATCTGCCGCTCGGTTTCCCCGACATCGCCACGAGCATCGAGGCTGCCGTCGTGCTCGCCGAGAACGGTGCCGACATCATCGAGCTCGGCCCGCCGTACTCCGACCCGGTGATGGACGGCCTGGTCATCCAGGAGGCGACCCAGGCCGCCCTGGCCGCCGGCTTCCGCCTGCGCGACCTGTTCCCGGCGATCAAGGAGATCACGAGCCGCGTCGACGTGCCCGTCGTGGTCATGACCTATTGGAACCCCGTGTTCCAGTACGGCGTCGACCGGTACGCCGACGACCTGCTCGCCGCCGGGGGAGCGGGACTCATCACCCCCGACATCACCCCCGAGGCCGCTGCCGAGTGGATCGCCGCGAGCGAGCGCACCGGGCTCGACCGGATCTTCCTCGCGGCCCCCACCTCGAGCGACGAGCGTCTCGAGCTGGTCGTGCAGAACTCCACGGGGTTCGTCTACACGGTCTCGACGATGGGCATCACGGGGGAGCGCGCCGAGTTGGACGCGGCGGCACGCACGCTCGTGTCGCGGCTGCGCGAGCGGGGGGTCGAGCACGCGGCCGTGGGCATCGGCATCTCGAACGCGGAGCAGGTCTCGGGCGTCCTGGAGTACGCCGACGGCGCGATCGTGGGCACCGCGCTGGTGCGGGCGCTCCGTGACGGCGGGCTCGAGGAACTGGCACGCACCGCCCGCGCTCTGGCCGACGGCACTCGTCGCTGAGCCCGCTCGCGCGCTGCGTGCGGTTCGCGTAGCGTCGCCGAGGTGACTTCCTCCACGATCCCGCTGTCGCACCCGCTCTACGGGGCGTCCTGGCCTGGCGCCGGCTGCACGACGTGGATAGCAGCGGGCTCTGGTTCTTCCTCGTGCTGATCCCGCTCATCGGGGTGATCGTCCTGCTGGTGTTCACGACCGGGCGTTCCCGTCCCGCGGGCGCCCGCTTCGACAGGTATCCCTGAGCGCGCACGAGGGCGCCATCGACGCCTTTAGACTCGTCGTCATGACGTTCGCCCTCACGAGCGCGCCCGCAGGCGTGCTCGCCAGCATCCCGAGCCCTCCGATCAACGGATTCAACCTGTGGCCGGGCGGCCCGGAGATCCGGTTCTACGCGCTGTGCATCATCGCCGGCATCGTCGTGGCCACACTCCTCACGAACAGGCGCCTCACCAAGCGCGGGGGCGAGCCCTGGGTCGTGGTGGACATCGCGCTGTTCGCGATTCCGCTCGCGCTCATCGGCGCTCGAGCCTTCCACGTGCTCACGCACCCCGGGTTCTACTTCGGCGACGGTAAGAACACCTGGAACCCGTTCGAGCCGGGGTCGGTGTGGGCCATCTGGGAGGGCGGCATCGCCATCTACGGCGCCCTGATCGGCGGCGCGATCGGCGCGCTCATCGGCTGCCGCTGGACCGGCATCCGGTTCTGGAGCTTCGCGGATGCCCTGGCTCCGGGCCTGATCATCGCCCAGGCGATGGGCCGTTTCGGCAACTACTTCAACCAGGAGCTGTTCGGTCAGCCGACCGACGCCTGGTGGGGGCTGGAGATCGCCCGACCCAACGACGCGATCCCCGTCGGACTGCCAGAGGGCACGCTTTTCCAGCCGACCTTCCTGTACGAGGTGATCTGGAATCTGTTGGGCGCTGCCGTCATCCTGTGGGCCGGTAAGCGCTTCACGATGCAGTGGGGCCGCCAGTTCGGTCTGTACCTCGTGTGGTACTCCGCGGGCCGAATCGTCTGGGAGAACATCCGTATCGACCCCAGCGAGGTCTTCCTCGGACTCCGCTCGAACGTCTGGGCCGCGATCTTCGGCGTGATCCTGGGTCTCGTCATCCTGGTGGTCCAGAAGGTGCGTCACACGGGCTTGGAGGCCTCGCCGTACCGGCCCGGTCGCGAGTGGGTGGACAAGACGGCTGTACAATCGCAGAACACCGAGGACTTCGTCGATGTGAGCGCACCCCCCGCCGACGAAACCATCACGACTGGCAGCGCCACAAGCACCGCCGCCAAGTAACTCTCCGGGCCGACGTCGTCCCAGCAACAGCAACAATCGAGGACGGTTGGTATGGCTTCGAGCCCCCGTCACAGCGCCCCCGGATCTCCGGGCTTCGGCGCCTTCCCTGCCAAGCAGGGCATGTACAACCCCGCATTCGAGAAGGATGCGTGTGGTCTGGCCATGGTCGCGACTCTTCGCGGCGAGGCGGGCCACGACATCATCGATCTCGCCCTGACGGCGCTTCGCAACCTGGAGCACCGCGGCGCAATCGGCTCCGACGCCGGAACCGGCGACGGCGCGGGCATCCTCACCCAGATGCCGGACGCGTTCCTGCGCGCCGTCGTGGACTTCGACCTGCCGCCGGTGGGGGAGTACGCGGCGGGCCTCGCGTTCCTCCCGCGCGACGGTGAGGAGCGCGCCGCGCAGAAGGCCGGCATCGAGCGGATCGCCGCGAGCGAGAACCTCGTGGTGCTCGGCTGGCGCGAGGTGCCCACGGAGGAGGAGCACCTCGGCAAGCTGGCCCTCGAAGCGCGACCGGCGTTCGAGCAGGTGTTCCTTTCCCGCCCCGCGGTGGGCGACGCGCCCGCGCTCAGCGGCATCGACCTGGACCGTCGGGTGTTCCGACTGCGCAAGCGCGCCCGCAACGAACTCGACGCCTACTTCGTCTCGCTGTCCAGTCGCACGCTCGGATACAAGGGCATGGTCACGACCCTGCAGCTGGAGCCCTTCTATCCCGACCTGCAGGACGAGCGCTTCGCCTCCGAGCTGGCCGTCGTCCACTCCCGTTACTCGACCAACACGTTCCCGTCGTGGCCGCTCGCGCAGCCGTTGCGGATGGTCGCTCACAACGGCGAGATCAACACGGTCAACGGCAACCGCAACTGGATGCGGGCGCGCCAGTCGCAGCTCGAGTCCGAGGTGCTGGGCGACATCCGTCCGCTCCTGCCGATCTGTACCGACGGTGCGAGCGACTCCGCATCCTTCGACGAGGTGCTCGAGCTTCTCACCCTCACGGGCCGGAGCCTGCCGCACGCCATCATGATGATGGTCCCGGAGGCGTACGAGAAGCAGCCCGACATGGACCCGAAGCTGCGGTCGTTCTACGAGTACCACTCCATGCAGATGGAGCCATGGGACGGCCCCGCCGCACTCATCTTCACCGACGGCACCGTCGTAGGGGCCACCCTCGACCGCAACGGCCTGCGTCCGGGACGCTGGACCGAGACGACCGACGGACTCGTCGTCATCGGCAGCGAGACCGGTGTGCTCGACTTCGAGCCCGAGCGCATCAAGCGCCGCGGCCGGCTGCGGCCCGGTCGCATGTTCCTCGTTGACACGGCACAGCGCCGCATCATCGAGGACGACGAGATCAAGAACGAGCTCGCGACGCTCCAGCCGTGGCAGGAGTGGTTGGATGCCGGTCGCGTGCGCCTCTCGGAGCTTCCGGAGCGCGAGCACATCGTGCACCCCATCGCCTCCATCACGCGTCGTCAGCGCACCTTCGGGTACACCGAGGAGGAAGTCCGCATCCTCCTCACGCCCATGGGTCAGACGGGTGCAGAGCCGCTGGGTGCAATGGGCAGCGACACTCCCGTCGCGGTTCTCAGCGACCGCCCGCGGCTGCTGTTCGACTACTTCACGCAGCAGTTCGCGCAGGTGACCAACCCGCCGCTGGACTCGATCCGCGAGGAGGTCGTCACCTCGCTCTCGCTGGGACTGGGCCCCGAGCCGAACCTGCTGAGCTGGGGCGCGGAGCACGCGCGCACGGTCACGCTCGACTTCCCGGTCATCGACAACGACGAGCTCGCGAAGATCCAGCACATCGACACGGCCCTGCCGGGGCGCACCTCTGCCACGATCCGCGGCCTCTACCGCGTGCAGGCCGGCGCGAAGGGCATGGAGAAGCGCCTCACGCAGATGTGCGCCGAGGTCGACCGTGCCATCGAGGACGGTGCCGAGTTCATCGTGCTCAGCGACCGCGACTCCAACGCGGACCTGGCACCCATCCCGTCACTGCTGATGCTCGCGGCCGTGCACCACCACCTCATCCGCAACGAGACCCGCATGAAGGTCGGTCTCGTGGTCGAGGCAGGTGACGTGCGCGAGGTGCACCACGTGGCCACCCTCATCGGCTATGGCGCGTCCGCGGTGAACCCCTACCTGGCGATGGAGAGCGTCGAGTACCTCGTGCGCGCCGGGTTCATCACGGGCATCTCGCCGGAGAAGGCGGTCAAGAACCTGATCAAGGCGCTTGGCAAGGGCGTTCTCAAGATCATGTCGAAGATGGGTATCTCCACCGTGTCGTCGTACGCGGGCGCCCAGGTGTTCGAGGCGGTCGGTCTCTCCGAGGAATTCATCGCGTCCTACTTCACCGGCACCGAGTCGAAGCTCGGCGGCGTGGGCCTCGACGTGATCGCGGCCGAGAACGCGGCACGCCACGCCTTCGCGTACCCCGAGGATGCGGCCGCGCGTGCGCACGAGCGGCTGTGGACCGGTGGCGAGTATCAGTGGCGTCGCGACGGTTCGCCGCACCTCTTCAACCCGGACACCGTCTTCCGGCTCCAGCACGCCACTCGCGAGCGTCGCTACGACATCTTCCGCGAGTACACGAAACTCGTGGACGACCAGGCGAGCGAGCTCAAGACGCTGCGGGGCATGTTCGGCCTGCGCACCGGCGTCCGGCCTCCCGTGCCGATCGACGAGGTCGAGCCGATCTCGGCGATCGTGAAGCGCTTCTCCACCGGTGCGATGAGCTACGGCTCGATCTCGAAGGAAGCGCACGAGACCCTCGCGATCGCGATGAACCGCATCGGCGGCAAGTCGAACACGGGCGAGGGCGGCGAGGACGTCGAACGTCTGCTCGATCCCGAGCGGCGCAGCGCCATCAAGCAGGTGGCGTCGGGCCGGTTCGGCGTCACGAGCCTGTATCTCACCGAGGCCGACGACATCCAGATCAAGCTCGCGCAGGGCGCGAAGCCCGGCGAGGGCGGGCAGCTGCCCCCGCAGAAGGTGTACCCGTGGGTGGCGCGCACCCGTGGCGGCACGCCCGGCGTCGGGCTCATCTCGCCGCCTCCGCACCACGACATCTACTCGATCGAAGACCTCAAGCAGCTCATCTTCGACCTCAAGCGCGCGAACCCTTCGGCGCGTGTGCATGCCAAGCTCGTGAGCCAGTCGGGCATCGGCGCGGTGGCCGCGGGGACGGCGAAGGCCCTCGCCGACGTCATCCTGGTCTCCGGGTTCGACGGGGGAACGGGCGCCAGCCCGCTCAACTCGCTCAAGCACGCAGGAACCCCGTGGGAGCTGGGTCTCGCCGAGACGCAGCAGACGCTGATGCTCAACGGCATGCGCGACCGGGTGGTCGTGCAGGTCGACGGACAGCTCAAGACCGGCCGCGACGTGATCATCGGTGCGCTGCTGGGTGCCGAGGAGTTCGGATTCGCGACCGCACCGCTCGTGGTCTCGGGCTGCATCATGATGCGCGTGTGCCACCTCGACACCTGCCCGGTGGGAGTCGCGACGCAGAACCCGGTTCTGCGGGAGCGCTTCACCGGCAAGCCCGAGTTCGTCGTCAACTTCATGGAGTTCATCGCTCAGGAGGTGCGCGAGTACCTCGCCGAGCTCGGGTTCCGCTCGCTGGACGAGGCGATCGGGCACAACGAGCTGCTGGACGTCAACGGTGCGATCGAGCACTGGAAGGCCAGCGGCCTCGACCTGGCACCCGTCCTCGAGGGTCCCGCGTTCGCCGAGGATGAGCCGCGCCGGAACGCCCGTGAGCAGCTGCACGAGCTCGAAAAGCACTTCGACGTGGCGCTCATCGAACGTGCGCAGGACGTCATCGCCCACGGCGGTACGGTCGAGATCACCCTCCCGGTGCGCAACACCGAGCGAGCCGTCGGCACCATGCTCGGTCACCACGTGACCAAGGCACGGGGCGCGAACGGACTTCCGAGCGGTTCGATCATCGTCAACCTCACCGGGTCGGCCGGTCAGTCCTTCGGCGCCTTCATGCCGGCGGGGATCACGCTGCGCCTCGAGGGCGACTCCAATGACTACGTCGGCAAGGGCCTCTCGGGTGGGCAGATCGTCGTGCGTCCGCCGCGCGGTTCGAGCTTCGACGCCTCGCAGAACGTGATCGCGGGCAACGTCATCGGCTATGGCGCGACGCAGGGCACGATGTTCCTGCGCGGCGTCGTCGGTGAGCGCTTCCTGGTGCGCAACTCGGGTGCGACAGCGGTCGTGGAGGGTGTCGGCGACCACGCGCTGGAGTACATGACGGGCGGTCTCGCCGTCATCCTCGGCACGACCGGACGCAACCTCGGCGCTGGGATGTCGGGCGGCACGGCCTACGTCTACCGCCTCGACGAGAACCTGGTGAACCGCGAATCGCTCGCCTCGGGCGAGCTCGAGCTGGGCGAGCTGGGATCCGGCGACGCCGCGATCCTGCGCGACCTGCTCGAGCGTCACACCGCGGAGACGGAATCGTCTCTGGCGGCATCGCTCCTCGAGAACTTCGAGGAGGAAGTGAAGAACTTCGTGCGGGTCATGCCGCGCGACTACGCAGCGGTGCTGCAGACCCGCGAGGAGGCGTTGGCGGAGGGGCTGGACCCCGACGGCGACATCGTGTGGAGCCGCATCATGGAGGTGACCGGTGGCTGACCCCAAGGGCTTTTTGAAGGTAACGGAGCGGGAGCTGCCCGCGCGCCGCCCCGTACCCGTGCGCATCATGGACTGGAAAGAGGTCTATGAGCCCGGTGACTCGGCGGTGCTGCGCCGGCAGGCAGGCCGGTGCATGGATTGCGGCATCCCGTTCTGTCATAAGGGGTGCCCGCTGGGCAACCTCATTCCGGAGTGGAACGACCTCACCTGGCGCGGCGAGGGCCGCAGCGCCATCGAGCGTCTGCACGCCACCAACAACTTCCCGGAGTTCACGGGACGGCTGTGCCCCGCTCCCTGCGAGAGCGCCTGCGTGCTGGGCATCAACCAGCCCGCGGTGACCATCAAGCAGGTCGAGGTCTCGATCATCGACGAGGCCTTCTCGCACGGATGGGTCGAGCCGGAGCCGCCGGAGCGGCTGACCGGTAAGACGGTCGCCGTCGTCGGGTCGGGCCCTGCGGGCCTCGCTGCTGCTCAGCAGCTGACCCGTGCCGGTCACACGGTCGCGGTGTTCGAGCGCGACGACCGCATCGGTGGTCTGCTGCGCTACGGCATCCCGGACTTCAAGATGGAGAAGCGCCACCTCGAGCTTCGCCTGCGCCAGATGCAGGACGAGGGGACGCGGTTCCGCGCCGGCGTCGAGATCGGCCGCGACATCACGTGGGACGAGCTGCGCAGCCGGTACGACGCGGTCGTCGTCGCCACCGGCTCGACAGTGCCGCGCGATCTCTCCATCCCCGGTCGCGACCTGGCCGGTGTGCACTTCGCGATGGAGTACCTGGTCGAGTCGAACCGCGCAGTCGCGGGTGAGAAGCTCCACACGCAGATCAGCGCGGAGGGCAAGCACGTCGTCGTCATCGGCGGCGGCGACACCGGCGCCGACTGCATCGGCACCGCACACCGTCAGGGCGCGCTGAGCGTGACGAACCTCGCCATCGGCAAGCAGCCCCCCGCATCCCGCCCGGATGCGCAGCCCTGGCCGACGACGCCGACGATCTTCGAGGTGCAGTCGGCGCACGAGGAAGGCGGCGAGCGGGTCTTCCTGGCCTCCACCGTCGAGTTCCTCTCGAACGAGGTCGGCGAGGTGCGCGCGCTGCGTGTGGCCGAGACCGAGTACGTCGACGGCCGCCGGGTGCCCAAGAGCGGCACCGAGCGCGAGATCCCGGCCGACCTGGTGCTCATTGCGATGGGATTCACCGGGCCGGAGCGTACGGAGCTCGAGGGTCAGCTGCACACGCAGTTCACCTCGCGCGGCAACGTCGAGCGCGACGACGCCTACCAGACGACCACGCCCGGCGTGTTCGTGGCGGGCGATGCGGGTCGCGGCCAGTCGCTCATCGTGTGGGCGATCGCCGAGGGGCGTGCGGCCGCCGCATCCGTCGACCGTTACCTGATGGGTTCGACCTCTTTGCCGGCGCCTGTACGGCCCACCGATATCGCGATCGGGTTGCAGCCCGCGTAGGCTTAACCTGCATCCCCTTCATCGCTAAAAGACCCGGAGTTCGAACTCGGATGAGACGCGCGAAAATCGTCGCAACCCTAGGCCCGGCAACTTCCTCCTACGAGATGGTCCGCGCGATCATCGACGCAGGTGTGAACGTCGCCCGCCTCAACCTCAGTCATGGTGACTACTCGGTCCACGACGCGAACTTCGCGAACGTGCGCCGTGCCGCGGAGGACGCCGGCTCCGCCGTCGCGATCCTCGTCGACTTGCAGGGGCCCAAGATTCGCCTCGGCAAGTTCGCCGACGGCCCTCACGAGCTCGCCGTGGGTGACATCTTCAAGATCACGGTCGAGGACATCCTCGGGACCAAGGAGATCGTCTCGACGACCTTCAAGGGCCTCCCGCAGGACGTCAAGCCCGGTGATTTCCTTCTGATCGATGACGGCAAGGTTCGTGTCGAGGTCGTCGAGACCGACGGCACCGTCGTCACCACGAAGGTCGTCGTCGCTGGCCCCGTCTCCAACAACAAGGGCATCAACCTCCCCGGTGTGGCCGTCAACGTCCCCGCACTGTCGGAGAAGGACGAGGCCGATCTTCGTTGGGGTCTGAACGCGGGTGCGGACATCATCGCGCTCTCGTTCGTGCGCAACGCCGAGGACGTCAACCGCGTGCACGAGATCATGGCGGAAGAGGGTCGGCGTGTGCCGGTCATCGCCAAGATCGAGAAGCCGCAGGCCGTCGACAACCTCGAGGAGATCATCGACGCGTTCGACGGCATCATGGTCGCTCGCGGCGATCTCGGTGTGGAGCTTCCGCTGGAGGCCGTGCCGATCGTGCAGAAGCGCGCCGTCGAGCTGTGCCGTCGAATGGCCAAGCCGGTCATCGTGGCCACCCAGATGCTCGAGTCCATGATCGAGAACCCGGTCCCGACTCGCGCCGAGACGAGCGACGTCGCCAACGCCGTCCTCGACGGCGCGGACGCGGTCATGCTCTCGGGCGAGACCAGCGTCGGCAAGTACCCGGTCGGCGTCGTCGAGACGATGGCGCGCATCGTGGCCTCCACGGAGGAGCACGGACTCGACCGCATCGCTCCGTTGAACACGAAGCCGCGCACGCAGGGTGGCGCGATCACCCTGGCTGCGATGGAGGTCGCGCAGTTTGTCGAGGCGAGCTGGCTCTGCATCTTCACCGAGTCCGGCGACACCGCTCGTCGCATGTCGCGCCTGCGTCCCAGCATCCCGATGATGGCGTTCACGCCGGACCCGGCGATCCGTCGTCGCATGGCCGTGACGTGGGGCATCCAGTCGGCGCTGGTGGAGCACGTGCCGCACACCGACCACATGTTCATGCAGGTGGACGAGTTCTTCCTGTCCAAGGGTCTGGCCAAGGAGGGTGACAAGGTCGTCGTGATCTCCGGTTCCCCTCCCGGAATCGCAGGGTCGACGAACGACATCCGCATCCACAAGATCGGTGACGCCGTCAACGGCCGCGCCCCGATCTGGTCGGGCGAGTAACCCGCGAGGTGCACAGAAGGGACCTTCCCTGAGGGGAGGTCCCTTCTGCTGTGCGGTGCGCTGCCCCGTGCGCGTGCCCTGCGCTCGTGCCCTGCGCTCTTGCCTTGTGCGCGTGCCGCGTGCTCGTGCGTAGGGCGCGTGCGCAGGGCACGCGGCGCACTCGCGGTGTGCGGCACCGTGATGCGTGTCTCAACGGTTCACGTCCTGAGGGCCCCGCGCGTGCACAAGTGAGACACGAAGCCACTCTGGCGCCGACCCGGTGGTGCGTGTCTCAACCGTTCACGTCGCGAGCGCCGCAGGCGTGCACAAGTGAGACACGAAGCACCCCGGGACACCGCGCACCGGATGCGTGTCTCAACCGTTCACGACGTGAGCGCCGCGCGCGTGCACAAGTGAGACACGGAGCCACTCTGGCGCCGACCCGGTGGTGCGTGTCTCAACCGTTCACGTCGCGAGGGCCGCAGGCGTGCACAAGTGAGACACGAAGGGCACGCGCGACCGCGACAAGATGTTGGTGCCGGCGGTGGGAGTCGAACCCACACACCCTTTCGAGTAACCGAGTTTGAGTCGGTCGCGTCTGCCATTCCGCCACGCCGGCATCGACCACGCAGGTGGCCGGATTCGACCTTATCGCACCGGCCGACCGCGGCCCGCCGTCGGGCTCTGCGGCCCGGTCGAGCGTTTTCCTCGGGGGCGGAAGATCGCCTCGACGCCCGCCGACGCCCGCCGACGGCCGCATCCGCGCCGTCGGCGGTGTCGCATCCGGATGTGGACTGCCCGCGTGCCGTAGGATTCAAAGGTGACTGAGCAGGAAACCGCCGCGACCAACCCGACCGCACCCCGCCGCGTGGTGGTGGCAGAGGACGAGTCGCTCATCCGCCTCGACATCGTCGAGATCCTCCGCGACAACGGCTTCGACGTCGTCGGTGAGGCCGGAGACGGTGAGACCGCCGTGCAGCTCGCCACGGATCTGCGTCCCGACCTCGTCATCATGGACGTCAAGATGCCGCAGCTCGACGGCATCAGCGCCGCGGAGAAGCTGAACAAGAACCACATCGCCCCCGTCGTGCTGCTGACGGCCTTCAGCCAGAAGGAGCTCGTGGAGCGTGCGAGCGAGGCAGGGGCTCTGGCCTACGTCGTCAAGCCGTTCACGCCGAACGACCTGCTGCCCGCGATCGAGATCGCGCTGGCGCGCTATGAGCAGATCATCACGCTCGAGGCCGAGGTCGCCGACATGGTCGAGCGCTTCGAGACCCGCAAGCTCGTCGACCGTGCCAAGGGCCTGCTGAACGAGAAGATGGGCCTCAGCGAGCCCGAGGCGTTCCGCTGGATCCAGAAGGCGTCGATGGACCGCCGCCTGACGATGCAGGACGTCGCCAAGGCGATCATCGAGCAGCTCGCTCCCAAGAAGTGACGCGCCCCGCCTGATCCGATCGATCAGGCGATTCCGGCGGTGTCCTTCACGAGGTTCGTGATGCGCACGGTCGAGCAGCGGCGCCCCGCGTCGTCCGAGAGGACGATCTCGTGCACCATCAGCGTGCGCCCGACGTGCAGGGGGGTGCACACTCCCGTGACGAACCCGGATGTGGCCGAGCGTGTGTGCGTCGCGTTGATGTCGACCCCGACGGCGAGGCGCCCGGGGCCGGCGAGGTAGTTCGCGTGCATCGAGCCGAGCGACTCACCCAGCACGACGTAGGCGCCGCCGTGGAAGAGACCCACCGGCTGCGTGTTGCCCTCGACGGGCATGCGTGCGACGGCGCGCTCAGCCGTGAACGCGAGCCACTCGAGTCCCATCTTGTCAGCGAGGGCGCCCGTGCCGCGGCGCGTCACCCATTCCAGCGGATCGATCGTGTACTCGGGCGCGGTCATGCTGCTCCTGGGCTCCGGGGTGTCGTGTCCGCAGGCCTTACTAGGCTGTCAGGGTGACGGACTCCGAAAAGCCTACTCTGCTCGTCGTCGACGGCCACTCGCTCGCCTTCCGGGCGTTCTACGCCCTTCCCGTCGACAACTTCACGACGAAGGACGGCCAGCACACCAACGGCGTCTACGGCTTCCTGTCGATGTTCGTGAACCTTCTGAAGGCCGAGAAGCCGACGCATCTCGCGGTGGCGTTCGACACCTCGCGCGTCTCGTTTCGCACTCGTGAGTACCCCGAGTACAAGGCGACCCGCAGTGAGACCCCGCCCGAGTTCTCCGGGCAGATCCCCCTTCTGCAGGAGTGCCTGCGCGCCATGAACGTGACGGTGCTGACCAAGGAGGACATCGAGGCGGACGACATCCTGGCCACCCTGGCGACCGAAGGAGTCGCTGCGGGCTACGACGTGCTCGTCTGCTCCGGCGACCGCGACACCATCCAGCTCGTCACCGACGAGGTCACGCTGCTCTACCCGAGCGTGCAGGGCGTCTCGCAACTCAAGCGCTACACCCCCGAGACGGTGCGCGAGCGCTACGGGGTGGCCCCGGCGCAGTACCCCGAGATCGCGGCGCTCGTGGGGGAGACGAGCGACAACCTGCCCGGCGTTCCCAAGGTCGGCGAGAAGACAGCCGTGAAGTGGCTCACGCAGTGGGGATCCCTTGACGAGCTGCTGGCCAACGCCGACAAGGTCACCGGCGTCGTGGGCAACAACCTGCGCGAGCACATCGACGACGTGCGTCGCAATCGCGCGCTCAACCGTCTCCTGCGCGATGTCGAGCTGCCGGTGACGCCGCAGGATCTCGCCGTGCGTCCGATCGACGCGCAGGGCGTGCGCGACATCTTCGCCCGGCTCGAGTTCCGCACGCTGCTGCCGCGCGTGTTCGAGGCCACCGGAGCGGATGCGGCCGGCGCCGTCGCCGACGAGGCACCGGTCGTCGCGGCCCCGTCTCCCGTGGAGGCGACGGACCCCGCGATGCTCACCGCGTGGCTCGACGAGGCCGGTGACGCGGAGATCGGGGTGACCGTCGTGCTGGGCGCTTCCGTACCTACGCGGATCGGGCTCGCCCGCGCTGACGCGGTGATCGAGGCGGGGTGGAGCGACGGCGTCGCCGACGCCCTTGCGCCCTGGCTCGCCTCCGCTCGCCCGAAGACCTTCACCGACGCCAAAGGCCAGGTGAAGGCACTCCGGCGTGCGGGACTCACGGTCGCCGGCGTGGCGTTCGACACGCTCCTCGCCGGCTGGCTCATCCGTCCGAGCCTTCCCGACAAATCGCTCGGCGACCTCGTAGACCGTTACCTCGGCGAGAAGCTCCCGGAGGCCGATCCGTCGCAGCTCGTGCCCGAGACCGAGGGGGCGACGCCCGGCCAGCTGGCGTGGTACACGATCCGGGTGGCCGAGCCCCTGCGTGCCGCTCTGGGCGACGGTCCGTCCTCCGTGCTCACCGATATCGAATTGCCCACCCTGCTCGCGCTGGCCGACATGGAGCTCGCGGGCGTGGCCGTGTCGCACGAGGTGCTGTCAGGCTTCTCGGCCGAACTGGCCGAGCGCGCGGACGGCCTCGCGCAGCGCGCCTACGCGGCGATCGATCGCGAGGTCAACCTCGGTTCGCCGAAGCAGCTGCAGGAGGTGCTGTTCGAGCAGCTCCAGCTGCCCAAGACCCGCAAGACGAAGACCGGTTACTCGACGGATGCGGCCGTCCTCGCCGACCTGCAGGAGTCGCACCCGCACCCCTTCCTCGACCTGCTGCTGCAGCACCGCGAGGCGACGAAGCTGCGTCAGATCATCGAGACGCTCGACGCGGCGATCGCCGCCGACGGACGCATCCACACGACCTACCTGCAGACCGGTTCGCAGACGGGCCGGCTCTCGAGCACCGACCCCAACCTGCAGAACATCCCGATCCGCACCGAGGAGAGCCGCCGCATCCGTTCGGCGTTCCAGGTGGGCGCGGGCTATGAGACGCTTTTGACGGCCGACTACTCGCAGATCGAGATGCGCATCATGGCGCACCTGTCGGAAGATCCCGGGCTGATCGAAGCGTTCAACACGGGGGAGGATCTTCACCGGTTCGTCGGTGCGCGCGTGTTCGGCGTGGCCCCGGAGGAGGTCACACCGCAGATGCGCACGAAGGTCAAGGCGATGTCCTACGGTCTCGTCTACGGCCTGTCCGCGTTCGGGCTCTCCAAGCAGCTGCGCATCGATCAGTCCGAAGCGAAGCAGCTGATGGGGGAGTACTTCGCGCGCTTCGGTGCGGTGCGCGACTATCTGCGCGCCTCCGTCGAGAAGGCCCGCGAAGACGGCTACACCGAGACGATCTTCCAGCGGCGTCGTCCGTTCCCCGACCTCGCCAGCCCCAACCGGGTGCTGCGCGAGAATGCGGAGCGCGCAGCGCTCAACGCCCCCATCCAGGGGAGCGCGGCCGACATCATGAAGATCGCGCTGTTCCGCATCCACGCCGAGTTCCAGGAGCGTCAACTCGCCTCGCGCGTGCTGCTGCAGATCCACGACGAACTCGTCGTCGAGGTCGCTGCAGGAGAGTGGGACCAGGCCGAGCAGATCGTGCGTGCGCGCATGGGGGATGCGGCGCAGCTCACGGTCCCGCTCGACGTGCAGATCGGCCGCGGCGCTGATTGGAACGCGGCCGGGCACTGAACGGCTCCGACCGTCGGCGTAGGCTCGAATCCATGAGTGAAACGTCCCGCCCCACCACTCCCATCGACACCATCGCCGACGCGTGGGTCGACACCGTGGCCGAGTTGTCGCCCACGACCGCTACGTACATCGGTCGGTTCGAGTTCAACGACCGATTCGGGGACTACTCGCCCGAGGGGGCCGAGCGCTACGCCGAGGCAGCCCGCCGCACTCTCGCCGACCTCGATGCGGCCGAGCCCGTCGACGACATCGACGCCGTCACGAAGGCGGACCTGTCGCGCGAGCTGCGCCTGGACCTCGAACTGCACGAGGCCGAGGCGGGCCTGCGCGACCTCAACGTCATCGCATCCCCCGCACAGGACATCCGGTCGGTGTTCGATCTCATGCCCACCGACACGATCGCGGACTGGGAGGTCGTCGCCCGCCGTCTGCACGCCCTGCCCTCGGCGATCGACGGCTACATCGCGACACTTCGGGCGGGGATCGCGGCGGGAACAGTCCCCGCGCGCCGCCAGGTGCTGGAGGTCGTCACGCAGATCGAGCGGTACACCGCGGAGACCGGGTTCTTCGCGACGTTCGCCGGAGATGCCGCCCCCGACAAGGGACAACTGCCCGCATCCCTCGCTCGCGAACTCGCCGATAAATCGGGCGCCGCCCGCGTCGCGTACGACGATCTCGCACGTTTCCTGTCTGCGGAGCTCGCCCCGGTGGCCGGCGACCAGGATGCGGTGGGCCGGGAGCTCTACGCCCTGCATTCGCGTCGTTTCCTGGGCGCCGAGATCGACCTCGACGAGACGTACGAGTGGGGCATCGAGGAACTGGCCCGGATGGTCGCCGAGCAGGAGTCCATCGCGAACGAGATCCTGCCCGGCGCGAGCGTCGCTGAGGCCGTCGCGCACCTGGAGGCGGACCCCTCGCGCAAGCTGCACGGCACCCGCGCGCTGCAGGAGTGGATGCAGGCGACGAGCGACCGTGCGGTCGCCGAGCTCGGTCGCACCCACTTCGACATCGCGGAACCGATCCGCACGCTCGAGTGCATGATCGCTCCGACGCAGGAGGGCGGCATCTACTACACGGGCCCGACCGACGACTTCTCCCGGCCGGGCCGCATGTGGTGGTCGGTGCCCGAGGGGGTCACCGAATTCGACACGTGGCGCGAACTAACCACCGTGTATCACGAGGGCGTCCCGGGGCACCACCTGCAGATCGCGCAGGCCGTCTACAACCGCGCGCAGCTCAACTCCTGGCGGCGTCTGCTGGCCGGAACCTCCGGACACGCCGAGGGCTGGGCCCTGTACGCCGAGCGCCTCATGGAGCAGTTGGGGTACCTCGACGACCCCGCCGACCGCCTGGGCATGCTCGACGGACAGCGGATGCGGGCGGCCCGCGTCGTGCTGGACATCGGCGTGCACCTGGGCAAGCAGCGTCCGGACGGCGCCGGCGTCTGGGACCACGATTTCGCTCTCGCGTTCATGCGGCAGAACGTCAACATGCCGGACGCGTTCATCCAGTTCGAGGTGAACCGCTACCTCGGGTGGCCGGGGCAGGCACCTTCCTACAAGGTCGGTCAGCGCATCTGGGAGCAGATCCGAGACGATGCGCGTCAGGCGCAGGGCGACGCCTTCTCGATCAAACTGTTCCACAAGCGGGCTCTCGACATCGGCGGTGTCGGTCTCGACACGCTGCGCAACGCGCTGCGCGATCATTGAGGGAATGACGGCGCTCGCCCGCGAGTTGTATCCGTCTGAATGAAAGGTGGTCGCGATGACCGTGGAGTTCGGACTGGACACTTTCGGTGACGTCACCGCGGACGCGCAGGGCGTGCCGCTGACGGACGCGCAGACGATTCGCAACGTGGTCGAGCAGGCCGTGCGCGCCGACGAGGTCGGGCTGGCGTTCTTCGGCGTGGGGGAGCACCATCGCAAGGAGTTCGCGGTCTCCAGCCCCGAGATCGTGCTCGCCGCCGCGGCCGCACGAACGCGCGACATCCACCTCGGCACCGCCGTGACGGTTCTCTCCTCAGACGACCCCGTGCGCGTGTACGAGCGCTTCGCCACGCTGGATGCGGTCTCGAACGGGCGTGCGGAGGTGATCCTCGGGCGCGGGTCGTTCATCGAATCCTTCCCGCTCTTCGGTTTCGACCTCGCCGATTATGAGGTGCTCTTCGACGAGCGCCTCGATCTGTTCAGCAGGCTGCGCGATGAGAGACCGGTGACCTGGCAGGGGAGTACCCGCGCCGCGTTGAAGGACGCCGACGTCTTCCCCAAGACGGAGAACGGCTTCCGCGCGTGGGTCGGCGTGGGCGGCTCACCGGAGTCGGTCGTCCGGGCCGCGCACCATGGCTATGCCTTGATGCTCGCGATCATCGGGGGAGCAGCGGCACGATTCCGTCCGTACGTGGACCTCTTCCACCGCACGCGCGACGCGATGGGCGCGCAGCGCCTGCCCGTCGGCGTCCATTCGCCGGGTCACGTCGCGGACACGGACGAGCAGGCGTGGGACGAGATGTATCCGGCGATGGAGGCGAACCGCAACGCGATCGGTCGCGAGCGCGGCTGGCCCCCGTACAGCCGCGCACAGTTCCAGAACGACGTCGGTCCCGACGGCGCCGTGTACGCCGGATCGCCGGAGACCGTGGCGCGCAAGCTCGCGGCCACCGTGCGGACCCTCGGGATCGACCGGTTCGACCTGAAGTTCTCGAACGGCACGCTCGCGCACGAGAAGATGCTGCACTCGATCGAGCTCTACGGCACAGAGGTGGCCCCGCGGGTGCGCGAGCTGCTGGCCGAGGGCGACGAGTAGGCTCGACGGGTCCGGCACGGAGAGCCGGCGGAACAGGGGAACGCGTGCCCGACATCCGGTACGTCGCGATCGGCGATTCGTTCACCGAGGGAGTCGGTGACGAGCTTCCGGACGGTCGTGTGCGCGGTTGGGCGGACCTCACCGCGCAGGGCTGGGCGAACTCGCTCGGTCATGAGATCTCCTACGCGAACCTCGCCATCCGCGGAAAGCTGATCTGGCCCATCGTCGCCGAGCAGCTGGAGCCCGCGCTCGCGCTGAGGCCGACGCATCTCTCGTTCAACGGCGGTGGTAACGACATGCTGCGCCCGCGGACCGCCATCTCGCACGTGGCGGATGCCTTCGACCAGGTGCTGCGCCGGTGCGACGAGGAGGGAGTGACGCTCATCGTGCTCAGCGGCGCGAATCCCGCGCCGCACCTGCCGATGGGGCGCCTCATCCAGCGTCGCGGCGACGAGCTCTCGGCCGCGGTCGTCTCTCGCATCGAGAACCGACCGGACGTCGTCCAGGCGTTGAACTGGCCCGACAGAGAGTTGTCGTCGCGAGGCTACTGGTCGGACGACCGCCTGCACATGAGCGCGCGGGGCCATCATCGCGTGGCGGCTCGCGTGCTCGAGTCCCTCGGGGAGACGCCGGATCCCTCGTGGTGGTCGCTTCCCAGCGAGTCCGCCGCGCGCACGAGCTCCGGCCTGGCGTACTACCGCACGCACGTGGGGCCCTGGGTTCAGCGTCGCTTGACCGGCCGGTCGTCAGGCGACGGCCGAGTGCCGAAGTTCGGCGACTGGGTCACGGTGACACCGACAGCGTGACCTGCGCGAAAGGCCCGTCCGTAGCGGCCTCTTCCACACGCAACCGCGTGTAGTCCAGGCGACGGGGCAGGAGCGGACGTCCCGACCCGAGGACCGCCGGAGCGTAGGTCACGATGATGCGGTCGAGGCGGCCGATGTCGGCGAACTGACCAGCGAGGTCGCCACCGCCGACGATCCAGACATCCCGCCCCGCGGCCGCTGCTTCGAACTCTGCGAGATGCGACGAGCCGGGTCCACGGAGGTGCCGTGCATCAGCCCCTGCCGCGGGTGCCACCTCACGTGAGCTGAACACGAACGCGGGGCGGTCCGCGTAGGCGTCGTGCCAACGCTCGGGGTGTTCGTCGAGGCGCTCGTGCCGATACACCCAGTCGAACGTCGTCGATCCCATCACCAGCGTGCCCACACTGTCGAGGAAGCTTGCAAACGCGCCGGCGTCATCGGCGCTGGGCACGTTGAGCAGCCATTCCAGGCTGTCCGCATCGTCGGCGAGGAAGCCGTCGAGAGTGGATGCGGTGCCGTAGACGTAGCGGACCATGGTGTCACCGTATGTGGGGCGTCCGACATCCCTCGGCCCCTCACGGTCCATGGTGTGCCGCGTCCCGATCCTTCCTACGATGGCACTGTGGACGTCTCGTGGGAGAGCGCGCTCGGTTGGCGGATGGCACGCCAGGGACTCAGCGAACCCCGTGAGTCAGTTCGAGAGGTTCTCACGCGTCTCCTCGCGATCCCCGCGTGGTCGGGAGATCCTGCCCACGTGCTAGCGGTGCGTTCTGCGGGCGGCACGGTCGATGCGGCCCACACTCTGCTCTCGAGCCCGGATGTCATCCGTACGTTCGCGGCCGGTGGGGCGACCGCCTTCACCACCCCACGCGCGGCGGCCGACCTGCTGGCGCTTCGCGCCGCCGGGCGGCAGTGGGAGAGGCGAAGCTGGCAGAGCTTCTACAGGCTGACGCCCGCGCAATGGCTGGAGCTTCGCGCCTGCGTCCGCTCGGCCCTGGCCGCGGGCCTGTTGACCCGGCGACGGCTTGCCGAACGGGTCACGCCGGTTCCGGCGTTCGCCCACCTCGGTGACGCGTTCACGCATCCGTCGTGGACCTTCATTAAGCCGTTCGCCTGGCAGGGGGACCTGCGACTCGGTCCGACGATCGACGGCGAGGCGACCGTGCAATCCTTCGACGGTGTCGCCGGCTGGAGGGGGACGTCTTCGCTCGCCGAGGCAGGGCCGCGCGCCGTCCGCGACTTCCTCGCCGCCTACGCGCCGGCGACGGAGACGCAACTGCACGCATGGTTCACGGCGGGCCTGACCGTGCGTCGACGGCTCGTACGCGAGTGGCTCGACGAGCTCGACTCGATCACAACCGTCACGGTGGCGGGGGAGCGGGCCTATCTACGCGCCGAGGATGCGGAGGAACTCATGGGTGCGACACCGTCCGAGACGGTGGCGCTCCTACCCGCGTTCGATCCCTGGCTGTTCGCCGGAGGCACCGACTTCGCGCCGATCGTGCCGGGGACGCGTCGTGCACTTATGAGTCGCGGGGGCCGCCCTCTCGTCGCCGGGGGAGCAGTGCGCGGCGTGTGGCGTCTCGAGGGTGGGAGCGTGGATGTCGAGCTGTTCGAGGAGGTGCGGCCACCGGGAAGCGAAGACCTCGCGGCGGGGGTCGCCCGTCTCTCCGAGGTGCTGCAGCGAGAGCTCAGCTGGCGGATGAGGACGATGTAGAGGGAGTGATCGACGAGGACAGTCGTCCTCGTCCGAACGGCAGCAACGGTGCGCGGTACACCAACGGTCCCGCTGTCTCGGGCTCGAGGTCGATGGCGGCCGATCCGAAACGCCAGACGCGGTTGAACAGGAACACGCCGATCCGCTCGGATCGCGTTGCCGAGACCTGCCAGGTTCCGCGTCCCCACTGCACCGGCTGTCCGCGGCCGTCGATCACGACGGTGGGACGCACCGCGTACAGAGCCAACCGGGGCTTGCGCAGATCGAGCTCGATCCGTCGGGTGGCAGGCGTGGAATCGGGCGGCATGTTCTCGACAGTAGTCGGCGCCGCGGGCGACCTCGGGCGAAGGGATGTCTGTGCAGATCCGCCCGGTGGGGGCCGCCGATCTCCCGCTCCTCGAGCGAATCGAGAACGAGGCCGACACGCTCCTGGTGGATCTTCTCCAGCCAGACCAGTGGCACCCCGCACCAACGAGTGCCGAGCGCCTCGCCAACGGGGGCATCATTCTCGTCGCCGAAGGGGAGGCCCAGACTGTCGTCGGTTTCGTTCACATCATCGAGTTTGACGGCGGGGCGCATCTCGAACAGGTGTCCGTGCTGCCCGCCTTCGGCGGCCGCGGCATCGGACGCGCGCTCATCAAAGCAGCCAAGGATGCGGCACGCCGGGCCAGATACGCCAGGTTGACGCTTCGGACCTCCGCCGATGTTCCATGGAACGCGCCGTTCTACGCCTGCGCGGGGTTCGCAATTGAAGTGCCGTCCGGCGACGTCCATCGCATGCTGGTCGAGACGGAGACGCGGCTCGGACTCGACCGTTTCGGGCGGTGCGTACAGATGGGCGTCGATCTTCCGCGGTAACTGCTCGGATGAGCAGAGCTGACTCCGGCACGCGGTCGGAGCGGTAGGGGGAGCGCTCTCATCGGCGTGTCCGGACAGATCACGAGCCTCTGCGCAACGGCGCAGGGGGGAGCGGTAACGACGAGCCGATCGGATCGGCATCCAGGCCGTGCTGCCGGAGCCTGTTCGTTGACTCGACTGCGAGAATCTGCTCCAAGCGCCGGAGTGCCCGCTGATGGCGTGTGCGCGCCGTGGACTCGTTCACCTCGAGGATCCTCGCAGCCTGCGCGATGAGGAAGCCGTCCCAGTGAACGAGCATGACGAGCTCGCGCGTCTTCCGGTCGAGAGACATGAGCGCAGCTCTCACCTCGTGGTCGCGAATTCGTGCCTCGGCCGCGGTGCTGGCGGCGTTGTCGAGGACGGCGGTTGCCCGGAGGTGGTCTCTCAGACGGTCCGCGAGTCCGATCTGCTTCGTCTGGTGGCGGTAATAGCGCCGCATCACATTGCGGGCAACGCCGAAGCACCACATCCGTGCTTGCTCAGGATCTTCCGGCAGGCGCGTGTGCTTCTCCCAAACGACGAGAAGCACACTACCGAGAAGGTCTGCAGCGTCTTCGCGGTCATGGACACGCCGTTGGAAGTACTGAAGCACATCTGCGGCGTTGGCTTCCAACACTGCCCGCGTCCGCTCGTCGGACGGCGGATTGGTCGCTGGGTTCGTCGTCAATGCAGTCGTCCTGCACAGTCCGATGTCGCACCCGCGCTCGAACCCGGCTCCCGCAACGCGGCCGGGATCTCTTGCCAGATGAGATCCTGGGCTTGCGAGAATGAGAAGCTGTCGCGGACCTCAGGGGTATCCACTTGCAGATCGCTGTCCGGCCCCGGCACGAATGGGTGCGCCACTGCTTGGTCATAGATCCTCTGCCCGATTCCGCTCCAGTCATGGCTTTTGACGAATGCAACGAGTCGTTCATCCACTGCGGTCCGGTTCTCGGGCTCGCCGAAGTAGATCCCGTAACGGCAGCTCACCGTGATGCCGGTGTCGGTGGTATAGGTGATCGGGATCACGACGTCGAGATCAACAGGCGTTCCGTTGACGGAGAGCCCGAGCGGGAGCAGCCACACGGCACCCGTCAGGATGGCGGCGCCGGCCAGCCCGAAGGGAAGCAGGATCCTACGCCGTCGCCACCAGCGGCGGCGTGATGCGGGAGCGTCCGTGGATGCGGCACGGGCGTCGGAGATCATCCCGTGCAGCAGCGGAGCAAGTGCGTCATCCGCGCGGCCTGCGAGAGGATCAGCGGATGCGAGTTCCCGTTCTGTGTCGTGCGTCACTGTGACTCCCTTACTACTCCTTCTCTGTAAGACATGCAGGGGAGGAGCCGAACCGTCTCACACACGTTCTCCCTCACTCGTAAATGACATAATGTGCATTATCGGTAATTGACCTCGGTGTCCGTCGGAGTGGGCGGCTCTGCGCACAGGCGACCCATAGGCTGAAGACGTGCTGGAGACGCTGACCGGGTTCGCCGTTGTCGGAACCGCGATCATCGTCGGCTACATCATCGGACGTATCGATCTGCTCGGTCCGCACGCACGGCACGTGCTGAGCCGGCTCACGTTCTACGTTCTCTCGCCCTTCCTCCTCTTCACGGTGCTCAGCCAGGCGGACATCACGACGCTGTTCTCCGCACTGCTTCCGGTGTCCACGATCGCCGCCGCCGTGATCATCGGGCTGCAATGGCTGCTCTCGCGCTTCGTGTGGCGACGCTCCGTGGCGGATGCGACGATCTCCGCGCTGTCGGCGGGTCAGGTCAATTCCAACAACATCGGAATCCCGCTGTCGCTGTACCTCCTGGGCAGCGCCGCATACCCGGCGCCGGTCATCCTCATGCAGCTGTTGCTGTTGACGCCCATCGCGCTCGCGATCCTGGATGCTGCCACCACCGGCACCAGATCCTTCTGGCGCGTACTGGGGCGAACCGCCCGCAATCCCATCGTGATCGGCTCGGCACTCGGCACGCTCGTGTCGCTGTCGGACGTCGAGCTTCCGACGATCGTGTTGGAGCCCGCGCTGCTTATCGCGAATGCCTGCGTCCCCGTCCTTCTGATCAGCTACGGCATCTCGCTCCACGGCCAGCGCGTTCTCGCCGACGCCGGCCGCCGCAGTGAGGTGCTGATCGCGAGCGCGCTCAAGTTGGTTGCGATGCCCGCGGCGGCGTGGGCTGTGGCGACGCTCTTCCGACTCTCCGCGCACGAGGTCCTGATCGTCACCGTGCTGGCGGCCCTGCCGACGGCGCAGAACGTCTTCAACTACGCACAGCGCTACAGCGTCGGCGAGACGGTCGCGCGAGACACGATCTTCCTCACGACCGTGGGGAGTGTGCCCGTGCTGTTGGGGATCGTCCTGTTGCTGTGACGCGCCGCGTCCAGCGCCACTCCCCTGCGGCGCCTCGCCGCGCTACGGTGGGATCGTACACTCAGCTTCTTCTCAGAAAAGAGCAGGACATGTCCGAGACTGTCACCCCTGGCGCCGACAAGACGTTCATCAACGGCATCCGCACCGCCTTCGGCATCGGTGGCGCCATCGCGCTCATCGTCGGCATTCTGATCCTCGTGTGGCCGCTGAAGACGGCCGCCGTAGGAACCGCGATCATCGCCGTCTACGCCATCGCATCGGGGCTCGTGTACGCGGGTCTCGGCATCTTCTCCAAGACCCTCGGCGGGTGGTCCCGCGTCGGTCATATCGCTCTCGGCGTGCTGTTCGTGGCCGCCGGAGTGATCGCACTCGCGAACCTCGGCGACACCACGGTGTTCCTCGCCATCTTCGTGGGAGTGTTCATCGGCATCACCTGGATCGTCGAAGGTGTCGTAGCCCTCACAACCCTCGGCAACAGCGCCTCACGGGGTTGGACCATCTTCTTCGCGGTGATGAGCCTCATCGCCGGTGTCATCCTGGTGTTCTCGCCGCTCTATGTGGCGCTGCTCTGGCTGTTCGTGGGCGCCTCGCTCGTCATCCTCGGCATCATCCAGCTCGTGCGCGCCTTCACCTTCGGCCGCGCCTGACAGCACGAGAACGGCCCCGGATCCACGGATCCGGGGCCGTTCTGCATTCTCACTCGGCGACGAAGGAGCTGGTCTCCCCCACGAGCCGCGTGTTGTCCGCGGGAACCGGTTCCACGGCGGCGAGGGCGACCTCGGCCGCGAACTCGGACACGTTGTAGAGTTTGCCGGCATCCTCACGGCGCAGCGCGATGGCTCCGGGATTGGCGCGTTCGAGCAGTGTGGCGGTGATGGTGCCTTCGATCATGTCGCCCGAGACGACGACGAACTCGACGCCGCGCTCGGTCAGAGCGGGGATCCGCTCACGAAGCGCATCTTCACCGGCGCGCTTCGAGAGCGCGACCGGCTCGTACTCCGGCATCGTGGGCGTGGTGTGGATGAAGTGCGCCTGGTGGCTCGTCACGAACACGACGCGCGATCCCGAACCCAGCAGCGGCAGTGCCGTCTCGAGAACGCGCACCTGCGCGTCGCGATTCAGCTGCAGTGCATAGTCCGCGGCCATGCCGCCCTCCATGCCGCCGGAGGCGTTGAGCACCAGGATGTCGAGGGATCCGAACGTCTGCTCCACCTCTGAGAACATCGCCTCGACGGATGCCGCATCCGTCAGGTCCGCTCCGACCACGAGCACCTCCACGCCGAGTCCGCGCAGCTGCGTGGCGAGCTTCTCGGCGCGCGGCGCCTTGTTGCGGAAGTTGATGACGACATTCGCGCCTGCCTGCGCGAAGTAGCGCACGGTGTCGGCTCCGATGCCGCGCGACGAACCGGTCACGAGGGCGGTCTTGCCGGCGAGGGAACCGGCGGCGAGGGGGGTGAGCGAATCGGTCACGGGCACTCCTGAATCTGGTGCGAGAGGACGTCGCCGGGCTCCGAAACGGCGCATCAGGGCGACACCCGACCCTACCAATCCCCGCTCGGCGTCGCGCGCGATAGCGTGGGCGCCGTGACGCATCCCTACCTGAGTCGCACACCCACTCCCCGCGTGTTCGCGCACCGTGGCCTCGTGCCCGTAGGCGCGGTGGATCTCGTGGAGAACTCGTTCGCGGCGATCGCCGCCGCGCACGCTGCGGGCGCGGTCTACGTGGAGTCGGACTGCCACCTGACGCGCGACGGCGAGGTCGTCCTGTTCCACGACGACGACCTCTCGCGCGTCGTCGGTGATCCTCGCCTCGTGCGCGATGTGACGCTCCGAGAGCTCGAGGAGCTCATGGCCGAGCGCGGCGGGCTGGCGAGCTTCGCGCAGGCGCTGGAGAGCTTCCCCGACATACGTTTCAACATCGACGTCAAGGCGGATGCGGCCGCCGAGCCTGCCGGGCGTCTTGCTTCGAGCGCGGCGGAGCGTGTTCTGCTCACGAGCTTCTCCGAGCGTCGGCGCCGAGCCGCCCTTGCCGCAGCAGCGCGCGCCCGCTCATCGCTGCTGCCCGCCACATCCGCGGGGGCGACGCTGGTCGCGCGTGCAGCCGCTGCCGCCCTCAGCGGCTCGCGCCGGCTCATGCGCCGAACCCTCGAGGGCATCGATGCACTCCAGGTCCCGGAGTATCAGAACCGCATCCGTCTCGTGACGCCCCGCTTCCTCGATGCAGTGCACGATGCGGGGGTCGAAGTGCATGTCTGGACCGTCAACGAAGAAGCAGACATGCGACGACTGATCGAGATGGGAGTCGACGGCCTCGTGACCGACCGTGCGGATCTCGCGCTGCGAATTCTCGGCTCTGGACGCTGAAGATAGACTGTGAGTTCTGCTCCGTCATAGCCGCCTCGGATGATCCTCCCAACTCGACGCGTTATACCGGGTAAGCACCACGCGACGAGAGGACCACACAATGGCAGACCGCAGTCTTCGCGGCATCCGACTCGGCGCCCAGAGCCTACAGAGCGAAGAGGGCGTCGTTTTTCATGAGCGCACGCAGCAGACCTACGTCTGCAGCGTGTGTTCGAAAGAGACCACACTGACTTTCGCGGCAGACGCTGAGCCGCCGCAGACCTGGGAATGCCGCGCCTGCGGCGGAGAGGCACTGCTGCGCGTGGGCGAGCAGACCGTCTCCGTCGACCACAGCGACGACAAGGCCGCGCGCACCCACTGGGACATGCTGCTCGAGCGCCGCACGATCCCGGAGCTCGAGGAGCTTCTCGAGGAGCGTCTCGCCTTCGTCCGCGCCCGTCGCGGCGCCGGTGACGACGTCACCAAGAAGACCGCCTGAGCGCAGTCGTCCGAACGGCGCCGCCCCCTCGGGGTGGCGTCGTTCTTCGTCATCCGCGGTTCTCGCGCGCTCCGCGCACCTTCGCCCCCAGCCACGCTGCCAGCAGCACGATCAGACTCCCCCAGGCGAACACGGCGTGCAGCGCCGGCCCCAGCACCATCGCAGCGGTCGTGCCGTTGCGCAGCGGCACCTGCGTCAGCATCGCCCCGGCGGTGTCGGCGGCGATGCCGTCGATGACCTCGCCCGTGGGCGCGATCACCTGACTCGTGCCGACGGTCGAGATGTTCACGACGGCGCGTCCCGTTTCGATCGCTCGTGCGCGCGCGAATGCCAGCTGCTGAAGGTTCTCGTCGGTACCCCGGAAGTCCGCGTTGTTCGTCTGATAGACGAACACCTGGGCGCCGCCGTCAGATGCCGCCCACACCACATCGTCGTAGATGACGTCGAAGCAGATGGCGAGGCCGATCGGGATATCGCCGAGCTCGACGACGGGTTCGGCCGTACCCGGTGTGTACTCCCGTTGGATGAGGTTGATCAGATCCGGCGCCAGTGCGGCGAAGAAGGGACGATCCGGAACATATTCCCCGAACGGCACGGGGTGGATCTTGTCGTAGGAGGCGACGACGCCTTCGCCGGCCTCCCACAGCATCGAGGTGTTGAAGTAGCGGTCGCCGCGCGCGGTGGCGGCGTTCACGAGCAGGGGCGCACCGATACGGTTCGACAGTGTGTCCAGCGTCGCGGCCGTGGTCCCGTTGCTCGTGGGATCCGAATCGATGCCCCCCTCAGGCCACACGAGGAGATCCATACGATCATCGGCGATCGCCTCGGTGGCCTTCAGCTGTGCATCGAGCAGCGCGCCTCGTGCTCGCTGGTCGAAGTACCCCGCCGGGCCGTTGCCCTGCACCGACCCGATGCGCAACGTGCCGGCGGCGGTCGTGGCGAACGCGGGCGTGACGACGGCGATCGCGGCCACCAGGAGCGTGGGGACGATCGTGCGGACATCGCGGAACCGCCGGACGCGCACATACTCGATCGCCGACGCGCACAGGAAGACGACCACGAAACCGACGCCCGACATCCCGACCCACGACAGCAGCGGGGCAAGCGGGCCGTTCACCTGGGTCACACCGACCCTCCCCCACGGAAAGCCGCCGTAGGGGAATGTTCCGACCCATTGTTCGCGCAGCACCCAGAGGCCCGCCACGAGCAAGGGAAGCACGATCAGGCGAGGCCACATCCCCCGCAGTGCCCGGGGCACCCACCGATACGCCCAGGTGATGAGGATGGCCGCAGCACCGGTGAGGACGGCTTCCAGCACGGAGAGGGCGAGCCAGGGCACGGGCCCCAGGTAGCGCGCGGTGAAGGAGACATTGACGAGGAAGAACGCGGCCCCGTACGCCGTGCCGACGAGGAACGCACCACCGACGCTGCGGCCGATGAGCGAGACGAGCGCGAGCGGGATCGCGACGAAGACCATCGGCCACCAGCTCAGCGCCGGGAACGCCGTCGTCAGGGCGAGCCCGCCGAGAACGGATGCCAGCACGGCAGCCCAGAGCGGTAGGAGGGCACGCGGTCTCGGCACGATCTCCAGCCTAGGCGGATCCTGCTATGGGCCCGCCGTCAGACGCCGGAGTACGCGACGATGCCGCGTCGCACCGAGTCGAGAGCAGTGCGCGCGGTCGTGGCCAGTGGCGCATCCGCGACGAGGGAGAGCTGATCGAGCAGATCGATCGTCTGTTTGGCCCACCGCACGAAGTCGCCGGCCGCCATGTCGGCCTCGGTGAGGACACGGTCGAGGATCGACCCTCGCGCCCACGAGTACATCGCCTGCGACAGCCCCACCGCGGGCGGCGTGGAACCGGGCAGGTGATGATCGCGTTCGATGTCGTCGAGACGCTGCCACAGGTCCTCGGTGGCGGTGAGGGCGGTGCGGAAGGCGCCGCGCGGCAGGCCGCGCTCCCCCACTCCCGCCTCGTCGCGTCGGGGCTCGTACACGAGTGCGCACACCAGCGCCGCGAGTGATGGGGCGTCCAAACGATCCCAGATGCCGGTGCGCAGAGACTCCGCGACGAGGAGATCGCGCTCCCCGTAGATCCGCCGCATCCGCCGGCCCGATGCGGTCAGGACGGTGCGTCCCTCGTCGTCATGGGCGACGTAGTCGAGTTCACTCAAGACATCGACGACGCGGTCGAAGACGCGCGCGACCGTGCCGGTACGCGAGGAGATCTGGGCGCGCATGCGTTCCACACGCTTGTTCAGCTTGAGATAGCGCTCGGCCCATCGTGCGTGCGACTCACGGTCCGGGCAGGAGTGGCACGGGTGATGCTGGAGCCGACGACGGAGCGATTGAATGCGACGGGTGCGTTCGTCACGAGTCGCCCGGGAGGCGCTCGCGTCTTTGCGCCCGAGCTTCTCCAGTTCGGAGACCTCCTGTCGCAACTGCGCGTACTCCGTGTAGTCGCCACGGTCGCAGGTCATCGCCTCGCGGTAGCCCGCCAGCGACTCCTCCGCCGAGCGCACCTCTCGAGCCAGTCCCACGACGGAGCGGTCCGCCTGGAACTGCGCGAACGAGGATTCGAGGATCTCGCGGGCGCGCGGGCGGCCGAACTGGTCGATCAGATTGACCGCCATGTTGTAGGTGGGTCGGAAGCTCGAGTTCAGTGGATAGGTGCGGCGGGACGCGAGGGCCGCCACCGCCTGCGGATCCATCGTCTCGCTCCACTGCACCACCGCGTGCCCCTCGACATCGATGCCGCGACGCCCCGCCCGGCCGGTCAGCTGGGTGTACTCCCCCGACGTGATGGCGACACGCGCTTCGCCGTTGAACTTCTCGAGCTTCTCGAGCACCACCGTGCGGGCGGGCATGTTAATCCCCAGCGCGAGCGTCTCGGTCGCGAAGACGACCTTGACGAGCTTGCGACGGAAGAGTTCCTCGACGATCTCCTTGAAGGCGGGCAGAAGACCGGCGTGGTGGGCCGCGACCCCGCGTTCGAGGTTCTCTCGCCACTCCCAGAAGCCGAGAACAGCCAGATCTTCATCCGGGAGGTTGCGTGTGCGTTCCTCCACGATCTCTCTGATCGCGCGACGCTCGTCGGCGTCGGTGAGGCGGAGTCCTGATCGCCGCACCTGCTGCACGGCACCGTCGCAACCCGCGCGCGAGAAGATGAAGAAGATCGCGGGGAGCAGGTTGGCGCGTCCCAGCAGGTCGACGACCTCGGGGCGGTCGATCCGTTCGAGCCGTCGGGTGTTTCCCGATCGGAGTTGCTTCGTTCCGTGCCGATGCGGACGACGATGAGCGTCGGGATCCCGCCGCGCCTGCTGCCCGTAGCGCTTGCGGTCGTGTCCCGGTCCCCCGCCGGAGCGGATGCGGAGCAGCTCCTGGTTGACTTGGGCGGCGGCGACGCCGGCGCGATCGTCGAACAGGGGCAGAAGGTCTCCGCGCACCAGGACATGCTGCTCGAGAGGGACGGGTCGCGTCTCGGAGACGATGATGTCGGTCTCGCCGCGCACCGTGTCCAACCAGTCGCCGAACTCCTCGGCGTTGGAGACCGTGGCGGACAGGGAGACGAGCCGGACGCTCTCCGGGAGGTGGATGATCACCTCTTCCCAGACCGCGCCGCGGAAGCGATCGGCCAGGTAGTGCACTTCGTCCATCACGACGAAACGGAGATCGCGTAACGCGGAGGAGCCCGCATAGAGCATGTTGCGCAGCACCTCGGTCGTCATCACCACGATGCGCGCATTTCCGTTGATGTTGGTATCGCCGGTGAGCAGGCCCACGTTCTCCGGTCCGTAGACCTCGGTCAGCTCGCGGAACTTCTGGTTCGACAGCGCCTTCATAGGCGTCGTGTAGAAGGCCTTGTCGCGCGAGGTGAGCATGGCCAGATGGATGGCGAACTCCCCCACGATGGTCTTTCCTGCACCCGTGGGCGCGGCGACGAGGACACTTCGCCCCTCTTCGAGAGAGGCGCATCCCTCGAGCTGGAACGGGTCGAGCTCGAAGCGCTGGGCGGCCGCGAACGCAGCCGTCTCCGGATGGGAAGCCCGCGACTGTGCGGCGGCGAACCTCTCGGCGGCGGAGAGTTCGGTCACAGCGTCGTGTCCAGCAGCGCCGCCTCGCGCTTTCGGCGCCGGCGGTCGAAGATCATGGACAGTCCAGCCGCCGCGAAGAACAGCACGATCAAAATGGCGCCAAGCAGCAGCATGCTGACGACGTCAGCGGCCGGGGTCGCGACGGCGGCGAAGATCGTCGCGACCAGCACGGCCACCCGCCATCCCTTCAGAATGGCCATTCCCGACATGATGCCCGCGAGGTTGAGCGCCACCAGGAACACGGGCAGCACGAACGAGACGCCCACGACGATCATCAGTTTGAAGATGAAGTCGTAGTACTCCGACGCCGAGTAGAAGTTCACGGCACCCTGGGGCGTGAAGCTCCACATGACCTCGATGACGTGAGGCATGACCAAGACCGCGACGTAGCACCCGGCGAAGAACAGCGGGATGGCGGACGCGACGAATCCGATCGTGTACCGGATCTCCTTGCGAGTGAGCCCGGGCATGATGAACGCCCAGATCTGCCACAGCCAGACGGGGGCGGACAGGAAGATGCCGATCGTCACCGCGATCCGCATCCGCATCTCGAACGGCGATGTGACCGTCGCGAAGTTCAGGGCGGAGAAACTGTCTCCGCGCTTCTCTGCCACGAACTTGATCGGGCCCATCAACCAGTCCAGGATGGGGTCCGTCACGAAGAAGGCGATGATCATCGCCGCAACCAGCGCGATCGCCGCGATCATCAGACGACGCCGCAGCTCGATGAGGTGCTGTCCCAGCGACATCCGCTTCTCGCGGCGTGGTTCTTCAGCTCCCGTGATGGGCGAAGCCGGGGCCGTCACGGCCGGTCAGGCGCGAGTGTCGGGCGAGGTCCCCGTGTCGGGAGCCTTCGGCGCGGACTCCGCCGGGGTAGGAGCCGGCGCGGTGTTGGTGACGGGGGACGGCGCCGCGGCGTCGTCTTCTTTCATGGCCTTCATCTCTCCGCGGAACACCCGGGCGGACTGTCCCACGCTCTTCGCCAGAGCCGGCAGCTTGGCAGCGCCGAAGAGGAGCAGAATCACCGCGAGGATGACCAGCAGGTGCGGCCAACCGAAAGCGCCCATGGAGATCTCCAAAAGTTCGAGGTGCCCCCAGTGTAACCCGCGCACCTGCGACGGGGCCGGGGATCAGTCGGAGTGTTCGTACTGCGCCAGACCTGCGTGCGCCCAGGATGCGGCGGCTCGGCGGGCCGCCTCGGGCGCCAGGATCTCGACGTCACCGGCGCGGCGGGCGGCGAGCCTGCGCAGCACGCCTTCATCCGCCAGGCGCACCGTGGCGGTCGCCATGCCGCCGGAGCTCTCGATCTCGGCGTGCGTCAGGAACTCGCCGAGAAGCGGTGCCACTGCCTCCGGGAACCGCAGACGCGCGACGATATCACCCTGGAGGGTGTCGAACAGCGCGGGCAGCGGATCCGCGCCGTGCGTTACCGGGATGTCGGTGACCTCGACATCGGACACGCGGTCGAGGTGGAACGTGCGCGTGGCCTGGCGCAGGTGGCACCAGCCCTGCAGATACCACTGTCCTTCGGCGATGTGCACCTTGACCGGGTCGACCGTGCGGGTCGTCGCGGCCGCATCCGGGGTCTTGTACGAGAACGAGATCGCACGACCGCGACGGAGTGCCTCGTCGACGCGCTCGCGCACGTGGTCGACGGGGGCGGGGGCGACGATGACGTCGGCGGGCGCCGATGCCGCGCCGCGCGCGAGTTTCGCCAGGAGGCCCTCCAGGAGGGCGGAATCGCTCACTCCCGGCAACGAGCCCGTGAGCTGGAGCCCGGCGAGCAGGGCCGCGGCCTCGCGAGCCGTCAGGCGAGGGGTGCGCTCGAGGCCGACGGTGTGCGTCAGCGCGATGCGGTCCTGCGTGTCGAGCAGATCCCAATCGATGTCGAAGAGGTCACCGGGCAGCGACCAGAAGCCCCCCTCTCCGGGACGGCCGATGACCGTCAGCTTCTCGACCATTCCCCGCATCTGCGCGGGGCTCACCTCGAAGTCGCGCGCGGCGTCGTCCAGGGCGACATCGCCGCGTTCGAGCAGGTAGGGCACGAGTTGCATGATCAAGGCGGCGCGCTCGGTGGCGACCAGCGGACGCGAGGCGTTCACGCGCGTCCTCCGTGCAGCGCCACCACTGCGCGCAGGCGCTCGACCACGAGATCGCGCAGGTGGGGCGGGTCCACCACGCGTGCCTCGGGACCGTAAGAGGCGAGCTCGTCGGCGAGGATGTGCGCGTCGACGTACGGCACCAGGATGCCTTGAGCGGCCGAGCGGCCACGGCGGGCGAGGCGAAGCGCGGCCTCGGTTCCCGGGTGCACTTCGATGAGGGCCTCCTGTCGTGCCGCGAGCTCCTGGAGCTCGCGGAGGGCGCGTTCCCCCGCGCCCGCGCGCAACGAGGGGTCGAAGCTTTCCTTGGTGATCTGGACCGCGTCGGTGATACGGGACAGGAGGAATGTGCGCTCCGCACCGAGCGTCACATCCGTGCCGTACACGTGCCAACGGGCCTCGTACTCGACGAGAGCGAGCGGGCGCACCCGGCGCCGGCGCGCTGTCGACTCCCCCGGTCGCACATAGGTGAACGAGACGACGCGCGCCTGCTCGATGGCACGCTGCAGCGGAGCGAACGCCGTGTCGCGCACGCTGATGCGCGGCGCATAACCGACGATCTCCGCGTCGACCTCGTTGCCCAGGGCTCGGATCTTCCGCAGCCCGCTCCGTGCCGGCAACGACATGCTGTTCTCGCTCCAGACAGAGCCCGCCAGATTGAGCAGGGCGATCTCCGCGGGCGTGAACGTGATGTCGGCGGGGAGCGCGTACTCCGCGGTCGGCACACGATAGCGGGCCTCGCGGAGATCATCGGGGTCGGCGTGGTCACCGATGGTCTCGATCGGGACGCCCAGCGCGCGCAGGTTCTCCTTGTCGCGCTCGAACATCTTCTCCAGAGCGGTCTTCGACGCCCCGGCCTCCGCCTGCTCCCGGTACCCCGAGACCGATCGCAGGATCGTGTCCTTGGTGAGGCCCTGTTCCGTCGCCATGAGCGCGACGGCGAGGTTCACCAAGCGCTCCTCTGGCGCGACGGAACTCGCTTCGTTCATGGGCACCCCCATATCCTAGGCGCGCCACCGAGCGCCGGCGCGGCGGGGTTCAGCCCAGCGAGCCGAGGATGTCGATCACGTAGATCGAGGCGTCGGAAGAGGCATCGGCGGGCGGCTCGACGACCAGCACCTGCGAGCCGATCGGAAGGCCGGCGATCGTCTGAGAGACGACCGAATCGCCCCCGAGCGCGACCGCGTCGGGCTTGTCGTCCCAGGTGGTCTTCGTGACGCGCTTGCTCTTCCAATCGACCTGCAGCACGTTCACGACGACGGTGGAACCGTCGGCGGGGACGTCGTGGTCACCCTTCTTCAGGACCTCCACCTTGCGCTCGGACGGGGCGGAACCATCGGGGACCACCACGCCGGGGTGGCCGTCGTCGGTGAGCACAACCGACGGCATGCCGTGCGCCTCGTTGTACTGCGGCGCGCCGTCGGCGGCCGAAAGCATCACAGAGCGCAGGTCCAGGACGGCGACGAGCGGAGTGCCTTCGGCGAGTCGCAGCTGCTCGAGGAAGCCTGCGTCAACCTGATCGCCGGCGAGACCCACGACGATCTTCGACCCCCCGGTCGCGCACTCCAGCGCGCTCTTGATCCCCGGCATCGCCTGGGTCAGGCTCGTCAGCGGCAGATAGAGCGGCTGCCCGTAGCCCTCCGCAGCCAGGACTTCGCCGCTCGTCGCATCGGCGAGGGTGAAGCCCACGTCCACCACCTGGTTGTCGGAGACGATGGCATTTCCGTCGCCGGTAACGAGGTCGTCGTACTGCACGCCGTCGATATTGATCGGCGAGGACACCTGGACCGTGGGTGCGACGGTGCCGTCGTCGCCGGAGACGGCGACGAGCGAACCGATCGCGCCGACGGAATCAGGGCGATCGCAACCCGATGCTGCCGAGGACGAGCAGCCGACGAGGGCCAGGGTCATCAGGCCGACTGCGGCGGCCGCGGCGGGGAGTCTGCGCACCGGATCAGTCTACGTGCTCGTCGGCGGCGTCCTCCCTCGCCGCCTGGCGCGCACCGGCAGCCGCGCGCTGCGCCTCGCGCACGCGCTTGCGGAGGTTCTTGTCGGTGATCTGCCGCTCCCCCACCGCTCCCGGCGTCCACAGCTCCACATCCTCGTCGCTGTAGCTCGACTTGGAGGCCCGCCGCTTCTGCTCGGGAAGCACGGCGCCGGGAGCGAGTCGCCGCGCCGTCAGCAGGAACCCGGTGTGCGCGACCATGCGGTGATCCGGGCGCACCGCGAGCCCCTCGACGTGCCAGCCGCGCACGAGCGTCTCGCTCGCCTCCGGGTCGGTGAAGAGCTCGGTCTGGCGGATGTACTCCGCGACACGGCTGAGCTGCGTCGCGGTGGCGACGTAGCAGATCACCACGCCGCCGGGCGCGAGCGCATCGGCGACCACATCGATGCACTCCCACGGCGCCAGCATGTCGAGCACGACCCGGTCGACGGATGCCGGTTCGACCGCTTGCGGCAAGCGCTCGACGAGATCCCCGACCTCGAGCGTCCAGTTCTCGGGCACCCAGCCGAGGAAGGTCTCGACGTTCGCACGCGCGACCTCGGCGAAGTCCTCCCGCCGTTCGAAGGACGTCAGCCGTCCCGCCGCTCCGACTCCACGCAGGAGCCAGAGCGCGAGCGCACCCGACCCGACACCCGCTTCGACGACGACCGCCCCGGGGAAGATGTCGGCCTGCGCGACGATCTGCGCCGCGTCCTTCGGGTACACGATCGCGGCACCACGCGGCATCGACATGACGAAATCACGCAGCAACGGGCGCAGGGCGAGGTACTCGTGGCCGCCGCTGTTGGCGACGACGGAGCCGTCAGGCAGGCCCTCGATGTCGCGATGACGCAGCACGCCGTGATGCGTGTGCAGCTCGCCGCCGTCCTTCAGCGTGATCGTGTGCAGTCGACCCTTCGGTCCTGTCAACTGGATGCGATCGCCGAAGCGGAAGGGGCCGCGGGGTGCGGAGGCGGGAGTGGTCATCGTGCGACGTCCTCGAATTCGTGGTGTGCGGTGAACAGACGCGCGATGTCGTGCGCGTCGGTGTCGGCGAGCGAGGGCCACAGGGCGGCGGCCCCGACGCCCTCGAGCGACACCATGTGGGGAACGCCGAGTGCGACGGTGCCGGCCGCGATGGCGGAGCGCAGACCGTTCGGCGAGTCCTCGATCGCGACGGTGCGCGCCGGATCGACGCCGAGCGAGGCGCAGGCCTGCAGGTACGGATCCGGGAAGGGCTTCGGGCGGGTCGCCTCGTCGCCGGCGATCACGAGGTCGAAGGCGTCGAAGTCGATGAGCTCGACGACCGCGTCCGCCATGCGACGCAGGGACATGGTCACCAAGGCTGTGCGCACCCCCGCTGCACGGAGACTGGCCAGCAGCTCTCGGGCACCGGGGCGGAAGGGCACGCCGTCCTCCCGCAGCGACTGCATGACCCGGCTCGTCAGGGTGTCGATGATCTGCTGCTCGGCAAGGCGAACGCCTGCGCCCTGCAGCAGGCGTGCCGCATCGTCGAGCCCGAGGCCGACCAGTCCCAGCGCCTGTTCGTGGGTCCAGACGCCGCCGTAGGAGGCGACGAGCGGCCCCTCGGCTGCCATCCAATAGGGCTCGGTGTCGACGAGAGTGCCGTCCATGTCCCACAGGACGGCCTCGGGAAGCTGGGGGTTCACCGTCCCATGCTACGAGGCACCCCGACCGGACCCGCGCCACGCGGCGTCGCTGCGCCTATCCTGGAACGATCCCCGCGGCGCTCAGCTGCTGCGGAAGAGAGGGAGTGACGGTGGAGGGACTCGGTCGGCGCGTTCTGGTCGCCGCCTTCGACGGCTGGAACGACGCGGGTGAGGCGGCCTCGGCCGCCGTGGCGCTCCTGCGCGCCGAGGGCGAGTACGAGAGCGTCTACTCGGTGGACCCCGAACTGTACTTCGACTATCAATACACCCGCCCGACGGTGAGCCTGGATGCGGAGGGCAATCGCGCGCTCTCGTGGCCGGAGGCGACGCTGCTGCGCCCGGCGCAGCAGACCCGGGGCACGCAGCTGTGGCTGCTGACCGGCGTCGAACCTGCGCGAGCGTGGAAGGCGTTCGCCTCCGAACTCGTCGACTTCGCTCTCGCCGAGGACATCACCGGCTTCGTCGCGCTCGGCTCGATGATGGCGGATGTGCCGCACACCCGTCCGATCTCGATCTTCGCGGGCAGCGACAGCGACGCGCTGCGCACCGGCCTGGGCCTCGAGAGAAGCTCCTACGAAGGACCCGTCGGCATCCTGAGCGTCCTCGCCCATGTCGCTGAACAGGCCGGCATCCCGGCGGCGTCGCTGTGGGCCAGCGTTCCGCACTACGTCGCGGGACACACGCCTTCTCCGAAAGCCACGCTGGCGCTCCTGGACCGTCTGGAGGACATCACCGGGGCGAAGGTCCCCCGCGGCGAGCTGTCGACGCAGGCCGCTGCGTGGGAGGCATCCATCGACGCGGCCGCTGCCGACGACGAGGAGATGACCGAGTACATCCGTGGACTCGAGCGCACGCGCGACACGTGGGACTCCCCGGATGCGTCCGGCGACGCGATCGCCCGTGAGTTCGAGCAGTACCTGCGTCGCCGCGGTGACGGGCCGGGCAAGCCCGGCCGCGATGAGCCGCGGCGCTGACGCTGGAGCGTGATCAGGCGGCGATGACGCCCGTCGCGAGCATGATCATCACGAACGCACCCAACGCGACGCGATAGATCACGAACGGCAGGAAGCTGCGCTTGGAGATCCACGCCATGAAGTACTTGATCACCACGAGCGCGACGAAGAACGCGACGATGGTCGCGGCTCCTGTCTCCCACAGGTTGAAGACGGGGTCGACCTCGGGCTCGCGGAGCACTTTGAACAGCTGGTAGAAGCCGCTGCCGAACACCGCAGGAATCGCGAGCAGGAACGCGTATCGCGCCGCCGCCGCACGCTCGTACCCGAGGAAGAGACCCGCGGTGATGGTGCCGCCGGAGCGCGAGACCCCCGGCACGAGCGCGAGCGACTGCGCCAGGCCGAAGACGATGCCGTGGCCGACCGTGAGGTCCTTGAGCTTGCGGCGGTGTGCGCCGACCGCATCGGCGATGCCGAGGAGGACGCCGAAGAAGATGAGCATGCCCGCGACCAGCCAGAGCGAGCGGAACACGCCCTCGATCTGATCCTGGAAGAAGAGCCCCAGCGCGACGATCGGCACCGACCCGACGATGATCAACCAGCCCATCCGCGCGTCGGGATCGTTGCGCGGGACGCGTCCGGTGAACGAGCCGAACCAGTGCGAGATGATGCGGACGATGTCCTTCCAGAAGAAGATCACGACCGCGGCCTCGGTACCGATCTGCGTGATCGCCGTGAATGCCGCGCCCGGATCCTGCGCGGAAGGCAGGAAGGCTCCGAGGATCGCGAGATGCGCACTGGATGAGACCGGAAGGAACTCGGTGAGACCTTGGACGAGGCCCAGGAGGAGCGCTTCGAGGAAATTCTGCATCGACGGCCTTTCGCCTTATCGGATGACGGGTCAGCAGGTGCGGAGGAAGTCGGTCAGCACGCGCTGCCCGAACACGAGGGAATCGATCGGGACGCGTTCGTCGACACCGTGGAACATACCGGTGAAATCCATGCCCTGCGGAAGGCGCAACGGCGCGAACCCGTAACCGGTGATCCCCAGACGCGACAGCGCCTTGTTGTCGGTTCCCGCACCGAGCAGGTACGGGATGACAGGCGCCTCGGGATCATGTCGCGCGAGGGCTGCGACCATGCGATCGACGAGGTCGCCGTCGAAGGTCGTCTCCAGGCCAACGTCGCGCACGACCGTCTCGATCTCGATCCCCTCACCGACGATCCGACGGATGTCCGCGAGCGCCGCCTCCTCGGTCCCGGGCAGCACACGGACGTCGATCAGTGCCTCGGCCCGATCGGGGATCACGTTGTGCTTGTAACCGGCGGCCAGCCCCGTCGCGTTCGCCGTCGTGCGCAGACTCGCCCGGAGGAACGCGGATGCGGGACCGGCGGCGTCGGCCAGCGCATCGGGATCGTCGGCATCCATCCCGGTGAGACGCGACATCTCGGCGAGGAAGCGCTCGGTGGTGGCGGTGAGCCGCAGGGGCCACTCGGTGCGCCCGAGCGCTGCAACGGCCTCGGCGAGGCGGACCACGGCGTTGTCCGGGTGGAATCTGCTGCCGTGGCCGGCCGCGCCGCGCGCCACCAGCCGCAACCAGAGAAGCGCCTTCTCCCCCACCTGGAGGAGGTAGGCACGTCGAGAGCCGACGTCCACGGAGAAGCCGCCCACCTCGCTGATCGCCTCGGTCGCGCCGGCGAAGATCTCCGGTCGATGCTCGACGACGAGCGAAGAGCCCTCGACGCCGCCGTTCTCCTCGTCTGCGAAGAAGGCCAGCACGAGATCGCGCTCCGGCTGCTTCCCCGCTCGTACGAGCTCCGCGACCGAGGTGAGGATCATCGCGACCATGTTCTTCATGTCCACCGCACCGCGACCCCACAGCATCCCGTCACGGACGACGCCCGCGAACGGGTCGACGCTCCAGTCGTCCGTTACCGCGGGGACGACGTCGAGGTGGCCGTGCACGACGAGAGCCGGCCGCGTGCGGTCCCGCCCCGGCACACGCGCGAACACGTTGGTGCGGCGCTGGATCGGCTCGTAGTACTGCGTGTCGAGACCAAGCTGCTCGAGGTAGGCGCCGACATACTCGGCGGCCTCGCGCTCGCCGGCAGCACGACCGCCGCCGTAGTTCGTCGTGTCGATGCGGATGAGATCGCGCGCGATCCGCGCGACCTCGGGCAGATCGGGCGCGCCTGCGGCAGTCGCGTCCGTCATGGGGTTCAGGCTACCGGCTTCGTGTGTCCGTCCTGTGACGCGCGACACACGCGGGGCGATCCGGATTAACGGCCGGACACGGGACGTGGTAACGTTGCTCCTCGTTGCGAAAGCGACGAAAACACTGCGCGGGTGGCGGAATAGGTAGACGCGCTAGCTTGAGGTGCTAGTGCCCGTATAGGGCGTGGGGGTTCAAGTCCCCCCTCGCGCACAGTGACAGAAGAGGGTCCCGGAAGGGGCCCTCTTCTCCTTTTGTGCGTGTGCCATCCCGCACGCCGACGCAGTGCCCCGCTCAGCTGTGGACGCGCTTGCGCAGCAGTTCGATCCGTGCCTGCAACTGCGCCACGGTCGCGTGAGAGACCGCAGGTCCCCCGCACAGGCGCCGCAGTTCGGTGTGCACCGCGCCGTGCGGTTCGCCGCTCTGTCGCGCGTACAGCCCCACCAGGCTGTTGAGCAGCTGTCGCTGCTCCTTGAGCGTGCGGTGCAGAGGCGCGGGGATGTCGCTCGGCGGCTCCTGCTCCCCCGCCGCCTCGCGCGCTTCCCGCGCGGAGCGATGGCGTCCCTGACGGGCCTGGCGCTGCATCAGGAGTTCGTGCACGTGCTCCGGCTCGAGCAGCCCCGGGATACCCAGGAACTCCTCCTCCTCAGGCGTGCCGGGCACGGCGAGCTGACCGAACTCCTTGCCGTCGAACAGCACGCGGTCGAAGTGGGCGTTCGCGCCGAGCGCCTGGTACGCGAACTCTTCCGTCAGGGCGTCGGATGCGGAGTCCTCGCGCTCCGCCTGGTTCATCATGTCCTCTTCGGCGTCCCACATGTCCTCCGCGTCGCTCTCGCGGTCGAGCGCGTGGTCGCGCTGGCGCTCCATCTCGTTGGCGAGGGTCAGCAGCTGCGGGACGTTGGGCAGGAAGACGCTCGCGGTCTCGCCGCGACGCCGAGCGCGCACGAAACGACCGATCGCCTGTGCGAAGAACAGCGGCGTCGAGGCGGAGGTCGCGTACACACCGACGGCCAGGCGCGGTACGTCGACGCCTTCGGACACCATCCGAACGGCCACCATCCAGCGCGAGTCCGAGGCGGAGAAGGTCTCGATGCGAGAGGACGCCTCGGCCTCGTCCGAGAGGACGACGGTGACGGACTCACCGGAGATCTGCTGCAGGATGTCGGCGTACGCGCGCGCCGCCGTCTGGTCGGTCGCGATGACGAGGCCGCCCGCATCCGGAACCTGTTCCCGCACCTCCGAGAGGCGCCGATCGGCCGACCGCAGGACGGCGGAGATCCACTCCCCCTCGGGGGCGAGCGCAGTGCGCCATGCCTGGGAGGTGATGTCCTTCGTGTTGTCCTGACCGAGCTGCGCCTCCATCTCGTCGCCCGTCTTGGTGCGCCAGCGCATGTGCCCCGCGTAGACCATGAAGAGCACGGGACGCACGACGCCGTCCTCGAGCGCCCGGCGGTAGCCGTACGCGTAATCCGTGCGCGAGACGCGGTTGCCCTTGGCATCGGGGTGGTACTCGACGAACGGGATGGGGGCCGTGTCGGAGCGGAAGGGCGTCCCCGACAGCAGCAGCCGGCGGGTGGCGCGTCCGTACGCCTCGCGCAGCGCGTCGCCCCAGCTGAGGGCGTCGCCGCCGTGATGCACCTCGTCGAGGATCACGAGGCTGCGCTTCTCGATCGTCAGGTACTGATGGACGGACGCCTTCACCGCCACCTGCGCATACGTCACCGCGACGCCGTGATATTGCCTGGCCGGAACGGTGTGGCGGTTGCTGAAGTGCGGGTCGAGTCTGATGCCCACCCGGGCCGCCGCATCCGCCCATTGCGTCTTGAGATGCTCCGTCGGCGCGACCACGATGATGCGGTCGACCACGCCACGGCGCAGCAACTCGCTCGCGAGGCGCAAGGCGAAGGTGGTCTTTCCAGCACCGGGTGTGGCAGCGGCGAGGAAGTCGCGGGGGCCCTTGCCGATGCCGCCGGGACCATCCATGGAGAAGTACTGATCGAGGGCCTCGGCCTGCCAGGCGCGCAGGCGCTGCGCGGTTCCCCACGGTGCGCGCTGCGGGTATGTCGGGGAGAGGTGCTCGGCGGCGAAACTGCCGATGTGCTCGGCTCCGTGCTCGTCTGTCCGATCGGCGTCGATGGTCATCTCCCGCTCCTCGTCCATCGCACCTCCGTTCTCGAACGCGAGAATCCACGATAGGCGAGATCACGGACAGCCGGACCCGACCCCGACTCAGGGCACGGGGCTACGCTGAGAGGTCAGGAGGAACGATGACCACCGAATCGGCTCTGCCCCACCGCACTCCCTACGTCGCCAACGACGAGGGACACCCGTGGCGGCGATTCGTCGCCATCGGCGACTCCTTCACAGAGGGCATCGGCGACCCCTCGCCCGACTCGCCCGGGGGCAACCGAGGCTGGGCGGACCGTGTCGCCGAGGTGCTCGGCGCCGGCGTGGACGACTTCGCCTACGCGAACCTCGCCGTACGCGGCCGCTTGATCGGCCAGATCGTGGCGGAGCAGATCGAGCCCGCCCTCGCCCTCTCCCCCGACCTCATCAGTTTCTGCGCGGGAGGGAACGACGTCATCCGCCCGGGCACCGATCCCGACGAGATCTCGCAACAGTTCGAGGACGCCGTCATCCGGCTCTCCTCGACCGGCGCCACTGTCATCGTGTTCACGGGCATCGATACGAACTTCTCGCCGGTGTTCCGCGGTTTCCGCGGAAAGGTCGCGATCTACAACGAGAACCTGCGCGCCATCGCCGACCGCTACGACTGCATCGTGGCCGACCAGTGGGGTCTGAAGGAGATCCAGGACGCCCGTTTCTTCGCGGATGACCGCCTGCACCTGAACGCTCTCGGTCACCACGAGGTGGCACGGATGGTGTTGCGGGCGTTGAACGTCCCCAACGACCTCGCCCCGATGCAGCCCGCGCCGATCGCGGTGCGCAACTGGCGAGCGGCGCGCGCCGACGACCTCGTCTGGGCGCGCACCTACCTCGTTCCGTGGGTGCTGCGGCGCTTGCGGCACCAGTCGTCCGGCGACAATGTGACCGCGAAGCGCCCGGAGCCTTCGAGCGTGTCGCGCCTCGACGGTCAGACACCTCCGGCGGGCGGGTGAGCGAGCGCCCAGAGCGCCACGGCGCCCGCTGAAGCGACGTTGAGCGAGTCGACACCGCCCGACATCGGGATGGTCACCACGGTGTCGGCTGCGCGCAGCGCCCCGCGACTCAGCCCGTCGCCCTCGGCTCCGAGCAGCAATGCCACCCTCTCGGGCCTGGACGCCGCGAACGACTCGAGCGCGACGGCATCGTGCGCGAGCGCGAGAGCGGCGAGGTGGAATCCCGCCTCGTCGAAGAGGTGCCTCGCCTCCGGCCACGCGGGCAGCCGCGTCCACGGGACCTGGAAGACGGTGCCCATGCTCACGCGCACGCTGCGTCGGTAGAGCGGATCCGCGCACCGCTCGGTCACGAGCACCGCATCCGCCCCCATTCCTGCGGCCGCGCGGATCGCCGCGCCCACGTTCGTGTGGTCGACGATGTCCTCGAGGACGAGCACCGTGCGGGCGTCGCGCAGGAGGCCGGCAACATCCGGCAGCTCCGGGCGATGCATCGCCGCCAGAGCGCCGCGGTGCACGCTGTAGCCCGTCACCGACTCGGCGACTTCAGCCGGCACGACGTACACCGGTGTGTCGGTGTGCGCCAGGAGCGCCGACACTTCGTCGACCCACTTGCGCTGCACGAGCACGGATCGAGGTCGGTGTCCCGCCGCCAGCGCCCGCGCGATCACTTTTGCGGACTCGGCGATGTACAGCCCCTCTGCCGGCTCCGACATCCGCCGTAGCGCGACGTCGGTGAGGTCGCGGTAGTCGTGCAGTCGCGTGTCGTCGGCGTCGGTGATCTCTTCCAGGTGCATACGTCCCTCCTCGGCCAGCTAACCAGCCTCAGAAGCCAGCGACGAAACATGCCCGCAAACCGGCAGGCGTAGGCTCGGCAGCAGGAGGTACTGTGCCACTCGTGACGGAACCCGATCCGACCGCCCTCGCCGAGCTGGAGCGCGCGATCGACGCGCTGGCCGGTCGACGGGTCGCCGTCCTCACCGGCGCCGGAGTGTCGACCGATTCCGGGATCCCGGACTACCGCGGGCAGGGCGCTCCCGTGCGCAAGCCCATGAGCGTCGAGCAGTTCCTCTCCGAGGAGAGCGCCCGGCGGCGCTATTGGGTCGGCAGCCACCTCGGGTGGCGGCGCTTCGCCGCAGCGCAGCCCAACGAAGGCCATCGCGCGCTCGCCCAGCTGGAGGCAGCGGACATCACGAGCGGGGTCATCACCCAGAACGTCGACGGTCTGCACGTGCGTGCCGGCTCCCGTCGCGTGGTCGAGCTGCACGGCACCATGCGCCGCGTGGGCTGCCTGCAATGCGGGCAGGTGTTCGACCGACGCGATCTCGCAGTGAGGGTGGAGGCGGACAACCCCTGGCTGAGCGAGACGGAGGAGCTGCCGCTCGGGCCCGACGGCGACGTCGCGGGCGCCGAGGTGGACGGCTTCCGCATCCCCGAGTGCAGCGTGTGCGGGGGCGTGCTCAAGCCGGATGTCGTCTTCTTCGGCGAGTTCATCCCTGCCGAGCGGTTCCGCGAGGCCGAGCAGCTCGTGCGCGCCGCGGACGCGCTTCTCGTGGCGGGTTCGTCCCTGGTCGTGAACTCGGGTATCAGATTGGTCGAGCGCGCCCGGCGACGTAGGCTTCCGGTGGTCATCGTCAACCGCGGACAGACCCGGGCCGATGCCCGGGCCACGGTCAAGATCGACGCCGGGACGAGTGAGGTGCTCACCGCCCTGGCGGAGGCGCTCCCCCGCCGACGCTGACTCCGCTTCGACACACCGACAGGCCCGTGACCCACCTCATCCTCATCCGCCACGGCGAGACCGACTGGAACCGCGCCCGCCGCATCCAGGGCGCGACAGACATCCCCCTCAACGAGACCGGACGCACACAGGCCCGCGACGCCGGCCTCGCCCTGCGCGACCGTCTCGACGCAGACACGCCGCTGCTGCTCGTCTCGAGCGATCTGCAGCGCGCAGCCGAAACGGCGGACATCATCGGGGCGATCCTGGAGCGGCCTGTCGCGGGGAGATATCCCGAACTGAGGGAGCGTTCGTACGGCGAGGCCGAAGGAGTATCCATCGACGAGCTCGCCGAGCGCTGGGGACGGGGACCCGACGCCCGTGTGCCGGGAGCAGAGACGCGAGAACAGCTGCGCGAGCGCGCGCTGAGCGGTCTCGCGCGGGTGATCGCCGACGCATCGGCGGACGAGCCGCCTCCCGTGGTGGTCGCCGTCGCCCACGGCGCCCTCATCCGCGAGGTGCTGGCCTTCGCCACCGACGAGCAGCTCCCCGCCGACGGCGATCGGCTCGGCAACGGCTCTGCGCAGGAGTTCTCGTGGCAGGACGGCGTGCTGCGGCTTCTCTCCTACTCCGCCGCCTGAGCCGCTGAGTCGGCTCGACGGCGATGCCGTAGCCTGACACACACGATGAGCCGTCGATCGAAGAACGATCCACCCCCGGACGCCGGAGCCGCATCCCGGCGCGACTTCCTCCGCGTGGGCGGACTCGCCCTCGGCGGACTGGCCCTGGGCGGCGCCGCCGGAGCGGGCGCGGCGGCGGTGCAGGCCTCGACGCGCCCCTCTCACGCCGAGAACGAACCCGCGTTCTCTCACGTGGTGGTCCTCATGGGTGAGAACCGGTCGTTCGACAACCTCCTCGGCCACCTCTACACGCCGGCCACTGTGCCCACCGGTGCACGTTTCGACGGCCTCGCATTCGGCGACTTCTCGAACCCCGCACCTGACGGTCGATCGGTGCCTGCGCACGTGTATACGGGCAGCACCGATGAGATCATGTGCTCACCCGACCCGGATCCGGGCGAGACGTACCCGCACGTGAACACCCAGATCTTCGGCACGGTCGACCCTGCGTCCAACGAGACCTCGTGGCATCGACCGCTGCGCGCACCCTGGAACGCGCCGTCTGCCGACACGACCCCGACCATGCAGGGGTTCGTCCGCGACTACATCGCCAACTACCGACGCACGAGCAAGGGCAAGGAGCCGTCGCCCGCCGAGGCCGACGTGATCATGGGCGGATTCTCCCCCGCGATGCTGCCCGTGCTCTCGACGCTGGCTCAGGGGTTCGCGGTTTACGACCACTGGCACTGCGCGGTGCCAAGCCAGACGTACTGCAACCGCTCCTTCTTCCACGCCTCCACCTCACACGGATTCGTCACGAATCGCGGTGGCGGCGGCTACGGCAAGTGGTTGGATGCGCCTGCGGCACCGACGATCTTCAACCGCCTGGAGGAGGCCGGCCGCAGCTGGCGCATCTACTTCGACGAACAGCAGCTCGTCTCGCTGACCGGCGTCATGCACGCGCCCGTGCTGGAGAAGTACTGGCGGAGCGAACATTTCGCGTACATGGACCAGTTCTTCGCGGACGCGAAGGCGGGAACCCTGCCCGACTACGCATTCATCGAGCCCCGGATGGTCTACAACCACAACGACTTCCACCCTCCCTTCGGCGTCGTGCGCGGGAGCGACGTCGACGGCTCCCCCGTGTTCGATTCGGCGGTCTCGGACGTCCGCGCCGGCGAAGCGCTCGTGGCGAGCGTCTACGACGCGATCCGCACCTCCGCCAGCAGCGACGGCTCCAACGCGCTCAACACGCTCCTGCTCATCACGTTCGACGAGCACGGCGGTACCTACGACCACGTCGTCCCGCCCAAGGCCACCCCTCCGGATCCTGAGGCCGCCGAGGGCGAGATGGGATTCCGTTTCAACCGACTCGGCCTGCGCGTGCCGGCGATCGCCGTGTCGGCGTACACGAGGGCGGGCACGATCATCAACGAGGAGATCCATCACGCCGCCGTCATCGCGACCCTGTGTCAGCTGCACGGCCTCGAGCCGCTGACCGATCGCGACCGCGGCGCCCCGACCCTGTTCAGCGCGACCAATCTGGCCGAGCCCCGCGATCCATCCACCTGGCCCACCGTGAGTCCCGCCTACGTACCGCCGCTGCTCGAAGAGGACGAGCTGGAGGAGATCCGCACCTCCGACAAGCCGCTGACGTCGCCCGCGAAAGGCCTGCTCGGACTCCTTCTGGAGCGTTACGGCCCGAGCGGCGCGCCGGAGCCGGAGACCTACGCCGACGCCTACAACATCCTCAAGGCGCACGGACTGGGGCTCTTCACGACTCAGGGCGCATCCCCGACGCCGACGGCGACGTAGCGTCGGCCGCGCAATATGCGCAAACGGTGCCGCTCACTGCTGCTAGCGTTGCGCATCATGCCCGCTTTGGACCGTATCGACATCGAGCTGCTCCGCGCGCTTGCTGACGACCATCGCGCAACGGTCGTCGCTCTCGCCGAGCGCCTGCAGCTGTCCCGTAACACCATCCAGGCGCGGCTCGCCCGCCTCGATCGCACGGGAGCCTTCCTCAGCTACCAGCGCGCCCTGTCGACCGCTGCCCTCGGATTCCCCATCGAGGCCTACGTCAGCGTGACCGTGCGGCAGCACGAGCTGCCGCGTATCCGGGAGCAGCTGGCGGAGGTGCCGGAGGTCCTGCAGGCCCACGGCCTGGCGGGTTCGGTCGATCTTCTGGTCCGGGTCGCGTGCCGCGATGCGCAGCATCTGTTCGACACCGACGCCCGCATCCTGGGGATCAGCGGGGTGGAACGCACGGAGACCTCCCTCGTCATGGACGAGGTGATCCCCTACCGCGTGACACCCCTCATGGGGTTGGCGCAACCGCAGCGATAGGCGCCGCTGACGGGGACGTGTCCATTCTCACGAGCACGACCCCGACGATCAGGACCACGCCGCCGACGATTTGCACCGGACCGGGCGCCTCGCCCAGAAGCGCCCAGGCGAACAGCAGCGCGAAGAGGACCTCGGAAAGACCCACGAAGGATGCGACCCGAGAGCCGAGCATCGGCACGGCGATCACTCCGAGGGCGTACCCGAGGGTCGTCGCGACAGCACCGACCCAGCCGATGGCGGCCCACGCCGGGAGCTGGATCCCCGCCAGGGCGACGGAGACGTCGGGAGCGGCGAACGGCAAGAGGCCCGTCATGCACAGGACGGCCATGAGAAGGGCTCCGACGATGAGCCCGCCCGCGGCGAGAGCCAGCGCCGGCAGCTCTTCGCCGGTGCGCTCGGACAGGAGGAAGTACGCCCCGACACAGACCGCGGCGCCCAGCGCGAACACGGTGCCGAGCAGGTCGAAGCGCGCGCCGGCGATGTCCACTACCAGCACGAGGCCGACGATCGCGACTGCCGATCCCATGAGCACCAGTCGCGACGGAGCGCGACGGGTACGCACCCATGCAAGCAGCACCAGCAGCACGGGGGCGAGGTACTGCACGAGGAGGGCCACCGCCACCGGCATCCGCTGCATGGCAGCGAAGTAGAAGATCTGGCAACCCGCGACGCCCGTCAGGCCGAATCCGACGATGAGGGGCCACTGGCGGCGCAGGAGTCCCGGCCGGCGCCGAACGGCCCGCACGAGAGCAGGCGACAGGATGAGTGCCGCGAGCGACATCCGCACCAGGAGAGCCGCGCCGAGAGTCCACCCGGCCTCGATGAGCGGCTTCACGACGGGGCCGCTGGATGAAAAGGCCAGCGCCGACGCGAGCCCGACCGCGAGTCCCGCGACACGGCCCCCGGGGACGGGCAACGGCGCGACCACGGCCAGGGAGGAGGTCTGGGCGACCATCGGCGTCTCCGGATGTCAGGAGTAAACTAGAGGGACACTGGTGACGCTATCCCCCATCAAGTCAGGAGTCAACTTGATCTTCACCCCTGACACACGCTCGTCTCTCGTCATGACCGCGGACATGGTGAACACGCTGCCCGGCACGGCGTCGCCGGACCTCGACGGCCTCGTCGATCTCGTCGATCTCGCCGCATATCTTCGGGTGCACCCTTACTCGGGAACCATCCGTCTCGACGCCACCGAACTCGACGCGATCCGCCGCATCCGACCGCGCCTGCGGGAGCTCTGGTCCGTCGATCGCGACTCCGCGGTGCCCCTCGTGAACGCCATGCTGCACGAGAGCAACGCGGTGCCGCGCCTCGTGCGCCATGACGCCTACGACTGGCACATCCACGCGACGCCGGATGACGGTCCTCTTGCCGATCGCATCCTGATCGAAGCGGCGATGGCGTTCGTCGATGTCATCCGCGCAGACGCGTATGAGCGGATCCGCGTCTGCTCGGCCGACGATTGCGGAGCGGTCTACGTCGACTTCTCCCGCAACGGATCCAAGCGCTACTGCGACACCGGCAACTGCGGCAACCGGATGAACGTCAACGCGTACCGTCAGCGGAAGGCGAGAGAAAGCGACTGATCGCGGCCGCTGCCGGCTCCGGCGTCTCATAGTGGATGAGGTGCCCGACGCCGGGGATCTCGACGAGCTCGGCATTTCGGAACAGCGTACGCAGGGTGCGCTCGGCCTCGATCGGCGTGATGTCGTCGAGCTGAGCCGCGACAAGCAGCGTGGGCTGGGAGATGCGCGGCGCGAACTCGCGCACGTCATGCGAGACGGAAGCCACGAACGCCTGCAGGAGCACGTCGCGGTCGGCGAAGCGCGAGAAGTAGCGGTCGTGCTGGTCGTGGACGAACCGGCGCAGCAGCGGCTGACGCGTCTTGACCATGGCGACGCTCATGCCCCGCACGATGGCCCGGTTGCGCAGCAGCGCGTCGCCGATGGGCGCCGGGAGACGCGCCGCCGCACGGTAGTAGAACACCGCGAGGCGCGTGAGGAAACCGCGCGGGCCCTCCAGCGCCGGCGCTCCGATCGGATTCACGAGCACGAGTCGGTCCGTGGCGAGGCCTGCGGCGACCGCCGCCGAGGCCACGATCGACCCGAACGAGTGACCGAGGATCGGTGATCCTGCCGCGACCCGCTGGGCGAAACCATGCAACCACTCCGCGTAGAGCTCCAGGTCGTGCTCGCGGTGCGGAACAGGTTCGGTCTCGCCGAAGCCCGGAAGATCGGGAGCGATCACCCGGAAGCCCGGCAGGTTCGCGACGACCGGCTCGAGCCCGTGGTGGTCCCCGCGGAAGCCGTGCACAAGCAGCAGCGTCGTGTGGGCGTCTTCGTCGCCATACTCCCAGTAGACGGTCTCGCCGCCCAGGACCTCGACGGTGCGCCGCCGCACGGGGATGGGCGCGAGCTTGTCGGCATAGGGATGCGGCGCGGTCACCGTTCGAGTCTACGTCCCGCCCGGCGTGGTCCTCCGAGCGTGGGGGTGGTCTCCCGTAGCGTGATCGCATGCCCGACCACCCCGTCGCCGCCGGCGCCCCGGAGGCGCTCTTCGACCTCGAGGAGTTCCTGACACCACGTTCTCCCGAGTGGGTCCGGCGCATCGGCGTCTTCGACCTCGAGACGACCGGCGTCGATGTGACCCGCGACCGTATCGTGACCGCGCACGTCGGCGTCCTGGATGAGACCGGCTCCGTGATCCAGGCGCGCTCGTGGCTCGCGGATCCGGGAGTCGAGATCCCCCAGGGCGCGCAGGCCGTGCACGGCATCTCCACCGCGCATGCCCGAGCCCATGGGCGTCCCGCTCCAGAGGTCGTCGCCGAGGTGTGCGCCGCGCTTTCGAAGCTCTTCGCAGCGGGCACGCCGGTCGTCGCCTACAACGCCCCGTACGATTTCTCCCTGCTGCGGTACGAGGCCGCCCGACATTCCGTACCGCCGATTGAAGACCCGGCTCCCGTCATCGACCCGCTGGTGCTCGACAAGGCGTTCGACACGTATCGTCGCGGCAAGCGGACGCTGAGCGTCGTCGCCGAGCACTATCGGGTCGTTCTCGAGGGTGCGCACGAGGCCGCAGCCGATGCGGTCGCCGCGGGAAGGGTCGCGCTCGCCCTCTGCGAGAGGTACGGCGATCTGCTGCCGGCAGCCGTCGCAGAGCTCCACACGAACCAGATCGCGTGGGCGAGGTCTCAGGCGGAGAGTCTCACCGAGTACTTCGTCCGCATCGGCCGCATCGACCCGCTCGATCCCGTCGACGGGCGCTGGCCAATCCGGTGACACCACGAAGGGCCCCGCGAGATCGCGGGGCCCTTCGTGGTGAAGGCGTCTTACTTGGCGCCGAAGTTCTTGAAGCGCTGGTTGAACTTCTCGACGCGTCCGGCCGAGTCCATGATGCGCTGCTTGCCCGTGTAGAACGGGTGCGAGGCGGAGGAGATCTCGACGTCGACGACGGGGTACTCGACACCGTCGAGCTCGATCGTCTTGTCGCTCGAGACCGTCGAGCGGGTGAGGAAGGTCTCGCCCGAGCCGAGGTCGCGGAAAACGACGTCGCGGTAGTCGGGGTGGATGTCAGTCTTCATGGTGTTCCTTGCGGGAGTGCTTCGGAGGAAAGTCTGCGGTGCCGGAAGCACCAAAAGACGAGTCTAACAGCAGGAGCGGCGCTTCGCCGCATCCGGTGGTCAGCGCGCCGCGCGCGCGGCGTAGCGACCGTCGGCCTCGGTGACCACGATCGGCATGCCGAACGTCTCGGAGAGGTTCTCGGCGGTGAGTGTCTCGGCGATAGGCCCCGCCGCGACAACGGCGCCCGCGCGCAGCAGCAGCACGTGGGTGAACCCGACCGGGATCTCTTCGACGTGGTGCGTGACCATGACCATCGCCGGCGTCGTGGGCGCCTGCGCGTAGCCGCTCAGAAGCTCGAGGAGTTCCTCACGCGCGCCGAGGTCGAGACTCGCGGTCGGCTCGTCGAGCAGCAGCAGTTCGGGGTCGGTCATGACGGCGCGAGCGATCTGGACACGCTTCTGCTCGCCGTCCGACAGCGTGCCGAACGTGCGATCGGCAAGGTGGTCGAGCTTCCACTCCGCCAGCACCCGCAGCGCTCGGCGCTCGTCGATGCGGTCGTACTGTTCGTTCCAACGCCCGAGCACGGAGAAGGCCGCCGTCAGCACGACGTTCAGCACGGTCTCCTCGGCCGGGATGCGCTTGGCCATCGCGCTGGAGGCGAAGCCGATGCGGGGACGCAGCTCGAACACGTCGGTGCGACCGAGACGCTCCCCCAGGATGGTGACCGCGCCCGAGGTTGGGTGATCGAGGGTCGCGGCCAGCTGCAGAATGGTGGTCTTGCCCGCCCCGTTGGCGCCGAGGACCACCCAGCGCTGGTCGCCGTCCACCTGCCAGTCCAGATGGGAGACGATGTCCTTTGCGTTGCGGCGGACGACGACGTCGGAGAAATCCAGCACCTGCGGCATGTTGTTCAGCCTACCGGGCGGGCGGTTCATGCCGAGCCGGATCAGCGCGCCTCGAGCACCTCACGGTAGAGCTGCTCGGTCTGCGCGGCGATGCGCGTCCAGCTGAACTCCTCGACCGCGCGCCGGCGACCGGCAGCCCCGTAGCGGGACGCCTGTTCGGGGTCGGAGACGACCTCGATGAGCACCCGGGCGAGGTCCTCGACGAAACGGTCGGGATCCAGCGGCGTCCCCGTTCCGTCCTGGACCTGTTCGATCGGCACGAGGCGCCCCGTCTCGCCATCGACCACGACCTCCGGAATCCCGCCCGTGGCGGTTCCGACCACCGCCGCGCCGCAGGCCATGGCCTCCAGATTCACGATCCCCAGCGGCTCGTAGATGGACGGACACACGAACGTCGTCGCAGCCGTCAGGATGGCGGACAGTTCCGGGCGCGGCAGGTGCCGGTCGATCCAGATCACCCCATCGCGCGTCTCCTGCAGCTCGCGGACCAGACCCTCGACCTCCGCCATGATCTCGGGCGTGTCGGGAGCTCCCGCGCAGAGCACCAGCTGCACCCCCGGGGGCAGGAGCCTCGCGGCGCGCAGCAGATACGGCAGACCCTTCTGTCGCGTGATGCGCCCGACGAAGACCACGGACGGCCTCGTCGGCTCGATGCCGAGCGCGCGGAGGAGATCCTCGTTCTGCGTCGGTTGCCACGCCTCGGCATCGATGCCGTTGTAGATGACGCGCACACGCGCCGGATCCACGTGGGGGTACGCGCGCAGGATGTCGGCCCGCATCCCTTCGCTGACGGCGATGACCGCCCCGGCGGACTCGTAGGCGGTGCGTTCGACCCAGCTGGACACCGCGTATCCGCCCCCGAGCTGTTCGGCCTTCCACGGCCGCAGCGGTTCGAGCGAGTGCGCGGTGACCACGTGCGGAATACCGTGCAGCAGTGACGCGAGGTGGCTCGCGAAGTTCGCGTACCAGGTGTGGCTGTGCACGATGTCGGCCCCGGCGACGTCTCCGACGATCTCCAGATCGGTGCCGAGCGTCTTCACGGCGGGGTTCGCGTGCGTGAGCTCCGCGGGCGTCGCGTACGACGTCGTGTCCGCCTCGTCGCGCGGCTCTCCGAAGGCGCGCACCTGCACCTCGATGCGCTCACGCAGCGCGCGGACGAGCTCGGCGACGTGGACTCCGGCCCCGCCGTAGATCTCGGGCGGGTATTCCTTGGAGATGATGTCGACGCGCATGTCATGGACGCTAGTACAGGGGGTGCGTGCGGCATAGTCTGGTGCCATGCCGGCACCCAAGGTCTTCGGAATCATCCTCGCGGGTGGCGAAGGTAAGCGACTCATGCCGTTGACGGCCGACCGGGCGAAGCCGGCGGTGCCGTTCGGCGGACAGTACCGACTCATCGACTTCGCCATCTCGAACCTCATCAACTCGGGACTGCGACAGATCGTCGTCCTCACGCAGTACAAGTCGCACAGCCTCGACCGTCACGTCTCCCAGACCTGGCGCATGTCGGCGCTGCTCGACTCCTACGTGACCTCGGTGCCGGCCCAGCAGCGCCTCGGCAAGCGGTGGTTCTCGGGTTCCGCCGACGCGATCCTGCAGAGCCTGAACCTCATCAACGACGAGCAGCCCGACATCGTCGTCGTGGTGGGTGCCGACCACGTCTACCGCATGGACTTCCAGCAGATGCTGGACGCGCACATCTCGTCCGGGGCGCGTGCGACGGTCGCCGGCATCCGACAGCCGATCGGACTGGCGAACCAGTTCGGCGTCATCGACGTCGAGCCCGACGACCCGACCCGCATCCGCGAGTTCCTCGAGAAGCCGCAGAATCCGGCGGGGCTCGTCGACAGCCCGCACGAGGTGCTCGCCTCGATGGGCAACTACATCTTTAACACCGATGCGCTGATCGAAGCCGTCGAAGCGGACGGCGAACTTCCCACCTCCAACCACGACATGGGCGGCGACATCGTGCCGTACTTCGTCGACCGCGGTGAGGCCGGCGTCTACGACTTCATCCGCAACGAGGTGCCCGGTTCCACCGACCGCGACCGGGCGTACTGGCGGGATGTCGGCACGATCGACTCGTTCTACGACGCGCACCTCGATCTGATCTCGACGCTGCCGATCTTCAATCTCTACAACACGCAGTGGCCCATCCACTCCCAGCTCGTGAACTCGCCCCCCGCGAAGTTCGTGCGGGACGCGGTGGGGCGCATCGGAAACGCCATCGACTCCGTCGTCTCGCTCGGATCGGTACTGTCGGGAACGCATCTGGAGCGCAGCGTCGTGGGCCCCTGGACCCTGGCGGGTGGCGGATCGACCATCACCGACTCCGTCCTCTTCGATCGGGTCCGCGTGGGAGCCGGTGCACGCATCCACCGGGCGATCCTCGACAAGAACGTCGTGCTGGCCGACGGCGCCACCGTCGGTGTCGATCGCGAACGCGATCTGGCGCGGGGATTCACGGTGACCGACTCGGGGATCACGGTCGTCGGCAAGAACGTGCGCGTCGAGCCGTAGCGGCGAGGGCACCCGTGCGGAGCGTGCGGCGGCGCGCGCTAGCGTTGACGGATGCGTGAGAACCGCCCCCGCCGTCTGCTCGTCGTCCTGGATGCCGACTCCACCCTCATCCGCAACGAGGTCATCGAACTGATCGCGGACGAGGCCGGACGCGGCGCGGAGGTCGCGGCGGCGACCGAGGCGGCCATGCGGGGCGAGGTCGACTTCGCGACGAGCCTGCGCTCCCGCGTCACCCAGCTCCGCGGTGTGCCCACCGCATCCTTCGCGCGCGTGCGCTCGCGCATCGAGCCGACGCCGGGCGTGCGCGAGCTGGTCGACGCCGTCCACGCCCGCGACGGCATCGTCGGCGTGGTCTCCGGCGGCTTCCACGAGATCCTCGACGACGTGGCGCCCGCCCTGGGCGTCGACCTGTGGCGCGCCAACCGCCTCGAGGTCGACGCCGGCGCGCTGACCGGCGTCGTGGCGGGCGCCATCGTGGACGCCGAGGCCAAGGCGTCCCAGCTCCTCGAATGGGCCGCACAGCACGAGATCGATCCGCGCCGCACGATCGCCATCGGCGACGGTGCCAATGACCTCAGGATGATGCGCGCGGCGGCTCTGGGCCTCGCGTTCAACGCGAAGCCAGCGGTGCGCGCCTCCGCGGATCTCGTCATCGGCCCCGTGGACCTGCGCGAGGTCATCCCGCTTCTGCCCTGACGGCGTCCGGTGCCGGGCGTAGAGTTCGGGCATGCAGCTCATCCTCATCCCGGGCCTCTGGCTCGACGCCGGATCATGGCACGACGTGGTGCCCACGATCGACGACGCCGGCTTCGACGCCCTTCCCGTCACCCTTCCGAACGCACCCGAGGCGCACCTGACCGACTGGGTCGCCGCCGTCGTGGCGCACATCGACGCCGCCGACGAGCCCGTGACCCTCGTGGGGCACAGCGGCGGGGGCAACGTCGCCTGGGGCGCCGCGGACGCGCGTCCGGAGTCGATCGCGCGCGTGGTGTTCGTCGACACCGTGCCCGTTCCGGATGGCGCGGACATCACGGCGTTCCCGGTCGTCGACGGCGTCATCCCCTTCCCGGGCTGGGACACGTTCGATGCGTCCGACGTCGCCGATCTCGACGCGGCTACACGTGAGCGCATCGCCGCCGAGGCGGTCGCGGTCCCCGCGGCGGTTCCGACCGATCCGCTACACCTGCACGACACGCGCCGACACGGCATCCCCGTCACGGTTCTCTCGGGGGGTGCAGACGCAGAAGAACTCGACGCGCAGTTGTCGCACTGGCCGAGCTACCACGACGAGTGGTGCGCGATCGGCGACCGCGAGGTCGTGCGCATCGGCTCGGGCCATTGGCCGCAGTTCTCCCAGCCGCAACGGCTGGGAGCGCTCATCGTGCGCGCGATCGAGCGCTGACGATCAGTGGCCCATCCCGAGGCCGCCGTCGACCGGGATGACAGCGCCCGAGATGTAGGCGGCGTCGTCTGAGGCGAGCCACGCCACGACCGCCGCCACCTCCGCCGCGGTGCCGTAGCGCCCGGCCGGGATGGCCTTCTTGTACTCGGCCTGCGTCTCGGCAGGCAACTCCGCCGTCATGTCCGTCTCGATGAAGCCGGGGGCGACGACGTTCGTCGTGACGCCTCGCGCGCCGAGCTCGCGCGTCAGCGAGCGGGCGAAGCCGACAAGCGCACTCTTGGAGCTGGCGTAGTTGATCTGGCCCGCCGAGCCGTAGAGGCCCACGACGCTGGAGATAAGGATCACGCGACCCCACCGCGCGCGGACGAGCCCCTTGGCGGCGCGCTTGACCACGCGGAAGGTGCCGCCGAGGTTGGTGTCGATCACGTCGTCGAAGTCGTCCTCGCTCATGCGCAGAAGCAGCATGTCGCGCGTGATGCCCGCATTGGCGACGAGGATGGTCACAGGGCCGAGCTTCTCCTCGACCTCGGTGTAAGCGGCGTCCAGCGCGGCGGCGTCCGTCACGTCGGCGCGCACCGTGAGGGTCCCTTCCGGCCCCTCGCCCGAACGAGCCGTCACGGCGACGCGGTACCCGTCGGTCACGAAGCGTTCGGCGATCGCACGGCCGATGCCGCGGTTTCCTCCGGTGATGAGCACGACACGATCGCTCGACATGGTTCTCCTCGTCAGTTCAGGCAGAGCCTCCAGCCTATCGACAGGCCCGTTTGACACCGCCCAGCGGACACTGGAAGGCTTCCCTCACAGACTGAAAGGCACCCAGATGAGCGATCAGAACAACGACCTTCCCACACCCGCATCCGCGGGAGAAGGCGGCGCGCCCGACGCTCAGCCCGCACCAGCGGAGCCCTCCGCTGCGGCCCCGGCGTCGCCGGACTACCAGGCCCCTGCCGACACACCGCCGTCCTACCCGGCTCCGTCGACCCCGCCCCCCTCCTATGCAGCGCCCGCCGCCTACCCGGGATACAGCGCACCGCCCGCCGCACCCGCGGCCTACCCTGCCTACGGTGTGCCCCCGACGGCCCCCGCGTATCCCCCGGCCTACCAGGGCGCACCGGCCTACGGAGTCCCCCCGACGTACACGCCCTACCCCGCGGGCCCCAAGACAAACAGTCTCGCGATCGTGTCGCTGGTCTCCGCGATCGTCGGCGTCGTCCTCCTGCCGTTCATCGGTTCCATCGTCGGCATCATCACCGGCCACATCTCGCTCAAGCAGATCCGCGAACGCGAGGAGGGCGGCCGCGGGCTGGCGCTCGCGGGCACCATCACGGGTTACGCGGGCCTGGCGCTCTACGCAGTCATCACCGTGCTCGTGGTCCTCTGGATCATCTGGGTCGTGAACCTCGCGAACGGCGCCTACTACGACTACAGCTACTCCTCCTGACCCTGCGAGCGGTGCCTCCGGCGTACTCTGGAAGCACTGTGAAGCACCCCTCACCACCGCAGTCGGCGACCTCGCTCCCCCACGCACCGCGTGACGAGTCGAGCTCTCGCATGCTCAAGTACGTCATCATGATGGGCGTGCGGGTGGCCTGCTTCGTCGCGATGATCCTCGTCACCCCCTACGGCTGGTACACCTGGCTGTTCGCGGCGGGGGCGGTCTTCCTTCCCTACATCGCGGTCGTGATCGCGAACGTGGGCCAGGAATTCCGCGCCGCGCCGGCCGAGACCGTGACACTGCCCGCTCTCGATCAGCGAGCCGAGCAACCCTCCCCGACTCCGCACACCCAGGTGATCACCATCGCCGAGACACCCTCGACCCCGCGCGACGCATGAGCGGCGAACCCATCTGCTCGAGAGCGGGGTGTCGCGACGCTGCCCTCTGGCGAGTGCTGTGGCGCAATCCGCGCATCCATGACGCGGATCGACGGAAGATCTGGTTGGCCTGCGACGCGCACGTCGCATATCTCCGCGACTTCCTCGCGACCCGGTCCTTCCCGGTCGCGGTCGAGCCCTTCGCCACGCAGGACGCGTCGTGAGCATCCGTCGTGACACGGCTCTGCGGTGGACGGCCTACGTCGCGGTGGCCATCGCATTCGCGATCGCATGCGTCTTCCTCTCGAACTGGCAGTTCGCGCGCAACGGTGAGAGGGCTGCGCAACTCGCTCTCGTCGAGCGGAACTACGACGCCGACGCGGTTCCGCTGGATGAGATGCTCCCCTCAGATCAGCTCGATCCCGAGTCCGAATGGCACCCCGTCGTCGTCGTCGGCGAGTACGTGCCCGAGCAGCAGACCGTGGTGCGCAATCGGCCCCACGGCGGCACGAGCGCGTTCGAAGTCCTGACGCCTCTGCGCACGTCCGACGGGCGCGTGCTGATCGTCGACCGCGGATGGATTCCGCCGGCGGAGAGCGGCGACGGCCCCTCGGCGATCCCCGCGCCGCCGACCGGCACGGTGAGCGTCGTGGTGCGCCTGCGCGCCCCCGAGGCGCTGCCGACCTCGGGACGCACCGCGCCCGCCGGACAGGTGCCGACCATCAATCTCCCTCTGGTCGCAGAGACGACCGGTCCCACGACACTCACCTCCGCCTATGGCGTGCTGGTGAGTGAGTCGCCCGCCGTCGCAGAGATGCCCTACGCGCTCGACGCCCCGTCGGAGGATCCTGGACCGCATCTGTCCTACGCGGTCCAGTGGATCCTGTTCGCCGTGATGGGCTTCGTGTTCATCGGCTACATCATCCGCACGGAGCGCCGCAAGCGCGCGGAGGACGACGACGAGACGACTCCGACGGCGTCGCCCGTCCTCCGTCGCCCTGCGCGCGTGGATCGGGACGCCGAGCAGGAGGACGCGATCCTGGACCGCACCGACGCCTGAGCGCTCAGGCCAGGGTGATCAGGTCTACGTAGTCACGACCCCAGATGTCCTCGACCCCGTCGGGCAGGATGAGGACCCGTTCGGGATTGAGGGCCTCGACGGCCCCCGCGTCGTGCGAGACGAGCACCACAGCGCCCTCGTAGTGCGCCAGGGCGCCGAGGATCTCCTCGCGTGAGGCCGGGTCGAGGTTGTTCGTCGGCTCGTCGAGAAGCAGCATGTTGGCGCTCGAGACGACGAGAGTCGCCAGCGACAGGCGCGTCTTCTCCCCGCCGGAGAGCACCCCGGCAGGCTTGAGCACATCGTCACCCGTAAACAGGAACGAACCGAGGACCTTGCGCGCCTCGGTCGCGGTGATGTCCGGCGCTGCCGACATCATGTTCTCCAGGACAGACCGGGACACGTCGAGGTTCTCGTGCTCCTGCGCGTAGTACCCGATCTTCAGCCCGTGCCCGGGTTCGATCGTTCCCGTGTCGGGAGCATCCACTCCCGCCAGCATGCGCAGCAGCGTCGTCTTCCCTGCGCCATTCAGCCCCAGGACGACGACCTTCGAACCGCGATCGATCGCGAGGTCAACGTCGGCGAAGATCTCCAGCGACCCGTACGACTTCGACAGGCCACGCGCCATCAGCGGAGTCTTTCCGCACGGAGCAGGCTTCGGGAAGCGGAGCTTCGCGACCCGATCCTCCTGACGCACATCGTCCAGACCCGAGAGCATCTTCTCCGCGCGTGCCACCATCTGATGCGCAGCCGCGGCCTTCGAGGCCTTCGCCCCGAAGCGCGCGGCCTGCAGCTGCAGGGCGGTCGCCTTCTTCTCGACGTTGACGCGCTCCTTCTTACGACGTTCCTCGTCGGCCACCCGCTGGCGCTGGTAGTTCTTCCAGTTCATGTTGTAGATGTCGATGACCTGACGGTTGGCGTCGAGGTAGAAGACACGGTTCACGGTCTCGCCGACGAGCTCCACGTCGTGGCTGATGACGATGAGTCCGCCCTTGTAGTTCTTCAGGAACTCCCGGAGCCACACCACACTGTCGGCGTCGAGGTGGTTCGTCGGCTCGTCGAGGATCATCGTGTCGGCATCCGAGAACAGGATGCGAGCGAGCTCGATGCGCCGGCGCTGTCCGCCCGAGAGCGTCTTCAGCGGCTGATCGAGGATGCGGTCCGGAAGCGAGAGGTTGTGGGCGATCGATGCCGCCTCTGCCTCGGCCGCGTAGCCGCCGAGCGACTCGAAGCGCTCCGTGAGCGTTCCGTAACGCCGCATCGCCTTGGCAGCGACCTCCGGGTCGTCGTCGGCCATCGCGAGCGAGGCCTCCTGCATCCCGAGCGCGAGTGTTCCCAGCCCCCGCGCGTCGAGGATGCGGGTACGTGCCAGCATCTCCGGGTCCCCGGAACGAGGGTCCTGCGGGAGGTAGCCGAGCTCTCCGCCGCGCTGCACCTCTCCTGCCGAAGGCAGCAGGTCGCCGGCGAGGACCTTCGTGAGCGTCGTCTTGCCCGCGCCGTTGCGACCGACCAGACCGATCTTGTCGCCTCGGGAGACGCGGAAGGCGACCTCGGACATGAGAACGCGCGCGCCGACGCGGATCTCGAGGTCATGCACGGCGAGCACGGCGTACGTCCGTTCTGTTCGGGTGGGATGGCGGCCGGAGAAGACCATCGTTCAGTCTACCGGGCGTGCATCGGCGCCGTCGTTCCTGCCGCACGGGTGGTCGAACGCGGTCGAATTCGGACGCCGAGTTAGGGTAGCCTCGCCTAGCACCTCCTTCAGAAAGGCCCTCCTCGTCATGCAGCTCAAGCGCTGGACCGCCGTCGCGGTCGCCGCCGTCTCCCTTGCCGCCCTCACTGCCTGCAGCTCAGGAGCGTCGACCCCCGCTGCCACCGGCGAGGATGCGGGGCAGAGCGACGCGTTCCCGCTCTCGATCGAGAATGCCTTCGGCACCACCACGATCGACGCCAAGCCGAAGCGCGTCGTCACAGTCGACTGGGGCAACCAGGACGTCGCACTGGCGCTGGGAATCGTGCCGGTGGCCATGCCGAAGGTGACCTACGGTGACGAGGACGGCGACGGGCTTCTGCCCTGGGTGAAGGACAAGCTCGACGAGCTCGGCGCCGAAACACCTGTCCTCATGGATGAGACCGACGGGTACGACTACGAGGCCATCGCCGATGCCGCGCCCGATGTCATCCTGGCCGCCTACTCCGGCATGACCCAGGAGCAGTACGACACCCTCAGCAAGATCGCCCCGGTCGTCACCTATCAGGACATGGCGTGGGGGACGTCGTGGCAGGACATGACCGTCCTCGACGGGACGGCCCTCGGGATGGCGGATGAGGCGCAGGAGCTCGTCTCCTCGCTCGAGAAGCACGTCGCCGACACAGCCGCGGAGTATCCGTCCATCGCCGGGAAGACCTCGCTCCTGTCGTACTTCGACCCGACCGATCTCAGCAACCTCGGCTTCTACAGCCGGTCGGATCCGCGTGTGGGCTACCTCGAGCAGATGGGCTTCGTACCCTCCGCGTACGTCAAGGAGCAGTCCGCCGCGTCCGATCAGTTCTGGATCGTCACCAGCACCGAGCAGATCGAGAGCTTCGAAGACGTGCAGGTGATCGTCACCTACGGCACGGACGAGACGCTCGCGCAGTGGCAGGCCGATCCGCTCCTGTCCCGTATCCCCGCCGTCGCCAAGGGCGCCGTCGCGGTGATCACGTCCGACTCGACGCTCTCCTCGGCCATCACGCCGTCGCCGTTGTCGATCGGCACGAGCTACGGCGACGACTACATCAAGCTGGTCGGAGAGGCCGCCGCCAAGGCATCATGATCCCACCGATCGTCCGTGGACGCGGGCGGCGATGAGCGTCGTCGTCACCTCCACCGCTGCCGCCCCCACGCCGTCGCCGCGACGACGCTGGGGGCGGCGGCGGGCGTGGGGGATCCTGGTGCTCGTGGTCGCCTTGCTGGGAGTCTCGTTCCTGTCGGTCACGTTCGGGGCACGCGCCGTCGGGTGGCACGACATCTGGGCGGGGCTCGGCGGCGCGATCGACACGGCCGGGGCCGCCGCCGTGAACAAGCGCATCCCTCGCACCGTTCTGGCGATCGCGGTCGGTGCGGCGCTCGGCGTCGCGGGCGCGGTCCTGCAGGGCGCGACCCGCAATCCCCTCGCCGACCCGCAGATCCTGGGCATCAACGGCGGGGCCGCCCTGGCCGTCGTCTGCGGGATCGCGTTCCTCGGCCTTGCCGCACCCACCCAGTACATCTGGACGGCCCTGGTGGGCGCCGCTGTGGCGGCCGTGTTCGTCTATGGGATCGGCGCACTGGGCCGAGGAGGCGCGACGCCGTTGAAGCTCGCCCTCGCCGGGGCGGTGACCGCCGTCGCCTTCTCCTCCCTGACGAGCGCAATTCTGCTGCCGCGGGTCGACGTGATGAGCCAGTTCCGCTTCTGGCAGGTGGGCGGCGTCGGCGGCGCGACAGGCGCCACGATCCTGCAGGTCGCGCCGTTTCTCCTCGTCGGTCTCGTCGTATGCCTGGCGTGCAGCCCCGCCCTGAACACCCTCGCCCTGGGCGACGAGCTCGCAGCCGGGCTCGGTGAGCGTGTGCGCACCGCACGCATGGTCTCCACTCTCGGCGCGGTCCTGCTGTGCGGCGCGGCGACGGCGGTCGCCGGCCCGATCGGCTTCGTGGGATTGGTCGTGCCGCACGTCTGCCGGCTGCTGATCGGTGTGGACCATCGCTGGCTCCTTCCCTTCAGCGCGGTTGCGGGAGCCGTGCTCCTCACGGGCGCCGATGTCATTGGGCGCGTCATCGCCCGCCCCGAGGAGATCGAGGTGGGGATCATCACCGCCCTCGTCGGCGCCCCCTTCTTCATCGCCATCGTGCGACGTCAGAAGGTGAAAGCACTGTGACCATCACTGCGGGCGACATCACTGCACTCGGCATCGTGCGCGCGGGGCGCCGCAGACGGCGCCGGCGTTGGATCGCCGTCACATCCGTTCTCGCCGCCCTCGCGCTCATCGCCTACGTCCTCTCGCTCATGCTGGGACAGACCTTCTATTCCCCCGCCGAGGTCTGGGGCGTTCTGACAGGACAGCGCGTGGCAGGCGCGTCGTTCACCGTGGGCGAGCTGCGACTGCCTCGTGCCACGACGGCGCTCCTGACCGGCCTCTGCTTCGGAATGGGGGGCGTCGTCTTCCAGACGATGCTGCGCAACCCCCTCGCGAGTCCCGACGTCATCGGCATCAGCTCGAGCGCCAGTGCGGCCGCCGTGACGGGGATCGTGGTTCTCGGTCTCGGCGAGACACCGGTCTCGTTTCTGGCGACCGGCGCAGCACTCGCCGCAGCCCTGTTCATCTACGTGCTCGCCTACAAGCGCGGCGGCTCCGGAGCCCGACTGATCCTGATCGGTATCGGCGTGGCCGCCATCTGCAACAGCGTGGTCTCATACGTCATCTCCCGCGCCGCGGAGTGGGACCTTCAGACCGCCATGCGCTGGATCACGGGCAATCTCAACGACGCGAGCTGGGACAAGGTCCTTCCCCTCGCCGCGGTGATGGTCGTGGTCGTTCCCGCACTGCTTGTCCTGTCCCGCGATCTCGAACTGCTGCGGGTCGGAGACGAGGCCGCATCCGCTCTCGGTGTGCGGGTCGAACGCAGCCGGCTGCTGCTGATCATCGCGGCCGTCTGTCTGCTCGCCTTCGCGACCGCCGCTGCCGGCCCCATCTCGTTCGTGGCCTTCCTCGCAGGCCCCATCGCTGTGAGGGTGCTGGGCCCCGTCGGCTCCCCCGTCCTGCCGGCAGGACTCGTGGGCGCCGTCCTCGTGCTGGTGTCCGACTTCATCGCGCAGTACGCGCTGGGCACGCGCCTTCCCGTCGGCGTCGTGACCGGGGTGCTGGGCGCGCCCTATCTCGTCTACCTGCTCATCCGCAGCAGTCGAGCCGGAGGAACCTCTCTATGACCGCTGAACACACGCTCGCCGCCGACGCGCTCACCCTCGCGTACGGGGAGAGGACCATCGTCGACGGACTGGATCTCGCGATCCCCGCGGGCAGGATCACGACCATCGTCGGCGCCAATGCGTGCGGGAAGTCCACGCTCCTGAAAGCCATGGCGCGCCTGCTCTCCCCGATCGCCGGCAGCGTCCTGCTCGACGGGAAGAGCATCCATCGCCTGCCGACACGACAGGTCGCTCGGGTCCTCGGGCTCCTCCCTCAGTCTCCGATCGCTCCCGACGGCATCGCGGTAACCGACCTCGTCAGCCGGGGCAGGCATCCGCATCAGGGCCCTCTCGCCCGATGGAACGCGGCCGACGACGCCGCGATCGCCGGCGCGCTCGAGGCGACCGGCACCACACACCTGGCTGACCGTTCGGTCGACGAGCTCAGCGGCGGGCAGCGTCAGCGGGTATGGATCGCGATGGCGCTGGCTCAGCAGACGGACCTGCTGCTCCTCGACGAGCCGACGACGTTCCTCGACATCAGTCACCAGATCGATGTGCTGGACCTGCTGACCGATCTGAACCGCGATCGCGGGACCACCATCGTGATGGTGCTCCACGACCTCAACCTCGCAGCCCGTTACGCGGATCATCTCGTCGCCATGGTCGACGGCCGCATCCTCGCCGCGGGTGCGCCCGAGAGCGTCCTGACCACGGACGTCGTGCGCACGGTCTTCGGCCTGGAGAGCAGAATCATGCCCGATCCGCTGACCGGTCGCCCGATGGTCATCCCGCTCGGACGTCACCACACGATCACCGACGCGGACGCTCCTGGCTGACGCGTCCGCCTTCTACTCGACGCGTTCGGCGACCCCTCGTCGCCAGTACCCCATGAAGGCCACGCGCTTGCGATCGACGCCGTTGCCCTGGACGAGCAGTCGCCGCAGTGTCTTCACGGTCTGCGACTCGCCGGCGATCCAGGCGTAGAACTCACCCTCCGAGTCCTCCGGGCTATCCCACAGGAGCTCACGATCGACGTCGACGTCCTCGAGCTCCTGCGGACGGGGCGCGGCGGCGCGGGCGAGTACGTCAGCGGCAGCATCCGTCCACGAGGTGACGGCCGCGATGAGGGCCTCGCCGTGGGCGCGCTCGTCACGCGCCAGCCACGTGACACGGGCACGCGTGGCGATCGGGAGCGCATCCTGCGGAGAGGGAACCTCGATGAACGCGTCGACGTCGGTGTCGGACGGCAGCGACTCGAGGATGCCGGCGATGGCCGGTGCCGCCGTCTCGTCACCGGCGAGCAGAAGCCTGCGTGCGCTGCCAGGATGCCAGTCGATACCCAGATGGGAATCCGGACTGCGCTGGTCAGGACCGACGATCACGATCTCGTCACCGGGAACGGCCGCCTCCGCCCACGCGCCGGCCGGGCCGGGGTCGTGGTGCAGCACGAAGTCGATGTCGACCTCGCCTCGGGCGGGATCGACCCGGCGCACGGTGTACGTGCGGAAGGGCGTCCGCTCCGCCGGCGCCAACGCGCGCCAGCGGGTGTACCAGTCACCGTTGGCCATCGCCTGCTCATCGCACTGACCCACGTCGCAGACGCGGCCGTCCGCTCCGGGAAACAGAACCTTCAGCCGCTGGTCCCGGCCCGCGGTACCGAAATGCTCGAAGTCCGGGCCGGTGAACGTGAGACGCGCGAAATGCGGAGAGAGTCGCACCACCCGCGAGACACGCGCGATGTACGGGCGGTAGGAAGGGCGAGTCGCGAGGGTCGTCACCTGTTAAGGGTACCCTTACCTGAACGGATGCCCAAGCTCGTCAACGGAGAGTAGCGATCCGCTCGATCGCTTCGGCCAGCACATCCGGTGCGCAGCCCAGCGTGAGTCGGATGTGTCCGGCTCCGCCGGCTCCGAACGCGGGACCGGAGTGGACGGCTACGCGCGCCTCGCGCAGGATGCGCCGTGCGGGCGCGTCTCCCCAGCCGTAGCGGGAGAGATCCACCCACCCCAGGTAGCCGGCGTCAGGCGGACGATACCCCGCATCCGGCAGGTGCGCCTCGAGCAGCGTGCGCAGCACCTCGACGTTCGCATCGAGCGCGAGGGCTTGGGCGTCCAACCAGGCATCGGACTCGTCCGAAAACGCAGCCACCGTCGCCAGGGCGCCGAACAGCCCGGTGCGCCAGGAGACCTCGTCGGGAAGCGCACGCAACACGGCGTGGGTCCGCTCGTGCGCGGCCACCATGATCGCGCACTTCAGACCCGCCAGGTTGAACGCCTTGCTTGCCGAGACCACGGCGTAGCCGCACCGTGCGGCCTCGTCCGAGACGGACAGGAACGGGGTCACGATCCTCCCCGAGCGCGGCAGTGGGGCATGGATCTCGTCGCTGACGACGACCGCCCCGTGGCGCACGGCGATCTCCGCCAGCTGACGCAGCACGTCGGGTGCATGGATCGTGCCGGTCGGATTGTGCGGGTTGCAGAGGAGGATGGCGCGCGCTCCATCGCGGAACGCGGCCTCGATCCCCTCGAGGTCCAGCACCCAGCCTGCCCCGGTGTCTCGCAGCGGTACGGGCTGTACGACCCCGCCTGCTTCGGGCACGGCTTCGAAGAACGGCGGATACACGGGTGGCGTGATGACGACACGGTCCCCGGGCACGATGATCCGACGCAGGATCTCGACGACGCCCATGATGACGTCCCCGGTGATCCGCATCCGCGCGGGATCCGGCTCCCACCTCAGGCGTCGAGAGGCGAAGGCCGTGTACGCAGCCGTGACACCAGGATCCGCCGGCGTGTAGCCGGTGTCCCCGCGAGAGACGGCCTCCTGCAGCGCCCGGCTGATGGCGGGAGCGAGCGGATAGTCCGTCTCCGCGACGAACAGCGGGATGACGTCGTCCGGGTACGACCGCCACTTCGCGCTCCGGCGCCCGCGCAGTTCATCGAGGGGAAGGGCGCGAAGGGGCTCGATCGTCACAGAACGAGCCTAGCGACGGAGGTCAGATCGCGAAGCCGAGGGCCCGCATCATGTCACGGCCGTCATCCGTGATCCGCTCCGGTCCCCACGGCGGCATCCAGACCCAGTTGATCCGGAACCGTTCGACGACCGAATCCAACGCCTGCGCCGTCTGCTCTTCGAGCACGTCCGTCAGCGGGCACCCGGCCGAAGTCAGCGTCATATGAATGACGAGAGCGTCGTTCTCGTCATCCCAAGCGAGGTCGTAGATGAGACCCAGGTCGACGACGTTGACACCCAGTTCGGGGTCCATGACGTCCTTCAGAGCCTCGGTGACCTCGTCGTACTTCTCCGGGGTGATCGTCGCGGTCATAGTCGAATCCTACGCGCCAGCGTGCACATCGGGCTCGAGGAAGCGGTCATAGCCCTCGTTCTCGAGGCGCTCGGCGAGCTCGGGGCCGCCCTCCTCCGCGACGCGCCCGTTGACGAGCACATGCACGAAGTCGGGTCGGATGTAGTTCAGGATGCGGGTGTAGTGCGTGATGAGCAGAACACCGAGGTCGGTCTCGGCCTTGGCGCGGTTCACACCCTCGGACACGATCTTCAGCGCGTCGACATCGAGACCGGAGTCGGTCTCGTCGAGGATTGCGACCTTGGGCTTGAGCAGCTCGAGCTGGAGAATCTCGTGACGCTTCTTCTCGCCGCCCGAGAAGCCCTCGTTAACGTTGCGCTGCGCGAACTTCGCGTCCATGCGCAGGTTGCTCATGGCTGCCTTGACGTCCTTGGTCCAGGTGCGGATGGCCGGAGCCTCGCCGTCGATCGCGGTCTTGGCCGTACGCAGGAAGTTGGTGACCGTGATTCCGGGAACCTCGACGGGGTACTGCATCGCGAGGAACAGGCCCGCCCGGGCACGCTCATCAACGCTCATCTCGAGGACGTCCTCGCCGTCGAGGGTGATCGAGCCGCCGGTCACGGTGTACTTCGGGTGTCCGGCGATCGTGTAGGCGAGCGTGGACTTGCCCGACCCGTTCGGGCCCATGATGGCGTGGGTCTCACCGGTGCGGATCGTCAGCGTGACGCCGTTCAGGATGGGGGTGGTCCCCTCATCGGTCTCGACCGTCACGTGGAGGTCGCGGATCTCGAGCACAGACATGTCAGTTCCTTCGTCAGTCGACGTTCTTCGTCACGGCGGGATCGATCAGGACATCGTCTCCCTCGATCGTGACTTCATACACGGGCACCGGCTCGTACGCCGGCAGGTTCAGAGGCTTTCCGGTGCGCAGCGAGAATGCGGAACCGTGCGCCCAGCACTCCAGCGTGTCACCCTCGACGAATCCGTCGGAAAGCGAGATGTCGCCGTGCGTGCAGGTGTCGCCGATCGCGTGCACCTCTCCGTTGCCGTCGAGCACGACGGCCATCGGCACGCCGTCGATCTCAACGCGGCGCGCCTCGTCCTGCTGCAGCTCGCTCAGCGCGCACACGCGTGTCGCGCTCATCGCTGCTCCCCCGCGAGCTCGGCTTCGATCGCATCCACGAGACGCTCCTCGAGCTCGGCGATGCCGATCTTCTGCACGATCTCCATGAGGAACCCGAGCACGACCAGGCGACGCGCTTGCTCCGCGTCGATGCCTCGAGCCTGCAGGTAGAACAACTGCTCGTCGTCGAAACGACCGGTGGCGCTGGCGTGCCCCGCTCCGCGGATGTCTCCCGTCTCGATCTCGAGGTTCGGGATGGAGTCGGCCCGCGCACCGTCGGTCAGCACCAGATTGCGGTTGGCCTCGTACGAGTCGGTGCCGACGGCATCCGGCCCGATCAGCACGTCGCCGATCCAGACGGAGTGGGCGGTGTCGCCCTGCAGCGCACCCTTGTAGAGCACGTCGCCGACGGTCTGCGCACCCTTGTGGTGCAGATACACCTGGCTTTCGAGGTGCTGACCGGCATCCGCGAAGGAAAGACCGTACAGCTCGCCGCGGGCGCCGGTGCCGGCGAGCTCCACGTTCGGGTTCACGCGCACGACGCCGCCGCCGAAAGACACGACGACGTGGCGCAGGCTGGCGTCACGGTCCACACGCGCCTGATGCGCGGCCAGGTGCACCGCTTCGTCGTCCCATTCCTGGAGCGTGACCAGCGTGAGGGCGGCACCGTCGCGGGCGATGATCTCCACGTTCTCGGCGAGCTGCGCGACACCCGCATGGCGCAGAAGCACCGTCGCCCGCGCATTCGGCTGCGCCTCGATGACCAGATGGGCGTGCGCGCGGCCGCCCGCGCCGCGGAGGTCGACGACGACAGGCTCGCTCAATTCGGCACCCGCGGGGATGCTGAGATACAGCGCCTCTGCGGAGCGCTCCCAGGCGATCGCCGCGCTGAGGTCCTCCGCCGTGAAGACCTCGCCACGCGGCGCCTGGTCGGCCGACAGGCCGGCCGCCGCCAACGGTCCTGTCACGGAGACCGCGACGGCACCGGCATCACCCGCGACATCCTCGAGGAGGCCACGGATGCGGTCGATCGGCGTGTGCTTCCAGTTCACCTCGCGGCCGCTCGGCGCCTCGAAGAAGGCGACCTCGTTCGCACGCGGGCGCTCCGAACGAGTCTGCACCGGCACGAACGCGGCGGCAGGGTCGACATGCCCCTTCGCGGTCTCGACCACGGGGGCTTCGGCCTGGGGGCTCATCCGACGCTGCCTTCCATGCCCATCTCGATGAGCTTGTTCAACTCCAGTGCGTACTCCATCGGCAGTTCGCGCGCGATGGGCTCGATGAATCCGCGCACGATCATGGCCATCGCCTCGTCCTCCGCGAGACCACGGCTCATCAGGTAGAAGAGCTGCTCCTCGCTGACCTTCGAGACCGTCGCCTCGTGCCCGAGCTGCACGTCGTCGACGCGGATGTCGATAGCGGGGTACGTGTCGGAGCGCGAGATCGTGTCGACCAGCAGCGCGTCGCAACGCACCGTGTTCGCCGAGTGATGGGCGTTCGCGTCGACGCGGACCTCGCCGCGGTACCCTGCCCGCCCGCCGCCGCGCGCGATCGACTTCGAGACGATCGAGGACTGCGTGTAGGGCGCCATGTGGATCATCTTGGCGCCGGCATCCTGGTGCTGGCCGGGCCCGGCGAACGCCACCGACAGGGTCTCGCCCTTCGCGTGCTCCCCCATGAGGTAGATCGAGGGGTACTTCATCGTGATCTTCGAGCCGATGTTGCCGTCGACCCACTCCATGGTGGCGCCCTCGTGCGCGACGGCGCGCTTGGTCACCAGGTTGTAGACGTTGTTCGACCAGTTCTGGATCGTCGTGTAGCGCACGCGAGCGTTCTTCTTCACGATGATCTCGACGACCGCCGAGTGCAGCGAGTCGCTCTTGTAGATGGGAGCCGTGCAGCCCTCGATGTAGTGGACGTACGACCCCTCATCGGCGATGATCAGCGTCCGCTCGAACTGGCCCATGTTCTCCGTGTTGATACGGAAGTACGCCTGCAGCGGGATCTCCACGTGCACGCCCTTGGGGACGTAGACGAACGATCCGCCGGACCACACGGCCGTGTTCAAGGCTGCGAACTTGTTGTCACCGGCGGCGATGACGGTGCCGAAGTACTCCTCAAAGAACTCCGGGTGCTCCTTCAATGCCGTGTCGGTGTCCATGAAGATGACGCCCTGCGCCTCCAGATCCTCCTGGATCTGGTGGTAGACGACCTCGGACTCGTACTGTGCCGCGACGCCCGCCACCAGCCGTGAACGCTCGGCCTCGGGGATGCCGAGCTTCTCGTACGTGTTGCGGATGTCCTCCGGGAGGTCTTCCCAGGACTGCGCCTGCTTCTCCGTCGACCGAACGAAGTACTTGATGTTCTCGAAGTCGATGTCACTGAGGTCTGCGCCCCAGGTCGGCATCGGCTTGCGGCCGAAAAGCTGGAACCCCTTCAGACGGGTCTTCAGCATCCATTCGGGCTCGGCCTTGAGTGCCGAGATGTCGCGCACGACGGCCTCGGTGAGGCCGCGCTTCGCGCTCGCGCCGGCGGCGTCGGGGTCGTGCCATCCGAACTCGTACACCCCCAGACCTTCGAGCTCCGGGCGGTCGATCAGCACATCCGACATCACACTCTCCTTATTGGACCGCAACGGTGTCATCCGCCCCGGCATCCGCCGCCCCGTCGAGTCTGCGGGGACGAACGCCGCTCTCGGGCCCTCATCATGGGCGCACACCTGGCGCCTAAACTGTTGTCGATGCACCCTGCGCGAAGCGCGGCATCGCAACAACCACGATTCTACAGGTTCCCCCTGACTTCCGGGCCGCGTCCGGGGTCCGGAACGGGCCGGAGGACACATGCCCGCTCGCACCGCTCTGCCCGAATCCGATCACGTCTCCGGAGCCTCCGGGATCGTGGTGCGACGCCCGCTGCGCATCCTCGCGTGGCTCTCGTTCCTGACCGAGGTCATCATCATCGGAACGGGTGGCGCGGTGCGTCTGACCGGATCGGGGCTGGGCTGCTCGGAGTGGCCGCTGTGCACGCCCGAGTCCCTCGTGCCGCTGCCCGAGCAGGGCATTCATGGCCTCATCGAGTTCGGCAACCGCACGATGACGGGTGTCGTGGGAATCGTCGCGGTGGCCGTCGTGCTGCTGACGCTCCACGCGATCGCGGGCCGTCCTGCGGTCATGCGGGCGCTCGTGTTCGCCGTCGGCGGCATCGTCCTCGCCGTCCCTGTCTACGCGCTGGCGGCCGCCCTCGATCTGCCTGCCTTCGGCTTCGCGTCCGGCGCCCTCCTCGCGGCGGTGATCGCGGCAGCGATCGATTCCGCGCGGCGACTCCCTCGACGTCGCGACCTGTCGGCACTCGCGTGGATCGTGCTGGCCGGCGTCATGGCCCAGGCCGTGGTCGGCGGGTTCGCGGTCCTCACGGACCTGAACCCCTTCCTCGTGGGCTTCCACTACACCTGCTCGTTGCTGCTCGTCTGCGTCGCTGCGGCGTACCTGGTGCGACTCGACGCGACCGAGGGCCCACGGGAGCGCGTCGTCCCGCTGTGGTTCCAGATCGGTGCGCACGGGAGCGGTCTGGTCCTCGCCGTGACGATTCTCTTCGGGGTACTCACCACGGGCTCCGGGCCGCACTCGGGCGACGCCAACGTGATCCGCGAGGGCTTCGACGCGACGGTGCTCGCCCACGTGCACGCGTGGCCCGGCTACGTCCTCGCAGCTCTCGTTCTGGCGCTCACGATCAGCGCATGGGTCCTGCGCCTCGAGCCCCGACGGTGGCTCCTCGTACTGATCGTCGCCATCGCCGTGCAGGTGACCGTCGGAGTGTGGCAGGCGCGAGAAGGGCTTCCCGAGCTTCTCGTGGGGATCCACATGGTGCTCGCCTCGCTGTCCGCGGCCGCGTACACGGTCGTCGTCCTTCGCCTGAAGAGGCCGGTCGCAGCCGAGCGCTCCTCAGCAGACGCATAGACGCATCATCGAACACACCTGGATTCACCCGCGAGGGTGGCCAGGTCGCGGCAACCGTTGCCGCGCGTTCGAGGAGTGATCCACATGACGACCCGTCCCCGCCTGTCGCGCAGCATCCCGTTCTGGGGGCTCATCACAGGCTCCGCCGCCGCCCTCGGCTTCGGTGCCTGGCTCACGATCGACAAGATCTCGGTCATGACCTCTACCCTCACCGACGGCAGTGCGACCGGCGTCGAGGTGTATGCCGGCCAGGCGTGGGCCCTGCTCGGTGCCGTCATCACCGGCGCGGGCCTCGTCGGCCTCGTCGCGGCCCTCGCCCTCGGCGCAGCGCGCAGTCTCGTCACCCCGGCGGTGGACGTCGTCGAGACCATCACGTGGCAGGACGAGGCAGAGCCGATCGAGGCCGAGACGGCGCCCGACGTCCCCGCCGACGCCGCTTCCGCGCCGGAGAACGAGGTCGAGGCACCCGCAGAGCAGCCGATCACCCGCTGATCCGGCGACGCTCACGCGAAGCGAAGACCCCTCGGCCCCGTCTTGCGGGCCGAGGGGTCTTTCGCGTGTCGCGTCGCGATCAGAACGACAGCCGCAGCAGCGGGTCGACGGCGATGGCGACGAACAGCAACGTCAGATACGTGATCGAGGCGTGGAAGACGCGCATAGGTCGCGGTTCGGTGCCGCGCACGGCACGGGAGTAGAGCCGGTGCGACTCGTAGAGGAACCAGCCGCCGAAGACGAGCGCCGAGATCGAGTAGACGAGGCCCATGGACGCCACCGGGATCAGCAGGAGCGAGCAGGCCACCGTCGCCCACGCGTAGAGGATGACCTGGAGACCGACCTGGGATCCGGAGCGCGTCGCACCGAGCATCGGGACGTCGACGTTCTCGTACTGATCCTTGTACTTCATGGACAGCGGCCAGTAGTGCGGCGGCGTCCAGAGGAAGATCAGCAGGAACAGGATGAGGGGCGCCCAGGAGAGCGATCCCGTCACCGCCGACCAGCCGATGACGACCGGGAAGCAGCCCGCGATGCCGCCCCACACGATGTTCTGCTCGGTGCGGCGCTTGAGCAGGATCGTATAAATGACGACGTAGAAGAAGATGGCCCCCGCGGACAAGGCTGCGGCGAGCCAGTTCGTGGTCAGCAGCAGCCAGACGGTCGACACGACGGCCAAGGTCCACGCGAAGACCAGGGCACCGCGGGGCGAGACCTCGCCCGTCACCAGCGGCCGGTTCACCGTGCGCTGCATGTGCGCGTCGATGTCGCGATCGAGGTACATGTTGAACGCTGCGGCGGAACCCGCGCTCAGCGATCCGCCGATGACCGTCGCCAGCACCAGCCACAGATCGGGCAGGCCACTCTGCGCCAGGATCATCACCGGCACCGTCGTCACGAGCAGCAGCTCGAGCACGCGCGGCTTCGTCAGGGTGATGTAGGCGCGCACCTTCCGACCCATGGAGGGACGGACAGCGGATGCGGGCTCGCCCTGGCTCGTCGTCATGATGTCCATCTGCTGCGTTGTCGCCCCTCGTCAAGCTCCAGACCAGTCTATGCTGAAACCACACGCGCGCCTGCCGTGGTCGTGCCCCTCCGGGGCCGGACCCATCGGCCCTCTGTGGCGCACTCCTCTTTGTGAAAGGCGGTCCCGTGGCCGATTTGCGTTGGGATGAGATTGATGCACGCGCCGTGGACACGGCCCGCATCCTCGCGGCGGATGCGGTGGAGAAAGTGGGCAACGGTCACCCCGGCACCGCGATGAGCCTCGCCCCCGCTGCCTACCTGCTCTACCAGCGGGTGCTGCGCCACGACCCCGCCGACCCGCACTGGATCGGCCGCGACCGCTTCATCCTCTCCGTGGGCCACTCCTCGCTCACGCAGTACGTGCAGCTGTACCTGGGCGGATTCGGTCTCGAGCTGAACGACCTCGAGTCGCTGCGCACCTGGGGCTCGCTGACGCCGGGCCACCCGGAGTACGGCCACACCAAGGGTGTCGAGATCACCACCGGCCCGCTGGGCCAGGGCCTCGCCTCCTCCGTCGGGTTCGCCTACGCCGCCCGTTACGAGCGCGGACTGTTCGACCCCGAGGCACCGGCCGGGACCTCTCCCTTCGACCACTTCGTCTACGTGATCGCCGGCGACGGAGATCTGCAGGAAGGTGTGACGAGCGAAGCGTCCTCGCTCGCGGGACACCAGCAGCTCGGCAACCTCGTCGTCATCTACGACTCCAACCAGATCTCGATCGAGGACGACACGAACGTCGCCTTCACCGAGGACGTCGCCGCGCGCTACGAGGCGTACGGCTGGCAGGTCCAGACCGTGGACTGGAAGAAGACGGGCCAGTACGTCGAGGACGTCGCGGAGCTCTACGCGGCCATCGAGCGCGCGAAGGGCGAGACCGACAAGCCGTCACTCATCATCCTGAAGACGATCATCGGCTGGCCCTCGCCGGGCAAGCAGAACAGCGGCAAGATCCACGGCGCAGCCCTCGGCGCCGACGAACTCGCTGCCACCAAGAAGGTCCTCGGGTTCGACCCGGAGAAGAACTTCGCTGTGGCTGAGGACGTCATCGCCCACACGCGCGAGCTCGTGCAGCGCGGCGAGCAGGCCAAGGCCGAGTGGCAGAAGTCGTTCGATGCCTGGGCTGCCGCCAACCCCGAGCGCAAGGCGCTTCTCGACCGTCTCGAGGCGCGCGAGCTTCCCGCCGACATCGCCGACGCTCTGCCTGTCTTCGAGGCGGGCAAGGACGTCTCGACCCGGGCCGCCAGCGGCCAGGTCATCAACGCCCTCGCGGCGCAGCTGCCCGAGCTCTGGGGCGGCTCGGCCGACCTGGCCGAGTCGAACCTCACCACGATCAAGGATGCGCGCTCGTTCATCCCCCAGGAGTGGTCGACGCACGAGTGGACCGGCTCGCCCTACGGCCGAGTGCTGCACTTCGGCATCCGCGAGCACGCCATGGGTGCGATCCTCAACGGGATCGTGCTGCACGGACCGACGCGTCCGTTCGGTGGCACGTTCCTGATCTTCAGCGACTACATGCGTCCGCCGGTGCGCCTGGCAGCGCTAATGAACATCCCCACGGTCTTCGTCTGGACGCACGACTCGGTCGCTCTCGGTGAGGACGGCCCCACGCACCAGCCGATCGAGCAGCTCGCGACGCTGCGCGCCATCCCGAACTTCTCGATGGTCCGCCCCGCGGACGCCAACGAGACCGCCGTGGTCTGGCTCGAGATGCTGCGTCGCACGGCCGGCCCCTCCGGCATCGCGCTCACCCGCCAGAACATCCCGGTGTTCGAGCGCGGCGACGGCGCCGCATCCGGCGACGTGTTCGCCTCCGCGGACAACGCGGTCAAGGGCGCATACGTCCTGGCCGAGGCTCCCGGCGGCACGCCCGATGTGCTGCTGATCGCCACGGGTTCGGAAGTACAGCTGGCCGTCGAAGCCCGTGCGACCCTCGCTCAGGAGGGTGTGGCGGCGCGCGTCGTCTCCGTTCCCTCGCTCGAGTGGTTCGCCGAGCAGGACGCCGAGTACCGCGAGTCCGTCCTGCCGTCCTCGGTCAAGGCGCGCGTCTCTGTGGAGGCCGGCTCCGCGCTCACCTGGCAGGGCATCGTCGGCGACGCCGGTCGCTCTGTCGCCATCGAGCACTTCGGAGCCTCCGCCGACTACAAGACGCTGTTCCAGAAGTTCGGGATCACCACCGAAGCCGTCGTCACCGCCGCTCGCGAGTCCATCGCCGCGGCTGCCGAGTAAGTACGAGGAGAAGCAAGAACATGAGCACCCCAACCGAACAGCTCGCCGCAGCGGGCGTCAGCATCTGGCTCGACGACCTCTCCCGTGAGCGCATCACGACGGGCAACCTCAGCGCGCTGATCTCTGACCGCACGGTCTCCGGCGTCACCACCAACCCGACGATCTTCGCCGGTGCCCTCTCGAAGGGCGAGGCGTACGCCGAGCAGGTCGCTACCCTGGCCGCTGCCGGCGCGGATGTCGACACGGCGATCTTCGAGATCACGACGGACGACGTCCAGGCAGCCTCGGACATCTTCCGGCCGGTCTACGACGCCACGAACGGTGTCGACGGGCGGGTGTCGATCGAGGTCTCCCCCGACCTCGCCCACGACACGGCAGCGACCGTCGCGCAGGCCAAGGAGCTGTGGGCCAAGGTCGACCGCCCCAACGCGCTCATCAAGATCCCCGCGACCAAGGCGGGGCTCCCGGCGATCACCGAAGTCATCGGCGCGGGCATCTCCGTCAACGTGACGCTCATCTTCAGCCTTGAGCGCTACGCCGCCGTCATCGACGCGTACCTGTCCGGTCTCGAGAAGGCGCGTGACGCGGGCATCGACATCTCCGGCCTGCAGTCGGTGGCGTCGTTCTTCGTCTCGCGCGTGGACACCGAGGTGGACAAGCGTCTGAAGGCCATCGGCACGGATGAGGCGACCGCTCTGCTGTCCCAGGCGGGCCTGGCCAACGCGCGCCTCGCGTACGAGCTGTTCGAGCGCGAGTTCGGCTCCCCGCGCGCGCAAGCCCTGCTCGAGGCCGGTGCGAACCTGCAGCGTCCGCTCTGGGCCTCCACGGGAGTCAAGGACCCGGCCCTGCCCGACACCCTGTACGTGACCGAACTCGTCGCCGCGGGCACCGTGAACACGATGCCCGAGAAGACGCTCGAGGCCACCTTCGACCACGGCGTCATCGAGGGCGACACCATCACGGGAAACATCGAGGCGGCCCACGCCTTCTTCGACCAGCTCGCCGCTGTCGGCGTCGACTTCGCCGACGTCACCCAGACGCTGGAGGACGAGGGCGTCGAGAAGTTCATCGTGTCCTGGCACGAGCTGCAGGAGACGGTGGAGACGGCGCTCAAGGCTGCGCGATGAGCTTCGATATCCACGTCAGCGGCGACGTCCGCGACGTGGTCGAGGCGGAGCTCCCCGCTCTCGTCGACTCGCTGATCGCCTCCGGCATCACGGCCGGCGACCCGGACCTCTGGGGTCCGGGCGCCGCCGCGGATGCCGCCGAGCGTCTCGGCTGGGTCCAGGCCGTCAGCGTGTCGCGACCGCTGGTCGAGGAGATCGTGACGCTTCGCGAGGTCCTGCGCGCCGACGGCGTCACGCGCATCGTGCTGGCCGGGATGGGCGGATCGTCCCTCGCTCCCGAAGTGATCGCCGCGACGGCGGGGGTGCCGCTGGTGGTCTTGGACTCCACCGCACCCGGCGAGGTCGCGGCCGCCATCGGCGGCGACGCCGAAGCGGGCGGTCTCGCGCAGACGGCGCTTGTCGTCTCGTCGAAGTCGGGATCCACGATCGAGACGGACTCCGCCAAGCGCGCCTTCGAGGCGGCCTACCGCGCGGCGGGCATCGACCCGGCGAGTCGCATCGTCGTCGTCACCGACCCCGGGTCACCGCTCGCAGCGTCTGCGGACGCCGACGGCTACCGTCTGTTCACCGCTGACCCCACCGTCGGCGGACGCTACTCCGCGCTGACCGCATTCGGGCTCGTCCCCGCGGGCCTCGCGGGCGTCGACATCGACGAGCTCCTCGACGAGGCGGAAGCGACGCTGCTCGAGGTCGCCATCGACGACCCGCGCAACCCCGCGCTGGTCCTCGCGGCGGCCATCGCCGGTGGTGGTGCTTCCCGCAAGGACAAGCTCGGTCTCGTCACCGACGGCACGCACATCGTCGGGCTGCCGGGATGGATCGAGCAGCTCGTCGCGGAGTCCACGGGGAAGGACGGCACCGGCATCCTCCCCGTAGTCCTGCTGCCCGTCTCCCCGGAAGTCGAGAAGACTCCCGCCGACCTGCAGCTGCTGCGCCTGGTCGACAACGTGCGGCACGATCACCTGTTCGAGCACCACCACGGCGAGATCCTCGTCGCAGGTTCCCTGGGCGCGCAGTTCGTCGTCTGGGAGTACGCGACGGCGATCGCCGGGCGGATGCTCCAGATCAACCCGTTCGACCAGCCTGACGTCGAGGCGGCGAAGGTCGCCGCGCGGGCACTCCTCGACGACCGCCCCGCGCCCACCCCCGCCGCCTTCGTGCAGGACGGCATCGAGGTCCGCGTGTCCGACCCGTCTCTTGCGGTGAGCGGCACGTTGAGCGGGGTGCTCGACGCGCTCTGGGCCCGCATCCCCGAGAACGGGTACGTGGCTCTGCAGGCCTACGTGGACCGGCGAGAGCTCGCCCCGCTCGAGGGGCTGCGAGAGCTCGTCGCCGCCGACTCCGGTCGCCCCACCACCTTCGGGTGGGGTCCGCGGTTCCTGCATTCGACCGGTCAGTACCACAAGGGGGGTCCCGCCGACGGCGTGTTCCTGCAGATCCTGCAGCACCCGCAGACGGATCTGGCCATCCCCGATCGCCCCTTCACTTTCGGCGAACTGATCGCCGCGCAGGCCGCCGGTGACGCATCCGTGTTGGCCGACGAGCACGCGCGCCCGGTCGTCACGCTCACCCTCGTCGACGCGCAGGCCGATGTGCTCGCGCTGTTCGACGCCGCCCAGTAGGAGACAGATTCTCGATGACTGCCGAGATCTCGCGGGGGCACAACCCCCTCCGCGACCCGGATGACCGACGCCTGAGCCGGATCGCGGGCCCCAGCGCGCTCGTGATCTTCGGTGTGACAGGTGACCTTTCGCGCAAGAAGCTCATGCCCGCGGTCTACGACCTCGCCAACCGCGGCCTCCTGCCGCCCGGCTTCGGGCTGGTCGGGTTCGCCCGCCGAGACTGGGAGGACGAGGACTTCGCCGAGGTCGTGCGCGACGCGGTGAAGCAGTACGCCCGCACCGAGTTCCGTGACGAGACCTGGGAGCAGCTGCTCCAGGGCATCCGCTTCGTGCAGGGACAGTTCGACGACCTCGACGCGTTCCGTCGGCTTCGCGAGACCGTCGAGAAGCTCGACGTCGAACGCGGCACGATGGGAAACCACGCGTACTACCTGTCGATCCCGCCGCGTGACTTCCCGATCGTCGCCGAACAGCTCAAGGCATCCGGCCTCGTGGACGACACCGCCGACGGCGCAGATCGCTGGCGCCGTGTCGTCATCGAGAAGCCCTTCGGGCACGACCTCGAGTCGGCGCGCGAACTGAACGACGTCGTGCGCTCCGCCTTCCCGGCGGACTCGATCTTCCGCATCGACCACTACCTGGGCAAGGAGACGGTCCAGAACATCCTGGCGCTGCGCTTCGCCAATGAGCTGTACGAGCCCATCTGGAACCGCAACTACGTCGATCACGTGCAGATCACCATGGCCGAGGACATCGGCGTGGGCGGGCGAGCCGGGTACTACGACGGGATCGGCGCGGCGCGCGACGTCATCCAGAACCACCTGCTGCAGCTCCTGGCTCTGACAGCGATGGAGGAGCCGATCACCTTCGATGCTGCGCAGCTGCGCGCCGAGAAGGAGAAGGTGCTGGCGGCGGTCACACTGCCCGACGATCTGTCCACGGCGACCGCTCGCGGGCAGTACGCCGGCGGCTGGCAGGGCGGCGAGAAGGTGCTCGGCTTCCTCGAAGAGGATGGCATGGCCGCCGAATCGACGACCGAGACCTACGCGGCCATCAAGCTCGACATCAACACCCGCCGATGGGCAGGAGTCCCCTTCTACCTGCGCGCCGGAAAGCGACTCGGCCGCCGCGTGACCGAGATCGCCGTGGTGTTCAAGCGCGCACCCGAGCATCTCTTCGGCCGCAGCCAGACCGACGGTCTCGGGCAGAATGCGCTCGTGATCCGCGTCCAGCCGGACGAGGGCGTCACGATCCGTTTCGGATCCAAGGTGCCGGGCGCCGACATGCAGGTGCGCGACGTCACGATGGACTTCGGATACGGTCACGCATTCACCGAGGCGAGTCCCGAAGCCTACGAGCGGCTGATCCTCGATGTGCTCCTGGGAGATCCGCCGCTGTTCCCCCGCCACGAAGAGGTGGAGCTCAGCTGGAAGATCCTCGACCCGATCGAGAAGTTCTGGTCGGAGCAGTCCGGCCCGCTCGAACAGTACTCCCCCGGTTCGTGGGGACCGCAGTCCGCGGACGAGCTCCTCGCCCGCGATGGTCGCACCTGGAGGCGCCCGTGATCATCGATCTGCCCGACACCACCGTCAGCAAGATCTCCCGCGCCCTGGTCAACGTTCGCGAGGAGGGCGGGGCGGTCGCCCTGGGTCGTGTCCTGACGCTCATCATCGCCACGCGCCGCGGCATCGAGGAGGAGGCGATCGAGGCCGCGAACGATGCATCCCGCGAGCACCCCATGCGCGTCATCGTGCTCATGCTCGACAACCCGAAGGCGGAGCCGCGCCTGGATGCGGAAATCCGCGTCGGCGGCGACGCCGGTGCGAGCGAGGTCATCCTGCTGCACGCGCACGGGCCCGCGGGCTCGAACGCCGAGAGCCTGGTGACTGGTCTGCTCCTTCCCGATGCGCCCGTCGTCGCGTGGTGGCCCGCGGACACCCCCGAGGTTCCCTCGCGTTCCGACATCGGCAAGATCGCTCAGCGCCGCATCACGGACGCCGCGATGCAGAGCGACCCGCACGAGTGGGTGCTCAACCTCGGCGGACATTACGCGCCCGGCGACACCGATCTCGCCTGGACGCGGCTGACGCGCTGGCGCGAGCAGCTCGCCGCCGTCCTGGATCAGCCTCCGTACGAGCCGATCACAGCCGTGGAGGTCCTCGGGGGCGGCGATTCGCCGTCCACGCCCCTGCTGGCCGCCTGGCTCCGTCTGCAGCTGAAGGTGGACGTGACCTGGCGCTATCTCGATAGTGAGGAATGGGCGAGCGGCATCAAGTCCGTCCGGCTCACACGCGCCAGCGGTGACATCGTGCTCGAACGCCCCGATGCGCTGACGGCCGTGCTGACCCAGCCGGGACAGCCGAGCCACGAACTGGCATTCCCGCGGCGGTCGCTGCGCGAATGCCTGGCCGAGGAGCTGCGACGCCTGGATGCCGATCTGCTGTACGGTCGCGTCGTCACCGAGGGCAGTGCCCTCATCGAGCACTGATACGAGGAGCATGATGCCCGAGGCCACCGAGAAGCAGGTCGTCGTCCGCTCGGACCCCGACCGGATCGCCCGCGCTGTGGCCCGTCGCCTGCTGAGCCGGATTGCGAAGCGCGTCGTGGAGGGGAAGCTGACCCACATCTCGTTGACCGGAGGGTCAATGGGTGGGCGTGTTCTCGCCGCCGTCGCCGAAAACCCGCGGTGTCACGAGGTGGACTGGTCCCTCGTCCACTTCTGGTGGAGCGATGAGCGTTTCGTGCCGCGGGGATCAGAGGATCGTAACGATGCCGAGGCGTTCACCGCTCTGCTCGATCGCATTCCGGTGCCGGCGGAGAACGTGCACACCATGGCGGCCAGCGACGACGGACTCAGCATCGAGGATGCGGCCGCCGCCTACGAAGCTGAGCTCGCCCGCTTCGCGGATCCGAGCGTGGGCGCGTGGCCGTCGTTCGACGTCTGCTTCCTCGGGGTCGGGCCGGATGCGCACATCGCCTCGCTCTTTCCGGATCGTGGCGAGATCCAGGTGACGGACCGCGCGGCGCTGGCCGTTCGCGACGCACCGAAGCCGCCTCCGGAGCGGATCACGGTCACCCGACCCGTGATCAACTCCGCCAAGCGCGTGTGGCTGGTCCTCGTCGGTCCCGACAAGGCGTCCGTGCTCGGACTCGCACTCGCAGGCGCCAGCTACCAGAGCGTTCCTGCGGCCGGCGCGAAGGGACGTAAGCGAACGGTCTTCTTCGTCGACGAGGCGGCCGCCGCGAAGGTCCCCGTCGAGCTCATCGACAGCGACTACTGAGACATGGAAGAGCCCCGGTCATCGACCGGGGCTCTTCTCGTGAACGCGGTGGATCAGTCCTGACCGCGACGCTCACGCAGCTTGTGCAGCGCCTCATCGAGGAGCTGTTCGGCCTCGTCGTCCGTGCGACGCTCCTTCACGTACGCGAGGTGTGTCTTGTACGGCTCGGGCTTGGCCAGAGCAGGCGGGTTCGCCTGATCGCGACCCGCCGGAAGACCGGAGTGCGGCGAGTCGATCGTCTCCGGAATCTCCTCTTCGGCGATGCCGGCCGCGAAGTAGCGCACCGTCTCATTGCCCAGCGCGTCCCAGTACGACACCGCCACGCGGTCGGCGTGGTAACCGTGGTCCTGTTCCCCCATCGGCCCCGCACCCACGCGGGTACCCCGGATCGCGTTCCCCCCGGTGGCCATGATCAGACCAGCCCGGTGAACTTGGTGACCAGGCCAAGGGCCACGATCGAGATGAACCAGACGAGCGCCAGAACGATCGTGAACCGGTTCAGGTTGCGCTCGGCCAGGCCCGAAGAGCCCAGCGACGAACTCATGCCGCCGCCGAACATGTCGGACAGGCCACCGCCGCGCCCCTTGTGGAGCAGGATCAGCAGCGTCAGCAGCAGGCTCGTGATGCCGAGAAGCACCTGGAGCACGAACTCGAGGATCTGCACTGTGTTCGTCACCCTTCTTGGCGATCCCGAGATCGCACAAGGAACAAGTATAGCCAACCGGCCGGCCGGAGCCGTGAGACGGGGCCGAGCCCCGTCTCACGGCCGAGATCAGACGCCGACGTGCTTCTGGTAGCGGATGATCGCCGCGAACTCCTCGGCGACCAGGCTGGCACCGCCCACGAGCGCGCCGTCCACGTCGGGCTGGCGCATGAACGTCGCGATGTTGCCGGACTTGACGGAACCGCCGTACAGAACGCGGGTGCGCGCGGCGGCATCCTCGCCCAGTACCTCGGCGACGACGCCGCGAAGCGTCGCGCACACATCCTGCGCCTGCTCGGGCGTGGCCGCTTGGCCGGATCCGATGGCCCAGACGGGCTCGTACGCGACGACCACGTCGGCATCGGCCGAGACGCCCTCGAGGGCGACACGCAGCTGGCCGACGGGGACGGCGCTCGCACCGAACTGCTCCAGATCCTCCGCGGTCTCGCCCACGCAGATGACCGGGCTCAGACCGTGGCGCAGAGCCGCCTGAACCTTGGCCGCGACGACCTCGTCCGTCTCGTTGTGGTACTCACGACGCTCGGAGTGACCGATGATCACGTACTTCGCATCGAGCTTCGCCAGAAACGCGCCGGAGATCTCACCGGTGTAGGCGCCGGAGTCGTGCGTCGACAGGTCCTGCGCGCCCAGGGCGAACGGGATCTTGTCGGCGTCGATCAACGTCTGAACCGTGCGCAGGTCGGTGAACGGCGGGAAGACCGCGACCTCCACGCTGTCCTCGTCGTGCTTCGCGTCCTTCAGCGTCCAGTACAGCTTCTGGACGAGCGCGACCGCCTGCAGGTGGTCGAGGTTCATCTTCCAGTTTCCCGCGATGAGCGGGGTACGCGTCACTGCCATCCGAGGACCTCCAGTCCGGGAAGCTTCTTACCCTCGAGGAATTCGAGGCTGGCGCCACCACCGGTGGAGATGTGGCCGAACTGGTCGTCACGGAAGCCGAGCTGACGCACGGCCGCGGCGGAGTCTCCCCCGCCGACGACCGAAAGGCCGTCGACCTCGGTCAGTGCCTTCGCGACCGCGCGGGTGCCGTCGGCGAACGCGGCCATCTCGAACACGCCCATCGGGCCGTTCCAGAACACGGTCTTGCTCGCCGCGATCGCCGCCGCGAAGGTCTTCGCCGTCTCCGGACCGATGTCCAGACCCAGACCCGACGCACCGAACGGGGTGTCCTCCAGGGCATCGACTGCGGCGACCACGTGCTCCGCGTCCGCCGAGAAGGATGCAGCCACGACGGCGTCCACGGGGAGAACGATCTTCACACCGCGCTCCTCGGCAGCAGCCAGGTAGCCCTTGACCGTGTCGATCTGATCCTTCTCGAGCAGGCTCGCACCCACCTTGTGACCGAGAGCGGCGAGGAACGTGAACATCATGCCGCCGCCGACCAGGAGCGTGTCCACGCGAGGCAGGAGGTGCTCGATCACGCCGAGCTTGTCGCTCACCTTCGAGCCACCGAGCACGACCGCGTAGGGCCGCTCGGGGTTCTCGGTCAGGCGGTCGAGGACATCGACCTCCTTCTCGATGAGCAGGCCCGCAGCCGAGGGCAGGAGCTCGGCGAGCTCATAGACGCTGGCCTGCTTGCGGTGCACGACACCGAACCCGTCGGAGACGAGGGCGTCGCCGAGAGCCGCGAGCTCCTGGGCGAAGGCGCGACGCTCGTCCGCATCCTTCGACGTCTCCCCCGGGTTGAAGCGGAGGTTCTCGATGATCGCGACGTCGCCGTCCTCGAGCGAGGCGACAGCCTCCTGTGCCGAGACACCCACGGTGTCGCGTGCGAAGGCGACGGGCTTGCCGAGCAGCTCGGACAGTCGCTGCGCGACAGGCTCGAGGCTGTACTTCGGATTGGGTTCGCCGTCGGGACGTCCCAGGTGGGAACAGACGACGACGCGGGCGCCCTGGTTGATCAGGGCGTTGAGGGTCGGCAGCGTAGCCCGCACGCGACCGTCGTCCGTGATGACCCCGTCCTTGAGAGGAACGTTGAGGTCAGCACGGACGACGACGCGGCGGCCTGCGAGCGACCCCAGCGAATCGAGGGTGCGCAGTGCCATGGTGTGGATCAGAGACGCTCGGCGACGTACTCGGTCAGGTCGACGAGACGGTTGGAGTAGCCCCACTCGTTGTCGTACCAGCTCGAGAGCTTCACCTGGTTGCCGATGACGCGCAGCAGACCTGCGTCGAAGATCGACGAGTGCGGGTCGGTGACGATGTCGCTGGAGACGATCTCGTCCTCGGTGTACTTCAGGATGCCCTTGAGGGGACCCTCGGCAGCAGCCTTGTACGCGGCCTTGATCTCGTCGATGGTGACCTCGCGCGACGCCTCGACCGTGAGGTCGGTGATGGAGCCGGTGGGCACGGGCACGCGCAGCGCGAAGCCGTCGAGCTTGCCCTTGAGCTCCGGCAGGACCAGGCCGATGGCCTTGGCGGCACCGGTGGAGGTGGGAACGATGTTGATCGCGGCGGCACGCGCGCGACGCAGGTCGCTGTGGGGGCCGTCCTGGAGGTTCTGGTCGGCCGTGTAGGCGTGGACCGTCGTCATGAGACCGCGCTCGATGCCGAAGTTGTCGTTGAACACCTTCGCCAGCGGGGCGAGGCAGTTCGTGGTGCACGACGCGTTCGAGATGATGACGTCGGTCTCGGGGTTGTAGTCGCCCTCGTTGACGCCCATGACGATGGTGACGTCGTCACCGGTCGCGGGGGCCGAGATGAGGACCTTCTTCGCACCGCCGGCGATGTGCTTCTTCGCGTCCTCGGCCTTCGTGAAGCGGCCAGTGGACTCGATGACGATGTCGACGCCCAGCTCGCCCCAGGGGAGGTTGGCGGGGTCGCGCTCGGCGAGCACCTTGATCTTGTGACCACCGACGGTGATCGAGTCCTCGTCGTACGTGACCTCCGCGTCCAGACGCCCCGTGATGGAGTCGTACTTGAGCAGGTGGGCCAGGGTCTTGTTGTCGGTGAGGTCGTTCACCGCCACGATGTCGAGGTCCGCACCCTGCGCGAGCGCTGCGCGCAGGTAGTTGCGTCCGATGCGGCCGAAGCCGTTGATGCCGATCTTGACAGACACGGTGTCTCCCGTTTTCTCGTCGCGCCGCAGCGCCTTTTCCATCCCGGGTTGTCCTCCCGGGGTGAGCCGTGCGTGGGTGCGCATCGACTCGGAGAGGGGATGCCGGAGCCCCCGCACGGCGAGGGCTCCGAGGCATCCTCACCTGATCATGACCCTACCAGCAGGCCTGCCGTCTTCTCTCGCGCCGTAACAAAGCGGGACTGGACGTTGGACCAGTCGGCGATGTTCCAGAACGCCGTCACATAGTCGGCGCGGACGTTCTTGTAGTCGAGGTAGTACGCGTGCTCCCAGACATCCAGCAACAGCAGCGGAACGCTGCCGGCGGCGAACTGCGACTGCTGGTCGAAGAACTGCTGAATGATGAGGTTCTCACCGATCGAGTCCCAGAACAGACCCGCCCAGCCGGAGCCCTGCACGCCGAGAGCGGCGGCGGTGAAGTGGGCCTGGAACTTGTCGAACGAACCGAAATGGTCGTCGATGGCGGCCTCGAGCTCGCCGGTCGGCTTGTCGCCGCCATTGGGCGAGAGGTTCGTCCAGAAGATCGAGTGGTTGGTGTGACCGCCCAGGTTGAACGCGAGGTCCTTCTCGAGCTTGTTCACGTTCGCGAGGTTTCCGCTGTCGCGGGCCTCCGCCAGCTGCTCGAGCGCGGTGTTCGCGCCCGTGACGTAGGCCTGGTGATGCTTGCTGTGGTGCAGCTCCATGATCGTCGCGCTGATGCTGGGCTCGAGCGCGGCATAGTCGTAAGGGAGCTCGGGCAGCGTGTACTTCGCCATGTTCTCTTCCTCCTGTCGGGCGCAGCGCCGAACGCCTCGGCGATGCGGGGATGACGCCTTCATCCTACTGAGGCACAACCGAGCGGGGCAGGGGTTGATTCCTCGGATGACGTGTCCCAGACGGCGGTGGCTACTCCTTGGCGGCGGCGGGCACGGCGGACTCCGTGTCCGGCAGGCCCTCGGTCTCCGCCTTCTTGTCAGCCATCGCGAGCAGTCGACGGATGCGGCCGGCCACGGCGTCCTTCGTCAACGGCGGGTCGGCGTGGTGCCCGAGCTCGTCCAGGCTCGCATCACGGTGCGCGAGACGGAGCTCCCCCGCGGCCCGCAGGTGTTCGGGGACGGTGTCGCCCAGGATCTCCAGCGCGCGTTCCACGCGCGCGCACGCCGCGACGGCTGCCTGCGCGGAGCGACGGAGGTTGGCGTCGTCGAAGTTCACGAGGCGGTTGACTCCCGCACGGACCTCGCGGCGTTGGCGCAGCTGCTCCCACTCCTGGGCGGCGCGTCGCGCACCCATCTCGTGCAGCACGGCACGGATCGCGTCTCCTTCTCGGACGACGACACGCGGAAGCCCGCGCACCTCTCGCGCCTTGGCAGCGATCCCGATGCGGTGGGCGGCACCGACCAGGGCCATCGCGGCCTCACCGGAGGGGCACGCGATCTCCAGGGCCGCCGAGCGGCCGGGGTCGCTGAGGCTTCCGGCGGCGAGGAAGGCCCCGCGCCAGATGGCGGCGAGATCGTGCCGAGCACCGGTCGTCAGTCGGTTCGGCAGACCGCGCACCTGCCGGCGACGCTGATCGAGCAGGCCCGTCTGGCGGGCAAGCGTCTCCCCACCCTCGATCACACGTACCGCGTATGTGGTGCCCGGACGGCCCGAGGTGCCCTGCACGTGCGCGAGCTCGGGCCGCACCCCGTACAGGTCGACCAGTTCGCGGGCCACACGTCGGGCGAGAGCCTCGGAATCGACCTCGGCCTCCACGGCGACGCGCCCCGCGATTGCGTGAAGTCCACCGGCGAACCGCAGGATAGCGGTCAACTCGGCCACTCGGGCGCTCGGACGCGGATCGCGACCGGCGATCAGTTCGGCCTTCACATCGGCGGTCAGCGGCACGGTACTCCTTGTGGGAATGGGGAACGGGACGACGTTCCAGCCTACTCTCGACCCAGGTCCCGATGTGTGACGCCCACGGCCACATCCGGCATCTCGGACAATCGTGCAGCGATCTCCCGCGCCATGACGACCGAACGGTGCTTACCACCGGTGCAACCGATCGCGATGATCGAGTGCCGCTTGTTCTCCCGCTGGTAGCCGGCGATGACGGGCGCCAATGCCGTCGTGTACGCGTCCAGGAACTCGCGCGCCCCTGGCTGCGAGAGGACGAACTCACGCACCGCCTCGTCTTCGCCTGTGAGCGGACGCAACTCGTCCGTCCAATAGGGATTCGGCAGGAAGCGCATGTCGGCGACGAGATCCGCATCCACCGGGAGTCCGTACTTGAAGCCGAAGCTCATCACCGAGACGGTGTGCAGCGGGCTTCCCTCGGCGGAGAACAACTCCGCGACTCGGGTGGTGAGCTGGTGGATGTTGTACGACGAGGTGTCGATGATGAGATCGGCGCTCTCGCGCAGCGGAGCCAGGCGCTGACGTTCCCGATGGATGCCGTCGATGATCGTCCCCGTGCTCTGCAACGGATGCGGTCGTCGAACCGCCTCGAACCGCCGCACCAGCACCTCGTCGCTGGCGTCGAGGAACACGATGCGCAGGCGTCGATGCGCGCGAAGGGCGTCGGCGATCTCGGGCACGCGGCCGAACAGCTCACGACCTCGCACGTCGACGACGACGGCTACGCGGGGTACCGCCCCGCCGGCGAGTTCCGAGAGCTCGAGCAGCGGACGCAGCATCTGGGGCGGGAGATTGTCGACCACGTACCAATCGAGGTCCTCGAGGGCGTTGGCCACGGTCGAGCGTCCCGCGCCCGACATGCCGGTGACGATCAGCACCTCGCCGGTGTTCGCCGTGTCCGGGTCCGTCATCCCTCTCCCCTGTCCGCCTCGCCCAGACTATCGACTCGTCAGGTGCTCATGCACGGCCGTCGCCAGCTTCGGCCCGATGCCGGGGAGCTCGGCGATCTGCTCCACGGTCGCACCACGCAATGCGGTGACCGAGCCGAAGTGACGCAGCAGAGCACGGATGCGCGCGGCGCCGAGGCCCGGCACTTCTTCCAGCACGCTGGAGATGTCTCGGCGCCGGCGCTTGCGCTGATGCGTGATCGCGAACCGGTGCGCCTCGTCGCGCAGGCGCTGAACCAGATACAGCGCCTCGGAGGTACGGGGCAGGATCACGGGGTACTCCTCCCCCGGCAGCCAGATCTCCTCCAGTCTTTTGGCGATACCGCACAGCGCGATCTCGGTGTGGCCGGATTCCTCCAGCGCACGTGCGGCCGCCGCGACCTGGGGCTGGCCGCCGTCCACGATCAGCAGCTGGGGCGGGTAGGCGAACCTCGGACGCTTGCGCACGGTCGCCACCTCGCCCTCGGCGGCCGCCTGCTCGGGATCGATCGCCGCGGCGGCGACCTCGACATCGTCGGCGTCCTCCGGCCGGTCGAGGTGAGCGAGGCGACGAGTGAGGACCTGGTACAGCGAGTCGGTGTCGTCCGTCGTCTCCGCGACCGAGAAGGACCGGTACTGGTCCTTGCGCGGCAGGCCGTCCTCGAACACGACCATCGAGGCGACCACGTTGGTCCCGGCCAGATGTGACACATCGAAGCACTCGATGCGTAGCGGCGCCGTCGCGAGCCCCAGCGCTTCCTGGAGGTCGGTCAAGGCTTGCGTGCGGGCGACGTAATCGCTCGTGCGCCGGGTCTTGTGCAGCATCAGCGCCTGCTGCGCGTTGAGGGTGGCGGTGCGCATGAGATCGGCCTTGCCGCCGCGTTGGGCGACCTGGATCGTGACGTTCTTTCCGCGCTTGTCGCGCAACCACTGCTCGAGCTCGGTCACATCGTCCGGAAGGGCGGGCACGAGCACCTGCTTCGGGATGTCGGCGGCCGCCGCATCCCCGTAGGTGCGCTGGAGCACCTGGTCCACGAGCTCGGCGCCGGAGATGTCGATCTCCTTCTCGATCGTGGTCGCGCGCACCCCGCGGACACGACCGCCGCGCACCACGAAGTGCTGCACCGCGGCCGCCAGCTCGTCTTCGGCGATGCCGAACAGATCCGCATCCGTGTCATCGGAGAGCACGAGCGCGCTCTTGCCGAGCACCGCTTCGATCGCCTGCAGCTTGTCGCGGTAGCCGGCGGCCGCCTCGTAGTCCATCGCCGCGGCGGCCTCCCTCATCCGCGCCGTCAGAGCCCTGGCGAAGCGTTGGTCGCCGCCGGCCATGAAGGCGATGAAGTCGTCGACGATCGCGCGGTGCTCCTCGATCGTGACCTTCATCGAACACGGACCGCCGCAGCGGCCGATCTGTCCGGGGAAGCACGGGCGTCCTGTCGCCATCGCCTTCTTGTACGACGCGTCGGAGCACGTACGGATCGGGAACACCTTGATCATCAGGTCGATGACGTCGTGCACGGCCCACACCTTCGGATACGGGCCGAAGTACTTCGCTCCCTTTATCCGCCGATTGCGCGTGACGATGACCCGCGGTGCCTCGTCCGCCAGAGTGATCGCCATGTACGGGTAGGACTTGTCGTCCTTGTAGCGCACGTTGAAGGCCGGCGAGAACTCCTGGATCCACATGTACTCCAGCTGCAACGCCTCGACGTCGCTGCCGACGACCGTCCACTCGACCGAGGTCGCTGTCGTCACCATCCGGCGCGTGCGCTCGTGCAGCGTGTGCAGCGGAGCGAAGTAGTTCGACAGCCGCGCCCGCAGGTTCTTCGCCTTGCCGACGTAGAGGATGCGGCCCTCGGCGTCACGGAAGCGATAGACCCCCGGGCTGGTGGGGATCTCCCCCTGTTTGGGCCGGTACGGCAGCACGTTCAGCCGGCCTTGCGCTGCTCGGCGACGCCCAGCACCTCCGCGAGGAACGCGCCGGTGTGGCTCTCGGGGACCTGAGCGACCTGCTCCGGCGTGCCGGTCGCGACGATCATTCCACCGCCCGAACCGCCCTCGGGTCCGAGGTCGATCACCCAGTCGGCGGACTTGATCACGTCGAGGTTGTGCTCGATCACGATGACGGTGTTGCCCTTGTCGACCAGGCTGTTCAGCACCTCGAGAAGCCGGCTCACGTCCTCGAAGTGCAGACCCGTCGTCGGCTCGTCGAGCACGTAGATGCTGCGCCCGTTCGAGCGTCGCTGTAGCTCGGTCGCGAGCTTCACGCGCTGCGCCTCGCCGCCGGACAGCGTCGTGGCGGACTGTCCGAGACGGACGTAGCCGAGGCCCACATCGACGAGCGTCTTGAGGTAGCGGTGGATGGCCTGGATCGGCTCGAAGAACTCCGCGGCCTCGGCGATCGGCATCTGCAGGACCTCGGCGATGTTCTTGCCCTTGTAGTGCACGGTGAGCGTGTCACGGTTGTAGCGCTGACCGTGGCAGACCTCGCAGTCGACGTACACGTCGGGGAGGAAGTTCATCTCGATCTTGATCGTGCCGTCACCCGAGCACGCCTCGCAGCGCCCGCCCTTGACGTTGAAGCTGAACCGCCCGGCCTGGTAGCCGCGCGCCTTGGCCTCGAGGGTCTCGGCGAAGAGCGTGCGAATGCGGTCGAACACACCCGTGTAGGTCGCGGGGTTCGACCGCGGCGTGCGACCGATCGGAGCCTGATCGACGTGCACGACCTTGTCGAGGTTCTCCAGGCCCGTCACCCGCGTGTGCTTGCCGGGAACACGACGTGCGCCGTTCAGCCGCGACGCGAGCACCTCGTAGAGGATGCCGTTCACGAGAGAGGACTTACCGGACCCACTGACCCCTGTCACGGCCGTCAGCACGCCCAGCGGGAAGGTCGCGGTGACGTTCTTGAGGTTGTTCTCACGCGCGCCGACGACCGAGATCTGGCGCTTCTTGTCGATCTTGCGGCGCTTGGCCGGCACCGCGATGGCGCGTCGGCCGGAGAGATATGCGGCGGTGAGCGACTCGGGCTCCTCGAGCAGCTGCGGGTAGGTGCCGGAGTGCACCACGCGCCCACCCTCGACGCCCGCGCGCGGGCCGATGTCGACGATCCAGTCCGCAGCCTGAATGGTCTCTTCGTCGTGCTCGACCACGATGAGCGTGTTGCCGAGGTTCTTGAGCGCCAGCAACGTCTCGATGAGCCGCCGGTTGTCGCGCTGATGGAGCCCGATCGAGGGCTCGTCGAGCACGTAGAGCACGCCCGTGAGGCCGGAACCGATCTGCGTCGCGAGCCGGATGCGCTGCGCCTCGCCACCCGAGAGAGAGCCTGCGGCCCGGGACAGGCTGAGATACGTGAGCCCGACCTGGATGAGGAAGTTCAGCCGCGCGCGGATCTCGCGCAGCACGGCCGCCGCGATCTTCGCCTCGCGGTCGGTCAGCTCGAGGCCGTCGAAGAAGCCCTGCGCGTCGATGAGGCTGAGGCTCGACGCGTCCGCGATCGAGTGACCGTGCACCTTCACCGCGAGCACTTCGGGCTTCAGGCGCGTGCCGTCGCACACCGGGCACGGCACCTCGCGGAGGTATTCGCCCCACCGCTGACGGGCGCTGTCGGACTCGGCCTGCTGGTACTGACGCTCGATGTAGGGAACGACACCCTCGAACCCGGAGGTGTAACGCATCTCGCGGCCGTAGCGGTTCTTCCACTTGACCGAGACCTTGAAGTTGTCGCCGTGCAGCACCGCGTCCTTGACGTCCTGCGGCAGCTTGCGCCAGGGCGTGTCGAGCGAGAAACCCAGGTCGGAGGAGAGCCCCTCGAGCAGGCGCTCGTAGTACTGGAACAGACCCTTGCCCTGCGTCGTCCACGGCACCAGGACGCCCTCGCGGATCGAGAGGTCCTCATCGCCGAGCATCAGTTCGACATCGACCGACATCCGCGTGCCGAGGCCGGAGCACGTCGGGCACGCGCCGAACGGAGCGTTGAACGAGAACGTGCGCGGCTCGATCTCGGTGAGCTGGAGTGGATGACCGTTCGGGCACGAGAGCTTCTCGCTGTAGTTCTGCCACGCGTCGTCGCCCTCTTCGTCGACGAAGTTCACCTGCATGACGCCGCCGGCGAGACCGAGCGCCGTCTCGACCGAGTCGGTGACGCGCGAGAGGATGTCGGCGCTGGCGACGAGCCGGTCGACGACGACGGCGATGTCGTGCTTGTAGCTCTTCTTCAGCGTCGGCGGCTCGGACAGCTGGATGAGCTCGCCGTCGACCACGGCACGCGCGTAGCCCTTCGCGCTGAGCTCCTTGAAGAGGTCGACGAACTCCCCCTTCTTCTGCGTGACCACGGGGGCCACGATCTGGTAGCGCGTGCGCTCGGGCAGCGTCATCAGCTGATCGGCGATCTGCTGGACCGTCTGACGCTGGATGACCTCTCCGCACTCGGGGCAGTGCGGCACCCCGATACGCGCCCACAGCAGGCGCATGTAGTCGTGGATCTCCGTGATCGTGCCGACCGTGGAGCGCGGGTTGCGGTTGGTGGACTTCTGGTCGATGGACACCGCGGGGCTCAGCCCTTCGATGAAGTCCACGTCGGGACGGTCGACCTGCCCGAGGAACTGGCGCGCGTACGAGCTCAGCGACTCGACGTAGCGGCGCTGCCCCTCGGCGAAGATCGTGTCGAAGGCGAGACTCGACTTTCCGGATCCGGAGAGACCCGTGAAGACGACGAGGCAGTCGCGGGGGATGTCGAGATCGACGCCGCGCAGGTTGTGGACCCGGGCGCCACGGACACTGAGAGTTCCGGCATCGTGGGCGAGTTCGGAGACAGGCGAGATGGGCACCACGCAAGTCTAGGCAGGGCCACGGACACGGGCTCCGTGCTTCGCCGAGAGCGCACGATCGTGTACGGGCGCGGTCAGAGCTCGGGGCGTCGGCCGGCGAAGGGCGCGAGCCCGTCGCGCAACGCCGCGATCTGAGAAGCGTCCATGCCCACGCGGTCCATGATCTGCTGCGGCACACGAAGCGCCGCCTCACGGAGCTGGCTGCCGGCATCGGTGAGACCGATCTCCAGCACGCGCTCGTCGTCGGCGCGACGAGCACGGGTGACTCTCCCCTGCGCCTCGAGCCGCTTCAGCAGCGGCGACAGGGTGGCCGGTTCCATCGCCAACTCTTCCGCCAGCTCCCCCAGGGTGCGCGGCGATCGCTCCCACAGGGCGAGCAACACGAGGTACTGCGGGTGCGTGAGGCCGAGCGGTTCCAGGACGGGTCGGTAGATGGCGACGACATTGCGGGCGGCCGTCACCAGAGCGAAACAGAGCTGGTTCTCGAGCCGGAGCAGATCGTCGGTCATCGCACCATCCTACAGATTAGTTAGTACACTAATGGTTATGGCACACAAGAATCCGCGTCCACCGCTGCGAGAGCGCGTGCGCGAGGCAGGCGGTTGGTACGCCTGGATCAACCGCACCCTGATCCGCGCGGCGGGTCCGGCATCCGTGGGCCCCTACGAGACGACGCCCGAGCCGGTGCGCACCGAACGCCCGTGCCCGTTGTGCGGCGCCGCCATGTCGGCGCACACGTTCGACCGGTCCGGCCCGAAGCCGATCATGCACTGTCCCTGACGCGGATCAGAGCGGAACGGCGATGCGGAATCCGCGCTTGACCACGGTCGCCACGACGCGGGCATCCGGCAGCGCCTGACGCAAGCGACTGATCGCCACGTCCACCGCATGCGCATCCAGCGGCTCCGGAGCGATGTCGGACAGCTCCTCGCGCGACACGGTGGCCCCGTCCGCGAGCATGAGCGCCCGGAAGAGAGAGCGCGACACCGGACTCAAGGCGGCCCGCTGGCCGGCCACACTCACCATCCGGCCGCGCAGTTCCACCGGACCGGCCTCGGTCTCGGCGCGGAGCACGCCCGCCGACTCGAGGTGTTCGCACACCAGACGGATCAGCGCCCCCATCCGGAAGCGATCCGGAACGATCGGGAGGATCCCGGACTCGACGAGCGGCGCCGCGGTCACCGGCCCGACGGCCGCCGCCGTCACGTCGCTGCGGAAGGCGGCCTCCACATCGGCTCGCCGCCCACCCGCATCGGCCGCCGCCAGAAGCGCCTCCACCGCCGGCGCGCTCGTGAAGGTCACCGCATCGAGGCCGCCCGAGCAAATCGCGTCGATGAGGCGCGTGACCTTGGCCTGATCCTCGTGCGCAGTCCAGCGATACGGCGCGACCGCCAACACGCGTGCTCCGGCCGCATCCAGGCGCGCGAGCTGCGCGGGATCGGTGTAGCCGTGCAGCTGGACGGCGATCGTCGCTCCTTGCACATCGTGGCGCAGGACGAGATCGACGAGCGACGCGGTGGTCTCGCGCTCGCTCATGCCCTCGTCGTCGAGGCCGATGGCACGAACGGCTCCGCGCGCCTTCGGTCCGCGGACCAGGATGCGGGCGTTCTCGAGCACGTCGACGAGGTCCTCCCCCAGCCCTGCCGCATCCGCCGCCTCGGTCCAGCGGCGCATGCCGTACGAGGTGGTCGCCAGCAGATAGTCGGGGCGGCCCGCGATCACCGCCCGCGTCTCCTCGACCACCTCTGCATCGTCGGATGCTGTCGCCATCCGGATCGTGGGCGCGTGCAGCACCTCCGCCCCGCGCCGCTCCAACGCCGCTATCAGATCCTCCGAGCGGCGGTCCGAGGTCACGCCGACACGGAAGCCGAGAAGTTGATCCGGCCGGAATCCGACGGCGGCGGATGCGTCGACGGAGTCCATCCGTTCCCTCCTTGCGTGGGTCAGTGCGCGGGGGCGTCGAGTGCGTCCAGCATCGCGTGAGGCGCCCACCTATTGTGCACGGCGGCCGTTGCCGGTTCGAACCCCGCGTCGCCGAGGGCGGTCACGACCTCCCCGACGACGATGACCGCGGGCGAGGCCGGCTTCACCGTGCCGAGGATCGGCACGATCTCGCCCACCGTCGAGATCGTCGCACGCTGCTCGGCACTGAACGCCTTCTCCAGGATGGCGAGCGGCATGTCGGCGCGCATCCCGTGGCGCCGAAGTCCGGCGACCAGGTGGGGCAGGGTTCCGACGCCCATGAGCACCACCAGAGTCCCGTTCAGGCCCGCCAGGTGGGCGAGCTGGGCCTCGGCGAAAGGGGCATGCCCGGAGACGACGGTGAACGCACGCGCGACCTCGCGATGAGTGACGGGGATCCCCGCCGCCGCGGGCACGGAGATCGCGCTCGTCACACCGGGCACGACCGTCACCGGCACACCCGCATCCCGGCACGCGCGCAACTCCTCACCGCCGCGCCCGAACACGAACGGGTCTCCCCCTTTCAGGCGGACGACCCGCATGCCCTTCGCCGCGTGCGCGACGATCAGGGCGTTGATCTCCTCCTGCGGCACGGCGTGGTGCCCGGGGGTCTTGCCCACGTCGACGATCATCGCTCCCGGCGCGTACTCCGCGATGACATGCGCGGGGCCCAGACGGTCGTGCAGCACCACATCCGCATCCGCCAGCGCGCGCAGGCCCGCCACGGTCATGAGCTCCGCATCGCCCGGTCCCCCGCCGACGAGCCAGACGTGGCCTCGACCGGCGGGCGGCAGCGGGTCGTCCTCGAGAAGCTGGATGCGGTGTCGCCTCGCCAGCGACGCGACCCGTGCGCGTTGCTCCGGCGCGCCCTCCATCCACGAGATGAGCTCGGGGACACCGTCCCCGTCCAGGAGCGCGGCGTGCAGCCGCGCCTCGACGTCCTGCGGCTCGCAACGGGAGACGCGCGCACCGGCCGCCGCGTACCGTGCGACGGCGCGGCGCACTGCCAGCTCCCCGCCGACGACCAGGATCTCGCGGTCGCTCACGTCCAGACGTGCGTGCATGATCACGATGTCACCTGCTCTCTCACCGGAAGGACGGGTCCTGCGATCATCACCCGCTCGTGCGGGAAGGCGGGCCGCTCCTGGTCGCGCTCGCGAACCTTCCGGATGGCGGGGTCTGCGGTCGTCGGCGCGTTCACGAAGGACCGGAACCGGCGCAGACGCTCCGGGTCCGCCAGCGTCTCCCGCCACTCGTCGCGGTAGGTGCCCACGTGCCGGGCCATGGCCTGCTCGAGCTCGTCGGCAATGCCGAGCGAATCTTCGACGACGACCTCGCGCACGTGATCGAGCCCACCGGGCAGTTCCTCCTGCCACCGCGCCGTGCGCTGCAGACGCTCGGCCGTGCGGACGTAGTACATGATGTAGCGGTCGATGTAGCGCACGAGCGTCTCGTCGTCGAGGTCACCCGCCAGCAGTTCGGCGTGAACGGGCTGATACCCGCCGTTCCCGCCGACGTAGAGGTTCCACCCGTTGTCGGTTGCGATGACGCCGATGTCCTTCCCGCGCGCCTCGGCACACTCCCGCGCGCATCCGGAGACGCCCAGCTTGAACTTGTGCGGAGAACGCAGTCCCCGGTAGCGCTCTTCGAGGTACACCGCCATGCCGACGGAGTCCTGCACGCCGTACCGGCACCACGTCGAGCCGACGCACGACTTCACGGTGCGCAGCGACTTGCCGTACGCCTGCCCCGATTCCATCCCGGCATCCACGAGGATCCGCCAGATCTCCGGCAGCTGCTCCAGTCGCGCACCGAACATGTCGATGCGCTGTCCGCCCGTGATCTTCGTGTACAGACCGAACTGCTCGGCCACCTCTGCGATGACCTTGAGCTTCTGGGGCGTGATCTCACCGCCGGGGATGCGCGGCACGACCGAGTAGGTGCCGTCGCGCTGCATGTTCGCCAGGGCACGGTCGTTCGTGTCCTGCAGCGGCCCCTGCCCGCCGTCGAGGATGTAGGCGTTCGTCTGGGTGGCGAGGACGGAGGCGACTACCGGCTTGCAGATGTCGCAGCCGAGTCCTGTTCCGAACCTCTCATAGATCGCGGCCGCGCTGGTCAGTCCCAGCACCCGCACGGACTCGAAGAGTTCCGCGCGGCTCAGTGAGAAGTGCTCGCACAGCGCGCGGGAGACCTCGACGCCGGCCGCTTCGAGCTCGGTCTCCAAGATCTTCTTCACCAGCGGAACGCACGAACCGCACTGCGTCCCGGCGCGGGTACACGCCTTCAACTCGCCGAGATCCACGCAGCCGTCCTGGACCGCGTGGCGCACCGCGCCGACCGAGACGTTGTTGCACGAGCAGAGCTGCGCGTCGTCCGGCAGGCTCGTGCCGACAGGGGCGACCTGGCCCAGACCGGAGAGGAAGCCGCTCGGCTCAGCACCCAGCTCACGGCCGAGGAGGGGCCGCAGCGACGAGTACGGGCTCGCGTCCCCCACGAAGATCCCGCCGAGAAGAGTCTTACCGTCGTCGGCGACGACCACCTTCTGGTAGAGCCCGCGTGCCGGGTCGGCATAGACCACGCTGAGCGCGCCGTCGGACTCGCCCCTCGCATCGCCGAAGCTCGCGACATCCACGCCCGCGAGCTTGAGCTTGGTCGCGTCGTCCGCGCCCGGAAAACGCGCGTCTCCGCCGAGGATGCGGTCGGCAACCACATCCGCCATCGCGTTGGCGGGCGCGACCAGGCCGACGCAGGACCCGCCGTGCACGGCCGCAACCTCTCCGACCGCCCAGATGTGGGGGTCACTCGTCGCGCAGGTGTCGTCGACGTGCACGCCGCCGCGTTCGCCGAGCCGAAGGCCGCCCCGGCGTGCGAGTTCGTCGCGCGCACGGATGCCGATGGAGAAGACCACGATGTCGGCGCTGACGGCAGTGCCGTCGGTGAGTTCGACGCCCAGGACACGACCGGACGGGCCCGCGAGGAGGCGGGTCGGACGCCGGCCCAGGTGCAACGCGATCTGCGCCTGCCGGATGAGCCGCCCCAGCGCTTCACCGGCGCCTTCGTCGAGTTGCGCCGACATGAGCCACGCACCGGAATGAACGACGGCGGCGCGAGCACCGAGTCGGGCAGCACCGCCCGCGGCCTCCAGGCCCAACAGCCCACCCCCGACCACGACCACGTTCGCCGGACGACCGTGCTGAGCGGGGAACGCGGTGATCTCGTCCACGAGGCCCGCGACGTCGTCCAGCGTCCGGTACACGCGCGCCAGATGCGCGTTCTCGATGTCAGGGACGGCCGCATCCGAGCCCGTTGCGAGCACGAGTTCGTCGTACTCCATGACGCCGGATGGGCTGGACACCGTCCGGGATGCGACATCGATCGCCTCCACGCGCTCCCCGAGGCGAAGCTCGACCTCCTCCCTTTCCCACAGCTGCGGAGCAAGGGTCAGGTCGGCGGTCACGTCGTCGATCCGCCGACTGAGTGCCACGCGGTCATACGGCGTGTGCGCCTCTTCCGCGAACACCGTCACGCGGATGTCGACCCCGGACGCGACCGCCCCGTCGAGGAGATTCGTGGTCACGCGATGCGCGGCGGGCCCGCCGCCGACCACGACGATGCGGCGTGTCTTGCTCATCGAACGCTCCCGGATGTCGATCCCTGATCTGGAAGCGCCCACGCTACGCAGCACCGGTTCCGCGCCTGTTGCCCCTGCGTAACACCGTGTGACGCGGTTCTCACAGCACCGAAAGCGGGTGGTGAGAGAGACGTTACGGCGCGGACACCATCGCACGTCGACGGCGAAACATGGGCTGCCTAGCCTCCTGCTCATGACTCTCGTCGACAGCACCGCGACCGCGAGACGCGACCAGCTCCGGCCCGCCGTGTGGACGCGCATCTGCCGGCGCGACGATCTCGAACCGCTCTGGGGCGAGGCTGCACTCGTGGGACGCAGCCAGGTGGCGGTGTTCCGGTTGCCCGACGAGCGCATCCTGGCAGTCGGAAACGCCGACCCCGTCACCGGCGCCTCGGTCATGTCGCGAGGCATCGTCGGGTCGCGCGGGACACGCACGACGCTCGCGTCTCCGCTTCACAAGGATGTCTACGACCTCGAGACGGGCGAATGCCTCACCCGCCCCGGCGAACTCCGACTCCCGGTGTGGCGGGTACGCGAGACGGACGGCTGGGTAGAGGTCGCCGCCTCCCACTCGCTCATCGCGGCGTCGCACGGCACCTCTGATCCCGAGGGTCGACGCGCCGTCGCATCCCTCGTCGCAGCCGTCGCCCGTGCGCGGCCGGAGCTCGCGGTCCACGAGAGCTTCGTCGATGTCCAGGAGCCCGACGTTCCCAGCGTCCTTGCGACGCAGGATCCGCACAGCGGCGCCGTCATCGTGCCCCTCCTGCTCTCCGCCGGCTACCACGTCCATGTCGATCTCGCCGAAGCTGCATCCGCCACGGGGCTCGATGCGCGGGTCACCCGCGCACTGGGCCCGGACCCGCGCCTGGTCACGGTGCTCATGCGGCGCCTGTCCGAGGCCGGAGTGGTGTGCGTCGACACGGATACCCGCGTCGTCCTGGCCGCGGCCGGTTCGTCGGATGCCAGGGCCACCGCCGACTGCATGACGGTGGGCGAAGCGTTGGCTGCCGCACTCGGCGTGCCGGTCGGCGTCGGATTCGTATCCGCCGCGGCGCCTCGATTGACCGACGCCGTGGCCGAAGCCCGTGCGCACGGCGGCAGAGTCGTCGTGGCCACCTACCTTCTCGCCCCCGGCTACTTCGCCGACCTCGTCGCCGCCTCCGGCGCCGATATCGTCACCGCTCCGCTGCTGCGAGCGGACGAAGACCCGCCCGCCGAACTCGTCGAACTGGTCTCGGACCGATTCGACCTGGCGCACTGAACCGCCCGACGCACCGCCGATTCCTGGAGAAGCCATGTCTGCTCTGATCACGACCGCGCCCTCGAACACCGCACCTGCCGCCCCCGAACTCGTCCACCGGCGGGGTCGATGGATCGACGGATGGGACCCCGAGAATCAGGCGCAGTGGAAGGCCGTCGGGCGCCGGATCGCCGCTCGGAACCTCCGCTGGTCGATCTTCGCGGAGTTCCTCGGCTTCGTCGTCTGGCAGCTCTGGTCGATCGTGGTCGTATCGCTGCCGGCAGCCGGCTTCGCCTTCGACACCGCGCAGACATTCTGGCTGATCTCCATCCCCAGCCTGGTCGGCGCCACCCTGCGCTTCCCGTACACCTTCATGGTGCCCAAGGTGGGTGGCCGCAACTGGACCATCGTCTCCGCCGCACTCCTGCTGCTTCCCGCGATCGGCCTGGCCATGTGCGTCGCGAATCCGGAAACACCCTTCGGCGTGATGCTCCTCGTGGCGGCGCTGGCGGGCTTCGGCGGAGGCAACTTCGCGTCTTCCATGGCCAACATCACCTACTTCTACCCCCAGCGTGAGAAGGGCTGGGCGCTTGGGCTCAATGCCGCAGGGGGCAACCTCGGCGCCGCCGTCGCACAGCTGATCGTCCCGATCGTCGTGACGATCGGCGCCGGTGTCACGCTCCAGCTGCCGCTCGCCGGATGGGTGTGGGTGCCGCTCATTCTCATTGCTGTCGCCGGGGCCGCGCTGCGCATGGACAACCTCTCGCACGCGAAGGCCGACTTCGCCGCATCCGTTGCGGCCTTCCGCGAGCCGCATCTGTGGCTCCTCTCGTTCCTCTACCTCGGCACCTTCGGCTCCTTCATCGGCTTCGCCGGAGTGTTCCCGAAGCTCCTCGCCGACCAGTTCCCGGAGTTCTCCGGCATCCACCTCGGCGCGACGACGCTGCAGCTCGCCTTCCTGGGCGCACTCTGCGGATCACTCGCCCGACCCTACGGGGGCAGGCTCGCCGACCGCTTCGGCGGTGCGACCATCACCATGATCGCCTTCGGCGTCATGGCGGCCACGACGGTCACGCTCATCCTGACGCTTCCCTCGCTCGGTTTCTGGGGCTTCCTCGGCCTCTTCCTCGTCCTGTTCGCGACGAGCGGGATCGGCAACGGCTCGACGTACCGAATGATCCCCACCGTCTTCGCCTGGCGTGCGGGCGCCGCGGATGCCCATCGCAGCTCCGGCGACATCGGAACGCAGCGCAAGGCTGCCGCGGCGCTCGGCATCATCGCCGCCATCGGCGCGTACGGCGGCTTCCTGATCCCGCAGGTGCTCGGACTGTCCAAGTCGGCGACAGGCGGGTACGGCGCCGGCCTGTCGTGGTTCGTCGTGGCCTACGCCCTCATGCTCGCCGTCACCGCCGTCGTCTACGTGCGCGGCGGACGCCGATCCGGGACTCGCCTGTGACCGCGGATGCGGCGATCGCCGACACACACTGCCCGTACTGCGCCCTCCAGTGCGCGATGCGGCTGACGCCTCAGCGAGACGGTGCGCGGGTGGACGCACGGGAGTTCCCGACCAACCGGGGCGGACTGTGCAAGAAGGGGTGGACCGCCACCGAACTCCTCACTCGCGGCGATCGTCTCACCGCGCCGCTGCGTCGCAACGGCGACCGGTTCGAGGAGGTCGGGTGGGACGAAGCGCTGGACGAGGTCGCCGGGACGCTGCGGGCGTTGCGCCGCACGCACGGCGCGGATGCGGTCGGCGTCTTCGGCGGCGGCGGACTCACCAACGAGAAGGCCTATCAGCTCGGCAAGTTCGCCCGCGTCGCGCTGGGCACGAGCCGCATCGACTACAACGGCAGGTTCTGCATGTCCAGCGCCGCGGCCGCGGGCAACCGTGCCTTCGGGATCGACCGAGGACTCCCCTTCCCTGTCGCCGATCTCGATGAGGCCCACACCGTCCTCCTGCTCGGCTCCAACGTCGCGGCGACCATGCCCCCCTTCATCCGCCACCTCTCACGTGCCCGCGAACGCGGCGGACTCATCGTCGTCGACCCGCGCCGGTCCGAGACCGCACGACTGACCGACGAGGGCGGGGGCATCCACCTCCAACCCGCGCCCGGCACAGATCTCGTCCTCATCCTCGGACTGATCCACATCGTCATCGCCGAGGGTCTCGCGGACGAGGGCTACATCGCGCAGCGCACCGTGGGCTTCGACGCCCTGCGCGTGAGCGCCAACGCCTGGTGGCCGGAACGCGTGCAGCAGGTCACCGGCGTCCCCGTGCCACTGCTGCGGAGCGTCGCACGCCGACTCGCCGAGAACGGAGGCACCTACATCCTGACCGGGCGCGGTGTGGAACAGCACGTCGACGGCACCGACACGGCGACGGCAGCCATCAATCTCGCACTGCTGCTGGGGTTGCCGGGCACGCCCGGCAACGGGTACGGCACCCTGACCGGCCAGGGCAACGGGCAGGGCGGCCGTGAGCACGGGCAGAAGTGCGACCAGCTGCCCGGTTACCGCAAGATCACCGATCCCGCTGCACGGGCCCACGTCGCACGGGTGTGGGGTGTGCCCGCGGACTCGCTCCCGGGCCCGGGCGTGCCGGCCCTCGAGCTGCTGGACCTGCTCGGTGACGAGGTGCACGCCCTCCTGGTACACGGCTCGAACGTCGTCGTGTCCGCTCCCGACGCCGACAGCGTCGCCCAGCGGCTCGGTCGCCTCCAACTGCTCGTGGTGTGCGACTTCTTCCTGTCGGAGACGGCGCAGCTCGCTGACGTCGTCCTGCCCGTGACCCAGTGGGCCGAGGAGGAGGGCACGATGACCTCACTCGAGGGCCGTGTGCTGCGTCGACGCCGAGCGCTCGCCGCCCCCGCGGGAGCGCGCAGCGAGCTCTGGATCATGAGCGAACTCGCCCGTCGCCTCGACGCGCCCGGAACCTGGTCCACCGACCCGGCCGAGGTGTTCGACGAGTTGGCACTCGCGTCCGAGGGCGGCCCCGCCGACTATTCCGGCCTCAGCCATGAACTGCTGGACACCGGCCTCGCGGCGCACTGGCCGTTTCCACGAGGCTCGCGCGGCACGCCCCGCCCCTTCGCAGAGCGCTTCGCCCACGACGACGGGCGCGCACGGCTGGTCGTCGTGCATCCTCGTCGGGAACGTTCCGAACCGAGCGGTGCGGCAGACCTCACGCTCATCACGGGCCGCCTGCTCGAGCACTATCAGTCCGGCGCGCAGACCCGGCGCGTCCCGGAGCTGCTCGCCGCTCGCCCCGAGCTCACCGCACAGCTGCACCCCGCCACGGCGGTACGGCTGGGAGTATCGGACGGCGACCCGATCGAGCTGCGAAACACCCGAGGGGCCGTGCGAGCACGCGCCGAGGTGACCGCCGGGATCCGCCACGACACGGTCTTCCTTCCCTTCCACTACCCCGGCGACGCGCGAGCGAACCTCCTCACCGAGGCGGTGGCCGACCCGATCTCGGCGATGCCGGAGTTCAAACGCACGCGGGTGAGCGTCCACGCTGCGAGCGACACGCCCGTCGTCGAGACGGCGGTGTCTCGATGATCCGCATCGTCGTAATCGGCTACGGCCCGGTCGCCGCGCGCTTCATCGAGGGGATGCTGCCGGCACTACGCGCCGGCGAGGTCTCGGTGACCGTGGTGGGCGCGGAGACGGAAGACGCGTACAACCGTGTGCTCGTCGCCGAGTACGCCGTCGGGCGCGCCGATCGTTCACGGCTCGACATCACCGACACCGCTGCGGCCATCGCGGCGGGTGCTGAGATCCATCTCGGTGAAGCCGCCGTGGCGATCGACCGCAACCTGCGCACTGTCCGCACCAGCGCGGGGCGATGCATCCCGTACGACCGGCTGGTGCTCGCGACGGGGGCGCGGGCCAACATCCCCACCCTTGCGGGGATGGAGCGCGCGCGACGCGAACGCACCGTTCGCGCAGAAGACCCCGCCGCCCTCGATGAGGGTGCGAGGCCGCTCCCCTCCGGTGTTCATGCTCTGCGGGATCTGAGCGACGCCACGAACGTGCTCGCAACCGTGAGGGCCGGTGGCCGCATCGTCGTCCTCGGCGCCGGCGTACTCGGCTTGGAGTTCGCCCTCGCCGCGCGGGAACAGGGCGCGCAGGTCGTCGTCGTGCACCACGGCGATATCCCGATGCCCCGCAATCTCGATCTCGGCGGCGGACGGATCCTGGCGCGCGCGGCCCGGGAAGCGGGGATCGAGATCGCTCCGCACTCTCGCGCCGAGAGCGTGTTGCTGCGCACCGACGAGAAAGACCCGCATCCACGTTTCGACGCGCTCGTCTGCGCCGACGGGAAACAGATCGCTGGAGACCTGCTCCTGCTGTCGGTGGGCGTCACGGCTCGCACCGAGCTCGCCGCGGCCTGCGGGCTCGCCGTTGCGGCGGGCATCCTCGTGGACGGTGTGGGGCGCTCATGGAGCGATCCTGATGTCTTCGCGATCGGCGACTGCGCGCAGATCGCGGACCCTGTGGCCTACACGGACCACGACCGCGTTCCGGGCGCGCCCTCCGGTCTCATCGGTCCCGGCTGGCGCCAGGCGGATGCGCTCGCCGACATGCTCTCCGGCCGCCCGGTTGCGACGACGAACGAGCGCCCGAGCGTCGTCATGCTCAAGGCGGAGGGCGTCGATATCGTCGCCGGCGGCGATGTCTCCGCCGACCCGTGGGATGAAGGCGCGCACACCGATGGCTGCGTGGATGCGCCGCAGGTCACACAGTGGGCGGATCCGGCTCGCGGAACCTACGTGAAGATGGTCACACGTGCCGGCGTGCTCACGGGCTTCGTGGCCGTCGGCCTCCCCCGTACGGGTGCCGAGCTCACACTGCTGTTCGAGCGCGGATCGGAGCTTCCCGCCGACCGGTCCGTGCTGCTCCGCCTGGACGCGGACGACGCCGGGGCATCCGTCTCCGCGGACCCGTTCGCCGCCGACGCGACCGTGTGCTGGTGCAACGGCGTGACCGCGGGCAGGATCGGCGAAGCCGTGTCGGAGGGCGCGGACTCGGTCGAATGCGTCGCCGCCCGGACACGGGCCGGCACAGGATGCGGTGGCTGTCGGGGCCGTATCGCCGAGCTTCTCGCCCGAACGGCCGCCGTCTGAGCCCGCGGCGCGCCCCGATCAGGCGTGGCCTGCGCGCTCCATCGCGCGAAGCTCCTTCTTCAGGTCTTGGACTTCGTCGCGGAGTCGGGCGGCGAGCTCGAACTTCAGCTCCGACGCTGCGGCCAGCATCTGATCAGACAGATCGGAGATCGTCGCCTCGAGCTGCGCAGCACCCTCGGCCGCGATTCCCTCGCGACGCAGGTTGGGCGTGGGCGATTTGCCCTTGCCCTTGGGGTCGCGGGAGAGCATCGCCTTGGTGTCGGCGCCCTCACGGATCAGGGCGTCGGTGATGTCGGCGATCTTCTTGCGCAGGGGCTGCGGGTCGATGCCGTTCGCCGTGTTGTACGCGATCTGCTTCTCACGGCGCCGCTCGGTCTCGTCGATCGCGTTGCGCATCGAATCGGTGATCTTGTCGGCGTACATGTGCACTTGACCGGACACGTTGCGCGCGGCGCGACCGATCGTCTGGATCAACGAGGTTCCGCTGCGCAGGAACCCCTCCTTGTCGGCGTCGAGGATCGAGACCAGAGAGACCTCCGGCAGGTCGAGACCCTCGCGCAGCAGGTTGATGCCGACGAGCACGTCGTACACGCCCGCCCGCAACTCGCTGAGCAGCTCCACGCGCCGCAGCGTGTCGACATCAGAGTGCAGATACCTGACACGCACTCCGTGTTCTCCGAGGAAGTCGGTGAGCTCCTCCGCCATCTTCTTGGTCAGCGTCGTCACCAGCACACGCTCGTCGCGCTCGACCCGGAGCCGGATCTCTTCGAGAAGATCGTCGATCTGCCCCTTCGAGGGCTTGACCACGATCTCGGGATCGACCAGGCCGGTGGGACGGATGATCTGCTCCACCACCCCGTCGGCGATGCCCATCTCGTACCGACCGGGCGTCGCCGACAGGTACACCGTCTGCCCGATCCGGTTCTTGAACTCGTCCCACCGAAGCGGACGATTGTCCATCGCCGACGGCAGCCGGAACCCGTGCTCGACGAGCGTGCGCTTGCGTGACGCGTCCCCCTCGTACATCGCCCCGATCTGCGGCACCGTCACGTGCGACTCGTCGATCACGAGGAGGAAGTCGTCAGGGAAGAAGTCGAGCAGCGTGTGCGGGGGCTCCCCCGGTGCGCGCCCGTCCATGTGGCGCGAGTAGTTCTCGATGCCGGAACAGAATCCGAGCTGCTGCAGCATCTCGAGGTCGAAGGTGGTGCGCATGCGCAACCGCTGCGCCTCCAGAAGCTTGCCCTGAGACTCGAACTCCTTCAGTCGCTCGGCCAACTCGGTCTCGATCGTGCCGATCGCGCGCTGCACCACATCCGTGCCCGCGACATAGTGCGACGCGGGGAAGATCGGAACCGAGTCCATCCGCTCGACGATCTCCCCGGTCAGCGGATGCAGGGTGTACAGCGCCTCGATCTCGTCACCGAAGAGCTCGATGCGGATGGCGTACTCCTCGTAGACCGGGATGATCTCGATCGTGTCGCCGCGCACCCGGAAATTGCCGCGCGAGAAGTCGACGTCGTTGCGGTTGTACTGCATCGCGATGAACTGCCGGATGAGAGCGTCGCGGTCGTAGCGCTCCCCCACCTGCAAGGCCACCATCGCACGGAGATACTCCTCCGGGGCGCCCAGACCGTAGATGCAGGAGACGGTCGACACCACGACGACGTCCCGCCGACTCAGCAGGGAGTTCGTCGTGGAGTGGCGCAGGCGCTCCACCTCGGCATTGATCGACGAGTCCTTCTCGATGAACGTATCGGTCTGCGGGACGTACGCCTCGGGCTGGTAGTAGTCGTAGTACGACACGAAGTACTCGACGGCGTTGTGTGGCATGAGCTCTCGGAACTCATTGGCGAGCTGTGCCGCGAGGGTCTTGTTGTGAGCGAGAACGAGCGTCGGACGCTGCACCTGCTCGATGAGCCAGGCCGTCGTCGCTGACTTTCCCGTGCCGGTGGCGCCGAGCAGCACGACATCGGTCTCGCCGGCGTTGATGCGGGCGGCGAGGTCGGCGATCGCGGCCGGCTGATCGCCGGACGGCATGTACTCGCTGACGACCTCGAAGGGGCGAACGGATCGTGTGGTCTGCACCGTTCCAGCGTAGGCGGGACCACGGACATCGGGGCGGTCAGCCGCGCAGCCGCTCCCACAGCTCGTCAGTCTGCGCGATCGTGTCCGCGAGAGAGCCCGACGTGTCGATCACCACGTCGGCGACAGCGAGACGTTCCTCGTCAGAGACCTGGGCGGCGATCCGCGCGCGGGCGTCGTGTGCGCTGGCGCCTCGAAGCGCCACGAGCCGACGCTCACGCACCGCGGCCGGCGCATGGGCCACCACGATCGCCTCCCATGGATCGTCGACGCGCGCCTCCACGAGCAGCGGCACGTCGTACACGACCACCGCATCGGGATCGTCGGCGAACGCGCGCTCGAAGCGTTCGGTCGAGGCCTGACGCACCGCCGGATGCACGATGGCGTTCAGACGTTCCCGCGCCGCAGCGTCGGAGAAGACGATCGCGCCCAGTGCGGCACGATCGAGCGACCCGTCGTTTTGGATCACCTCGGACCCGAACTCGGCCGCGATCCGCTCCAGCACTGGAGATCCCACCGACTGCACCTCTCGCACGATGGCATCGGCATCCACGATGACCGCGCCGTGCTCGGCGAGACGCCGTGCGATCGTGGATTTGCCGGACGCGATCCCGCCGGTCAGTGCGATGAGAGGCATGCCTCGAGCATGCCACGACCTCACGCCGGGTCCTGCTCCGCATACGAGAGGCCGCCGAACAGCACGGAGGACTCGACGCTCGTGGCGGACTCGTCGGCCGCGACGCGGGCGCTGTGCACCAGGACCTCCGTCCGATAGCCGACGGTCTCGGTCAGGGCGACCCCGACGCCGACGGACGGGATGACCGCGCGGCTCACGGCGCCGAGTGCTTCCAGCACGCCGCGATAGATCACGGCGGCCTGCCTGCGGGCCTCGGCCGCAGTGGCCGCGCGCGTGACGACGACGAGCGCATCCGCGCCGTCCTCGCCGACGAGCGCGAACGACGGCGCATACCGCCGCACGCTCCGTCTCCAGTGGTGCAGGACGTCGCCCGCGACGTCTGCGCCGAATGCCGTGCGGATCTCCGCCAGATCCGCCACACGCACTGCGACGGTCGAGACCAGCTCGCCGCGCCATCGGGCGCGCTCGATGACATCCGTCATCGCTGTGCGGAGCGTCGCCGCCAGAAGGATGCCGTCGGAAGTGACCCCCCTGCTGGTCATCCACGCGAAGGAGCGCAGCTCGACCTGCGCCGCCCTGAGCACCGAGATGACCACGACGGCGACGACGGTCAGGACGACGGTGAAGAAGTTGGCGACGACCGAGCCGAACGCGTCGAGGAAGAGCGGGCTGTCCGCGCCCGCGACGACGAAGACCACACAGCGAATGAGATAGAAGGTCGCCATCACCAGGAAGACGACGGCGAGCACCGCGGCGGTGCCGAAGCGGCGCATCGGCGCACGGAGCGTCTCGATCGCGGCGAGCGTGGAGAACACGACGAGGCCGATGCCCATGGTCAGCCACCCCGCCCAGTCTCCGCCGTCCGGACCCTCTACGACGACGGCACCGGCCACGGTCAGCGCACCGAGCACGGTGACCGCCGTCGCCGAACCGATCCGCCGCTCGTTGAAACTGCGTGAGCCGAGCCACATCACCGCCGTCGTCGTGACGAACAGCGCGTTGCCCACCGCGATCGGCAGCATCTCGCCGATGCCGGCTGCCCACATGCTGTAGGCGACGGTCGTGGCCATCCCGCACAAGAACGCGATCGACCAGATGCGACCGGGACCGTGATCGCGGCGCAGGATCGTGTCGATGATGAAGACGGCCCCGGCGACATTGCCGACGAGCGCGGTGAACAACGACGCGGTGAACAGATCGACGTTCATCTCGCTTCTCCCGTCTCCTGAAGCGGTGCAGCGGGCGAAGCGACCGAGCGCTCGTCGACGGGAAGCTGCACCATGAAGGTCGAGCCCAGCCCTCGGCTCGTGCGCACGGTGATGTCTCCGCCGTGCGCACGAACGATGTCGCGGCTGATGGACAGACCCAGGCCCGTCCCCTCCACATCCGTCCGCGCACGGAAGTAGCGCTCGAACAGGCGGTCCAGGTCCGGCTCCGCGATCCCCGTCCCGGTGTCTCGCACCAGGATCCAGGTGGAACTGCCGTCTGTGGTGCAGCCGAGGAAGATGGCACCCCCGTCGCGGTTGTACTTCACAGCGTTGCTGACGAGGTTGTCCATGACCTGTCGCAGCCGCAGCGGATCGGCGAACGCACCGGCGGGTTCGATCCCGGAGGTATCGATCGTCAGCGCCCGCTCGGCCGCCCGCGGACGCCAGGCCTCCGCCGTCGCCGCCACCAGTTCTGCGACATCGATCGGTTCGGGCGAGATGGTCATGTCGACGGAGAGGCGCGAGGTGCTGGAGGCGGCGAGGATGTCGGCGACGATCTCGAGGAGCCGCTCGCCGTTTCGGGCAGCGATCTCCAGCGAGTGGCGCGCCTGATCCGGGTCGTCGAGCGTGTCCATCGCGAGATCGAGGTAACCGAGCACCGACGTCAGCGGCGTCCGCAACTCGTGCGAGACGGAGGCGACGAGCCGATCTCGGGCACGCAATGCCGTCATCTCCGGGGTCACATCCCGCGCGATCAGCACGGCTCCCGCATCCGCGCCCTCGCCGTCATGCATCCGGCGCACCGTGATGCTCATGGCGTGACGGCGTTCGTCGGGGTGGCCGAACCACACCACCTGATTCTCGAACACCTCGCCCGCAAGCGCCCGGAGCAGCGGCCGTTCCGCACGGGGCATCGGGGTCACGCCGTCGGCGCGGTATGCGTTCTCGATCTCCCGACTGCGGGACCCGAATCCGGGGATCGTGTTCTGGAATCGCCCCAGCGCCTCATTAACCACGGAGACCGTGCCGTCGGGTGCGATGCGCAGCACACCGAAATCCACCGCGTCGAGCACGTCGATGACGAGCTCCTCCTGACGTTGGGCGCGCTGCAGCGCTCCGCTGAGCAGCGCCGCCTGTTTCTCGAGCAGATGCGCTTGGGCCCGCTGACGTCGTGAGGAGATGTAGGTGGTCGTTGCGACGGCGAGAACGGCGATGGGGAGCAGGAACACCGTGTACCCCCACACGGTCGTTCCCCCCGTCACGACGATGACCGCATAGGTGGCGGTGATGATCGTGAACTGGATGACGAATCCCAGGATGCCCAGCGTTGCCAACCACATCGCGGGAAAGACCCACATGAGCCCGAGCCCGCTCATGGGCTCGGCGACGCGCATGACGGCGATGCCTGCGATGTCCGCGATGGGCAAGACGTAGAGGGCGGTCCGAGGGATGCGGGTCCACGGCGTGGCCAAGGTCGCCACCCCTACGGCGAAGACGATGACGACCCCGACAAGGAACAGGCTCTCGTTGCGAAGCGTAGACGAGAAGATCCCCACCGTCGCCACGACCAGAACCAGCGCGCAGAGCACGAGCTGGTTCAGAACAGCGGTGCGTCCCCGAGCCGCGAATGTGCGTGGCGCACGTGATCCCGCGAGCCTCGCGCGCAGGAATCCGCGTACACCCCTGCCCCGACCGGGAGCAGCGTCGCTGTGCATATCGTGGACACTATCGCTCCGTCGGCTCCCCGGGGAACGCAGGAGCGCCGACCCCCCGCGCCCGCGCGAAGACCACGGAGGTCTCGTCGCTCTCGGACGCCTCCACCGCGGCGATCGTCGCCGCTTCCACGAGCACCTCGGGACCGTAGCCCAGCGTCTGGCTGAGGGCGACACCCACCCCGACACCGGGCACGACGATGCCCCGGGCATCCACGAAGCGCTCGATCACTCCGCGGTAGATGAGCCCCGCCTGGCGACGCGCATCGGAAGGGCTGGATGCAGTGGTGGCGACGAGGATGATGGTCCGGTCATCCGTGGCGCCCACCGCCGCCACGGGCGACGCGAACTCGCGCACCGCAGACCGCAGGACGCGAGTGGTGGCTTCGGCGACCTCCTGCCCGAACGACGCCGTGATCGCTCCGACGTCCTCGACGATCACCGCGATGACGACGACGAGTTCCGTGCGATGCGCAGCACGGCGGAGGATCCGCCGCAGCATCGCGAGGAACGCGGACGCAGCGAGGACCTCGTCCACGGCGGCGGAGCCCGCCGCCTGCTGCGCGGTGACCAGCACGGCGCGAAGCATGAAGAGCGTCAGCGAGGAGACCGTTCCCAGTACCAGGACGACCAGACTCAGCGAGATCGGACCGAACCAGGCCGCGAAGACGGGGCTGTCCTCCCCCGCCGTGAGAGTGACGACGGCGCGCGTCACGTGATACGCACCGAAGAGGGTGGTGGCGCCCACGAAGACCCAGGTCGCGACATGAGGCCTCGTCCGCGGGCCGACGGCATGGATGATCGCCCCCACGCAGAGTCCGGCGATGGCGAGGCTGTACCAGAGGACACCCGTCTGCCCGCCTGCGGCCGGCTTCTCGACGACGGTGACCGCCGCGACGAGGAACGCAAGGGACACGACCATGAGCGCGGGACCGGCGACCTCCTCGCCGTTGTACGCGCGGAACCCCATCAGAACGCAGCCGGCAGCGCCCACCGCGGCTGCGTTGCCGAGCGCGAGAGCCCACACGTTGGTCCACTCGGAGGCGTCGAACAGACCGATCACCACGGTGCTCACGACGGCGATGATCTGCAGCAGGAAACCGATGCCCCACAGCTGGGACCCGCCCCCGTAGCGCCGCGAGAGCGTGGTGGCGATGTAGGTCACAGCGATGGTGACCACAGCGATCGCGGTGAAGATGCCCGCGGTGAGGGGATCGAGCGTCATGTGTCCTGGTCCTCTTCGCGTCGCGATGCGCCCGTTCTGGAGATCGTGATGATCGCGTCCGGATCATCCAGCGACTCGGCGCTCGCCGGGAGCTGCACGCTGAAGGTCGAACCGACGCCGGCCGTGCTGGTGACGATGATGTCGCCACCGTGCGCGCGCACGAGTTCACGGCTGATCGACAGACCGAGCCCCGTTCCCGTCGACGTGTCGGCGACACGGAAGAAGCGCTCGAAGAGCCTGCCCACGTCGCTCTCGGAGACCCCGACGCCGGTGTCGGTGACCGTGATCCAGGTCGTGATCCCGTCCGAGGTCGTGCTGAGCGTGACGCGTCCGCCATCGCGGTTGTACTTCACCGCGTTGCTGACGAGGTTGTCGATGACCTGCCGCATGCGGAGAGGATCGGCGTAGGCCGGCGCCGGGCGCACGCCCGCCATGTCGATGGCGATCGCGCGCTCCGCCGCAGCGGGGGCCCAGGACTCGCCGCTCGCGCGCACCACGTCTGCGATGTCCACATCCTGTTGCGAGATGGTCAGGTCAGCCGACATCTCCGACGTGCTCGACGCCGTCAGGATGTCGGAGACGATCTCCAACAGGCGCGAGACGTTCCGCTCCGCGACGTCGAGGTAGCCGCGCGCGCGTTCTGGCACATCCGGGTCGTCGACCGCGAGCTCGAGGTAGCCGATGATCGAGGTCAGCGGCGTGCGGAGCTCGTGTGAGACCGAGGAAACGAGCGAGTCGCGCGCACGCAGCGCCGTGAGCTCCGCGGTGACGTCACGCGAGACGATGACCGCGCCGTTGTCGGAGCCGTCGACGGCGCGCGTGCGCCGCGCCGTCACGCTGAGCGCTCGGCGGCGCGGTCCGTCGCCGCCGAACCACACGATCTGATTGTCGAAGACCTCGCCGCGGGCTGCCCGCGCGAAGGGGGTGTCCTGCCGGTCCACCGGGGTCACTCCGTCGGCCGCGAAGGCGGCGTGTCCGCCCGAACCGGCCTCCGCGGAGCGGGCGGCGCGTTGCAGTCGTGCGTGCGCCTCGTTCGCGACGGTCGTGGATCCGTCGGCCGCGAGACGGATGACACCGAAGTCGATCGTGTCCAGCACCTCGGCCAGCAGTTCTTCCTGTTTCTGGGCGCGGCGCAGAGTGCGGGCCATGGTGCGGGTCTGACGGGTGAAGAGCCGTCGTTGCGCCGTCATCTGCCGCCCGAGCGCGAGGCTGATGGTTGCGACGACCACGATCATCAGCGGAAGACTGAAGGTCACGTATCCGACGTCCTGCCGGGGGTCGACGATCGCGGTGGTCACCAGGATGGCTGGCGCGACGATGATGCCGACCAGGTAGCCGCCGATGCCGAAGTAGATGGCGAGCCAGATGGCGGGAATGAAGAACAGCACACCGAACCCACCGGTGGGCAGCGATTGGCGCAGCAGCGCGATGCCCAGCAGATCGATGATGGGCACGGCCATGATCCACCACGCAGAGACGCGGGCCCATGGCACCAGGAGCGCCACACCGCCCGCGCCGAGCACGACGATCGCACCCAGCCAGAACAGACCCAGATCACCGGCATAGCCCCACGGCACCGCGATGACGACGTAGACGAGCACGACGGCAGCGAGGCTCAGCTGCAGAGTCGCCGTCGTCCGTGCCCGACCGGTGTCGAGGAAGGGCGGCAATGCGAAATGACGACCGAACCTCCGGATGCGGCGAAGGATGCGCCGCGAGTCGACGACATGCTCGGCGACGGGGTACGCGTCGCCGACGTCGCTGGTACTCATGAATCCGACGTTATCGCGACCCGACGCCACACGCCGACGCGACGTCGGCCTCCGCGCCCGATCGACGACCTCCGAAGGTGGGACGTCATCGAGGGGTCGCGTCGGAAGACGGCGGGTCGTCGGCCGCGTCCGCCGCGGCGTACTCCGCGATCAGACGATGTTCGCCGCTGCGTGAAGGCAGGAGCACACGCACGAGGACGGCGCCGGAGACGATGGCGACGGCGCCGACCGCGTACGACCACAGTGCGCCGTCGACGAGGCTCTGCGTCGCGGCGGCCACGATCTCGGCGCGGTACTGCGGAAACTGCTCGGCCACGTGCAGCGCAGAGGCAAAGGAGGCCTGCAGCGCGGCCTGCACCTCCGCGGAGACCTGCGAGGCGGACGGCGAGGCGGCGATGGCGCGGCCGAACGCACCGGCGAATCCCGTGGCCAGGATGGCGCCCAACAGCGCCTGCATGATGGAACCGCCGAGGTCCCGCTGGAGGTCGGAGGTCGCGGAAGCCATACCCACGCGCATGACCGGCGTCGCATCGGTGAGCGACCGGGATGCGGGAGTCATCGCGAACCCGGCTCCGACCCCGATGGTGAAGAAGCCCGCTCCGATCAGCCAGTAGGGAGTGTGCTCGCGCCAGAACAGCGTCGTCAGGAACCCGACGAACACGAAGGCGTACCCGGCGAGCATCGTCGTCCGCGAGCCGCGTGTCGTGACCATGCGCGCCGACACCGGCGCCGCGATCAGGAGCCCTGCCGCAGCCGGCACGACCGCCAGACCCGCTTCGAGCGTGTCGTAGCCGAGGATGTTCTGCAGGAACTGCTGACCGACGAACATCGCTCCCATCAGCGAGCCGAACACGACCATGCCCGCAAGCGCGGGCACCCAGAACATCCGTCGACGGGCGATCGCGAGGTCGTACAGAGGCGATGCGGCGCTGCGTTGACGCCACACGAAGAAACCGAGCAGCACGGCGGCGAGAGTGAGACTCACGCCCCCTGCGAGGCGTTGCTCGGGTGCGGCGATGATTCCCACTCCGACCACGAGAGCGGCCACACCGAACACAGACAACACGCCGCCGACGTGATCCACCGGTTCGGTCGACTCGCGGATGTGGCTGGGGACGACGGCGAGCACCAGAACGAGTCCGACGGCGGAGATGGGGGCGGCCAGCAGGAAGGCCGCCTGCCAGTGGAAGACCTCCAGCACCAAGCCGGCCGCGACCGCACCGAGCACGCCGGCCATCGCGCTGACGCTGGACCACAGGGCGATCGCGCCCGTACGGGCGGGTCCGCGCGACCACAGAGCGGTGATCAACGACAACGTGGTCGGGTAGGCCATGCCCGCAGCGACGCCGGTGAAGACGCGAGCAGTGATGAGCCACTCGATCGACGGTGCCGCGGCGGCCGCGAAACTGGCGATGACGGTCAGCGCGAGCCCGAGCATCAGCATCTGCTTGCGGCCGTAGCGGTCCGCGAGGGCGCCGAGGTACAGCACGGACATCGCGAGGCCGAGGGAGCATCCGAGCGCGACGAGATTCAACCCGGTCTGGCCGGCGGCGAAGTCGTCGCCGATCTCCGGCAGTGCGATGTTCGCCGCAGCGAGATTGAGGTTGCACACCAGCGCCGCGAGCACGAGGGCGGCGAGCACGAGAGCCGGGCGCGGTGGGACGCCGCCTCCCCCGTCGACGCCCACCGGGCGCTCCCCCGTCATGCGCCCACCCTAGCGGCGTTGCGAGAACGAGAAGAGGGCCGGGATCCGAAGATCCCGGCCCTCTCTCATGAGGATGTCAGTCGATCAACGACCGGACAGCTTCTCGCGCAGAGCCGCGAGGGCCTCGTCGTCGGCGAGGGTGCCCGCGGGGCCCGACTCGCTCGAGTAGGAGGACGAACCGCTGGCCTCGACGGTGCCGACGTTGTTGGCCTCCGCCTCCTGGGCCTTGATGACGGCAGCCTTGTGGGCTTCCCAACGACCCTGAGCAGCGGCGTACTCCTGCTCCCAGGCCTCGCGCTGAGCGTCGAAGCCTTCCTTCCAGGCGTTGGTCTCGGGGTCGAAGCCCTCGGGGTACTTGTACTCGCCGTTCTCGTCGTACTCCGTGACCATGCCGTAGAGGGCCGGGTCGAACTCGGTGCCGTACGGGTCGACCGACTCGTTCGCCTGCTTGAGCGAGAGCGAGATACGACGACGCTCGAGGTCGATGTCGATGACCTTGACGAAGACCTCTTCGCCCACCGACACGACCTGCTCGGCCAGCTCGACGTGCTTGCCCGAGAGCTCGGAGATGTGCACCAGGCCCTCGATGCCGTCTGCGACGCGAACGAACGCACCGAACGGAACGAGCTTGGTGACCTTACCCGGCGTGACCTGGCCGATGGCGTGGGTACGCGCGAAGACCTGCCACGGGTCCTCCTGGGTCGCCTTCAGCGACAGCGAGACGCGCTCGCGGTCGAGGTCGACCTCGAGGATCTCGACCGTGACCTCCTGGCCCACCTCGACGACCTCGGAGGCGTGCTCGATGTGCTTCCAGGACAGCTCCGAGACGTGCACGAGGCCGTCCACGCCGCCCAGGTCGACGAACGCACCGAAGTTGACGATCGACGAGACCGTGCCCTTGCGGACCTGACCCTTGTGCAGGTTGTTGAGGAAGTTGGAGCGCGACTCCGACTGCGTCTGCTCGAGAAGAGCGCGACGCGACAGGACCACGTTGTTGCGGTTCTTGTCGAGTTCGAGGATCTTCGCCTCGAGCTCCTGACCGAGGTACGGGGTGAGGTCGCGGACGCGGCGCAGCTCGATGAGCGATGCGGGCAGGAAGCCGCGCAGGCCGATGTCGACGATGAGGCCACCCTTGACGACCTCGATCACCTGACCGGTGACGACGCCGTCGTTCTCCTTGATCTTCTCCACGTCGCCCCACGCGCGCTCGTACTGCGCACGCTTCTTGGACAGGATGAGGCGACCTTCCTTGTCCTCCTTCTGGAGAACCAGGGCCTCGACGTGGTCGCCGACGTTGACGACCTCATTGGGGTCCACGTCGTGCTTGATGGAGAGCTCGCGCGAGGGGATGACACCCTCGGTCTTGTACCCGACGTCGAGGAGGACCTCGTCGCGGTCGATCTTCACCACGGTGCCCTCGATGAGGTCGCCGTCGTTGAAGAACTTCAGGGTCTTCTCGACCGCGGCCAGGAAGTCCTCGGCAGATCCGATGTCGTTGATCGCGACCTGCTTGGTGGCCGGGGCGGTCGTTGCGGTAGTCATGTAGTGGGTAGTCCTTGTTGGATTGGGGTCTCAGGCTCCGAACGCACGCGCATGCGACGGACGGAGCGGATTGTCTGGTTTCTTGTCACCCTGCGCGCACCATCGGGCGCGCCACACGAGTGACGATCAAGGCTATCAGAGCCGGGCACCGCGATCCAGCACTCCGGAGAGCGCCGTCATGCGGCGTCATCGATCCGCGGCGTCTGCCGCGCGCGTCAGTACGAGCCCGACGCGGTCGCCCCCTCCACCACGGCGCGCGTGCTCGAGAGACCGAGGCGCGTGGCGCCGGCTGCGATCATCGCCTCGGCGTCTTCACGCGTGCGGATGCCACCCGAAGCCTTGACCTCCAGTCGGTCTCCGACGGTCTGCTTCATCAGCTCGACCGCGTGGACGGTCGCACCGCCCGCGGGGTGGAAGCCGGTGGACGTCTTGACGAAATCGGCCCCGGCGCGCTCGGCGGCCTGCGAGACGGCCACGATCGCGTCGTCGCTCAACGCCGCGGATTCGATGATCACCTTGAGCACCACTGGCGAGGGAGCGGCCTCGCGCACCGCGCGGATGTCCGCCTCGACCGCGTCGTAGCGTCCCTCGATCGCCGCACCCACATCGATCACCATGTCGATCTCGTCCGCACCCTCGGACGCGGCCAGTGCGGCCTCGGCGGCCTTGATCTGCGAATGGTGCTTGCCGCTGGGGAAGCCGACGACCACGGCGAGCTTGAGCGGGTCCGGGATGGTCACCGGGAGCACCGAGGGAGACAGGCACACGCTGTAGGCGCCGAGTGCCGCAGCCTCCGCGATCGTCGCCGCGACATCCGCCGCGGTGGCTTCGGGCTTGAGCAGCGTGTGGTCGACGTATCGGGCGATGTTCTCGGTCATGCCTTCATGTTCTCATCCGCAGCGGTCATCGCGGATCGGCCGGGCCTGCGCAGAACCGCCATACGCGCGGCACGCCAGCCGACCAGGAGGACTCCGAGGGTAAGCGATGCGACCACGATGAATGCCGGAGCCGTCCCCTGGCCGACCAGCACGCGCAGCAACATGCCCCCGGCCACCGTGACGATCCAGACGGGCGCTCCCGTACGCAGGACTGCGAACGGCCGTCGCCAAGCGAGCGAGATCCCCCAGCCGGCGGCGAGTGCGACGAGGAACGGCCACGCCGTCACAAGCAGCTCCCCCAGTGGCGACTCGTCGTGACTGGCGCGACCGATGACACAGAAGACGACGACCACCAGGACGTCCGCCACGGCAGCGAGGAGGATCGGTCGACGGAGACGGCGGAGCACGTCTTCAGAGTACGGCGCCCGCCCTCCGGCGACGGCGTACAGTGGTCGGCGTGATTCGTGACATGCAGCCCGCAGGGCGTCAGGAGGTCCCCGGCGCGCATCGCGCCGGCGACAGATGAGGGTCGAGCCCCGCGGGCTCCTCTGCATCTGCGTCGACCGCCGGTCGATGTCCACCCGCCGCTTCGGCGGCACGCACACGAAGGCACCCTCATGATCCCTTTGGACGATGCCCGCATCCGGGCCAGTTTCGTCAACGCGTCCCTGCGCGAGCGCAAGGCCGTTCTTCTTCCGCCGACTCTCGAGACCGTGTCGTGGGACGACCTGGACTATCTCGGCTGGCGCGACCCCAAGCAGCCCAAGATGGGCTACGCGGTCGCCGAGGTCGAGGGCGCTCCGGTCGGCGTGATCCTGCGCGAGGCCGACAGCCGCCCGCGCACACGAGCCCAGTGCGCGTGGTGCAACGACGTCGAGTTGCCGAACGATGTCGTGCTCTTCGTCGCGCGCCGCGCAGGTGACGCCGGCCGCCGCGGCGACACGGTGGGCACCTTGGTCTGCGCCGGCTTCGAGTGTTCCCGCAACGTCCGTCGCCTGCCGCCCTCCGCCTACCTCGGTTTCGACCGTGAAGCGGCTCGACAGCGACGCATCGAGGCCCTCCGCGAAAACGTCACGGCCTTCCTGCGCGAGGTGCGGGGCGCCGGCTGACGCGGATCAGCCCTCGCCCAGACGACGCAGCGCCTCTCCCGTGAGGCGCTGTGTCGTCCATTGATCCATCGGCATCGCGCCCAGTGAGCGGTAGAACGCGATCGCCGGCGCGTTCCAGTCCAGCACCGTCCACTCCAGACGCGAGTACCCACGATCGACGCACAGCGCTGCCAGCGACCCGATCAGCGCCCGGCCGAGTCCGCGCCCCCGCTCCGAATCGGCGACGAAGAGGTCTTCCAGCCAGATCCCGTGCCGGCCCGTCCACGTCGAATAGGTGAGGAACCAGATCGCGATCGCGACGATGTCGCCACCACGTTCCACGACGTGCGCGTAGACGCGCGGTTCTGCGCCGAACAGCGCCTCCGCCAGGGCCTCTTCGGTGTTCGCGACCGCATCCGGTTCGTTCTCGTACGTGGCGAGATCGTGGATCCGAGCGAGAATCCCGGGTTCGTCACCGGGCCGCGCGGCGCGCAGCTGAGCACCGTCAGGCAGATCCAGAGGCAGAGACATGCGTCGAGTCTGACGCATCACATCGGGAGAACGAACTCCCGCGAACGATCCCACTGCTCCGTCCAGCCCAGGCGATCGAAGACAGCGTCCAGCAGCAGCGCTGTGAAGCCCCAGACCAGGAACTCCCCCGCGGCAGCGTCCACGGCGAAAGCGGGACCGCGCCACTCGCGCCCATCTCGCCGTACGACGGTCATGCCCCGTCGAGCGGGATCCAGCAGATCCGCGACCGGGGCTCGGAAGACCGCAGCCGATTCGGCGACGTCCACCACGCGCACCGGCGACGGCTTCTGCCACCAGGCGAGAACGGGGGTGACGACGTGTCGCGAGAACGCGAGGGGCACCGCGGGAAGAGGCCCCAGAACCTCGACGCCTTCAGGATCCAGGCCCGTCTCCTCACGCGCCTCGCGCAGTGCCGCAGCGACGGGACCGTCGTCGCCCGCCTCGAGACGGCCCCCGGGAAAGGCCACCTGACCCGGATGGGCACGCAGTGTCGCCGCCCGCGAGAGCAGCAGCACATCGAGGTCGGCAGACACCGCTTCGTCCGCCGCGCTGCGGGTCGCGGGAAGCGCGTCGAGAACTCCGAACAGCATGAGCACCGCGGCCGCGCGATCTGTCGGCGCGGGGGCGGGAAGTTCGGCGACGTCGAAACTCTCCGCGTTCCGCGCAAGTGCTGCGAGTTCGGCTCGCGCCCCACCCAGAGCTCTCATGTCGCCGATCGGATCGCTGTTCAGTTCAGTGCGCGGGTCGAGCCGGGAATGGAGCCATCGGCGTAGAGCTGCGCGGCCACATCCTGCAACGCGGTGAGCGCGACGCGCTGGGTGGTGGGCCCGTAGGAGATGCGCGCGACGCCGAGCGCCTCGTACTCCGCGGCGGTCAGCGCCCCCGGAAGACCGATGACACTCACCTTGCGCTCGCCGATCCCTTCGACGAGGCGGCGGGCGACGACGGCGTCCAGGATGCCCGGGACGAAGACCACATCGGCGCCGGCGTCGAGGTAGGCGCGACCCCGCTCGATCGCGTCGGCGATGGACTCGTCTACCGGGCGCCCGCCCGCCCGCACGAAGGCATCGGTGCGGGCATTGAGGGCGAACGGCACCCCTTCCGCATCCGCGGCAGCGGTGATCGCGGCGATGCGCGCGACGGCCTCGTCGAGCGGGCGCAGCCTGTCCTCGACATTGGCCCCCACGACACCCACGCCGATCGCGCGACGGACGGTGTCCCCCGCGTCCTCGTAACCGTCGTCGAGATCGGCGGAGACGGGCACATCGCCGGCGACGCGGACGATGCGCGAGACCATGTCGAGAGTCGTCTCGATCGGGATCGTGCCGTCTTCGTAGCCGAAGCTCGCCGCGATGGAATGACCCGCCGTGGCGATCGCCCGCGTCTCGGGCAGGGCGAGGACGGTCCGCGCCGAAACCACGTCCCACACGTTCACGACGCGCAGGATCTCGGACGCGGCGTGCAGCTCGCGCAGTCGCGTCGCACGCTCCGCGATGGTCAGTGACGAAGTACGGGAGGTCATGTCCCTCACGCTAGAGCACGCGTGTCCGGGGGAGGCGGATCGCGTCCGAACGCCGCTCCCGGCGAATCCGACGGGCGGAACCACTGGCGCGTTCTCGAATCGATTCGATAGCCTGGAGGATGCGGTCGTCGAACCGCCGTCTTCCCCGCACGATCCCGAGAGCTTTCGCATGTCCACCTCACTGACCACGGGCAGCCCGTGGCGCGTCATCCTGCTCTTCTCCGTTCCCCTCCTCGTCGGCAACGTCGTGCAGCAGCTGTATCAGGTGGTCGACGCGATCGTGGTGGGACGCCAGTTGGGTGTGGACGCGCTCGCCGCGGTCGGCGCGACAGGCAGTCTCTTGTTCCTGCTCATCGGGTTTGCGTGGGGTCTGACCTCGGGCTTCGCCATTCCCACCGCACAGGCGTTCGGCGCGGGAGACCACGCCGCCGTGCGGCGATCGGTCGCCACCGGCACGGTACTGACGGCCGCGACCAGCGCCGTCCTCACCGTGGGCGCACCCCTCGTATCACGTCCTCTGCTCCAGCTGCTGCAGACTCCCCCGGAGCTGCTGGACAACGCGACCGTCTTCGCCCAGGTCAGCTTCCTCGGCGCTGCGGCCACCATGTTCTTCAACTACCTCGCGGCCGCCATCCGAGCCATCGGCGACGCACGCACCCCGCTCGTCTTCCTCACGGTCGCGTGCCTCCTGAATGCGGGGCTCGTGGTGCTCACGGTCGGCCCTCTCGGGTGGGGAGTCGCCGGAGCGGCGGTGGCGACGGTCGTCTCGCAGGCCGTGTCGGTGCTGCTGTGCCTCGCGTACGTGCGCCGGCGTGTACCGGTCCTTCATCTGACCCGCCCCGACTGGAGAATCAGCCGCGCGGACATCGCTCTGCATCTTCGTCTCGGACTGCCCATGGGGTTCCAGGCCTCCATCATCGCCATCGGCACGCTGGCGGTGCAGGTGCGTCTGAACGAGCTCGGCGCGGATGCCGTCGCCGCCTACACCGCCGCGGCGCGCGTCGATGGACTGGCCGTCGCTCTGCTGCAGTCCCTCGGGCTGGCGGTGTCCATGTTCGTCGCGCAGAACTTCGGCGGCGGCCGTCCCGACCGCATCCGCGCAGGCGTACGTCAAGCGTCCTGGCTCGCCATCGCCGGGGCCGTCGCCCTCGGCGGTCTGCTCATCGTCTTCGGGGCGCCCATCGTGCGCCTGTTCGTCGGAGACTCCGCGCCGCAGGTCGTCGATCTCGCCGCGCTCAACCTGGTCATCAACGGCGCCACCTACACGTTCCTCGGAATCCTCTTCGTCCTCCGCGGTGCGCTCCAGGGCCTGAGTCACACCGTCATCCCCACCGTCACGGGGGTCATCGAGCTCGTGATGCGCGTGGGCGCCGCGATCGCGCTCGGCGCCGCCTTCGGATTCGCCGGGGTCGCCTTCAGCAATCCGCTCGCGTGGCTCGGAGCCGTGGTGGTCCTGATCCCGGCGTACGTGCGCGCCCACCGCCGTCTCGCCCACGATCCCATCTCACGGGTGGACCACGTCTCCCCCGAGACCACGCCCATCCCGGTCGTCGGACCGACGAGCGGATCCATGGTCGTCGACGCGATCGTCACCCGCCCCATCCCGATCGTCCCGACCCGCCCGCGCGGGCGACTGCTGCGCTCACGCCGCCGCTGAGGCGGATCCGCGGCGCGGGACCAAAACGGCGAGCTGCGTTGTTGTACCCGTCGATGCCGCCGACCGGCCGCATCGCAGACCGGCGGATCTACACTCGTGAAAGCCATCACTCGGCGACGATCCGTCCGACAAGGAGCAGTCAGCATGACCACCGACAACGGAACCATCACGCAGATCCCCGGCACCGAGACCGCCGTGCTCGCGGGCGGGTGCTTCTGGGGCATGGAGGACCTCATCCGTCGGCAGCCCGGCGTTCTCGACACCCGCGTGGGCTACACCGGTGGGCAGAACGATCACGCGACCTACCGCAACCATCCCGGACACGCGGAGGCCGTCGAGATCGTCTTCGACCCCACCAAGACGACCTATCGCGACATCCTCGCGTTCTTCTTCCAGATCCATGACCCGTCGACCCTGAACCGCCAGGGCAACGACATCGGCACGAGCTATCGTTCGGCCATCTTCCCGCTCACCGAGCAGCAGGAGCAGGAGGCCCGCAACACCATCGCGGATGTGAACGCCTCGGGCCTGTGGCCGGGCAAGGCCGTGACGACGATCGAGGCGGCGGGTCCGTTCTGGGAGGCGGAGCCCGAGCATCAGGATTACCTCCAGCGGATCCCCAACGGCTACACCTGCCACTTCCCTCGACAGGGTTGGGTGCTGCCGCGTCGCGAGAGCGCCGCGACACAGGCCTGACGCAAGCGGATGCGGCGAGCACACGCCCGCCGCATCCATTGCGCCACTCACCTGCGCATGCGTCAGTTCAAATCGTTCGGGTGGGTGCCGACACGGCCGGATCCGTCACCCGGGTCGAGTGCCGTGATCGCAGCGACCTCGTCGTCGGAGAGCTCGAAGTCGAACAGGTCGAGGTTCTCCGCCATCCGATCCCGGTTGACCGTCTTCGGGAACACGATGTTGCCGACCTGCAGGTGCCAGCGCAGCACGACCTGAGCGGGCGTCTTGCCGTGAGAGGCCGCAGCATCGTGGATCGCGGGGGTCCCGAACAGGTCGTACTTGCCCTGTCCCAGGGGTCCCCATGCTTCGATGTGCACGCCGTTGGCCTTCGCCCAGGCGACCACCTCACGCTGCTGGTAGGCGGGGTGCAGCTCGATCTGGTTGACCGCGGGAACCTTGCCCGTGGCCGCCACGAGGCGTTCGAGGTGCTCGACGAGGTGATTCGAGACGCCGATGGAACGGGCGAGTCCGGCCTCATTGAACGAGACGAGCTGCTCCCAGGCATGCACGTAGTTGTCGTTTGCCGGGGCAGGCCAGTGCACGAGGTAGAGGTCGACGTGATCGAGTCCGAGCTTGGTCAGGCTCTCCTCGAGGGCCTGCTTCGGCTGCGACCCCGCCTGCCGGTCGTTCCACAGCTTCGTCGTGATGAACAGTTCGTCGCGGGGAATCCCGCTGGCCGCGATCGCGCGCCCGACCCCTTCTTCATTACCGTAGATCGCTGCGGTGTCGATGTGTCGGTATCCGAGCTCGAGGGCGTCGGAGACGAATCTCTCCGTCTGAGCGGGGTCGACCTTGAAGACGCCGTACCCGAGCTGCGGAATGTCGTAACCCGAGTTGAGAGAGACCGAGGGGATGCGCCCCGCGTTCGATCGCTTCGCGTCGGCGCGGTGATCTGCGTGATGTTCTGCCATGCGTCCAGCCTACGAAGCGGGCGCGACATGCGGGCCGGGCTTGCGGGATCGAAGGATGTGCAGGAGCAGCGTTTTGCATCGATGACCGGGCCATCCTGACGTCGCTGCCCTGATCGTCGCGCCCGCACGCGTTGACGTCCCGGGACGTCCGGAGAATGATGGAAAGACCCGAACGCCGGTAGATCTACCGAAGGAAGTCTCCTATGCCCGCGCCCCGACCGCTCGTGACCGCGATGGTCGCGTCGGCAGGTGCGCTCGTGCTCTCATGCCTGAGCGCTTTCGCTCTGACCGGTGTCGACGCGGAGACCTCGCCGCGCGCGGCCAGCACCGATCGTGCCCTCCCTCCGATCGCGTTGAACGCTCCCGCATCCCTGGAAGCGGCGATCGGTACGGAGCCGACCCCGATCGCGGAATCCCCCGCGCCCGACGACACCGTTCCTCCGTCGTCCCGCCGCGATCGGAGCACCCCACCGACAGTCGGGCGCGTTCCGCAGCCGGCGCCGGCCCCCGCCCCGGCTCCACCGGCGACCCCCGCTCCGACTCCAGAGCCCACACCGGCGCCGACGGACGATCCCACGCCGTCGCCCGAACCGACGACGACACCGACCCCGGATCCGTCCGACGATGCACCGGAGGAGCCGGCATCCGGCGTTCTCGCTCCCGACGAGTCGACCGAGCTCCTTCCGGGCGGCTGACCGACCGTCATTCCCTCTGGACGACGGTCGCCTCCACCTGGATGTCCGCAGCGATCGACTCCAGCGCCGCCACGATCTCCGTCGCGGGAGTGCCCGCAGGGACCGCGGCCACGATCTCCGCCTGGAACAGCCGCCCGCCCGACATCGCCGCATCCTGCGTCTGCGTCGTCATGCGCACGACGTTGACGCCGCGCTCGCCCAGCGCACTCGTGACCTCGCGGACGATACCGACGCGGTCATTGCCCATCACACGGACGGCGAGTTCGCTCCGCGGCTCGAGGGATCGCCCGGGCGTGACGACAACGATGCTGGCCAACCCCTCCAGGACGCTCAGCGCGTCCCGCAGCTCATCGGCACGGGACGGTGCGACGTCGACCTGGATGACGCCGGCGAAAGTGCCCGCCAGCTCCGCGAGCTCGCTGTTCTCCCAGTTGCCGCCGTGCGCACTGATCACTTCGGCGACCGCGGACACGATGCCCGCACGATCGACGCCGACGACGGTGAGCACAAGGGTAGTCATGGCGCCAGCGTAGCCACCACGCTCAGTCCTCGAAATCCTCCGGCTCGACCTCGTCCAGGAAGCTGCGGAACTCGGCGATGCGCGACTCCTCGTCGCGCGCGGAAGCCTCATCCGACTCCTCCGAGACGGTGTCGAGAATTCCCGCCACCGCGAGGACCTCGTCCGCGACGAAGATCGGAGCGTCCGCACGAGACGCCAGTGCGATGGCGTCCGACGGTCGGGCATCCACCACGCGAGCGCCCCGCGGGGTGTCGAGGGTCACCGCGGCGTAGAACGTGCCGTCGTCGACGCGCGTCACCTCGACCCGCTCGACGCGCGCGGACAGCTCGTCCACGATCGAGAGCATCAGTTCGTGGGCCAACGGTCGCGGTGAGGGGGCACCCTGCACGGCGACGAGGATCGCTGTCGCTTCTTGGGCACCGATCCATACCGGGAGGATCCTGTCCCACGGGCGGACGACCGGCTTCAGCAGGATCACATGCTCCTGCGCGGGATCCAGAGCCACCCCCAGGACGCGGACGCGAACCATGACACCTCCCGATCGTCGATGTGCTGCCATGCTACGCACGGCCGCGGAGGGCGAGGGCCGACGCGAACGGCGAAGATCGATTCATCGGAATGCTTTCTGCCTTCGTATGGTTCTCCTCGATATGGAACGCTTCGGAACACTGTCCTTCGGGCACTACGGCCCTCTCGGCGGCGGCCGCATCCTCACGGCGCGCGACTCGATGCTCCAGGCGATCGACCTCGCCGTGGGCATGGACGAGCTCGGCGTCGACGGCATCTACTTCCGGGTTCACCACTTCGCGCGCCAGCAGGCCTCCCCGATGCCGCTTCTCGCCGCGATCGCCGCGCGCACCTCGCGCATCGAGATGGGGACCGGCGTGATCGACATGCGCTACGAGAACCCCCTCTCCCTGGCAGAGGAAGCGGCCGCGGTCGACCTGATCAGCGACGGCCGGCTCGCGCTGGGCGTCAGCCGCGGGTCACCCGAGTCCGTGGTGCGCGGCTACGAGACCTTCGGCTACACGGGTTCTGAGGACCCCCGGGGTGCCGACATCGCGCGTCGGCATTTCGATCTGTTCCTGCGCGCGATCGACGGCGAACCGCTCGCCGAGCGCGACGCGAACAGCCCCTTCGGCGGCGGAACCGGGATGCAGGCGATCGAACCGCAGTCCCCGGGACTGCGCTCGCGAGTGTGGTGGGGAGCCGGCAACCGCGACACCGCTGAATGGGCGGGACGCGTCGGTGTGAACCTCATGTCCTCGACGCTGCTCACCGAGGCCGACGGCACCCCCTTCGATCTTCTGCAGGCGCAGCAGATCGATGCGTTCCGCGCCGCGTGGCGCGAGGCCGGTCACGCGGGCACGCCCCGCGTCTCGGTCAGTCGCAGCATCTTTCCGATCACGACGGCGGAGGATGCCATGTACTTCGGCGGTTCGCAGGGCGGGGATCAGATCGGCATCATCGACGGCATGCGTTCGACGTTCGGCAAGACGTACGCCGCCGAACCCGACGTGCTGGTCGAGCAGTTGCTGCAGGATGCGGCCATCCAGTCCGCCGATACGCTCATGCTCACCATCCCCAGTCAGCTGGGCGTGGAGTTCAACCTGCGCGTCGTCGAGTCGTTCGCGAAGTACGTCGCGCCGGCCCTCGGCTGGAAGGCCCCGATCACGGCCTGAGCGTCCGCGCCCGCGCGCCGGCAGTCGCCGGAACGGTCAGCCTGTGGCCGGCAGCACCGAGTCCAGCACGACGTCCTCTCCCTGCAGGCTGATCGCGATCCCTGGTGCTCTCGTCCCCAGCCCGCTCGAACGTCGGGCAGGTGCGGCGAGAGCACCAGGCGAAGAGACGCGGACACGTACCCGGCCGTCGGCCATCCCGAATATCGCGACGGCGGCGACGGGCGGCGGAATGCTTGACGGCGTTCACGAGGGCTTCATTGACGGCGTCGATCGCACGGTCGGCCGTCACCGGATCGGTCAGAGCGAGAGCCGCGGCCGCGTCGAACTCGAGAGTGGTCGTGACGACACCGCTCCAGGCGGACAGGAGACTCTCGACGGATCCGGCGAGGCCCGACGCGAGCGCGCTCTTCGGGTCCGACACGCGGTCGAGGATGGCCTCGAAGAGGTCGTCCGTCTGCGTGCGGAACACCGCGACGTCCTCCGCCGAGGGTGACCCATCGTCCGCCTGAGCCGCCAGGATCACGCATCTGCCCTGCACGCGGCCATGGAGCAGGCTCGACGCTCGGGCGAGGCGCTCGCTCGACTGAGCCTGCCTCGCCGCGACGCGCTGCGCGACCCGCGCCAGCACACGGGCCGAACGGTACTCGGCGGAGCGCACGCGCCGCATCGCATCCACGCACAGCGACAGCACCGTCGCTGCAGCGGGAATGGCCACCACACCGACCACGCTCAGCATCCTGACCTCGGGAAAGAGCGCGAAGGTCAGAAGCGCGACGCCGATCCCGGCCAGCAGCCACGTCCCGATGAACACGGCGGGCCGCACGGCGCCGGGGGTCGATCCGCGCAGCCGCGGGAGACGGGTCACCGCTCCCGCGGCGATGTCGAGCAGGCACACGCCGAGGTACCCGATGCCGATGGCAGCGAGCGGTCCGGCGGTGAGCGCGAACGGCAGCGAGGCGACGTTGTAGACGAGCGCCACGATGAGCCAGGGAGTCGGAATCAGCACCACCGGTGCCGCATCGGCCGGTGCGGAGTACCTGTGCTCGTCGAGTGCGTCCGGGAGAGCCCCATCGTCCTCCGCGAGTGCGGCCAACCGGTGGCTCGTCTCGCGCACCCGATCCGCGTAGGTCCGCACGGCGTCGAAGTCCACGCCACCCGCCAGTACCGCCTCCCGGCCCGCGCGCAGCTCGCTCACCGCCTCGGCCAGGACCGCATCCGTCCGAGTCACCTGTTCCTGGGCCCGTGCCAGGCGATCGCCCATCAGCACCAGGGCTGCAGACAGACGCTGTGCGACGAGACGGCGACGCGCGAACTGGGTCGTCGCGACACCGACGACACCGAAGACGACCAGCGTCGTGACGACGTTGGTGAGCGTCCGTGGACCCCACGCCCCTGACGTGGGGATGCCCCACAGCAACACGCTGACGGCGTTGTTGACGGGCGCGCGCACGAGTGCCGCGACGAGCAATGCGGCAAGGACCACGACCGCCCGCACCCGAGGCGCCTTCAGCCGACGCTCGGCGGCAGCGGCCGGTAGCACGATGAGCGAGAGAACGATCCAACCGAGAGCACCGACCAGCACGGCAGCGGCGTACCCCTGCGGTGTCGCATCGGCAATGGTCGGGACACTGATCGTGCTGGCGACGATGAAGGAGAGAAGGGCGCTCCACCGCGTCAGGAACGCCCCGCCGGAGACAGCGTCGGCGCACGTCAGCAAGGCGCGGCGGATCGCCTCGCGCACCCGACGCACCATGCTGCACCCCCTCCGGGGTACGCGCCGCCGGGATCATCGTGCCCCGCATCCGCTCCCCCGGCAAGCACGCCACCGTGCCCGGCGCGCGATCCCGTCGGCACGCGGATGTTGACACGCGCCCCGCGTGGCCGGATCCTCGAGTGTGACCCGCGTACGCCTCGACCTCAATATCTCCCTGGACGGATTCGCCACCACGACCGACCAGACCCCGGAGAACCCCTTCGGCGACGACTGGGGACGTCTCACGGCCGCCTACGTCGCGACGCGGACGTTCCGGCGCCGCGTGCTTCACGACGAGAGCGGAGCGGGCACCACGGGTGTCGACGATGCGTACGCAGCACGCTATTTCGAAGGCATCGGCGCCGAGATCATGGGCGCGGGGATGTTCGGCCTTCACCTGCACGGCGACGACCCGCAGTGGCGCGGATGGTGGGGGGACGAACCTCCGTTCGAGGTCCCTGTCTTCGTCCTCACGCAGCGCGAGCGCCCGACGGTCGAGATGACGAACGGCACCGTCTTCCACTTCGTACAGGACACGCCGGCAGCCGTCCTCGCTCGGGCGATCGACGCCGCGGGCGGCGCGGACGTGCGGATCGGCGGGGGTGCCCGCACAGCACGGGAGTTCCTGGGCGCTGGACTCGTCGATGACCTGCACGTCGGCATCTCGCCCCTCATCCTCGGTGACGGCATCCGACTCTGGGACGACCTACGCGGCTGGGAGGCGGACTACGAGGCGTCCAGCGAGTCGGCGCCGGGTGGTGTCACGCACCTGACCTTTCGCCGCAATCCGCACCTCTGAGCCGAGCGGGCGGTCCTCGCCCGAGGCGGCCTGAGAGCGACTCCGACACGGGATGAGCAGGGGACGCCATCCTTCCGGACGACGTCCCCCGCCTCGCCCCGGGACGCCTCGTTCGCGGCCCGGGGGTGGTCGGCTGCTACGACGACGGGGTCGAACGTCCGATCCGTCGACGGCGCCACACCAGAACCACGCCGAGCGCGAGCACGACGGCGGCGCCGAGGACGACCACCGCGACTCCGGCCGCATCTCGCCCGGTCACTGCGAGAGAGCCGTCCGCTGCCGTCACGGTGACCGGTGCCCATCCGATGACCGACCCATCGGCGCCGGCGACGGCCACGCGATGCGCTCCCAGACTCGTCGTCCCGGGCACGCTGACGCTGATGGTCCTGCCCGCACCGACCGTGGCCTTCCCGAGGTAGGTCGGTGTCGAGAACAGCCAGACATGAACCTCAGTGCCCGACTGAACACCCCCGAGCGTCAATGTCAGCGCCTCGCCCCGCCGCACTGTCGCCGGCGCGGTGACCGCGCCCCGCAGTTGCGCGGTCAGGTCGTCGGCAGAGGGAGCCACGACACCCGTCGGCGCGGTGGGCTGCGTCGACGACGGGCTGGGCGACGGCCCCTGCACGGCGGGCACGATCACCGTCCGCACCGTCTCGATGTTCCCGACGACATCGACCGCTCGATAACCGACGACGCTCGCACCGTCGCCGACCGAGACCACTCCGTCCGAACGCGACCAGGACCCGGTGTCGCCGATCCGATACTCGATCCGGTCGATTCCCGCGTGCGCGTCGACCGCGCTCAGGCGCACGGTGCGCGCCACGGCGTCCGCCGTCGCCGTGGAGACAGGAGCGTCGACGTCGATCGAGAAGGATGCGGTGCCTCCCGACTCGGCGACCGGCTCCCCCGCGACGCTGGCGCGGTAGTCGACGGTGTGTGCTCCGGAGTCGGTGATCACGATCTCGTCCCCGTAGTCCGACCAGCTTCCGCCGTCGATCCGGTACTGGATGTCTGCCTTTGCGCGCTCGTTGAGTGCCAGCGCGATCGACACCGGGGCGGGATACCAGCCTGAGACCTGAGCCGCATCCGATGTCACGTCGGCCGTGACGACCGGGGTCGGCGCGGGCAACTCCTCAAGATCGGCGATTGCGCGATTCAGGGCCTGGGCCGGAGCATCGACCTCGTTCTGCGTCTTCGGCTCCACGACGGACTTCGCCCACGCCAGCGCTGCCTCCACGCTCGCCCATGATGCATCGGTGTAGTCGCGCCGGTCCAAACCGGATGCTTCCCGGATGAGCCAGTCGAGGTCGCTCGTGTCCACGGCGACTCCGTCGGCGCTCAGCACATCGGAGAGGTAGAAGTAGTCGAAGTCGGCATGCCCGCCGGTCGTCTGCTTCGCGTAGCTGAACAGCCCGAAGCGCTGACCCTTGAAGTGCTTGGACTCCCACGAGGCCCGCTTCGGTTGCGCTCCCCCGAGCGCATTCCAGGTGACGCCGTCCCAGCTGTAGAGGAACCGCACGGTGTTGCGGTCTGCACCGGACTTCCGCATGTTCAGGTCGGCCTTCAACAGCACCGTGGTCGTTCCGGCCGGAACGGCCACACTGGCGACGAAGTCCTCCACTGTCGCGATCGACTCCTGGTCGGTGTAGTCGCGCACCGGACGGTTGACGACGCCGAGTGTGAACTGCCCGTTCTGCTTGGTCACGCCGATGTAGCTCACCTGCCGGTTGTAGACGGCAAGCCCTGAGACGTCGCCATCATTGAGCGCGCCGAAGTCGAGCCGGGTCTGGGCGGACGAGGCCGGGGCGAATGTGCGCTGCGAGAGCGTGTTGCGCGCCTCCTCGAAGTACGTCAGTTGATACTGCTTGTTCGCCTTGCCGGTCACGACGCGTCCGTTCGTGAGACGCAGCCAGCCATCGCGATCGGTCAGCGACCAGTACCGGTTGTCCGCGTTGTGCCCCCACTGCCAGGGCAGCGCCAGGTGGGAGCCGTTATCGGCGCCCTCTTCGGTCGTGTAGTGATCGGGGACTGCCCGCTCTCCGACCATCGATACGTCGTCGACGAAGAAGATGTCGGGCACGGTGGCGGAGTCGACGGTCACGATCGAGACCTTCGCGTTGGCGATGTCCAGCTCCGCGGGAATGGTGAACTCACCGGAGACCTGCACGAAGGTCGTCGCCGCCGAGGCCGATCCCTTCGGCACACTGCTCTGCGCCATCACGTAGGAGTGGCCGTTCGTGTCGCTGAGAGTGAGTGCGAAGTTCGCCGGATCCACACCGGCGTCGCGATAGTGCACCCACGCGGAGACCGCGTACGTGGCCCCGCGCTGGAGAGTGGTCACCGTCTGCGCTGCGCCCGCAGCATCCGTCGTGCGACCGTTCACCTTCAGCGACATCGAACCCTGGTGGCGCGTCGAGTAGCCGAGCCCGAGCGTCGTTCCACCCAGGGACTGCCACGCCGTCGTACCGCCCTCGATCGTCCCGTTGGAGATGTGTTCACCTTGCGACTCGGGAACCACGACCTCGGGGGCTGGCACGTTGGGGTTGTGGAAGTCGCGGGGGTCGGCGTCGTTGTCGAACTGGTCCGACGTCACGACGCTCGCCGACTCGGCCTTGCGCCGGTCTGCCGCACTCAGGGTGACCGGCATCGGCTGCGCGCCGGGCAGTGGCACCTGCGAGCTTCCGTATACGCCGGTTCCGAACACAGGCCACGCATCCTTGTCAGCAGCATCCCACGCGACGGGCACGAGGACAGGAACGCGGCCGGTCGGGTAATCGTCGCCGAAGAGCAAAGCCCACTGAGGCGTGGCGGAGTCGCCCGTGCCGATGAATCCGCCCTGCGCGACGAGATTGGAGCCGACGGCGACACGCACTTCGTACGGGTCGGATGCGGCGGCACCCAACAGGCTCTTGGAACGCAGCACGATGGCTTGGCGTCCGTACTTGCCCCAGGCGATGCCGAGGACGTAGTAGTACCCGTTGATGTACTCGACCTGGTTGCCCTCCCAGCCGCTGCCCATGACCTCGGAGGTGGCCAGACCCGTGTTGTTGATCGCGGTGGCCGTGGTCGCCGCGACCCGGTCGCTGATCACGCTGTGCAGATCTGGACTCATCTGGGCGATCTGCATCGAGGAGCTGCCGTAGACGATGTAGGGGGTATCGCCGTCGAAGAAGATGTTCGGATCATGGAAGCTGCGGTTGTAGCTGTGCTTCTCCCACTGCCCCTTCTCGATGTCGGTGGTCGTGTAGAGGTAGGCGTGACCGTTGTTGTTGCTGTTCATCAGCGCGTAGAACGTGCCGTCGTGGTAGCGCAGGGTGCTCGCCCACTGCCCCTGTCCGTAGGCGCTGTAGCCGTTGCGCAACGCGTTGGTGTCGGTGACCTCCATGACGTCGTAGAGGTAGTTGACGATCTCCCAGTTCACGAGATCGTAGGAACGCAGAATGGGGGCGCCGGGGGTGAGCTCCATGGTGGTGGAGATCATGTAGTACGTGTCCCTGCTGGCACCCGCCGTGCCGGCAGGCACGCGGATCGTGGCGACGTCGGGCACGTCGGATCCGATGATGGCGTTCGTGAATGTGCTCTCCGTGGTCTGCGTCGAGGTGAAGCTCTTCCCCTGGCCCGACCAGGGGTCGTCATCGACGGCGCGCGCAGCCGCCGTGCTCACAACCACGCCGGAGACGGTGGTCGCGACAGCGGCGGTCAGTGCTGCCGCTCGGGTCAGGAGCCGCACCGCGCGTTTCCTCGGGTCCATGATCGTCACTGAATGTCTCCCCTTCCGCGCTCCATTGCGCCGCATCGTGTCGCCCTCCGGGCGCCAGACAGTGCCGCCGCACCCAGGCCTCGCCACTGCAGACCACGGCGCCGGACGATCTGTGTCCGGTGAGCGACGCCTGCATGTTAGCGAGAACATTCACCCACGGGCAACACCTTCTCTGACATATGTCGGCCGAACCGGGGCGCGGTGCCGACGAGGACGGCAGGCCGAAGTGAGTCCTAGGCTGATCGGATGCTGGAGATTCGCGCCGTCCGCCCCGAAGACCATGCCGTCTGGCTCGAAGCTCTGGCAGGGGTACGTGGAGTTCTACGCGACCGAGCTCACGGCGGACGTCACGCAGTACGCCTTCGACCGCATCGTCGATCCCGCATCCGGGCTCCACGGCGCGATCGCCTGGCAAGACGGTCGCGCCGTCGGACGCGTGCACTGGTTGACGCACCAGGCGACCTGGTCCAGAGGCGACTACTGCTACCTCGAGGACCTGTTCGTCTCCCCCGACGCACGCGGGAGCGGCGCCGGTCGATCACTCATCGGTCACGTCCGCGACTGGGCGAAGGATGCGGGCTGCACCAAGGTCTACTGGCTGACCGCAGAGACGAACACCCGCGCACGGGCACTCTACGACCAGGTCGCGACCCGCAGCGGTTTCATCCACTACCAGCTGTCGCTCTGAGTCGGACGAGGTCTCGGCTCAGCGCAGGAACTGCGTGGGGTCGAACTCGTCGATGGGAATGACGCGGATGCGAGGCAGCGGCGCATCGAAGGCCTGAGCGTCGTACTCGATATCGAAGAAAGTGACACCGCCCAGGGCGGCGTAGCCCGTGTTGCGGAACTCGTTGAACGCGAGTACTCCCACCCGCCGCTCGCCGTCGGCGAGGGGGGCGAGATCCTCCACGAAGTCGCCGTCATGGCTGACGAGGACGACGTCGTCGTTGCGATCGCGGAGCGCGCGCAGGGTGCGCTGGATGGCGATGTCGACGACCTTCGCATCGGCCGGGCCCGACAGCGGCACCGGCTCGTAGCCGAGCGCCGTCAGGGCCTGGACGAAGGTCATCGGAAGATTCGTGGATGCGTTTAGGAAGAACAGCCCGCGCGCCCGCCCGCCCCAGGTGCGCTCGACGAAAGCGAGCAGGCGGTCCCAGCGTGGACGCTCATCCGGCTGGGGCCGGCGCCCGAGGATCGACCCGCCCAGCGTCGCATCGATGTTCTCGCCGTCGACGAGAAGCCAGGTCGTCGCCTGTGCCTGCGCCATCTTCTCGTCTCCCGTCGCCACCGACTCGCTCACTCCCCCGCCCGCCGGGCGCACAACGCGCCGACTCACGGACGCAGCAGGACCTTCGTCGCCCGGCGCTCGTCCATGGCGGCGTAGGCGCCGGCGGCCTCACGCAGCGGCAGTTCGAGATCGAAGACGAGCCCGGGCCGGATCGCTCCCGAGCGCACGTCGGGCAGCAGCTCCTCGATGTAGCCGCGCACCGGCGCCACACCGCCGTTGACACCCACATTCGAGCCGAACATGGTGCGTACGGGCAGTTCAGGGCCGCCGTTGGGCACACCGACGTACCCGACCATCCCGCCCGGTCGCGTCGAGCGCAGCGCCTGGTCCATGGACTCCTTCGTGCCGACGCACTCAAGGACGCGGTCCGCGCCGATGCCGCCCGTGAGCTCGCGCACCTTCGCGATGCCCTCCTCGCCCCGCTCGGCGACGATGTGCGTCGCGCCGAACTCCCGCGCCAGTGCCTGTCGTTCGGGGTGACGCGACATCGCGATGATCGTCGTGGCACCCAGTCGCTTCGCGGCGATGACGGCGCACAGGCCGACCGCCCCGTCGCCGACGACGGCCACACTGTCGCCGGGGCGCACGCCGGCGGAGACCGCGGCGTGGTGCCCCGTGCCCATGACGTCGCTCAGCGTCAGCAGGCCGGGGATCTCCTCGGGCTCGACAGGGCCCGGGACCACGGCGAGGGTTCCGTCGGCGAGAGGCACGCGCACGAACTCGCCCTGACCGCCGTCGGCGAAGCCGTCCTCTCGCACGTCGCTGCCCCACCATCCGCCGTTGAGGCACGAGGTGCTCACGCCGTTACGGCAGTTCACGCACGTGCCGTCGCACACGTAGAACGGCGCGATGACGAAGTCGCCGGCACGAACGTTCTCGACGTCACCGCCGACCTCCTCCACGACTCCGACGAACTCGTGGCCGATGCGATGAGGACGCTCCGTCGGCGTCACCCCGCGGTAGGGCCACAGATCCGAGCCGCACACGCACGCGGCGACGACGCGGACGATCGCATCGCGCCCGGTCGAGAGCTGCGGGCGCGGGACCTCTTCGACGCGGATGTCACGGGCGGCGTGGATGACGGTTGCGAGCATGTTTCGAGCCTACGTGAGCCGGGGGCCGCGCGGCTCCCCGAGCGGATGCGGCGTCTTCCCCTCCGCAAGCATCGCGACGAGCCGGGCGATGCGCCCCGCTCGCGCTGACGGCGTGGCCGTCGCGACCCGGTGCAGCACTGCGTACCGGTTGGTCGCGTCGAGACGCTCGAAGAGCGCCGCCGCCGCGGGCTCCGCCGCGAGGGCGAGGCGGAGGTCATCGGGCACCTCGATCGTGGCCGAACCGGCGTAGGCACGGTCCCATCGTCCATCCGCTTTCGCGCGGTCGATCTCGGCCTGCCCGCGCGGGCGCATCCGCCCCTGTTCGATCAGACCCGCGACCAGCGTCAGATTGCGCTGGGACCACAACGAGGCGCGGCGTCTCGGCGTGTAGCGCTGCAGGAACGTCGCCTCGTCGCGCCCTCGCTTCTGACCATCGATCCAACCGCTGCACAGCGCCTCCTCGAGAGCGCCGTCGTAGCTGAGGACCGTCGGCGCGGTCGTGCCCTTCTTGGCGAGCACGAGCCACACTCCCTCGTCGTCGTGCTCATGTTCGTCGAGCCACGCACGCCAGGCGGCGGCGTCGGCGACGATCAGCGGGTCGTCCGGGGTGTGCACGCCCCCATCCTCTCGCGCGTCGGCGCGGTGCGGGAGAGGTGCTCAGCGCGCACGGTCGCCCGCGCTGCGCGGCGGATCGACGCTCACATCCAGGGGGTCGAGCCCGCGCAGGGAGGTCCACACGAGCTCTTCGCCCTTGGCCGCGTGTTGGGATGCCCGGACTGCGCGCTCATCAGCCCAGCTGTTGAGGCGATGACCGCGGTGCCCGCGCACGTGTTCCAGGACGACGTCGGGAAGGCCCGCCGCCCGCCGGGCGTCGCGGACCTCGATGAGCTGTTCGAGGATGTCCCGGTTGGCGGTGGGCTTCTTGGCAGAGGTCACCCAGCCGCGACGCGCGTGGCCGTCCATCCACTTCGTGTAGGTGTCGATCGCGTACATGGAGTCCGCTTGCACGATGAGCTCGGGCACCTGGAAGTGGTCTCGGATGGCGTAGAGCAGGCCCAGCAGTTCGCCGATGTTGTTTGTGCCGCTCGGCAGAGAGCCTGCGGCCCACTGGCCGTCCTCGCCGACCCATGCCCAACCCGCGGGGCCCGGGTTGCCCATGCAGGCACCGTCGGTCGCGACGGTGTAACGAGAGGGCACGGCGTCGGTGGAGGACATCCCTCCATCTTCTCAGGCGATCGGTTCAACCCGCCACGAGCTCCGGATGGTGACCGCACGCCGTGCTGCCCTCGCACGCCTCGCATCGCACCACGCGATCCGGGCATCCGGCGACGGCGCAGTCGATCATCCGCGACGTCGCCGCGCCGCATCCGGTGCAGCGCCCGATGTGCTCGGCGCCGGAGCCGAACGTCATCGCCTGCCGTCCGTCGAAGACGTAGAGCGACCCCTCCCAGAGTCCCGTGTTGCCGAACGTCTCGCCGTACCGCACGATCCCGCCGTCGAGTTGATAGACCTCCTGGAAGCCGCGCGCCGTCATCAGGCTCGAGAGCACCTCGCACCGGATGCCGCCGGTGCAGTACGTCACGATCGGCTTCTGCTTCAGGTGGTCGTACCGGCCGGAGTCGAGCTCCGCGATGAACTCCCTCGTCGTCGAGACGTCCGGGACGACCGCCCCGCGGAAACGGCCGATCTCCGCCTCGAACCCGTTGCGGCCGTCGAAGAACACCACCTCCTCGCCGCGTTCCTCGACGAGCTTGTGCACGGCGCCGGGCGTCAGGTGCGTGCCGGTGCCCACCACGCCGTCCGTGTCGACGCGCAGTTCGTCGGGCGCGCCGAAGGTGACGATCTCGTCGCGCACCTTCACGGAGAGTTTCGGGAAGTCCAGACTCCGGCCCTCGTCGTCGAGCCCGCTCCCCTCCGACCACTTCAGATCGAGACCCCGGAAGGGGCCGTACTGCCGCGTCTTGCGCGCGTAGGTCTTCACCGCGCCGAGCTCACCGCCGACCGTGCCGTTGATGCCGTGCTTCGAGATCAGGATGCGGCCGCGCAGTCCCAGCAGTTCGCAGAGGTCGCGCTGCCAGAGGCGAACGGCCTCGGGGTCGGCGATGGGGGTGAACCGGTAGTAGAGCAGGATCTTCGAGATGGCCACCGAGACAGCGTAGGCGCTCAGCCCGCCACGAGCGCCCACACCGCGACGCCCGCCGACAGGACCGCGAGCAGGAGGGCGGTGCCGATGAGCACCGCGTGCACGACGAGGAACCGTGTCGGACGCCCGTCGGCGTCGCGGGCTCGCGCGTCCTTCGCAACACGTCCGTAGAAACGCGGCCAGACCACGACGTTGAAGACCGCGTTGACGAGCAGGAGGACGGCGAGCAGGACGATCATGCCCCGAGCGTAATCGCGCTCAGGCGCGGTGGATGACGCGGCCGCCCATGATCGTGCCGACGATCTCCATCCCACGCAGGGCGGCTGGCTCCATCGCCCGCGGGTCGGCCGCAGTGAGGGCGAGATCCGCGCGCTGGCCGACGGCGATCGTGTCGGGGTTCGATGAACCGCGATGCGTGGATGCAGCGAGAGCGACGTCAACGGAGACGGCCTCGCCGGGTTGCCACGGCTCGCGTCCGTCGCGCGTGCGGGACGCGGCCGCCGCGATCTGGCGCCAAGGGTCGAGCGCGGACACCGGGGCGTCGGATCCGAAGCGTAGGTCGATTCCCGCGGCCCACAGCGAGCGCAGCGGATACGGACGCGCCGTCTGCGTCGCCCAGATGCTGTCGGTCAGATCCCTGTCGTCGAGGGCGTGCTCCGGCTGCACGCTGGCCGCGACGCCGAGGCGGGCCATCCGCGGGATGTCGGCGACGGCCACGAGCTGCGCGTGCTCGATGGTTCCGTGTGCGCCGGTGGCCGCGTACGCATCGAGGGCATGACGCATCGCCTCGTCGCCGATCGCGTGGATCGCGCAGTCGAGACCGGCCGCCGTCGCGCCTGTCATGACCTCGCGCAGAGCGTCGGGCGGGATCGTGAGCAATCCGTGCGGGTGCGGCGCATCGGCGTAGGCGACCGAGCACGCCGCGGTGCGCGTGCCGAGAGATCCGTCGGTGATCGCCTTCAACGGTCCGACGGTGATGAGCTCGCCGTCGTCGCCCCGGAGCGGATCTCCGCTGCGCAGGCCCTCGGCGATGGCTCGGTCGAGCAGATCGGGGTAGACGCCGAACTCCACGCGCAGCAGATCGAAGCCGGCCGAACGGCGGCGCTGCCACGAGGACTCGTTCCACACCATGTCCAGGTCCACCACACCGACGACGCCGCGCGCGGACGCGGCGGCGGCCATCGCCGTCACGGCCGCATCCGACACCCGATCGGGAAGCTCGTTGAGACGCCGCGACATCTCGAATGCCGGCCCCTCGCGCAGGACCCCGTCGTCGGACGAGACGCCCTCGCGGGCGAGGGCTGCCGAGTTGAGCCACACGCTGTGCACATCGGCGTTGATGAGGTAGGTCGGGATGTCCCCCGTCGCCGCATCGAGGACCTCGAGCGACGGCGTGTCGGGCCAGAGCGCATCGCGGAAGCCGGTGCCGACGCGCCGTCCGTCCACGCCCGGGGCCACGCGGCCCATCCGGGCTGCCGCATCCGTCGCCGAGACCGCGTCCCCGAGCGGCTCGCGCAACGCGGCCAAGGCCCATTGCGTCACGTGCACGTGATGATCCCAGAGGCCCGGGATGACGTAGGCTCCCTCGGCGCGATGCACCGCGCCGGTCAGCCGAAGCGCACCGGCGGGCGCGATGTCGGCGATGCGCCCGTCATGGAGGACGATGTCGTAGAGCTCGGTCCCCGGCAGGAGCTCGGCGCCCGGACCCGCGATCCGCACGTCCGCGAGGGCGTCGATGCGTGGCCGACTCATGCCTCGGGCCGTGCTCGCCGCGCCCGGGCCATCTCATCCGCCAAGGCGGCGTTCGCGTGAGGCCCTTCCGCGCGCAGCATGTCGACGATGTGGTCGACCACCTCCACGGGGCGGTTCTGGCTCAGCTTCCGCTTGGCCACGACCGAGGTGGGCGTGAGCCGGAAGCCGACCGTGCCGCGCTCGAGACGATGCACGAACTCTGCGTCGTTCGGACGCTCCCACATCCGGCGCGGAGCCGGCATCGGCGACTCGAAGCGGTCGACGAGACGGTCCAGCACCCGCAGGTTCTCTTCGGTGCCGAGAAGTTCGGGGACGCCGCTCAGGTGCGCGGCCACGAAGTTCCAGGTGGGAACCGCCGGCACGTCGCCGTACCAGCCCGGCGACACGTAGCCGTGCGGACCCTGCACCACGACCATCAGCTCGCGCTCGCCCAGGCCGTGGATCGCGTCGTCGGGCTTGCCGACGTGGGCGACGATGCTCAGGTCGTCCCTGGTGTCATCGAGGAGCACGGCGTAGTGCGACGCGACGAGGCCGTCGGGCCCGGCGCTCACGAGGGTCGCCCACGGGTTGTGGTCGATGAGTCGACGGATCTCGCCCACATCGGTCATCGCGAAGCTCGGGTTCTGTCTCACCGCATCCTCACTTCTGGCACACCGGGCACCAGTAGAGCTTTCGCGCTCCCATCTCCTCCAGCACGATCGATGTGCCGCTGATGCGACAGGGCAGGCCCGCGCGGTGGTAGACCCAGTGGCGGTCGTCGCGATGCGCCATCGCCCTGCGCCACTCATCGGGGGTGAGGTCGTCCATGGTCATCATCTGGCCGGTCTCAACGCCGATGCGCAGCAGTCTCACCCAGTCGCGCCAGAGGCCGCGCACGACCTCCTCGGCCACGTCGCGTCCCGGCGTGTGCGGGTCGAGCCGAGCGCGGAACAGCAGTTCGGCGCGATAGACGTTGCCGATCCCGCTGACGACGCTCTGGTCCATGAGCAGAAGCCCGATCGGCGTGGGCTTGCGTCGGACGACGCTCGTGAAGCGTTCCTCGCCCTCTGCCACGTCGTCGACCAGCGGATCCGGGCCGAGCTTCGCGATGACCGCCTGCACCTGATCCGGGGTCAGCACCTCGCACGCCGTGGGGCCGCGCAGGTCAGCGCACGTGGCCTCCGTGAGCAGACGCAATCGAACCTGGCCCACGACCGGCGGCGGCCACGTCGCGTCGGTGTCATCGAGCCCGGACGTCTGCTCCGACATGCGCACGTGCCCGCGCGCCTTGCGGGGCGCACCGATGGAGGTGAGCGAGTTCTCCCCGGCGGCGTCCACGATGCGTTCGGGATCGGTCCCCCGCTGGTTCGTCTGCCCCATGCGCCCGTTGGCGGACGCGATCGTCGGGTCGACGAGGATCTCACCCGAGAAGTCCCACGCGCCGTACATCCCGAGGTGCACCCGCAGCCACAGATCGCCCTCGAACTCGAGGAACATCTGCTTGCCCACGGCCCGCACCGACAGCGCCTCACGACCGTCCAGCAGCGCCGCCCCCTCAGCGAAGCGGCCCTGCGGACTCGACGCCGAGACGCGATGCCCGACCACGTTTCGGTCGAACTGCCGGGCGATCCGGTGAACGGAATGGCCCTCGGGCATCAGCCCGCTTCCGGGTCGAAGCTGCTGGACGCGTCGTCGAGCACGTCAGGGTGCGCGAGACCCGCACGCGGATCGGGAAGAAGCGAGCCGTCGCGCTCGAAGTCCGCGATCTGCGCGATGCGGCGCACGTGGCGCTCCTCGTTGGAGAAGGGCGTCGCGATGAAGCGGTCGATGAAGGTCGTCGCCTCCTCGAACGTGTGCTGTCGGGCACCGATCGCGATGACGTTCGCGTCGTTGTGCTCGCGCGCGAGCTCGGCCGTCGCGATGTTCCAGACCAGCGCCGCACGGATCCCCGCGACCTTGTTCGCCGCGATCTGCTCCCCGTTTCCCGAGCCGCCGAACACGATGCCCAGCGTCTCGATGCCCGCCGCCTGATCGCGGACGACCGCCTGGGCGGCGCGGATGCAGAACGCCGGATAGTCGTCGACAGGGTCGTACTCCAGAGGCCCGTGGTCGACGACGTCGTGACCGGCTTCGGCGAGATGGTGCTGCAGGCGCGTCGAGAACTCGAGGCCGGCGTGATCCGTGGCGATATGGATGCGCATGCTGCTCATCCTAGGGACGCGCGCACCCGACCCGCACTCACGGGGCGATGCCGGCGGCTGCCGGCTTGAAGCCCGCGCGGATGTTCTCGCAGCAGCCGGGACGACAGACGTCGAACCACGGACCGAGCGAGGTGCGGTGCGGGCGCTGGTCAGCCGGTGTGCCGGCCAGTCGCTCCTCGATCAGATCGACGAGCCCCGACACGTAGGCGGGATCGATGCCGGGCGTCGGCGTGCGGACGGCCCGGATGCCGACCTCCTGCGCCGTCTCCATGGCCTCCGTGTCGAGATCCCAGAGAACCTCCATGTGGTCGCTCACGAACCCGAGCGGCACGATCGCGACGGCGGTGATCCCGGCGGCGGCGAGCTCCGTGATCTCGTCGTTGATGTCGGGTTCGAGCCAGGGCTGGGATGCGGGGCCCGAGCGCGACTGGTAGACGAGCTTCCAACCGATCTCCGGTGCCGACTGCGCCATGACGACCTCGGCGACGGCCAGATGCTGGGCCTCGTACGCCCCGCCGGGGCCGAAGTCCCGGTCGCGCGGGCCCGAGCGCTGCGCGTCGGCGGTCGGGATCGAGTGTGTCGAGAACAGCACGCGGATCTGATCCGCGGGCACCCCGTCGGCCAGGAAGCCCGAGACGGCCTCGCGGACGCCCTCGACGAAGGTGGACACGAATCCGGGGTGATCGAAGAACTGACGCACCTTGTCGATGGTCACCCTCCCGCCCAGGTTCGTCGCGTCCAGAACGCGCGCGAAGTCCTCGCGGTACTGGCGACAGCTGGAGAACGAGCTGTATGCGCTCGTCGCGACCGCCAACAGCGTCGTGTGTCCGGCATCCGCCGCCTCCTGAACGGCCTCTTCCAGGTACGGGCCCCAGTTGCGGTTGCCCCAGTACACCGGAAGTCCGAGGCCGCGGCGCGCGATCTCGGCCTCGAGCGCAGCCTTCAGTGCGCGGTTCTGCGCATTGATGGGGCTCACCCCGCCGAAGTGGCGGTAGTGGTGCGCCACCTCTTCCAGGCGCTCGTCCGGGATGCCGCGCCCCCGCGTCACATTCCGCAGGAACGGGATCACGTCCTCCTGCCCCTCCGGCCCTCCGAAGCCGGCGAGCAGCACGGCGTCGTACGCGGTGGGCTGCTCGACCCAGGGCGGACCGCTTGCGGCGTGCGCCGAGGCGAAGGGCACCGCGGTGTCGGGGGTCTCGGTCTGAAGCGGGGTCTGTTCAGGGGAACTCACGCCAACATCCTCGCACCGCGAAGTGATCAGACCGGAGCGATACCGCCGATGCGCAGCAAAACCGTAGGCTGGAGGTCTCGCCCGTGTCGCCAGCAGCGATGCCGCGCCTTTCACACCCTCACCCCATGGGAGCAAACGCAGTGCCTGGAGAGAACCTCACCCGGATCGAGGCGCAGGAGCGCCGCGCGGTCGTCGACACCGAGTCGTACGAGATCGCGCTGGATCTGACCACGGGAGCGGAGCTGTTCCGCTCGACCAGCACCATCCGATTCGCCGCCACCGAGGGCGCTTCGACCTTCGTCGACCTCATCGCCGAGCGCGTGCACCGCATCACGCTCAACGGCGTCGACATCGACACCTCTGCCTTCGCGGACTCCCGCATCCAGCTGGAGAACCTCGCCGCCCACAATGTGCTGACCGTCGACGCCGACGCGCGGTACACGAACAGCGGCGAGGGTCTGCACCGGTTCGTCGACCCGGTCGACGGCGAGGTGTACCTCTACTCGCAGTTCGAGGTGCCCGATTCGCGGCGCGTGTTCGCCGTGTTCGAGCAGCCCGACCTGAAGGCGACGTTCCAGTTCACGATCACCGCTCCCGCGCAGTGGCAGGTCGTCTCCAACTCCCCCACCCCTGAGCCCGTTCCCGCGGGCGACGGCGTCGCGACGTGGACGTTCGAGCCCACGCCCCGCATCTCGTCCTACATCACGGCGCTCATCGCCGGCCCCTACGAGGTCACACGCTCCGAGCTCACCAGCTCGTCGGGCCGCGTCATCCCGCTGGGCGTGTTCGCCCGCAAGAGCCTCTGGCAGTACCTCGACGCGGACTACGTGTTCGAGAAGACCCGCCAGGGCTTCGCGTACTTCGAGGAGAAGTTCGGTGTCGCGTACCCGTTCGCGAAGTACGACCAGCTGTTCGTGCCCGAGTTCAACGCCGGCGCTATGGAGAACGCGGGCGCGGTGACCTTCACCGAGACCTACGTCTTCCGCAGCAAGGTCACGGATGCGGTCAAGGAGCGTCGTGTCGTCACGATCCTCCACGAGTTGGCGCACATGTGGTTCGGCGACCTCGTCACCATGAAGTGGTGGAACGATCTCTGGCTGAACGAGTCGTTCGCCGAGTGGGCGTCGACGATCGCCACCGCCGAGGCCACCGAGTGGACCGAGGCGTGGACGACGTTCAACGCGATGGAGAAGTCCTGGGCCTATCGCCAGGACCAGCTGCCCTCCACGCACCCCGTCGTCGCGGAGATCAACGACCTGGAGGATGTCCAGGTCAACTTCGACGGCATCACCTACGCCAAGGGCGGCTCGGTCCTGAAGCAGCTCGCCGCGTGGGTCGGCGTCGAGGCGTTCTTCGCCGGCGTGTCCGCCTACTTCCAGAAGCACGCGTGGGGCAACACCGAGTTGCCCGATCTGCTGACGGAGCTGGAGACCACCAGCGGCCGCGATCTGTCGGGCTGGTCCAAGAAGTGGCTGGAGACGGCCGGCGTCAACACGCTCACCCCCGCGGTGGACGAGTCCGTGGACGGCACGATCAGCAAGTTCTCCATCATCCAGACGGCGCCAGCGGACTACCCCACCATCCGTCCGCACCGTCTCGGCATCGGCTTCTACGACCTGCAGGGCGACGCCCTCGTGCGCGTGCACCACATCGAGCTCGACGTCGACGGCGACCGCACCGACGTCGCCGAGCTCGTCGGGCACCGCCGTCCCGACCTCATCCTCCTCAACGACGACGACCTGGCGTACGCCAAGATCCGACTCGACGACCGCTCGCTGGCCACAGCCGTCGCGCACCTGTCGAAGATCAGCGACCCGCTCGCCCGCTCCCTCGTGTGGGGCGCCGCCTGGGACCAGACACGGGATGCGGAGGCGTCTGCCTCCGCGTACGTGCAGCTCGTCCTCGGCAACATCGCCACCGAGACCGAGTCCACCACCGTGCGCACGACCCTCGCGCAGCTGCAACTGACGGCGAACGCCTACGTCGACCCCGCGAAGCGCGATGCCACGCGCGTGGCCGTCGCCGACGGCCTGTGGGACCTCGCACAGGGCGCGGCCGCGGGAAGCGACAGCCAGCTGCAGTTCGTCACCGCCTTCGCCTCTGCCGCGGCGACTCCGGAGCACTTCGCGCGCGTGCGGAGCCTGCGCGACGGTGAGCTCGTCCTCGACGGTCTCGAGATCGATGCGGACCTGTCCTGGGCACTGCTGGTCTCCCTCGCCGCGGGCGGACTCGTCACGACGGCGGACATCGACGCCGCCCTCGCCGCGGACAACACGGCCAAGGGCGGTGAGTTCGCCGCTCAGGCGAAAGCCGCGCTCCCCACGGCCGAGGCCAAGCAGGCGGCCTGGGACGCTCTGGTCGGCTCCGACGACCTTCCCAACACCGTCGTCCGCTCGGCCGCCGCGGGCTTCACGCACCCGGCCGGGCGCGACCTGCTGGCCCCGTTCGTGTCGACCTACTTCGACATGCTGCTGCCGGTCTGGGAGTCGCGCAGCTATCAGATCGCGAACTACCTCATCGTGGGCCTGTACCCGGCGCCCCTCGCCGACGTCGCGCTGCGCGACGCGACGCGCGCGTGGCTCATCGAGAACCGCGAAGCACCGGCAGCCCTGCGCCGTCTGGTCGCCGAGAACCTCGCCGGCGTCGAGCGCGCCCTCTCCGTCCAGGAGGCGGACGCCTGATCCGCTGACCAGAACGCCCCGTCGACCCGCGTCGACGGGGCATTCTGCCGTCTCCGCCCGTGGGACGAGGCGCAGCGGTCGAGATCGGTACCACAGGGGGACGCGGCGGCCCGGCGCCCGCTCGTAGCGTGGAGCCATGATCGTCGCAGAGAACCTCAGCAAGCAGTTCGGGGACAAGCACGCCGTCTCCGATGTCAGCTTCACCGTCCAACCCGGCAAGGTCACCGGCTTCCTCGGACCGAACGGTGCGGGCAAGTCCACCACGATGCGGATGATCGTGGGACTAGACCGCCCGACTCACGGCAACGTGACCGTCGACGGCGAGGACTACCGCAAGATGCGCTCGCCGCTCACCCGCGTCGGTGTCCTTCTGGATGCCAAGGCCGTGCACACCGGCCGCTCCGCCCGCAACCACCTGCGGGCGCTCGCGGCCACGCACGGGATCCCGACCTCCCGCGTCGACGAGGTCATCGCGCTGACGGGCCTCGAATCGGTCGCCAAGAAGCGTGCGGGTGGATTCTCCCTCGGTATGGGCCAGCGCCTCGGCATCGCGGCAGCGCTCCTGGGCGACCCGCAGACGCTGATCCTCGACGAGCCGGTCAACGGCCTCGACCCCGAGGGCGTGCGCTGGGTACGCCAGTTCGTGCGCCACTACGCGAGCGAGGGACGTACTGTCCTGCTCTCCAGCCACCTCATGAGCGAGATGGCGATCACCGCCGACCACATCATCGTGCTGGGCAAGGGCCGTGTCCTGGCAGACGCGCCCGTGTCGCAGCTGGTCTCGGAATGGACGAGCACCCGCATCCGCCTGCGCAGCCCGCGTCTCGCGGAGCTCATCCCCCTCATCTCGGGAGCGGGCATCGAGATCACCCAGACCGAGCCCGGAGCCGCCGATGTGGTCGGCGCGCTGCCCGAGACCGTCGGCGACGCCGCGGCGGCCGCCGGCATCCCCATCCACGAGCTGAGCCCGCAGAGCGGTTCGCTCGAGGACGCCTACCTCGCCCTCACCGGCGAGTCCGTCGAGTACAAGAGCAAGGAAATCGCATGAGCGCCACCACTGCACCCGCACCCGCGCGTCGCACCACCTCGACGGACGGTTCGTACCGCGTCTCCTTCCCGCGCCTCGTACGAAGCGAGTCGCTCAAGCTCGTGACGCTGCGCTCTCCGTGGTGGTCGATCGCGATCGTCGCCGTGCTCTCGATCGGCTTCTCCCTGCTGATGGCGTGGGCGATCACGAGCTTCGACGGCCGACCGCAGGGCGACGACGGCTCGTTGGCCACGATGGTGATCCTCGCGCCCACGACCTTCACGATGCTCCTCGCCGTGATCCTCGGCGCCATCCAGGTCACCGGCGAATACTCGACCGGGATGATGCGCTCCACCCTGACGGCTGCGCCCGGGCGACTCGGATCGCTCTTCGCGAAGACCGTCGTGGTCGCCGGATTCGTGTTCGTGTCCAGCATCATCATCTTCGCCATCGCCGCCGTGGCGACCGCGCCGATCATGGCCCGCAAGGACCTCGGACTCGACTTCTCCAACCCGGAGATCTCGTTGCTCCCGCTGCTCGCCGGCGCCCTCACCATGGCGGTCATCGCGATCATCGGCGTCGCGACGGGCTACATCCTCCGCAACGGTCCGGGCGCCATCGCGCTCGGCGTGGGTCTCGTGTTCGTCCTGCCCATCGTCCCGGCCTTCTTCGCCGCCCTGCCGGGCTGGGAGTGGATCCAGGACGCCGCACGGTTCCTGCCCTCGAACGCCGGCCAGCTTCTGATGGGCACCGGGGGCGGGAGCAACCCGCTCGAGCCGTGGGCCGCCGGCCTCACCCTCGTCGCCTGGGTCGTCGTCGGCCTCGTGGGCGCGAGCGCCGTTCTGAAGAGCCGGGACGCGTAGAGTCGAGCGGATGAGCACGAGCAGTCAGGCCGTCGCCGGGGCGGAGAGCACTCCCCCCGACGACGGCCTGCTGCTGCCCCGTCCTCCCGGGGCCGTCCGCCGGTACTGGGCGCGCCATCCGCGCTTCGCCGACGCGCTCGTCGCGTTCTTCGCCTTCGTCCTCTCGGGGCCGGGCCTCGTGGCTGCCGCTCCCATAGATCCGGCCTGGGCGCCGTTCGGGATCATCGTGTCCATCGCGGTCCCGGCGAGCACCGCGATCGCCCTGCTGTGGCGTCGGCGCTTCCCTCTCGCCGTCTTCCTGGTCGCCGCGCTCCCCTACCCCTTCGCGCCGTATCCCATGCTGCCCAGCGGTGTCGCGCTGGCGATCGCCGTGTACTCCCTCTCGGTGTACCGCTCCAGTCGCGCCGCGTGGGCGAGCGCCGGCATCCTCAGCGGTGCCCTCGTCGTCTCGGGTGCGGTGCGGGTGGTTCTCGGCGAGAGCTGGTCGAGCGCGATCGGCGCGACGATCGCCACGATGGTCATGCTCCTGATCGGGGCGCTCATCGGAGCGAACGTGGGCGGGCGCAAACGATACGTCGAAGCCCTCATCGAGCGCTCCCGTCAGCTCACGATCGAGCGTGATCAGCAGGCACAGCTCGCCACAGCGGCCGAACGCACGCGGATCGCGCGCGAGATGCACGACATCGTGTCGCACTCGCTCACGGTCATCGTGGCACTGTCGGAGGGCGCAGCCGCCACGACCGACACCGAGCGCGCCCGCTCGGCTGCCCGCACCGCCGCCGACACCGCCCGCGGCGCTTTAACCGAGATGCGAGCGATGCTGGGGGTCCTGCGCACGGACGACACGGGCAGCGCGCCGCTCGCGCCTCTCACCGCCCCCTCGCCGCGGGAGGTCGTCGCCACCGCGCAGGGCGCCGGCTACCCGGTCGTGCTGCGCACGTCCGGCCGCACGAGCACGCATGCGCCGACGACGGAGCTCGCGATCGGACGCGTCGTGCAGGAGGGCATGACGAACGCGATGCGACATGCCCCACGCGCAACGGAGGCCGTCGTCGAGATCCGCGAGGATCCGGATGCGGTGCGCATCAGGATCACGAACGACGGTGTCCCTCCCGAACGCGCCGACGACAACCCCGGTTTCGGGCTTCGCGGACTCACCGAGCGCGTCGCCCACGCGGGGGGCACCCTGCGCACCCGACGCGGCGACGGCACCTGGACCCTCGACGTCTGGCTTCCCACCGAGGAGGACACCCGATGACCGATCCCATCCGCATCCTGCTCGTGGACGACCAGGAGCTCATCCGACTCGGCTTTCGCATGGTGCTGGACGCCGAAGAGGATCTGCACGTCGTCGGCGAGGCCGCGGACGGAGCTTCCGCCGTCACGGCCGTCGAGGCGCTGCAGCCCCATGTCGTGCTCATGGACGTGCGGATGCCGGGCGTCGACGGCATCACCGCGACGGAACGAATCGTCAAAGCCCACCCCGACGCCCGCATCCTCGTGCTCACCACCTTCGATCTCGACGAGTACGCGTTCGCCGCGCTGCGTGCGGGGGCGAGCGGGTTCCTCCTGAAAGACGCGCAACGGCACGAGCTCATCTCCGCGATCCACGCCGTGCACCGAGGCGACGCCACGCTCTCGCCGCGCGTGACGCGCCGCATGATCGAGCTGCTCGGCACCCCGCCCGTCCGCAACGCGGCACCGGACCCCACCGAGACGCTGACCGAGAGAGAACGCGAGGTGTTCCTCGCGATGGCGCAGGGCGCCACGAACGCCGAGATCGCGGCGACCCTGTTTCTGGGCGAGTCCACGGTCAAAACGCACGTCGGCCGCATCCTCGCCAAGCTCGGCGCGAGAGACCGCGTGCAGGCGGTCGTGATCGCCCACCGCGCGGGGCTCGTCGATGGCGGCGCCCAGCTCGGTGAGAGCGGTGGTCGGTAGCATCGAAAGGGTGACGCACACCTTCGTCTTCGACCCCAACGATCCCGCGTTCTGGACGAGCGTCGGGTCGTTCTTCACGAACGCCGGCTTCAAGGTGCTCGGTGTCCTCGCCATCATCGTCGGCGCGATCCTCGTGTCGTGGATCCTCCGCGGGGTCATCCACCGGGTCGTGGAGCGCATCGTCTCGGGCGCGAAGAGCAAGGCGCACGTCACCGACACCCAGGCGCTCGATCGCTCCCCGCTCGCGGCCGTGCGTCTCGTCCAGCGCACCCGCACGCTGGGCTCGATCCTGCAGAACATCGTCAACGTGACGATCGTGATCATCGGCATCATCCTGATCGTCAACACGATCGACTCGGGCATCCTGGGCTCCTTCGCGCTGCTGACCGCGGCGATCGGCGCGGGGCTCGGCTTCGGGGCGCAGAACATCGTCAAAGACGTGCTCAACGGCATCTTCATCGTCGCGGAGGATCAGGTGGGAATCGGCGACGTCGTCGACCTCGGACTCGCCACTGGTGTCGTGGAGTACGTGAGCGTGCGCGTCACGCATGTGCGCGACGTCAACGGCACGCTCTGGTATGTCCGAAACGGCGAGATCACGCGCATCGGCAACATGTCGCAGGGCTGGTCCCGGGTGATCATCGATCTCTCCGTTCCCGTCGACGCCGATCTGGATGCGGTCGAGAAGGCGATGCTCGACGCCGCCAAGCAGCTCGCGAAGGATCCCAAGTGGCGCACGCGGATCATCGAGCAGCCCGAGATCTGGGGACTCGAGTCCATCTCTGGCGACGCCCTGGTCATCCGCCTCGTGATGAAGACGCGCTCGAACGCCAAGGACGATGTCGCGCGCGAGCTCCGAGTCCGCCTGAAGCGAGCGATGGATGCCATGGGCATCCAGCTGCCGCTGCTGAACTCGATCATGCTGAGCGGGCTCGAGGGCGCGGGGCGCGTGCGTGGCGCCAATCCTCCCCGCACCAAGCCGATCCCCGTCCCGGCCGACGAGCGTCCGGTGTGGCGTCCGAAGCGGACCGGACGCGGCGCACGCGCCTCCGCAGCCGCACCGCAGGGTGAGACGGTCGCCCCCGCCCCAGCCGCGGAGCCACCTGCCGGTGACGCGCCGTCGACGGCACCCCGCAAGCCCCGAAAGCCCCGCACCCCGCCCGAGGAGTCCGCATGAGCGAACAGCCGGTCAGCTTCTACGATCAGGTCGGCGGCCACGCGTTCTTCACGAAGCTCGTGGACGTCTTCTACGAGGGGATCGCCGACGACGAGGTTCTGCGTCCCATGTACCCGGAGGCCGACCTCGGCCCCGCCAAGGTGCGCATGCAGACCTTCCTCGAGCAGTACTGGGGAGGGCCCACCACCTACAGCGAGCAACGGGGTCACCCGCGGCTGCGCATGCGCCACGCGGCGTTCCACGTCGATCCGGATGCGCGCGACCGTTGGCTCTCGCACATGCGCCGCGCCGTGGACGCGAGCGAGCTGCCGCCCCTGCTCGAGGCGACGCTGTGGGACTACCTGCAGCGCGCGGCATATGCCATGGTGAACACGTTCGAGCCGGCAGGCATCGGCCCCGCAGCGGGGTCGCGACCCACTCTCCCGGTCGATCCCGAGGCGCCCACGAAGGAGTGAACGTGACCGCATCCCACCGCACCGATGTTCTCGTCGTGGGATGGGGGTTGGCAGGGCTCGTGGCCGCGTGCGAGATTCTGCGCTCCGGTCGGTCAGTCACGATCGTCGACCAACAGCCCCGCGTCGATCTCGGCGGACAGGCGTGGTGGTCGTTCGGCGGTCTGTTCTTCGTCGACTCGCCCGAGCAGCGCCGCATGGGCATCAGGGACTCCCCGGAGCTCGCCGAGCAGGACTGGTTCGCCACCGCCGGATTCGACCGGGCAGAGGACGAGTGGCCCGCGCGCTGGGCCCGGGCGTACCTCGACTTCGCGCACGGCGAGAAGCGCTCGTGGCTGCGTCAGCGCGGGGTGTCGTTCTTCCCCGTCGTGGGCTGGGCCGAGCGCGGCGGGTACACGGCGACCGGGCCCGGAAACTCCGTGCCCCGCTTCCACATCACCTGGGGCACCGGTCCCGGTCTGGTCGCCCCCTTCGCGGCCGAGATCGAGGAAGCCGAAGCGGCAGGGCGCCTGCGCATCCTCGCGCGCCACCGCGTCACCGAGCTGGCCACGGCCGACGGCACGGTCACGGGGGCGCGCGGCGACATCCTGGTGCCCGCCGACACCGCCCGCGGACAAGCGACCCCGCACGAGGTCGTCGGCGAGTTCCAGGTCGAGGCAGGAGCCACCATCGTCACCAGCGGCGGCATCGGCGGCAACCACGCCCTCGTCCGCGAGCGGTGGCCGGAGCGACTGGGGAGCGCGCCGCAGACGATGGTCGCAGGGGTTCCCGCCTATGTGGACGGTGCGATGCTCTCGGTCGCGGAGCACGCGGGAGCGACGCTCATCGCCGGCGACCGGATGTGGCACTACGTCGAGGGCCTGCAGAACTGGGACCCGATCTGGCCCCAGCACGGGATCCGCATCCTGCCGGGCCCCTCCTCGATCTGGCTGGATGCGACCGGAAAGCGTCTACCGGCGCCGCTGTTCCCCGGCTTCGACACGCTCGGAACCCTGGCGCACCTGCGCGCCACCGGATACGACCATTCGTGGTTCGTGCTGTCCGAACGCATCGTCGAGAAGGAGTTCACCCTCTCCGGCAGCGAGCAGAACCCCGATCTCACCGACAAGGATCTCTCCCTGCTCGTGCGCTCGCGGCTCGGGAAGGGCGCATCGGGTCCGGTTCGCGCGTTCCTGGAGCATGGCGCCGATTTCGTTCGCGCCGACCGGCTCGACGACCTGCTCGCGGGGATGCGGGCCCTGCCGGGCGGCGATGCGCTCGATCCCGAGCAGGCCCGACGGGAGATCGAGGCGCGTGACCGCGAGATGGACAATCGGTTCACGAAGGATGCCCAGGTCGCGATGCTGCGCTCCGCGCGGGCGTTCCGCGGCGACCGACTCGTGCGCACAGCCCGTCCGCACCGCATCCTCGACCGCACGGGCGGGGGCCTGATCGCCGTCCAGCTCCACGTGTTGACGCGCAAGTCCCTTGGCGGGATCCTGACCGACCTCGACTCTCGTGCGCTCGACGCCGAGGGCCAGCCGATCCCGGGGCTCTACGCCGCGGGAGAGGCCGCAGGATTCGGGGGCGGCGGGGTGCACGGCTATCGAGCGCTCGAGGGGACGTTCCTGGGCGGCTGTCTCTTCTCCGGCCGAGCCGCGGGGCGGGCGGCGGGGCGCGCCCTCTGAGCCGTCAGATTCCCGTCGTGCGTACCGCCGTCATCCCCGACCGCATCGGTACGCGCACCAGGATGTGGCCTCTCGAGAGCGAGAGACGCGTCCATCCGGGGGCCGAGAACAGGCGGGCGTCCTCCTCGCCGAGCACGAACCCCATCGCGACGGCGCCGAACGCTATGGCCCGCAACTGAGAGCCCAGCACCTCATCCGGCTCGCCCCACACGCGGAGCCGAGCAGCCCGCACGATCTCCTCACCGGGGTCGCTCGGCAGCGCGTCCGCCACGGCAGCCATCCCCCACTGCGCGCGTGCGGCCAGCACGTCCGATGCGATGCGGCCCGACGGCTCCCACCCGGCACGCGGCGGGGTCACGCCCGTCCATGCGGGTCTGACGGCCGTCTCGCCGAGCTCGATCGCCGTGTCCGACGCGGCGCTCAGCTGCGCCGCGGGCACGCTGAGGTCGCACTCGAGCTCCGGGTCGACCGGGAGCACACGCATAGCCAGCACCGTCGGCGTCGCGTCGAGCAGGCCCCGCGATGCCAGCACCGCCGTCGACATCGTCAGCACGCCGCCGTTGCCGCGCAGATGCACCGCCGCCTCCCGATCGAGCGCTCCGGCTCGCCCGGCGAAGGTCAGAGCGTCCGCCGCGGCCTCGGAATCGGGGAACAGGAGACGAGCGGACACCCCACCTAAACTAGCAATGCGTGCACGCGGCGAGCCGAGGAGAAGCAATGACGAACAGCGATCAATCCACCGCCGGCACCACTGAGCACGCGAGCGACCCGGTCGGCTCGCTCATCGAGGTCCTCTCGATCGCGTCGAGCGATGCGCGCACCACGGAGGACATCTTCACCGGCGACTCGCACGCCATGCCCCTCGGACGCATCTACGGCGGACAGGTCCTCGGACAGTCCGTGGTTGCCGCATCCCGTACGGTCTCCGAGGACCGCCCCATCCACTCGATGCACGGGTACTTCCTGCGCCCCGGGGACTCCTCGCGGGGGCTGACCTTCTCGGTGGATCGCCTCCGCGACGGCCGTTCCTTCTCCGCGCGCCGCACGCAGGCATATCAAGAGGGCGTGCCGATCTTCTCGATGATCGCCTCGTTCCAGACCGACGACGCGGGCCTCGACCACGCTGAGCCGATGCCCGACGTGCCGGCGCCGGAGGCGCTCGTGCCCCAGGAATCGGACCAACTGCATCCGCTGTCGATGCGCAGTATCAGCGAGCTGCCCGTCGAGGTCCGCCACGTGCCGGGGACGCTGTTCGAGAGCGAAGCGGTGATCCCCGAACCGCACCAGAGCGTGTGGATGCGGCTGCGTCGACCGTTGCCGGCCGATCCCCTGCTGCATCGCGCGATGCTCGCCTACCTCTCCGACATGACGATTCAGGAGTCGATCCTGCGCGCACACGGACTGACGTGGCGCACACCCCGGCTCAATGTGGCGAGCCTCGATCACGCGATGTGGTGGCACCGTCCCGCCGCCGTCGACGACTGGCTGCTCTACACGCAGGACTCCCCCAGCGCACGCGGCGGGCGAGGGCTTGCCACCGGCCGCATCTACACGCGCGAAGGCGAACTGGTCGCGAGCGTCGCGCAGGAGATCATGGTGCGTGTTCCTCCGACGGACGCTCCCGCCGCCTGACATCGCCCACCGCCCACCGCGAGACTGCATTTTGAGCACGAGATCACGGGTAACACCCGTGATCTCGTGACGGAGATGCAGTCTCGCGGAGAGAAGGGCCCGCTCAGCGGCGGCGGGCGTAGGCGATGGGCTGACCCAGGTAGGGTTCCCAGGCCTCGCGCATGCGCTCGGTGAGCCGCATGGGCCGCCCCGTGGTGGCATCGACCGTGACGACGACCGCGGAGGATCGGGCGTAGAGCGTTTGAGGCTGCTCGCCCGTCAACGGGCTGAACACCTCGTAGCAGACCTCCATGCTCGATCCGCCGAGGCTCCCGAACCACAGCTGCACATCGAGCGGCGCACGCTGGTACGGCACCGGATGCAGGTACTCGATCTCCTGGCGCGCGATCAGTGTGAGCACACCGGCCGAGGCCCCCGCCGGGACGACCGCCGTCGGGTACTGCGGCTCTGCGTCGTCCGCCTCCCAGAACGCACGCACGCGCGCCTCCTCCAACAGCTTGAGCATGGAGGTGTTGTTGACGTGGTTGAACGCGTCGAGGTCACCCCACCTCAGGTGGATGGGGATGTGGAGCCGGCGCTCGCCCTCGGTCATGGTCTCTCCCACTCCTCGAATGCAGAATGCGGATCGCCCGTCATGGGCGATCCGCATCCGGCGTCAGTCGCGCGTCAGCTTGCGGTGCGTCGAACGGTGCGGGTTGGCCGCATCCGGGCCGAGGCGCTCGATCTTGTTCTGCTCGTACGCCTCGAAGTTGCCCTCGAACCAGTACCACTGGGCGGGGTTCTCGTCGGTGCCCTCGTAGGCCAGGATGTGGGTCGCGATGCGGTCGAGGAACCACCGGTCGTGTGTGATGACGACAGCACAGCCGGGGAACTCGAGCAGCGCGTTCTCGAGCGAGCTCAGGGTCTCGACGTCGAGGTCGTTGGTCGGCTCGTCGAGCAGCAGCAGGTTGCCGCCCTCCTTGAGCGTCAGGGCGAGGTTCAGGCGGTTGCGCTCACCGCCGGAGAGGACGCCGGCCTTCTTCTGCTGGTCCGGCCCCTTGAACCCGAACTTGGAGACGTAGGCGCGAGAAGGGATCTCGGTCTTGCCCACCGTGATGATGTCGAGTCCGTCGGAGACGACCTCCCACAGCGTCTTGTTGGGATCGATGTTCGCGCGCGACTGGTCGACGTAGCTGATCTTGACCGTCTCGCCGACCTTCAGATCGCCGCCGTCGAGCGGCTCCAGACCGACGATCGTCTTGAACAGCGTGGTCTTGCCGACGCCGTTCGGGCCGATGACTCCAACGATGCCGTTGGGCGGCAGGCTGAAGCTGAGCCCGTCGATGAGGACGCGGTCACCGAAGCCCTTGTGGAGCTTCTTCGCCTCGATGACGACGTTTCCGAGGCGGGGACCGGCGGGGATCTGGATCTCCTCGAAGTCCAGCTTCCGCGTCCGCTCGGCCTCCGCCGCCATCTCCTCGTAGCGCGCCAGACGCGCCTTCGACTTGGTCTGGCGCCCCTTCGCACTCGAGCGAACCCACTCGAGTTCGTCCTTGAGGCGCTTCGCCAGCTTCGCGTCCTTCTTTCCCTGCACGTCGAGGCGCTCGGCCTTCTTCTCGAGGTAGGTCGAGTAGTTGCCTTCGTAGCCGATCAGGCGGCCACGGTCGACTTCAGCGATCCACTCCGCGACGTTGTCGAGGAAGTAGCGATCGTGGGTGATCGCGATGACAGCGCCCTTATAGGACTGCAGGTGCTGCTCGAGCCAGAGCACGCTCTCGGCGTCGAGGTGGTTGGTGGGCTCGTCGAGCAGGAGCAGGTCCGGCTTCTGGAGCAGCAGCTTCGCCAGCGCGACGCGGCGGCGCTCACCACCGGAGAGGGGGCCGATCGCGGCGTCGCCGGGCGGGGTGCGCAGTGCATCCATCGCCTGCTCCAGCTGCGAGTCGAGGTCCCACCCGTCGGCGGCGTCGATCTCCTCCTGCAGCACGCCCATCTCTGCCAGCAGCGCGTCGAAGTCCGCGTCGGGATCGGCCATCAGACCCGAGATCTCATTGAAGCGATCGAGCTTGGCCTTGATCGCGACACCGTCCTGGATGTTCTCCAGCACGGTCTTCGTCTCGTCGAGCTCGGGCTCCTGCATCAGGATGCCGACGCTGTAGCCCGGGCTCAGCTTCGCCTCGCCGTTGGAGGGCTGGTCGAGACCGGCCATGATCTTGAGGATCGTCGACTTACCGGCGCCGTTCGGGCCCACCATGCCGATCTTCGCACCGGGGAGGAACGCCATCGTGACGTCGTCGAGGATGAGCTTCTCGCCGACCGCCTTGCGGGCACGGACCATGGAGTAGATGTATTCGGCCATATCCGCTCCAGTCTAGACGGCGCTCACCCGCCCCGCCGCCGGTCTACCAGTCGATGGCGCGGGTGCGACCGATCAGACACGTGCCGTCGGGAAGGCCCGGCTCGACCACGGTCACCGCCTCCCGCGTTGCAGGTCCCACCTGCCCGATCAAGCACTCCTCACCCCAGCGCACCGAGAACTGAATGCTCTCGGCCGGGTTGTTCACCGTCGACTGATCGGGGGTCACCTGCATCGCCGCCTTGTCGAAGCCGGCAGCCGTGAGGGCGTCGACATAGGCGCGCCCCGAGACCTGATCCGGGCCGGCCCAGACCGCATCCACCACGCTCGTGAACAGCGGCAGATTGTCTTCGGCCGAGCCTTCCGGGACGAGCGTCGGCGTCGGGCTCGGCGCCGGAGTCGTTGCGGTGGGTGTCGAGACCGACACGGTCGGGGTCGGCTCGAGTGATGGCGTGCACGCCGCCAGCAGCACGGCGCCAGCCGCGGCCACGAGAACGAGGGCGGACAGTCGGACGGCGCGGGGCGGGGTCACGGGGCCAGTTTAGGCATCAGAACGGGGTCGACCCGACGCTCACCTCATCACTCAGCGCACCGGGCGCCGCCCACCCGTCGTCGTCGACCGGACCCGCGAGGGGGCTGGGGTCGTGTCCGGCGGAGTCGTCCGAGCGTGCGGCGGTGCGTGTGTATACGGTCGTGCCCCATCGCAGATCATGACCCACCGCCTCCGCCTCGATCTCCGCAGAGACGCCCTTCTTCGTGTCGGTCTCCCACTCCTGCAACGAGAATCGACCGCTCACGACGACCCTTTCGCCCGATCCGATCGATCGGTGGATGTTCTCGGCCAATCCGCGGAAGGCGTTCACGCGGTACCAACTGGTGTTTCCGTCGACCCACTGCGACGTCTGCTTGTCCTGGCGACGTTCGGTCACGCCGACACGGAAGCTGACGACCGCGTCGCCGGAGGGCATCCGCCGCAGCTCGGGCGTCGCCGCCACGTTGCCGACGATCGTGATGCGTTCTTTCATGGTGTCTCCTCCTGATCGGGCACGCAGAACGACGCTGCGGCGCCCGGGTGCCCGACGGGCGCCGCAGCGAAGACAACTGTGCCGGTCCGATCAGGTCGCCGAACCCTCCATCGACCCGGATGCGGCGGACCCGCCGGCCGCATTGCGCTGGGGAGGAGCGAGGATGCCATGTCGGTGGCCATCGATAACGTCAGTGCGACGGGAGGCATAACCGATGAACGCACCGACGAAGACCCAGGCCGCGCCGTCTCTGGTCGCTCTCGGACTGGATCGATGGCGCGTACTCGATGCCGCAGGGGTCGTGGTCGGCGTGGTCGATGCGCTCTCGTGCGCGGACGGAATGCGTTACCGCGCTCGTCGCTACCGATGGTCCTCGCGCGCTTTCATCGACGTCGGCGAGTTCTGGCGACGCGATGACGCCGTTGCCGTGCTCCGACGCGGTTGAGTCCTCAGACGACCGCGTCGAGCGCGCCCTCCCTCATGGGAGCCGCTCCCCCGACGGTACGCCGCCACGCGTGAGCGATGCCGTCGACGGCCCGCTCGAGGTCGGACGCGCCCGCGGTGAAGGGGATGCGCAGGTTCTTCTCGAACCCGCCGTCCACACCGAACCGGGGCCCCGCCGAAAGGAGGATGCCCTCGGCGCGCGCGGCGAGCACGAGCGCGCTGCTGAAAGGCCGATCGAGCTCCACCCACAACGCCACGCCGCCGTCGACCACCGGAACCGTCCACTCGGGAAGCTGCTGTGCCAGGGCCGCGCTGACCGTGTCGCGTCCGGTACGCAGCAGATGCGCGCGCTGCGCGATCACCTGGGGCAGATGCGGAAGGAGAAGCGTCGCGACGTGCTGCTCCCAGTCGGGGGTTCCGAGCTCGATCGGAAAGCGGGCCGCGATGACCCGGCGGATGAGTTCCTCATCCGCCCGGATCCAACCGACGCGGAGGCCACCCCAGACCGTCTTGCCGAACGAACCGACGCGCACGATCTGCTCGTCCTGAGGGTCCGCCCCCCCGAACGGCGGCGGCTCGATCGCACGGTCGATGTCGAGATCGGCCGTGGTCTCATCGACGATGAGCGTCGTTCCCGCACGCTCGGCTGCCGTCACGAACAGCTCGCGCTCGACGCCTGTCATCGAGCGGCCCGTCGGATTCTGGAAGTCGGGCATCAGGTACGCGAGACTCGGGCGGACGCGCGCGAACACCTGCTCGGCGCGGTCCAGATCCCACCCCTCGTCGGGAGTCACCGGAACACTCACCAGCCGAGCACCGGCGGAGCGGAGCGCTTCGGCCGCGTGCGGATACGTCGGACTCTCGATCAGCACCCGATCGCCGCGGCGCACCAGGACGGTCGCCAGGAGGTGCAGAGCACTCTGCGCCCCACTCGTGATGAGGATCTGGGCCGGCGTGGTCGGAATGCCGCGGCGCGTGTACTGGTCCGCCAACGCGGCACGCAGTTCCTCACGTCCGACAACGTCATAGCCGGGGCGCGCAAGGAGCGCCGGCGCCTGCGTCGCGGCTTCGGCGAAGACACCGGCCAGTCCAGGCCATGCCGCCGGGCTGGCCTGCTGGAGGTCGATGGCACGAGGGTCGGAGATCGTCCTGGTGGCGGCGCGCTGCGGCGCTCCCTGGGTGACACTGCCCGAACCGCGAAGGCTCCGGATGTGGCCGCTGTCGCGAAGGCTCCGGTACGCGGCCGCGACCGTCGTCCGGCTGACACCGAGCACCGCGGCAAGCTCCCGCTCCGCGGGCAGCGCGGTGCCGGCAGGAAGGCGGTTGTCGAGACAGAGGAGCCGGATCCCGTCCGCCAGGGCCTCGTACGCGGGTTCGCTCGTGCGCCATCCACCCAGCCGCGCTGCCAGCGCACGCGCACTCACTCGGGAATCCATGCAAGCCAGTCTATCGAGATTGGCCTCTTTACTGGAATCCAATTCGACGGTGTCCTAGAGGGCATGACCTCACGACTGATTCGCCTCGTCGTCGGCTTGGCGATCTACGGCGCCGGCGAAGCACTCATCGTTCGCGCTGGTCTCGGCGTGGATCCGTGGACGGTTCTCGCCCAGGGAATCTCGCTGCACACCGGCTGGGGCATCGGCTGGATCGTCAACCTCCTGGGACTGGCCGTCATGCTCGCCTGGATCCCGCTGCGCCAGCGACCGGGCGTCGGCACTCTCGCCAACATCCTCCTGCTCGGAACGAGCATGCAGCTGGTGCTGGATCTCATGCCGGACGCTCAGGGGATCGTCGTCCAGGCGCTCACACTCCTCGGCGGCATCCTCCTCGTCGCCTTCGCGACCGGTCTGTACATCAGCGCCGGGATGGGACCCGGACCACGCGACGGACTGATGACCGGCCTCCACACGCGTTTCGGCGTTCCCATCTGGATCGCGCGCGGCAGCATCGAGCTGACGGTGCTGGGCGCAGGCTGGCTGCTCGGCGGCACCGTGGGTCTCGGAACCGTCGCCTTCGCACTCCTCATCGGCCCCCTGGTGCACCGCGCCCTGCCGCTGCTGGCGCGCCGTCCGCGCGTGGCGCGCGTGGCGATCAGTGCTGACGGAACTCCGGCCACGCCGAGCCGGGCTTGAGGTGCGCGCGCAGCGCGCCCTTCGCGATCTCCATGCTGGGGTAGCTGCCGAGATGCTCGTCCGCGCCGCTCATCGTGACGACATAGCCCCCGGCATCCTTGCGGATACTGCCCACCACACCGGTGTCCGCGTAGGCCACCCATAGCGCTTCGGTCGTGCTCATGCCGAACCTCCTCGTCCGTGTGGGGCCGACGCTACTCCGTCGGGCGGTCGGGCACCAGGCCCGTCGCGCTACGCTGGAGGATGCGGCCCCCCGTAGCTCAGCGGATAGAGCAGGAGCCTTCTAATCTCTTGGTCGCAGGTTCGATTCCTGCCGGGGGGACCACCGTCTCCGACCCGTCCGCGTCGGAGCACACGAGGAGGAGTGCACGTGAGTACGACCGATGGCGACCGGCTGGTGTGGATCGACTGCGAGATGACGGGCCTCGACCCGCAGATCGACGAGCTCGTCGAGATCGCGATCGTCGTCACCGACTTCGAGCTCAACGTCCTGGACGAGGGGTTCCAGATCGTCATCCGCCCCGACGCTTCCGCGCTGGCGAACATGAACGACTTCGTCACCGAGATGCACCGATCCTCCGGGCTCCTCGAAGAGATTCCCTCCGGTGTCAGCGTCGCCGAGGCAGAGTTCCAGGCGCTCGAGTATGTGCAGCGCTTCGCGCCGATCGAGGGCAAGGCCCCGCTCGCGGGCAACACCATCGGCACGGACCGCGCCTTCCTCGCCCGCTACATGCCCCGACTCGATCGGTGGCTGCACTACCGCAACGTCGATGTCTCCAGCATCAAAGAACTCTCGCGCCGCTGGTATCCGCGGGTCTACTTCAACGCTCCCGCCAAGAACGGCGGACACCGGGCCCTCGCCGACATCCGGGAATCCATCCGGGAGCTGGCCTACTACCGCGAGGCGGTCTTCGTCGCGCAGCCCGGTCCGTCGAGCGACGACGCGAAGTCCGTCGCGGCTCACGTCGTGTCATCATTTGCCTCCGAGGTGTGAGAGAATCGTTTGGTTGCCCGCGAGAGCGGGAGACATGGTGGCTATAGCTCAGTTGGTAGAGCACCGCGTTGTGGTCGCGGGGGTCGCGGGTTCAAGCCCCGTTAGCCACCCCACTTTCTTCCTCCGCAGCGAGGCAGGGTCGTCTGATGCTTGAGATGGATCACGAGAGCTTCGAACGGCTCGTCATCGAGGAGCTCGACCGCCTCCCCGACGACATGGTCGACGGGCTCGACAATGTGGTCTTCGTGGTCGAAGACCGCGCGGATGACATCCAGGGCGAGCTGTTCGGGCTCTACGACGGCTGGGCCCTCACCGAACGCGACCGCTACGGCGTCGGTGAGCTGCCGGATCGGATCGTGGTGTACCGCGAGCCGCATCTGAAGGCCTGCGCCGACGAGGCGGAGCTTCGCGACGAGGTGCACACGACTCTCGTTCACGAGATCGCGCACTTCTACGGGATCGATGACGCACGATTGCACGAGCTGGGGTGGGCATGATGGCCGCGCTGGCGAGTCCCGAGATCGACGAAGCGGTCGATCTCGACGCCGCCGGCGCGCTCGACTCCCATTGGCAGACCGTGGTGTGGAACGACCCCGTCAACCTGATGAGCTACGTCGTCCGCGTCTTCCGCGAGTACTTCGGCTTCTCTCGAGAGGAAGCCACACGACTCATGATGGCGGTGCACCACGACGGACACGCTGTCGTCGCGGAAGGGATGCGGGAGCAGATGGAGCTGCACGCACAGGCGATGCACGACTACGGCCTCTGGGCCACCGTTCGACGGGCGCCCGGCGCATGAGCGACGCGATCATCCTCTCCTTCACCCGCGTCGAAGCGGTACACCTGCGCGGTCTCGTGGGGCAGTTCGTGGATCTGCTCTCGGACGCGGATGCCGCATCCGACCCGGCCGTCGCACGCCTGACGCCCTCGGCCTACCCCGACGATGCTGCGTCGGCCGATCAGTTCCACGCGGCGACCCGGGCGGACCTCCTGCGTCGGAGGAACGCGGAGGCGGGCACCGTTCTCGCGGATCTCGCGAGTGCGGGCGAACTGGACCCCTCCGACGACGATGCTTTCGACGAGGCGCTCGCGCAGATGGAGATCGCGCTCGAGCCCCGCCAAGTGACCGCGTGGATGCGCACGCTCAACGCCGTGCGTCTTGTCCTGGCCGCACGGCTCGGCATCGACGACGAGGACGACCGCCCGGGAGACGACCCCCGCTTCGGCGTGTACGAGTGGCTCGGCTATCGACTCGAGCTTCTGATCGCAGCCACCGAGGATCTCTGAATCACACGCGGACGACGTGCGTCGCGAGCGACCGAGGGTCGTTCTGGCGCAGATGATCTCGTTCCTGGGCGGCCCATCGCTCCCAGTGGGGCTCGTACGTGGCTCCGTCCCGTCGCAGAGCCCGCTCGCGTCGCAGCGCGTCGTCCGCCTCGACCCAGACGCGCACCGGCGCGAAAGCGGCAGCCGCGGGAGTCAGAATGCCCGCCCCCTCGATGATCAGGGGTGTACCCGCCGTGACCTCGTGCCACGCGGACGGTTCGTCCGTCTCCCAGTTCCAGCCCTGCCACCGGCCCGCCCTTCCCTGCGCCAGCGGTAGCAGCACACCGCTGATCGCGGCATCCGCGCCTCGCCGCAGACCGTCCCAGCCGGGATACATCTGGTCGAGCGACAGCACGGTGAGAAAGGGGCGGGCATCGGCGAGTTCACGCGCGAGCGTCGTCTTGCCCGCACCGGAGCGCCCGTCGATGACGACGAGACATCTCGGCCCGGAGACGTCGACGGACGCAGCGATGTCCGCCAGCGCGGCGCCGACCTGGCGCACGTTACTTCTTGAGAGCGCGGATCACACGGCTCAGTGCGCGGCCCGCGACGAAGACGAACGGAATCGCCACCGCGAGCAGCGACACCAGGTTCGGCTCGAAGCGCAGATCGTCGCCCTTGCGGATGTAGGCGCCCAGCGGAACGGTGTAGCCGCCACCGCCGCCACCCTCATTGCCGCTGTCGTCGGAGCCGCCCCCGAAACCGTGCCACGACAGTGCGACCGGGATGAAGCGCACGCCGTCGACGTCCTGCTGCTCACCGTAGACGGAGGTGACGCCGAGGGATGCGGACTGCTTACCGAGATCGAGAACGAAGTTGGCCATGCCCCCACGCTAACGCCACAAGCTCGCGACACCTACGCCTTGACTCAGTCGAGCCGCGGTGGACGGGGATGCGAAGGCAGGGAGCCACCGGTGCGCGGTGCGCCGAGCAGCGCCGCGCGGGTCACCGCCCCACGGCCGAAGCGACTCGACGCGCCGTCGAGGGCTTCCTCCACGCGTCGCCATTCGGCGTCGTCATCCCAGAGGGTGGCCATCATGCCGGAGGAGCGCAGGTTCTCGCCCCGCACCCCGATGAGCCGAACGGGCAGCGACCGGTCGATACCCGCGAGCAGACGCAGGGCGGCGTCGCCGATCCGCTGACCCACGGCCGTGGGCTCGGGCAGAGTCACCGACCGGGACAGCGTGCGGAAGTCCGCGAAACGCACCTTGATGGCCACCGTCGCCGCCTCGACGTCGTGCGCCCGAAGTCTGGCACCCACGCGGTCGGCAAGGCGACGCACTTCCGCTCGGAGCACGGTGTCGTCATCGACGTCGTCGTGGAAGGTCTCTTCGTGGCCGATGCTCTTGTCGATCCGCTCGACGGACACCTCGCGCGCATCCTCGCCGCGCGCCAGATGCCAGACGCGCTCCCCCATCGCGTTCCCGAGGGCCTTCTCGAGCACCGGCCGAGGGGTCTGGAGGACATCGCCGATCGTGCGGATGCCACGGGCTTCGAGGATCTCCGCGGAGCGGGGGCCCACACCCCACATGGCACGAACCGGTCGGGGTGCGAGAAACGCCGCGGTGTCGGCGGCTGCGATGATCAGCAGGCCGTCGGGCTTGCTGAGGGTCGACGCCATCTTCGCGACGTGCTTCGTCGCCGCCGCGCCCACGCTGCACACGAGACCTGTGCGCTCGAGCACCCGGGCGCGCAGCATCCGCGCAATCGTCCCGGGACTCCCCCACAGCCGGCGCGAACCGCGCACGTCGAGGAACGCCTCGTCGATGGACAACGGTTCGACCAGAGGGGTGAACTCGCGGAAGATGTCCATCACCTGCGCCGAGATCGCCGTGTACCGATCGAAGCGCGGCGGGACGATCACCGCCGTCGGACACAGCCGCATGGCCTGCGAGACCGGCATCGCGGATCGCACGCCGTAACGACGCGCCTCATAGGACGCGCTCGAGACGACGCTGCGACCTTCCGGCGATCCGATGATGAGCGGCTTGCCCGCCAACGACGGATCGTCGAGCACGGCGACGGCGGCATAGAACGCATCCATATCGACGTGCAGGATGCCCGCTCCGGTGTCGTCGGCATCGGCCGGCGACACGATGCGCCCGGATCCGTCACCGCGTCCCATGCGTCCATTCTCCCGCGGACCGCCGACATCGCGGCCCGCGGGAGAGGCGGATCACTGTGCGGCGCGCTCCAGCACGAGCTCACGGACGCGGGCGGCGTCGGCCTGGCCCTTCATCGCCTTCATCACCGCACCGATGACGGCACCGGCGGCCTGGACCTTGCCGTCGCGGATCTTCGCGAGCACGTCCGGCTGCGCCGCCAGGGCGTCGTCGATCGCGGCGATGAGCGCGCCGTCGTCGGAGACGACCGCGAGCCCACGAGCGTCGACAACCTCCTGCGGCGAGCCCTCACCAGCGATGACGCCTTCGAGAACCTGACGCGCGAGCTTGTCGGTCAGCGTGCCGGCATCCACGAGCGCCTGCAGGGCGGCGACATCGGCCGGCGTCACGAGGTCCGCCGCTTCCCGCTCCTGCGCGTTCGCGACGCGGGTGATCTCACCGGTCCACCACTTGCGCGCCGCGGTCGGGCTGGCACCGGCGGCGATCGTGGCCTCGACCTCGACGAGGAGTCCGCCGTTGGCGACGTCCTGGAACTCGAGGTCGGTGAAACCCCACTCGACCTTCAGCCGGCGGCGGCGAGCCGCGGGCGGTTCGGGGAGGGCGGCACGAAGCTCTTCGATCAGCTCCGGGGCCGGGACCACGGGAAGCAGGTCGGGCTCCGGGAAGTACCGGTAGTCGTCGGCATCCGACTTCGGGCGTCCCGGCGATGTCGTGCCCGTGTCCTCGTGCCAGTGCCGCGTCTCCTGCGTGATCGTGCCGCCGTCGGCGAGGATCGCCGCCTGACGCTGGATCTCGTAGCGCACGGCACGCTCGACGGAGCGCATCGAGTTGACGTTCTTCGTCTCGGTGCGCGTGCCGAGTTTCTCCTGGCCGCGCGGACGCAGTGAGACGTTCGCGTCGCACCGCAGATTGCCGCGCTCGAGGCGGGCCTCCGAGATGCCCAGCGAGAGGACGATGTCGCGGATGGCCGCGACGTACGCCTTGGCGATCTCCGGGGCGCGGTGTTCCGCGCCGAAAATGGGCCGCGTGACGATCTCCACGAGGGGCACCCCGGCGCGGTTGTAGTCGACGAGCGAGTACTCGGCGCCCTGGATGCGACCGGTAGAGCCGCCGACGTGGGTGAGCTTGCCGGCGTCCTCCTCCATGTGGGCGCGCTCGATCGGAACCGTCACGAGCGTGCCGTCGGCGAGCTCGATCTCGACCTGACCGTCGAACGCGATGGGTTCGTCGTACTGCGAGATCTGGTAGTTCTTGCCGAGGTCCGGGTAGAAGTAGTTCTTGCGTGCGAACCGGCTGGACGGCGCGATCGAACAGCCGAGGGCGAGGCCCAGGCTGATCGAGGACCGGATGGCCGTCGCGTTCACGACCGGCAGCGCACCGGGCAGGCCCATGTCGACGGGCGCGACGAGCGTGTTCGGCGCGGCCTGATGGTTGTCCGGGTGAGCGGGGTTGGGTGCGGCGGAGAACATCTTCGTGTTGGTGTTCAGCTCCACGTGGACCTCGAAGCCGAGCACGGGCTCGAACAGCTCGAGAGCCTTGTCGAAGTCCATCAGCTTGTCCTTGGCCATCAGCGGGTCCCTCCCAGCACGGGGGCGCGATCGAGCAACGGCCCGCCCCACGAATCGACGAGCAGCGCTTCGAGCGCCGCTCCCACTCGATACAGGCGCGCATCCTCACGCGCGGGGGCGAGGAACTGGATGCCGACCGGAAGGCCGTCTTCCGCCGCCACACCCGACGGCACGGATATGCCCGGCACGCCGGCCAGGTTCGCCGGGATGGTCGTCACGTCGTTGAGGTACATCTGCAGCGGGTCGTCGATCTTCTCGCCCAGTCGGAACGCCGTGGTCGGAGCGGACGGAGTCGCGATGACGTCCACCTGCGCGAACGCCTCGTCGAAGTCGCGCTGGATGAGCGTCCGCACCTTCTGAGCGCTGCCGTAGTAGGCGTCGTAGTAGCCCGCGGAGAGCGCATACGTGCCGAGGATGATGCGGCGCTTCACCTCGTCGCCGAAGCCCGCCTCGCGCGTGGCCGCCATCACGTCTTCGACCGTGGCCGCCGCGTGCGGGCTCACCCGCATCCCGAAGCGCACGGAATCGAACTTCGCGAGGTTGCTCGATGCCTCCGCCGGCAGGATGAGGTAATAGGCCGCGACGCCGTACTCGAAGTGCGGCGCACTGACCTCGACGATCTCCGCACCCTGTGCTTCCATGGCCGCGAGCGCCGCGCGGAACGAGTCGGAGACGCCCCGCTGGAAGCCTCTGTCGTCGAGCTCGCGGATGATGCCGACCTTCAGACCCTTGAGGCTCTCACCGGACGCGCCCTCACGCGCCGCGGCCGCGAAAGACGGCCAGGCGTCGGTGAGCGACGTGGAGTCGTGCGGGTCGTGACCGGCGATCACGTCGTGAAGGAGCGCCGAGTCGAGAACCGTTCGTGTGACCGGACCGACCTGGTCGAGGCTCGAGGCGAGCGCGATCGCACCGTAGCGGCTGACACCGCCGTACGTCGGCTTCACGCCGACCGTTCCGGTCACGTGCGCAGGCTGGCGGATGGAGCCACCGGTGTCCGACCCCAGCGCGAGCGGCGCCTCGAAGGCGGCGACCGCGGCCGCCGAGCCACCGCCCGAGCCTCCAGGGATCCGATCGAGGTCCCACGGATTGTGAGTCGGACCGTACGCGGAGTGCTCGGTGGAGGAGCCCATCGCGAACTCGTCCATGTTGGTCTTGCCCAGGGGCACAAGGCCGGCGGCACGAGCACGAGCGACGACTGTCGCGTCGTACGGCGACATGTACCCCTCGAGGATCTTCGACCCGCTCGTGGACGGCATGTCTGTCGTGACCAGGACGTCCTTGATGGCGAGCGGCACACCGGCCAGCTCCCCCAGGGCTTCCCCGCTCGCACGGCGGCGGTCGATCTCGCCGGCCGCGGCCAGCGCGCCCTCGTTGACGTGCAGGAACGCGTGGACGTCGCCGTCCACCGCGGCGATGCGGTCCAGATGCGCCTGGGTCGCCTCGACACTGGACACCTCGCCCGCGGCGAGCTTGGCGGCGAGATCCGCCGCGCTGAGCCGGATGATGTCGCTCACTGCTCCTCCCCCAGGATCGCCGTCACGCGGAAGCGGTCTTCGGCCGCATCCGGAGCGTTCTGCAGCACCTCGGCGAGAGACAGCGCCTCGCTGTGCTCGTCGTCGCGGAAGACGTTCTGCAGCGGGATCGGGTGGCTCGTCGCGACCACATCGGGAGTCGCGACCTCCGACACCTTCGCGATGTTGTCGACGATCGCATCGAGCTGACCGGTGAGGCGCCCGACCTCCTCGTCGCTCAATTGGATCCGGGCGAGGACGCCGAGATGGCGCACGAGATCTGGGGTGATTTCCGACACCCCGACAGTCTAGTTCGGCCCCGCCGGACCGCCGGGCGCCCGTAGGCTGTGCCGGGTGACGACCTTCGATCCTCCCCGTCCCTGGGTCCGCAGCTACGCCGACGGAGTGCCCGACGACCTCGAGCCGGTGTCGGGTTCTCTCGTGGACATCGTGCAGGCGTCGGCACGCGAGTACCCGGACGCCGTCGCCCTGCAGTTCTTCGGGCGCGAGACCACATATCGCGACCTCGACCGTGCGATCTCGCGCGCGGCGGCCGGCCTTCACGCGCAAGGCGTGCGCCGAGGGGACCCCGTCGCGATCGTCCTGCCCAACTGCCCGCAGCACATCGTCGCCTTCTACGCCGTCCTGCGCCTGGGCGCCGTGGTGGTCGAGCACAATCCCCTCTACACCGCGCGCGAGTTGCGTAAGCAGTTCGAGGACCACGGGGCGAAGCACGCCATCGTCTGGAGCAAGGTGGCTGCCACCGTGCAGGCTTTCCCGAAGGATGTGCGCGTCTCGACGCTCGTGACGGTGGATCTGACACGCGCGATGCCCTTTACGACGCGGGCGGCGCTGCGGTTGCCGATCGCCAAGGCCCGCGAGTCCCGCGCCGCGCTGCACACGAAGGTCCGCGGCGGCATCGACTGGGACCAGTTGCTGCGCAGCGACCCGCTTCCGCCCTCCCATCCCGCCCCGACGGCGGACGACCTCGCCATCATCCAGTACACGAGCGGAACGACCGGCACTCCCAAGGGCGCCAAGCTGACCCACCGGAACCTGCTCGCCAACGCGGCCCAGTCGCGGGCCTGGGTGCCTTCGATCCACCGCGGCGAAGGCTGCGTCGTCTACGCCGTGCTGCCGATGTTCCACGCCTACGGACTCACCCTCTGTCTCACCTTCGCGATGTCGATGGGTGCGCGACTCGTGCTGTTCCCGCGCTTCGACCCCGACATGGTGCTCGCCGTGACGAAGAAGCACCCCGCGACGTTCCTGCCCTTGGTTCCGCCGATCGCCGACCGGCTGCTGCAGGCGGCGCAGGCGAAGGGGGTCTCGCTCGCGGGGACCCGGATCGCGATCTCCGGCGCCATGGCGCTCCCGCACGAGCTCGTCGTACCGTTCGAGAAGGCGACCGGAGGCTACCTGGTCGAGGGCTACGGTCTCAGTGAATGCTCCCCCGTGCTGATGGCCAACCCTGTCGCCGAGAACCGGGTGCCCGGCACCGTGGGCCTGCCGCTACCAGGCACCGAGTGTCGCGTCGTCGACCCGGAGAACCCTCGGGTCGACGTCGCCCCCGGCGGCGCAGGCGAGCTGCTCGTGCGTGGACCGCAGGTCTTCTCGGGCTACTACGGCAAGCCGGAGGCGACCGAGGAGGTCTTCGTCGACGGCTGGTTCCGCACGGGAGACATCGTGACGATCGATGAGGCCGGCTTCGTGCGCATCGTCGACCGCATCAAGGAGCTCATCATCACGGGCGGCTTCAACGTCGCACCCACCGAGGTGGAGAATGTCCTGCGACAGCACCCGCAGGTGGAGGATGTGGCCGTCGTGGGTCTTCCCGACGAGCACGCGGGTGAGGAAGTCGTCGCCGCCATCGTGGTGGCCCCCGGCGCCGAGATCGACACCGAGGCGATCCGTGACTACGCGCGCGGGATCCTCACCCCCTACAAGGTGCCGCGGCGTCTGTTCATCGTCGAGGAGCTTCCGAAGTCGCTCATCGGCAAGGTGCTGCGCAAGCAGGTGCGGGAGCACCTGCTCACCGAAACGGGGCGCTGAGCGGGCTCAGCCCGCATCGGGCGCGAGGGCGTCCAGTGCCGCCGGTCCCTGCTCCACGAGGATACGGAACTGCGCCGCGTCGATGATGCGCACGCCGAGCTGCTCGGCCTTGGCGAGCTTGGAGCCCGCGCCCGGCCCCGCCGCGACGAAGTCGGTCTTCTTGGACACACTGGAGCCGGCCTTGCCGCCCGCGGCGAGGATGGCTTCCTGAGCGCCCTCGCGCGTGTAGCCCTCGAGCGTTCCGGTCGCCACGACCGTCAGCCCCTCGAGCACCCCACCCTCGACGACCGCCGCACCGGGACCGGGGTGTCCGGGAGTGGACAGCTGCGCTCCGGCTGCTTCCCACCGTTCGACGATCTCGCGGTGCCAGTCGACCTCGAACCAGGCGATGACCGCATCCGCGATGATCCCGCCCACTCCCTCGACGGCTGCCAGCTCCTCGCGGCTCGCCGACCGGATGGCTGAGACGGATCCGAACCACTGCGCCAGGGCCCGGGCCGCGACGGGGCCCACGTGACGGATGTTGAGGGCGACGAGGAAACGCCACAGCTCCTTCGTCTTCGCCTTCTCGAGCTCGTCGAGCAGCGTCAGTGCCTGCGCGGACGGCTGCGGGGTCAGCAGACCGGACTTGCGCTCGGCGGGCGTCGGGTTGCGGCGGAACGGAGCACGTCGCACCGGCTCGCCCGTCGCGTCGTCCAGCTTCGGCTCACCGGTCTCCGCGTCCCGGACGACGACCTCGATGGGAACGAGCTCATCGAGAGTCAGATCGAAAAGCCCGGCCTCCGTGTCCAGGGGTGCACGTGCGTCACCGTCCGCCTGCGTCAGAGCCGCCGCGGTCACCTCGCCGAGCGCCTCGATGTCGAGTGCGCCGCGTGAGCCGATGTGCTCGACACGGCCGCGCACCTGCGCGGGGCACGAACGGGCGTTGGGGCAGCGCAGATCGACGTCGCCCTCCTTCGCCGGCGCCAGCGGAGTACCGCAGACCGGGCAGTCGCGCGGCATGACGAAGGCACGCTCGGAGCCGTCGCGGAGCTCGACCACCGGACCGAGCACCTCGGGGATCACGTCGCCGGCCTTACGGAGGACGACCATGTCACCGATGAGAACGCCCTTGACCTTGACGACGTCCTGGTTGTGCAGCGTCGCCTGACGCACGACGGAACCTGCCACGCGTGCCGGCTCCATGACGGCGAACGGGGTCGCACGGCCGGTGCGCCCGACCGAGACGACGATGTCGAGAAGGCGGGTGTTCACCTGCTCGGGCGGGTACTTGTACGCGATGGCCCAGCGCGGTGCGCGGCTGGTCGCCCCCAGTTCGTCGTGGAGCGCGAGCTCGTCCACCTTGACGACGATGCCGTCGAGCTCGTGCTCCACATCGTGACGATGCTCGCCGTAGTGCGCCACGAACCCGAGGACGCCGTCGATGTCGTCGAAGGTCTTGTAGTAGGGACTCGTCGGCAGCCCCCACTCGGCGAGCAGGTCGTAGATCTCGCTCTGCGAAGCCACCGGAGGAGCCGGCCACGCACCGATGCCGTGCACGAACAGTCGGAGCGACGCGAGACGCGCCCGCCCGGCCTCGAGCTCGAGGCCGTCTTTCTTGTCGAGCTGCTGGCGCAGTCCGCCGCTCGCGGCGTTGCGCGGGTTGGCGAATGCGGGGAATCGGCGATCGGCACTCAGCCGCGCGCGCTCCTCGGTGAGGTTGCCGCGCTCACGCGCCTGCTCGACGACCCGCTCCCGCATCCGGGCCTGCAGGGCGTTGAGCTGCTCGAAGGCTGCGACCGGGATGAAGACCTCGCCGCGCACCTCGACGAGAGGGGGGTGGCCGGTGCCGCTCAGGCGCTCGGGGATGCCTTCGACACGCAGAGCGTTGACCGTCACGTCTTCGCCGATGCGCCCGTCGCCGCGCGTCGCGGCCGAGGTGAGCACACCGTTCTCGTACCGGAGGCTGATCGCGAGGCCGTCGATCTTCAGCTCGGTCAGCCACCGCACCGGCCTGCCTGCGGAGCCCTGAGCCTTGACGCACCAGTCCCGCAGCTCCTCGGGGCTGAAGACGTTGTCGAGGCTCAGCATCCGCTCGGCGTGCTCGACGGGAGCGAACATCGTCGCGGATGCGGCGCCGACGCTGAGGGTCGGCGAATCCTGCTTCTGCACCTCCGGATGCAGCCGCTCCAGCTCTTCGAGCCGTCGGATCCACCCGTCGTAGGTCGCGTCGTCGACGATCTCGGCGTCGTCGCCGTAGTACGCGTCGCGGGCACGGAGAATGCGCTCCGTCAGCTCCGCCGCTTCGGCACGGGCCTCGGAGAGGGTCGTGTCATCGTCGATCGAGTCATCGGCTTGCGTCACGGATCGAGTCTAGGTGCGGCCTGCGACACCGCCAGGGCCGTGCGCGGCGCCGGTCTCGTGCCTAGGATGCGGCGACGGCGTCGACCGCGACGGCGGAGACCGTGCGGTCCACCGTGAACTGGCCGAGCACACGCGAGCCGAGGTAGAGCACGGCCGTCTGACCCGGCGCGACGCCGTCGAACGGCTCCACCGGGCGCACCACCACGCCGTCGCCGGTGACGTCGGCGTGAGCGGGCACCGGATCGGCGTGGGCGCGGATCTGCACCTCGCACGAGAACGCGGCCTCGGTCGGCGCGGCGCCCGCCCAGCTGAAGCGTGCACCCGCGATCTCGGCTGTCGCCAACGCCTCCTTTGGGCCCACCACGACGGTGTTGTTCACCGGACGCACTTCGAGCACGAAACGCGGCTTGCCATCGGATGCGGGGACGCCGAGCTGCAGCCCGCGGCGCTGGCCGACGGTGAAGGCGTGGGCTCCCTCGTGTCGTCCGACGACGGCACCCGTCCGGTCGAGGATGTCACCCTGCTCCGCGCCGACACGCTCGGCGAGCCAGCCCCGGGTGTCGCCGTCCGGGATGAAGCAGATGTCGTGGCTGTCGGGCTTCTGGGCGACCGTCAGACCGCGCTCGGCGGCTTCTGCGCGGACCAGAGCCTTCGTCGGCGTGTCTCCCAGCGGGAAGTACGTGTGCGCGAGCTGCTCGGCGGTCAGGACGCCGAGCACGTACGACTGATCTTTGGCCTGGTCACTCGCCCGGTGCAGCTCTCGACCCTCCGGGCCGTCGACGAGCAGCGCGTAGTGCCCCGTGCAGACGGCGTCGAAGCCCAGCTCGAGCGCACGCTCGAGCAGCGCGGCGAACTTGATCCGCTCGTTGCATCGCATGCACGGGTTCGGGGTGCGTCCGGCCCGGTACTCCGAGACGAAGTCCTCGATCACGTCATCGCGGAAGCGCTCCGAGAAATCCCACACGTAGAACGGGATGCCGAGCCTGTCCGCCGCGCGCCGAGCATCCATCGCGTCCTCGATGGTGCAGCAGCCGCGACTGCCCGTGCGCAGCGTCCCGCCCGCACGGGACAGTGCCAGGTGAACCCCGACGACCTCGTGTCCGGCATCCACGGCGCGCGCCGCGGCCACGGCCGAATCCACGCCACCGCTCATCGCCGCCAGAATCCGCATCATCCCAGTCTACGAGGGCGAGGCTGCACGGGCTCCGGCAGCGCGAGCGCGCTCGACGGCCCAGGGCAGCGCCTCCAGGAACGCGTCCACGTCGTCGGAGGTCGTGGTGCGTCCCAGAGTGATCCGTAGCACCGAACGTGCCGCATCCTCGTCACGGCCGAGGGCGCGCACCACGTGCGAGGGCTCGGGAATGCCCGCCTGACAGGCCGACCCTGTGGACACCGCGATGCCGCGGGTGTCGAGGAGGAACAGCAGCGTCTCCCCCAGCGCACCGGGTACCAGCAGATGCGCGTTGCCGGGGATGCGGTGCACCGGGTCGCCGAGCAACTCGAGACCCGGCACGGCGGCGCACGCCTGCGTCACCAGCCGGTCCCGCAGCGCTCCGAGGCGCACGGCCTCCGCTTCGCGCTCGGCCGCTGCGAGTTCCGCCGCCACGGCGAAGGCGGCGGCGCCCGCGATGTCCTGCGTCCCGGCGCGCAGTCCCCGCTGCTGCGCGCCGCCGTGCATCTGCGCGCCGATGCGCGCCGACCGAGCGCTGATCAGAGCGCCCGTACCTACCGGTCCGCCGACCTTGTGTGCAGAGATGCTCATCGCCACCAGGCCGGCACCCGCTGGAGCATCGCCGCGCCACCGCCGGAACTCCACGGGAACCTGCCCGAATGCCGCCACGGCGTCAAGATGCAGCGGCACCTCGGCAGACGCGGCGTCCGCGGCCAGGCCCGCCGCATCCGACAGCGTCCCGACCTCGTTGTTGGCGACCAGCGCCGTGGCGAATGCCGCCCCACCGAGCGCCGACGCGAAATCCTCGGGGTCGATCGCGCCGAGCGGGGTCAGCCGCACGGGTCGCACCTCGGCGCGCTGCGCATCGACGAGGGTCGCGACCGAGTCGATCGTCGCGTGGTGCTCCCCATCCGGAAGCACGACCGCGTCCGCACCGGCGGCGCGCGAAGCCCACAAGCCCTTCACCGCGAGGTTCACGGCCTCCGTGCCACCCGAGGTGAAGACGACCTCGATGGGATCGGCGTCGACCACCGCCGCGAGCCGTTCTCGCGCATCCTCCAGCACGCGCCTCGCCGCCTGCCCGCCGCCGTGCACGGAAGAGGCGTTGCCCGTCGTCTCCGCCGCCTCGAGCCAGGCCTCCCGCGCCTCGGGACGCAGCGGGCTCGACGCCGCATGATCGAGGTAGATGTGCACCCGTCCACTGTCGCACGCGCGGCGCGAGGCGGCGTCATGAGTTCGTCATCCGGCGATGGCTAGGGTTGTGGGCATGGTCAGCCCGACAACGACCTCCGTTCCCGCGCTCTCGCAGGTCCTCGATCCCGCTCTCGAGGACCTCGGCGTGCGCCTGCACGAGAACGGCGGCACCCTCCGCGTCTTCTCGCAGGCGGCCGACGCCCTCGACGTGGTGATCTTCGACGCCGACGATCTCGACTGGGCGACGGCGACCCTGCCGATGCAGCGTCGCGAGAGGGGGGTATGGGAGATCACCTCCGAGCTCCTCGTCGCCGGCGCGCGCTACGCACTGCGCGCATCCGGTCCTTTCGGGGCGGGGAACATCTTCAATCCGCAGACGCTGCTGCTCGACCCGTACGGCCGCGGGATCGTGAGCGGTGGGTTCGGCGACTGGCGTTCCGTGGTGGTCGATCGCGGCTTCGACTGGGGCGAGGTGCGAAAGCCCGCCGTCCCGCTGGATCGAACCGTCATCTACGAGGCGCACGTGAAGGGCATGACCAAGCGGCATCCCGGTGTCCCCGCCGCGCTCCACGGCACGTACGCAGGACTCGCGCACCCCGCCATGATCGAGCACTTCCTGGATCTCGGCGTCACGACCATCGAGCTGCTGCCCATCCATGCGTTCGCCTCCGAGCCCCGCCTCCTGCAGCTGGGACTCGACAACTACTGGGGCTACAACACGCTCGGCTTCTTCGCGCCCCACGCCGCCTATGCGACCGACCAGGCGCGCCGCGAGGGACCGGATGCGGTTCTTCGCGAGGTCAAGGGGATGGTGAAGCTCCTGCACCAGGCCGGTCTGGAAGTCGTCCTCGACGTCGTCTACAACCACACCGCGGAAGAGGGCATCGGCGGTCCGCGCTCCAGCCTGCGCGGTCTCGACAACCGCGCTTACTACCGGCAGCAGGACGACGGCACGTACATCGACGTCACCGGATGCGGCAACTCGGTGAACACGGCGACGGATGCGGGCGCGCGCCTCGTACTGGATTCGCTGCGCTACTGGGCACGGGACGTGCAGATCGACGGTTTCCGGTTCGATCTGGCCACCACGCTGGGGCGCGACGATCAGCATCGCTTCACCCCCGATCATCCTCTCCTGCGAGCCATCGCCGAGGATCCGGAGCTCGCCGACACGAAGAAGATCGCCGAGCCCTGGGACGTAGGCATGGGCGGGTGGCAGACGGGCAACTTCGGCGACGGCTGGCACGAGTGGAACGACCGGTACCGCGACCGCGTGCGCAACTTCTGGCTGTCCGACGTCGACTATGCCCGTCGCGCCTCGACGGCGCCGGTCGGCATCGGCGGGTTCGCCACCCGGCTCGCGGGATCGTCGAACACGTTCAGCGCCGACCGCGGGCCGCTGGCGTCGATCAACTTCGTCACCGCCCACGACGGCTTCACCCTGAACGATCTCGTCTCATACGACGTCAAGCACAATCTCGGCAACGGTGAGCACAACCGCGACGGGGCGGACACGAACCGCTCCTTCAACCACGGGTCGGAGGGCGCGACCGACGACGAACGGATCCTCGCCACCCGCCGCAAGGCGATGCGCAACCTCATGGGCACGCTCCTGCTCTCGGCGGGGATCCCGATGATCACCGCGGGCGACGAGTTCGGCCGGACGCAGCGCGGCAACAACAACGCGTACTGCCACGACTCCGCTCTCACCTGGCTGTCGTGGGAGCACCGGCCGTGGCAGCGCGAGCTGTTCGCGCACGTGCGGCGTTTGATCGAGCTGCGGGCCGAGAACCCGGCGCTGCGCCCCATCCGCTTCGCCCGCCTGGACGAGGAGACGCCGTCGGCATCCGTCATGGAGTGGTACGACGAGCACGGCGAGACCATGTCGGGCGAGCGATGGAACGATCCCGCGCACCGCACACTCCAGTACGTCGCGGCATCGACGCCCGAGTTCGAGGAGTTCAACCGCATTCTGCTGATCGTCCACGGCAACGAGACGCCGGTGGATGTGCGCCTCCCGCTCATCGAGGGGGTCAGCCGCTACGTGTCGCTCTGGTCGAGCGCCGAGGAATCTCCCTCGCAGGAGGAGCCGGTCCTGGCACCGGGCGACATCGTTCCGACGCCCCCGACGTCGATGCACCTGTTCCGCGCCGAATAGCACGTTCGCCCCGCCCGCGTCACGCCTGTCGTGCCGCACGCGCCCGCGATAGGTTCGCTGTGTGGCCACTCCGACACGATCCCTCCCCGTCCGCACTCAACGAAGCGGTGCCGAGATCCCGCTGCGCAAGGTCGTCGCGTGGTCGTCCGCCGACACCGTGACCGGCCGCATCCCCCTCAGCGCGGAACGGCCGTCGACTCCCGACCCTCGGTTCGACCCTTCCGCCTTCGCGGGCGAGGTCGTCCCGTTCCGCGTGCGCGCGTTTCGGGAAGGACACGACCTGATCGGCGTACAGCTACGGCTGACCGCCCCGGACGGCAGCGAGTCGTTGCATCGGCTCAGCGCCCACGAGGACGGGTTGGACACGTGGGGCGTGCTGGTCACCCTGCTCGCGCAGGGGACGTGGTCCTTCCGCTTCGAGGCGTTCGCCGACCGGTATGCGACCTGGCGACACGCGGCCGAGCTGAAGATCCCGGCCGGTGTCGATGTCGCGCTCATGCGCGAGATCGGTGCGCTCCTGTTCGAGGATGCCGCCGCCCAGAAGGATCGCCCCGCGGCCGAGCGGCGTCTGCTGACCGAGCAGGCCGCGCTGCTGCGCGCGAGCACCACCGACGAGGCGGCCGCCCTCGCGATCGTGCACGACGAGAGGGTGGCCGATGCCTTCAGCGCACGCCCGCTCGGCGAGCTCTGGACCCTGGGGGCGACGCACGATCTGCTCGTGGAGCGCGAGCGGGCCGGTGTCGGCGCGTGGTACGAGTTCTTCCCGCGCTCCGAGGGAGCGACGCGACGCGCGGACGGGACCATCGAGCCGGGCACCTTCCGCACCGCTATGGATCGGCTCCCCGCCGTCGCGGCGATGGGATTCGACGTGCTGTACCTGCCGCCGATCCACCCGATCGGACGCACCCACCGCAAGGGCCCGAACAACACGCTGAACGCCGGCCCGGCCGACCCCGGATCGCCGTGGGCCATCGGCGCGGCCGAAGGCGGACACGATTCCGTCCACCCCGAGCTCGGCTCGCTCGCTGACTTCCGCGCGTTCCTGGATGCCGCCGCATCCGTCGGGATCGAGATCGCGCTCGATCTGGCGTTGCAGGCCTCGCCCGACCACCCGTGGGTGAAAGAGCACCCGGAGTGGTTCACCACCCTTCCCGACGGCACGATCGCGTACGCGGAGAACCCGCCGAAGAAGTACCAGGACATCTATCCCGTCAACTTCGACAACGACCCCGCCGGGATCCGTGCCGAGGTCCTTCGCATCGTGCGCCACTGGATCGCCCAGGGCGTGAAGATCTTCCGCGTCGACAACCCTCACACCAAGCCCCTGCAGTTCTGGGAATGGCTCATTCGCACCGTCCGCGACGAGGCACCCGACGTGGTCTTCCTGGCCGAGGCCTTCACCAGGCCGACGCCGCTGCGCGGGCTCGCGCAGGCGGGTTTCCAGCAGAGCTACACGTACTTCACGTGGCGCAACTCGAAGGCCGAGCTCGAGGAGTTCCTCGACTCGCTGGCCCACGAGACCGACGATTACCTGCGCCCCAACCTCTTCGTCAACACCCCCGACATCCTCACCGAGTACCTCCAGTACGGCGGCCGGGCGGCCTACCGTATCCGCGCGACGATCGCGGCGACCGCGGCCCCGACCTATGGCGTCTACGCCGGTTACGAGCTGTTCGAGAACGTCGCCCGCCCGGGCAGCGAGGAGAACATCGACAACGAGAAGTACGAGTACAAGCTCCGCGACTGGGCACGGGCCGAGGCCGAAGGCGACTCCCTGGCGCCGTACCTCACCTTCCTCAACCGCATCCGCCGCGAGCATCCCACGCTGCGCCAGCTGCGCAACCTCCAGATCCAGCACAGCGACGACGACGCGATCCTCGTCTATGCGAAGCACCTCGATGCTGCCCTCAGCGAGAGCGGCGAGAGTGACACGATCATCGTGGTCGTCAACGTCGACCCGCATTCCGCACGAGAGACGACCGTCCACCTCGACACCGAGGCGTGGGGCGTCCCCGCGGGAACGCCGTACATCGTCGAAGACCTGGTGACGGGTGCCACCTGGACCTGGACCGACCACAACTACGTGCGACTGGACGCATTCCGCGAACCGGCGCACATTCTGCACGTGAAGGGCCTCGCATGAGCCTCATCGAACCGCGGGTGCTCGACACCGTCGCCACCGGCTCCTACTACGCCCCCCACGACGTGCTGGGTCTGCACCCCGACGGCGAGACAGGCGGGGTGATCCGTGCCCGACGGCCGCTGGCCGCATCCGTCACGGCCGTCTTCGCCGACGGCCGCGAGGTCGCTCTCGACCACGTCCGCGCGGGCATCTGGGAGGGCACGTACCGCGGGGATGCGGGCGCCTACCAGCTCACCGCGACGTACGACGGCTCAGCCCCCTATACCGCCGACGACCCCTACCGCTTCTCCCCGACGGTCGGTGAGCTCGATCTCCACCTCATCCGGGAGGGACGTCACGAGCAGCTGTGGCAGGTGCTCGGATCCCACGTGCGCGATCACGAGGGCGTCGCGGGCACCTCGTTCGCGGTGTGGGCTCCCCACGCGCAGGCCGTCCGCGTCGCCGCCGATTTCAACGGCTGGGACGGCCAGTCCCACAGCATGAGGTCGATGGGCGCGAGCGGCGTGTGGGAGCTCTTCGTGCCGGGCGTCGGCGCAGACAGCACCTATAAGTACGAGCTCCTCACACGCGACGGTCGGTGGATCCTCAAGGCGGATCCGATGGCGCGGCGGGCCGAGCTTCCGCCGGCGACGGCTTCGGTCGTGACCGCGTCGAGCTACGAGTGGGGCGATGACGCGTGGATCGCCCAGCGGGCTGCCAGCCAGCCGCTCGAGCGCCCGATGTCCGTGTACGAACTGCACCTCGGCTCCTGGCGTCCGGGGCTCGGCTACCGCGACGCGGCGGACCCGCTCATCGAGTATGTGAGCGCCCAGGGGTTCACGCACGTCGAGTTCCTCCCTCTCGCCGAGCATCCCTTCGGCGGATCGTGGGGCTACCAGGTGAGCGGCTACTACGCGCCGACGAGCCGATTCGGCTCACCCGACGATCTCCGCTACCTCATCGACCGCCTGCATGCAGCCGGCATCGGCGTGATCATGGACTGGGTGCCGGGTCATTTCCCGCGCGACGAGTTCGCGCTCGCCCGCTTCGACGGAGAGGCGCTCTACGAGCACCCGGATCCCCGACGCGGCGAGCACAAGGACTGGGGCACCCTGATCTTCGACTACGGCCGGGCCGAGGTGCGCAATTTCCTCGTGGCCAACGCGCTGTACTGGTTCGAGGAGTTCCACGTCGACGGCCTGCGTGTGGATGCGGTCGCCTCCATGCTGTACCTCGACTACTCCCGCGAGGCCGGCGAGTGGGAGCCGAACATCTATGGCGGTCGCGAGAACCTGGAGGCGATCCAGTTCCTGCAGGAGACCAACGCGACCGTCTACAAGACGTTCCCCGGAATCGCGATGATCGCGGAGGAATCCACTAGCTACCCGGGCGTCACGGCGCCGACCAGCGCTGGGGGTCTCGGCTTCGGCTTCAAGTGGAACATGGGGTGGATGAACGACTCGCTCGTGTACATCTCGCGTGATCCGCTCTATCGCGCGCATCACGAGGGCGAGCTGTCGTTCTCGTTCGTGTACGCGTTCAGTGAGAACTACGTGCTTCCCATCAGTCACGACGAGGTCGTGCACGGCAAGGGTTCCCTGTTCGCGCGGATGCCCGGGGACCACTGGCAGAAGCTTGCGGGGATGCGATTGTTCCTCTCGTACATGTGGGCCCACCCCGGCAAGCAGCTGCTGTTCATGGGGCAGGAGTTCGGCCAGATCGCGGAGTGGTCCGAGTCGCGTTCGCTGGAGTGGTGGCTGCTCGACCAGCCCGCCCACCGAGAGCTGGGCGACTTCGTCGCATCCCTCAACGCGACCTACCGTGACACCCCGGCGCTGTGGCAGCGGGATGCGGACGGCTCCGCGTTCTCGCGCATCGGCGGACCCACGTGGAATCCGAACGTCTCGGCGTTCATCCGCTGGGATGCCGACGGCCGGCCCCTGGTGGCCGTCTTCAACTTCTCGGGGGCACCGCTGCACGACTACGAACTGGATCTGCCGCTCGCGGGCGTCTGGCAGGAGCTGCTCAACTCCGACGCATCCGCCTTCGGAGGCTCCGGGGTCGGCAACCTCGGCGCGGTGACCGCCGACGCCTCCGGGCGCGCACGTCTGACGCTGCCGCCGCTCGGGGCGCTCTGGCTCTCACCCGCGGACTAACCCCGGGTTCGCCACACGGTTGTGGGGCGAACCCGGGCGCCTCGGCCTCAGAACAGGAGCGAGGCGAGGAGTCCGCGCGCGCGGATGACGCGGGGATCCGCGTCCCCGACGAGGCCGAACAGCTCGAGCAGACGCGTGCGGACGGGTGCGCGTTCGTCGGCCGGCAGCGCGGCGAAGAGATCGAGCAGCCGTGCGAACGCATCGTCCACGTGTCCGCCCGAGATGTCGAGGTCGGCCACGAGGAGTTGCGCGTCGACGTCGGTGGGTGCGGCAGCGGCCGCGGCCCGGGCCTGCTGCAGGTCGGCGCCCTGCACACGCTGGAGCAGACGCACCTGCCCGAGGCCGGCTTGCGCATCGGCGTCGCGCGGGTTCTCCGCCAGGGCACGCTCATAGGCGGCGGCCGCTCGCGCGTAGTCGCCTTCTTCGATCGCGACGAACGCCTCCGCGTGCAGCGGTGGCAGCGGCGGCTCTTCGGCCGCATCCGCCGTGCTCTCCGGGCCCGCATCGACCGTGCCCGTCACACCGTTCTGCGCTGCGAGCTGCAGGAGCTGTGAGAAGACGTCGCGGACCTGCTCCTCGGGCACGGCGCCGGTGAACAGCGGAACCGGCTGCCCGCCGACCAGAGCCACGACCAGAGGGATCGACTGCGCGCGGAAGCCCTGCGCGATCTGCGGGTTGGCGTCGACATCGACCTTCGCCAGGACGAGGCGACCGGCGAGCTCGTGGACGACCTTCTCGAGGATCGGGCTGAGCTGTTTGCAGGGCCCGCACCATTCGGCCCACAGGTCGACGACAACAGGGACCGTCCGCGAGAGCTCGAGGATCTCGCCGAACGTCGCGTCGGTCACATCCCGGACGAGGGAGCCCGAGGTCGGGGCGGACGGCGCGACGTTCGAGCCCGGGGCGGGCCGGTTGCGCAGCGCGGAGAGGTCGACGGCACCGCGCAGCACGGCACCAGGGGCCTGATCGGACATCACAGAACCTTCGCTTCCAGGATGTTGGAGGTGTAACCGAGGAGTCGGATCTTCTCTGAGGATCCCTGCGCCGGCACGTAGAAGAACAGCTGGTCGGCGAAGGTCGAGCTCACGCCGGTGGCGGACTCCGACACACCGGTCAACGCCTGCGCGGTCGGGTTGTCGGTCAGCTTGATGACGACATCCCCGCTGTTGGGAGTCACCGTGTCGACCTCGTTGACCGAGACGGCGACGATCGCCCCGCTCTCGAGCGTTGCGAGCGCGAGCGGCTGCTGGCTGCCGGCCTGGGCCGCGAACTCGATCGTGCCCGTCGAGGCGCCTGTCTCATTGAACTTGTCGCGACGCTCCTGACGGTTCTTGGCGACGTTCTGGCTGAACAGGTCGGTCTGCTCGTCGAAGAGCCCGATGGATGCGCTGTCCTTGCCGTTGTTCAGCACGTCGGCGTAGGCCTCGGCGAGCTTGTCCGGCGCGACCGTCAGGAAGGACGAGTCCGGCGGCACCTGGGAGGCGCCGATGTAGGCGGGCGCGAGGTCGGGCATCTCGACCGATCCGAGCAGATCGCCGATGTACGACAGCTTGTAATCCGCCCACTGATCGGCCTGCGTCAGGAACATGATCGTGGAGACGGGGCCCTGAGCGCCCTCCTTCTGCACGACCGCCATCACCGTGCGCGGCCACTCGTCGAACGCCTGCGGCAGGATGATCTGCGTCGGTTCGGCGGGGATCGGGGGCAATGCCGCCTCGTCGGCCAGGGCACCGCGCAGCACATAGTTGGTGTTGCGCTCTGCCAGCGCGGCTCCGTCGAGCCGGGTGGCCGCGAGGTTCGCGTCGCGTGCTTCGTCGGCGGACGCGACCGTCGTCGAGATACGCTGCAGGATCGTCTGCGCCTGCGCCTCGGTCACCGCGGGTGCCTGCTGGTCGGCGGAGTCGACGATCGCGGCGGTCTGAGAGGACGTCGGCGTGGGAGCCAGATCCGGCCACGCGTCGGGCGAGCAACCGGTGAACACGAGTGCACCGACCACCGCGAGCGGGATCGCGAGGAACGGACGACGCGAGGATCGTCGTGACGGCGTCGCGCTGATCACGCCCTTCGCTCCGGGTTCTACCGCCAGATCGATCGGCTGCGTCTCGGGCAGGGGCGGCGGCGCCTTGCGACGCGGTCCGCGCGAGCGCCGGTCGTGTCGGATGGCGAGGATGTATAGGACGATCCCCGCGACGAGGGCGACGCCGCCGAGCAGCATGAGAGGGCCCGCCCACGGTGTCGTCTGCACGATGTTCCAGGTGATGCTGGCCTCGGCGGGCGCGGGCTTGGTGCCGTCCGAGGCGATCAGCACGCTCATCGAGTCGGGCAGCTGCAGGGGAACGCTGACCGCACGGTCGTCGCTGTACTCGGCGAGCCACAGGTCGGACCCCGCGGGATTGCGGTTCTCGGTCGACTCAGGTGCGGTCGCGGCCTCGCCCTCTCCCGCCGCCGTGTCCGCGGGCGCATCCGTCGCGGTGACCTCGGGCTCGACCACCGCCGCATTCAAGACGCCGTCCTCACCCGTCGACACTTCGTTGTACGTCTGATCGGAGAGCCATGCGCGCATGTCGGCGGTGCGACCGTATGCGACGAAGACGCCGTCGGAAGACGAGACGCGCAGCGTCTGCGTACCGGGCAGAGAAGTCAGGACCGCGCCGTCGACCATCGTGTACGCGGTTCCGTCCGCAGCGGGGATCTCGGCACTCTGCGTGGACGGCCCGTAGAAAACGGTCCGTTGAGCGATGCCTGCCCCGATGAGCAGAGCGGCCAGTACGAAGGCCGCGACGGCCCAGACGAAACGCACGAAATCTTCCTCCCATGCCCGCGGAGCGGAACGATCCGACATTCGAGACTAGCCGAGACGCCTGTGTGTTGCGCGAGAGGGGGTCGCTGCCGCCTCTACAGGGACGTCCCCCGTATCGTGTGTGCAGCACGTTCCGCTCCTCGAGGAGGCACTGTGAAGCTCCACAACCCGTTCCGCATCGCCTTCATCGGCACGCTCGGCGTCGGCCTGGGGCTTCTGCTCATCGGCAGCGTGCAGACCCTGTCGACGATCCTGCTGTACATCGGAACGGCGCTCTTCCTCTCGCTCGGACTCGAGCCCGTGGTGGCGTGGCTGACGAGACGGCGGCTGCCGCGCTGGTCCGCCGTGCTGGTGACCGTCCTCGGCGTCCTCGCGATCTTCGCCGGCATCGTCTGGATGGTCGTGCCGATCATCGTGAGTCAGGTCAGCCAGCTGGTCGAGGAGGTCACGCGATTCCTGCAGAGCACGTCGTGGCAGGACGTCAAGAACTGGATCCACTCGACCTTCCCGGGCATCCAGGACAGCACCATCGACGACACCGTGACGAATGTGCAGGACTGGGCTCTGTCGAACTGGGGCAACATCACCGGTGGCGTCATCAACGCGAGCCTTGCGTTCCTGGGCGGCTTGACCGGCGCCTTCATCGTCTTGATCCTCACGATCTACTTCACGGCGTCGACGCCGAACCTCAAGGCAGCGGTCTACAGCCTCGTCCCCGCGTCGCGCCGTCCGCGCTTCATCGAGCTGTCCGAGCAGATCACCGACTCCGTGGGCTACTACGTCATGGGGCAGGTCAGTCTCGGTGTGATCAACGGGGTGTTGAGCGCGATCTTCCTGACGATCATCCAGGCCCCCTTCCCGGCCGTCCTGGCCGTGATCGCGTTCTTCTTCTCGCTCATCCCCCTGGTCGGAACGCTGACCGGCTCCGTCATCATCGTCCTGACCTGCCTCATCCCCGGGCTCGGGTCGCCGACGACCGCGCTCACAGCGGCCATCTGGTACGTCATCTACATGCAGCTCGAGGCGTACCTGGTGTCGCCGCGCATCATGAGTCGCGCCGTCGCCGTCCCCGGCGCAGTGGTCGTGATCGCGGCCCTCGCCGGCGGGTCGCTGCTCGGACTCCTCGGCGCTCTCGTCGCGATCCCGGTCGCCGCGAGCATCCTGATCATCTATCGACAGGTGATCGTCCCGCGCATGAACGAGCGCTGATCAGAGCGTCGGCCCGTCCCAATGGGTCGGCAGAGGCGCGGCCCCAGGATTGACGATCTCGACGATCTCGCCCAGCACACGACGGGTCTGCGCCTCCCCCACCCACAGGTGCTTGCCGCCCTCTACGGGGATCAGGGTCATGTCGGGGACCGACGCGAACCGGCGACGCGCCTCGTCGGGGCGCAGATAGTCGTCGAACTCGGGGATCAGCGCAACCAGTCGTCGAGGATCGCCCTGCCAGGCGGCGACATCGCCCTCCGTGGCTCGATGCAGCGGAGGCGAGAGGAGGATCGCGCCGTCGACGGGATGCTCCCTGCCGTACTTGAGCGCGAGCTCCGTGCCGAACGACCAGCCGACGAGCCACGGATGCGGCAGTGCGCGCTCCGCGACGAACTCCATCGCCGCGGCGACGTCGGCTCTCTCGCCGACCCCCTCTCCGAATCGACCGTCGCTTCGCCCGCGCGGCGACGAGGTGCCCCGCGTGTTGAAGCGGAGAACGGCCAGGTCTGCAAGGGCGGGCAGCCGCGCCGCGGCCTTGCGGAGGATGTGCGAGTCCATGAAGCCGCCGTGGGTCGGCAGCGGATGAAGCGTCACGAGGGCGGCGACCGGCTCCTTTTCGAGCGGGAGCGCCAACTCCCCCACGAGTTCGAGACCGTCCGCCGTGCGCAGGACGATGTCCTCGCGCCGCGCCGGAAGCACACTCGCACCACGGATCTCAGCCATCACGCCACCTTCCAACAGTGAGAATGCCAGTGCCGCCGAGCTGCAAGGTCGGCGGCGTCACCCATGACACCGTCCGCGCGCCACACGACGAGGTGCGCGGTTCCCGCCGGAATCACGCGGTGACAACCGGGACAGGTGTACTCCTTGACCGCCTGCACCGCCGAGATCGGCTGTACCGTCCACTCGCGTCCGCCGCGAGACTCCGTCCGCTTCCACCCGGCCAGCAGGCGCTGGAACGACTCCTCGGAGCCGGTCTGCGCGGGCCGCCGCCGACGCGATCGCGCCACGGTCACCACCAGTGGTTGTTGATCCAGAACGCGTACGCGCCCGCCCAGCTGCCGTACCGACCGACGGCGTATCCGGTGGCCCAACGCAGATTGTCGACGGGGTCGTATCCGTTGCCGGGAACCTTGCTGCACGGCAGCGCCTGCACAAGGCCGCACGCGCCCGAGCTGCGGTTCGTGGCGTTCGGGTTCCAGCCGCTCTCCTTGGAGACGATGTAGTCGACGTAGCCCCAGTCGCTCTCGGCGATCCCTGCGGCTGCCATCCATTCGGAGGGGGCTCCGCCACCCGAGTAGAACGGGGTCGCGGGCGAGGCCGCAGCGACCTTGGGCTCGGGCTCGGGCGGCGGTTTCGGCTTCTCGAACGCGCTGTACGAGTCGCGGTCGAGGGTCACGACCGCACCCGACGCGACGACGAGGCTCTGCGCATCGCCGAGCGTGCTCGAATAGACCGTTTCAGCCTCCGACGGGGCGGGTGCGCTCTCGGTGAGAGCGAATGCCGCGGGTCCGACGGATGCGGCAGCGAAAGCCAGTGCAGCGACTCCGGCGAACACCCCCACGACCCCGCGACGGCGCGACCAGCGCGCGTTCGACGCGGCCTTCGAGGCGGGCGCCGAGGCCGGACCCACCAGCGCTCGAGCGGACCGTCGGGTCAGCGGCGCCGGGTTTCGGGTGTCATCTCCGGAAGTCACGATCTCCCGATTGTAACGATTTGGTCCTGAGAACGCCATGCGAGCACGCCCGGCGCCGTTCAACCGACCGCCAGCATGATCTCGACGACGGCATCGAGCACCGCATCCACCTGGGTCTCGCGGTATCCGCCGCGTTGCATCCTGAACGCGACCGAACGCACCTGTTCGACGGTGAGACCCGTGCCGTCAGTGAGGTAGCCCGCGATCCGATCGGCCACGAGGTCGACTTCCTCGACGCGATACCCGTAGTGGACGACCGAGACGCGGTCGAAGCGGTGTCTGCGCTCGCGTCCCAGTCGGTCGAGTACGACCTGTGCGTCCTCACGCTGCTGCTGCACCCAGGCCCGTGCGCCCAGTCGGGCGATCGTCTGCTGACGCTCCTGCGCGGCGAACGCGTCCTCGACGCGACCGAGGGCGGCATCCACCGGCCCGATCGCGTACCCGCCGCGCACGAGCGCGAACGACACGTCACGGACGTCGGAAGCGCCGACCGCCGGCTCGCCGGGCGCATCGGACTCGAAGGCCTCCCGTGCACGCGCGAGGAAGGCATCCACGGCGGCAGGGTCGTAGCCCTTGGCCCGCCCCTGCACACGAGGGAACGCGTTGTGATGCGACGAGGCGGAGATCGCCGTGTCGTCACTGCGCTGCTCGAGCGCGGATTCGTCGTGGACTGTCATGAGACCGCCAGAGGTGTCAGCAGATAGAACAGAGCAAGAGCTGCGGGAGCGGACGGGAGGATGGAGTCGAGGCGATCGAGCACACCGCCGTGCCCCGGCAGCCAGGAGCTCATGTCCTTGATTCCGAGATCACGTTTGAGCATGGATTCGCCCAGGTCGCCGGCGGTCGCCGTGCCCAGGATGACCAGGCCGAAGATGATTCCGCTCCACCAGGGCAGTCCGAGCATCAGCCACGACAGCAGGATCCCCGCGACGACCGCGGCAAGGGCCGCCCCGGCGAAGCCCTCCCAGGTCTTCTTGGGGCTGATGCGAGGCGCCATCGGGTGGCGGCCGAGGGTCAGCCCCGTCACGTAAGCGCCCGTGTCGGAGGCGATCGCGACGATGAGGAACGCCATCACCCACCACTCGCCGTGCTCCTGCCGCAGCAGCACCAGCGCGAGGCTCGCGAGGAACGACACATAGACGGGAAGAAGAGCCCCCGCCAGGACGTCGTCGACGACGGCGGCGTATCTTCTGCCGTCTCGCGCGATCATCTGCCCGAGCAGACGCCACACCACGATGAGGACGACCGCGACGAACAGCGACACCCAGTGGAGCCAGAGGTCGAGGAAGTACGCGGACAGCAGGATCATCACCCCGCCTGCCAGCTGCGGGACGACATCGACCTTGCGGCCCGACGCTTGCAGCGCACGGGCGAACTCGAATGTGCCCAGAAGCGCCACACCCGCGCCGAAGATCAGGAACGGCCACTTGACGAACACGAGTGCGACCAGCACCACGGCGCCGATCGCGACCCCGATGACGATCGCGAGGATCAGGTCCCGGCCGGTGCGCTGTTTGATGCGCTCGTTCGCTTCTTCGAACTCGGCCCGCGCATGCGCGACCTGCAGTTCGAACTCGTTCCGCCGCGTGCGAATCGGCGGCGACTGATGTTCCGCCCCGACACGATCGCGTCCCGGCGGCATTCCTTGCCCGGGTGTCGCACTCTCTGGTGCGACCCCGGCGGCATCGGATGCGTCGGACATGCCTTCTCAGACCTCGAGGAGCTCGGCTTCTTTACGCTTGAGCGCCTCGTCGATCGCGTCGACGTGCGACCGCGTCAGAGCGTCGAGGTCCTTCTCAGCGCGCACGAGTTCATCCTCGCCGACCTCGGACTTCAGCGCGTCGAGCTCGTCCTTGGCCTTGCGGCGGATGCCGCGCACGTGGACCTTCGCGTCCTCGCCCTTGCTGCGCACGAGCTTGACGTACTCCTTGCGGCGGTCCTGGGTCAGCTCCGGCATCGTCACTCGGATGATGTTGCCGTCGTTGGTCGGGTTGGCGCCGAGGTTGGGCATATCGCGGATCGCCTGCTCGATCGCCTTCAGCGCCGACTTGTCGTAGGGCGTCACGATGATCGTGCGCGCCTCCGGGTTGTTGAGCGAGGCGAGCTGCGCGAGCGGGGTCGGCGTGCCGTAGTACTCCACGCTCAGCTTCTGGAAGAGCTGCGGGTTCGCACGCCCCGTTCGGACGGTCGAGAAGTCCTCTTTGGCCGCTTCCACGGCACGTTCCATACGTCCGGCGGTTTCGGTCAGCACATCGGCGATCACGGTAACTCCCTTATATCCAGCAGTTTTCGAGTCTAGTGGCGGGGCGAGCCCCGCACGCGGAGGTCACGCCGTGACGAGTGTGCCGATCTCATCGCCGCGCAGGGCGCGCGTGACGTTGCCGGCGGGCTCCATTCCGAACACCCGCATGTCGATGCGGTTGTCCATGCAGAGGCTGAAGGCGGTGGAGTCGACCACCTTGAGTCCCTGCATGAGCGCGTCGCTGTAGGTGATCCGGTCGAGCTTGACCGCCGAAGAGTCCTTGTTGGGGTCGGCCGTGTAGACCCCGTCCACGCCGTTCTTCGCGACGAGGACCTCGTCGGCACCGATCTCGAGCGCGCGCTGCGCGGCGACGGTGTCGGTGGAGAAGTACGGCAGGCCCGCTCCCGCACCGAAGATCACGACCCGCCCCTTGGCCATATGGCGCTGCGCGCGGCGCGGGATGTACGGCTCGGCGACCTGCGTCATCTCGATGGCGGACTGGACGCGGGTCGCGGCGCCCGCCTGCTCGAGGAAGTCCTGCAGCGCGAGCGCGTTCATGACGGTGCCGAGCATGCCCATGTAGTCCGCGCGGCCGCGGTCCATGCCGCGCTGGCTGAGCTCGGCGCCGCGGAAGAAGTTGCCGCCGCCGACGACGATCGCGATCTCGACCTCGTCGACGGCCGCAGCGATCTCACGAGCGATCTGGCTCACGATGTCGGGGTTGACTCCGAGGGAGCCGGCCCCGAAGGCCTCCCCAGAGAGCTTCAGAAGGACGCGACGGCGCCCGGTCGATTCGTCCATGTGTGCGTCCTCTTCTCGTCGGGTCAAAACTACGGCATGCGAAAGGCCCGCACCGACGACGATGCGGGCCTTTCGAGCGACTTACGCGCCGACCTTGAAGCGGGCGAAGTCGGTGAGGGTCAGTCCTGCGTCGGAGGCGACCTTCGCGACGGACAGCTTGTTGTCGCGCGCGTAGTCCTGGTCGAGCAGGGCGACCTGCTTGAAGAACGCGTTCACGCGGCCCTCGACGATCTTCGGCAGCGCGGCCTCGGGCTTGCCCTCGTTGCGGGAGATCTCGGTGACGATCTCGCGCTCCTTCTCGACGTCGGCCTCGGGCACGTCGTCACGGGAGAGGTAGGAGGGGTTGGCGAAGGAGATGTGCTGCGCGATGCTCCGCGCGGTCTCCGCGTCGTCGCCCGAGTAGATCAGCACGACGCCGACCTGCGGCGGGAGGTCCTTGCTGGTCTTGTGGAGGTAGACCTCGGCGTGATCGCCCGAGAGGGTGCGCACGCGACGCAGTTCGACCTTCTCGCCGATGATCGCGGCCTCATCGGAGATGAGCTGCTCGACGGTCTTGCCGTCGACCGGCGCGGCGAGGGCGGCCTCGACGGAGTCGGCGGCGACGGCAGCGGCGGCCTCGACGACCTTGTCGGCCAGAGCGATGAAGCGCTCGTTCTTCGCGACGAAGTCGGTCTCGGTGTTCAGCTCGATGAGCGTGACCTTGCCGTCGACCTCACGCGCGGCCACGAGGCCCTCGCTGGTCGAGCGGTCCGCACGCTTCGCGTTGCCCTTCGCGCCCTTGAGGCGGAGGATCTCGACGGCCTTCTCGAGGTCGCCGTCGGCTTCCTCGAGGGCCTTCTTGGTGTCGACCATGCCCGTGCCGAGCTGCTCACGCAGAGCCTTGATGTCGGCGATGGTGAAGTTTGCCATGAGTGGCGGCTCCTTCTGTTGGGAGAGTTCTCGCGGATGCCGATCGGCGCGGCCGGTTCGCGGCCGCGCCGATCGTAGCGGGTCCAGGGGACGCGCTGATTACTTGTCGGTGGCCTCGGCCCCGGCGACGGCCTCGACGCTCTCGCCGGAGGCGGCGGCGACAGCCTCGACCTGCTCCTCGGCGGCAGCCTCGTCCGCGGCGGACTCGGTCGATGCCACGACCGCGTCAGCACCCTCGGAGACGGGAGCGCCCTGCTCGAGGAGCTCGCGCTCCCACTCGGCCAGGGGCTCTTCGGCGCCGGACTCGGGGTTGTGCTTCTGCTGCAGGCCCTCGGCGGCCGCGTCCGCGATGATGCGGGTCAGCAGCGAGACGGAGCGGATCGCGTCGTCGTTGCCGGGGATCGGGAACTGGAACTCGTCCGGGTCGGCGTTCGTGTCGAGGATGCCGATCACGGGGATGCCGAGCTTGGTCGCCTCATCCACGGCGAGGTGCTCGCGCTTGGCGTCGACGATCCAGATGGCCGACGGCGTCTTGGTGAGGTTGCGGATACCGCCGAGCGACTTGTGCAGCTTGTCGAGCTCGCGCTTCTTGAGCAGCAGCTCCTTCTTGGTGAAGCCGCTCGCGGCCGGGTCCTCGAAGTCGAGCTCCTCGAGCTCCTTCATGCGGGCGAGACGCTTGCTGACCGTCGAGAAGTTGGTGAGCAGACCGCCGAGCCAGCGCTGGTTGACGTACGGCTGGCCGACACGCGTGGCCTGCTCGGCGATGACTTCCTGCGCCTGCTTCTTGGTGCCGACGAAGAGCACCGTGCCGCCGTGGGCGACGGTCTCCTTGACGAACTCGTACGCCTTGTCGATGTACGACAGCGACTGCTGGAGGTCGATGATGTGGATGCCGGAGCGCTCCGTGAGGATGAAGCGCTTGACCTTCGGGTTCCACCGGCGGGTCTGGTGTCCGAAGTGGACGCCGCTGTCGAGCAGCTGGCGAATGGTGACGACGGCCATGGCCGTTCTCCTTCTGTTGCGGTTGTTCGCGTCGGACCGATCGGTCGACGAGCCTGGTGCCCGGCACGCACCCACCCGTCCGAGGACGGGACCGTAGGGTGGATGTGCCGCGGGTTGCTCCCACTCGGGGCACGCGGAGTCACCTCGACATGCGAGGCGCGATTCAAGTGTACCAGTCGGGGAACCGGTTCACGGCGCCCGGGGCGACGTCCTCTCCCCCGCCTCCCACGCCCGGCATGCTGTCCCCACCTGCGGGTTCGGTGCCCCCTCCGCCTTCACGGCGACGGCACGTTGGGGTCATGCCCGCATCCTCCTCCGGCCGCCGCCTGACAGTCGTCGCCCTCGTGCTCCTCGCACTGGCGGCTCCCGCGTCCGCGGCCGTGGCCGCACCCGCTCGCTCAGCGCAGACGATCGCCGTGGATGCGGCGCACTCCTGGACATGGCCGGTGCTGGGCCGCGTCGTGGAGCCGTATCGCCAGCCGGCGCACGACTACGCTGCGGGCCATCGCGGAATCGACATCGAGGCGGCAACCGCGACGGTCGTCGCCCCGGCTGACGGCGTGGTGTTGTTCGCCGGCGTCGTGGTCGATCGCCCCGTCCTGACGATCGATCACGGCGATGGCCTCGTGAGCACTCTGGAACCGCTCGCCAGCGCTCTGACGCCGGGAACGCACGTGCGCGCCGGTGAGGTCGTGGGCACCCTGTCGTCCGGCGGCCATGCCGCCCCGGAAACTCTTCACCTGGGCGCGCGTCGCGACGGGGTCTACATCAATCCGCTGCTTCTGCTGGGCGGTGTGCCCCGCGCGGTACTGCTGCCGTGCTGCTGAGTCAGCGGCCGCCGACGGTGTTGCGCTGGCCGTTGTCGGTGACCGCTCCCCGGCGGTCCGCCCGCACGGTGTTGTCGTTGCCTGAGACGGTGAGGGCAGTGAAGCCCGACGCGGTGACCGTGTTCCGGTCGCCGTTGAGGGCAACCGTCGACAAGGTCGCCGCGTCGATGACGTTGTCCTGACCGCCCACCGAGAGATCGGCGACGTCGGCAGACGTCAGCTCGTTGCGATCCCCCGAGAGCTGAACGACGCCGAGCGTCGCTTGCGTCGCGTCGACACGCAGACCGGTGCCGCCGATCGTCACCGAGGCACAATCCCCCGTCAACACGAAGTCCTGATCGGCGCCGGAGATCTCCGTCGGTCCACCCGCGCAGACGACCGTACCCTCGGCGGCCGGCGGGGCGGCCGTGGGAGCAGTGGTCGCCGCGTGGGAGGGGATCGGCGTTGCGGGCGACGACGGAGACGCTGCGGTCGGCGGCGCGGGAAGGACGGTCTGCCGGGGCGCGGCGACGACGCCGCATCCGGTCAGTACTGCCGCAGCGGCGATGAGGATCGCGATGTGGCCTACACGACGCACGCTCATGTGCTCACGGTACGCGCCGGACGGGGTCCGCGTCATGCCCGCGGGTGAGCTTGTCGGTAGGTGGCCGCCAACCGTTCGTGCGACACGTGGGTGTAGATCTGGGTGGTGCCAAGGTTCGCGTGCCCCAACATCTCCTGCACGGCGCGCAGATCGGCCCCGCCGTCGAGCAGGTGGGTCGCCGCCGAGTGCCGAAGGGCATGCGGGCCGGCGGCACGACCGAGGACGGGACCGACCGTCCGTGCGACGAGATCGTAGACGCTGCGGGGACCGAGTGCGCCGCCGCGGACACCGAGGAAGAGGGCATCCGCAGGCTGACCGCCGGCGCGTGCAGCCAACACGGGTCGTGCGCGTACGAGGTACGCATCGATGGCCTCCTCGGCCGGCGCACCGTAGGGAACGACCCGTTCCTTGTTGCCCTTGCCCGTCACGCGCACGGTGCGGCGCTCGCGGTCGAGGTCCCGGCTTCGCAGGGTGCACAACTCGGACACGCGCAATGCGGCGCCATAGAGCAGCTCGAGTACCGCCCGATCCCGCAGTGTCACGGGATCGCCATCCGCGCTGTCGCGAGCCAAGCCGCCCAGCATCTCGCCCAACGCGGGGGCGCTCGCGACCGCCGGGAGTGTCCTCCCCCGCTTGGGCGCGATGAGGCGCAGGCTCGGGTCGGCCTGGATGATCCCCTGCTCCCGCGCCCAGCCGAAGAAGCCCCGGGCGGATGCGGTGCGCCGGGCGATCGTCGCGCGACTGTCGCCGCGATTCGTCGCCTGCCAGAGCCACTCGCGCAGCTCCTCGAGGTCGACGTCCTCGACCTCTGCGACGCCGGACAGCGCGGCGAAGTCCCGCAGATCGGATCCGTACGCGCGCACCGTCGCGGGCGACAGGCGGCGCACGTCGGCGAGGTGATCGCACCACGCCTCGATCGCAGTCGCCAGCATCATGCGGCCAGCTTGCCAGTCATCGCCCCGAGCGCCGTCGCCACCCGCCGACGTCGCCCACGACCGACCCCTCCAGGAGCATCCCGCCCAGGATGGCCTCGACCTCGGAGATCGCGAGCCCCGACCGTTGCGCGAGCTCGCTCGCATCCCGTCCGACCCGGAAGCTCAGCGCGTCGCGCACCCGCGTGCGTTCGTTCGTCCATGCTCCCGCCACCACGAGGGGTTGGCTCGCGCCCAGCCCCGCGAGCTCCCGCACCTCGGCCGCATCGGTGACGCACACCGCGTCGTACTCGCGGAGAAGTCGGTGACATCCGAGCGACGCGGGACTCGTGACCGGTCCGGGTACGGCTCCCAAGGGACGCCCGAGCGACGCCGCGTGGCCGGCCGTGTTGAGTGAGCCGCTGCGCGCACCCGCCTCGACGACGACCGTCGCACGCGAGAGGGCGGCGATGACGCGATTGCGGGCGAGGAATCGCCACTTCGTCGGCGCGCCGCCACATGGGACTTCCGCGACCACTGCGCCTGTGGCGGCGATGCGCCCGAGCATCTCTTCGTGCCCGGCCGGGTACGCGCGATCGCATCCGCCTGCGAGCACCGCCACCGTGGAACCTGGGCGGGTTCCCATGGCGCTGCGATGCGCTGCACCGTCTATGCCGTACGCGGCGCCGGACACGACCGTGATGCCGCCACCGGCGAGGCCGGCCGCGAGCTCACCCGCCACGTGCTCGCCGTAGGGGGTCGCCGCCCGCGCACCGACGAGCGCGACGGACGGCGCACCGAGCGCACGTGGATCACCCCGCACCCACAATGCGAGGGGGGCGTGATCGGCCAGGTCGTCGACCGACTGGGGCCACTCCGGATCCGAGGGGACCAGGATCGCCACTCGCCCGCGCCGCGCACGTTTCAGGGCGTCGGTGACGAGGTCGTCGTGGAGGCGCGGGAGCCATCGTGCGGAGGCGTCCGCCGCGGCACGGGGCTCGGCACCCGTGATCCGTGCGATTTCCGCAGGGTGCGCAGCGATGTGCAGCGCCGCCGGGGCTGAAACAGCCGCCAGCAGAGCCCCCGCGACCGCGTCGCCAGGCTCCGCGATGCCGCTCCAGAACACCCGGGCCGCCCGCTCCGGCGTTGCCCGTTCCCCGAGCTCCGGGAGCATGCGCTCGATGACGGCGTCGACGTTCATGCGGCGATCCCCCGCTTCATGAACAGGGCTCGGCCGATGTCCTCCTGGTCCGGCGAGGAGCGTTGCGAGAGGTCAGCCAGCGTCCACGCCAGCCGCAGCACACGGTCGTACCCGCGCAGGGTCAACTGGCCTCGCTCGAGCGCCGCGTCGAGCGGCGCTCGCACCGACGCGGGCGGCGCCGAGGGCCCCTCGCGCAGCCACCGCCCAGGAACGTCGACATTGCGTCGCCACGGCGTCCTGGCCAGTCGCTCCGCGGTGCGCGCGCGGGCATCCGCGACGCGTCTGGCCGCATCCGCCGTCGAGACGCGTCCGACCGCGGCATCGGCGCCCACGGCCGCGACGCGCCGCATCGGCAGATCGATGTCCACCCGATCGAGGAGTGGGCCCGACAACCGACCCAGATAGCGGCGGATCGCGGCCGGCGGACACTCGCACCTCGCTCCGCGCACTCCGTAGTTACCGCACGGGCAGGGATTGGTGGCGAGAACGAGCTGGAATCGCGCGGGATAACGGACGCTGATCCCGGATCGATGGATGTGGATGTCTCCGCGCTCGAGCGGCTGACGGAGAGCGTCGAGAACGCTGGCGGGAAACTCCCCTGCCTCATCGAGGAACAGCACACCCTCACTGGCACGCGCGATGGCACCCGGCCGGATGACACGGGAGCCGCCGCCGACGAGGGCAGCGACGCTGGCCGTATGGTGCGGCGTCTCCAGCGGCGGGATGCGGGTGAGCGAGGTCACGGCCTCGCCCGACAGCGAGCGGATCGATGCCACGGCGAGAGCCGCCTCCGGGTCGAGCGGCGGAAGGATGCCCGGCAGGCGCCGCGCGAGCATCGTCTTACCTGCCCCCGGCGGACCACTCATGAGCAGGTGGTGCCCGCCCGCCGCGGCGACCACGAGCGCCTCGACGGCCTCCCGCTGACCGATCACGTCCGACAGGTCCAGCGTCTCAGGCTCCTCGTCCGCCGGCGTGGCCGGCGTCGGCGCGGGCAGGTCGGGGACGACGACGTCCGCGCCGTGCCGAGCGGCCACCTCCGCCAAGGTCGCGGCAGGGAGCACCTCGATACCCGTCACGAGTCGGGCCTCCTCACCGTTCGCCGCCGGCACGACGATCCGTCGACGCCCGGCTCGCGCGGCGGCGACCACCGCAGGAAGCACACCCGAGACGGGTCGGAGTCGCCCATCGAGCCCCAGCTCGCCGATGTGCACCGTGGCGGCCACCGACGCCGCATCCATCCCGCCGTCCGCAGCGAGCGCGGCGATCGCGATCGCGACGTCGAAGCCGGATCCGTGCTTGGGCAGGCTCGCCGGCGACAGGTTGACGGTGAGGCGGCGCCGCGGCAGCGGGAGGCCAGAGTTGGCGCACGCGTTGTGCACGCGCTGCACCGCCTCGCCGAGCGCGCGATCGCCGAGCCCGATGATGCGGAACTCCGGGGTCTGTTGGCTGACATCGGCCTCGACCTCGACCAGAGCGCCCTCGAGCCCGTTGAGCGCGATCGACCACGTCCGCGCAACGGTCATCGCACGTCCCGCAGGTGCTCGACGTGGCCGGTTCCGGCATCCATCCCCAGCACCGACACGGCATCGACGCGCACGGCGCGGCCTCGAGCCTCGTCGGGATGCGCGATGCACCACGCGACGGCGAGGCGCCACAGCCGGGCCCGCTTTCGCGCGTCGATCGCTTCGAGGGGATGCCCGAAGCGCTCGCTCGTGCGCGTCTTGACCTCCACGACGACGATCTCGCCGGCCTCGAGGGCGACGATGTCGATCTCGCCGAGAGGGCACCGCCAGTTGCGGTCGAGGATGCGGAACCCGCGCTCGGTCAGGAAGGATGCGGCCCGGCTCTCACCGTCGCGTCCCAGGTCGTCTTTGGCTGCCATAGGCACAGCGTGGCGAACCGCCGGCGCCGTCTCTGCGGAACGGACACTCCTCGGGGAGAACCCGCCCCCTCCCGGTCGGTGGGGAGAATCGCTCAGTTGTCGAGCGAGAGCTCCTCGGGAAGCTGGAAGTCGCGGCGCGAGAGCTCCTCGACGTTGACGTCCTTGAACGTCAGCACGCGCACGGCCTTCACGAAGCGGTCTGCGCGGTAGATGTCCCACACCCACACGTCGGTCATCGAGATCTCGAAGTAGAAATCGTGCTCGGTGTCGCGGCGCACGACGTTGACGTCGTTGGCGAGGTAGAAGCGGCGCTCGGTCTCGATCACGTACTGGAACTGCGAGACGACGTCGCGGTACTCCCGGTAGAGGGCGAGCTCGAGTTCGCGGTCGTAGTCTTCGAAGACATCGTCATCCATGGTGCGTCCATTCTACGGCTGCGGTCCGGGTCGGCGCGGTCTCAGAAGAGTGTGGGCGCCGAGGCGATCTGCCACGAGGCCCGGTGATGCGCGTGAAGCCCGTGCGCGGCGATGGCGGCGCGGTGCTCCGGGCTGGCGTAGCCCTTGTTGCGCTCCCAGAGGTACGCGGGCGCATCCGGGTGGAGCGCGACCATGTGCGCGTCCCGCGCGACCTTGGCGACAACGGATGCGGCGGCAGCGCTCGCACAGTCGCGGTCGCCCTTGATGACGGTGCGCACCTCGTACGGCGTCGCGCCCGCGGGCGTGATGTAGTCATGGTTGCCGTCGAGCAGCACGACCGCATCCGTCGTGTCCACGCCCTGCGCACGGAGGCCGTCGAGCGCGCGGTGGGCGGCGAGCCCGAGTGCGCGCGTGATCCCCACCGCGTCGATCTCTGCGGCGGTCGCCCACCCGAGCGCGCTCGCGTCGACCCACGCCTCGGCGGCGCGGGCCACATCCGCCCTGCGCGCCTCGGGGATGAGCTTCGAGTCGCGCAGTCCCTCGGGGATGCGGACCCGGCGCGTGCGCGGGGCCATGACCGTTGCGCCGATCACGACGGGGCCTGCGAGAGCGCCTCGCCCCACCTCATCGCACGCGATGACGATGCGCTGCTCGGCCCACAGGCGCCGTTCCAGCCGCAGCGTCGGTTGGACCGGGCTCACTGGCCCTCCGGCCGAGGCACGTCCCCGAACACCTCGTGGTGGAAGTCGATACCGCCGAAGCGGTCGAACGGCCAGGTGATGAGGAACGCGCGTCCGACGACGTTATCGATGGGCACGAAGCCGCGACCGGGCTGATCCTGGTTGTAACGCGAGTCCTTCGACCGATAGCGGTTGTCCCCAAGGACCCAGAGCGATCCCTCCGGCACGGTGACGTCGAAGTCGAGCGAGGATGCGGGAGCTCCGGGGTCGGGCAGCAGGAGATAGGAGGACTCGTCGATCGGAGCGCCGTTGACCGTGATCTGCCCCAGGTCGTTGCAGCAGACGACGTGATCGCCGGGCAGCCCGATGATGCGCTTGATGAGGTGGTCGTCGCTGTCGGGCGCGGCAAGGCCCACGAGGGAGAACACCCACTCGATTCCGTCCACGATCGGACCCTGGCTCGGAGCGGACACCGAGGAGCCCAGCCAGCCGCCCGGGTCGCGGAACACGACGACGTCACCGCGCTCGTATCCCCCGAAACGCGGCGTCAGCTCGTCGACGAGGATGCGATCCTGCTCGATCAGCGTGTTCTCCATCGACGCCGACGGGATGTAGAACGAGCGCACCAGGAACGACTTGACCAGGAACGACACCAGCAACGCGATCAGGATGATGACCAGGACGTCGCGGAGGAAGATCAGCGCACCGCGGCGTCGGCGAGGCCGGGATCGGCGCGGCAGCGATGCGTCGTCGACGGAGGGGTTGTCGGTGCTCATGCAGTTCCTCGAGATACAAGCGGCACGAGCCGCACTCTAGCGTCGCACATCAGCGCGCGGCCGCGGACACGACGAAGCCCCGACGCCGGAGCGGTCGGGGCTTCGTGACGGAGCGCGATCAGCGGTCGCGCTTCTCCTTGATCTTCGCCTTCTTGCCGCGGAGGTTGCGGAGGTAGTACAGCTTGGCGCGACGCACGTCACCACGCGTCACGACCTCGATCTTGTCGATGATCGGCGAGTGCACCGGGAAGATGCGCTCGACGCCGACCTGGAAGCTGATCTTGCGGACGTTGAAGGTCTCGCGCACGCCGTCGCCCTGGCGGCCGATGACGACGCCCTGGAAGACCTGGATACGCGAGCGGTTGCCCTCGGTGATGTTGACGTGCACCTTGACGGTGTCGCCGGGACCGAAGTCCGGGATGTCGGAGCGGAGCGAAGCCGCATCGACGGCGTCGAGGATCTGCATGAGTGATCTCTTCCTGCAACCGCCACAGGTCGGCTGCGAAACTGGTGTTTACGAAAGTAGGAGCGGTGCCCGCACCACGCGGGATGCGTGGCTGTCTCCCCTGAGGCAGAGACCGGTCAGGGCACAAACAACCATTCTGCCACGCGCCGCTCCGCGCGCCAACTTCACGCGTCGCGCTGCACCGTCTCCTCGACCACGATGACCTCGTGCGCCGGCGCGGATGCGGCCGGTGAGGGCTTCGTCGGGGGGATGTAGGCCGTGCCATCGCTGGCGTGCAGCACGGCCGCTCGCGGACGCGCCTCGCGCCAGAGCTGCCACAGCTGGAGCCAGATGTTCGCGACCCCCACCAGCACCGTGAGCACCATAACGGGCGCCCACCACTGCTGGACGAACAGGCCGAGAGCGATCGTCAATGCGTGCCAGAGGCCGTAACCGGCTACATCCCACCAGGAGAGCGCACGTTCGGCACGCGCCGTCGGCCGAAGACGGGTCAAGAGCGTGAGCAGGAGCTGACCGAAGAAGACGGAGGGGATGGCGATGAACAGCACCCACAGCAGAGCCCAGCCGCCGGCGCCCGTCACCGTCCACCCGACGAAGAGCCACAGCGGCAGCAGGAAGGCGGAGGGCAGAAGCCAGTGGAAGCCGGCGCGACGAAGCCACATGCGTGCATCGTACGCGCGCCCCCGCCGCCAGGACCGCTCGCGAGCGACACTCGGGGCGGACGCCCAGCGGAGCACGCGGCTGCGGGGACGACGCTCGCGCCCCGGGCGGGAGAGAATGGAGCGGAGAACGAAGGAGCACCATGATCGAACTGCGCACGCCGGCCGAGATCGAGCAGATGCGACCGGCCGGGCGCTTCGTCGCCGAAGTGCTGGCGACACTGCGGGACGAGACGAAGGTCGGCACGAACCTGCTGACACTGGATCGCAGGGCGCACGACATGATCCGAAAGGCCGGCGCCGAATCCTGCTACATCGACTACCACCCGTCCTTCGGCGCCAGCCCGTTCGGAAAGGTGATCTGCACCTCGATCAACGATGCCGTGCTGCACGGGCTCCCCTTCGACTACACGCTGCGCGACGGTGACCTCGTCTCGCTCGACTTCGCGGCATCCGTCGACGGCTGGGTCGCGGACTCCGCCGTCTCCTTCGTGGTCGGAACCGCCCGCGACGAGGATCTTCGCCTGATCGAGACCACGCGCATCGCTCTGGATGCCGCGATCCAGACGGCGACGGTCGGCAACCGCGTCGGCGACGTGTCGGCCGCCATCGCCGCCGTCTCCCACGGTGCCGGCTACTCCATCAACACGGATTTCGGCGGCCACGGTGTCGGCCGCGTCATGCACGGCGACCCGCACGTCCCGAACGACGGAAAGCCCGGCCGCGGCTACCCGCTGCGTGAAGGTCTCGTGGTGGCTCTCGAGCCCTGGCTGCTGGAGACGACCGATCGTCTGGTGACCGACCCGGACGGCTGGACGCTGCGCAGCGCCGACGGCTCCCGCGGCGCGCACACGGAGCACACCGTCGCCGTCACGGCGGAGGGCCCCATCGTGTTGACCGACCGCGAGTTCCTCGGCGTCGACTGAGCCGCGCTCAGTCGGCGAGCAGGTCGGGACGCCGCGCGCGCGTGCGTTCCACCTGCTGGTCGCGACGCCACTCGGCCACGCGACCGTGATGTCCGCTCAGGAGCACATCGGGCACGGCCAGGCCACGCCACTCGGAGGGCTTCGTGTACGACGGGTACTCCAGCAGCCCGTCCTCATGTGACTCCTCGACGAGGCTCTCCGGGTTGCCGACGACGCCGGGCACGAGACGTCCGACGGCCTCGATCATGGCCATCGCCGCCACCTCGCCGCCGTTGAGCACGTAGTCGCCGAGACTTGCGAGTCGCACCTGTCCGAGCGAGGCCGCGTAGGTGAAGACCCGTTCGTCGATGCCCTCGTACCGGCCGCAGCCGAAGACGAGGTGATCCAGGCCGCTCCATTCGCGAGCCGTCGCCTGGACGAACCGTTCGCCCGCGGGCGAAGGGAAGACGAACGTCGGCTCGGACGTCGCCTCCTGGGCAATCGCGTCGAGCGCGAGACCCCAGGGCTCGGGCTTCATCACCATGCCCGCTCCCCCGCCATACGGGGTGTCATCGACCGTGCGGTGCCGATCGGTCGTGAAATCGCGCAGGTTGTGCACCCGCACATCCAGCAGCCCGTTGCCACGGGCCTTGCCGAGAAGCGATACCTCGAGGACGTCGAAGAACTCGGGGAAGATCGTGATGACGTCGATGCGCACGTCAGTCCTCGCCGGTCGCGGCCGTTTCGTCTTCGGCGGTGGACTCGTCGTCGGCGGGAAGCTCCTCGAAGAGCCCGGCGGGCGGCGTGACGACGACGCGCCCCGCGGCGGGATCCACCTCGGGGACGATCGCCTTGACGAACGGGACCAGCACTTCGTTCTCGCCGACGGCGACCGCGAGCAGATCCTGCGCGGGAAGGTGGTCGACACGGGCGACCCGCCCCACGACGACTCCGTCGCGAACGACGTCGAGGCCGACGAGCTGGTGGTCGAACCAGGCGTCCTCTTCGTCGGGGGTGCTCTGCTCGTCCTGGTCGATCCAGAGAATGGCACGCACGAGGGACTCCGCGGCGTCGCGGTCGTCGACGCCCTCGAAGAACGCGACGGGATGCGTGTTCATCCACCGGAACTCGCGAACCGTGACGGTCTTGCCGAACCACGACGACGAATCGGGGACCTGGAGGGTGAACTCCGCCCCCGGGACGAACCGACCGTCGGGGTCGTCGGTGTACAGCTCGAGCTTCAGAGCGCCCTTCAGGCCGTGGGCCTTGACGAGGCGGCCGACGCGAAGCTGGGTCTTGCCGGGGCGCGGCGCGGATGCGCGCGCTCCGTCACCGGATGCGGCCGCCATCAGTCGTCGGCGACGTCGACGCGCACGCGGCTGCCGTCGGCGAGGGCCGTGACCACGGTCCGCAGAGATTTGGCGGTGCGACCGCCGCGCCCGATCACGCGACCCCGGTCATCGGGGTGGACGTGCACCTCGAGCACATCGCCTCGCGGCGACGTGGACGAGACGATGCGCACGGCGTCGGGGTTGTCGACGATCCCCTTGACGACGTGTTCGAGCGCGGCAGCCAGCACGATGATTACGCCTCGGTGCTCTCAGCAGCCTCGTCGGCGGCCTCGGCCTCGGCGGGAGCGGGCTCCTCGGCCTTCTTCTCGGCCTTGGGCTTGATGACCGACTTCTTGGCCGCGTCGACCTCGAAGGGGGCCTTGCCCTCTGCGTACTTGACGGTGCTCACGGCGTCCTTGTCGCCCTTGAAGCGACCCCAGTCGCCCGTGAGCTTGAGGATCGCGAGGACCTGCTCGGTCGGCTGAGCACCGACGCCGAGCCAGTACTGGGCCCGCTCGGAGTCGACCTTGATGACCGAGGGCTCCTCGGTCGGGTGGTACTGACCGATCTCCTCGATCACGCGACCGTCGCGCTTGGTGCGCGAGTCGGCGACGACGATGCGGTAGTAGGGCGCACGGATCTTTCCGAGACGCTTGAGACGGATCTTGACAGCCACGATTCTCCTGAATGTGTGGAAGGTGGTCGAACTGGTCGCCTGGAGCGTGGGGTGCACACCCGGCGGAAGCTCTGTGGTTCGGACCCGGCCGGATAGAGGGTCGGGCGGGGTCCAGCTGTCTATTTTGCCAGATGATGACGCGGCTCGCGAACCAGCGCGCCCTGCGTGTCAGACTGAGCCGGTGACCGTCCCCTTCGCCCCGTCGCGCCGCTCGACCGTCGGCCTCGAGTGGGAGCTGATGCTCGCCGACGGGCGCACCGGCGATCTCGTTCCCCGCGGGCCCGAGATCATCGATGAGCTCGCCGAGTCGGTCGCCCCCGAGCGGTTCCAGGTCACGGGCGAGCTTCTCACCAACACGATCGAGGTCACCAGCGGCGTCGGCGACACCGTCGAGGCCGCCGTCGACGACATCGCGGATGCGATCGCGGCCGTCCGCACGGCGACGGATCCACGCGGCGTGGAGCTGCTGTGCGCGGGTAGCCATCCCTTCGCGCAGTGGTACGACCAGGAGGTCACCGACAAGACCCGCTACCACTCGCTCATCGAGCGCACCCAGTGGTGGGGGCGCAACATGATGATCTGGGGAATCCACGTGCACGTCGGCGTCGACGACGTCACGAAGGTGTTCCCCATCATCAACGCCCTCTCCACGTACCTGCCGCATCTGCAGGCGCTCTCCGCCTCCAGTCCTTTCTGGGCGGGCGAGCGCACCGGCTACGCCTCCAACCGCGCCCTCGTGTTCCAGCAGCTGCCGACGGCGGGTCTGCCGTGGGGCCTCGGGAACTGGGCCGAGTACGAGGCGTACCTCGACGACATGGTGCGCACCGAGGTGATGGCGGATGCGACCGAGGTGCGCTGGGACATCCGTCCCGCCCCGCGGTGGGGCACGATCGAGGTGCGCGCGTGCGACGGAATGTCGACGCTGCCCGAGCTCGCCGCGGTCGCGGCGCTCACACAGACCCTCGTCGAGGATTTCTCGCGCCGACTCGACGCCGGCGAACAGCTGCCGTCGCTGCAGCCCTGGTTCGTGCGCGAGAACAAGTGGCGTGCGGCGCGGTACGGATTGGACGCACGGGTCATCGTCGATCGTGACGGACGACAGGAACCTGTCGTCGAGCATCTCGAAGCCACGCTCGAGCGCGTGGGCGACGTCGCCGTCGAGCTCAAGTGCGCCGAGGAGCTCGAGGGTGTGCGCACCACCCTCGCGCAGGGAGCCAGCTACGCGCGTCAGCTCGCCGTCGCAGACGCGTCGGGCGGTGACCTGCGCCAGGTGGTGCAACACCTCATCCGCGAGTTCCGCGCCGGCCCCGAGCGCCGCGCGCCCCTGGCCGCCCGCGGCTGAACCTGTACCGCGCTCATAAACTCGCTGCTTACCGTGATCCCGTGATCGTCCACCGCCGCCACCGGCTCCATGCAACGGCATGGACCGCTGTCGGGGTCGTGACGCTGATGATGGCCGGGTGCGCGGCTGCACCGCCGCAACGGCCGAACATCCCTCCGCATCCGGCGTCGCCCGCGCCGTCGGCCTCGCCGACGCGTACACCGACGATCGCCTCCGACGCCGTCATCATCACGATCGGCGACTCGATCATGTCGGGGTACGGGCTCGACCCCGACCAGGCGTGGCCCGTTCTGCTGGGCGAACAGACGCACACGGACATCGTGAATCTCTCGTGCGCGGGCGCGGGATTCGTCGTCGACGGCGACTGCGGGACAAACTTCTCGGCGCTCGCGCAGGCGGCCGTCGGCCTCGAGCCGGCGATGATCATCCTGCAGTCCTCGGACAACGACTCGGACGAAGACGCCGACGACATCGACTCGGCGACGCGCGCCACGGTCGAGGAACTGCACGCCGCGCTCCCCTCGACGCGGATCGTCGGGCTGAGCACGCTGTGGAACCAGCCCTGGGAGGCGCCGCCGTCGATCGCGTGGAGCTCCGACGCCCTCCGCTCAGCCGTGGAGGCCGCCGACGGCACGTTCGTCTGGCTGGGTCAGCCGCTGCAGGAGAACCCGGAGCTGCTGCAGTGGGACAGCGAGCATCCGACCGCAGAGGGGCAGGAGTATCTCGCCCGTCACGTGCGCACGGTTCTCGCGCACGCAGGAATCGTGCTCTGACGCGCGCTCAGCCGCGGCCGAGCAACTTCTGCAGTTCGGCGAGGTCGGCCTCGCTCGGGGCCTTCCCGCCCCCGAGGCCGAAGCCCGAACCGGTCGGCTCCGCAGCCGGCAGCCCCGCGTTCTCGGCGGCGCGCTTGGCGGGGTTGCCGGAGCGCGACCCCTTCGCCTTCTGCTGCTTGCCGCGCTTCGCCGACGCCCCCGGACGCCCCATCGAGCCGACGCCGGGCATGCTGGGCACGCCGCCGCGCGCGACGGTCTTCATCATTTTCGCGGCCTGGTCGAAACGCTGCACGAGCTGGTTCACGTCGGTCACGGTCATGCCGGAGCCGCGCGCGATGCGCAGACGGCGCGAGCCGTTGAGCAGCTTGGGGTTGCGGCGCTCGGCCGGCGTCATCGATCGGATGATCGCCTCGGTGCGGTCGATCTCGCGCTCGTCGAAGTTGTCGAGCTGCTGCTTCATCTGGCCCATGCCCGGGAGCATCCCGAGCATCTTCTTCATCGAGCCCATCTTCTTCATCTGCTGCAGCTGCTCGAGGAAGTCCTCGAGGGTGAACTGCTCCTTCGCGAGCTTCTCGGCGACCTTCATCGCCTCGGCTTCGTCGAAGGTCTGCTGCGCCTGCTCGATCAGGGTGAGGATGTCACCGAGATCGAGGATGCGGCTCGCCATGCGGTCCGGGTGGAAGGGCTCGAGATCGTCGAGTCCTTCACCGGTCGAGGCGTAGATGATGGGTCGACCCGTGACCGAGGCCACGGAAAGCGCAGCACCGCCGCGGGCGTCGCCGTCGAGCTTGGAGAGGACGACACCGGTGAAGTCCACACCCTCCTGGAAGGCGGTCGCGGTGTTGACCGCATCCTGGCCGATCATCGCGTCGATGACGAACAGCACCTCGTCGGGATCGGTCGCCGTGCGGATGTCGGCGGCCTGCTTCATGAGCTCCGCATCCACGCCGAGGCGTCCGGCGGTATCGATGATGACCGTGTCGTGCTGGTGGCGACGGGCGTACTCGACACCGTCGCGCGCGACGCGCACGGGGTCGCCGACGCCGTTGCCGGGCTCGGGCGCGTAGATCGCGGCTCCCGCGCGCTCGGCGACGACCTGCAGCTGGTTGACGGCGTTGGGTCGTTGGAGGTCCGCGGCGATGAGGAGCGGTGTGTGGCCGTCCTTCTCCAGCAGGCGAGCCAGCTTTCCGGCGAACGTCGTCTTTCCGGAGCCCTGGAGACCCGCGAGCATGATGACCGTGGGTGGCGTCTTGGCGAACTGCAGACGACGCTGCTCGCCGCCGAGAATCGCGACGAGCTCCTCGTTGACGATCTGCACGACCTGCTGCGCGGGGTTCAACGCACGGTTGACCTCGTCGCCGAGCGCCCGCTCGCGCACCTTGCCCGTGAACTCCTTCACCACCGCCAGTGCGACGTCGGCGTCGAGCAGGGCGCGTCGGATCTCGCGCACCGTCCCGTCGACGTCGGCGGGGCTGAGCTTCCCCTTCGTGCGCAGATTGCGGAAGGTCTCAGTGAGCCGGTCGGAGAGGGTGCCGAAAGTCGCCATGATGCGTCGATTTTACGCGAGCGCGGCGGCGGATGAGTCGTCGGACCCTCCGAAGCGCCCCGAGATCGACAGTGCGTGCTGCAGGAGAGCCTCCAGCGACACCGACGAGGCACCGCGCTGCGCCCACATCCAGACCGCACCGAGAACAGCCGCACCGTAGGCGGCGGCGCGGATCTGCGCGAGCAGAGCGTCGCCGGTCGTGTCGGTCAGTCGAGGGGCGATCTCACGCTGCAGCAGCGCCAACCGTTCGGCACGCTGCCTCTCGAGCTCCTCGCCGAGACCCATGGCCTCCGCGTTGGTGATCGCGAGCGCGAGCGTGTCAGGGGTCAGGTCGCGCCCGATGCCAGCGAGAGCATCGGGGACGGCCGCGCCCTCCGCCATGGCGCCGAAAGCCGCCGCCAAGCGCGCATCGAAGCCGGACCAGAGCACGTCGCTCTTCGCGCGGAAGTAGTTGAAGAAACTGGCTCGCGCGACGCCGGCGCGACGCGTGATGTCTCCGATCGAGGTCCCGTCGTACCCCTGCTCGAAGAACAGCTCGCATGCGGCCTCGGCGATCGTCTCGGGCGAGCTCGCCCGAGGCCGCCCCATCCGCGGTACGTCGGTCATCCGAGCAGCTTAGTCAGCGCCCGCTCCTCTGGCCGCGGCCGCATGCCTCCCGCAGGAGATCTCCCTGGATCAGGACGATTCGGTCCGGATCGTCCTGATCTGTGGCGATCTCCTGCCCAGCGGGCACCGGCACCCGGCCCGCGGAAGCGGCGGAGCGGCATCCGAGAACCGCGGTAGGCTGGCTTCTTGGACCGGATACAGCAAGTCCGTCCGCGCGCTTCCGTGTGCCCCTCTCGTTAAAGGCTCCCCCATGATCCCTGCACCTCTCAGCTCTCGTCGCGCCGCCGTGGCGGCCGCAGGCCTCGCCGCCGCCCTCGCCCTCACCGCGTGCGCGGCCGGGGGCACTGCCGATACTCCGCGTGACGGCGGGACCCTCGTCTACGCCACCGGTGACGCCGAGCCGACCTGTCTCGACCCGCACGTCGGCGGCAACTACCCGCAGGCGCTCATCTCGACGCAGTACCTGGAGCCGCTCGTCGGCCGCGACGCGGAGGGCACCATCACGCCGTGGCTCGCCGAGTCGTGGCAGGTCAGCGACGACGGACTCACGTGGGACTTCACCCTCCGCGACGGGGTGACCTTCACCGACGGCACCCCCGTCGATGCGGCCGCGATCAAGACCAACATCGAGCACCTCAAGGACCCCGACACCGCATCCAGCACGGGCTATCTGGCCGTCGCGAAGGTGACCGACGTCGAGGTCGTGGATGCGACGCACGCGCGCTTCCACCTCGCAGCCCCCGACTCCGCACTCCTGGAGTCGCTCAGCCAGCAGTGGACAGCGATCGAGTCCCCCGCGGGAATCGCCCGCGGGCAAGAGGAGAACTGCAAGGCGCCCATCGGCACCGGCCCCTTCATCGTCGATTCCTGGACGCCGCAGGAGTCGGTGCACCTCGTGCGCAATGAGAACTACGCCTCCCCCGGCCCCGAGGCCCAGCACGAGGGCCCCGCCTACCTCGATGCGATCGAGTGGCGCTTCATCCCGGATGCCGCGACGCGGCAGGCAGCCCTGCTCTCGGGCGAGGTGCAGGTCATCGACAACCCGCAGCCGGACGCGATCGTCGCGGCGGAGAACTCCACCGACACGACCCACATCGACGCGCCCCGACCCGGCTCCGTGAACCGCATCGAGCTCAACACCGGCCAGGCCCCCTTCGACGACATCCGCGTGCGCGAAGCCTTCATCCGGGCGGCGGATCCGGACCCGGGGATCACGGCGCTCTACCAGGGCACGGTCACGCGCTCGTTCTCGCCACTCGCGAGCACGGAGCCCGCCGCCATCAGCGACGCGTCGCTGTTCACGACCGACACCGCGCGCGCCGAACAGCTGCTCGACGAGGCCGGCTGGACGACGCGGGATGCGGACGGCGTCCGCACGAAGAACGGAGCGCGCCTCAGCGTGCGCTTCCCCGTCAGCACCAACCAGTCGGTGGCGGCGGAGCAGTCGCTCTTCGAGCAGATCCAGGCGAACGCCGACGCCGTGGGCTTCGACGTCCAGATCACCCCGTTGGACCTGTCGGGCTGGTACGCCGCACTCGGCGCGAAGGAGTACGAAGCGGTGAGCGCGCCGTACACGAAGGTGGGACCCGACGTCCTGCGCATCCTGTACGACTCCGACGGCATCGTCCCCGCGCCCAGCGGCTACTTCGCCAACCACGCACAACTGTCCGATCCGAAGCTGGACGCGCTCCTCGATCAGGCGTCGGCCGCATCCGACGAGCAGCAGCGCACCGACCTGTACGCCCAGGCGCAGCGCATCATCCTCGACAGCTACGCCATCCTCCCGCTCTACGACCAGCAGAACCACTTCCTGGTGCGCGGCGCGAGCGGCGTCACGACGCTGGGCACGGTGGCCACGCCGACCTTCATCGACACCCGCCTGAACGGCTGAGCGCTCGGTGAGGGTCCTTCGCTGGGTGGCGGCGCGCGTCGGATCGGCGCTGCTGGTCGTGTGGCTCGTGGCCACCGTGGTGTTCTTCGCGCTGCGCGCCTCCGGCGACCCCCTCGAGGCGATCCTCGGCGGTCCGGGTTCCCAAGCGGGGCCCGAGACGGTGGAGGCGGCGACCCGCGCCTACGCGCTCGACCAGCCGCTGGTCGTGCAGTACCTGCTGCAACTGGGCCGGATCGCCACCGTGCAGCTGGGCGACTCGTACGCCAGGAAGCAGCCCGTCGCCGATCTCATCGCCGCGCAGCTGCCCTCCACCCTCCTTCTCGCAACCCTCGCCCTGGTGGTCGCGTGGGTGCTGGCACTGATCGGGGCGATCATCGTCACGGTGGTGCGCGGCCGGGCGGCGCGGTTCGTGTCCACCGTTCTGCGCTCCGTCGAGACGATCGCCACCGTGATGCCGCAGTTCTGGCTCGGCGCCGTACTGATCCTGCTGTTCGCCGCGACCTGGCGCGTGCTGCCCGCCACGAGCGTCGGCGCCGATCCGGCGGGGCTCGTGCTCCCCGTCCTCACCCTCGCCGTTCCGATCGCCGGCTTCCTCGCACAGGTCATGCGCGATTCGCTCACCGCTGCCGACGCCGCTCCCTTCGCGACGACCGCTCGCAGCCGCGGCGCATCCGAGGTGCGGGTGCTGCTGCGGCACACGCTGCGGCACGCGGCACTTCCCGCCCTGGCCCTCTCCGGGTGGGCCTACGGCAGCCTGCTCTCCGGCGCAGTCGTGGTCGAGGCCCTCTTCGCGCGCCCCGGTCTCGGACGCCTGCTGATCGACGCGGCCACCGCCCGCGACGTGCCGCTGGTGATCGGCGCCGTCGTCGTGGTCGCGCTCATCTACGTCGTCGTGGTCGTTCTGACGGATGCGGCGGAGCTTCTCGTCGATCCGCGTCTTCGCGGTCGGCGACCCCGCTCGCTGCGCGTCCCGACGGTAGCGGTGGGCGCATGACTGCCGCAGCCTCGATGCAGGTACGGCCCGGAGTTCTGAGAGCGTTCGTCTCCGCGTGGGGCGCCGCAGGCGTCGCGGCGCTGATCGGACTCGCCGTGCTCATCGTGGCCATCATCTGGCCAGGACTGCTGGCTCCGGGCGACCCGCTCGCGATCGCCCCGGCCGAAGCGTTCCGCCCACCGAGTCCCGCGCACCTATTCGGAACGGACGAGTCGGGGCGCGATCTGTACACGCGCGTCGTGCACGGCGCCGCCGCATCCGCCGGGGTCGGCGCCGCGGCGACCGCCATCGGCGTCGGGGCCGGCCTTCTCCTGGGGTTCACCGCCGGCCTCGGCCCGCGGTGGCTGGATGCGGCGCTGTCTCGGATCATCGAGGTGCTTTTCGCCCTCCCGACGCTCGTCATGGCCCTCCTTCTCGTGGCGGTGGCGGGCCCGGGGACGGCGGCGTCGGTCGTGGCCATCGGGCTCGCGACGACACCGGGCTACGCGCGGATGCTGCGCACGCAGGTGCGCCAGGTCGCGCGCAGCGGATACGTCGAGTACGCCCGCCTCGAAGATGTCGGGTGGTTCCGCATCCTCCTCCGACACATCGCCCCCAACGCGCTGTGGCCGCTCGTCTCAGTCGCTACCCTCGGCGTCGGGCAGGCGATCGTGTGGGTCTCCGCACTCAGCTTCCTCGGGCTCGGGGCGCTCCCGCCGTCGCCGGAGTGGGGGGCGATGCTCAACGCGGGGCGTGTCTACATCGGCAGTGCTTGGTGGCTCACGGTCTTCCCCGGACTCGCGATCGTCGTCACGGCCGCCGTGCTCACGGCGGCCGGGCGGCGCTTGGCGGGCGGGGTGCGCGCATGAACGGGCTGCACGTGGCGGGACTGCGGGTCGCGCTTCCGGGCACCGGCGATGTGCTGCGCGGCGTCGACCTGGAGGTGAACCCGGGCGAGATCGTCGCCGTCGTCGGCTCCTCCGGCGCAGGCAAGTCCGTTCTGGCGAGAACACTGCTGGGTTTCACGCAGGAGCAGACCGGCGCCTCGGTCGCCGCGGCGCGCTTCGAGGTCGCGGGCCGCGACATGAGACGCGCCGGACGGCGCGGCTGGCGAGGGATGCGGGGGCGCGACGTCGCGCTCGTGCTGCAGGACGCCCTCCAATCGCTGGACCCGCTGCGGACGATCGAGGCGGAGGTCGGCGAGACGCTCGCGGTGCGCCGGGTCCCCCGGCCCCTCCGGCGCGCACGTGTCCTGCAGGCCCTCGCGGACGCGGGGCTTCCGGAGCCGGAAACTCTCCTGGCGCGCCGTCCGGGCGAGCTCTCCGGCGGAATGCGTCAACGCGCCCTCATCGCCTCCGCGATGGTGGGCGGCGCGAACATCCTCATCGCCGACGAGCCGACGACCGCCCTGGACGCCACGGTGGCGATGCACGTTCTGGATCTCCTCGCCCGCATCCGTGACGAGGGTCGAGCGGTCCTGCTGATCAGCCACGACCTCGCGGCCGTCGCCCGCGTCGCCGACAGGGTGGCCGTTGTGGAGGACGGCGCCGTGGTGGAGACGGGCCCGACTGCTCAGGTGCTGTCGGCACCGCGCCACGGGGCGACGCGCGCGCTGCTGGCCGCGTCTCCGCGCGGGCCGAAGTCGATCGCCGCGCAGCCGGCGGGCCGCATGCTTCTGAGCGCGGAGGGCGTGGGGCGTGCATATCGCTCGGTCACCGCCCTCACGGACGTCGATCTCCGCATCCGGGCGGGCGAGGTCGTCGGCGTCGTCGGCGCGTCGGGGTCGGGCAAGACGACCCTGGCGCGTCTCCTGGTGGGCGCCGAGCATCCGGACACCGGCACGATCACGCTCGCAACGCCCGCGCCGCGCATCCGTCTCGTGCCGCAGGACCCGTTGGGCAGCTTCGATCCCCGGTGGAGCATCGAACGCATCCTGACGGCCTCATCCGCTCCCGATGCGCCGACCCCCCGAGGGCTCCTCGAACGGGTGGGGCTCGACCCGACGCTGCTTCGACGACGTCCGGCGACGCTGTCCGGTGGGCAGCGGCAACGCGTGGCCATCGCGCGGGCGCTCGCTGCCTCCCCGGACGTGCTCGTGTGCGACGAGCCCGTGTCGGCGCTGGATGTGGCGACGCAGGCCGGGATCCTCGAGCTCATCCTCACCTTGCCGGCCACGAGCGGGGCCGCCGTCGTCTTCATCTCGCACGACCTCGCCGTCATCAGGCGCGTCAGCGATCGTGTCCTCGTCATGTCCGCCGGCCGCGTCGTCGAGGAAGGTGCCACCGAGGCGGTCTTCACCGGTGCTCAGCACCCCTTCACGCGCGAACTGATCGCCGCGGCGACCGCGGTGCCGTCGGAGTGAGTTCAGTCGGCGCTCGTGACCGAGATCACCGCGCCGTCCGAGTCGAGGTTAACCAGGAGCACATCGTCGGTCGAGTCCGCATCGAGCGCGTACTCGAGGACGGCGAAGGGATCCGAACCGCCGTGCTCGTCCGCGAGGATCGTCATGCTGGTGAGCTGCAGCGAACGGATGACGTCGACGTGGACGTCACCCGAGATATCCACGAGGAGATCGGTGATGTCCTCGCCGAAGGTGTCCTGCTGCTGCAGGATGTACTCCGTCACCTCGCTGGTGCGGTCGTCCAGTTCGCCGATCATGGCATTGCGCGCGAGCAGGTCGAGTTGCTCGAGCGAGGAGATGAGGGAGGCGGCGACGTCCAGGGCTGCCACGGAGACGTCCTCCTGATCGGGAGCCGTGAGATCGACCGTCACGCTCTGGTCACCGAACTCGACGTTCTCGGACCAGAAGATAGACCCGTCGGGCCCTGATTCCAGAAGTCCGAAGAAGTCGTGCTCGATCGCCATGAGTCAATGAAACCAGCCCGGCCCGCCGGGCGGTAGTCCGGCGCGCGGCTCAGGAGACGAGCTGCTCGACGAAGACGTGGGGCGTGAATCCGGTGAGGTCTCCGATGCCCTCGCCCTGACCCAACAGCTTCACGGGGATGCCGGTGCGCTCCTGCACGGCCAGGACGAATCCGCCCTTGGCCGATCCGTCGAGCTTGGTGAGCACGAGGCCGGTGACTCCGGCCTGCTCGAGGAACGCCTCGGCCTGCATCAGACCGTTCTGGCCCGTCGTGGCATCGAGTACGAGGAGCACCTCGCTGATCGGCGCCTGCTTCTCGATCACGCGCTTGATCTTGCCCAGCTCGTCCATGAGCCCGCCCTTGGTGTGGAGGCGCCCGGCGGTGTCGACGAGGACGATCTCGGTACCCGTCTCGATCGCGTGCGCCACGGTCTGGAAGGCGACGGATGCGGGATCCTGCCCCTCCTGCTGCGGACGCACGATCGCTGCTCCCCCGCGCTCTGCCCAGGTCGCGAGCTGGTCGACGGCCGCGGCACGGAAGGTGTCGGCCGCGCCGACGACGACCGAGCGGTTGTAGCGACGCAGGAAGTTGGCGAACTTGCCGATCGTGGTCGTCTTTCCCACACCGTTGACGCCGACGACGAGGACGACCGCCGGACGCTCGGTGAGCCGGAGCGTGGAGTCGAACTTCGCGAAGTGCTCCTCGAGACTCTCGCGCAGCATCCGCTGGAGGTCCTTGGGGTCGGTCGTGCGGTAGCGGTCGACCTTCTCGCGCAGTTCGTCGATGAGACGTTCGGTCACGTCGGGACCGAAGTCCGCCGTGAGCAGGGCCGTCTCGAGGTCCTCCCACGTGCTCTCGTCGATGACGGGCTTGACGAACATCCCTCGCAGGGCACGCCCCAGCGACCACGATCTCTCGGCCATGCCTCCAGCCTACGCGGCCGGGCTCACGCGGATTCGCGCTCGCGCACCCGCTGGCCGACGACGGCCGAGACGCCGTCCTGGCGCATGGAGACGCCGTACAGCGCGTCGGCGATCTCCATCGTCCGCTTCTGGTGCGTGATGACGATCAGCTGACTGGATGCGCGCAGCTGCTCGAACACCGTCAGCAGGCGTCCGAGATTGGCATCGTCGAGCGCAGCCTCGACCTCGTCGAGGATGTAGAAGGGGCTGGGGCGCGCCTTGAAGATCGCGACGAGCAACGCGACAGCCGCGAGTGAGCGCTCCCCGCCCGAGAGCAGCGAGAGCCGCTCGACCTTCTTGCCGACCGGCCGCACCGAGACGTCGATCCCGGTCGTGAGGGGGTTGTCGGGATCCGTGAGCGCGATGCTGCCGGTGCCGCCGGGGAACAACAGCGGGAACACCTCGGTGAAGGCGACGCGGGTGTCCTCGAACGCCTCAAGGAAGATCGACCGCATCCGCTCGTCGAGCTCCTCGATGATCGTGAGCAGGTCTTTTCGTGTTTGCGTGAGATCGGCGAGCTGTTCGGTGAGGAACGTGTGCCGCTGCTCGAGGGCTGCGAACTCCTCGAGCGCGAGCGGGTTGACCCGTCCGAGCTGCGCGAGCTTGCGCTCCGCCTCCTGCAGGCGCTTGCGCTGCTGGCCCCGGTCGAAGGGAATCGTGGGCTGTTCGCCTTCTTCGGCGGGTTCGGCGGCGTCGTCCGGGATCGGCTGATCCGGCCCATATTCCGCAATCAGAATGTTCTCATCGAGACCGAGCTCACTCTGCACCCTCTCGCGGAGCGAGCCGACGTGCAGCTTCTTCTCGTGGATGCGCAGCTCGAGTCCGTGGACGCTCTCCGTGAGGCCGCTCAGGCGCTCCCGTAGCGCCGCCTCCTCGCGTCGCGCTTCGGAGAGCTCCGCCGTGACGGCCGTTCGCGCGGACTCCGCCGCGGCGAGCTCCACGCGCGCCTGCGACACGGAGCGGTCGACCGAGTCCAGCAGCGCCGGCAGCTGAGCTGCCACGGATGCGGCGATGTCGCGCTGGCGCCGGCGGATCACCGCGCGGCGGGCGGCCTCCTCGGCCGCCGCGCGCTCTCGTTCGCGTTGACGTTGGAGCTGGGCGATGCGAGCCTCGCCGGCGCGGATCCGCTCGCGAAGGGTCTCCACATCCAGGCGAGCGCGCATCTCGCCGTCGCGCGCCGCGTCGAGAGCGGCGAGCATGCCGTCGCGAGCCGACGCATCCAGGATCGGCCGCGGGGCCTCCTGCGCCGATGCCAGGCGGTCCGCCGCGACGCGCGCGGAATCCTCGGCCTCGACCACTGCCGCCTGGGCCTGGCGCAGCGCCTGCGTGAGCCGCTCGCACTCCGCCACCGCCGCCTCGTGTCGGACCGTCGCCCGGTTGACCTTCTCGGCGTGCGCCGCGAGTGCCGCGTCGTGGGAGCGCAGCGCGTCGAGGGTGTGCTTGGTGCGGGCGCGCGCCTCATGGAGCGCGCGGGTCTGATCGGACAGGGCTTCACGCAGGGAGTCGGCGACGACCTGCAGTTCGCCGAGTCGCTCGGCGGCGGCATCGCGTTCTGCTGCGAGCTCGAGCCGGGATCGGCCCTGGCCGCTGCCCGCACGCACCGAGAAGCGCGTGACGATCTCGCCCGTGCGCGTGACCACGGTGAGTTCGGGTGCCGAAGCGAGGACGCCCTGTGCGGCCGAAAGATCCGCGGCGATCACGACACGCGCCAGGAGTCCCGCGACACCCGCCGGAGCCGTTACGACGTCGGTCGCGCGCACCATGCCCTCGATGTCGGGGATGTCGGCCGGGGCGGCGGACACCTCCGCGATCACGATGTCGACGACGCCGAAGTCTCCGCCGCGGGCCACCGCCGCCGCATCCACCGCATCCGCCTCGCTGTCGACGAGCACGCCCTCGGCGACGGCGCCCAGCGCGGCGGCGATGGCGGCCTCGTAGCCCGAGGTCACCTGAACGGCATCGCCCACGAGTCCGCGAACGCCGCTGCCTCCGGTCGCGATGAGCTCGGAGGCGCCGGTGCGCACGTCCAGGGCGCGCCCGAGCGTCTTCACCTGAGCGGACAGCGCGTCGACCTCGCGCTCGGTGGCATGCAGTCGCTCCCGGATGCCGGCCACCTCCGTTTCGGCGTCCGCAGCATGCCGCTGCGCCTGCTCGTAGGCCGCGGCGTGCTCTGCCGACGAGGTCTCCGGAACCAGGTCCGGGTCGGCGCCCGCGAGTTCCTCCTCCGCATCGGCTCGGCGAGCGAGCGCGGCATCCAGCGCCTTCTGCTGTCGTTCCACGGCGGCACGAACGGCCGCCAGCGCCGATTCCGCCGCCTCCGCCGTGCCGCGCAGGGCCGTGAGGCGCATGTCGTGCTCGGAGACGAGGGCGCTCTGCGCCGCGATGTCGGCGTCCAGCGCGTCGAGCTCGGCGCGCGCACGGGTCACGTCGCGCGCGGCGGCCGCCGCGGCATCCTCGGCCTCGCCGACACCGGTCGTGATCGTGTCGAGCTCTTCGCGCGCCTCGTCGATCGCCGCCTGCGACACGGTCGGGGTCGGGGCGAGGGAGTCCTCGTCCTCGGACAGCAGGCTCAGTCGTTGTCCCGCAAGCGTGTAGAGACCGCGCAGCCGCTCCTGTACCTGTTCGAGCCCGAAGGCGACGCGGCGCGCCGCATCCACCGCTTCGGAGCGTTCCTGCGTCTCGAGCGCAACGACTCGTGCCTTGACCTGATCGGCGCGGTCCTGCAGGAGGGTCCGCTCCGCGCGGCGATCCTGCTCGTTGCGCGCGAAGTCGGCGAGCTCCGCCTGCAGTGCGACCAGCTCGTCCGCGAGCAGCCGCGCCCGTGCATCGCGGACGACGGCGGCGATCGTCGCCGCCTCGCGCGCGATGTCGGCCTGGCGCCCGAGCGGCTTGAGCTGACGGCGCAACTCGCCGGCGAGGTCGCTGAGGCGGGTGAGGTTCGCCTCCATGGCCTCGAGCTTGCGAAGGGTCTTCTCCTTGCGCCGACGGTGCTTCAGGATGCCGGCTGCTTCCTCGATGAAGCCCCGGCGGTCTTCGGGGCTCGCCTGCAGCACGGTGTCGAGGCGCCCCTGCCCGACGATGACGTGCATCTCGCGGCCGAGCCCCGAGTCGCTGAGCAGCTCTTGCACGTCGAGAAGTCGACAGGACTGCCCGTTGATCGCATACTCGCTGGCGCCGTTGCGGAACAGTGTCCTGCTGATCGTCACCTCGGCGTACTCGATCGGAAGCGCCCCATCCGCGTTGTCGATCGTGAGCTGCACCTCGGCACGTCCGAGCGGGCCCCGGGTGGACGTGCCGGCGAAGATGACGTCCTCCATCTTGCCGCCGCGGAGGGTCTTCGCGCCTTGCTCGCCCATCACCCAGGCGAGGGCGTCGACGACGTTGGACTTGCCGGATCCGTTCGGTCCCACGATCGCGGTGACACCCGGCTCGAGGGCGAAGGTCGTGGGCTGCGCGAACGACTTGAACCCTTTGAGCGTCACGCTCTTCAGGTGCATGCGGATCCTCCGGTCGTCGGGCTTCTCACGACGTTACCGGAGCGGCCCTCTTCCGCCTCGCAGCGACGCAGGCAGAGAGCGCGACACGCCCGGGATGTTGACAGCTGTCTCTCAGACACGCTAGCGTCCTCATCTGCCAACCGACGTTGAGAAAGGAGATCGCAAGATGACTCGTCTGCTTGTCACCACCGCGCCGAACACGTGCGCCGTCGATGCGATCCGCTCCGTCGGTGTGTTCCAGAACGGTCGCACGCACACCGCTCGTTGACCCTCGCCGGGGATCAGTCTGCCCATCACCGGGCAGACCTCCGCGCGGAGTCGATCGCACGCTGACCCGTTCGTTCCTCCGCCGCCCGTGCCCTCGCACGTGGTCGGCCCTTTCCGACCGCACTGCGGCCCCGTCCGGCGGCCGCATTCTGCCCGCTCTCACTCGGAGAACCATCGTGAATATCACTCAGGACGCCCCCATCCGGGCGTCGCTTCCCACCCACCCGCCGTCGCCCACCGCACGGCCCACCCTCGTCGACCGCATCGCGATGCGCGTCGGGCTCCGGCTGCTGCTCTGGGGTCGCGACCGCTCTCGGCGGCGCGTCTCACCCGAGGCCAACGCCCGGGTTCTTCTCGCGCAGGACGTCCGACGCGCGTACGACCTCGCCGTCGTGCGCACCGGAGCCCAGCCCACGATCCGATGATCGACACGAGTCACCCACGGAGCACCACCATGGACACCCTCACCACCCTCGAGCTGCGGCCTGTCGAGGTCCCCACGGACCTCGACGGGCCCGCAGCCCGGGACTTCCACCGGCTCGCCGCCGTCCGAAACGAGGTCTATCGAGAGATATCCGGCACGGACGACGACCGGATGACTCCGGGCGAGCTCGCCCCCATCGCCCGCTCCGATCCACATGAACTGCGTCTCCACTGGCTCGTGCTCCTCGATGACGAGCCGGTGGGGCGCATGGGCATGGATCTGCCGCAGGAAGACGGGTCACGCACGTCGTACGTGTTCATCGAGCTGCGCCGCGACGTGTGGGGTCAGGGCATCGGCGAGCGTGCGCACGCACTCCTCGAGGACACAGCCCGCGCGCACGGCCGCAGCGTCATGCAGAGCTGGGTCGAACATCCCGCCGCCGACGGCGAGCAGCTGACGCCTCCGACCGGCTTCGGCCATGTGCCGCTCGATCACCCGGCACGTTTCCTCCTGCGGCACGGCTACACGCTGGAGCAGATCGTGCGAAAGAGCGCCTTCACCATCGCGGGAAACCGGGCAGAACTCGAGCAGCATGCCGCCGACGCGCGCGCTGCATCCACTGACTACCGCGTTGTGCAGTGGGAGACCCCCACCCCCGACGAGTTCGTCGAGGGGTACGCCTGGATGAAGTCGCGCATGTCGACCGACGCCCCCTCCGCCGACCTGGTGGTGGACGAGGAGACCTGGGATGCCGCACGTGTGCGCACCTGGGACGCCGACATCCTCGACGGCGGGCGCCGGATGCTGGTGACCGCCGCACAGCACATCGCGACCGGTGAGCTGTGCGCGTTCAACGAGCTCGTGCTGGGCGTCGACCCGGAGGCCGCGTCGCACCAGTACGACACCCTCGTGCTCTCGACGCATCGCGGCCACCGGCTCGGCATGCTCGTCAAGGCCGAGGGTCTGCTCGCCTGGCCGCGAGTCGCGCCGGCCTCGACACGCGTCGTCACGTACAACGCGGAGGAGAACCGGCCGATGCTCGACATCAACGAGGCCATCGGTTTCGTCCCGGTCAGTTACGAGGGCGTGTGGAAGCGCGTGCTCTCGTGAGCACGTGGGGGCGTCACCTGCCCCCGAACCACCGACGCCTGGGGCCGCGCCCCGCCGACGGAGCCTCCCCGTCCGGCGGCGGCGCGGTCACCACGTCGAGAACGACCGGCATCCCGAGTCGACTCTGTCCCGGTGTCAGGACGGAGGCGACGCCCGCCACGTGGACGTAATCGCCCGCCTCAGGCACCCGTCTCGCCTCCAGAATTCCTGCGACCGCATCCCGCAGTGCGGCGTGAGCCTCGGCGGGAGCAAGCACCGAGGAGACCAGCTGAACGTCCGGCGCGCCGAAGCGGCCGAGGCCGATGGTGTGGGCGATCGATGCCGTCTCGTCGAGGCGAGCGGCCATCGTGTGGAACCAGTTCAGCGCCGGACGCTCGGACACCTCACCCACGTACATGACGTCCGTGGTCGCGAGATCAGCATCGGGAAGCCAGACCGCGAGGCCGTTCTCCTGCGCGAACGCGGCGCCCAGCTGCGACACGACGTGATGGGCGTCGAACACATCCGTCGGCGCCTCGACGCTCACCACGAGGTGAGCGACATGACGAGCGACCGCCTCGGACACGAGTGCGCTCAGCGGCGACTGGGCGACGGCATAGTCGAGCTCACGGGCTCGAAGCGGCTCGCTGCGCAGGTGGAATGTCACGGGCACACCGTTGACCGTGACCTCGATCCGCGAAACCGGCGCGCCGTGAAGCGATTGCGCCACGGTCGGGGCGACCGGAGCCAGCACCTCACCGATTCCCGCCGGCAGCGTCCTCAGCAGGATCACGATCCGCGCGACGCTCTGCCCACCCGTCTGCGCCGGTTCAGCACCTGTTCCCGTCATGCTCGATCTCCCTCCGACCTCGACGGGAGCCTACGGGCATCGGTCCGCGTCAGCGGCCCCTGGACATCACCGCACTCGCTGGCAGTGCGGGCAGTAGTGGCTCGAGCGGTTCGTGAAGGCGACCCGCACGATGGCGTGGCCGCAGCGGGCACACGGTTCGCCGGTACGCCCGTACGCGTTCAGCGAGTGGGCGAAGTAGCCGGCTTGACCGTTGACATTGACGTACTGGGCGTCGAAGCTCGTGCCGCCCTCCGCGAGCGCCTTCTGCAGCACGGCGCGCACTTCGGCGAGGAGCCGGTTGACGGCGCGGGTGCTCAGCGTCGCAGCTGCGGTCTCGGGATGGATCCTGGCGGCCCACAGGGCCTCATCGGCGTAGATGTTGCCGATGCCGCTCACCACACCCTGATCGAGCAGGACCCGCTTGATGCCCGACCGCTTGCGCGCGACGAGACGGCGAAAGCTCCCGTCGTCGAACGCCGGATCGAGCGGGTCGCGCGCGATGTGCGACACCTGCGTCGGAACGCTCGGGCGATCTGTGCCGTAGCCTCCTGCCGCCCCGTCACCGGTGGGCACGAGGTGATCCAGGGCGAGGGAGCCGAACGTGCGCTGATCGGCGAAAACGACCGCCAGCTCGCCGTGCTGCGGATGCCGGATGTCGAGCCGTACGCGCTCGTGGCGCTCGCGGGGCGCCCCCGGCTCGCGCAGAAGCATCTGCCCGCTCATCCCGAGGTGCGCGACGACGGCCTGCTCCCCCGCGTCCGCCAACGGGATCCAGAGGAACTTGCCGCGGCGCGCCGGGGCGCCGAACGTGCGGCCCGCGAGCTCGGCCTCGAAGTGCGACCCGTCGCCGGAATGGCGGGTGAGCGCGCGCTCATCGAGCACCTCCACGCCGTTCACGAACGCACCATCCACGGCGGGCGCGAGACCCGCGCGCACGACTTCGACCTCGGGGAGCTCAGGCACCTCAGTCGCGTCCGCTGAGGGTGCGCCACGCCGTCAGGGCAGCGGCCATCTCGGCCTGCTTCTTGCTCGTCCCCGATCCCGTGGTGCTCACCTCGCCCACCGTCACGGTGCCCTCGAAGACGCGGGCGTGGTCCGGCCCGGTCGAATCCACCCGGTACACGGGCGCGGGCAGCCCCATCCGGGCCGCGAGCTCCTGCAGCGCGGTCTTCGGGTCGACGGCGGCGTCGTACCGTTCCGGATCGGCGAGCAACGGCTCGATGAGGCGCAGCACGAGTCCGGTCGCGGCCTCCGCTCCGGCGGAGAGGTACGTCGCGCCGATGATCGCCTCGGTCGTGTCGGCGAGGATCGAGTCCTTGTCGTCGCCACGCGTCAGCTGCTCACCGCGGCCGAGCCGGATGTACGCGCCCAGACCGATCGAGCGGGCGACCTCTGCGAGGGCGACCGTCGACACGACGCTCGCCCGACGCTTGGCCAAGGATCCCTCGTCGAGCTCGGGGTGCGAACGGTAGAGCTTGACCGTCACCGCCTGTCCGAGCACCGAGTCGCCGAGGAACTCGAGACGCTCGTTGTGCGGAATCTGGCCGTGCTCGTACGCGTACGAGCGATGCGTCAGCGCCAGCGCAAGAAGCTCGGGGTCGATATCGACCCCGAGCTTCTCGGAGAGTGCGGAGAGATCCGCAGCTGCGTCCGTCACGGAACGCGGCTCAGATGTCAGCGACCTTGCGGCCCTTGTACTCGAGGAACAGCTCGGTACCCTGCGAGTCGGTGACGACCTTCGCCTGGTGCGGGCGGCTGTAGACGACCTTGCCGTTCTCGATGGTCTTGACGAGGGCGGGAGCCTCGGCCTTCCACTGCGCGCGGCGCGAACGGGTGTTGGAGCGCGAAACCTTGCGCTTCGGGGGGTTACCTGCCATGGTCTTCTCTTTCTATGAGGTCTGTGTGCTTTGTCCTGCGTCGCCGGGCTCCGTGGCCGGTTCCGCTACCAGGTCCGCAAGCGCTGCCCAGCGAGGATCGAGGGCTTCGCGCGGTGCCTGCGCGGGGTGGTCTGCCAGACGCTCACCGGTCTCGGGGTCGAGACCTGGGCAATCCGGCCGGCACACCGGCTGGAACGGAAGCGACAGGACGACGCCATCCCTGACCAGATTTTCAAGATCCACGTGGTCGTCTTGAACTTCGAAGTCGGACGCTTCCGATCCAGGATACGCGAAAAGCTCCTGGAACTCGACTTCGACAGGCGCGGCGATGTCGATGAGGCATCGCCCGCACACTCCCGTGTACTCCGCCTCGACGTCGCCCGTGACGAGGATGCCCTCGTGAACGGACTCCAGACGAGCCTCGATGTGCACCTCTTCGCCCTGTGCCACAGAGACGAGTCCCTCGCCCCACTTCTCGGGTGCGGGGACGTCGAAGGACACCTCGCGCATCTCGCCGGGGCGATTGACGATGTCGCGCACACCGATGCTGAAGGGGCCGGGTCGACGATTTCTCACCCGGAGAGTCTAGCCCGCCGGCGCGCGGCGAGATCCGTCAGATGCCCCGGCCCCCGGTGTCCAGGAAGCGCGAGACGACCGGCGGAACGTACGGCGACACGTCCCCGCCGAGTGAGGCGACCTGTCGCACGAGCGAGCTCGATACGAGCGCATGCGAAGGGTCGGGCAGCAGGAAGACGGTCTCGACCCCCGCCAGATGGCGGTTGACGATCGCCATCGGCGTCTCGTAGGCGACGTCCACCTGCGAGCGGATGCCCTTCACCAGCACGCCGGCACCGACCTCGGTGGCGTAGTCGACCAGCAGGCCCACACTCCACGACGCCACTGTGACGTGCTCGGCCGGAAAGCCGTCCTCACGGATCGACTGCTCCAGCAGGGAGACACGTTGCGCGATGGGGAGCATGGCCTCCTTACCCGGATTGTGCACGACGAGCACGTGGACCTCGTCGTACAGACCCGCGGCACGACGGATGACGTCGAGATGACCGAGGGTGGGCGGGTCGAAGGAGCCGGGGACGACGGCGATCCGGTTGCTCACCCTCTCACCCTAGCGGGGCGCCTTCGACAGAAGAGGAACGCGCCGCGAGGCCGTCAGTTCTTTCCCAGCGCCGCGCGTTCGTCGGCGTCCAGTCGACGCTCGATGGCGCCCGCGAGTCCCGGATGCCGCAGCAACGCGGGGTCGTCGGCCAGGATCACCTCGCCGTCGCTGCGCGCCCGCGCGATGAGGTCGGCGTCTGTGACCACGCGCAGCATCCGCAGCGAAGAGCGCGCTCCCGACTGCGCAGCGCCGAGGACGTTGCCCTCGCCGCGCAACTGGAGGTCGACCTCGGCGAGCTCGAAGCCGTCGAGCGTCGCCGCGACCGCTTCGACACGGGTTCGAGCCGATGTGCGCGGTGGTGCGTCCGTGACGAGGAGGCAGAGCCCCGGCACCGAACCTCTCCCGACACGCCCGCGGAGCTGGTGCAGCTGCGAGACACCGAACCGATCGGCGTCGAGGATGATCATCGTCGACGCGTTCGGCACATCGACGCCGACCTCGACGACCGTGGTCGCCACGAGCACGTCGATGTCGCCGGCGGCAAAGGCGCGCATCACCGCATCCTTCTCTTCGGAGGGAAGCTTGCCGTGCAGCAGGGCGATGCGCTTGTCGGCGAACCGGGGATGCTCGGCGAGAAGCCCGACGACCTGCACGACGCCCCACCGTGGACGAGCAGCACCGGCGTCGTCGGGCAGATCGTCGATCGTGGTCGACGGCTCTTGCCCGGCCTCGGCGATGGCGGTCTCAGGCTCGACGTCGATCGCCGGGCACACCACGAAAACCTGATAGCCCTTCTCGACCTCCTCCGCGGCGCGCATCCAGACACGTTCGAACCAGGCGGGCTTCTCCCCCACCGGCGCGACGAACGATTCGATGCCGGCACGGCCTGCAGGCATCGTGCGGATCGTGGAGACGTCGAGGTCGCCGAACACCGTCATCGCCACGGTGCGCGGGATCGGCGTCGCCGTGAGCACGAGCGCGTGCGGGCTCGTGCCCTTGGCCCGGAGCGTCTCGCGCTGCTCGACGCCGAAGCGGTGCTGCTCGTCCACGACGACCAGGGCGAGGTCGGCGAAGGTCGTCTTGTCGCTGAGCAGCGCGTGCGTGCCCACGACGATCAGCGCCTGCCCGGCGGCGACCCGCAACGCCGCCTTGCGTCGCTCAGCGGCGCCCATCTGCCCGGTGAGCAGTGTCGGCATAAGTTCGGGGGCGAGGGCCGGACCGAGCATCTTCGTGAGCGAGCGCAGATGCTGCGCGGCAAGCACCTCCGTGGGGGCGATCAGTGCCGACTGCCCGCCGCTCTGCGCCACCTGGAGCATGGCCCGTAGCGCGACGAGAGTCTTACCCGAGCCCACCTCGCCCTGCACCAGACGGTTCATGGGCCACGGACCCACGAGGTCGGCGGCGATCGCCTCGCCGACCGAGACCTGGTCGGGTGTGCGGTCGAACGGCAGCGCCGCGTCGAAACGCTCCAGCAGCGAGCCCGCAGGCCGGGGCTCGGCCGACAGCGCGCGCACGAGTTGGCGCTGCTGCAGCAAGGCGGTCTGCAGGACGAGCGCCTCCTGCCAACGCAGGGTGTGCACCGCCTGGTCGATGACGTCGTCGAAGTCCGGCCGATGCACGCGCTCGAGGCCCTCGCGGAAGCCCAACAGGCCCTCTCGGGCGCGGATGTCGTCGGGGATCGGATCGTCCAGTGGCGCGAGCAGATCGAGCGTGTGGGAGATCAGCTCACCGATCTTCCAGCTCGAGAGAGACGCGGTCGCGGGGTAGATCGGGATGGGTTGCGAAGCGTACGCCTGCGCGTTCATCAGCGCGACGCTCTCGTCTTCGAAGAGCTGGTAGTCCGGATGAGCGAGCTGCATCTGGCGGCGGTACTCGCCCACCTTGCCCGAGAAGGTGCCGCGCCGGCCCACCTTGAGCTGATCTTGACGCCACGGCTGGTTGAAGAAGGTGAGCACGAGGTCACCGCGGCCGTCGGTGATGACGACCTCGAGGATCGAGCCGCGCCGGTTCTTCATCTTCCGATCGGTGACGCTCTTGACCTGCGCCACGATCGTGACCTGCTCGTCGACGGTCAGCGAGTCGATGGGGGTCAGCTCGCCGTGTTTCGCATAGCGACGCGGGTAGTGCGTGAGCAGATCGCTCACCGTCCGCATCCCGAACGCCCGCTGCAGGGTCGTCGCGGCCTTGCCTCCGATCACCCCGTCGAGGCGGGAGTCGAGGGTGACGGACATGAGCCGATTCTACGGCGGGCCTCCCCCACGCCCGTCGGTAGGGTGAGGGGGTGACGCGCATCATCGCCGGATCCGCCGGCGGACTCCGACTCGACGTGCCGGCCAGCGGAACCCGGCCCACGAGCGACCGTGTCCGCGAGTCCCTCTTCGCCGCGCTCGAGTCGCAGGACATGCTCGCCGGCGCCCGCGTGCTGGATCTGTATGCGGGTTCAGGCGCGCTCGGCCTCGAGGCGCTGAGCCGCGGCGCGGTGCACGTCGACCTCGTCGAGCACAACGCGAAGGCCGCCGCCGTGGTGCGGCGCAACGCCGAGGTCATCGCCCGCGCGACCGGTGCGACGGCGCGGGCGCACCGCAGCACCGTCGCCGCCTTCCTGCGCCAGGGCGCATCCACGTACGACCTCGTGTTCCTCGACCCGCCCTACGACATCGCCGACGAGGATCTCGCCGAGGCACTCGCGCTGCTGCGGCCTTTGCTCACCGACGACGCTCTCGTGGTCGTCGAGCGCGCGAAGCGCTCCGCCGAACCCGAGTGGGAGCGAGCCGACCTGGAGCAGGTGCGCGAGCGCCGTCACGGCGACACCGCGCTCTGGTGGGCTCAGCCGCGACCGGCGTCCCAGTCGGCGTAAGGATCCCATCCGCCGCGATCGGCGGGACTCGCGCCGTCGACCGTGACCGGATGTTCGCCGCGCGTGCGCACCGTCCCGATCGGCCGGAAGGCGTCGGGCAGAGCGAGGTGCGCGGGGAAGGTGGCGAGGAGGGCGTGATCCTCTCCACCGCTCAGCGCGGTGTCGGCATCCGGACCGAGGGATGCCGCATCGAGCGCGATCGTGACCCCCGACGCGTCGGCCAGGCGCGTCGCGTCCAGCACGAGACCGTCGGAGACATCCATCATGGCGTGCGCCCCGGCCGCCGCGGCTCGCGGCCCGATGGCGATCGGCGGATGCGGGCGCAACTGCGCCGCGATGTCGTCGCGTTCCGCATCCGTGAGAATCTGCGGGTCCACCGGCACGGGGCGAAGATCGGTGTCGCGGAACCGCGTGAACAGGAGTCGCAATCCTCGTGCGGCACCGCCCAGCTCCCCCGCGACCGCGACCGTGTCACCCTCCCGTGCGCCGGAGCGGAGCACCGCGGGACCGTCGAGCTCGCCCAACGCGGTGACGGCGACGGTGAGCGTGTCGGAGACCGTGAGGTCGCCGCCCTCGACGGCGCATCCCGGCGCGAGCTCGTCGCACGCCGCGCGCAGGCCGTCCGCCACGGCCTCGACGAAGCCGATCGTCGTGTCGTCGGGCATCGCGAGGGCCACGAGCAACGCCGTCGGGCGAGCGCCCATCGCGGCGACGTCCGCGAGGTTCACGGCGGCGGCCTTCCAGCCGAGGTCGAATCCGCCGGTCCACGCGAGCCGGAAATCCGGACCGTGGACGAGGGTGTCCACGGTCGCCACGATCTGCCCGCCGGGGGCCAGCACCGCCGCGTCGTCGCCGGGGCCGACCACGGCGGAGCCCGTCCCGACGCGCGCCAGGATGCGGCGCAGGATCTCCCGCTCGCTGAGCTCCGCCACGGTCTTCTCGCTGCGCTCGTTCACCCCGCCACGCTACCTTCCACGGCACTGACGCGAGACGGATGCGGCCGCGGCCGGGGTTAGCCTGGAGAGGTGATCCGCCCCCGACTCGGCCGCCTGGCAGCCGTCGCCCTCGCGCTGCTCGCCCTCACCGGCTGCAGCAGCACGGTCGCGCTCGAACCCGCCCCGGCCGCGAACGATCCGCGCTGCGCGGATATCACCGCCTACCTGCCCCAGAATGTGGCGGGCCAGGACCGTCGATGGACGGACGCGCAGGCGACGGGGGCGTGGGGCGACCCGGCCGCCGTGATCCTGACCTGCGGTGTGACACCGCCGGGACCCTCCACCCTCGTCTGCCAGACGGTGTCGGGCGTGGACTGGCTCATCGACGACAGCGACGCGCCCCGATACCGCCTCACGAGCTTCGGGCGCACGCCCGCCGTCGAGATCTACCTCGACAACGACGTGGTCTCCAGCGTCGACGTGCTCGACAGTCTTTCGTCGCTGGTCGCGAAACTGCCGAAGGACGGGGAGTGCACCGCACGCCCCGGCACCTCGTAGGCGTCAGCGCCGCGCGAGCGCCGTCTCGATGAGCTCCGACAGCAGCTCGGAGTAGCTGAGGCCGGACGCGATCCAGCACTTCGGGAACATCGAGATCGGCGTGAAGCCGGGCATCGTGTTCAATTCGTTGACGATCGGGCCGTCGGCGGTCAGGAAGAAGTCGACGCGTGCGAGACCGCGGCCGTCGACAGCAGCGAACGCACGCAAGGCCATGTCGCGAACCGTGTCGATCTCGGCGTCGGTCATGGCTGCGGGGCACACCACATCCACGCCGTCGCCGCCGAGGTACTTGCCCTCGAAGTCGTAGAACTCCCGCGAACTCAACACGATCTCGCCGGGAAGCGAGGCGCGCACGACGCCGTCGCGCCCCTCGAGCACGCCGACCTCGACCTCGCGGCCGACGATGCCCTGCTCGACGAGCACCTTGTCGTCCTCGTCGAAGGCGATCCGCAGGGCCGCGTCGAGCTCGTCAGCGGAGTGCACCTTCGACACGCCCACGCTCGAGCCCGCCCGAGCGGGTTTGACGAACCAGGGAAGCTCCAGGTGCGCCAGGCGCGGGCGCACCGCATCCGTGTCCTCGCTCCAGTCGGAACGCCGCAGCGTCACTCCGGGCGAGACCGGGATGCCGTCCGCCTGCAGCGCGACCTTCATGAAGTGCTTGTCCATGCACAGCGCCGAGTCGATCACTCCGCCGCCCGCGTAGGCCAGCTCGAGTGTGTCGAAGAAGCCCTGGATGGTGCCGTCCTCACCGTGAGAACCGTGCAGGATCGGCAGAACCGCATCGACCGCACCCAGCTCGCGCACGGTGCCGTCGGCGTCGCGGACGCGCAGTACGCGATCCCCCGCGGCCTCGGGCCAGATGATGCGCGTGCCGTTGTCGATCACGGCCGGCAGGCGATCGGCGACGAGGGCGAACTTGCCCGGGTCGTCGTCCTCGAGCACGAACGCGCCCTCGCGGGTGAGACCGACCGGGATCACCCGGTACCGCTCGCGGTCAAGCGAGCCCAGAACCCCGCCCGCCGTGGCGGAGCTGATCGAATGCTCGCTGGAGCGACCGCCAAAGAGCACCACCACTACCGGCTTGTCCATTCTGGGTCCTCTCCCCCTGCGGGGTGTCGTCGTCGGTCGTCAGGTGGGGGGCGATCTCGCGCGGATTCATCGTGCCATCGAGCACGCGCTTGACCTGCTCGACGATCGGCATCTGCACGCCGCTCGCCTTGGCCAGCTGCAGGATGGGGGCGACGGATGCGAGCCCTTCCGCCGTCTGCTGCATCTGCGCCACGACATCCTGGAACTTGTACCCCTGTCCCAGGAGCCTGCCGGCCGTGTTGTTCCGGCTGAGGGGTGATTGGCACGTGGCGATCAGGTCGCCGAGCCCGGCGAGCCCCTGCAGGGTCTCCGGCTGCGCGCCCTGAGCGACGGCGAAGTCCGTCATCTCGACCAGACCGCGCGTGATGATCGACGCCTTCGTGTTCTCGCCGTAGCCGACTCCGTCGACGATGCCGATCGCCACCGCGATCAGGTTCTTCAGCACACCGCCGAACTCGGTGCCGATCACGTCCGTGTTGACGAAGGAACGGAAGTAGCGGTTGCGCGCCGCACGTGCGACGACTTCCGCCGTCTCGGGACTGATCGAGGAGATCACCGCGGCGGTGGGCTGCTCCTGGGCGATCTCGAGCGCAAGGTTCGGCCCGGAAGCCACGGCGATGCGCGCCGGGTCGCAGCCGAGCGCCTGCTCGATGACCTGACTCATCCGCAGTCCGGTGCGCTTCTCGACGCCCTTCATCAGTGAGACGACGGGCACCGAGCTGCCCTCGAGCAGCGGCCGGACACCCGCGAGGTTCTCGCGCAGCGACTGGCTCGGGATCGACAGGTAGACCTGGTCGGCGCCCTCGAGCGCCTCCGCGAGGTGCGAGGTCGCGGTCATCGTGCGCGGCAGATTGATGCCGGGCAGGTACTTCGTGTTGCGCTTACCGGTGTGGATCTCGTTCGCGAGCTCCGGGCGGCGTGCCCACATCACGACGTTCGCACCGCCGTCGGCGAGGATCTTGCCGAAGGTGGTGCCCCAGCTGCCCGCGCCGAGCACGGCGACGCGGGTCACAGGGGTGGCGCCACGCCTACTCAAGACGGCCCGTCTCGCTCTGCCCGTGAGCGCCGGGCTCCCAGCGCGCAGCGGGGGCGGGCTCGCCGCGGAGGTCGGACAGGAGTCCTGCGATCTCGTCCATGACGCGCGTGGTGAGCTCCGCCTGCGCTGCGGGATGGGCGGCGCGGTCGCGGTACTCCTCGAGCGCGATCGGTTGCCCCACTCGCACACGCACGCGCCTGCGGAGCGGCCAGAGGCGGAACTTGCCGTAGCGCGGCATGATCTGCTGCGCGCCCCACTGCGCCATCGGGATGAGGGGGATGTCGCCGGCCAGCGCCAGGCGCGCCGCCCCAGTCTTTCCGCGCATCGGCCACAGGTCGGGGTCGCGGGTGAGCGTGCCCTCGGGGTACACGATGACGCCCGCGCGCCGCTCCGCGAGGTGACGCGCCGTGTCGAGCGCCTGCTTCGCGGCGGCCGCGCTCGAGGCGCGCGCCACGGGGATCATGCCGGTCGCGCGCAGCGCCCAGCCGAGCACGGGAACCCGGAAGAGGCTCTCCTTGGCCATGAACCGCGGGGCACGCCCCATGCGCCACACGGCCACGGCCACCAGAAGCGGGTCGATCTCGCTGTGGTGGTTGGGAGCCAGCACGAACGGACCCTCTTCGGGCAGGTTCTCCTCGCCCTCGATCTCGATCTTGGCGATCAGTCCGACGAACGGGACCACGATCCCGCCGAGCAGCCAGAACACGCTCGGCCGTGTCTTCTCCGTCGACGCGCGCCGCCGACGGGGCGTGGGCGCCGCCATCAGCCGATGACGTCGAAGTCGGCGCCGAGCGCGGTCAGCTTCGCGAGGAAGTCCGCGTATCCGCGGCGGATGATCCCGATGTTGCGCACCGTCGAGGTGCCCTCGGCGGCCAGCGCCGCGATCACGTGGCTGTACCCGCCCCGGAGGTCCGGAACGGTGATGTCGGCGCCGTGCAGCGGGGTCGGTCCGGTGATCACCGCGGCCTGCTCCAGTGAGCGGCGCGGCACACGGCGCGGCCCCTCCTGCAGTCCGTGCGGGTAGACCGTGATGTCCGCCCCCATCTTGACCAGAGCCTGGGTGAAACCGAAGCGGTTCTCGTACACCGTCTCGTGGACGACCGAACGGCCGGTCGCCTGCGTCAGGGCGACGATGAGCGGCTGCTGCCAGTCGGTCATGAAGCCGGGGTGCACGTCGGTCTCGACCGTGACGGGCTTCAGTGCCTCACCGCGGGCGAACAGGATGCCGTCCTCGCGGACCTCGAAGTGCGCTCCGATCTTGCGGAGCACGTTGAGGAAGGTGAGCATCTCCTGCTGGCGCGCACCGGCGACGAAGATCTCCCCGTCCGTGGCGATGGCAGCGCTCGCCCAGCTGGCGGCCTCGTTGCGGTCGAAGATCGACCGGTGGTCGTAGCCGTTGAGCTTCGGGACGCCCTCGATCAGGATGACGCGGTTCGGCTCGTAGGAGATGATCGCGCCCATCTTCTGCAGCAGCGCGATGAGATCCATGATCTCCGGCTCGATCGCGGCGTTGCGCAGCTCCGTAATGCCCTGTGCCCGCACCGCGGTCAGCAGCACCTGCTCGGTCGCCCCGACACTCGGGTAGGGCAGGTGGATGTTGGCGCCGTGCAGACCCCGCGGCGCAGACAGCCGGATGCCGCTGGGCAGCTTCTCCACGATCGCGCCGAACTTGCGCAGCGCGTCGAGGTGGAAGTCGATCGGACGGTCACCGATGCGGCATCCGCCGAGGTCGGGGATGAACGCCTGTCCGAGGCGGTGCAGCAGCGGGCCGCAGAAGAGGATCGGGATGCGCGACGCACCCGCGTGCGCGTCGATCTCCTCCATGTGGGCGCTCTCGACGTCACGGGGGTCGAGCACGAGCGAGCCGGGCTCGTCGCCCTCCGCGACACGCACGCCGTGCACCTCGAGCAGCGATCGCACCACGGCGACGTCGCTGATCATCGGCACGTCGCGCAGGAGGCTCGGGCTCTCTCCCAGGAGGGCCGCGACCATCGCCTTGGTGACGAGGTTCTTCGCCCCCTTGACCTCGACGGTGCCCCGCAGGGGCCGTCCGCCGCGGATCTCGAGGATCTCCGCTTCCTCCGCCAGCGGGCTGGAGGAGTCGGTCGTCTGCCCGAGAAGTGTCATATGCGGTACCTCACTGTGCGGGAAGGGGCGGGAGTGTCCGCGGCTTCCAGGATTCGCGTCGCGCTTCGTAGGCGGCGATCTTGTCTTCGTTGCGGAGCGTCAGCCCGATGTCGTCGAGGCCCTCCAGCAACCGCCATCTAGTGTAATCGTCGATCTCGAACGGTACCCGGAGCTCGCCCGCGACGACCTCGCGCGCCGTCAGGTCGACCGTCATCTCGATGCCGGGCTCTGCGTCGATCGCCGCCCAGAGCGCTTCGACGTCGGCTTCGGTGACGACGCCCGTCACGAGACCCTGTTTACCCGCGTTGCCGCGGAAGATGTCGGCGAACTTGGGGCTCAGCACGACCTTGAACCCGTAGTCGCGCAGAGCCCAGACCGCGTGCTCCCGGCTCGAGCCGGTGCCGAAGTCGGGACCGGCGACGAGGATCGAGCTCTGCGCGAACGCGGGCTGGTTGAGCACGAAGTCGGGATCCTGACGCCAGTTGGCGAACAGGGCGTCCTCGAAGCCCGTCTTGGTCACCCGCTTGAGGTAGACGGCGGGGATGATCTGGTCCGTGTCGACGGCAGAACGCTTGAGCGCGGCTGCGACACCCGTGTGAACGCTGAACTTCTCCATGTCAGACCCCCGCCCCGACGATCGCCGGCTCTTCGACGGGATCGAGATCCCCCGGACTCGACAGCGTTCCGCGCACCGCGGTCGCGGCGGCGACGAGCGGCGAGACCAGGTGCGTGCGCCCGCCCTTGCCCTGCCGACCCTCGAAGTTGCGGTTCGACGTCGATGCGCACCGCTCGCCCGGAGCGAGCTGATCCGGGTTCATGCCCAGGCACATCGAGCAGCCGGCGAAGCGCCACTCGGCGCCGAACTCCTCGAAGATGCGGTGCAGACCCTCGGCCTCGGCCTCCAGCCGCACGCGCGCCGAGCCCGGCACGACCATGACCCGCACGCCCTCGGCCTTCTTGCGGCCCTTCACGATCGACGCGAATGCGCGCAGGTCCTCGATACGGCTGTTGGTGCACGAGCCCATGAAGACCGCATCCACGGGAACGTCCTTCAGCTTCGTGCCCGGGGCGAGATCCATGTACTCCAGAGCCCGCTCGGCGGCCACGCGCTCGTTCGGATCCGCGATCTCGGACGGCGTCGGCACGACGTCGTTCAGCGACACGCCCTGGCCGGGGTTCGTGCCCCACGTGACGAAGGGCTCGAGCTGGTCCGCGTCGAGGAAGACCTCCGCGTCGTACACGGCGCCCTCGTCGCTCGGGAGCGTGCGCCAGTAGGCGACCGCATCCTCCCAGTCCTGACCCTTCGGAGCGTGCGGACGGCCCTTCAAGTAGGCGAACGTGGTCTCGTCGGGGGCGACCATGCCCGCGCGAGCACCGGCCTCGATCGACATGTTGCACATCGTCATGCGCCCCTCCATCGAGAGGGCGCGGATGGCGCTGCCACGGAACTCGAGCACATATCCCTGCCCGCCGTTCGTGCCGATCTTCGCGATGACGGCGAGGATGATGTCCTTCGCGGTGACGCCGGGACGCAGCGTCCCCTCGACGGTGATGGCCATGGTCTTGAACGGCTTCAGCGGCAGGGTCTGCGTCGCCATCACGTGCTCGACCTCGCTCGTGCCGATGCCGAACGCCATGGCGCCGAAAGCGCCGTGGGTCGAGGTGTGCGAGTCGCCGCAGACGACCGTGATGCCGGGCATGGTGAGCCCCAGCTGCGGACCGACGACGTGCACGATTCCCTGCTCGGCGTCGCCCAGCGAATGGATGCGCACCCCGAACTCGGCGGCGTTGCGGCGCAGCGTCTCGATCTGGAGGCGGCTGGTCGGGTCGGCGATCGGCTTGTCGATGGCGAGGGTCGGGGTGTTGTGGTCCTCGGTCGCGATCGTCAGATCGAGACGGCGCAGGCCACGCCCTTCGGCACGGAGACCATCGAAGGCCTGCGGGCTCGTGACCTCGTGCACGAGGTGCAGATCGATGTAGATGAGGTCGGGCTGGCCGTCCTCGCCCTTGACCACCAGGTGGTTGTCCCAGACCTTCTCGGCCAGGGTGCGCGGCGCGGACGCCACGGAGTGATCGGGATTGCTCATGCTGTCGTTCTCCTGAGATGACGGTGGATCAAGCCCGCAACGAACTCCGCGACGAGGGAGGCCTGGGTCTAGGACTCGTCGCGGCTGCGAAGGAGAAGGCGAGCGATCCGCACCCGCACAGGCTACCACCGCGCTCCGGCGGCGCGGCCCACGCGCAGCGGCGCGCAGGTGACGTTGTGTGTCGGCGCACTCGTGCGCGAGCCGTCCGCACACTTAGGCTGCTGCGACCCGAGACGGCAGGACTCCCATGACCGAACCCACCTACGGATTCGCCACGCGACAGGTGCACAGCGGCACCGAATGGACGGATGCGGCATCGCGCACCGTCCCGGTCTACATGACCGCCGGTTTCCGCTTCGACGACTTCGATCACGCGGCTGCCCACTTCGCCACGGGCGACGGTTACGGCTACACACGTACCGGCAATCCGACCATTGACGCGCTCGAGCGGCGCCTCGCCGAGCTCGAGGGCGGTGCCGGCGCGGTGTTCGTCGGCAGCGGCCAGGCCGCCGTCTCGGTCGCGCTGATGTCGCTGCTGTCGGCCGGCGATCATCTGGTGAGCTCCACCCACATCTACGAGGGCACGCGCGGGCTCGTGAACGATCTGCTCGCCCGGTTCGGGGTGACGGTCACGTACGTCGACGACATCGCAAACCCGCGCGCGTGGCAGGACGCGATCCGCCTCGAGACGCGTGCCCTGTTCGCCGAATCGATCGGCAACGCGCGCAACGACCTTCTCGACGTGCCCGCGATCGCCGCGGTCGCGGACGAGCACGGGATCCCTCTCGTCGTCGACAACACCTTCGCAACGCCCTATCTGCTGCGGCCGATCGAGCTGGGCGCGGCCGTCGTCGTGCATTCGGCGAGCAAGTTCCTGGCCGGGCACGGGGCGGCGCTCGGCGGCGCCATCGTCGACGACGGCCGCTTCGACGCCGCTCGTTCGGGCGCACTGTTCCCGCAGCTGGTGACCGCGCGCCACGACGGCGCGCCCAGCGTCTGGGAGCGCCACGGCGCCCGCGCGCGGCTGGCCTATGTGCGCGAGTCCGTCGCCCCGCGACTGGGCCCCACTCCCTCGCCGCTCAATGCCTTCCTCGTCTCGCAGGGGATCGAGACGCTGCACCTGCGCGTGCGCGAGCAGTCGGCGAACGCGGCGCGGATCGCGGCGTGGTTGGAGACCCGCGACGAAGTGGCGTCGGTCGATTACGCGGGGCTCGCGAGCCACCCGCACCACGCCCTTGCGGAGCGCCTTCTCCCCCGCGGCGCCGGCTCCGTCTTCACCTTCACCCTGCACGGTGGGCAAAGAGCGGCCCGTGCCTTCGTCGAGGCCGTTGAGGTCGTGACCCACATGACCCATCTCGGCGATGTCCGTACGCTCGTGCTGCATCCGGCGACGACGAGCCACGCCCAGCACAGCGACGACGCACGCGCGGCGCTCGGCGTGTATCCGGGAACGCTGCGCCTGTCGATCGGCATCGAGGATGCCGACGACCTGATCGCCGATCTCGAGGGCGCCCTCACGGCAGCGTCTCTTGCCGCATCCTCCCGGACGATCGAGGTCATCGGGTGAGTCGTCTTCAGCACTTCGGCTGGTTCCTGGCTCGAGGGTTCGGCCCGCACGGCTGGGGCTTGCCGAGCCTGGACTGGGACTACGACTGGACGGCTCCTCGCCTCTACCAGGAGTCCGCACGCACCCTGGAGCAGGCCGGTTTCGATCTGCTGATCATCGAGGACGCACCCTCGCTCGGCTCTGCGGAAACGATCGACCTGCGGGTGCGACACGCGTTCGGTGGCCCCAAGCACGATCCGTTCGTCCTGGCACCGTATCTGTTCGCGGCGACACAACACCTCGGCGTCGTCCCCACCGTCAACCCTGCGGCGTACCTGCCCTACACGGCCGCGCGCCAGTTCGCGTCGCTGCAGCACCTGAGCGGCCACCGGTTGGGCCTGAACGTGGTGACCGACACCGGCAGCGCCCGTCACTTCGGCACCGACACACCGCTCGGACACGATGCGGCCTACGACCGCGCGGAGGAGTGGCTGGACGGCATCCGCTCGCTGTGGCGCAGCTGGGACGAGGGTGCGCTGGTGCGCGACCGCGCCGATGATCGGTACGCGGACGGCACCCGGATGCGGGCGGTCCGCCATCGCGGCGAACACTTCGGTTTCGACGGCCCGCTGAACGCGCTGCCGTTCACCGACGGTGAACCCGCGATCGTGTCACCGGGCGGGTCGGAGCGCGGTCTGGCCTTCGCCGGAGCGCACTCGGACGTACAGCTCGCTCTCGCCCCTCTGGACGAGGCGAGCGTGCGCGCCAATCGGGAGAGCATCCACCGCGCCGCACGCGAGCGCGGCCGCACCCCGTCGGACGTGAAGGTGCTGTTCGCGATCCAGCCCGTGCTCGTCTCTTCCCCCGAGGAGGCGGACCGACTCGTGGCAGCGTCGCGCACGCCCGACGAGTCCGCGCTGCGCGCGATCGCCAGACGCCAGTCCTCGGATCTGGAGACGGATCTCACCGCGCTCGATCTCGACCGGCCGTTGCCGGACGGGCTCTTCGCCCCGCACGTGTCGCACGGCAGCATCCGTCGGCTCGTCGGCGACCACGATGCGCGCGAGACGCCCCTGCGGCAGATCCTGGCCGCGCACGCACGCCTCGGTCGCATCTCTGACGGCTCGGGTTGGGTGGGAACCGCGGGCGAGCTCGCGGACCGCATCGAGCAGCTCGGCGACTGGGGCAACGACGGCGTGCTGCTGTGGGGTGATCTGCATCCGGTCACCGTGCACCGCATGCTCGACGAGCTCGTGCCGATCCTCCGCCGTCGCGGAGTCCTGCGCCGCGAATACGACGGCGCCGGCCTCGGCGCCAATCTGCGCGCGTTCTGAGCGAACCGCTCAGCTCTCGTCGACGGATGCGGCCTCGCGCCGCGCCGCCACGACACTCGCCACAGTCGCGGTCGCCATGGCGACCACGATGACGATGAGCGAGACCCACGCCGAGATGTCGGGCGCCCACTCGACGCCGTGACCGCCGTTGATGAAGGGCAGCTCGTTCTCGTGCAGGGCGTGCAGGAAGAGCTTCACGCCGATGAAGGCGAGGATGAATGCGATCCCGTAGTGCAGGTAGCGCAGCCGATCGAGCAGCCCGCCCAGCAGGAAGTAGAGCTGGCGCAGCCCCATGAGCGCGAAGATGTTCGCGGTGAAGACGATGAAGGCGCTCTGCGTGATGCCGAAGATCGCCGGGATCGAGTCGATCGCGAAGACGAGGTCGGTGAAACCGATCGCCACGAACACGAGCAGCATCGGGGTGAAGACCTTCTTACCGCCGACCACCGTGCGCAACTTGGATCCGTCGTACTCGTCGCGGATCTGGATGAAGCGCCGCAGCATCCGCACGACGGCGTTCTCGCGCTGCTCGCCGTGCTCGTCGTCGCCGGGGAACGCCTGGCGCCACGCGGTCCAGACGAGGAACAACCCGAACACGTAGAAGATCCACGAGAGGTTGTCGATCAGAACGGCACCGAATGCGATGAAGATGCCCCGCAGGACGAGCGCGATGATGATCCCCACCATCAGCACCTCCTGCTGGTACTTGCGCGGGACGGCGAACTGACCCATCAGCAGGACGAAGACGAAGAGGTTGTCGACCGAGAGGCTGTACTCGGTCAACCATCCGGCCACGAACTGGCCCGCCGCATCGCCGCTGCCCGACACCCACAACAGGATGAGGGCGAACACGAGCGCGAGCGACACGTAGAACACGACCCACAGCGTGGCCTCCCGCGCGGAGGGGGTGTGCGGTCGACGGAGGATGAGGAGAAGGTCGGCGGCCAGGATCAGAACGAGCACGATGAGCGCGACGATCTGGAACCACACCGGGATCTCGAAGCCCATGAGAGCCTTTCGGAATCGGCGGACGCCACAGTTTATGCGGATCTGAGACGATCGCGCGGACGGGGACACCTGAGGGTGAGAGAAGACGACGGCGCATCCGACGCCGAGGGATTGGGGCACGATGACCAGCGATCGGGAGCTGATCGCCCGCGCATCGCACGGAGACCAGGAGGCCTTCCGGGCGCTGTACCGCGGCAACATCGACGCCGTGTACCGCGTCGCGGCGATCCTGTTGCCGACGAGCGCCGATGCCGAGGATGCGGCGCAGGAGACGTTCGTGACCGCGTGGCGCAAGCTCCGCGGGTTCCAGCTGGAGGGGGCCTCCGCTCTGCCGTGGCTCGCCACGATCTGCCGGCTCGTATGCGCCAACAAGCTGCGGGCGCTGCGCCGCGAACGCGACCACGTGGGCGCGACGCTCGACGAGCGGATGCCTGCGGCGATCGATGTGGAGCAGGCGGTCATCGACGCCGAGCTTGCTGATCGCGTCGCCCGCGAGGTGGCGAAGCTCGACGAGCTCGATCGCGACCTGTTCATCCTGTGCGCGGCCCGCGGCTACGCCTACGATGCCGCCGCTGCGGCACTCGGCCTCAGCCACGGCGCCGTCCGCAATCGTCTCTCCCGCATCCGCAGCCGCCTGCGCGGCACCGTCCAGGAGGGGAACGCATCATGACGATCGACGACCGGGATCAGGGGCACGATCTCTCCCTGCCGGATGCTCCGACCGCTCAACAGATCGACCGGATCGAGCGAGGCATCGAGCGGGATCTCGAGTTCGACCGTGTCCACCGACGGGCACGGCGCCGCGGGGGCTGGGCGGTCGCCGCCGCCGGTGTCTCGGTGGTCGCGCTGGCGGCGCTCGTCTCCCCCGTCGTGCTCGGCAGTCGCGGCGTCGAGATGAACAGCCCGGTGTCACTCACCGGAACCGCGGTGGCTGGGCAGCCCGAGACGGGGCCTCTCGTGGTCCAGGACGGGGCCGGAAGTGCGGACGCGAGCAGGTCGGGGTCCGCGGATGCCGGGCGCGAAGTCTCCGCGTCCGGTTGGCTGCAGATGACGGTCGACGACCCGAAGGATGCCCAGCAGCAGATCACCGCGATCGCGACGGGTGCGCAGGGGTACGTCTCGTCATCGAACACGGCGGAATCGCCGACCGCAACGGATGTGGCCTACCCCGTGCCCGCGCAGAGTTCCATCACGGTGCGCGTTCCCGCTGAGCGCCTGCAAGACGTGATCGACCAGGTCAGCGCGTTGGGAACCGTGTCCACGTCATCCGTGGACCGCGTCGACGTCACCGATCAGGCGGTCGACCTGCGCGCACGGATCGCAGCCCAGGAGACCTCCGTCGCACGCCTCACCGAACTGCTCGCGCAGTCGGGCTCCGTGTCGGACCTCATCGCCGCCGAGTCCGCGCTCGCCGACCGACAGGCGGCGCTGGATGCGGATCGACAGCAGCTGGAGATGCTCGAGGATCAGGTCGCGATGTCTACCTTGACCGTCAACCTCGCTGCGCGGGACGCAGCGCCCCAGGCCGACCCCGCCGGCTTCGGCGACGGGATCGCGGCCGGCTGGGCAGGGCTCGTCGCGACCGTCAACGGCATCGTCATCGGATTCGGCTTTCTCCTGCCATGGCTCGCCGTGATCGCCGTGGCCGGCGTCATCGTATGGGCCGTGCGAGCTGCCCTTCGTCGCCGGCGCGCCCACCGAGCACAGCCCGTTGCGCCGGCCCCGCAGCGGCCGACGGACCCGACTGAGGCCGGCTGAGGCGCACTATCACGCAGCGCTTCTCGTCGCGCGCCCCCGGGGCCGGGGTGCGCGATGAGGCATGCTGGTCAACGTGGTGATCGACGGAGTCAACATCCCCGAGGACGGCTCGGGGGGAATCGACCATGTGGCGACGTTGCTGGCGGCCATCGCCGGCGGCGATCAGAGCGCCTTCGCACAGTTGTACGACATGCTGTCGCCGCGCGTGTTCGGCCTGATCCGTCGCGTCCTCGTCGACCCGTCGCAGAGCGAAGAGGTGCTGCAGGAGGTCTTTCTCGAGATCTGGCAATCCGCTTCGCGGTTCGCTCCGAAGAAGGGGCAAGGAAGGTCGTGGGTTCTCACCATCGCGCACCGCCGAGCCGTCGACCGCGTGCGGGCGTCGCAGGCCAGCGCGGACCGTGACGCACGCATCGGCCTCCGCGATCTCGACGTGGCATATGACGGCGTCGCCGAGACGGTGGAACTGAAGATCGAGGGCGGGCGCGTCGCCGAGGCGCTCGCCGAGCTACCCGAAGCGCAGCGCGAGACAATCGTTCTCGCATACTACGGCGGCTACTCTCAGACCGAGATCGCAGCCCTCGTCGCGGCGCCGTTGGGAACCGTGAAGACGCGCATGCGCGATGGACTGAACAGATTGCGAACCAGGATGGGGGTGCAGTGATGGAAGAGGAAGAGTTCCGCGACCTCGCCGCCGGCCATGCCCTGAATGCGCTCTCCGCCGAAGACGAGATGCGCTTCCAGGAGCTGCTCGCCGCCCATCCCGCGTGGAGCTCGATCGTAGCCACCGAACTCGACACCGCGGCCGCCCTTGCCGATGGCGTGGACGAGGTGGTACCCCGTCCGCAGGTGCGCGACGCGCTTCTCGCGAAGCTCACCTCCGTCCCCCAGGACGCTCGCGTCGATGACGCGGCCCCTGCCCCCGCGCAGCGCCGCTCGCGCTCGCGGATGTGGTTCGCGCTCGCCGCCTCCCTCGCCTTCATCCTCGCGCTCGGCATCGGCGGCCTCGCACTTGGGCGCCTTCTGACCCCTGAGGACAGCGCTCAGGTCGCGCTGGAGCAGATCCAAGACGCCCCCGACGCCCAGTCCGCGAGTGTCGTCCTCGACGACGGCGCGTCGGCGACGGCGCATTGGTCCGCATCCACAGGTCGCGCGGTTCTTGTCACGGACGGCATGCCGACCCTCGAGGACGACAAGACGTTCGAGATGTGGTTCATCCGCGACGGCGCCCCGCTTCCAGCCGGCACGTTCTCGTCGGATGACCCCGTGGCCGAGCTGGACGGCACGTTCCACTCCGGCGATGTGATCGCCGTCACCGTCGAGGCCGCCGGCGGCTCCCCGAACGGGCTCCCGACCACCGACGCCATGTTCGCCATCACGACCTGACCCAGGCGGAATTCCGCACGGGCGCCGCTCCTTCGTGGAGCGGCGACGTGGCTGCTGGCGAGCGAACCCGCGCACACGAGCATCGTGGGCGTCGCAGTGTGTGTCGGCCTCAGCGCGGCACTCGGGGCCTGTGCGGCGGCGGCGACCCACGCCAGCGTGCCCGCGCAGCGTCTGCGGGTCGGTCAGCTGCTCGCCGCTGCCGCGCTCATCGCAGCGTTGGTGACGCCCGCCCTCGGCGCCGTGCAGGACGGCATCCTGCTGCGCGATGACGGCACCGTTCCGGTCGTCCCGCACCACTGAGGCGTCAGCGCCCCTCGTCGTCCGGCAAGTCCTCGAGGAGCTCGGCGAGGATCTCGAGCGCCGCGTGCGTGGTCGCCTCGACGATCTGCTCCGGGTCGTCTCCCTCGAAAGAGAACTCGCGCGCGCCGGCGTGCGGTCCCCGTGCCCATCCGATGAAGACGGTTCCGGGCGCGTGCCCGTCTTGCGGGTCGGGCCCGCCGATACCCGTCGTGGCGACCGCCGCGTCCACCTCGAGCGCATCACGCACCCCGGCAGCCATCGTGCGCGCGCACTCGGCCGAGCACGGGTCGATGTCCGTCGGAACGCCCAGGACGAGATTCTTCGTCTCGATCGTGTAGGCGACGACTCCCCCGGCGAACCATTCGGATGCCCCCGGCGTCGCGCCGAGAGCCGTGCACACCTGCCCGCCGGTCAGCGATTCCGCAGCAGCGACGCGGATGCCCGCATCCGTCGCCAGCTCACCGATCTTCTCGGTCACGTCCACGTCCTGCTCCCCTCGATCGCGTCGGACCTCGGCACCGTATGCCGCGACCGCATGCGGGCAGAGGGGATTGCATGGGCGACCTGCGCGCACTACGCACCGCACCGCAGTAGCGCTGGTCCCCACGCGCCTCTAGCGTCGAGAGGTGCCGAACGATCTGGAGAAGTCGATCCTGCGGTTCGAACAGGAACGGCTCGGGACTGTCGCCCGGGTGACCGCATACAACAACGTCGAGGACACTCTGTCGATCCCCGTCGCCCTCCTTCCGGCGTGCCCTCAGCCAGGGCTCACCACCGTGGCGACAATCGGTCTCAGTCAGTACGACAACGGCCTGACCGACGCTACCGGACAGCCTCTGCGTGTTGAGATGCTGGCCACTGGCCGCTCCGACATCGACTTCCTGGGCGACGTGGTCGCGAACGCGGCGCTGAATGTGGCATCGGAGGAGTTTCACGCGCGTCCGGGTGTGGTCTTCCCCGGTGTCTTCGGCGGATACTCTCGCGAGACGACGACCCCGCACGCTCTTCTCTGGCATCCGTTTCCGTGGGGCGATCGACTGAGCGGATTCGACCATCACGGGCTGCGCGTCGAGTGGCTGCTTCTCATTCCCCTCACCGACGCAGAGCTCGGTTTCATCGCGACCGTCGGTCCCGGAGTCGGCGGTGCGGGCTCCGAGCGACTTGTCGACGCTTTCGAACAGCAGAAGACCGACGTCTGGGATTATGGCCGCCGCAGCGCCGTCTGAGGGCCGCGCCTCGGTGACGTCATGGGTCGCGATCCGCGCGCGGCCGAACGTCATCGAGAAAACAAGAAAACCCCCGGATGAACCGGGGGTTTTCTGTTGGTGACCCCAGCGGGATTCGAACCCGCGTTACCGCCGTGAGAGGGCGGCGTACTAGGCCGCTATACGATGGGGCCGCTGCCGTGGCAACCGTTCAAGTATGCCATGCGGTCTTGCGTTGCGCCAAATCGAGGCCGGGATTCGTGTCGGGTTTGCCCCGGCGACCCGCGAAGAGTTGACTCGCGTCATGCGAATCACCAAGCACGAGCATGCCGCCCTCACCCTCGAGAAGCAGGGCCGCAAGCTCATCATCGACCCCGGTTCGTTCACGACTCCCCTGCCCGACACGGCGAACGTCGCGGCCCTCGTGATCACCCACGAGCACCCCGACCACTGGACGGCCGATCACATCGATCGCCTCGTCGCCGCCAATCCCGGGCTGCCCATCTACGCGCCCGAGGGCGTCAAGAACGCCGCGCCGGGATACGACGTCACCGTCGTGGCCCCCGGCGACACCGTCGAGGTGGAGCCGTTCCGCCTGCGCTTCTTCGGCGGGCGCCACGCCGTCATCCACGAGAGCATCCCGGTGATCGACAACGTCGGCGTCCTGGTCGACGACACGTTCTACTACCCGGGCGACTCGTACGCCCTCCCCAAGGGCCACGACGTGGCCGTGCTCGCCGCCCCCGTCGGCGCGCCCTGGTTGAAGATCGGCGACGCCATGGACTTCGTTCTCGCCGTGAAACCACGCCAGGTGTTCGGAACGCACGACATGACGCTGTCCGTCGCCGGCAAGGAGATGGGCCGCGCCCGACTGAAGTGGGCCGCAGAGCAACACGGCGGAGAGCTCGTCGTGCTCGAGCCGGGCGACACGCTCGAACTCTGAGCACGAACGACGAAGGCGGATGCGGCACCCGCAGGTGTCCGCATCCGCCTTCGTCGTCTGAAGGACGCTCTACTCGGCGTCGAGATCCGTCTCGAGCAGCGTGACGAGCTCATCGAGGGCCTGCTCGGCCCCCTCACCCTCCGCCTTCAGGGTCACGACACTGCCGTGCGAGGCACCGAGACCGATGATCGACAGGATGCTTCCCGCGTTAAGGTCGGGGCCACCATCGAGCGCGATCGTGACGGGGAGCTTCTTCTCCTGCACCGCCTGCACGAAGAGCTTGGCGGGGCGGGCGTGAAGGCCCGAGCTGCTGGCGATTGTCGCCTGACGTTCTGCCATGAGTGATTCCTCTCGTCTTACCCTTCTATGCTCTCAGGCCGCGACGGGTGCTGCGGTCGCTTCTGCCTGAGCGAGTTCCTTGCGTCCGACCCACTTCTTCAGCGCGACGACCACGAGGGCGGTCGCGACGGTTCCGGCCACGACCGAGATCAAAAAGCCCCAGATCGGGTCGATGGCGAAGAAGACGAAGATGCCGCCGTGCGGTGCGAGCGACGAGACGCCCAGTGCCATGCTGAGACCACCGGTGATGGCGCCGCCGACGAGGTTGGCCGGGATCACCCGGAGCGGGTCGGCAGCGGCGAACGGGATGGCGCCCTCGCTGATGAAGGCGGCACCCAGCAGCCAGGCCGCCTTGCCGTTCTCCTTCTCGACCGGCGTGAACAGGCCACGTGCGAGGACAGTCGAGGCCAGCGCCATCGCGAGCGGCGGGACCATGCCCGAGGCCATGACGGCGGCCATGATCAGGAACGGCACCGCGTGGATGTCGGCCGTCGATACGCTCGCCAAGCCCGCGGTCGCAAAGGCATAGGCGACCTTGTTGACCGGTCCGCCGAGGTCGAAGCACATCATGAGGCCCAGGATGATGCCGACGACGACGATCGCGCCGGTTCCGGCCAGATCCGTCAGACCGACGTTGAGGGCGTCCATGAGCGCCGCGATCGGGCGGCCCAGGAAGAGGATCATGAGTCCCGAAGCGATGATCGAGCCGATCAGCGGGATGATCACGACCGGCATCAGACCGCGCAGCCAGCGGGGCGGGTTGAGGCGCCCGAGCCACCAGGCGATGAAACCGGCGAGCAGACCGCCGATGATGCCGCCGATGAAGCCGGCGTTCATGAGCACGGCCACCGCACCGGCGACGAAACCGGGGGCGATGCCGGGGCGGTCGGCGATCGCGAAGGCGATGTAGCCGGCCAGCGCCGAGACCAGGAAGCCCATCGACGTCGCACCGATCATGAAGGCGACGGATCCCAGGTACTGACCGAGCGGGCCCAGCGGCGACGTGATGTTCTCCGTCGGCAGGTTCCACAGCGAGTTGTCGATGATCACCTTGCCGGCGTCAGCGGTGACCTGGTAGCCGCCCAGGAGGAAGCCGAGAGCGATCAACAGACCACCGCCGGCGACGAACGGGATCATGTAGCTCACACCCGTGAGGAGGATGCGCTGGATCTTCGCGCCCCATCGCTCGTTCTGGGCGGGAGCGCTGCTCGACGCCGAACCGGAGCCGGACGCGGCCGGCACGCGTGCACCGTTCGGGTCCTTCGCCGCGGCGAGAGCCTCGGTGATGAGGGCGACGGGCTGCTCGATGCCGCGCTTCACTCCCGAGCGCACGACGGGCTTGCCCGCGAACCGCTGCGGCTCACGCACGTCCACGTCGACGGCGAAGATCACCGCGTCGGCGTCGTCGATCACGCTCTGCGGAAGCGCCTTATAGCCACTGGAGCCCTGGGGCTCCACGATGAGGTCGATGCCCTGCTCCTTGCCGGCCGCGGTCAGCGCGTCGGCCGCCATGAAGGTGTGCGCGATTCCGGTGGCGCAGGCGGTGACGGCGACGATCCGCGCGGGGCGGCCGTCGACCTCGAGCGCGGCGGAGGCGGATGCGGCGGGCGCCGCCTGGGTCGTCGCGGGCGCTGCGGCCTGCTCCTCGCCGATCGCCTGGCGCACGGTGGACACGACCGCGGCGGCGTCGGCGGCGGCGCGCAGGTCGCTGGTGAACGACTCCTGCATCAGGCTCCGCGCGAGGCGCGACAGCACGGCGAGGTGCTCCTCGGCGGCGTCCGCGGGAGCGGCGATGAGGAAGACGAGATCGGCCGGCCCGTCGGCCGCGCCGAAGGCGACGGCGGGCTTCAGCCGCGCGAAGGCGAGAGAGGCCTGCGAGACGGCGGGGCTCTTCGCGTGCGGGATCGCGATGCCGCCGGGCAGGCCGGTCTCATCCTTCTCCTCGCGCGCCCAGGCATCGGCGAAGAGCGCGTCGGCATCCGTGGCCCGACCCGCGGCGACCACGCGCGCGGCAAGGGCCCGGATGACGGCTGCCTTGTCGGCGCCGAGATCCTCGTCGAGGACGACGAGCTCCGGTGTGATGGTGTCGGACACGATGACCTCCAGTGGTCGGGTTCGTCAGCGGATGATCCGCTGCACGGGAATCTCGGCGGTCACAAGATCCGCCGGGGTCGGGGGTTGGGTTCCAGGAAGGGATGCGGCGGCCGCGCCGTATCGCATCCCCATACGCAGACGTTCGGCGGGCTCGGCGCCGGCCACATCGGCCAGCAGGTATCCGGCGAGGGAGCTGTCGCCCGCGCCCACCGTGCTGACCGCGGTGATGCGAGGGGCCGTTCCCACCCAGACGCCGTCCTCTGTGACCAGCAGCGCACCCGCGGCGCCGAGCGTCACCAGGGCAGCACCGACACGCGGACCGACGAGGTCCTGCGCGAGAGCGACGATGCCGTCGATGTCGCGCGTGTCGGCGGGAGCGCCGGTCAGCTCGGCGAGCTCGTGCTCGTTGGGCTTGATGAGATCCGGGCGGGCCTCGGCCACGGCCGCCGCGAGTGCGGCGCCGGAGGTGTCGAGGGCGATGCGAGGAGTCGCGTCGCCGTGCGCGGCGCGCACGGCGACGATCGCGCGCACGTAGAAGTCGTCGCCCGCACCCGGCGGCAGGGATCCTGCGAGCACGAGCCAGTCGGCGCCTGCCGTGGCCGCGACGATCGTCTCGATCAACGCGTCCGCATCCGCCGCGCCGAGCTCGGCGCCGGGCAGGTTGACCTTGGTCGTCGTGCCGTGCGGGTCCGCCAGGGTGAGGTTCGCGCGGGCGTGGCCGTGCACGGGGACGGACCGCACCGGGATGCCGGTCTGAGCGAGCGCGGCGGCGTAGGGATCCTGGTCGGCCAGCGGAAGAACGGCGAGCGTCGCCGTTCCGGCGGCCGCGACGACGCGGGAGACATTCACGCCCTTCCCGCCCGCATCCTCGCGCACGGCGAGGGCGCTTTGCACCTCGCCGACCTGGAGCGGGGTTGCCAGCGAAACGGCTCGATCGAGGGACGGGTTGGCGGTGACGGTGACGATCATGCGACCACCACCTCGATGTCGGCGCGCTCGAGCGCTTCCGCCAGCGCGGCGGGCGGAGCCGCATCCGTTACGAGCACGTCGAGTGCAGACAGCGGCGCGAACGACACGAGGAGCTCGAGGTCGAACTTCTGCGCATCGCAGAGCACGACGACGCGCCGCGCCGCCGCGACGGCCGCGCGCTTGACGGCAGCCTCTTCCGGATCGGGGGTGCTGAGACCGAACGCGGCGGAGAGTCCGTTGGTGCCGAGGAAGGCGACGTCAGGGCGAAGACCCTGGAGCGCGGCGACCGTCGTCGCCCCGACCGCAGCGCCCGTCACGCGACGCACCCGACCGCCCACGAGCGTGAGGTCGATCCCGTCCTGTTCCGCGAGCAGAGGCGCGTGGGCGAAGGAGTGCGTGACCACATCCGCGCGGCCGCCGCGTGCCACGAGAGAGGATGGCAGTTCTTGCGCAAGTGCGCCCACTGTAGAGCCGGCATCCAACAAGACGGATCCGCTGAAGCGGTCGCCGAGGAGGTTCAGCGCCGCGCGGGCGATCCGGCCCTTCGCGTCGCTGCGTTCGTGAATGCGTTCGCTGATCGATGTCTCACGAGTGCTGGAGCGACCCTGGGCGACGGCTCCGCCGTGCACGCGCTGCAGGACACCGCGCTGTTCCAGAGTCGCGAGGTCTCGCCGGACGGTCTCTGTGGTGACGTCGAAGCGTTCCGCGAGGTCGACGACGACCAGTCGTCCCTCGGCGTCCAAGATTCGCTCGATCGCCGCCTGGCGCTCCGTTGCGTACATGATCCTCCTCGAAGGATCAACACATTACAACAGAAAACAACACAAAGAAATGCTCGAGCCGGGGAAAACCACACGGGGTCGATCACATGAGCCGAGGGTCCGCCGGTGTGAGCGTGACGATCATCCAGCTGCGCTCTCCGTCGGAGGTGCGTCGCAGGCAAGCCCAGTGCCCGGTCGAAGTCACGACAGCGTCGCCTCGCAACAGACGCCGTGCGTCGATCTGGCCGAAACCCGCACTCGCGATCGCGAACTCGATCGCCTTGCCGTCGGTGGCGGACATGTCGACACGCACGAACGAGGCGACCACAGCGACGAGAAGGCTCAGGAACCCGCCGAAAGCGAGAATCAGCACTGCGGGCACCACACCCAAGCCGGCGAATGGGATCGTCACCGCCAGGATGGCCGCGACGATCAACGCACCCCCACCCACGATCGCGCAGACGACCGTCACGATCATCCATGTGCGCATTGCCCGCGCTCTGGGCGCGTCGATGACCACCTCACTCGGCTGCATGCCCTCCCCCTCGTTCCGCTCCATCCTGAGTCATCGCCTCCTGACGGCCCCGCCTCTTGACGCGCGAGCGCGCGCACGCAAAACGGTGGCCCGATCCGCGCTGCGGATCGGGCCACCGTTGTGAGGGGTCTCAGGCCTCGCTCATGGCCTGGACGGCCGCCTGGCCCTTCGCGGCGTAGTACGCGGCGCGCGCCGCATCCTTACGCGCCTGCTCGGCGTAGCCGTGCTCGAGCACGTCCTGCGGAACTTCCACGCTCTCGACGTGGTTCACACCGTGGTACTTCTCGATGTAGGCGTCGAGCTCCGGGCCCGACGTCCACGAGGTGATGAGGCAGTAGCGCGGGTCGGTGCCGTTGTGCGTGGCCGCGTGCCAGAGGCGCTGGGTGTCGATGATCAGCTGGGCGCCGGCGGGGAGCGCGATGCGCACCTCGCCACGCGGGTCCGTGCGGTTCTCGCGCAGAACGAAGTAGCTGTCCTTGTCGTCCGTCAGGTTGAAGAAGCCGCGCACGACCCAGCCGGTTCCGTCCGGGTTCAGGCGGTTGTTGTCGTCCTGGTGCAGGTTGTAGAGGCAGTCGCCGTAGGGCGTGGGCTGCAGCTCGATGACGCGGCAGCGGCCCACGTTCGCACCCGGCTCCTGCGCGCGGCGCACGAGATTCGGGGCCTTCGCGACCTGCGAGTCGATCCACACGCCGTCCTTGTCGGTGCGCGGCGGCTTGTGGTTCCAGAACCCGTTGCACTCGATCTCGCCGAAGGCGCTGGCAAGAGGAGCGAACCGGGTGTCGCCCGAGGACTTCCAGTCGTTGTACTCGATGTCGAGCCACTCCTTGGGATCGAGCTCCTGGTTGTAGCTGTCGAGGACGACGTAGCCGGTCTCCTCGAGAGCGGCGGACTTGATGTAACCCATGACGAATCATGCCTTTCGGTGGGGGGTCAGCGCGTTTTTACTGGCCCAGGTAAGGTCAGCCTACTCGGGCACCTCGGCAATACCCGGGAGCCCCGTTGCCCCGGCCTAGAGTGGTCTGGTCGCCCCGCGCGACGCGCTTCGCCCGCAACGAGATCGAGGATCATGGCCACCGCCACCAACGTCGATGCGACTGCCGTCAACACGATCGCCTGGCTGAGCGATCCCGACCTCGCCATCGTCGTTCCCGTCTACCAACGGCAGTACCGCTGGGACATCGGCGGCTGCGAGCAGCTGCTGGCCGATGTGCGCCAGGTCGCTGACCTCCCGGAGGGACACACGCACTTCCTCGCCTCCATCCTGTCGTCGCGCGGCGGGGACTCCGACGACGCAGAGCTCGTGCTGATCGACGGCCAGCAGCGCATCACGACGCTGATGCTTCTGGTCGCCGCCCTCGAGCACACCGTGCGAGACAGCGACCCCGCGCTGGCGGCACGCCTGCACGAGGTTCTCGTGCGCGGCGGCGAAACCCACCGCACGAAACTGCGCCCCCACCGGGCGTGGGCGGACGTCTTCGAGAGCGTGGTGCTGGATCGACGACAGGCCGACGCCGACGATCGCACATCGCGCTTCGACGACAACTACGCGTTCTTCCGCAGCCAGATCCGCCCCGAGGAGGCGCCCCGCATCTGGCGAGGGCTCCAGCGCCTCGAGCACGTCGCCATCGCGCTCGGCGCCGATGCCAACGCGCAGCAGATCTTCGAGAGCCTGAACTCGACGGGCGAACCCCTGCGCGACCACGAGCTCATCCACAACTACATCCTCATGGGTCTCACCCACGCGGAGCAGACCGAGATCGAGGAGCGGTTCTGGCTGCCGATCGAACAGAACACGGGTGAGGCGATCGCGGACTTCTGGCGGCACTACCTGGTGATGCGCACCGGACGCGAGCTCACGGGCGGCACGACGCGCGCCGTGTACGACGCGTTCCGCGGCGAGTTCCCGGTCCTCGAAGCCGAGACCCTCGAGCGGGATGCGGCCGAGTGGAAGGCGTACTCGGAGATCTACCGCGTGCTCCTCGAGCCCGCGCACGCCTCCGACGAGGGCGTCGCCGCGCAGCTTCGCTTCCTCGGCACGTTCGGGCGCGGCACCTTCCCCCTGGTGATGGCCGCCTACCGCGACCATGAGCGGGGCGTCATCGACCGCGGCGCACTGATCGAGACGCTGGAGGATCTGCAGGCGCTTCTGCTGCGCCGGCTGGTCGCCGGTCTCACCAACGATCGGCTCGTCGCGCGTCTCTGTCGTGCGCGAGCCGAGGGCCCCGAGGCGCTGAGCCACGCGTTCGGGCGCATCACGCCCTCCGACGAGCGGATGCGGATCGCCCTCAAGTTCACTCCGCTGCCGCATCCCGCCTACGTGCTGGCACGCCTCGCGGGGCTCGACTCCGCGGCGGATCTCGACGTCGAGCACATCGTTCCGCTCGCACCGGGCGATGGCTGGAGCGGCGACGGTGTCCGCACCTGGAGCGAGTTCACGGAGGACGAGCAGAACAGCCACCGCGCGCTGGCCGCGACACTGGGCAACCTGGCGCTGCTCGAGGAACCGCTCGCGGAGCGCGCGCTCGATCGCTCGTTCCCGGACAAGCGCGACCTGTACCGACGCAGCGCCGTCGAGCTGACCGCATCCGTCGCTGACCTCGAGGCGTGGAACACCGCCGCGATCTCCCGGCGCACCGTGGTGCTCATCGAGCAGTTCCTCGCGGTGTGGCGACGCAGAGCCGATGTGCTCATCGACGACGACGATCTGACCCCCATCCTCGACGCGAAGAAGCGCCGCGGGTTTCCGCCGGGCTGGCAGCAGGAGTGGTCGTACGTGGAGTACCGCGGCGAGCACTGGGAGATCTACGACATCGCGTCCCTGTTCAACCGCATCTTCAAGCGGCTGTGGGCCGATGCCCGTGAGGACCTCCTGTCGTTCAGCGCTCGGCGCGGCGGGCCGGTGTACGAGACCCGGGCATGGAACGGCCAGTGGGACGAGCTCGGCGACGGAGCCTTCCTCTACATGGGCTGGGATTCGCGATACATGCTCGCCGCCGTGCAGGGCGTGCTCGAAGAGGCGGGGATCGCCGCAGAGGTCTTCGTGAAGTACTCCTACATCGGCAACGCGATGCGCGACTGAGTCGCAGAGCTCAGGCGTCTCGCTGCGGGTCGCGCGCCCGCATCCAGGCACGGTCGTCAGGTCGGCGAGGCGCAGCGACCGGCCTCACCGCGACGGCCACGGTGATCGCGGCGACCAGAGCGAGCCCGCACGCCGGCAGTTGCAGGGCGACCTCGGGCCAATCGGCGGGGATGTCGACGGTCGCCCATACGCCGATGATGACGGCGCCCAGCGCCGTCGCCGGGGTGAGCCACCAGAAGACGTCGCGGACGAGACCGGGAGCCATCCGGCGCGTCCCGCGCACGCGCCAGGCGACGACGGCGGTCAACCCCAGTGCGACCGCCATGGCGGCGGTCGAGAGCACGATGATCGTGGGAAGCGCCCACGCCAACTGCTCGGCGTCGCGCGCAGCGGGATTTGGTCCCGCCCAGGTGCCCGCGGGGAACTCCAGGAGCACGCCGAGATCCGCATAGAGGCTGTCGGTGGGGTACCCGTACTCGCCGTGGGTGACTCGGAGGGAATGCACACGTGCGTCCGACAGTGATTCGTCCGATTCCGTGATCGTGCCCGCCTCCTCGCCGGAGGAGGGCGGCGGCTCCAGCTCCGCCTCCAGCGTGCCGAAGGCGTACGAAGAGTCCTTCCAATCGCGCGCATCCTCGGCTGTCTCGGGGTCCTCGCGCAACCAGCCGGCAGAGAAGGCCCGCTGGGCGACCTCGTCGTCGACGCGCAGCGTGACGGTGACCGGATCGGGCTCGGACGGATAGGTCCACCCGCTCTCCCACCCGTCGACCAGCGCCGCCCACCGGATGCGGTCGACCGACTCACCCTCTCGCCCCGATGCTCGCGAGGCCTCCCCCGCGACGGCCGGCGAGGTGTACGCGTAGCGCACCTCGACCTCGGCCCGGCCGCTGCGCACCTGGGTCATCGCGGTTGTGATCGTGCCCGCGTCGTCGCGCAGCGACAGATGGAACGGGACGGCCTCACCGTCGACCCGCACCTCGTCGACCTCCAGCCCGAGCGACTGACCCTCGATCGCTGTGCGCACGGGGGTCGCGAACTGCGGCACGCGATGGGATTCGTCGTCGAAGTCCACCACCGTGGTCTGCACGACGTCGAGACGCGGTCGGTCGCCATCCGCGCTGAGGCGCGCGTCGACGTCCACACTGGCGACCTGCGTGTAGAGCGTGCCGGGGTCTTCGAAATCCCACCGCTCGTACGTCGTGAGCCGAAGGTAGGGATTGGGCAACACGGCAACAAGCACGACCGCACCCGCGACAATCAGGAGAGCGGCGGAGCGCACGAGCAGACGGGGCCACGACAGGAAGTCCGAGGTGCGCCATGCGCGCAGCTCTGCGTCGCCGCCGAGTTCGCGCTCGACGAGCGCCGAGACGCGGCGCCCCGCCTCCCGTGGGTCGGCCACGATCACGGCGTAGGGCAGCAACGCGTCATCGATCGTGGTGCGCGTCAACATCGAGGTGCGCCGGGCGTAGACGTCGATGCCCGCCAGATACTGCCGCGCGAGAGCGCCCTTCCGGGTCAACGGGCGGGCGGAGACGGCGATCCACAGCACGATGGCCGACACCGCGAGCGAGACGAGCACAAAAACGCCGGGCCACCAGATTACGGCGAGCGTCTCCTGGTGTGAGAGCTGGCGGATGATGGCGAACTGCACGACGGTCAGCGCGAGCGGCGCTGCGATGAACCAGTCGCGGACGAAGCCGCTCGGGATGCGGCGGAATCCGTCAGCGATCTGACGCGACCTGGTTCGGTCGAGCAGGTATCCCGCGCGTGCCCGGAAGCCGTCGCCGACCCGCCCGCTCCGCCGCGCAGCGCGCCCCGCGGCGATCAGGGCCGCGCGTCGGGCGGATCGACGTGTGCCGCGCACCGCGGCGACGGCGAGGGCGAGCTCGCGGTTGCGGGGACGTTGCACGATCTGCACGGCCTGTGCGACGGAGACGCCCTTCGGCGGGTCGTCCTGCGCGACGTACCAGGGGCGACCGCGCGCATCGCTCCACGCCACGGCACGCGCGGCGATGGCGAAGGGCAGCGTGAGCAGCAGGATCGCCAGCGGCAGGAGCGGACCGAAGGTCTGCAACAGGAACAGGCCGGTCGGCGGTGGCATCGTGAAGGTGCCCTCGGGGAACAGCATCCGGAACCATGCGGTCGCGTGCGGGGGGACGTTCTGGTCGACGGTGAACGCGTACGTCTTCTGGCCCGGCGGCGAGCTCTCCTCGGGCTCGAGCCAGTCCATCCCGCTCACCAGTGTCCAGGCGACGCCGCCGGAAGGTTGACGGACCAGCAGTGCGTCGAGCTCATCCGGCACCGTCACGCTGACGTCGAGCGCAGCGAAACCCTGCGGCCAGTCCGGGCCGAAGACGCTCCACTCCAGCAGATCGACGCCGTCACCGGTGATGTCATCGGTCGAGGTGTAGGCGAGATCCTGGATGCGGTAGCGCAGCACGAACTCGTGGTCGCCGCTCAGCCGCTCGCCCGTGTCGAGCACGAACGTGAGTCGGTCCCCTCGCTCGCGCAGGCGGGGCTCGACAGCGACGCCGTCGATCGACGCCGTCACGTCACGCGGCGCGAGGTCGTGTCCCTGGTACTGCGTCGACAGCACGCGCCGGATGCCCGACTCATCCACGTCGTCGGGGAAGAAAGCCGTGATCGTCTCGACGACCTCCGCCTGCATCCGCCCCTCATCGTCGCGCGTCAACGTGTAGTCGACGTCGAAGTCCCGCGCGATCCAGGTGTCGGTGGCGTTCTTGGCGGAGTCGGTGATCTCCTCCAGCCCCAGCGGCGGGTTGATGACCGGTCCGACCAGAAGGAAGGCGGCGACCGCCGTGACCGCGAGCCAGAAACCGCCGATCGCCATGCGAAGCGGCCGACCACCGTGAGAGCGAAGCCACCCCTCCCACCGCACCAGCCACCGCGACAGCAGTGCCCAGAGCGGGGTCGGCCGGGGACGGTCATCGGCGAATCGCTCTTCGCCGTCCGCGCGCGGGGCGAGCTCCCCCGGGTCCCCCTCGCCGCTCATTCGACCCAGCGTAGGGGGTCGCGGAGGGTGCGCTACGCCTCTTGTGGACCGCGGGCCAGACGCATGCCGATGTCGTCTCCGCCCGCATCCGGGAGCGCGCCACGACGCGTGGATGCGCGAGCGCTGAACGCATCACTCGCGAAGCTTCCCCCACGGAATACCCGACGATCGTCGTCTGCCGAGGGGTCGAGCAGATCCCAGCACCACTCCCACACGTTGCCGAGGGTGTCGAAGAGTCCGTTGAGGTTCGGCATCTTCCCACCCACCGGCTGCGGACGAGCCGCTCCGTCCGCCGCCGTCCATGCGACCTCCGTCAAAGGGCCGTAGTGCGCGGCCGTGGAGCCGGCGCGGCACGCGTACTCCCACTCAGCTTCGGTCGGGAGGCGGTAGCCGTCGGCATCCCGGTGCCAGGTGACCTCCGCACCGTCGAACCCGTAGGCGGAATCGAGTCCCTCCCACTCGGATGCGGCGTTGCACAGACGGACCGCGCGCAGCCAGCTCAGGTCGGTGGCCGGCACCCGCGGGTGGCGCACCTCGATGCCGAGCAGCTCAGCGAGGACCTCCTCCGTCACGGGGTACACGCCGATCTCGAAGGCCCCGACCTCGACGGTGCGCCGCGTTCGTCCCCGCGCGTCACCCAGCGTCACCGTTCCGGCCTCGAGTGCCCGCATCTCGATATCGACCATCCCGCCACCCTATGTCGCCCCCCGCCTCGACGCCTCCTCCGCGAAACAGCATTTCGAGCACGAGATCACGGGTAATGACAGTGATCTCGTGCAGGAGATGCAGTCTCGCGGTGCGGAGCGGGCGTGCTACCAGGCTTCGTCGCCGGCGGCATCCGGATGCTGCTCGATCACGACGAGCCAGTGCTCCTTGATGTTCTTGAGGTAGTAGCGGATCTCCCCGCCCACCGTGCGCTCCTCGACCTTGTCGGATGCTTCGAGCTGTTCCTTCGTTGACTCAGTCATGGGCTGAGCAGAGGGGCGGGCACTCGGCGAGCGCGAGCATTGCGCCACAGTAGCCAGGCACACAGGAGCCCCTGCGTCATCACGATCGCGCTGATGGTGGACGCGATGACACCCGCGGACTGATTCGCAGCCGTCAACAGATCGAATCCGGCGTGCCAGATGAGCACCGGCACGATGCTCCAGTGCGCACCCTGCGCCATCCATGTCAGAAGGAACGATCCCGTGACCAGAGCGAGGATCCAGCCGATGATCCCGGCACCCATGGCGGTGTAGGTGGGGTTGAACAGGAACGCGGGAGCGTGCCATCCGATCCACACCGCGGCGACGATCAGGGTCGCCCAGAATGCCGACAGCCTGCGCGTGAGCGCGGGCAGCAGCCACCCACGCCATCCCGACTCCTCCCCCAGCCCGAAGGTGACGACCCACACCAGAGCCACGAGCGGCCAGGCCAGACCGGGCAGCTTCTCTGTCGCGCCGAACCCGGCCAGATCCGGCCAGGAGCCGGAGACTGCCGCGGCGACCCCGTACCCGATGAGGAAGTACGCCACGGGCATGCCGACAGCGGCGATCCACCACGGCGCGGCGAACCGCACCGAGAACGCCCGCCGCGCCCATCTCCGCAGCTCCGCCCGCCCGCCTTCCCAGAAGGATGCGGCCAGCGCGCCGCAGGCGGGGCCGAGCGACCCGAGGAAGAACGTCCACGGCACCTGACCCAGCCCTCCGGACTGCGCCTCGACGACGAGCGGCGCCCACACGATCCACGTCACGCCGAACGTGACGCACAGGAACACCGCAACGCCGCCGCGGCGTACGGCTGCCTGCGGGATGCGGCCCGAGCCGGTCATGTCGTCAGTGCACACCCGCGCGCGTCCGCGCGCTACTTCGCCGCGCCGGGGATATTCGCCAACCACCCGCGAAGCGACGCCGCCACCTCCGCCGGGGCATCGGAGGGCAGGAAGTGTCCGGCCCCCTCGATCACCTCGACGTGCGCGTGCGGGGCGATGGTGCGCCACCGGGCGAGCTCGGGCTCCCGGAACGCGATGTCGCGGTCACCCCACATGATCAGAACGGGAATCCCGGACAGGACCGAGAGACCGGCCTCCAGTTCCACGAGGTGGGGCGTCGCCGCCACGATCTCCCGTGGGAGAACCGCGCTGAATCCCCGCCGCCGTGCGGTGCCCAGAGCGCGGCGGTAGTGCGCCATCTCGGCTCGCGTCACCCGACGACGTCGGTGACCCATGGGGATCATCAGGTTCACGAAGAGATTGCCGTGACGGGTGAAGAACGCCCCCACTCGGCCGCCCATCGCGCCGGCGAACCGCGCGAAGTGGGGGTCGTCGGCGACAGGCCACGCCCACGTGTTGCACAGCGCCACTCCCCGGAACCTCTGCGGAGTCCGCTCGAGCAGTCGCAGGCCGATCGGACCTCCCCAGTCCTGGGCGACGAGCACGACGTCCTCCAGGCCGAGTGCATCGACGAAGCGCTCGATGGCGTCGGCATGCGCGACGAAGGTGCCGTCGAAGTCGTCTGCCGCATCCGACAGGCCGAAGCCGGGCAGATCCGGCGCGACACATCTCACGGTTGCCTGCAGCGCACGGATGACGTCGCGGTACACGAACGACCAGGTCGGGTTTCCATGCAGGAACAGCAGTGTGGGCCCGCTCTGTCCCGGTGCGGCCGTGTCGACGTAGTGGATGCGGTGGCCGCCGACGTTCGCGATCGCACTCGAGAACGGGTACTCATCTCGGTCCACCCACGACGGCCGGACCGCCTGTTCCTGCGTGTCCATGAACATCTCCCCTCCGATGGTGGATAATTTAAACCGTCAGCGTGCACGAGATCAAGGAGAAGTTGTGAGCGGCTATCACCAGTTCTGCGGGCTCGCGGTGGCCCTCGACGTGATCGGGGACCGCTGGAACCTCCTCATCGTGCGAGAACTGCTGATCGAACCGCGACGGTTCCGGCAGCTGCGAGCGTCGCTGCCCGGCATCGCCAGCAACCTGCTGACCGCCAGGCTCCGGACGATGGAGGAGGCGGGAATCGTCAGCCGGACGGACGAGGCGGGAAAGAAGGCGGTCGTCTATTCGCTGACCCCTCGCGGAACGCAGCTGCGCGAGCCTGTCTTCGCCCTCATCCGCTGGGGCGCCGGCTTCATGACGGACGGTCCGAGGGACGGCGATACCGTGCGCGGAGAGTGGGTCGGGCTGGCCGCCGAAGCGCTCCTGTCCCCCGGCTCGCAGATCCGGGCGTCCGCGACGGTCGACGAGAACTCGAGCCACGTGCGCGTCGAGCTCGGAGCCGAGAGCGCCGAGGGGCGCGCCGTCCTTGACGGGCCGCCGGCAGCCGTGCTCGGCGCCCTCGCCGGAGCACTTCCCGTCACCGCCCTGGTGCAGCGCGGGGGCAGCATCGACGACCCGGACGACCTCCTCGGGCGGGCTCGAAGCGGCATTCTCTCCTGACGGCACCCCTGTACACACGGCGCACGCGGATGTGCGCACACCGGGACGGCGGTTATCCTCCCTGAGTGGCTCCGGACGCCACGGAATCCGTCGAAAGCGAGCACCACGTGAGTCTTCTCCGCACCAAATCGGTCGAGCAGTCCATCGCCGACACCGAGGAACCGGAGTTCCGCCTCAAGAAATCGCTCAGCGCTCTCGATCTCACCGTCTTCGGCGTGGGAGTCGTGATCGGCGCCGGCATCTTCACTCTCACGGGGCGCGCCGCGCACGAGGTCGCCGGCCCATCGATCGTCATGAGCTTCGTGATCGCGGCGATCGCGTGCGGCCTCGCGGCCATGTGCTACGCCGAGTTCGCCTCGACGGTGCCGGTATCGGGGTCGGCCTACACGTTCTCGTACGCCTCGCTCGGCGAGTTCTTCGCCTGGATCATCGGATGGGACCTGATCCTCGAGATGTTCCTCGGCGCGAGCGTGGTCGCGCAGGGATGGAGCGCCTATCTCGGAGCGTTCCTCGAACAGCTGGGCATCGTGCTTCCGGAGCAGCTGTCGTACGGCGGCGCGGTGGACGTGCCGGCCATCCTGCTCGTCCTGGTCCTCGGCACTTTGATGACGATCGGCATCAAGGAGTCACTGCGCGTCAATCTCGTCCTGGTCGCGGTGAAGCTGTTCATCGTGCTGTTCGTGATCATCGCCGGACTCATGTTCGTCAACCCCGCCAACTATGCACCCTTCGTCCCGTCGGCCGAGGCGACCGCATCCACCTCCGGGCTCACGCAGCCGCTGCTGCAGTTCCTCTCGGGCATCGAGCCGGCCACCTTCGGCGTCGGCGGCATTCTCGCCGGTGCCGCTCTCGTGTTCTTCGCCTACATCGGATTCGATGTCGTGGCGACGACCGCGGAGGAGACGCGCCGCCCGCAGCGCGACATGCCGATCGGCATCATCGCCTCGCTCATCATCTGCACGATCCTCTACTGCGCCGTCGCTCTCGTGGTCACCGGCATGGTCTCCTACCGCGACCTCGACCCCGAAGCGGCTCTCGCCAACGCGTTCGCGTACCACGGCCAGTCGTGGATGGCGACGGTCATCTCGGCCGGCGCGGTTGCGGGGCTCACCACCGTCGTACTGACGCTGCTGATCGGTGCGACGCGCATCATCTTCGCGATGTCGCGCGACGGGCTGCTGCCGCAGAAGCTGGCACGGGTACACCCGCGCTGGCGTACGCCGTGGGTCATCTCGATCGTGGTGACGATCATCGTCGCCGTCGTCGCGGGCGTCACCCCCGTGGGCGTACTCGAGCAGATGGTCAACATCGGCACGCTGTCGGCGTTCGTGCTGGTCTCGGTGGGAGTCGTGGTCCTCCGTCGCACGCGACCCGACCTGAAGCGCGGCTTCCGCGTGCCGTGGAGTCCGGTTCTCCCCATCCTGTCCGCGCTGATCTGCACCTATCTCATGCTGAATCTCTCGGTGGAGACGTGGCTGCGCTTCCTCATCTGGCTCGCCCTCGGCGTCGCGATCTACTTCGCCTATTCCCGTCGGCACGCGCGGGTCGGCACCGGCGACTTCCTGAACCCCGCGACGCCGCGGGTCGTGGCGCCTCCCGAGAAGTGAGCGTCTCCGCGGACGCCGCGTCCTCGGAGACCACAGCGGACGCATAGCGTCACATAGCCCTGTCGACGCTGAGACATGGGTCGCACAGGCAACCGCCCCGTATCCATGGAGGCATGGCCCCCAAACGTCGACCTCCCACCGCCGACTCGTTCGCCGACGGCGCGCGACCCACGAACCGACGACGCAGACGATGGAGCAAGCGCTCCCGACGCGTCGTCATAGCCACCTCGGTGACGCTGGCCCTCATCGTCGGGGGCGGCGCGTGGTGGGCCGCGGATCGCTTCCTCATCCCCCACGTCGAGATCTCGGACGTGTCCGCCTACGAAGCGGAGCATTCGACGGTCACCGCGACGACGGAGGCGTCGTCGCCGGCGACCACCGTACTGACCGACACGCAGTACAGCGACGGGTCCACGACGGTGACGATCTCCACGGTCACCGAGGGCAGCGGCTCCGACACGGTCACGTACTACGTGGCGGACGTGGTGCTGGGAGACGCTACAGATCTCCGCTCCGCGTTCGCGAACGATCAGTTCGGCGAGAACATCATCGAGACGACGAGCGCGATCGCCGAGGACAACGGTGCCGTCTTCGCCATCAACGGCGACTACTACGGCTTCCGCTCGACGGGCATCGAGATCCGCAACGGCGTGATCTACCGCGACGAACCTGCCCGCGAGGGACTGGCCTTCTATACGGACGGCCATGTCGAGGTCTACGACGAGACGCAGACGAGTGCTCAGGCCCTGCTCGATGCCGGAGTGTGGAACACGCTGAGCTTCGGACCGGCCATCGTCCAGGGCGGGCAGACCGTATCGGGCATCGAGGACGTGGAGATCGACACGAACGTGGGCAACCACTCGATCCAGGGCGATCAGCCTCGGACCGCGGTCGGCGTGATCGATGACAACCATCTCGTGTTCGTGGTCGTCGACGGCAGACAAAGTGGCTACAGCGAGGGCGTGACCCTTCCCGAGCTGGCCGACATCATGATCTCGCTCGGCGCGAGCACCGCGTACAACCTCGACGGCGGTGGCTCATCCACCATGTACTTCAACGGGCAGGTGATCAACTCGCCGTCGAACGGGGGCGAACGCGGCACGAGCGACATCCTCTATGTGGCGGGCTGAGTGATGTACGTGTTGATCCCGTCCTTCGAGCCCACACGGCAGCTCCCCGAGCTCGTGGCCCGGCTCGCTCAGACAGCTCCGGAGCTCGACGTCCTCGTCGTCGACGACGGGAGCGGGCCGTCCTCTGCTGCGCTGTTCGATGCGGCGCGCGCCGCGGGGGCCGAGGTGATCGCGCACGAGCGCAACCGAGGCAAAGGCGCCGCCTTGAAGACAGGGCTGGGGCACATCGCCGCCCGCGACCCGCACACGGCCGTCGTCACCGCAGACTCCGATGGCCAGCACACGGTCGCCGACATCCTGCGCGTCGCCGAGACGCTCCGCGCCGACGCGGATGCCGGCGGGGCTTCGCTGGTACTCGGCGTGCGACTCTTCCGCGGACGAGTGCCGCTGCGAAGTCGCGTAGGCAACGCGGTCGCCGGCGGGCTGTTCCGCGCCGCCACCGGGCGGCGCATCTCGGACACCCAGACAGGACTGCGCGGCATCCCCGCGGCGCGCATCGCGTGGGCACGCCGCATCCCGGGCGAAGGATTCGAGTACGAGCAGAGGATGCTCCTGCGCCTCGCGCCGGACGGCGTCCACCTGCGTGAGGTTCCCATCGCCACCGTGTACCTCGACCGCAACGCATCCAGTCACTTCCGCCCCGTTCGCGACTCGGTGCGCGTGCTCCTTCCGGTGCTGCTGTTCGCCGGATCCTCGTTCGCGGCCTTTCTGATCGATACCGCCGTGCTGCTGGTCATGGAAGCGGTCACCGGCTGGCTCATCGCGTCGATCATCGTGGCGAGGATGCTCTCGGCCACCGCCAACTTCCTCATCAACCGGCGGGCGGTCTTCCGCGCCCGAGAGGGAGCGATCGCGGGCCAGGCGGTCCGGTACGCCCTTCTGGCGAGCGCGCTGCTCGCCTCGAACATCGCGTGGATGTCGTTCCTGACCAGTGCCGGGTTCGCGGTGCTGCCAGCCAAAGTCATCACGGAGGGCGTGCTGTTCGTGCTGAGTTACGGCGTCCAGCGCAGCGTGGTCTTCGCCCGGACGGATGCGGGTCCTCGCTCATACGAACCGCATAGCAATCGGAGAGATCCCGCTGACGCGGCGGAGACGGATCGCATCAGTGCGACCGGTGGAATCGAGGGCACAACGACCATCACAGGGAGAACCCGATGACGCCCATCGCCTTCGCGCTCGTCGCGACCGACATCCTCGCCGCCGTCGCTCTGAGCGCCGTCTATTTCCACCGGCACCGCCGTCGCGACCTGGTCGTGGCCTTCCTCGGCGTCAACGTGGGAGTACTCGCCGTTGCATCGGTGCTCGGGACAGCGGAGGTCGCGCTCGGGCTCGGACTCGGCCTGTTCGGCGTCCTCTCGATCATCCGGCTGCGCTCGAGCGAGATCACGCAGCGGGAGGTCGCGTACTACTTCGCGGCGCTCGCCCTCGGCCTGATCTGCGGCCTGCCCCACAGCGAGCTCGCCGCACCGATCATCCTCGTGGCGCTCATCGTGTCGGTGCTCACGATCGCGGACCACCCCCGTCTCCTGTCGCGAGCGCGCCATCAGGTCGTGCACCTCGATCGCGCGATCGCGGACGAGGCCGAACTGCGTGCGGAACTGGAGAACATCCTCCACGGCGATGTGACCGCACTGACCGTGCAGCAGCTGGATCTCGTGGACGACACGACACTGGTCGACGTGCGCTTCCGCGCCCGGCCGGCTGCGCACACGCCATCCGCACAGGCGCCTGCTCCACGACGCTCCGACACCACGCGCGGTGCGACGTTCGCCGACATCGTGGGGGGCACCCAGTGAGCGCCGGCACCGGACTCGATGCTGTCGTCGCGGCGCTTCCCGCGGTCGATCTCGACACGATGACGGCAGACGCGGCTCTGCTCAGCCGGGTGGATCGCAAGTACGTCGTGCCGGTAGAGGATGCGCGACGACTCCTCGCCTCGGTGGGCGAGATCGCGGGAGTTCCGGCGGCGTTGGAGATCGACGGCCAGCGCGAGCTCGCCTACCGTTCGGTCTACTTCGACACGCCCGACCTGCTCAGCTACAGGCTGGCTGCGCGGGGGCGTCGCCGCCGATTCAAGCTGCGTACCCGCACCTACGTCGACACCGGCGCCGCGTATCTCGAGCTCAAGACACGCGGCGCGCGTGGACTGACTCTCAAGGAACGAGGCGCGTACGACCCGGATGAGGCCGACCGTCTCACGAGCGACGCGCGTGAGGAGGTGGCCGTGGCGTTCGGTGCCATCGGAGTCGACCCGGCACGGGCGGATGAGCTCGACGCGAGGATGCAGACGATGTACCGACGGGCGACGTTGCTCTGGCCCGGCGCCGCGGGCGCTGCCTCGTCGCGATCGACGTTCGACACGGATCTGCGTTGGGTGGACGCCGACGGCGAGGGCTTCATGCTGCCACGGTTCGCCGTGATCGAGACCAAGACCGATGGGAGGCCCGGGGCGCTCGATCGTGCCCTCTGGCGCGCGGGTCACCGCCCCCAGCGCATCAGCAAGTACGCCACCGGAATGGCGGCGATGCGCGTGGAACTTCCCCGTAACCGGTGGCACCGGGTCCTGACCGGAGCCTTCGCCTCATCGACCGAACTCCGCACTGATCGAAAGGACGCGAGATGCGACGCCGACTGATTCCCCTCACGCTCTCCCTCGGGCTTGCCGGTCTGGTCCTGGCGGGGTGCGCCGTGACGACGCAGGCGACCACCACGTCGCGGGCGACGACCTCGACCTCGGAAGTGATCTCCGACGTCGATCCCGCGATCCCGCAGGCTGCCGCCGAGCTGCTGGCAGCCAACGCCGACGGCACGGTCGTCACGGACGACGAGTGGAGCCTGGCCGATGCCGTCTCGATCACCCTCTCCGGCAGCACGGCGTCGACCGAGGCCGAAGGTGTCGATATCTCCGGGTCGACCGTGACCGTCACCTCGGCGGGTGTGTACCGACTCTCGGGCGAACTCGACGGACAGGTCGTCGTCGACGCTGCGGATGACGCGCTCGTCGTGCTCGTGCTCGACGACGCGACGATCTCCGCCGTGGACGGGGCGGCGATCCAGATCGTCGGGGCGGACGATGTCGCGGTGAATCTCGCCGCCGGCACCACGAACACGATCACCGCCTCTACATCCTCCGAAGACGAGGCCAGCGCGGCGATCTATGCCGACACCGACCTGACGATCTCCGGGACGGGATCGTTGTCCGTCACCGACACGGGCAACGACGGCATCTCCGCCACCGACGATCTCGCCGTCATCGGCGGCACGATCACGGTCGACGCCGCGGACGACGGGTTGCGCGGCAAGGATTCGCTCGTGATCACCGCCGGCGCCATCACGGTGACCGCTGGAGGCGACGCACTCAAGAGCGACCAGACCGACGACGCCGCCCGCGGTTACGTCTGGATCGCCGGAGGCACGCTCGAGGCCACGGCGGGCGATGACGGAATCGATGCCCAGACCGACGCGATCATCACCGGCGGAACGGTCGAGCTGGCCGCGGACGACGACGGCATCCACTCCGAGACCGCGCTGGCGATCGCCGGTGGATCGATCACGATCAGCCGCTCATACGAGGGCATCGAATCCGCCGACATCCGCATCGCCGGCGGCGCCACCGAGGTCAATTCGTCCGACGACGGGATCAACGCGTCCGGGAACACGTCCTCGGGCGCCGCGGGCGGTGGCGGGATGAGCGACAGCGGGGAGACCCTCACGATCTCCGGCGGCGCACTCCTCGTGAACGCCGACGGCGATGGGCTGGATTCCAACGGCACGATCGAGATGACAGGCGGTACGGTGACCGTCTACGGTCCGACCGCACAGAACAACGGGGCACTCGACTCCAACGGCGGCATCAGCGTGTCCGGCGGCGTCCTGGTGGCGATCGGCAGCAGCGGAATGGCCGAGTCGCCGGACGAGTCTTCGCCGCAGGGATGGCTCGCGGCGAGCGCGAACGGTTCGGCCGGCTCCACGGTGGAGATCAGCGATGCCTCCGGCACGGTGATCGCCTCCTACACCGCCACCAAGATGTTCGCCTCGGTCGTTTTCTCATCGGCCGACGTGACAGACGGCGAGAGCTACACGGTGGCCGTCGACGGCTCCACGACGACGGTGACCGCAGGGCAGGCCGCCGCGGGCGGAATGGGCCAGGGAGGAGGCGGACGCCGCTGAGTGAGACGGGTGCCGCGCCCGCGTCCACGTCGACGTTCTCAAGCCGCACACGCATCGGATGCGCGGCGCCCATTCCCTTCAACACCGACGTCGCTCCGCGTGGCGAGTTCGTGGCGCGCAGGCCCGACACCACGATGCCCCGGAACCGCGGGACGTTCGGGCCGTTCGGTGTCGCTGATGGTGTCGTCGGCGACGAGCACGTCGCTCACGCCGGCCGTCGTCAGCGGAGGTCGTCGCCGATCCACTCGGGCGTCACCGCGAACGACGACGGATGCTGGGGGTCGAGCACCAGAACGTCGAACGCCCCGCCGATGAGTCGCAGAATCTCGCGCCCGGAGCGCGGGACCACCGTGATCTCCTTGCCCGCGTAGATCGCGTCAACCCGTTCCGAGTCGGTGAAGGCGAGGATGATCCGCTCGCCGCGACCGTTGACGATGCTGGCGGGAGTGGAGCCGTCGCCGGCTGGATCCAGGACGACGAACAGCTCGGCATTCGCGATCTCTCGGACGACCGCGGCGTAGGTCTCGTCGTTCTGCGCCGCCGTGTACGCCTCGGCGGCAGCCTGCACGCGGGGAGCGATGACGACGGCAGCCGTCGAATCACGCTCCGCCGGTATCCACTGCCGGAAGAAGCGCAGGTTCGACAGCGACGTCCATGGTCCCGGTGAGTCCAGAACGATCCCGGCGACACCGTTCTGCGCGAAGGATGCGAGCCAGTCGAGCGCCTGCGGCAGCGGAACCGCGAGCAGCGTGGCCTCCATGCTTCCCACCTCCGCCGCACGCTCGGCGGTGCTGTAGACCCCGATGAGCGTGCCGACACCGTCGAACTGGAATCCGCCGGGCATCGGCTCTTCCGGCGTCCCGCGGTTGACGATGAACCAGTCGGGCAGCTTCGACGCCGCTTCCCAGACGGCCATCTCGGCTTCGGTGTTCCCCGCCGCAGCCCGAAAGGTCTCCTTGCGAAGGTCCAACTCGCGGACAAGGGCATCACGTGTGTTCTCACTCACCCTGCCATCCTGACCGCTCGCCCGCAGCGAGCCGCGCGTCTTGCCCGGGCCGATTTCTTGCGGTATTCGCGGGGGCGGCCGTCTTGCCCCTACGGCTGTGCTTCCTTGGCGATACCGGTGCCGCAAGTAGGGTGCAGGTCAACCTCTATCGCTCAACTCAATCAAGAAGAAGAGCGATCTCCAGTACGTCACCAGCGGGAACCTGCTGCTGATCTGCGAAGACGCCGCGGTGTTCAACAAAGACGCACGCAGCATTCTCGATGACGCATTGAAGACGAGGAACCGTTGCGGGCATCCGACCGGTTACGTCGTAGGTCGCGAAGAGATCGTTGTGTTCATCGAGCGGCTCATCAACAACATCATCAGCGGGGCGACAATCGACTGGAACTAGCGCAGGCTCTCCCCGCCAGCCCCGTTCTCGTCGGAGGGGTTTCGGAGGCGATCGCCTGATCCGCACTCGTCAACGCAAGAGCCCCGGTGATCCGTTTTGGAGGAAGCCCGGCTCGTTGGCGGCGACGGCGGTGAACGAGCCCAGGGCGCGCAGATCGGATGCGGCCAGCTCGACGCCGATCTCCTCCGCCAGTTCACGGCGGAGCGTGAGGTCGGGGGTCTCGCCCGCCTCGGGCTTGCCGCCGACCAAGGTCCGCCTCGCCGAGGAGGGGTTCCACGCCCCGCTCGACCTGGTCGACGGCGCGGCGCGCGTGTACGACCCCATCGTGCGCGGCGAGGCCGGCGACGACCTTTTCGGCGTGTTCCTCAAGGACTACGCCCCCGGCGCATGGTGAACCTCCCCGCTCCCGGACGCCGCGTCGTGGTGCGCTATCTGCTGCCCGACGGCCGCGCGACCGATGCGCTCGGTGAGCTGCTGAGCGCGGATGCGGCGACCGTCGTCGTCGACGGCAAGCGCGGCCTGGAGCGCATCCCCCGCGGCGCGATCATCGCCGCCAAGGAGGTCCCGCCGCCGCCGGTTCCGCGGTCCCGGACGTTCTGACGAGCCGGAGACGACGAAGGGGGCGGCGCGCTGTACGCACCGCCCCCTTCGCGTGTTCGGTTACGACGCGGTCATGCGGCGGCGTCGGACGAACAGCACCACACCGACCAGGATCAGCCCGCCGGCAATCCCGCCGATCAGCAGCGACAGCGTCGCCTCACTACCCGTCGCGGGCAGGTCGTAGGAGCCGTCGATACGGAACTCCGTCCAGCCCACCAGCCCGCCGGCCGTGTCAAGGACGGCCAGACGGTGCACGCCCGCCTCCAGGCCGGTCGGCAGGGTGTAGGTCGCGCGACCCGCGCCGTCCGCCAGCGTCCAGCCGAGCGGCTGGGGCGTCGAGTACACGTACCCGAAGTTCCACGCGTCGGCCCCGAGACCCGTGACCGTCAGCTCGCGTCCGGAGACGGCCACCGTGATGACGTCGCGGAACACGAGCGGCAGGTCGCTGCCGTCGATGCTGGGAGCACCGGGGACGAAGCCCGGACGCGGGTTGCCCGGCTGCTCGGTCCCGGGCTCCTCGGCGCCCGGCTCCTCGGGGTCCGTGCCCGGCTCCTCCGGATCGGTACCCGGCTCCTCGGGGTCCGTGCCGGGCTCCTCCGGGTCGGTGCCCGGCTCCTCCGGTGCCGCGAGCCCGTTGATCGCCTGCTGCAGTGAGCTGTACGCGGCGGAGAAGACCTCGTAGGTCGCCCCGGCCTCGACGCCCCGCGCGGTGGCGAGTGCCGCGTCCAGCGCGGCGAGGGTCTTCTCGCTGTAGCCGTCACGGACGATCGCCTCGGCCTCGGCGATCAGCAGCGGAAGCGTGCGGACCACCTTCCAGACGAGCTGACCCTGCGCCGTGGTGAGCACACGGAGGGCCTCGTCGACCTGCCCCTGCGAAGCGGCGGCGTCCTGCGCCACCCGCGAAGCCTCGTCAAACGCGAGACGGAAGACCGCGAGATCGATCGCGATGTACCGGTCGGCGTTCGCGAGCACCTGCTCCGCCTCAGTGACCGCCGCCTGCAGCGGACCATGGTCCGCCGGCTGCTGCGCGTCGGGGGCGGGAGCGAACTCCCACCAGTCGAAGTTGGACACGTAGTGGAACTCCTGGCCGGACACCCGGTCGGTACGCATGACCACGATCAGCGTGTGGCGACCGGACACCGGACGCTCGAGATCGACCGTCGTGGTGACGTAGTTGCCCCAGCCACCGGTCTTCGGCAGCGCGACCGACGCGATCCGGTTACCCGGCGTCTTGTCGTCGAGGTAGAACTCGAGGCGCGGGTTGGCCCCGACGCGCTCGTCACGGGTGGACGAACGCACCGTGACCGTGGTGAGCGGGCCCTTGCCGAACGCCGCGTCGTAGGTCAGCTCGCCGCCGTCGTAGGTTCCCCCGACGTTGCCCTTGGGGCTCGTCCCCTCGGCCACGAGCGAACCGCCGCTCGACGACGCGAAGCTCTCGGCCTCGATGCGTGCCGGGACGACCGCAGCGGCCTCGTCGGCACGCAGCACCGTCACCCGGTCGAGGGCGATCACACCCGGGTCCAGACGCAGGCTGACTGTGGGCTTCCACGTCTTCAGCTGCTCGGCCGTGAGTGCGGGCGAGATCGACGCGCTCCGGAGCTTCGTCCAGACGCCGCCGCGCTCCATCCACGACGTGATCTGACCGTTGTCGATGACGGTCGCGAGCCGATCGCCCGGCTGCCAGGTGATACCCCCCTGGTTGCCCGCTCCCAGGTTCACGCCCTGGCCGCCGACGACGGCATCGAAGCCGGTCTCGCTGCGGGTGTTGTTGAACCAGCTGTGCACGCGGTTGCCCACACCGTTGGTCACGCCGATGAACATGCTGTCCTCGAAGTCGCCGGTCGCCGCGAAGCTCTTCGGCTCGACGACGATCGCGAAGCGCTCGCTCGTCTCCGTCGGGATTTCGATGTGGCTCCACCGACGTCCGCTCGTCGAGGTCGCGGTGAGCACGCCCGCCGCCGTGTCGACCACGTGGTCGGCCGCGGCCTCGCTCACGTCGCCACGCGTCGTGTACTCGCCGAGACGGTCGGTCGAGAAGTCGTCGTCGAAGGCGACGGTGCCATAGGTGACGCCGTCGAGGATCGCCCGGTCGGTCGCTGCGGCGATCCGCAGCGCCGCCGCGGCGCGGTTGAGCGCGTCCAGAGCGGAGCGCACGGCACCCTCCGTTGCGGCCTCATCGGCCAGCACGGCCCGTGCCGCATCCCGCGCCGCCGCGAAGGCGGTGAAGGTGGCGGTCGAGTACGCGCCACGCTCGACCAGGTCGGCCTCGGCCAGCGCGCTCGCGAGCTGACGCTTCCACTCCCGGTCGACGGACAGCGTCATGACGCCCAGTCCCGACACCCCGTCGCCGCGCAGTTGCGCCGCCGTGACGCCGCGCAGAGCGGCGTCGGTGAACGCCAGCGCGAACGTCGCGGTGCTCGCCGCACCCAGCGACCCCGTCAGGCGCAGGTCGACCGTCGACGCCGAGCGCTTCGTGGCCGTTGCGGTGACGCCGGCCGGCAGGCCGGGAACCGTGAGCGCCGCATCCACGACCAGGTCGCGACCGTCGCCACCGGCGAACGTCGCGCCCGTGAGCACCAGCGCCACCGTGGTGTCGACCGTGCCGTCGGCAGCGGCCAGCAGCGCGGTGCGCTCGGCAGTCAGGGTCGCGCCCTGGAAGGTGACCTTCATCGTGAACTCGCGGGTCCCGGTCGAGGGCTTGCGCGAGAACGCCGCATCCGACACCGAGATGACGAGGTCGTCGATACTGTCGAACTCGTTCGATGCCACGGCGTTGCCCGTCAGCGACAGCGTGACCGAACGGTCGCCGGTGCGGACGGCCGAGAGCGTGAGTCCGGTGGGAACGTTCGTCGCCGTGATCGCTCCGGATGCGGCGAGGTCCGCTCCCGTGGCGCCGGAGAACGTTCCGTTGCTGATGTTGAGCGCGATCGTGTCGCCGATCGCTCCGTCACCGGCGTCCGACTCGCGGAACTGACGCGACGACACCGATACTGCGCTCGTCGGGTTGTAGATCGAGCTCGGCAGCACGTCGCTGAGCGACGGCGCGGCCACGCCATCGGCGGCCCAGTCGGATGCCTGCGCGCCCATCTGGAACGCGAGCCGGCCGCCGCCCGTGATCTGGTCGTACGTGAGCCACGTGCGGTCGAAGGACTCGCCGTTCAGCTGCGCCGACTGGATGTAGTACGCGGAGGGCGAGACGCCCTGCGCCGCGATGTCGAAGGTGCGTCCCGACTCGTACGAGATGCGCACGTTCTCGAAGAACGGCGAACCGATCTGGTACTCGTCCGAGCCCGCGGCGACCGGGAAGAGGCCGATCGCGGCGGCGACGAACATCGACGACATCGTGCCGGTGTCGTTGTCCATCGTCGGCAGGAAGCCCTGCGGCGAGTTCTTGTACACCTTCGTCTTGATCGGCGGGGTGAACTCGCCGCCTCCCGACGGCGACTCGTGCGTCGAGCCGGTCGCGATGTAGCGGTTCCACGTCTCGGCGGTGTAGATGTTGCGCGCCCAGTACTGCGTGCGAGAGGGGGCCCCGACGTAGTTGAAGAGGTAGGGCGCCTGGAGGTCGATCTCGTTCGCGTTCGCGTGGAGCATCCGCGAGCCGTCGCCCGGGGCGTGCTCGCCGAACATGAAGCTCAGGGTGGCGCGCGCCTTGGCCTCGCCGCCCATCTTCTCGATCATTCCGCCCATGTCGGGGGCGACGTACCAGTTGTACTGCCACAGCGTGCCCTGGTAGACGTTGCCGGCCTCGAAGCGCTCCGGGTCGACGTCCGCCCACGCTCCGCTGGCGTTCTTGGGGAACACCAGGCCCGAGCGCGAGCCGTCGGCGAGGGTCACCGAGTCGGCCTTGAACAGGTTGGTCCAGTTGGCCGCGCGCAGCCGGTAGGCGGCTGCCTCGTCGGTGCGACCGAGCGCGTCGGCGATCGTGGCCATGGCGGTGTCGTCGTAGGCCGTGCCGAGGGTGTCATCGACCTCGTTCGCGATGTAGCCGTTGCGCACGTTGTCGGCGTTGCCGTAGCCGCCCTGCGACTGCGACACGAGAGCGGGCCAGGCGACGTCCAGGTCGCGCAGCTGCGCGCCCTTCGCGACGGCGTCGGCCACGACGACGGCCGCACGCTCGAAGCGCACGGTCGGCACCGCGTGCACGGCGTTCGACAGCGAGCCCTTGCCCGTGGCGGCGAACGTCGCGTAGAGGTCGACGATCGACTGCGCCATGTCGCGGAATACCTCGGGGTAACCCACCGCGAGGACCTCGAACTTGCGGAAGTCGTCCCAGAAGCCCCAGCCGTCGTAGTGCGTGTAGCCATCGGCGGTGTGAACCTCGCCGTCGAGACCGCGGTAGGTGCCGCTCGTGCTCGTCGCATTCACCGGAGCGCCGAACATGCGGTACAGGTGCGTGTAGAACAGCTCGCTCAGGTTGCCCGTCGGATCGCTCGTCGCCGAGGCCGTGACCTTGAGGCGGCCGAGGATCTCGTTCCAGTGGGCCTTGGTCTCGGCCCGCACATCGTCGAAGCTGCGCGCGCCCATCTCGACACCGAGGTCGACCTCGGCCTGCGCCGCGCTGATCGGCGAGATGGCGACCTTGAGGCCGACCTCCTGCCCGGCGGCGACGTCGAACTGCAGCACGGCGCCGACGTCGGTGCCCGTCTGCGTGGCGGCCGTGGTCAGCGCGTTCGCGCTCCCCCACGTGCGCACGCTCGATGCCGCGCTCGTCGACTCCGCGTAGTAGTACATGCGGTAGTCGTAACCGTTGAAGTGCCCCATGAACTCGCCGGAGAGCGCGACGCGACCGTCGGGCAGGGTCTCTGTCTGGATCGCGGCGTCGCGGCGGCTGGTGAAGTTGTTGCGCAGGTCGACGACGACCGATGCGGTGCCCGCCTGCGGGAACGTGAAGCGATCCTGTCCGGTGCGCACGTCCGTGGTCGCCTCGGCGAGGATCGCACCCCGCGAGGTCTGCAGCTCGACGCCGTAGTAGCCGGGCTCCGCCTCCTCGGCGTCGTGGCTGTACGTCTTGGCGTACGAGCTCGTCGACGGCTTCGAGGTGTAGGTCTCGTAGGTCGGGACGACGAGCAGATCGCCGCCACCGCCCGAACCGCCCACGCCGTTGAGGTTCGTGTGCGTGAAGCCGGCGATCCGGCTCTCCGCGTAGTCGTATCCGCTGTGCGAACGACCGGGAGTCGTCATCGGGTTGATCTTGATGATCGAGTTGGGCGCTTCGGCGCCCGGAAGGTCCTGGCCGAAGTCGTCCTCGGTCGAGACGAAGCTGTTGACGAGGGCGGTGAAGTCGGTCGACGTCTCGGGCACGGCGGTCGCGGCCGATGCGGCGGTCGGCACGAGTGCCGATCCGACCACGGCGGCGACGATGCCTGCCCCGACGAGTCGGAGAGAGCGGGAGGTGAGCGACATGCGCGGGGGTCTCCTGGGGTGCGGGTGGTTCACGAGAGAACGGGCTGCCGCGGCGATGGAGCGCCCCGCGGCGCGAGTGTCGGGGGCCGGAACCTGGGTTCCGACCCCCGACATCAGGGGTGTCAGCGCGTGGCGGCGCTGCGGCGACGCGCGATCACGAGCACGCCACCGGCGGCGAGGAGCGCAGCGCCGAGGGCACCGAAGCCCCAGAGCATTGCGGTATTCCCACCGGTTGCCGGAAGCGCACCGGGCGCTGCGGCGGGGCCGGCGGCGATCGTGACCTCGGTCCAACCGACCAGCGTGCCCTCGGCGTCCAGGACCGCGATGCGGTGGGCGCCGGCGGCGAGCGAGTCCGGCAGGGCGACCGTCACGGAGCCCGCTGCCGAGCTCTGAGCCCAACCGAGCGCGGTCGGCGTGGAGTACGCGTACAGGTAGTGCCACTCACCGGCGGGCAGGCCGCTGACGGTGACAGTACGACCGTTCACGACACTGACCGAGACCTTGTCCTTCAGGTCGACGGGCAGGTTGTCGCCGTTGCTCACGGGCGCGACGGGGGTGCCCGTCGGCTGCTCGTTGCCCGGCGTCTCGGTCGGCTCCGGCGTGGGCTCCGTGGTCGGCTCGACCGTCGGCTCCGGGGTGGGCTCCGTGGTCGGCTCGACCGTCGGCTCCGGGGTGGGCTCGGTGGTCGGCTCGACCGTCGGCTCCGGAGTCGGCTCCGTGGTCGGCTCGACCGTCGGCTCCGGCGTGGGCTCGGGGTCCACGGGTCCCGCGACAACCGTGATGGTGCGCGTGGCGGTGGTCTCGTTGCCGCGTGCGTCCTTGACCGAGTACGTCACGGTGTAGGTGCCCGGCTTGGTCGTGTCGACCACACCGGATGCGGTGACCTTGGCGGTCAGGTCGCCATCGACGTTGTCGACGGCCGAGACACCCGCGAAGGTGTCGAACTCGTCACCGACGGTGAGCTCGCTGTCGGCCGGAACCGTCAGCTCGGGTGCGGCGTCCTTCGTGAGCACGACCTCGTCGACGACCGAGTTGACCGGCTTGGCCGAACCGTTCGCCTGGCTGCGCAGGGTGCGCACGGTGAACTCGTCGTCGGTCACGTCGATGACCGAGTAGTTGCGCACGCGCTCCTGGTTGATCACCGAGGCGAACCAGGCGTCGGGCGCTGTCGTGTTGTAGTACTTCGAACCGCTGGCCGAGTTGGCCGTGACGTAGAGCACCTCACCCGGCTTGGCCTCGACCATGGACTGACCCTTGAGCTCGGCGGCATCCGCCATCTGACCGTTCTTGATCAGGTAGCTGCGGGTGTAGTTGTGGTCGTGGCCCATGAGCACGACGTCGAAGTCGAGCTCGGAGATCTTCGAGGGCATCGTGTTGCGCCGGTCGATGATGTCGCTGTCGCCGTAGTGCGAGGCCACCGAGTAGATCGAGTGGTGGAACGCCAGCACGCGCCACTTGGCGTTCGCGCCCTGCTCGGCGATGACCTTGTCCATGAAGGCGTTGTGCGAGGCGTAGTCGCGGCTGTTCGAGTTGAGGTTGACGAACAGCACGTCTTTGTAGATGAACCAGTAGTCGCCACCCGACGAGCTTGTCCCGCCGGCACCGGCGGTGAGGTCCTCGTTGGGCAGGTTGTAGTGCTGCTCGTACGCCTTCGAGCCGACGTCGTGGTTTCCGTTGGTTGCCACGAACGGGATGCGCTGCATCTGCTCGGGAGCGAACAGGCCCTCGTACTGCGCCTCGTTGCCCGCCGACTCGACCTGGTCGCCCGCGGAGAAGAGCATCTCCGCGTCGGGGTAGCTCTGCGTCGCGACGTTCAGCGTGTCGAGCCATCCGGCGTTGTCGTTCGTGAGGTTGCCCGACGCGCCGAGCTGCGGGTCACCGAAGAAGAGGAAGGAGAAGTCCCCCGCGAAGTCCTGCGTGCGGAACGTCTTGACGTCCGACCAGCCCTTGGCCTCGCTGCCGACGCGGTAGGCGTACGCCGTGTTCTCCGCGAGACCGGAGAAGGTCGCGTTGCGGAAGAACTCGCCGCTCGAGGTGCCACCTGTGGCGGAGGTCTCGACCGTCTTCGCCGAAGCGGGGAACACCCCGTTCACGACGGCGGATGCGGGCGCGATCTGCGCGACCTGCTCGACGTCGACGTTCGTGTACCAGTTGAGGTTGCGCTCGGCCTCGGTCGCGCCCACGCCCAGCACCAGGTCGGTGATGTTCGCGGTCTCCGGCTCGGGGACGATCTCGAGCGGGGCGAGCGAGGTGACGTCGAGGTAGATGTCGCTCGAGCTGGCACGGTCCTGGTAGAGCGCGACGGCGATGGTGTTCTCGCCGGCCTTGAGCGCCTCGACCGGAACGGTGAAGGTGCTCGTGACGGGGTCGCCCGCGCTGTTTCCCGCGTAGGTCAGATTCTGGTTCGGCGCGGTCGCGACGCGGTCGTCGGCGAACCCGGCGACCTTCTGGCCGTTCACGAACACGCGCACGGCGTCGTCGTAGGTGATCGAGCCGGTGAGGCCGTCGAGCTGGGCGAGCTGCCCGGCCGAGATGTCCACGTCGGTGCGGAAGTGGTACGTCTCGATCGTGTCGGACGAGCCGGTCTTCGCGTACTGGATCAACGTGTCGGCCTTGAAGCCGCCACCGAGGTCGGCCGCGCCCTTCTTCGAGCCGAACGAACCAGCGGCGCTCTTCCACGCCGAGTCGTCGAAGTCGGCCGTCGTCCACGACAGCGTGCCGTTGCCCGAGGGGTCGGTGCCGTTGTCCGAGTAGCGCCACTCGTCGTCGGTCGTGAGGTAGGTCGCGGGAAGCGCCTCCGGGCCGAACTCGAAGTAGTCGAAGTTGCCGACGTAGGGGTGGTTCGCGTCGGGCGTGACGGCCATCGTGACGATCAGCTTGTGGTTACCCGAGACCGGTCGCGGCAGGTCGACCGTCGTCGTGTTGTACGCGTTCCAGTTGCTTCCGGTGACCGGGAGCGCGACCGTCGTGAGCTTGTTCTCCTCGGTCTTGGAGTCGAGGTAGAAGGTGAGCGACGGGTTCTGACCCACGCGGCTGGAGTTGTTGACGTAGCGCACCGTGAGCGTCGACAGCGGGGCCGAACCGAGGCTGATCTGGTCGTAGACCAGCTCGCCGCCGTTCCAGGTGCCGCCGACGTTGCCGAGCGACTGGCCGGTCGCGTCGGTGCCGGATTCCTTCTTCAGACCGTTGCCGTTGTCCGAGGTGTAGCTCTCGGCCTGGATGCGCACCGGCTCGACGGCGATGCCATCAGCGGCCGCGGCGACCGGGCCGGAGCCGAGGGGGGCTGCCGCAGCAGGAAGGGCGGCAGCGGCGCCGGACGCCGCTACCACAGAGAACAGGGCCGCCGCGGCGAGGGAGCGCCGCGCGAACGAGCTCCGAGAAGAGGCACCGACGGGGGTCGGATGAGCTTCGTGGGTCAACAAGAGATGTCACGCCAATCTGAGTCATAGGGAGCACAGAGGATAGGAAAAGCGCGCACACAGGGCACGCACAATCCGGCACTCTCACAACTCAGAGTGACTCGATGGGAACGCCCTCATTAACGGCGGGAACCTGATCGTTCACCTGTTGCTCACCTCGCCTGATCAGCGGGCGAAAACCCGCCTCCCGGCCTTCAACGAGACGCTGAGACTTCGACGACGACACCGGTGACGCCGTCACTGATGCTGGCGAGCCCCGCGACCGCCGCGTCGCCGGCGAGCCGGTCGCTCGGCGGCGCACCGTCGAGCGGCCCGTCGGCGGACGCACCCGAGCCGCGCGACGTCGCCCCGTCCCACACGACCGCCGTGACGTTGGCGGTCGGCTCGGCGAGCTGAGCACCGAGGACGAGGAACTGCTGCGACAACTGCTTCGGGGTTTCGAACGAGAAGACGTCGACGACGTCGGCGCCGAGTCCGACCAGCAGATCGGGCTGCGTGTCGAGCGCCGAGGCGAACGCCGATTCGACATCGGCCTCGCTCGCCGCTTCGAAGAGCTCGATACTCGCGCCCGCCTGAGCGACCACCTCCTCGAGACCCGCGAGCAGCGCGGTGGCCGGCTCCGACGGGACCCACACGACCGAGAGCGTCGCCCCGCTCGCGAGCACCGACGTCACGTCGTCGACGGACGTCGCCGCCACCGTACGGCCCGGCTCCGGCAGTGTCTCGCCGCTCGCCGCCGGCGAAGTCGTGCCGGCGCCGCCGGCGGCGGAGCATCCGGCGATCGAGATCGCCAGCACCACGGTCGTGGCGAGCAGCAGAGGAGGTCGTCGCGAGTTCAGCACCGACACAGTGAACGCGGCGCACCCTGCTCCCGTCTTTCTCGCGGGTTGCCACGAGGTGAACGAGCGCGCGGCGCAACGCAAAAGCCCCCGCCGAAGCGGGGGCTTTTCATCTTGCTGGGGTACCTGGACTCGAACCAAGAACAACTGAACCAGAATCAGCCGTGTTGCCAATTACACCATACCCCACCGGCTTCTACCGAAGTAGCGCCAAGAGAAGAGCTTAGCCCACGCCCGCGGCAATCCCAAACCGGCGCACGCTCACGGCGACGCCATCGGTGGCTCATCTGTCATCCTTCACTATCCCCTCTACCGTCCTGCCATGACCGCTGTGTCCGCTCCGCCCCCCGGTTCATGGTGGACCCGTGCCGCGTGGCCTGTGGGACTCGTGCTGATCGTGATCACCGCCGCCGTCCTGACCGGATGGCAGGTGTCCGCATCGATGAGCAACTACTACGGCGCCGTCGCCATGTCGATGAGCAAAAGCTGGTCGAACCTCTTCTTCGGCGCCTTCGACCCCGCCGGCACGGTGTCGCTCGACAAGATCCCGGGCTCCTTCTGGATTCCCGCTCTCGCCGTGCGCCTGTTCGGCTTCTCACCGGCGGCCGTCATCCTTCCGAACGCCATCGCCGCCACCGCGGCGGCCGCCGTGAGCGCGTTCACGGCCGGTCGACTGGTCGGGACGACGGGTGGTCTGCTCGCGGGAGCCGTGGTGGCCACCACACCGATCCTCGTCGCGGTTGCTCGGTCCAATCAGCCGCAGGCGTTCTTCGTCCTCGCGCTCGCGCTGGTGGCGTGGGCCGCGGTTCGGGCGATCCAGCAGCGGAGCCTCGGCTGGTACCTGCTCGCCGGAGCGCTGGTCGGCGTGGCCTTCCAGACCTACATGCTCGAGGCGTGGGCGGTCTGGCCGGCGCTCGCGGCGGCCTACCTGTGCACGCGGCAGCCGTGGCGGCGCCGCATCCGGACAGATCGCGTGGCTGCTTCCCGCGACCGTCGCGGCCGTCGTGATCCTGTTCATCCTGCGGTGGCGCCCCGCGACCGTCGTGTTCCTCGGCGGGTGGTTCGCGACCGAGGTCGCGATGTTCTCGCTGGTCGCGGGAATGCACCAGTTCTACACGTCCGCGCTCGCGATCCCCGTCGCCCTCCTCGTGGCAGCGGCCTTCGCCGTCGCGCGTTCACGACGCCTCCTGTGGCCCCAAATTCTGCTCGTGGCCGTAACAGCACTCACCGCCGTCCTGATCGCGACGATGTACTCCGAGCCGAGCCCGGTCATCGCCTGGGTGCGGGCCGCGATCGCCGCGATCGCGACCCTGCTCCTCGCCCTCGAACGCAAGGCGCAGGCGCTGCGCTGGGTGACCGCCGCGGTCGCGGCGATCGCCCTCCTCCTGACACCGGCGGCCTGGTCGGTGCTGACCATCAGTGCGCCGAGCTCGATCAACCCCACAGCCGCGGGCGTCTCCCAGATGCCCAGTGGCGGCGGTGGCTTCGGTGGCGCCCGGCCCGGCGGCGGTACGACGACCGGCGGATCGGCGAGCGGCGCGAGAGCGCAACCCCCCGTCGGCGGCACGCAGAACGGCGACGCCCAGACCGGTACCCGCGGCGGCATGCGCCCCACGGGCGTGCCGGGCGGCACCACCTCTGACACGGCACTGCTGCTCTATCTCACAGAGCGTCAGGGCGATGCGAAGTACCTCGTCGCCACGTTCGGCGCGCAGTCGGCGGCGCAGCTCATCCTCGCCTCGGACGGCGGCTCCGTGCTGCCCATCGGCGGGTTCGACGGCAGCGACGACGTCCCCACCCTCGCCGCATTCCAGCAGATGGTCGCGGACGGCGAGATCACGTACCTGCTCGGCTCCGGCGCCTCGGGATCTGGAGCAGAGGGCGCCCGCTCGGCGTCGACCTCCACGACGGACATCAGCGCGTGGGTGACATCCACCTGCACCCTCGTCAGCAATGCCCCCGCGGGCGCGACGCTCTACTCCTGCGCCGCAGGATGAGCGACCGCGTCAGCCGATCTTCTGCACGAGGGCGTCGAGCCGGCGGATACTCTCGCTCTTGCCGAGCAGCTCCATCGACTCGAACAACGGCGGCGACACCCGGCGACCGCTGACGGCGACTCGGAGCGGTCCGTACGCGACGCGCGGCTTCAGGCCGAGCTCCTCGATCAGCGCCTTCTGCAGCGCCTCCTGCACGGATGCGGCGGCGAACTCCACGTGCGGCACGAGCTCGAGCGCGTTGACCGAGGCGACGAGCACCTCGCCCGCGTTGGCCGGCAGCGACGCGAGGGCGTCGTCGGCGTACTCCACGTCGTCACGGAAGAGGAAGCCAAGCAGGCCCGGCACATCGCCCAGCAGCTGCACACGCTCCTGCACGAGCGGTGCCGCGGCGGCGATGAGCGCCCGCTCGCGATCGTCGAGCGTCTCGCCGATGATCCCGGCATCGCGCAGGTACGGCAGGATGCGCGTCGCGAAGTCCTCGGGCGCCAGCATCCGGATGTGATCGCCGTTGATGGACTCGGCCTTCTTCTGGTCGAAGCGGGCCGGGTTGGGGTTCACGTCGGCGATGTCGAAGGCCTCGACGAGCTCGTCGAGCGAGAACACATCGCGATCGGGCGCGAGCGACCAGCCGAGCAGCGAGAGGTAGTTGAGCAGACCCTCGTGGATGAAGCCCTTCTCGCGCTGCAAGAAGAGGTCGGCCTTCGGGTCGCGCTTGGAGAGCTTCTTGTTGCCCTCCTCCCCCAGCACCAGCGGCATGTGCCCGAAACGCGGCACGAAGTCCGTCACGCCCGCCTCGATCAGCGCGCGGTAGAGCGAGAGCTGGCGCGCGGTCGAGGGCATGAGGTCCTCGCCGCGGATGACGTGCGTGATACCCATGAGCGCGTCATCGACCGGGTTCACGAAGGTGTACAGCGGCACACCGCCCGCGCGCACGATGACGAAGTCGGGGAAGGAACCCGCAGGGAAGGTCACCTCGCCGCGGATGAGGTCGACGTAGGTGAGGTCCTCGTCCGGCACGCGCAGGCGGTAGGCGGGTTCGCGTCCCTCGGCGCGGAACGCGGCCTTCTGCTCCTCGGTGAGCGTGCGGTCGTAGTTGTCGTAGCCGAGCTGCTTGGCGCGGCCGTTGGCCTCGTTGCGCGCATCGATCTCCTCGGCCGTCGAGTAGCTCTCGTAGGCGACACCCGCAGCGACCAGCTTGTCGAGCACCTCGCGGTAGAGCTCGTGCCGCTGCGACTGCCGGTACGGCGCGTGGGGACCTCCGACCTCGACGCCCTCGTCCCAGTCGATCTCGAGCCAGCGCAGCGCCTCGAGCAGCTGCTGATAGCTCTCCTCGCTGTCGCGGGCCGCATCCGTGTCTTCGATGCGGAAGACGAGCTTGCCGCCGTTGTGCCGGGCGTAGGCCCAGTTGAACAGCGCGGTGCGAATGAGGCCGACGTGCGGCAGGCCCGTGGGCGAGGGGCAGAACCGCACCCGGATGTCGGAGCCGGTTGCGGTCGTGGTGCGGGGATCGGGTGCGGAAACCATAGGCTCCCAGCCTACCCGCGTCGTCCCGCCGTCCCGCGGCCCACTCCCGCAGCCTGCGCGGCCTCGCCGACTGCCGCGAGCGCCAACCGGAGCGCCGGCACGCGGTGCGCGTCCGCCGCCGTCACGACGTGCAGCGTGCGCTGCTCCCCCGGCGGCAGCGGCACCGCCTGCACGCCCGGCAGCAGCGGGAACGAATCGAGAGCTAATCCCGGCAGGGTCGCCACGCCGGTACCGCGGGCCACGAGGTTCTCCACCGCGACGATGTTGTCGGTCTCGAACGCGATCCGCGGCGTGAACCCGGCACGAGCGCAGAGCTCCAGCAGGTGACCACGGCACCGAGGACAGCCCGCGATCCAGGATGCGTCGGCGAGCTCGCCGAGCTGAGCGACGGATGCGCCCACGAGCTCATGACCCTCGGGGAGCACGACGAACATGCGGTCCGCACCGAGCGTGCGTACCACGAGCCCGCGCGCGCTCTCGCCGTGCGGGTCGTTCTCGTCGCCGGGATAGCTGAACGTGAGCGCGATGTCGGCGCGATCCTCGCGCACCGCGACCATCGCCTCCGGCGGTTCCGCCTCGACGTAGGTCACCGCGAGCCCGGGGGCCGTCTCCGAGAGCGCTGCGAGCACCCGCGGCACGAGCGTGGGCGACGCCGAGGGGAATCCTGTGAGCCGCACACGACCCGAGGCCAGCCCGCGCAGCTGCGCCAGCTCGTCGGCGGCGGCGTCGATGGAGCGCGCGACCGCATCCGCGTGGCGGGCGAGCACGGCGCCGGCCTCGGTGAGGCGCACCCGGCGCCCGACGCGCTCGACCACCGGCATCCCGACACGACTCTCGATCCGGCGCACCTGCTGGCTGACGGCGGGCTGGCTGTAGCCGAGCGATGCGGCAGCCGCGGTGATGGAGCCCGTGTCGGCGATGGCACGCATTACGCGGAACGCCTGCACGGCGAGTTCGCCCTCGTCCGGATCGGCCATGCGCCGAATATATAACGTGAGCTTATGAACGCGATGCCCCTTCTGCCGTAGACCCCGACCTCGCGCATCCCGATGCTGGAGGCATGACCGCACCGCTGGATCTCACCGCCGTCCGCGCGGCCTTCGACGGCGGTCGCGGCTATCTCGCCGCCTGCACCGGCGGTCTGCCGCCGCGCGCGAGTCGCGACGCCCTCATCGCCGACATCATGCGCTCGGTCACGCACGGAGCGGATGCGGCGGCCTACTCCGTGGTCGTCGAGCAGACCCGCCAGCACGCCGCACGACTTCTGCAGGTCGCCCCGGCACGCGTGGCGATCGGGTCGCAGACCTCGGTTCTGGTGAGCCTCATCGCCGCCTCCCTGCCCGAAGGCAGCGAGGTGCTCGTGCCGGACGGCGACTTCTCCTCGCTCGTGCTCCCGTTCGTGCACCGTGGTGGCCTCCGGGTGCGCTGCGCACCGCTGGCAGAGCTCGCCGACGCGGTGCGTCCCGACACGGTGCTTGTCGCCTTCTCGCTCGTGCAGTCCGCATCCGGCGAGGTCGCCGATCACGTCGCGATCACCGCCGCCGCCCGTGCGGTCGGCGCCCGCACGCTGTGCGACGGCACGCAGGCGGTCGGTTGGCTCCCTGTCGACGCCACCGCCTTCGACGCGTTCGTCGTGCACGCGTACAAGTGGCTGTGCGCGCCGCGCGGCGTCGCCTTTCTCGCCCTGACCGAGGAGTTCGCAGCCACCCTCACGCCGCTCCACGCCGGCTGGTACGCGGGGGCCGACCCGTGGCAGTCCTGCTACGGCGACGCCGCGACGCTGGCCTCGGACGCCCGCCGGTTCGACGTCTCCCCCGCATGGCAGGCCTTCGTGGGCGCGGAGCCCGCACTCGGAATCTTCGCCAACGCCGACACGGCCGCGATCCACCGATACACGACGGGGCTCGCGGGCCGGTTCCTCACCGAGATGGGCCTGCCCGCCCCCACCAGCCCGAGTGCGATCGTGACGTGGACTGACGCGGACGCCGCCGACCTCGCGCGACTGCAAGCCGCCGGCATCACCGCATCCGGCCGCGCCGGACGCGCGCGCCTCGCCTTCCACGTCTTCAACGACGAGGACGACGTCGACCGCGCGGTGCGAGCGCTGCGTTAGGCCGCGTCTCGCCGCCTGCGCGCGAGCGGCGATGCCGCAACCACGAGCACGACCAGCGCAAGGGTGACGAACGCGAGCCCGCCGAATCCGATCCAGCCGAGGATGACTCCGGCGAGGATCGCGCCGGCGGCCCCTACGAGGTTCATCGCGAGGTCGCTGCGGCCCTGCCGGCGGGTGCGCATCGCCTCGCTGCTGGTCTCCACGAGCAGCGCCGCGCCCGCCACAGTCGAGGCGCTCCACCCGAGCCCCAGCAGCACGAGGCCGACGGTCACCGCGGCGTTCGAGTTCTGCCCCACCCCCGACACGAGGAGCGATGCGGCGAGCAGTCCCTGCCCGACCAACACGGTCGCCACCCGGCCGATCCGGTCGGCGAGGATGCCGAACACCGGCGACAGGGCATACATCCCGGCGATGTGCAGGCTGATGGTGAGCCCCACGATCGTGAGGCTCGCACCGTGATGCACGAGGTGCACAGGTGTCATGGCCATGACGGCGACCATCGTGCCGTGCGAGGCGGCGATCGCGAGGATCGCGTAGCGCGCCGGCACGGGCCGGTCGGCGCGGGCGATCCGAGGGCCCGCGCCCGCCGCATCCCGTGCGACGAGACGTTGCGCCAACAGCAGGGGGTCGGGTCGGAGCGCTGCGACGTACAGGACGACGGCGAGTACCTGGGCGACGATGGTGAACAGGTAGGGCCCCGTCAGCGGGGGCATGCCGACGAGATCGCCGAGCGCTTGCCCCGGGCCTACCAGGTTCGGGCCGAGGACGGCACCGACCGTCGTCGCCCAGACGACGACCGAGATGTCGCGACCGCGCGACGCGTCGGTGGCGAGGTCGGCCGCGGCGAACCGCGACTGCAGGTTCGCCGCCTGCCCCGCACCGATCAGCACGACCGCAACCAGGAGCAGCGGGAAGGATGCGGCCGCGACCGCGCCGATCACGAGCAGCACCCCGATCAGCGCCACCGAGAGCCCGGCCGCGAGCGCGGGACGACGCCCACGGCGCCGCGCGAGGGCCGCGAGCGGGATGGCGAACGCGGCCGCGCCGAGCGTCACGGCCGCCGTCGCCCAGCCCGAGAACGCCTCGTCACCCGACAGCTCGGTAGCGAGGATCGCGCCCAGCGAGATCGTCGCGCCGAACGCGATCCCGCCGAGGATCTGTCCGGACGAGAGCAGCCACAGCGTGCGGCGTCGGATGCGGGTCAGCTCGGCCGCATCCGGCAGCAGGTCAGCGCCCTCAGGCATCGCGCACGGTGTTGCTCAGAACGCCGATCCCCTCGACCTCGACCTCGACCTCGTCACCGGCCACGAGCGGGCCGACGCCGGCGGGGGTTCCCGTCATGATGACATCGCCCGGCAGCAGCGTGAACACCGACGACGCGTACGCGATCAGCTCGGCGATCGGGAACATCAGATCGGTCAGCGGAGCGGACTGTCGCTCGTCGCCGTTGACGCGCGTCACGACGCGCGCGGCGGATGCGGGATCGAACTCCGTCTCGATGACGGGTCCGAGCGGGCAGAAGGTGTCGAAGCCCTTGGCGCGCGACCACTGGCCGTCGCTGCGCTGAAGGTCGCGCGCGGTCACGTCGTTGCCGACCGTGTACCCGAACACGACATCGAGCGCCTTCTCCACCGGCACGTTCTTCGCGATGCGACCGATCACCACGACCAGCTCGCCCTCGAAGTCGACCCGCTCGGACTGCGTGGGACGCACGATGACGTCACCCGGGCCGATCACCGCGGTGTTGGGCTTGAGGAACATCAGAGGCTCGGCGGGGACATCGTTGCCGAGCTCCTCCGCGTGCGCGCGGTAGTTGCGTCCGATCGCCACGACCTTGGATCGCGGGATCACCGGCGCCAGCAGCGCCACATCCGCGATCGGGATGCGCTTGCCCGTGGGCTCGAAGCCGGCGAACATCGGGTCCCCGGCGAGCTGCACCAGCTCGTCGTCGTCGACGATTCCGTAAGCGATGGCGTCCTGGTGGCTGAACCGAGCGATCTTCACCCGTTCAGCCTATCCAGGACGCCCCGCTGCGGGATCAGGCGTCGAGCCGGACGAGCCAGTTGTGCGTGTCTTCGCGGCGCCCGTACTGGATGTCGGTCAGCTCCTCGCGCAGCGACAGCGCGAGCGAGCCGGTCGGCTGCTCGTCGAAGAAGTTCTTGCCCTTGAGCTGACCGATCGGCGTTACCACCGCGGCCGTGCCGCAGGCGAACACCTCGACGATGTCTCCCGAGGCGACGCCGTCGCGCCACTCGGCGAGCGACACGGCGCGGCCCTCGACCTTGTGGCCGCGGTCGATCGCGAGCTGCAGGATCGAGTCGCGGGTGATGCCCTCGAGGATCGAGTCGGACTGCGGGGTCACGAGCGTGCCGTCCTTCTTGACGAACACGATGTTCATGCCGCCGAGCTCTTCGACATTGCCGTCCTGGTCGAGGAACACGACCTGGTCGCACTCGTTCTCGTACGCCTCGGACTGCGGCAGGAGGCTGGCCGCGTAGTTGCCGCCGGTCTTCGCCGCGCCCGTGCCGCCCTTTCCGGCGCGGGAGTAGTCCTCGCTCAGCCAGATCGAGACCGGCTGCACGCCGCCCTTGAAGTAGGCGCCCGCGGGGCTCGCGATGAGGTAGTAGGCGACCTTCTGCGCCGGACGCACGCCCAGGAACGCCTCCTTGGCGAACATGAACGGCCGCAGGTACAGGCTCTGGTCGGCGCCCGCCGGCACCCAGGCCGCATCCATCTTGATCAACTCGCGCAGCGACTGCACGAAGTACGACACCGGCAGCTCCGGAAGCGCGAGCCGCCGCGCTGAGCGCTGCAGACGCCGGCCGTTCTGGTCGGGACGGAAGGTGTGAATCGAGCCGTCGGCGTGACGGTAGGCCTTGATGCCCTCGAAGATCTCCTGGCCGTAGTGCAGGACGGCGGCGGCGGGATCCAGCGAAATGGGGCCGTAGGGCTGCACGCGCGGACGGTGCCAGCCGCCGCGCATCGACCAGCAGATGTCGACCATGTGGTCGGTGAAGGCGGTGCCGAAGCCGGGGTTCTCGAGGATCTGCTCGCGCTCCGCGGCGCCGCGGGCGGCGAGGTTGCGGGTGACGGCGAACTCGAGCGGTGCGAGGCCCTGGTCGGAATCGGTGTCGAGGAGTGTCATGAGGATCTCGCTTCATCTGCGCCTGGCGGCGCGGTCACGGGCGACGGCTGCGGGCTCCAGATTACGCCTGGAGTCGCGCGATGATCGCGTCGCCGATCTGTGCTGTGGTGCGGACCGAATCGGGCCTCTCGGCGATGTCGGCCTCGACCGCGCGGGTGAGGCGGTCGGCGTCATCGCGCAGTCCCAGATGGTTCAGCAGGAGAGCGACCGAGAGGATCGCGGCCGTGGGGTCGGCCTTCTGCTGGCCCGCGATGTCGGGAGCCGAACCGTGAACGGGCTCGAACATCGAGGGGAAGTCGCCGTCGGGATTGATGTTCCCGGATGCGGCGAGGCCGATGCCACCGGTGACGGCACCTGCCAGGTCGGTCAGGATGTCACCGAAGAGGTTGTCGGTGACGATCACGTCGAAGCGGCTGGGGTTCGTGACCAGGAAGATCGTGGCCGCATCGACGTGCAGATAGTCTACGGCGACGTCGGGGTGCGCGGTCGCCACTTCGTCGACGATCCGCTTCCAGATTCCCCCGGCGTGCACGAGCACGTTCGTCTTGTGCACGAGAGTGAGCTTCTTGCGGCGACGCTCCGCCTCGGCGAACGCGAAACGCACGACGCGCTCGACGCCGAACGCCGTGTTCACGGACGTCTCGTTGGCCACCTCGTGCGGGGTTCCCACACGGATCGCGCCTCCGTTGCCGACGTACGGCCCTTCGGTCCCCTCGCGCACCACGACGAAGTCGATCTCGCCCGGGTCGGCGAGTGGCCCGCTCGCACCGGGGTAGAGCTTCGACGGGCGCAGGTTCACGTAGTGATCGAGGGCGAAGCGCAGCTTGAGCAGCAGGCCGCGCTCGATGTTCGCGTTCTTCAGGCGCGGGTCGCCGGGCACTCCCCCGACGGCGCCGAGCAGGATCGCGTCGTGCGAGGCGATAGCCGCCAGGTCATCGTCGGTGAGGGTGTCGCCCGTCTCGAGATAGCGCGCGGCGCCGAGCGAGAACCACGTGCGCTCGAAGGTCACGTCGGTACCCGCGGTGACCGCGTCGAGCACCTTGTCGGCCTCGGCGACGACTTCGGGACCGATTCCGTCACCGGGGATGACGGCGAGCTTCACGACGCGCGACATGGCACTCCTGTCTCAGGATGCCGCGGGCATCACCGCCGCGGCGAGTTACGGGATGATCCCAGCGTAGTGGCGGCGATGACCGCTGCCACGACGACCAACCCCGCGCCGATGAGCGACGTGATGCCGACACCCGCGTCGAAGGCGTGCGCAGCCGCATCCCGGAGCGCGGCACCCGTCTCGGGTGCGAGTCCGTTCGCTGCGCTCACCGCGCCTGCCAGTGTCTCGCGCGCCGCATCCGCCGCATCCGCGGGCACACCCTGCGGCACGACGAGGTTCGCGCGGTACAGCGCCGTGAGCAGTCCACCGAGCAGTGATGTTCCCAGCACTGCACCGACCTCGTACGCGGTCTCGGAGACGGCGCTGGCCGCTCCCGCCTTCGCCGGTGGGGCGCTGGCGAGCACGAGTTCGTTCGAGACCGTCTCGGCCGCGCCGATCCCGATGCCGAGCACCATGAAGGCCACCACGAGCAGTGCCACCGAGCCCGGGTCCGTCGACAGCGCGACCATGACGTAGCCGACGAACGAGAACACCAGTGCGACGGGGATGACGACGCGCGGCGAGACGCGCTTCGCGACGGGCACGACGGCGAGTCCCGAGACGATCATGAGCACCAGACCGGGCACGAGTGCAAGGCCCGCGTTCATGGGCGAGAGACCGACGATGAGCTGCAGATGCTGCGAGACGAAGTAGATGAACCCGACCAGCGCGAGCACGCTCAACAGGTTGATCAGCAGCGCGCCCGTGAACGCGCCGCGGGCGAAGAGGCGGACATCGAGCATCGGCGTCTCGGCGCGACGCTGGCGGCGCACGAACAGCACACCGAACCCGATGCCCGCCACCAACAGGGCGGCGACGAGCGAGCTCGGGCCGTGAGCCGCCGCCTCCTTGATCGCATAGACGATCGGCACCATGGTCGCCATGGAGAGCACGATGCTCACCGGGTCCACACGGCCGGGGTGCGGGTCGCGACTCTCCGGCACGAGGATCGGCGCGAGCACGAGCAGTGGGATGAGCACGGGCACCGCCATCAGGAACACCGATCCCCAGGCGAAGTGCTCGAGAAGGAACCCGCCCACGACCGGGCCGAGAGCCGCGCCGGCCGAGAACATGGCAGCCCACACGGCGATCGCGAGCCGGCGCTGATTGCGGTCGGTGAAGATGCTGCGAAGCAGCGACAGCGTCGAGGGCATGAGCATCGCACCGAAGACACCCATGACGGCGCGGGCGGCGATGAGCAGTTCGGCGTTGGGGGCGAACGCCCCGAGCGCTGAGACGGCGGCGAACCCCGTGGCGCCGATCAGCAGCATCCGACGGCGTCCGAAACGGTCGCCGAGCGTGCCCATCGTCACGAGGGATCCCGCCAGCACGAGCGGATACACGTCGATGATCCAGAGCTGCTGCGTGCTGGTGGGCTGCAGTTGCAGGGCGATCTCCGGCAGCGCGAAGCTCAGCACCGTGTTGTCGACCGCGACCAGCAGCACGGGAAGCATGAGGACGACGAGGGCCGCCCAGCCGCGCCACCCGACGCGGCGCCCCTCGGCTTCGGCGATGGCGATGTCTTGAGTCAGTGTGTTCATGTGTTTCTATACCGTCCGGCTGGTATAGTAACAGAGATGGAGCACCCGTCGTCAGTACCATCGAGACCATGAGCCGACCCCCGCGCGCCCGCGAGCTGGTGCTCGACGCCTTCGAGAGGCTTCTCGTCGCCGAGGGCGAACGCGCGGCGACGATGGATGCGACGGCCCGGGCTGCCGGCGTCTCCAAGGGCGGCCTGCTGTACCACTTCGGCTCGAAGGACGCCTTGGAGGTGGGTCTACTCGAACGTCTCCACGTCCTCGTCGAGGAGGACCTGGATCGAATGTCGGCGTCCGAGGAAGGCCCCGTCGCCTACTTCGTGCGCACATCCGCGATGAGTGACGACGCGCTCGATCGAGCCTTCGTCGCCGTCTCCCGGCTCGCCCAGGGCGGGCACACCGCCGCGGGCGCCGCACTGCGCGCCATCCGCGGCCGCTGGGCCGACGCGTTGCGGGCGCACGTGGCGAGCGAGGCCGCGCTGGATCTCGTGATGCTCGTGAGCGACGGCCTGTACTTCAACAACGCCCTCGGGGGCGATGGTGTGGCCGGCCCCACACCGACGGGTGCCGCCATGGACGCCCTGGTCGAGATCGTCACGCGCGCCGCGCGCGGCTGACGCCGCCGGCCAGACGTTTCGACTCGGCGCTGCGTGCCTCGCTCAACGACCGGCGTCGTCAACGCCGAGTGAGCACCCAATCACCGAGTGAGCACCCCATTGGATGCTCCCTCGATGAACGGATGCTCGCTCGGCGTGAGGGATGCGGGTCGCGGCCGACGCGCCTCAGGACTCGGTGATCTCGATCTGGCGGAACAGGTCGGCCTGGATGGCGGAGCCGACCTCGGCGAGCAGCTCGTCGGGCACGGGCGAGTCGACCGTGAGCACCGAGAGGGCCTGTCCCCCGGCCGCACGGCGCGCGATCTGCATGCCGGCGATGTTGATGCCGGCCTCGCCGAATCGCTGGCCGTAAACGGCCACGATTCCGGGACGGTCGGTGTACTGCATCACGATGTGGTGCTTCTCGATCGGCAGTTCGAGGGCGTGGCCGTTGATGGCGACCAGCTTCTCGATCTGCTTCGTGCCGGTCAGCGTGCCCGACACCGAGAGCTGCGAGCCGTCGGACAGCGCGCCCGCCACGGTGATGACGTTGCGATACTCCTCGCTCACGCCGTCGACGATGAGCCGCACCTCGATGCCGCGCTGGTCTGCCAGCAGCGGGGCATTCACGTAGGACACCGACTCGCTGACGATGTTCGTGAACACGCCCTTGAGGGCTGCGAGCTTCAGCACGCTGACGTCGTAGTCCTTGAGCTCGCCGTGCACCTCGACGTCGATGCTCGTGACGGGCGAGACAGCCAGGGCGGAGAAGATCTGGCCGAGCTTCTCGACGAGCGCGATGCCCGGGCGCACATACGGGTCGATGACGCCGCCGGCGACGTTGACCGCATCCGGGACGAGCTCGCCCGACAGCGCCAGGCGCACGGACTTCGCGACCGAGACACCGGCCTTCTCCTGCGCCTCGTCGGTCGATGCGCCGAGGTGCGGGGTGACGACCACGTTCGGCAGCGACAGCAGGCGGGCAGCATCGCTGTCGGCGGCGGGCGGCTCGCTCGAGAACACGTCGAGACCCGCGCCGGCGATCTCACCCGAAATCAGGGCGTCGGCCAGAGCCGCCTCGTCGATCAGCCCGCCGCGGGCGACGTTCACCACGAACGCGGTCGGCTTCATACGCCGCAGCTGCTCGGTGCTGATCATGCCCGTCGTCTCGGGCGTCTTGGGCATGTGGATGCTGATGAAATCGCTCTGCTCGAGCAGCTCGTCGAGCGTCAGCAGCTCGACGCCCAGCTGCTGGGCTCGCGCGCTCGTGACGTAGGGGTCGTAGGCGACGACACGCATGTCGAAGGCCTGCAGGCGCGCGGCGATCAGCGCGCCGATACGGCCGAGACCGATGATGCCGACCGTCTTCTCGAACAGCTCGGTGCCGGTGAACGAGCTGCGCTTCCATGCGCCGGACGCGAGGGATGCGTGCGCGGCCGGGATGCGACGCGCGAGGCTCAGGATGTGGCCGACGGTGAGCTCTGCGGCGGAGATGATGTTCGAGGTGGGCGCGTTGACGACCATGACGCCGGCGGTCGTCGCGGCCTTGATGTCGACGTTGTCGAGCCCGACACCGGCGCGGGCGATCACCTTCAGCGCGGGTGCGGCGGCGATGGCCTCCGCATCCATCCGCGTCGCCGAGCGCACGAGCACGGCGTGCGCGTCCGCAAGGGCGGGGAGCAGCGCCGCGCGGTCCGCTCCGTCGACGTGGCGCACGTCGAAGTCGGGCCCGAGGGCGTCGATCGTGGCGGGAGAGAGCTCTTCAGCGATGAGGACGACGGGCTTGGTCACAGCGGATGTCCTTTGACACATGCGGGACCGCGTGCAGAGCACGACGGCGCGAGGCGGTTGGAAGCGCGTCGCGGGCGGGCCGGCCGCGCACTTGTCAGCCTACTGCCCCGACCCCGGTGCCCCCGACCGTGTGACGGGACGTTGGGCCTTCGGATGTCAGGCGTTGTAGAGCGAGGGTGTGACCGACGCGTAGGCGAAGATGTCGAGCCAGAAGACGGCGACCAGACACAGGCCGAGCAGGAGCAGGAGCGCGAACGGCCCCGCCTTGCGCCGCCAGCCGAGAGCGAAGCAGCCCGCGAACACGAGGATGGGGAACAGTACGGGAAGCAGCAGCACGAACCAGCCGTACCCGGTGAGCCCTGCGTCTCCCCCGGCCTGCTGCAGCAGGAATCCGAGCGCCGTCCACAGCGCGAACGCGAAGAAGAGGGCGGCGAAGCCGGCGATCGTGACGATGAGCCAGACCGGCATCGCGACCCGTCGCGCAGCTGTCGTGGCGCTCATGCTCCCACTCCCGTCGTGAGGAACGGCCAGGGCAGCAGCACCACGGCGCCGACGACCAGGGCGATGATCCGCAGCCAGATCGGCCGAGAGCGTGTCAGCACGAGCGCGGTGGCGAACCAGACGGCGGGAGCGGCGATCGCCAGGATCCAGGCCGCGATGTGCGCCGCGGGGTTGATGAACAGCTGCGCGACGAACTGCAGGCGCGATCCGCCGAGGAACCACCCGACGGCGAGCAGCAGGTAGATCCCGCCGAAGACACCGAGCGTCACGAGCGCGACGTTGCTCATCGGCGCCGGATCGACGTCGTCGGCGACGGATGCGGGTGCCGCATCCGTCTCGGCGCTCGGCCGGCTCGCGGGAGCGGTCTTCAGATCCGATTCCGAGGGGGATGCGGCCCGTCGAGGCGCCACCTGCGGGGCGAGCGTCGGGTCGTCGTCACCGTCCCAGCTGAGTGCGTCGTCGTCGCGCGAAACCATGCCTCGACCCTACCTCCTGGCACGGCGAAGGCCCCGGGATCACGAGGATCCCGGGGCCCGGACGCCCGGAAGGGGATTCAGGCGTCCTGCGTCGGACGGGCGGGCTCAGTCGCCGCATCCGCCGCAGCTTCGGCGTGCGCACGAGCCGCGCGCACTTCGTCGAACGAGGTGCCGTAGTAGGCGGCCTCCATGAGGGTGCGCATGTCCGCGAGCAGCGGCAGACGCGGGTTGGCCGGAGCGCACTGGTCGCCGTAGGCGGCCATGGCGAGCTCGTCGAGGCGCCCGATGAAGTCGCCCTCGGCGACGCCCTGCGCCTGGAACGAGCGCTCGATGCCGACGGCGTCGCGCAGCTTCTCGACCGCGCGGGCGTAGCTCTCGACGCCCTGCTCCGGGGTGTCCGCCTTCAGCCCCAGGTGCTTGGCGATCTCCTGGTAGCGCTCCGGTGCGATGTAACGCTCGTACTTGGGCCAGCTCGTGACCTTGCTGGGCACGCGTCCGTTGTAGCGGATCGCGTGCGGCAGATAGATCGCGTTGGTGCGGCCGTGCACGAGGTGGAACTTCGAGCCGGTCACGTGCGCCATGGCGTGCACGATTCCGAGGAACGCGTTGCCGAACGCCATGCCGGCGATGGATGCGGCGTTGTGCATCTTCTCGCGAGCCTGCAGGTCGGCGGCGTCCTTCGATCCCGCGGGCGCCTGGGTGGAGCGCACGATGTTCTCGAAGATCAGCTTGATCGCGTGAAGCGCCAGGCCGTCGGTGTAGTCGTTCGCGTAGACCGACACGTACGCCTCGGTCGCGTGGGTGAGGGCGTCGAAGCCCGCATCCGCTACGAGGAAGGCAGGCAGCGCCGCGGTCAGCGTCGGGTCGATGATGGCGACCGACGGGGTGAGCGCGTAGTCCGCGAGCGGGTACTTCATGCCCGTGGTCTCATCGGTGATCACCGCGAAGGGGGTCATCTCGCTGCCGGTTCCCGACGTGGTCGGCACGCAGACGAGCTTCGCCTTGGCGCCGAGCTCGGGGAACTTGAAGGCGCGCTTGCGCACGTCGAAGAACTTCTCGCGCATGTCGGAGAACTGCACGTCGGGGTTCTCGTACAGCAGCCACATGACCTTCGCCGCGTCCATCGGCGACCCGCCGCCGAGGGCGATGATCGTGTCGGGCTGGAACTCGCGCATCTGCGCGGCCCCGGCCTGCACGCTCGCCACGGTGGGCTCGGGCAGCACCCGGTCGATGATCTGCAGGTGCACGGGCGTTGCCCGACGGTGCAGGATGTCGACGACCCGGTCGACGAAACCCATCTTGGTCATCGTGGCGTCGGTGACGATCGTGACGCGGTCGATGTGCTTCATGTCGATCAGGTAGCGCAGGGCGTTCGGCTCGAAGTAGGTCTTCGCGGGGATCTTGAACCACTGCAGGTTGTTGTTGCGCCGACCGACGCGCTTGATGTTCAACAGATTCACCGCCGAGACGTTGTTCGAGACCGAGTTGTGACCGTAGGAGCCGCAGCCGAGGGTCAGCGACGGCATGAACGCGTTGTAGATGTCGCCGATGCCGCCGAGCGCCGAGGGGGCGTTCTCGATGATGCGCACGGCCTTGACGCGATCGGCGAAGTCGGCGATCACCGCAGGGTCGTTGCTGTGGATCGCGCCGGAGTGGCCGAGGCCGTCGAAGGCGACCATCTGTTCGGCGAGGTCGATGCCCTCCTGCGGGTTGCGGGCGTGCAGCACGGCCAGCACGGGGGCGAGCTTCTCGCGCGTCAGCGGCTCGTGCGGTCCGACGCCGGAGACCTCGGCGAGGATGATCGACGTGTCCGCGGGCACCTCGAAGCCGGCCTGCTGAGCGATCCATGCGGGCGACTGTCCGACGACGGATGCGTTGAGCTTTGCGTCGGCGCAGTTGGCACTGTCGGCGGCCACACCGAAGATGAACTCCTCGAGCAGGCGCTTCTCGGCCGGCGTCGCCATGTAGGCGTGCAGGCGGGCGAACTCCGCGAGGGCTTCCTTCGCGATCGGAGCGTCGAGGATCACGGCCTGCTCCGAGGCGCAGACCATGCCGTTGTCGAACGACTTCGAGATCACGATGTCGTTGACCGCGCGACCGACCTTCGCGGTGCGCTCGATGAAGGCGGGCACGTTGCCGGCGCCGACGCCGAGGGCCGGCTTGCCGCAGGAGTACGCCGCGCGGACCATGGCGTTGCCACCGGTGGCGAGGATGAGGGCGACACCGGGGTGGTTCATGAGCTCACCCGACGCCTCCATCGACGGCTCCTCGATCCACTGGATGCAGTCGGCGGGCGCGCCGGCGGCGATGGCTGCATCGCGCACGACCGTCGCAGCAGCCACGGACGAGCGCTGAGCCGACGGGTGGAACCCGAAGACGATGGGGTTGCGCGTCTTCAGCGCGATCAGCGACTTGAAGATCGTGGTGGACGTCGGGTTGGTGACCGGCGTCAGGGCGCACACGACGCCGACCGGATCGGCGATCTCGGTGATGCCGGTGAGCTCGTCGGTGGAGATCACACCGACCGTGCGCTGGTTGATGATCGAGTTCGTGACGTGTTCGCACGCGAACATGTTCTTCACGGCCTTGTCCTCGAACGTGCCGCGCCGCGTCTCTTCGACGGCGAGCACCGCGAGGTCGGCGTGGTGGCTGAGCGCTGCGACCGACGCCTTGCGGACGATCTGGTCGATCTGCTCCTGGGTGAAGGATGCGTACGCGGCCAGAGCTTCTTGGGCCCGGTCGACGAGGGCATCGATGACGACAGACATCGGAACACTCCCACTCTGCGCGGTCATTCGCCGCGCGTCATGGGACCAGATTATGAATTGGTCAGACCACTACCCAGGGTCGAAGGTCCCACGGAAAAGACCCGGCCACCGCATCCTGTGTTCGGGATGCGATGGCCGGGCCAGGTCCGCCGCGTGGTGCACGGCGAGGTGTTCAGGCGCGGATCAACGAGCGGCAGAGCCCTCGGTGTAGTCCGAGTCCTGCTGCTGCCACGAGAAGAGCGAGCGCAGCTTCTTGCCGGTCGCCTCGATCGGGTGACCCTGCTCCTTCTCGCGCAGCGCGAGGAACTCGGGCGCGCCCGCATCCTGGTCGTCGATGAAGCGCTTGGCGAACGCGCCGGACTGGATGTCGGCGAGAACAGCCTGCATGTGCTCCTTGACCGACGGGTCGATGACGCGCGGGCCGGAGACGTAGTCGCCGTACTCGGCCGTGTCGGAGATCGACCAGCGCTGCTTGGCGATGCCGCCCTCCCACATGAGGTCGACGATGAGCTTCAGCTCGTGCAGCACCTCGAAGTAGGCGATCTCGGGCTGGTAGCCGGCCTCGGTCAGCGTCTCGAAGCCGTACTGCACGAGGTGGCTCATGCCACCGCAGAGGACGGCCTGCTCGCCGAACAGGTCGGTCTCGGTCTCCTCGGTGAAGGTCGTCTTGATGACGCCGGCACGGGTGCCGCCGATGGCCTTGGCGTACGAGAGCGCCGTGGCCCACGCGGTGCCGGTCTCGTCGCGCTCGACGGCGATGATGTCCGGGATGCCGCGACCGGCGACGAACTCGCGACGCACGGTGTGGCCCGGCGCCTTGGGGGCGACGAGGATCACGTCGACGCCCTCGGGCGTTTCGATGTAGCCGAAGCGGATGTTGAAGCCGTGCGCGAAGGCGAGGGTCTTACCCGCGGTCAGCTTGTCCTTGATGCTCTCGGCGTAGATGGAGCGCTGGTGCTGGTCGGGCGCGAGGATCATGATCAGATCCGCCCACTCGGCGGCGTCGGCGACCGACTTGACCTCGAAGCCGTCCTCCTGGGCCTTGGCGGCGGACTTGGAGCCGTCCTTGAGCGCGATGACGACCTCGACGCCGGAGTCGCGCAGGTTCTGCGCGTGGGCGTGACCCTGCGAGCCGTAGCCCACGATCGCGACCTTCTTGCTCTGGATGATCGAGAGGTCGGCGTCGGCGTCGTAGAAGATCTCAGCCATGGTGTGTGTTTTCTCCTTCGTGTGTCGGTCGTTGCGTTTCGACTCGCTGCGCTCGCTCAACGACCGGTGAACGGCTTGCGAAAGGGGTTATCCGCGCAGGACGCGCTCGGTGATGCTCTTGCCGCCGCGACCGATCGCGAGCAGCCCGGACTGCGCCATCTCCTTGACGCCGAAGGGCTCGAGGGCGCGCAGGAACGCGTCCACCTTGCCCTTGTCGCCGGTGATCTCGACCACGAGCGCATCGGGCGCGTAGTCGACGACGGAACCGCGGAACAGGTTCACGACCTCGAGCACGTTGGAGCGGCTCGCGTTGTCTGCGCGCACCTTCACCAGCACGTGCTGGCGTTGCACGGAGGCGGCCGGATCCAGTTCGACGATCTTGATGACGTTGATGAGCTTGTTCAGCTGCTTGGTCACCTGCTCGAGCGGGAGCTGGTCGACGTCGACGACGACCGTGATGCGGGACAGCCCCGGCACCTCGGTCACACCCACGGCCAACGACTCGATGTTGAAGCCGCGACGGGCGAACAGACCCGCCACGCGGGTCAGCAGACCCGGCTTGTCCTCGACGAGGAGGCTCAGCACGTGTGAAGTCATGTCAGTCCTCCTTGTCGAACTCGGGCGCGTGGTCGCGGGCGTACTGCACGAAGCTGTTGCTCACGCCCTGCGGGACCATGGGCCACACCATCGCGTCGGCCGACACGACGAAGTCGATCACGACGGGGCGATCGTTCGTCTCGAGGGCGAGCGTGATGGCGGCGTCGATCTCGTCCTCGCGCTCCACGCGGATCGCCAGGCAGCCGTACGCCTCGGCGAGCTTCACGAAGTCCGGGATGCGGGCGGTGCCGTGTCCGGTGTTCAGGTCGGTGTTCGAGTGGCGGCCGTCGAAGAACAGCGTCTGCCACTGGCGCACCATGCCCAGCGACGAGTTGTTGATGATCGCGACCTTGATCGGGATCTCGTTGATCACGCAGGTCGCGAGCTCCTGATTGGTCATCTGGAAGCAGCCGTCGCCGTCGATCGCCCAGACGACCCGGTCGGGTTCGGCGACCTTCGCGCCCATGGCGGCAGGGACGCCGTATCCCATGGTTCCGGCGCCGCCGGAGTTGAGCCACGAGTTGGGGCGCTCGTACTTGATGAACTGGGCGGCCCACATCTGGTGCTGGCCGACGCCCGCGGCGTAGATCGCCTCGGGGCCGCTCAGCTCGCCGATGCGCGAGATGACCTGCTGCGGCGAGAGCAGACCGTCGGTCGTGGGCGCGTAGCCCAGCGGGAACTCGTCGCGGAGGCCGTCGAGGTAGCTCCACCACTCGGTGATGTCGGGCTTCTGATCGCCGACCGTCTGGCGGAAGGCGCCGTCCAGATCGACGAGCACCTCTTTCAGATCGCCCACGATCGGCACATCGGCGAAACGGATCTTGGAGATCTCCGCCGGGTCGATGTCGACGTGCACGACCTTCGCGCCCGGGGCGAACAACGACGCCTTGCCCGTGACACGGTCGTCGAAGCGGGCGCCGAGCGCGACGATGAGGTCCGCCTCCTGCAGCGCGAGCACCGCGGGGACCGTGCCGTGCATGCCGGGCATGCCGAGGTTCTGCGGGTGCGAGTCCGGGAACGCGCCTCGCGCCATGAGCGTCGTCACGACCGGTGCGCCCGTCGCCTCGGCCAGCACACGCAGCTCCTCCGAGGAGTGCGAGCGGATCACGCCGCCGCCGACGTACAGCACGGGCTTGCGGGCCTCGGACAGCAGCTGCGCCGCGGCCTGGATCTGCTTGCCGTGGGCCTTCGTCACCGGGCGGTAGCCGGGCAGCTCGACCTTCGGGGGCCAGATGAAGGGCGCCGTGGCCTGCTGGGCGTCCTTCGTGATGTCCACGAGCACGGGACCGGGGCGTCCGGTGCTGGCGATCTCGAAGGCAGCCGCGATCGCGCCGGGGATCTCCTCGGCCGTCTTCACCAGGAAGGAGTGCTTGGTGATCGGCATCGTGATGCCGACGATGTCGGCCTCCTGGAACGCGTCCGTGCCCATGAGCGTCGAGAAGACCTGACCGGTGATGCACACGAGCGGCACGGAGTCCATGTAGGCGTCGGCGATCGCGGTGACGAGGTTCGTCGCGCCCGGGCCCGACGTCGCGATGGCGACGCCGGTGCGACCGGATGCGGCGGCGTAGCCCTCGGCCGCGTGGCCGGCGCCCTGCTCGTGGCGCACGAGGATGTGACGCACGGCCTCATCGTCCATGAGCGGGTCGTAGACGGGCATGATCGCGCCGCCCGGGAGCCCGAACACGTCGGTGACGCCGACGAGTTCGAGCGAGCGGACGACGGCCTCCGCTCCCGTGATCACGGGTGCGGACTGCGCACGGGCGGGCGGCCGGGGAATGGCCGCAGAGATGTCTGAGGACATGGGAACTACCTCGGGTGGGGATGACGGGATGTCGGAGGCGAAGTTACCCGGTGACGGCGCCTTCGGCAGCCGAACGCACGAGCTTCGAGTACTTGGCCAGGACGCCACGGGTATAGCGCGGGGGAAGCGGCTCCCAGCCAGAGCGGCGGGAGCTCAGCTCGGCCTCATCGACGAGTAGGTCGAGAGAGCGAGCCGCGATATCGACCCGTATCAGATCACCATCGCGCACGAAAGCGATAGGACCTGCGTCCACCGCTTCCGGTGCTACGTGGCCGATGCACAGGCCGGTTGTGCCGCCCGAGAATCGTCCGTCCGTCAAGAGTAGTACATCTTTTCCGAGGCCGGCGCCCTTGATGGCGGCCGTCACCGCGAGCATCTCGCGCATGCCCGGGCCGCCCTTGGGTCCCTCGTAACGGATGACGACGACATCGCCGGCGCGGATCTCCCCCGCCTCCAGCGCGTCCATCGCTGCGCGCTCGCGCTCGAACACGCGGGCGGGTCCTTCGAACACCGCCGCGTCGAAGCCGGCCGTCTTCACGACGGCACCTTCGGGAGCCAGCGAACCGTGCAGGATCGTGATGCCGCCGGTCGCGTGGATCGGGTTGTCGAAGGTGTGGATCACGGTGCCGTCGATGGGATCCGGGTCGAGCTCGCGCAGGTTTTCGGCCAGCGTCTTGCCGGTGACGGTGAGGGCGTCGCCGTGCAGCAGTCCCTCATCGAGCATCGCCTTCATGATGACCGGGATGCCGCCGTGGCGGTCGACGTCGTTCATGACGTACTGACCGAACGGCTTCATGTCGGCGACGTGCGGAACCTTGTCGCCGATGCGGTTGAAGTCGTGGAGCGAGAGCTCGACGTCGGCTTCGCGCGCGATGGCGAGCAGGTGAAGCACGACATTGGTCGAGCCGCCGAGCGCCATGGCCAGGGCGATCGCGTTCTCGAACGCCTCCTTGGTGAGGATGTCGCGCGTCGTGATGCCGAGCTTGAGCAGGTTGACGACGGCCTCGCCCGAGCGGTGCGCGAAGTAGTCGCGGCGGCGGTCGGCGGAGGGCGGCGCGGCGCTGCCCGGGAGGCTGAGACCGAGCGCCTCAGCGACGGAGGCCATGGTGTTGGCGGTGTACATGCCGCCACACGCCCCCTCGCCGGGCGCGATCGCGCACTCGATGCGCTTGAGGTCGGCCTCGCTCATCTTGCCCGCGAGACACGCTCCCACGGCCTCGAACGAATCGATGATGGTGACATCCTTCTCGGTGCCGTCGCTGAGCTTGACCCAGCCGGGCGCGATCGAACCCGCGTAGAGGAAGACGCTCGACAGGTCGAGGCGGGCCGAGGCCATGAGCATGCCGGGGATGGACTTGTCGCAGCCGGCCAGCAGCACGCTGCCGTCCAGGCGCTCGGCCATCATGACCGTCTCGACGGAGTCGGCGATGACCTCGCGGCTGACGAGCGAGAAGTGCATGCCCTCGTGCCCCATCGAGATGCCGTCGGAGACCGAGATCGTGCCGAACTGCAGCGGGTAACCGCCGCCGGCGTGCACGCCCTCCTTCGCGCCCTGCGCGAGGCGATCGAGGCTGAGGTTGCAGGGGGTGATCTCGTTCCAGCTGGAGGCGATGCCGATCTGGGGCTTGTCCCAGTCCTCGTCTCCCATGCCGACGGCACGCAGCATGCCTCGGGAGGTGGTGGCTTCAATGCCGTCCGTCACAGCTCGGCTGCGCGGCTTGATGTCGATCGCTTCGTCGGGGTGGCTCACCTGTGCAGTCTATTGCGGCCCGGCGCCTGTCACGGTCGTGGAACGGTCACCGTTCGGCACGCAGCCCGGCCAGCCGGTCCAGGAGCGCTGCCAGCGCCTCGGGGTCTTCGACCGACACGGATGCGGCGCTGTCGCCCGCGCCGACGTGCACGCCCAGGTCGTCGTCGCCGAGCGCACGCAACGCGTCCTCGTCGGTCACGTCATCGCCCGCGAACAGCACCCCCGTCGCGCCGAGACGCTCGCGCAGCGCCGCGACCGCCTGATCCTTGCCCTCGTGCCGGAACGCGAACTCGAGGATGTCGCGCCCGGTGCGCCGTCGCCAGTCCGGCGCTCGTTCAGCCATGAGGGCGTCGATGTCGTGCTGGGCGGTCTGCGCCGCATCCGCTTGGGCGAGGCGGGTGTGCAGGCCGAGCCCGAAGGCCTTCGGCTCGACCCACGCGCCCTCAATGTCCGCGACGATCCGCTCGGCCTCAGGCACGAGTTCGTCCAGAAGCGCGCGATCCGCGCGATCGGCGGCGTCGTCCGGCATCTCGCGAGCACCCGGATGCCAGGTCTCGGCGCCGTGGGAGCCGGCGAGATGGAACAGCGAGTCGTCGGTGTGCTCGCTGATCACGCGGAGATCCGCCAGCGACCGCCCCGACACCAGTGCCACGTCGGTGGCCGGCAGCGCGGCCAGCGCATCCAGCGCACGGCGTGCCGCGGGAATCATCCGCGCCGACATCGGCTCGTCCACGAGCGGCGAGAGCGTGCCGTCGAAGTCGAGCGCGACGAGAAGCCGCGGGGTGCGCGCGAGGCTCTCCAGATCGCTCACGCCGTGCCGCTCCCCCGGATTCCTGCGAGGGCCGCCAGGAACTCCCGTGACCAGTCCTCGACGTCGTGCTCGCGTACGCGGCGGCGCAGCGCCCGCATCCGTCGCCCCTGCTCGGCCGGCGTCATCTCGATCGCGCGGACGATCGTGTCTTTGAGCCCCTGGATGTCGTGGGGGTTCACCAGCAGAGAACTGCCGAGTTCGTCCGCCGCCCCGGCGAACTCGCTGAGCACGAGCGCGCCGCGGTTGTCGATGCGACTCGCGACGTACTCCTTGGCGACCAGGTTCATGCCGTCTCGGAGCGCCGTGACGAGCATGACGTCGGCGGCCAGGTAGAGCGCGACCATCTCTTCCTTGGGGAAGGCCTGATGCAGGTAGCGGATGGCGGTGTGACCCATCGTGTCGTAGTCGCCGTTGATGCGCCCCACGGTGAGCTCGATCTCGTCCCGCAGCTGTTGATACGTCTCGACCCGTTCGCGGCTCGGGCTCGCGACCTGGACGAGGGTCACGTCCTCGACCGAGAGCCGCTCATCCTGCAGCAGCTCGCCGAACGCCTTCATGCGGTGGCGGATGCCCTTGGTGTAGTCGAGGCGGTCGACGCCGAGCAGGATGTGGCGCGGATTGCCGAGCTCCTCGCGGATCTCGCGGGCGCGCGCCCGGATCTCGGGTCGCCCGGCCAGCTCGACGTAGGAGGCCACGTCGATCGAGATCGGGAACGCCTTGGCGAGAGCCACGCGCACCGAGCCGTCGGCCTGCGGAACCTTGATCCCCGTCGACTTCGTCTCATAGCGCAGCTGGCGGCGCACCGCGCGGGCGAAGTTGCCCGCATCCGCCACGCGCTGGAAACCGATCACGTCGGCGCCGAGGAGTCCTTCGAGCACCTGACGACGCCACGGCAGCTGCGAGAACAGACCGTATGCGGGGAACGGAATGTGATGGAAGTAGCCGATCGTGAGATCGGGGCGCTGCTCGCGCAGGAACTGCGGCACGAGCTGCAGCTGGTAGTCCTGCACCCACACCGTGCCGCCTTCGGCCGCGACCTCTGCGGCGGCCTCCGCGAAACGGCGGTTGACGGCCACGTACGCGTTCCACCACTCGCGACGGTACCGGGGAGCTGCGATCACGTCGTGGTAAAGCGGCCAGATCGTGTCGTTCGAGAAGCCCTCGTAGTACAGCTCGACCTCTTCGGCGCTGAGCGTGATCGGGACGAGGTGCGTGCCATCGGCGTCGAACGGCTCGAGCTCGAGGTCGGGCTTGCCAGCCCAGCCGACCCAGGCGCCGTCGCTCTTTCGCATCACCGGCTCGAGCGCCGTCACCAGCCCGCCGGGGCTGCGGCGCCACCCGCCGTCGGCGTCTCGGTCGACGGGAAGGCGATTGGCGACGACGACGAACTCTGCTTGGGGCACGCGAGCACTCCTGGTCTCTCGGGATGCCACTCAGGCTAACAGCGGCGTGCAGGTCCTCCAGGGGTTCGCGCAAGCCCCGAGCGAGGGGGTATCCTCCCGCGATAGCGTGGGCTCATGCGCTCCTACCTCTTCGGCTCCGGTCTGTTCAGCGCCCTTCTCGGGGGCGCGACGCTCTTTCGAGGGCTGCGCAACAACGAGGAGCCCTTCACGTGGCGGACGGCGCTGGCGTGGGTCAGCTGGGGCATCACACTCGCCCTCGCGATCGGTGCGATCGTCGACACCTTCCGAGCCAAGCGCGGTCACGTGGCCGCCGGCGACTCCCCCGTTTCGGGGGACGAGACGAAGCTGCTCCGCCAGCGCCTGCGTAGCTGAGAGTCGGCGCCGCGCGGTCGTCAGCGCACGAGGATGAGCGCGTCGCCCTGACCACCGCCGCCGCACAGCGCGACCGCAGCAGTGCCGGATCCGCGTCGCACAAGTTCGTGCACGGCGTGGACGACGAGACGGTTGCCCGAGGCGCCGATCGGATGCCCGAGGGCGATGCCGCCGCCCTGCGGGTTCACGACATCATCGGAGAGACCGAGCTCGCGCTGCGAGCGGACGACGACCGCGGCGAAGGCCTCGTTGATCTCCACGAGATCGAGATCGGATGCGGCGAGCCCCTGCCGCTCCAGGGCCCGGGCGATCGCGCGCGCCGGCTGCGCATGCAGCGAGTTGTCGGGGCCGGCGACCTGACCGCTCGCACCGAGCGCGGCCAGCACCTTCCACCCCTGCGCGTCGGCGTGGCTGCGCGTTGTGAGCACCACCGCTGATGCGCCGTCGGAGATCTGCGACGAGTTGCCGGCCGTGATGGTCCCGCCCTCGACGAACGCGGGACGCAGCTTCGCGAGCACCTCTTCGGAGGTCTCGGCGCGGATTCCCTCGTCGCGCGTGACGACGACGGGCTCACCCCGGCGCTGCGGGACCTCGACGGGGACGATCTCGGCGTCGAACAGGCCTGCCTCCACCGCGGCGGCCGCGCGGCGGTGCGAGCGTGCGGCGACCGCATCCTGTTCGGCGCGCGTGACGTCGTAGTCGGCGTTACGACGCTCGGTCGACTCGCCCATGCTCACGCGGTCGAACGCGTCGGTGAGACCGTCGTAGGCCATGTGGTCGAGCACCTCGACACTGCCGTACGCATACCCGTCGCGCGAGCCGGTCAGCAGATGCGGCGCGCGGCTCATCGACTCCATGCCCGCCGCGACGACGACGGATGCATCGCCAAAACGGATCATCCGGGCGGCGTCGATGACGGCGGTGAGTCCGGACAGACAGACCTTGTTGACGCCGGCGGCGTGGACGTCCCATCCGAGGCCCGCGGCGATCGCCGCCTGCCTGGCCGGGTTCTGACCGGTACCGGCCGGAAGCACCTGCCCCACGAGAACGGCGTCGACGGCGGATGCGGGAATCTGTCCCTGCGCCAGAGCGCCGCGGATGGCGATCCCACCCAGCTGGGGAGCGGGAATCGACGCGAGCTGTCCCTTCAGCCTCCCCTGCGGCGTGCGGGCGGCGGCAACGATCACGATGTCGTCGACAGTCATCCCCCCAGCCTACGGCGGTGCCGCGCCGGCCGTCCGCTGCTCCCGCCTGTATTACATACCGCAGGTATATACTTTGATTATGCGAAAAGCCGAAGCCATCGAGAGGATCGTCGTCGCCGCGCACGCATTGACCCGCGTCGCCGCCGTCACGACGCAGAATGATGCCCCCGCCGCCCAGTGGCGCGCGCTCAGCATCCTGCAGAAGGAGGGGCCACAGCGCGTGGGCGACCTGGCGAGGCTGAGCCGCACCACCCAGCCGGGCATGACTCGGCTGGTCGGCCAGCTCGCCGACCTCCACCTGGTCGAACGCGAGCGCGACGCGGAGGATTCGCGCGTGACGATCGTTTCGATCACGCGGGCCGGTTCGGAGGCGATGGATGCGTGGCGCACGCAGCTCGGCGAGGCGCTCGAGCCGCTGTTCACCGATCTCGACGATGCGGAGTGGTCCGCGCTCGAGCACGCATCCCGCATCCTGATGTCGCGCACCGACGCCTTCGCAGGAGCGGCACGATGAGCGGCGCGACAGGATCCGTCTGGCGCCAGCCCGCCCAGGTATGGGCGGTCGCCTTCGCGTGCGTCGTGGCGTTCATGGGCATCGGCCTCGTGGACCCGATCCTTCCCGCGATCGCGCAGTCGCTCGAAGCAACCCCGGTCGAGACCGAGCTGCTGTTCACGAGCTACCTGCTCGTGACGGGCCTCGCGATGCTGGTCACGAGCTGGATCTCGAGCCGCATCGGAGCGAAGGCGACCCTCCTGGCAGGTCTCGCGCTCATCGTCGTCTTCTCGCTCTTCAGCGCACTGTCCGGCAGCGTCGACGCCATCATCGGCTTCCGGGCCGGATGGGGTCTGGGCAACGCCCTGTTCATCTCCACGGCGCTCGCGACGATCGTCGGAGCCGCCAGCGGGGGCAGTTCCGCGGCGATCGTGCTGTACGAGGCCGCACTGGGCGTCGGCATCGCGGTGGGTCCGCTGCTCGGCGGCCTGCTCGGCGAGGTGAGCTGGCGCGGACCGTTCTTCGGCGTCGTCGCGCTCATGGCCATCGCGTTCATCGCGGTCGCCGTGCTGCTGCGCGGACCGAAGGAGAAGCGCTCCCCCGTGCCGCTGTCGGCGCCGTTCCGCGCGCTCGGACAGCCGGCCCTCGCCGTGCTCGCGGTAGCGGCCCTGTTCTACAACATCGGCTTCTTCACCCTCCTCGCCTTCTCGCCGTTCCCGCTCGGGTTCGGGGCGATGGGCATCGGCTTCACGTTCTTCGGATGGGGCGTCGCCCTGGCGATCACGAGCGTGTGGGTCGCGCCGATGCTGCTGCGTCGGTTCACCCGCTCGGGCGTCATGCTCGTCGTTCTGCCACTGCTCGCGATCGATCTCGTCGTGGGCGGCATCCTCGTCGCAAGCTCCGCCGCGCTGGTGACGTGCATCGTCGTGGGCGGCCTTCTTCTGGGCGTGATGAACACGGTGCTGACGGAGGCGGTCATGGAGGCCACGGATCTCCCCCGCGCGGTCGCATCCTCGGCCTACTCGGCCGTCCGCTTCCTCGGCGGGGCCGCCGCCCCGCCGCTGGCCGCATGGCTGTGGCACGCGTCGAACGCGACGGTGCCGTACCTGGTGGCCGCAGCGTCGATCGTGATCGCTGCGCTGACCATCGCCCTCGGGCGCCGCGCTCTGCGTCGCATCGACGAGCGCCCGGCGGATGCGGCCGAAGAGGGAGTCGCCGTCCTCGTCGGCGATGCAGCCTGACACGCGCATACGAGAGAAGGAGGCGGCCCACCATCCGGTGGACACCCCCTTCTCTCGTGTCGGCAGAGTCAGTGCTGCACGGGGTGGGCGCGTTCGAGCGCCGCGCCCTCGACGTCCACATCGGGCAGGATGCGGTCGAGCCAGCGCGGCAGCCACCACGCCGCGCGCCCGAACAGGTGCATGAGCGCCGGAACGATCACCATGCGCACGATGAACGCGTCGAAGAGCACACCGATCGCCATCCCGAAGCCGATCGGACGCACCATCGCGAGGTGGCTGAAGACGAAGCCGCCGAAGACGGAGATCATGATGATCGCCGCGGCCGTGACCACCGCACGCCCGCCCCGCAAGCCCGCAACGACCGCCGCGCGTGCCGGAGCGCCGTGAACGTACGCCTCGCGCATGCCCGAGACGAGGAACAGCTGGTAGTCCATCGCGAGTCCGAAGAGCACACCCATCAGGATGATCGGTCCGAAACTCAGCACCGGTCCGGGATCGTGCACGCCGAACACGTCGCTCAGCCAGCCCCACTGGTAGATCGCGGTGACGGCGCCGAGCGCGGCGAACAGGGACAGCACGTAACCCGCGGTCGCGATGATGGGCACCAGGATCGACCGGAACACCAGCACCATGATGACGAGCGAGAGGCCCACGACCACGGCGAGATAGACGGGCAGCGCGTCGGCGAGCTTCTGCGAGACGTCGATGTTGGCCGACGCCTGGCCCGCCACGCCGAGCTCGATGTCGCCGTCGAGCGGCGAGAGGGCGCGCAGGTCGTGCACGAGCGTCTCAGTCGACTCGCTGGCGGGCCCGTCCTGCGGGACCACCTGGAACGCGAAGGTCTTGCCGTCATCCGATACCGCGATCGGGGCGACCGCATCCACGTCGTCCTGCGCCATGAGCGTGCGGACGATGTCGGCCTGCGTCGCGACGCGATCGCTCTCCTCCACCGTCTGCGGCGTCTCGGCAACGACCAGCAGCGGGCCGTTGACGCCGGCACCGAATGCCTCGGTCGCCGCCGTATAGGCGCGGTACTGGGTCGTGTCGGTGGCCTCCGAGGAGCCATCGGGCAGTCCGAGACGCATCGACAGGGCGGGGATGGCGATGACGAGCAGAGCGATGATCGCGACCGCGCCCGCGGCGACCACGCGTCCGGTGCGCATGGGCCGCAGCTCGGCCGGCGCGTGATCAGGATGCCCGACCTTCGCGCGCAGCCCGCGGCGCAGCACCCGCAGCTTCATGAGCCCGAGCAGGGCGGGCGTGACTGTGATGGCGACGAGGACGGCGACGAACACGCACGCCGCGCCCACGACACCCATCACGCCGAGAAACGGCACACCGGTGACGAGGAGCGCGACCAGGGCGATGATCACGGTAGTGCCGGCGAAGACGACGGCGTTGCCCGCCGTCCCGTTGGCCAGGCCGATCGACTCGCCGATGTCCATGCCGGCGAGCACCTGCTTGCGGTGGCGGTTCACGATGAACAGCGAGTAGTCGATGCCGACGGCGAGACCGAGCATGACACCGAGGATCGGGGTCACGGACGCCATGTCCACCACGTCGGAGAACGCCAGGGATCCGGCGACACCGACGCCGACGCCGATGAGCGAGCCGATCAGGGGCGTGATGGCGGGAAGTAGAGCCCGCATCATGATCGCCAGCACGAGCGCCGCGATGAGCACACCGACGAGCTCGCCGACCCCGATGAGGCCGTCGGTCGACTGGGCGATCGTCGAGGAGTAGTCGACACTGACGCCGGGGATGTCAGCGCTCTTGAGGCGGTCGGCGACCGCTGTCTTCGTCTCCTGCGGCAACGAGAACATGTCTTCGGTGAATGCCACGTTGCCGAGCGCCGTGGCGCCGTCGGTGGAGACGGTGCGGATCCCGGATGCGGCGTCGAGCAGGTCCTGACCCGCTTCGAGCTGCGGCTTCTGCGCCTCCAGCTGAGCGCGCGACGCGTCGATCTGCTCCTGACCCGCGGTGATCTGTGCCTGCTGGGCCGCGAACTGCGCCTCGGCCTGTGCATAGACACCCGCGGCCTGCGCCTGTGCGATGGCGGCGTCCAGCTGCTCCTTGCCCGCATCGAGCTGCTGCTGCGCCGCATCCAACTGGCTCTCGCCCTGGGCGAGCTGGTCGGCGCCGGACGCGAGCTGCGCGGCCTGGTCGGCGCGCTGCGCCTCGGTCTGGAACGGGTCGACCGTGCCCGCGACGCCGTCGATATCGGCGACGTCCTTCAACAGCGAGGAGATGTCCTCCTTCTGCGCGTCGGTGAACGGTTGACCGTCCGTCTGGAACACGACGGGCGCGCTGGCCCCCGTGAGGTCGGGAAGGGCGTCGGCGAGGCGGTCGTTGACGCGCTCCGTCTCGGTGCCGGGAATGCTGAAGGAGGTGGCGAGCGTGCCGCCGAAGGCGACGAACGATCCCGCCGCGACGCCGAGGGCGATCACCCAGGCGACGAGGACGATCCAGGCGCGGCGCGCCGAGAAGCGCCCCAGCCGGTAGAGGAGTTGGGCCACGACGTGCCTTTCCGAGGGGTGGGTGGGAGGCGGCGCACCATCGAGCCTCGTCGAGGATATCCGACACGTGTTGCAAACCCATCACGTGTCGGAGAACTCCCAGCAGCGCTCCGTCACTCTGACAAGATGGCGGGATGGATCCCCGCGTGGCGCGCACGAGAGCGAGTCTGCAGAACGCGCTGCTCGATCTCGCCCGTGAGCGTCCGCTCGACGCGATCACCGTGGCCGACATCGCGGCCGAGGCGGGGGTGAACCGCAGCAGCTTCTACCAGCACTACGCGGACAAGGATCAGCTTCTCGCCGATGCGCTGGAGGCGGCCGTCGATGACGTGTCGAGCCGCATCATCCGTTCGGCCGACCCGCGCGACATCAGCCAGCCGCCCGCCGAGCTCACGACGTACCTGCGACACATCGCCGACAACGCCGACCTCTACCGGCTCGTGCTCGGCGAGCACGGTTCACTCGCCGTCGCGGCGCAGTTGCGCGCGCGCGTGCAGGGCATCGTGGGCGACGCGGTGCGCGAGGGGGCGCCGTCGGTGTTCGACGGGCTCCCGGTCGACGTCGTCGCAGCGAGCGTGACGGGCAGCGCGCTGGGCGTCATCACCGCGTGGCTCGCTCGCGAGCCACTGCCGCCGCTCGAGACGGCGACGCAGTGGCTTTGGCAGGCTCTGTTCGGCCCCCTCGACCGTCCCTCGGCGTAATGCGGCGGCGGTCAGCGGCACCCGCGCGACGCCGTCACGCAGCAGCTACCCGGGGAGGAACGCGCGTCATCGGGCCGACGCGCTCCGATCGCGCGCGACCGTCTCGCCGATCAACTGACTGCCGCTGGTCTGCAGCGCTCCTCGCCACGGAAGCACGCCGTCGATCTCGATCTGGATCGACATCGAGAGCACCGTTCGGATGAGAACGAAAGGCCGAGGATGAGGGCGGGACGGCGGCAGTCCCGAACGAGCGTTGACCCTGCTCACTTCGCGACGATAGGTCAGCAGCCAGTCCTCAGACATGCCGTGCTCAATACAGAGATAGCCGAACAAGTCCCACTGCTCGTTCGACGCCAGGCGCGCGAAGCTCGCGGGAGCAGAGAACCACGCAGCACGTAGCTCCTTCTGTGTCTGGAGGCAGGTGTAGTCCGTCAACCTTGGCCTGGGGAGGCGCTTGACCCCTGGTCAGGGGCGGGGGCGCACGGAGTCTCCGGGCACGAGCCGCCCACGGATCCAGACCTGCTCGATCGCCCGCCCTGGCTCGTCCATCGTCGCCAGCAGCACGCGGGCCGTGCTCTTCGCGATCTCGGCCACGGGCTGGACGATCGTCGTCAGCCGCGGCACGAAGTAGTTCGCGATATCGAGTCCATCAAATCCCACGAGCGAGACGTCACCGGGCACCGAGAGTCCGGCCTCGCTGAGCGCCCGGCTCGCGCCGATCGCCGCCGCGTCGCACACGGCCACGAGCGCCGTGACATCCGTCGGCGCGGTGGTGAGCCATCGCGAGACCGATTCGTAGCCGTTGCGCATCGTGTAGGCCTGCTCCTCGATCGCAGATGCCGCGACGAGGGCCTCGTCCGGCGCGATCCCGGCATCCTTCAGCCCCGCACGATACCCGGCCAGCCGTAGCGCCCAGGCGTGCTCCCGGTCGGGTTCGGCCCCCGCGCCGAGGAACGCGATGCGCCGGTGGCCAAGGGCGATGAGGTGGGCGGTCAGCTCACGCGCCCCGGCATGGTCGTCGACCGAGATCGACGAGTGCAGCGCCGCGGTCCCCGAGTAGTCGGGCGTCGTGCAGAACACCATCGGCACGTCGATCCCGGCCAGGCGCCGACTGAGCTGAGCGGATGCCTCACGGTCGGCGCTGCCGTAGCGGCCGAGGAACACCACGCCGCCGAACTTCCCCTCGCGCACGATGCGTTCGACGGTGCCGGCATTCGCATGCTCAGGATCGGCGACATGCGAGATCGTCGTGTCGTACCCGGCCTGTGCGAATGCGAGCTCGAGCTGCTGCAGAACCTCGACCAGCAGCTGGCCGAACTCGCCCTGGATGAACACCGAGATGGTCTTGGTGGTGCCGATCTTCAGGCGCCTCGCGCTCGAGTTAGGCACATAGCCGTACTGCTCGGCCGCCGCCCGGATCCGCGCGCGAGTCTCGGGATTGACATCGGAGCGGTCGTTCATCGCCCGCGACACCGTCGATACGGCCACTCCGCAGATGCGCGCCAGCTCCTTGATGGTCATCTCGGGCATGGCGCAGCCTCCTCGGTGCGGGCGTTCACCCCTTGACGGCGCCTGCGGCGACACCTCGGATGATGTGCTTCTGGCTGGCGAGGTAGAAGACGATGACCGGAATCAGCGCCAGGACCAGCACACCCATCATCGCACCCATGTCGACCGAACCGTAGCCGCCCTTGAGATACTGCACGGCGATCGGGATCGTCTTGTAGTGCTTGAGGTCGAGAGTGAGGTACGGCAGCAGATAGTCGTTCCACAGCCACATCACCTCGAGGATCGCGACCGTGATCATGGCGGGCTTCAAGATGGGCACGACGATGAGGAAGAAGGTGCGTACGGGGCCGCACCCGTCGATCGTGGCGGCCTCTTCGATCTCGTACGGGATGCCCTTGACGAAGCCCGTGAAGATGAACACCGCGAGTCCGGCTCCAAAGCCCAGGTAGATGATCCACAGGCCGAATGGGTTGTTCAAGCCGAGGTAGTCGGCGAGCCACGACAGGGTGAACATCACCATCTGGAAGGGGACGACGAGATTGAACAGGAAGCTCGTGTAGAGCGTCTTCGCGTATCGGTTGTCCATCCGAACGATCCACCAGGCCGTCATCGACGTGCCCGTGAGGATGAGGGCGGCGGCACCCAGCGTGATCACGAGCGACCAACCGAACGACGAGATGAAGTCGGTCAGTTCGATGCCGCGCAGGTAGTTTTCCCAGCCCACGAACGAGTCAGCAGTGGGCAACGCGAAGGGCTCGGAGGCGATGTAGACCTTGCCCTTGAACGAGTTGATGACGACGAGGGCGATCGGGTACAGGTAGGCCAGTGCGATGACGGCGAAGACCGTCGTCCACAGCCAGGGGCGGCGCGGCTTGTCGTTCATACTGCCGCCTCCTTCGAACGGGCGAAGCGGTTCTGAGCGAGAGCGATGACCGCGACGATGATGAGGAAGACGACCGCCTTGGCCTGGCCGACGCCCTCGAAGCCCGTGCGTCCGTAGAACGTGTTGAAGATGTTGAGCGCGAGCAGCTCGGACAGCCGCGAGGGGGCGCCGTTGGTCAGCGCGAGGTTCTGGTCGAACATCTTGAAGCCGTTGGTGATCGTGAGGAATGTGCACACCGTGATGGAGGGCATCACGAGCGGGATGATTACGCTGCGCAGACGACGGCCGGCCGATGCGCCATCCATCTCCGCCGCCTCGAGCATCTCGGTGGGGATCGACTGGAGCCCGGCGATGTAGATGACCATCATGTAGCCGATCTGCTGCCAGCACATGAGGATGACCATTCCCCAGAAGCCGTAGGTCTCGTTGTAGGTGATCGAGCGGGCCCACATCCCCAGCACGCCGTTGAGCAACAGCAGCCAGATGTAGCCGAGCACGATGCCGCCGATGAGGTTCGGCATGAAGAATACGGAGCGGAAGGTGTTCTTGCCGCGGAACTGCTTGACCAGCAGATAGGCGATCGCGAACGCGAACACGTTGATGAGGATCGTCGTCACGATCGCGAAGGCGGCCGTATACCACAGCGAGTGCGCGAACGTGTCGTCGCCGAACAGCTTGAGGTAATTGTCGAACCCGACCCACGTGCTGCGGGTCACTGTGCGGAACTCGGTGAACGAGAGGTACAGGCCGAGGACGAACGGGACGACGAATCCGATGATGAACGCTGCGACGGTCGGGCCGGTGAACAGCCACCCCCAGCGTGCGAGGGATTTCTTCATGATGAGTGCTCCTTGAATGTGGCGCGCGGCTCGCGCCACCGTGCCGCGGGGCTCGGGACCCCGCGGCACGGTGAGGGGATCAACCGTTGGTGAGGTCGTACTCGGTCGCCCAGCCGTCGACGAACGCGGTCACGACCCCGTCCCAGTCGCCCGTCTCCTGCGCGTACTGCAGCAGGGCCTGGCCGACGCCGTTCTTCCACTCCTCGGAGGGCATGACGGTGAAGTTCCAGGTGACGGCGGTCTTCCCGGCCGCGGTGTACGCAGCATCCGCCTGGATGAAGGGGTTAGCGGGCAGGTAGTCGGCGAATGTATCGAACGGTGTGACGAAGCCCATCGTGTTCGCGAGCGACTCACGACCGGTGTCGGAGGTGATGACCCACTCGAGGAAGTCCTTCGTCGCCTGCTGGTCGGCTTCGGATGCCTCGTTGTTGATGACCCAGTAGTTCTCCGAGCCGGTCGTCAGACCCTGGTTCTCTTCACCGTCGGCGCCGATGTAGATCGGGAGCATGCCGAGGTCCTCGTCGGCGACGGCCTGGCCCTTGATGTCGTTGTACGCCCACGTGCCGTTCTGGTAGAACACGGCCTTGCCCAGTGCGAACTCGGCGTTCGCGTCCTCACCGGTCTTGCTGGAGAGGAGCGTGCGCTCGGTCGTCGAGTTGTCGATGTACAGGTCGAAGATCCGCTGGTAGCCGTCGAGGTACTCATCGGTGATCGTGGCGGGCTGGCCCTTAACGTCGTCGGCCTTGAACTGGTAATAGAGCGGGATGTTCGCGAGGTGCGTCTTGAAGCGCCAGTCGGACGAAGAGTCGAAGCCGGCCGACGTGAAGGCGCCTTCGATCCCGAGCGCGTCCTTATTCGCCTGGATACCCTCGACGACCGCCTTCAGCGTGTCGAAGTTGTCGATCTCGTCGACGTTCGTGATCGCCGCACCCGGCAGCGCGATGTAGTCGTTGACGAGCTTCTTGTTGTAAATGATGCCGTAGGTCTCCTGCACGTACGGGATCGCGACAGGAGCGCCATCGTCGTTCGTCAGCGCCACCGACTGGTCATTGAGGTGCTCGTAGATCGCAGTGTCTGTGAGGTCGGACGCGTAGTCCTTCCAGCTGGCCAGGCCGACCGGACCGTTCACCTGGAACAACGTCGGCGCGTTGCTCTTGGCCATCTCGGACTTCAGCGTCGTCTCGTACGTGCCCGACGCTGCGGTCTGCACGTCGACCTGGACGCCGGTCTCCTTCGTGTACTCGGCCGCGAGGGCGCTCCAGTCCTCCGCCTGCTCGGGCTTGAAGTTGAGGTAGTACACCTTGCCGTCGGCCGAGCTGTCGCCGTCACTGCCTGCGCTGCAACCGGCCAAGGCGCCGGCCAGTGCGGTCACCGCCAGACCTGCGGCAAGCAGCTTCCCCGTTCTGCGCGTGATCATCATTGTGGGCCTTTCCTTCGTTGGATTGATGCCGTTGACGCGGCGTCGCATCGCTGCTCCACCGCTGGGGCCGAATTCCGGAAACGATTTCGCTAGCGAGCAACACAGTACGCGCGGCCGCCGCGGCGCGCAAGCGCGCCAGGGACGACCCGATGGTCACGATCCGATCTCGGTTGGAACGGAGCCCTCAGTCCGCGCGCTCCGGCTCGGGTGCCGGCAGCAACGGAGCCAGCGCACGTTCGATGAGCGGCGCCGATGCCCAGACGGCGAGGGGGTACCCGAGGAGCAGCAGGAGCACGACGGCCTGCGGCACGAAGACCCACGTCGCGATCGTCACCGCAAGCACGACCGCCTGGATCACGAGCACTCCCCCGGCCCACGGCAGCCGCGCGATCGCGAGCGCCGCCGCATTGCGCAGTGTGCGACCGATGGTGTTCTCGAACCGCGCCTGCAGTGCCCACACGAACGGGAAGATCAGCAGATAAACAGCAGTGAACAGGGTTTTCATCACCGCGAGCTCGGGGATCGGCAGAAGGATCCAGCTCGCCAGAAGCGCCGCTCCGATCGATCCGACGACCGCCCAGATCGCAGTGGACTGAGCGAGATTCGCGCGGAACGATCGCCAGAACGTCCTGGCCGCTCCGTCGTCGAGGTCTGCCTGCAGGCGCCGCGCGGCATCGTATGCAGCAGTGAGCCCCGCGCCTAGCGTGACGATCGGGAGGGCTGTGAGCATCAGCAGCACGTTGACGACGATGATGTCGCCGAGCGTCGATGCCGCACGCCACAGCGGTGCGGCGCGATCGAAGAGCCGGCCGAACACGACACCCTCCTCACCCCGCGATCCCGGTCGAGACCCCGTGATCCCGGTCGAGATCGACACCAGCCTATCGCGAGCCGTGCACTTGGCGACGAAGAGGAGTAGCCTCGCTGACCGGATACGTTTCCGGCGTGAACGGCTGCACCCAGACATGCCTGCCGGAGCAGAAGGGTGAGTTCATGGGCGAGCGGATGTTCGACGTCGAGCCGTACGCGATCACGACGACGCGGCTGGACGATGCGGCGATGCGCGTCATCGAATCGATGACGTCGATCGGCAACGGGCACATGGGTATGCGCGGCAACTTCGAAGAGGGCTACGGCGGCGACACGCACCCCGGGACCTACATCGCGGGGATCTGGTTTCCGGACAAGACACGGGTCGGCTGGTGGAAGAACGGCTACCCCGAGTACTTCGGCAAGGTCATCAATGCGGTCGGCATCATCGCCGTCGGCATCACGGTCGATGGCGAGCGCGTCGACCTGCACGACGGAGATCACCACGATGCGTCGATTCGGCTCGATCTGCGCAATGGTCTGCTGACACGCTCCTTCGACTACCGCGTGGGCACCTCCGTCGTGCGACTGCACTTCGAGCGGTTCCTCTCACTCGTCACCCCCGAGCTGTGTCTGCAGCGCATCCGTATCACCGCGCGCGAGGGCACCCCCAAGGTCACCCTCACTCCACGACTGGACGGGAACGTCCACAATCTCGACTCCAACTACGGCGAGAGCTTCTGGGAGGAGGTCGTGCGCATTCCGGCCGGCGATCCGCAGCTGTCGATGCGCACCGTGCCCAACTCGTTCGGCACTCCCCAGTACACGGTCACCGCCGCGATGCGAAACGCAGCAGTGGGCCTCGAGCACGCGGGCATCATCGATCGGCACCTCGAGGTCGGTGAGCGCTACACCGGTACCCTCGCCGTCGGCACCACGGTGGAGCTCGTCAAGACGACCGCCGTCGTCACAACCCGCGACGTCGACGAGAACGCGCACCGCGACACGGTCACGAGCCTTCTGGAGACCGCCGCGGCATCCACTTTCGACCAGCACCTGGCTGCGCACACGGCGGCGTGGGAACAGCGCTGGGCCCGTGCCGAGGTCCGCATCGAGGGCGACGACGAGGCGCAGCAGGGGATCCAGTTCAATCTCTTCCAGCTTTTCTCGACCTACTACGGCGAGGATTCCCGCCTCAACATCGGACCGAAGGGTTTCACCGGCGAGAAGTACGGCGGGGCGACGTACTGGGACACCGAGGCGTACCTGCTGCCGCTGTACCTCGCCGTGTCGGAGCCCGCAGTGTCGCGCGCCCTGCTCACGTATCGTCACGATCAGCTCCCCGAGGCGCAGCACAACGCGCGGCAGCAGGGGCTGGCGGGCGCTCTGTTCCCGATGGTGACCTTCAACGGCGTCGAATGCCACAACGAGTGGGAGATCACGTTCGAGGAGATCCACCGCAACGGCGCGATCGCCTTCGCGATCCGCACCTACACGGAGTACACGGGCGACAGGACATATCTCGAGGGACCGGGGATAGACGTGCTCGTGGAGATCAGCCGCTTCTGGGCCGACCGCGTGCACTTCGCGCAGGCGCGCGGGCAGTACATGCTGCACGGCGTCACCGGTCCCAACGAGTACGAGAACAACGTCAACAACAACTGGTACACCAACTACCTCGCCGCCTGGGTGCTGCGCTACACCGCGCAGACCCTCGGAGAGTTGCCCGTCGAACGGTCCTCGGCCCTCGGTGTGGCACCCGCCGAGCAGCAGCGGTGGCAGACGATCGCCGAGCACATGTATCTGCCGGTTGATGCCGAGCTCGGCATCAACGTCCAGCACGATACGTTTCTGGACAAGGACCTGCGCAGCGTCGAGACGATCCCCGTCACCGAGCGTCCCATCAACCAGAACTGGTCCTGGGACCGGATTCTGCGCTCGTGCTTCATCAAGCAAGCGGATGTTCTGCAGGGCATGTATCTGTTCGAGGACGATTTCACACCCGACGCTCTGCGTCGCAACTTCGACTTCTACGAGCCGATGACCGTTCATGAGTCGTCGCTGTCGGCGTCGATCCACTCGATCGTCGCGTCGTCGATCGGTCGCCCGGACAAGGCGATGGAGCTGTACCGTCGCACGGCGCGTCTCGACCTCGACAACTACAACAACGACACCGAGGACGGCCTGCACATCACGTCGATGAGCGGCGCGTGGCTGTCGATCGTGCAGGGCTTCGCCGGCATGCGCGTGCGCAACGGGGTGCTCTCCTTCCGCCCGTTCTGCCCCGACGACTGGGACGGTTTCTCGTTCACGATCGGATTCCGGGGCCGTGTGCTGGGTGTGCGTGTGACGGCGACGACTCTTACGCTCACATTGCGGTCAGGCGATCAGCTCGATGTCGAGGTCGCGGGTCGGCCGCACCAGGTTCACGGCGAAGTTGAGATCGCGCTCGCACGAGGCTGACCGGGCCGATCCAGATGAACTTGAGTGCGTTCCAGATGAGTAGGAGCACGAGGAGGTTGAGCCAGCCGGGGCCGCCGTCTTCGATGATGCTGGTGCAGATGCTCGCGGCGAGCAGGTAGGGCGCCGCGAGGAGCATGGCGGGGATGCCCCACTTCAGCCCGCGCCGGGTGCGGATCAGGTCGAGCAGGATGTTGGTGGGCATGTAGCGCCGCAGGAAGTAGCGGATGCGGACGCTCGCCGCCCAGAGCAGTCGAAGCATTGTTCTGGCCTCTCATCACACGTAGTTCTCCGTCGAGGAGGCAGTACGTGGATGATCGCCCCGAAGGGCCTTGTCCCGAGGGACCCGCAGAGAGAGGAAACCTGCCTCGCCCTCTACTGTACGACTCAACGGCGACATCCGTCAGAGCTGCACCGACGACAGCCGCGCTGAGGAGGCGGGGTAACCGGCAGCCGCGCGGGCGTCGAGGATGGCAGGGACGTGGGTCTCGGCCCATTCCCGCACGGCCTGCAATGGCCCCCACAGGGAGTGCCCGAGGTCGGTGAGGGCGTATTCGACATGGGGCGGGTTGCCGCCGATGTCGGTGCGGGTCACGAAACCATCGACTTCCAGGGCACGCAGGGTCTCGGTGAGGACCTTCGGGGTGATGCCCTGGATGCGGGTCTTCAGCTCCGTGAAGCGCATCGGTGTCTCGCGCTCGGCCAGTGCGGTGACGACGAAGATCGTCCACCTGGCGCCGATGCGGTGCAGCACGGTCCGGCTGGGGCAGCTCGCCGCCATCACGTCGTATGCCTTGCCCATGTGACGTCACCTTTCGCAGGTTTCGTTGAAGTAACCAGTATCAAAATCATACCGTTGTGCTTGCGGGGCCGAACGGCTGCCGCGCAAGGCTGACCGGGCGGATGGGAGCACAGGATGAGTACAAGACTGGATGGGCAGCGGGTGCTGGTGATCGGCGGGTCGAAGTATCTGGGTGAGGCGATCGCCCGCGCCGCGAACCAGGCTGGTGCGCACATCGTCATCGGAGCGCGTGACCTCGATCGTGCGCAGGCGGTTGCGGCCGAGCTGGGCGGGATCGCGATCCGGGTGGATGTGAGCGATGAGGCGAGCATCGCCGCCGCAGCCGGTGAGCTGGACGCGGTGGATCATGTGGTCATCACTGCCTCGGCCCATCACAACGTGCCGGTGGTGGAGTTGGAGAAGGACAAGCTGACTGCCGCGTTCGACGCGAAGGTGTTCGGGCCGCTGCTGGTGGCCAAGCACTTCGCCCCAATCCTGTCCGCGTCCGGGTCGATCCTGCTGTTCTCTGGGGTCGCGGCGTGGAGCCCAGGTGCGCCGTACACGGTCATGGGCGTCGCCAACGGCGCGGTCGCCTTCCTCGCGGCGCATCTGGCGAAGGAACTCGCCCCGATCCGGGTGAACGCCATCTCGCCGGGCATCATCGACTCCGGCACCTACGACGGCCTCGGCGCCGACGCCAAGCATGGCCTCCTCGACGGCATCGCAGCCGCCAACCCGGTCGGCCGCGCCGGCACCCGGGAGGACATCACGGACGCCGCCCTATGGCTGCTGGGCGCGGGCTTCGTGACCGGCGAGACCATCCACGTCGAGGGCGGAGCGCGCCTCTGATGACCGCGAACGCGTATCCCTTCACCGGCAAGACCGTCCTGATCACCGGCGGCGGCACCGGCATCGGCCGCGCCATCGCGCGGGCCTTCCTCGACAACGGCGCCAACGTCGCCGTCGCCGGGCGCCGGCCCGAGCCCTTGGGCGAGACGGTCGCGGGCTATCCTGCGGAGCGCGCCCTGACGGTCGTCTCCGACATCGCCGAGCCCACGGCTGCGGCAACGCTCGTCGCGGCCGTCATCGAGCGGTTCGGGATGCTGGACGTGGTGGTCAGCAATGCGGCCGGCTATGTCGGCGGTGACCTGACCGCGCTGGCGACGTCGGAGTGGGAGACGCTGCGGGCGACGAACGTCGACGGCCTGTTCCATCTCGCCCAGGCCGCACTCCCGGCACTGGTGGCCTCCCGCGGGAACATGGTGGCCATCGCCTCCGTCTCGGGGCTGGCCGGCGACTGGGGACAGGCGGCGTACAACGCCACCAAGCATGCCGTCCTCGGCTTCGTGCGCTCCCTCGCCCTGGACTACGGAGACCGCGGCGTGCGCGTGAACGCGGTCGCCCCGGCCTTCACCCTCACCGATATGACCGCCGGTTTCGCCGACAGCCCGCAGGCGCTGGCCCCGTTCGTGAACCGCATCGCCCTCGGGCGGCCCGGTATGCCCGAGGACATGGCGCCGGCGGTGCTGTTCCTCGCCTCGCCCGATGCCGCTTACATCACCGGCGCCGTACTGTCCGTCGACGGCGGCACCAGCGCCTCGACCGGGCAGCCCCACATCGTCACGCCGTGAGACGGAAATGACACACAACGACCCGGACGCACCGTGCGGGCTTAGCGTCGATGGCATGACGTCTCTCGCCCCGACAAAGCCGACCCCTCCTCGCTGGAGTTCCTGACTCGCGCCGTGCACGCCGGCAACCACATCGACCAGGGTTCCGGGGCGATCCGCACACCCATCGTGATGGCGAACTCGTACGCGCTGCCCGAAGACCCCTCCGGGCTGGACTGGTCCGGCACTGACGTGCCCCTCTACACCCGTAACTCCGGGGAGAACCAGAAAGCGCTGCAAGCCAAGCTCGCCGCACTGGAGGGCAGCGAGGATGCGGTCGCGTTGGCCTCCGGGGCCGCCGCGCTGCATGCGGTGTTCTTCACCTTCCTGGACAGCGGGGACCACATCGTCGTCGCGGACGTGACCTACGAGGCGACCTGGCGGCTGTTCGCCGAATTGCTGCCGCGGAACTACGGCGTCCAGGCGACCTTCGTGGATGCCGCGGACCTGGATGCCGTGGCCGCAGCGATCCGGCCGAACACGCGCTTGGTGCATGTGGAGACGATCGGCAACCCCACCACGAAGGTGACCGACATCGCCGCCGTCGCCCGACTCGCGCACGCGGTCGGAGCGCTGCTGTCAGTGGATTCCACCTTCACCCCGCCGCCTCTGTACCGACCCTTGGCCGATGGAGCCGACCTGGTGGTCTACTCGCTGACCAAGTACATCAACGGCCACGGCGATGCGATGGGCGGTGCCGTCATCGGACGCCGCGAGCTGATCCAGCAGATCAAGGCCGACGCGATGGTCGATGTCGGCGGGGTCATCTCCCCGTTCAACGCCTGGCTCGTCACCCGCGGGTCCGTGACCCGTCCGCTGCGCATGACCCGGCATCTGGAGTCCGCGCAGATCGTCGCAGAGTTCCTTGACGCCGACCCGCGTGTCGTCTTCGTCGCCTACCCCGGGCTGCCCTCGCATCCCCAGCATGAACTCGCGACCCGGCAGTTCGGCGGACGCGGGTACGGGGCCGTACTCGCTTTCGCTCTGTGAAGCGCCCCGGGTTTCGTGGAGGCTCGGTTAGTTGGTTCCGGCCCCAGCGGTGACGTGTTCTCGAGCGTATTCGATTGGGGGCTGGGATGCCCAGTAGGCGGTCTCGGCTTCGGCGGGTGGGACGAGCCCGATCTCGCCGTGGAGGCGCCGGTGGTTGAACCAGTCGATGTATTCGGCGACGGCGATCTCGACGTCACGGATAGACGCCCAGCCGCCCTTGGGCCGCATGACGGGGTTGCGGATGCACTCGGCCTTGAACAGCGAGTTGAACGCCTCAGCCATCGCGTTGTCATACGAATCGCCCTTCGAACCGACCGAGGCGATGGCATCGGCTTCGGCGAGGCGTTCGGTGTAGCGGATCGCTCGATACTGGACTCCGCGGTCCGAGTGGTGGATCAGTCCGGTGACGTCTTGCCCGGTGCGTTGCCGCTGCCACAGGCCCATGTCGAGGGCGTCCAGGGCAAGGTCGGTGCGCATGTTCGTGGAGGTCTGCCAGCCCACCACGCGACGGGAGAACACGTCGATCACGAACGCGGCGTAGACCCAGCCGGCGTGGGTGCGGATGTAGGTCAGGTCCGCGACCCAGAGCTGGTTCGGCGCCGTGGCCTCGAACCGCCGCTCAACGAGGTCCTCGGGCCGTTCGGTCTCCGCGCCCTCGCCGAACGTGGTGCGGCGGGTCTTGTCGCGGCGAATGCCCTGGATGCCTTCCTCCCGCATCAGCCGCTCGACCGTGCAATGCGCCACGGGCACCCCGCTGCGGTTCAGATCGGCGTGGATCTTCCGCGCCCCGTAGACGCCGAGATTCGCCTTGTATGCGATGCGGATGTCCTCGATCAATGCAGTGTCCCTGATAGTCCTGGCCGACGGTGGACGCGTCTTGGCGGCGTAGTAGGTGCTCGGGGCGATCTGCAGCCCTGCTCCGCGCAGCACCTGGCAGATCGGCTCGACCCCGAACCGGCCGCGGTGCTCGTCGATGTACTCGACGAGCACCGCGGTGGGCACCTCGGCTACTTCAGCTTGCGGTCGAGCTCCGCCGCCGCGAAAAAAGCCGAAGCGGTCTTCAAGATCTCATTCGCCCGACGCAACTCCCGGTTCTCACACTCCAGGTCCGCGATCCGCTGCGCGTCCGCGGTCCTCACCCCCGGCACGATGCCGCCATCGACCTCCGCCTGCCGCACCCACGTGCGCAGAGCCTCAGGGTGGATACCGAGCTGATCCGCGATCCGCTTGATCGCCCCGACCTTGCTCGCCGGGTCGCGACGCGCGTCCAACACCAGCCGCGTCGCCCGCTCCTTCAATTCCTCGCTGTACTTCCTCGGTGCTGCCACGACTCTCATCCTTCACAGGTTCGAGAGCCTCCATCACACCCGGGGCGCTTCACTCACCGCGAACCGCGACCGGCTGGAGCACGAGCAGGACCGGCTCATGCAGGCCCACTACGCCGACGCGATCCGCTCGCCGTCCTCAAACGGGAGCAGGACCGGATCAGCGGCGAGCTCGACCTGGCGAACCGCCGCCTCGACGCCCACCACGGCGAATACACCGACGCCCGCACCCATCTGGACGACGCTCTCAGCCTTCTGTCGAACTGCGCGGACATCTACGCCCGCTGCGACGACGCCAACCGACGCTTGTGCAACCAGGCGTTCTTCACCAAGGTCTACGTCGATGAGGACGACGAGCTGCGCGTCGAGAACGCTCGCCCGTTCGAGATGCTGCTCGACCCCGCCGTCAACGCCGATGCCCTCACCTGGGCCGCAGACGCGAACAAGGCCCGAACCCCGGCCCTTGATTCTTCGGGCCAAGGTTCGAGCCTTGTGCGTTTGGTGCACCCCCAGGGACTTGAACCCTGAACCCACTGATTAAGAGTCAGTTGCTCTGCCGATTGAGCTAGAGGTGCGTGATTCGGGGCGAGAAACTCACTTTCCGAACCGAGGGACAACGCTATCACCCGACGAGGCCGAGCGCCAATCGAGGCGGGACCGGCCCGGTAGGCTGACGATCATGTCCCCCACTTCGTCCTCCGGTGCGCTCGCGGGCAGCTTCTCCGACGACCTTGCGCTCGCCCTCAGAATGGCGGATGCGGCGGATGCCGTCGCGATGTCGCGCTTCGACGCCGCCGACCTCAGCGTCGAGGTCAAGCCCGACGCGTCCTATGTGACCGAGGCCGACCTCGCGACCGAGAAGGCGATTCGCGCCATCCTCTCCAGCGAACGGCCGGATGACGCGGTGCTGGGCGAGGAGTTCGGATCGGTCGGCGACAGCGCACGCCAGTGGATCATCGACCCGATCGACGGCACCCACAACTACCTGAAGGGCATTCCGATCTGGGCGACGCTCATCGCTCTCGCCGTCGACGGCGTACCCCGCGTGGGCGTGGTCAGCCAGCCCTCGATCGGACGCCGGTGGTGGGCCGCCGAGGGTGAGGGCGCGTGGACGAACGGTGCCGCCCAGCCGCGCCGACTCGTCGTGTCCGACGTGAACAGCCTCGACCGCTCCAGCGTCAGCTTCCAGAGCATTGCGCAGTGGGATGATGCGGGTCACCTCGACGGCCTGATCCGGCTCTCGCGCGCCGTCTGGCGCGACCGCGGATACGGTGACGCCTGGCCCTACATGCTCCTCGCCGAAGGCCGGCTCGAGATGGTGGCCGAGTTCGATGTCAAGGAATACGACATCGCCGCCCTCGGACCGATCATCACCGAAGCGGGTGGGCGCATGACGGCTTTCGACGGCACCGACTCACTCTCGACCCGGTCCGTGCTCGCCACCAACGGCACGCTCCACCAGTCCTTCCTCGACTTCTTCTCCCCCGCTACCGACTCGGAGGCCTCGGCATGACACGCCGCATCCGCACCTCACTCGGCTCCGCACTCCTCGTCGTCGGCGCGCTGTCGCTGGCCGCATGCTCGAGCCCGGCTGCTCCCGAACCCATTGCCTCCACTCCCGCGCCTGCGCCCGACGCCGCCACGCCCACGCCCGTCGCCACCAGCGAGCCCACGCCCGGAACGATCGACAAGCCGACGTGCGAGTCGCTCCTGCCCGACGACGTCATAGCCGAGTTCGCGGAGGCGAAGTGGACGGCGAAAGAGGACGTGTTCCGCGTCGGCAGCCTCACCTTCCCCGATGGCATCCAGTGCGTGTGGGGCGACTACTCGGTCGCGAGCGATCACGTGCAGGTGTTCGGCTGGGCGCCGGCGAGCGACACCGAAGCCCAGACGGCCCGGAGCGAACTGCTCGCGAGCGGCTGGACGAGCGTCGGCGACGAATACATCACCGAGAACAAGGCCAACGTTCTCAACCCGGATTCGGACGGTTACGGCATGACGTACCAGTTCGGCGACGGCTGGATCACGCTCGCCGACACCAAGCAGGGGCTGCTGCTCGTCGAACGTCCCGGCTCCTGACGCACGTTCGACAACTCCCCCGCCAGACGGAGGCACTCAGGCGGGAGCATACCTAGCGTAGAAGGGATCCCCACGAAAGGACCCCGCCATGCCCCGCCGGCTGAGCCCGCTCTCGTCCCTCGCCCTCGCCGCCGCCGCGGCGCTCGCCCTGACGGCGTGCGCGCCGGCCGCGCAGACCCCTGACTCCGAGACGACGCCCCCGTCACCGTCCGCCGAGATCGCCGACACTCCCGTCGGCGCGAAGACCGCCTGGATCATCGACGTCCTCGGCGCAGAGGAGGACACCACCGCAGCCGAGTGGGAGACCCACCTCGACACGACCTTCACCACCCAGGTGTCCGCGGCCGAGGTCGCGGACCTGCTCAACACGCAGATCCGGCCCGCCGCGCCGTTCACCGTCACCGCGTACCAGGGAGACGAACGCTCGGCGGTGACGACACTCAAGGGCACGATCGGCGAACCGTTCGACATGACCGTCGCCATCAACGGCGACGACAAGATCGTCACCTTCCTCCTCGGGCCCGCGTCCGAGCCATGAAGAGCATCCTCCTCGCTCGACGAGGTCGCTGATCGCCTCGATCAACTGCCCGGAGAGCTCGGAGTCCTCATCAGCCGCGGCGACGACGAGCTCATCGAACGCCGGGCGGACGACGCTGCCCCGCTCGGCTCGGTGTTCAAGCTCTTCGTGCTTCTCGCCACCGCCGAGGCCGTCCGTTCGTCGGAGCTCACGTGGGACGAGACGCTCGTGCTCACCGACGCGGACCGGAGCCTGCCCTCCGGGCGCCTCCAGGATCAGCCCACCGGCACCGATGTCTCCGTGCGCGATGCGGCCCAGGAGATGATCGCGATCAGCGACAACACCGCGACCGATCTGCTCATCCGGAGACTCGGACGGGAGCGTGTCGAGACCGCATTCGCGAGCGTCGGCGGCGAAGGCAATGCACCCTGGCTGACGACCAAGGACTTCTTCACTCTCGGCTGGGGCGACTCGGCGCTGTCCACTCAGTGGCATGACGCCGATGAGGTGGAGCGTCGACGCCTTCTGGACGGCATCGACGCCGCGCCGTTGTCGGTGGATGCGGCGACGGTCACTCACCCGGCCTGGAACAACGGCGTCGACTGGTTCGCCACCCCCGCGACCGTGGCGGCGGTGCACCGGGCGCTGCTCGACACGGGCGATGAGACCGTGCGCGCCATCCTCTCGAAGAACCGGGGAATCGGCGCAGACCTCGACCGGACACTCCTGCCCTACCTAGGTTTCAAGGGTGGCTCCGCGCCGGGAGTACTCGCCGCATCCTGGTCGGGAGAGACGGCGGAGGGCGAACGCGTCACCGTCGTCATCCAGCTGCGAGGCGACGACCCTGCGGTGATCACCGCTGCCCAACGCGAGGTGTTCGGCCTGGGCGCGGATGCGTTGCGTCTGGCGGCGCGGGATCCTGGTCAGCGATAGGGATTCGCGGTGTCGTCGCTGTGTGCAACATGACCGGCGGCGAACCCCTCGTCCCAGGCGTCGCCGCGCCCCTCGCGCTCGCGCGACAGTGCGTCGACCTCGAGTATCCGCTGCGCGAGGCGTACCCAGTGGCCCCAGTTCGCTTCGGGGGCGCCCTCCTCTGTCCCCGCGAGCCGCCAACGCTCCGGAGCCTCGGCGGGCTCCAGCGTCAGCGCTCCGGTACCGAGAGGGCGGCGGCGCGGATCGGGCATGGTGGCTCCTTCGGGTCTGCGACCTCGACATGCTCTCACGGCACCCATGCCCGGGCCCCTACGAGGGGGTGTGTCCCGTCATCAGCTCTTGCACGTCGAGCCCATCGGGGCTGTTGGCCGCATCCATCAGGGCTTCGATCAGCTCTTTCCTGATCGGCACGGGCCCCCTCCGCGAGTACGTGAACGACATCGGCACCGCGGGAGACATCCACAGACTCCGCCGCCCGCCCGTTCCATCGGCGGTGGGCACCGTCAGCATGAAGGCCTCTCCGCGGCGGAGCTTGTTCATCGTGACGACGCGCAGATGCGCGATCAGATCATCCTCGACCACGAAGTACTCCTCGCGCCCGTACCAGAGTCGTCCCATACTGCTTCCGCACTCCTGCCCGTAGCCGCTCGGTCGCGGCCCTGTGTCGATGATCGGTCGCCCGCGCACGCCGATGCCGGTCGTCGTCCGCGATGCGCATGCAAGGCTCCGCAGACGAACGACCGGCACGGGTCGTGAAGGATCAGAGCGGTTTGCCGCCCGTGACCGGCAGCACCGCGGCGCTCACATAGCGCGCCGCATCCGAGGCGAGGTACACGTAAGCTCCGGCGAGCTCGGCAGGCTGGCCGGCGCGCCCCAACGGCGTGTCTGTGCCGAAGGTCTCGATGCGCTCCTCATCCCAGCCGGTGCCGGGGATCAACGGCGTCCACACCGGTCCCGGAGCGACGGCGTTGACGCGGATACCGCGCGGTCCAAGCTCCTCGGCGAGGGCCTTGACGAACGCGACCTGCGCCGCCTTCGTCATGGCGTAGTCGATGAGCGACGGCGACGGCGAGAAGGCCTGCACCGAGCTCGTGACGATGATCGAGGAGCCCTCCTGCAGATGGGGTACCGCGGCACGCGCACCGGCGACCAGGCCGAGGAGGTTGGTGTCGAAGACGCGCTTCACGTCGTCGAGCGGGATGGTGTCGATGCTTTCGCGATCGCGCTGGTAGCCGGCGTTGAGCACCAACAGGTCGAGACCGCCCAACTGCTCACGCGCCTGCTCCACCATCTGCGTGGCGGCGTCGGTGTCGCGGATGTCGGCGGCGAGAGCGACGCCGCGTCGTCCGGCCTCCTCGATCCAGTGCACCGATTCGGCCGCGTCCTCGGCCTCCTCCGGCAGATGGCCGATCGCAACGTCGGCACCTTCACGTGCGAAGGCGATCGCCACTGCACGCCCGATGCCGGAGTCGCCTCCGGTGATGAGCGCGCGACGGCCGGTCAGCTGGCCGGTTCCGCGGTAGCTCTGCTCGCCGTGGTCCGGTTCCGGCTCCATCGCTGCGGTCTTGCCGGGCTGCGACTGCTCCTGTCCGGGGAATCCCTCGGCTCCTTCACCCTCGCGCGGGTCGGCGGTCGTGTTCATGATCGTCCTCTCGTCGTGGTCGGGTACCTGCGGGACATGCTGCGCGACACACGCCGGGGCACCGAGGGCCTTGACATCCGGCGGGTGAGCGTCAAGGGATGCACCCGCGGACGACACACGAACGACGAAGCCCCGAGCCGCAGCGACGACGGTTCGGGGCTTCGTGACAGGTCGGTTCAGGCGACCGATGCGAGCTTGCGTTCGGTGGTGTTCTTCTGGATACCGAAGTCTTCCTTGGTCAAGTCCACGTGCATGCCCGCGCTCGAGGCGGCCTGGTCCGCGAGCGTCCGCAGCATCGACGGGTCGAGCTGCTCGGGCTCGACGGAGTCGAAGACGAAACGCATCGGGATCGAGGGCTGCAGCCAGAGCGTGGAGCGGCCCACAGGCTCACCCGGCGCATGCACCCAGGAGAGCGTGAACGACTCGTTGCGGCGCAGCTTCGTGGCGGCCACGACCTTGATGTGGCTCAACAGACGGTCGGGGATGACGACGGCATCCGTGTCAGCCCCGTAGTACAGCTTTCCCATGGTGTCCCTTCCCCTGAGTCGGTATGTCAGACGAGCGCGAGCGCGCCCAGCGCGACGGACGCCGACGCGGCGACCACGCACGACGCGATGAACGCGACCTGCGATGCCGAACGCAAGCCTCCGCGCTGAAGCGGCACGAATGTCGAGCGTCGGCGCGAGGCTTCGGAAGCCCACGCGGATGATGTAACAGTCATGTCTCCCCCAAGCCGAAATCTGCGACGATCCGGACTTTCGTCCGGACCCCGGCGTCCATGTCTCTCTGAAGAAAAAGCTATCAGGTAGTTCGCAATTTTAGCTAGCGAGATGAGATATCCCTCATATTAGCTATAGAACTGAAGAATCCGAGGAGGCTATAAGTGCCTTGGATATGCTGTCGATCGGCACTACCCGAACCACGGAGGACTATGCGGATGTCCAGCGAAGCCGCGCCGACCTCGAAACTCTCGCGAGCTCTGACTGAGTACTCGGCAGCCCGGAACGACGCGCTCGTCGCCGCGCGCAAAGAGCTGCGTATCAGCGAGGTCGACGCTCGCGCCCTCCTGTTCGTCGTCGACAACCCCGGCGTCCGTCCCACAGCCCTTCGCGATCATCTGGGAATCACCTCGGCCGGTGTGACGTCGCTCGTCGACCGGCTCGTCGAGCGAGGGCTCGTGCGTCGGGATTCGGATGCGGAAGACCGCCGAGGCAACCACATCACGGCGATCGTCGACCTCGCAGAGGAGCCGTGGTCCGCATTGACGGCGTTCGACCGTCGGTTCGAGAGCGTGGTGGAGGCTCAGCTCGGCTCGCGCTCGGACGAGCTCGCCGCGCTGCTGACCCGCCTCACCGAGGAGAGCGTCGCGCAGAGCGCGTGAGTCAGCGCGCGAGCTCAGCCATGTACGCCTTCGACTTCGTCTGAAGGAAGGTGCAGAGCGCCGAGACCATGGCGAGCTCCATCGACAGTCGGAAGGCACCGGCCGCATCCAGCTGGAGATCCGTATCGCGCGCCTCGAATGTCACGACCCATGTCGTCGACCCGGCCTCGACGGGCTGAATGTAGGTCACCGTCTGCGCGTTCATCAGGCGCACGCCCACGAGGCCCGTGTCGCTGCCGAACTCGCTGTCCTGCGGAATGACCTTGACCGTTCCGGCGATCGGGTACCCGAGTTCGCGGAACTCGACCAGCCAGGACTCAAGCATCTCGAGGCTTCGAAACGGCATGGCACCTTCCTCCCGCGCATCCTCATGCACCTTGTGCGTCATCGGGCATGGCCCGGTGCCCATGCTCTCACGATTCCCGAACGCCGGCCGCAAACGGAAGGGCCCCCGCAGCGTGTGCTGCGAAGGCCCTTCTGAGACGACGAATCGTCAGAGTGCGCGGATGTTCGCGGCCTGCATGCCCTTGGGGCCCTGCTCGGCGTCGAACTCGACCTTCTGGTCTTCGCGGAGCTCCTTGAAGCCGTTGCCAGCGATCGCGCTGAAGTGTGCGAAGAGATCGGCGGAGCCGTCATCGGGAGCGATGAAGCCGTAGCCCTTCTCGGAGTTGAACCATTTCACGGTGCCAGTGGCCATCGTGTCTTTCCTTCTGTTGTTTTGGCCGCCGGGGCGACCGGGTGTGCCGTTCCTATGTCTACGGAACGGACGATGTGGGACGCGGAACTTGTCCGCGTGTTCGCGAGCGTATGCGGAAAACGTCCGTGCCGCTACCACGGCGACGAATGCATCCTGCTGTTCGGCGAAGACGCCGAGCGGCTCGCCGAGCGCGCTGTGGGCGATATGGATGTCGTCGATCGACTCCACGAAACCGGCGTACTCGCCGGCGATGGTCGCCACGAAGACACCGTGGTCGGCTTGTCGCCACACGGGCGCCGACGCGGTCTCAGGACCGGTGGGAATGGGGATAAACACAAGAACTTTCAGGACTCGCGGATGCTACACGCGAGAAGGATCAGAGGCACCTGGGGTGCGATTGCTTCGGCGGAGAAGAACATCGCTCTTCCATGAGCTGATTTCTGTGACTCACCTGCTGCCCCGGTTGCGGGGTGTCTTCATCCTAGCATCCGCCTCGGTTGTGCGCATCGGCGGGCGATGCACCGGCTACATACAGCTGGCGGCATGTGGGCGCGTTTAGCGTGGGCAACAGGCTTCGGCATTCGTCGGAGACTCGCACCGACGGCCGAGGACGGCCGCCACACAGGACGGGCATCTCTCATCTCCGCCACGCTTGCATCCCCCCACGCAACACTCGGACCGATCCGCCAGACCTACGCTCGAAAAGAAGACTTCCCCCCGGTCACCCGCGCGTACAGCCAGGTCTCGGAGGTGGTGCGCGAAACGGGACTCCTGCGACGCGCGCCCTGGTTCTATGCCCTCGCCGGCGCCGCCCTCGCCCTCGCGTTCGGCGGTGCCGTCGCCGGATTCATCCTCCTCGGCGACAGCTGGTTGCAGCTGCTCATCGCAGCGGCACTCGGGGTGATCTTCACCCAGGTGGCTTTCCTCGGCCACGAGGCAGCGCACCGTCAGATCCTCGCGACCGGTCCCGCGAACGACAGGCTCGCCCGTGTCCTCATCGGGCTCGTCGGCACCAGCTATTCGTGGTGGGATTCCAAGCACAGCCGCCACCACGCGAACCCGAACCGGGTCGGCAAGGACCCCGACATCGAGGTCGACACGATCTCGTTCCTCGACGAGGATGCGGCCTCCGCGCGCGGTCTTCGACGACTCCTCACACGCAAGCAGGGGTGGTTGTTCTTCCCGCTTCTGACGCTCGAGGGCCTGAACCTGCACTTCCTGAGCGTGAAGCACCTGCTCTCGGGTGGCCCCGTAAAGGGCCGTGGCACCGAGCTCGCCCTGATCGGCGCGCGCTTCGCCGTCATCTTCACGGCCGTCTTCCTGATGCTCCCCCTGGGTATGGCGTTCGCCTTCTTGGGCGTGATGTTCGCCGTGTTCGGCGTGTACATGGGCGCCTCCTTCGCTCCCAACCACAAGGGCATGCCCGTGATCGCTCCGGACGCGAAGCTCGACTTCTTCTCGAAGCAGGTGCGCACCTCGCGCAACATCCGCGGCGGATGGTGGGCGACCGCCCTCATGGGCGGGCTCAACTACCAGGTCGAGCACCACCTGTTCCCGAGCATGGCGCGCCCGCACCTGGCGAAGACGCGCGAGATCGTGCGGGACTTCTGCAGCGCAAACGGCGTCCCCTACACCGAGACCTCGCTCGTGCGCTCGTACGCGATCGTGATTGAGTACCTCAATCGGGTTGGCCTCGCAGCCAGTGACCCCTTCGATTGCCCCGTGACGGCGCAGTACCGGCGGGTCTGACCTCCGCCGACCGGGAGCCCCGCCCCGTCAGAGACGATCCGGAAGAGCTTCAGCGAGGGCCTGCATCGCCGCGCTCGGGTTCTCCCCCACGGGAATGAACACGACCGTGGTTGCGCCGGCGTCGTGACGCCGCTGGACGCCGGCGCGCACCTCATCGACCGTGCCCGCCAGCGTCAGCTCCGCCACCCATTCCCTGGGCAATGTGTGGGTGAAGGTGTCGACGGGCAGCTCCGCGGCGTGCTGCAAGAGTTCTTCCGCGTACGGTAGGGGCAGAAGGTGCGGTCGCCAGTCGGTCTCGGCCAGGACGGACAGGGCCGGCCGCACGATCGCCTGTGCCTCATCCGTCGAATCCGCAACGACCGCCAGATCGTACGTGATGACCCGGGTGTCGACATCGCCGATCTGTTCCAGAGCGTGAGCGATGTACTCGGGCGCGGCCGGTTCGGCGAGCACCACACCGTCCGCGATCTCACCGACCGCCGCGAGCGACTTCGGCCCGCGAACGCCCAGCACGATGGGCGGGATGACAGCGGGGATCTCCTTCAGCTGCACTCCCTCGGCGTTGACATAGACCCCGCGGCCAGGCCCGGGCTCGCCTTCGAGGAGCGCTCGAAGCGCGGCCACGTACTCGCGGAGGAACGTCAGAGGCTTTTGGGGCCAGGCTCCGACCGACGCCAGCCAGTCCGGCATGCCGTGACCGATGCCGACGACGAGGCGGCCCGGGTACAGCTGTGCGAGCGTCGCGATCTCCATCGCTGCGAAGGCGACGTTTCGCACGGCGGCGGGCAGGATCCCCACGCCGACAGTGACGTGAGAGGTCACCGCGAGCACCGATGCCGCCTGCGCGATCCCGCCGCGATAGCCGAGGTCTTCGACGACCCACACCTCGTCGAAGCCCGCCTCCTCCGCGCGTCGCGCGAAGTCCAGGACTTCCGCGACCGGGAGGTCGCGAGGCAGCATGATCCCGACGTTCTTCGTCGCTGACGGCATGAATCTCTCCAGTCAGACCGCCATTACCCCAGCGGCGCGGTCTCCTCCACCATAGGCCTCCTCAGCCGAGCTCCCGGAGGCTCCGTGCGGCTTCGGGTGCCGACGTCAATGGCAGGAAGGCAACGCTCAGGCTGCGAGATCGGCGGCGGAGGTAATTCTCTAGGCCCCTGCGATCTCGTTCGCCTCCGTAATCGCCACCCCACGGGAGGTTCGCGAGGAGCGACGTCGCGTAGAGGATGAGAAAGGATGCCGCGACCCCGACGATCGCACCGGTGTCCACTTTCCCGGCATGGAACTTCGGCCCGCGAGAGGACGTCTGCGTCGCGGTCATAGAACACGCTCCCTTGAGTGCCGGGATCAGCCAGTCGGCGTCACACTCGCGCTCAGGAGCAGTGCTGCGAAAGAAAGAGGCCGCCCCGAAGGACGGCCTCTCGCACTCGCATGAGCGACAACGGTTGGTGGAGATGGGGGGAATCGAACCCCCGTCCATCGCTGTGATACGGCGGCTTCTCCGGGCGCAGTCTGTGGAGACGTTCTGCTCGGCTCCGACTTTTAGCACAGACACATAAGTCGACGAGCCCAGTCTGGGAAGAGTCCCACGCACCGTCCAGACGCCGGTACGTAGCAAGATCCCTAGATGACGCCAGGGTCCGTGGCGGGATCACACACGGTCTGACGGACTATCGGGCTCGCTTAGGCAGCGAGGGCGAAGTCAGTGCGCTTGGATTCGGCACTTGTTGGTTTACAGGGAGCGTTAACGAGATAACCCTGCATCCTCGGCCCGCTTCTCGGCGATTCGCAGGCGATGTCGAAACCGATCATCCCCGTGAACCCTTCGGTGAAGGAACCATTGTCGCTCTGTGGAGTTGTCACCTCGCGAGGCGAACCCGCGAGCATTACAGATTACAACGGATGCGGCGGCGCCGCCATTCCCGCCAGCCTTCGCCACAGCGTCCGCGGATACGATCGAAGGATGACCGCTCCCCGCCGCCCTCCCCGCCCTCAGGTCACGCTCGAGGTCGTCCGGACGACGGCTCTCAGCCCCGGGATGGTGCGCGTCACCCTCGGCGGGGACGGGTTCGCGGCATTCACCGACCGCGAGGAGACCGACAAGTACGTCAAGCTCCACATCCCGCCGGACGGGAGCACGCTCGCCCCGCCGTACGACCTGGCCGAGCTGCGTGAGCGTCTTCCGTTCGACGAGTTGCCGAGCGTGCGCACGTACACCGTGCGCCGGGTGGACCACACCGCGCACACGCTCGACATCGACATCGTGACCCACGGCGACACGGGCGTCGCGGGACGATGGGCGACAACGGCGCGCCCCGGCGACCTGCTGACCCTCGCCGGGCCCGGGGGCGGATACCGGCCCGATGTCACCGCAGACCACCGGCTGCTCGTCGGCGACGAGTCCGCGCTCCCCGCGATCGCTGCGGCACTCGAGACGCTGCCCGAAGGGGTGCGCGCCACCGTCGTCGCCGAGGCGCGTTCCGCGGCCCACCGCATCCCCCTGCCCGCATCCGCAGACGTCACCTGGGTCGACGAAGACCACGGCGCGCCGGGCTCGCGCCTCGTGGATGCCGTCGCAGGTGCTTCTTGGCCGTCCGGCCGTGTGCAGGTCTTCGCGCACGGAGAACGGGAGGCGATGAAGAGACTGCGCGCGGTCTTCGCAGAACGCGGCGTCGCGCGCCAGGACCTCTCGCTGTCCGCCTACTGGGCGTACGGGCGCGGCGAAGACACCTTCCAGGCCGAGAAACGACTCCCCGTCGGCCAGATCTTCCCCGACTGATCGTCCGTAGGCTGTCGGGCATGAGCGAGGACGTCACGATCACGGTCCGCGGCTCCCACGAGGAGCGCATCTCCGCCGAGGAGGGCGTCGCGCGGATCGGCGTGCGCGTCGAGCATCCCGACCGCGACGAGGCGATGGCCCGACTCGCGGCATCCGGCCAGCGCGTGCGCGACGACCTCGAAAGGCGTGCGGCCTCCGACGGGCTCGTGTCGTGGACCAGCTCCCGCGCTCAGATCTTCACCGATCGCCCGTGGGGACCCGACGGCGCCCGCTTGGACCCCGTACACCACGCCTCGCTCGAACTCCGAGCCGTGTTCGACGATGCGGATGCGTTGTCCGCGTGGATCGACGCTGTCACGGCCGACCCCGCCGTCCAGTTGGACGGCATCGACTGGCGACTGCGAGAAGCCACGGCGCTGGATGCACGCGACCGGGTCGCCCGCGCAGCCGTGCAGGATGCGGTCAGTCGCGCTCGTTCCTACGCGGCGTCGCTCGGCCTGCACCATGTCACGGCCGTCGAGGTCGCGGATGCGGGTCTCCTGTCGTCCGAGGTCGGACCCGCCGGAGCGATGATGATGAAGTCCGCCGCTGCCGACGCTGCCGTGGTCGTCCGTCCGGACGCGGTCGTCGTCGCGGTGGGGGTCGAGGCGCGCTTCAGCGCTCGCTGAGAGGCTCTTCCGACAGCGGCAGCCGCAAGGTGGCCAGGGTTCCACCCGCTTCCCCCTCCGACAGGAGGATCGCGCCGCCCATGGCCCCCGCCAGCGCCTGGGCGACCGACAGACCGATGCCCGAGCCGGGCACCCCGTCGCTCACCGCCTGCGCACTGCGGTAGAACCGCTCGAAGACGCGCGCCCTGTCCTGTTCGCTGATACCGGGGCCGTGGTCTTCGATCTCCACGAGCGCGGCATGACCGATCGGACCCGCCGTCACGCGGATCACCCCCTGCTCGGGCGAGAACTTGATCGCGTTGGTGAGCAGGTTCGTGACGATCTGTCCGAGCTCGGCCTCGTTGGCCCGCACGGGCACCGGCCCCTGAACATCGCTCTCCACCCGAAGGCAGCGCTCGTCGAGCCGGTAACGCAGGTCATCGAGGGAGTCCGTGACGATCCGCGCCAGATCCACGATGCGCGTGCCGTGCACGCCCACCGACGGCTGGGTGATGGTCGCGGCCCGCAGCGAGTTGGACACCAGGGTCGCCAGCCGATCGGCGTTGCGACTGATGACCTCGACGTACGCCTTCTGATCCGGATCCGTGACGCTGTCTTCGAGCTCCTCCGCGTACCCCACGATCGCCGTGATGGGTGTGCGCAGCTCGTGGGAGACGCTGGCGACGAAGGCGTCCTGCTTGTGGTTGAGCTCTCTGAGCGCCTCACTGACGTGCCGCTCGCGGTCCAGCTGCGTCGTCATGGCCCGTTCCACCGCGCGCACGGGACGGAGATCCTCGATCGTCACGAGCAGGATGCGGCCCAGCTCGGGACGGGTGATCGGATCGACCCAGAAGCGCGCAGGCACCGCATCCTCACCGAGCTCGTCACTCTCGTGCGAGCGTTCCTCGTCGCCGGTTTCGCTCAGGATGCGACGAAGCGGGGTGTCGTCGAGCACCCGCCAGGCGCCGTCGGCATGCGCCAGCTGCCCGTTGAACAGCTCCGCCGCCACATCGTTCGCCTCCAGCACGCGGAGCCTGCGCGACTCCCGCACCTGCGCGACGAGGAAGCCGGTGCGCGAGCGCGCGAACGCATCGCGCAGCAGACGCAACAGGGCGTCCTGCCTGTCGTCCAGCTCCCGCCGTTCCGCGCGCTGCGTCGCGATCACCAGACACGTGATCGCGATGGCCACGGCGTAGACCTGCAGCAGCGTGCTGGTCGGCAGCAGTCCCTCCGTGTTGGCGAACGGCCCGAATCCGGCGAGCGTTAGGCCGCTCGCCAGCGACACCGCCACCAGCACCTGCCCCATGGCTACGAACATCGTCTGCGAGAACGCCGCCCATGCCAGCAGCGGCACCGGCAGGAATGACAGCGGTGCCGAGGCGAAAGGACCGAAGGCGACGGCGACCAGAAGCGCGATGGCCGCGGTGAGAGTGACGGAGTGCCACCACGGCGCCACGCGCTGACTCGAACGGTCGATGAGCACGAGCGGCACGATGAGCAGCAGGGCAGAGAGGTGGGAGGCACCGGTGCCGACGAACCGTGCGATGAAGTCGCCGCCGGCCGCTGCCGCCGCGCCCGCGACGATCAGTGCCAGCGCGGCCGCGGCAGCGAGGGAGGTCAGCACGAACCGACCCACATCCCGCGTGGTCGACAACCGCGGCGGCGCACCCTTCGGCGTAAGCCCCGCCACCATGACGGCGATCTCGGCGGCGGTTCCCACCAAGCTCGCCGTGACCACGAGGGGCGGACGCCCCGCGAGAGCGGATGCGGTCGCCGTCAGCAGCGACGCGACGAGGATGACCAGGGGCACGTAGCGCGGTGCGGCGCTCAGCGCTGCGGCGGCACCGGCGCCGGCGGCCGGCCACCACCAGGAGGTCGGCTGCTCCCCCGCCTGCACGAGGGCGAACGCTGATGCGAGCACGAACCCCAGCAGCAGAAGCGCTGCCACCACGGTGCTGCGGCGCCAGGGAGGCAGCGTCGTGATCTGGAAGAGGAGGTTCGGACGGGTCATCGAGCGACGCCGCCTACCTGCGTACGGCGCGGACCCATGGTGCGATCACTCCCCGACGCGGTTGCGCAGGCGCATCGCGCGCTCGGCCTCGCGGGTGTCCTGTCGTTCTCGCAGGGTCTGACGCTTGTCATACTCTCGCTTGCCCTTGGCGACGCCGAGTTCGATCTTCGCGCGCCCGTCGGAGAAGTACAGACGCAGGGGCACGAGCGTGTAGCCGCCGGCGGAGACGGCGTGCGACAGTTTCACGATCTCGTCCTTGTGCAGCAGGAGCTTGCGCGTGCGCTTGGCCGCATGATTGGTCCAGTGCCCCTGCGAGTACTCGGGGATGTGCACGGCGTCGAGGAACGCCTCGCCGCCCTGGATGTAGGCGTAGCCGTCGGTCAGGTTGGCCCGCCCCTGGCGCAGCGACTTCACCTCGGTTCCGGTCAGCACGAGGCCGGCCTCGTACGTCTTCTCGACGGTGTAGTCGTGGCGCGCGCGGCGGTTGGTCGCGACGACCTTCTCTCCGCGTTCCCTGGGCATGCTCTCTCCTTCGTGCGACCGCACGGCGCGCGGCAGCCCGTCAGTCTAGCAAGCCCAGCGCCCTTCGTATCAGGCGCGCAACCACCGACGTATCGCGAATCCCGCCGACAGCGCGGCGAGCAGGACACCGATGACCACGATGACCGGAATCACCAGCGCGAGGTCGGAGTAGCCCACCCACGTCGTGACGAAGCCGATGCGCTCACGCAGATACCCGTTGATGCCGAACTCGACGGTCGCCCAGACTCCGACGCTCGCCAACGCCGAACCGATCAGCGCGGCGAACACGCCCTCCAGGATGAAGGGTGTTTGGATGAATCGGTTCGAAGCGCCCACGAGACGCATGATCCCGAGTTCCTTCCGCCGGGCGAACGCGGACAGCCGGATGGTGGTCGCGATCAGCAGCACGGCGGCGACGAGCATGAGACCGGCGATCCCGACCGCGATGTACGTCGCGATCGTGAGGGCGGAGAACAGCGGCTCGAGGTACTGCATCTGGTCCTTGACCTCCTCGACACCCTTCCTTCCGCCGAACGCCTCCGCGATCACATCCGATTGGCTCTGATCGTTGAGCTGGATGGAGAACGTCGCGGGCAGCTGGTCAGGCGTGACGATGTTCTTGTAGTCGTCGCCCAACTGCTGGATGGCCTTGTCGTAGACCTCGTCGTTCGTCTCGAACGTGTACTTCTTGATGAGCGGCGACAGCGCGGGACCTTCGAGCTCCGCCTTCACCTGATCGATCTCGTCCTGGGTGGCGACGCCGTCCGAGCAGGTGCTCGCGGTCGACACGCTGGCACACATGTAGACCGCGACTTGGGCGCGATCCACCCAGAAGTCCTTCATCTTGCCGATCTGCATCTGCATGAGAACGGCTGCGCCCACGAAGGTGAGCGACACGAAGGTCACGAGCACGACGGAGATCACCATCGATGCGTTCCGGCGGAGGCCGCTGAGGGCCTCCCCCATGATCAGTCCGAATCTCATCGTGTGGGTCCCACCTCGTCGTCGGACGCGCCGAGGCCCAGGCGGTCGGCGAGTCCCAGTTCTGCGGGCAGGTCGGCGCCGGCGCGCTTCGCGCGCTCCTCCTCGGCCAGACGTGCCGCCAGTGCTTCCGCGGCCTTCGCCTCGGCCACCGCCGCCGCGTGCGCCGGTTCGGTGCGGGCTGCCTGCTCGGTGGCTGCGACAGCCGCATCCAGCGTCAAGGGAGCGATCTGACCGGTCTCGGCGATCTCGCGATGCACGTCGAGGACGGCCGTGAGAGCGGCGACGGCCGCCGCGCCCTTCTCGACCTCCGGCGCAAGACGCGGGATGGCGGACGTGTCGCCGTAGCCGCCGTGTCGCTCATCGCGCACGATCTCGCCGCCGCGCAGCTCGATGACGCGGCGCTGCATCTGGTCGACAAATCCCGCCTCGTGCGTCGCCATGACGACCGTGGTGCCGCCGGCATTGATGCGCGCGAGCAGCTGCATGATGTCGACGGATGTGGCCGGGTCCAGGTTTCCGGTGGGCTCGTCGGCCAGGAGGATCTGCGGACGGTTGACCAGTGCGCGGGCGATCGCGACGCGCTGCTGCTCGCCACCGGACAGCTCGTGCGGCAGTCGCTTCTCCTTGCCGTCGAGACCGACGAGCGCGAGCGCCTCGGGGACGGCCTGCTGGATGAATCCGCGGGACGACCCGATCACCTGCAGTGTGAACGCGACATTCTGGAACACCGTCTTGGTCGGCAGGAGCCGGAAGTCCTGGAAGACGGCACCGATCTGACGGCGGAAGTACGGCACCTTGCGGTTGGGCACCGAACGCAGGTCTCGACCGAGCACGACCACACGCCCCTCGCTGGGCGAGTCCTCGCGCAGGATGAGGCGTAGACAGGACGACTTGCCGGAGCCGGACGCCCCCACAAGAAAGACGAACTCTCCGCGTTGCACCTCGAAGTCCACGCTCTGCAGCGCAGGTCGGGAGGTGCCGCGATACCGCTTGGTGACGTTCTCGAACCGGATCATGGCTGTGACAGCCTAAGCGCGCTCGCTATGGATGCCGGGCGCGACACCCGGCGCGCCGGATCAGTCCTCGTCTTTGCGCTTGCGCCAGCGGATGCCGGCCGCGATGAAGCCGTCGAGGTCGCCGTCGAACACCGTGGCGGGGTTGCCCACCTCGTGTCCGGTCCGCAGGTCCTTCACGAGCTGCTGCCCGTAGAGGAAATAGGAGCGCATCTGGTCGCCCCAGCTCGCGGTGATGGTGCCGGCGAGCTCCTTCTTCTTCGCGGCCTCCTCTTCGCGCTGCAGCAGCATGAGGCGCGTCTGCAGCACGCGCATGGCGGCGGCGCGGTTCTGGATCTGGGACTTCTCGTTCTGCATCGAGACCACGATGCCGGTGGGGATGTGCGTGATGCGCACCGCGGAGTCGGTCGTGTTGACCGACTGACCGCCGGGGCCCGAGGAGCGGAAGACGTCCACGCGGATGTCGTTCTCGGGAACCTCGACCTCCTGCGCCTCCTCCATGACCGGGATGACCTCGACGGCGGCGAAGCTCGTCTGCCGCTTGTCGGCCGAGCCGAACGGGCTGATGCGGGCGAGGCGGTGGGTGCCGGCCTCGACCGAGAGGGTGCCGTAGGCGTACGGGGCGTCGACCTCGAAGGTCGCGGACTTGATGCCCGCACCCTCGGCGTAGGAGGTGTCCATGACCTTCACGGGGTACTTGTGACGCTCGGCCCAGCGCAGGTACATGCGCATGAGCATCTCGGCGAAGTCGGTGGCGTCGTCGCCGCCGGCACCGGAGCGGATCGTGACGACGGCCGACCGCGAGTCGTACTCGCCGTCGAGGAGGGTCTGCACCTCGAGCTGGCCGACGACGTCCTCGAGCTCGGCGATCTCGCGCCGAGCCTCTTCGGCGGAGTCCTCGTCGTCCATCTCGTTGGCGAGCTCGACGAGCACATCGAGATCGTCGAGACGCTGCTCGACCTCGGTGACGCGCTTGAGCTCGGCCTGGCGGTGGCTGAGGGCGCTGGTGACCTTCTGCGCCTTCTCGACGTCGTCCCAGAGGTCGGGGGCGCCGGCCTCTTCGGAGAGCCGATCGATCTCTGCCCGGAGGGCGTCGACGTCGACGACGGCTTTGATGTCGCTGAAGGTGGAGCGGAGGGCCTGGATGTCGGCAGACGGATCGAATTCGAGCATGGCACTCCAGAGTATCGTGGATGCACGTGTCCGACCGCGTCAGCTCTGTGCTCTGGCGGTTCGCGCCGATGATCTACGGCCCCACGATCCTCTTCGCCCTCGGCGAGGGGGCTGTGATCCCCCTCATCCCGATCCTCGCGGCAGAGCGCGGAGCGGATGTGGCGCAGGCCGCGTTCATCGCCTCCTTCCTCGTCGTGGGTCAGCTCTGCGGCAACATCCCGGCGGGCTGGTCGGTGGCGCGGCTCGGCGAGCGCCTCACGATGGCGATCGGCGGCGTGCTCGCGATCGCCGGTTCCGTGACCATGCTGCTCTCTCCCAATGCGGCCGTCCTGGCCGTCGCGGTGTTCGTGATCGGGTTCTGCGCGGCGGCGTTCGGTCTCGCCCGACATTCGTTCATGACGACGCGCGTTCCGCTCGCGTTCCGGGCACGCTCCCTCTCGCTGCTCGGCGGCTCGTTCCGCTTCGGCACGTTCGTCGGTCCCTTCATCGCGGCGGGCCTCTTGGTCGCGGTCGGCGACGAGTTGTCGGCGGTCTGGTTCTTCATCGTCTGCCTCGTGGCGACCGTGCTGCTGGTGCTTCTCGGGCCCGCCCCGAGAAGACCCCCGAGGCGCCCGACCGGACATCCGCATCCGAGGACGACAGCGGAGAACCGGTCACGGGATCGATCCCGGTCGACGAGCGCGCGGGCGTGTTCCGCACGATGTGGCAGCACCGGCGGGTGCTCTCGCGTCTCGGAGTCGCCGCGGCATCCCTGTCGGCCGTCCGATCGGCGCGCCAGGTCGTGCTGCCGCTGTGGGGTCTCTCCCTGGGCCTCGACGCCCCCACCATCGCCCTCGTCGTCGGGGTCTCGGGGGCGATCGACTTCGCGCTGTTCTACGCGAGCGGACAGGTCATGGATCGCTTCGGCAGGTTGTGGGCTGCCCTTCCGGCCATGATTCTCATGGGCACCGGCTTCCTGGCCCTGTCGCTCACGCACGATCTCAGCTCGGCGAACATGTGGTTCGCCATGTTCGCCGCGGTGCTCGGCGTCGGAAACGGTCTCTCCAGCGGCATTCTGCTCACCCTCGGCGCGGACGTCGCGCCGAAGAGCGAGCCCGCGGCGTTCCTCGGCTCGTGGCGCACCCTGACCGATGCCGGCGGCGCCCTCGCTCCGCTTCTGCTCACCGCCCTCACGGCTGTCGCGTCGCTGTCGGTGGCGACCGGCGCGATGGGCGTGGTGGGATTGCTGGGCGCGGCGGCCTTCATCAGGTGGGTGCCGCGCTTCGTTCCGCGACGACGCGAGGAGAGCTGATGGCGCTGCAGAACTGGGCGGGCAACCTGACGTACACCGGCGAGCTCGTGTCGCCGACCACCCGCGAAGAGGCCGCGCGCGTCGTGCAGGATGCGGATGCGGTGCGCGCACTCGGCACCCGTCACTCGTTCTCGGCGATCGCCGACACCCCCGGCATCCTGCTGTCTACCGCGGCGCTGCCGGCAACGGTCGAGATCGATCCGGCTGCCCGCATCGCGCGGGTCTCCGGCGGTCTGCGCTACGGCGACGTCGCCGAGCGTCTGCAGGCCGAGGGCTGGGCGCTCGCAAACCTCGCGTCGCTGCCGCACATCTCGATCGCCGGCGCCATCGCGACGGGAACGCACGGGTCCGGCGACCGCAACCGGTCGCTCGCGGGCTCGGTCGCGGGCGTCGAGCTGCTGATGGCCGACGGCACGATCCGGTGGTTCCGCCGCGGGGAGCCGGACTTCGTCGGTGTCGTGGTGTCACTGGGAGCGCTCGGCGTGGTGCTGGAGGTCGAACTCGACATCGAGCCGACCTACGACATCGCGCAGACCGTCTACGAGCGCGTGCCCTGGGACGCTGCCCTGGAGGACCTCTCGGCGGTGACCTCGCTCGGTCACAGCGTGAGCCTGTTCAGCACCTGGACGGACCCCGATGTCGCGGACCAGCTCTGGCTCAAGGCACGCGTGGACGAGGCTCCGGCACCCGCGAACGTGCTCGGCTCCCTGCCCGCATCCGAGCCCCGTCATCCGCTGCCGGGTGTCTCCGCCGAGAACTGCACCGTGCAGGGAGGGGTCGCGGGCCCGTGGCTCGAGCGCCTGCCCCACTTCCGCCTCGGCTTCACCCCGTCGCAGGGCGACGAGCTGCAGAGCGAGTACTTCGTCGACCGCCGGGACGCCCCCGCGGCCATTCGGGCCCTGCGCGAGCTGTCGCCGCGGTTCGCCCCGCTGCTGCTCGTGAACGAAGTGCGCACCATCGCGGCCGACGACCTATGGCTGAGCGGCGCCTACGCTCGCGAATCGGTCGGGCTGCACTTCACCTGGCGTCGGGATGAGGAGGGGGTGCGCGCCGTGCTCCCGCACATCGAAGACGCTCTGGGCCCGTACGCCGCCCGGCCGCACTGGGGCAAGGTGTTCACGATGACGGCCGCCGACATCCGCGCGCGCTACCCGCGCTTCGACGACGCGGTCACGCTGCGCGAGAGGCTGGATCCGACCGGAACCTTCCGGAACGCGTTTCTGGCCGCACTGGGACTCTGATCCCGTTTATGCACGGCTGACCGAGCGCGGCACGCCCCCGCATCCGGAGGACGATCGACGCAGGAGGCGGACGCGCCCACCACTCGCGCCCGATCGGACATGCTGACTATCGAACGCGCGCTCATCGACGTGCAGGCACCGGCCGCGCAGCACAAGGTGCACGGCCTGCGGCATCCCGGACGCTTTCTCGCGTCGGGAATGATGGCGGGCGCGTACATCGGCGTCGGCGTGGTGCTGATGGTCAGCGCGGCGGGGCCGCTGACCGCCGCCGGAAGCGGATGGGGCAAGTTCGTCAGCGGGCTCGTGTTCGGTGTGGCACTGACGCTCGTCGTGTTCGCGGGCGGGGAGCTCGTGACGTCGTCGATGATGACGCTCGCGCAGGGCACCTACCTGCGTGCCATAAAGCCGGGTCCGGCGGTCGGAGCGCTGTTCGCCACGTTCGGCGCCAACCTCGCGGGCTCGATCGTGTTCGGCGTGCTGGTCGCGACGTCGGGGGTGCTGCACAGCAACGCGGCGGCGGGCACGATGCTCGCCGACATGCTCGCCGCGAAGGCGCACGAGGGGCCGGTCGAGCTCTTCGTCCGTGGCGCACTGTGCAATCTGCTCGTCTGCCTCGCGATCTGGATGTGCGCGCGACTCAGCTCCGACGGAGCGAAGCTCGCCGTCATCTTCTGCGCGATCCTCGCCTTCATCACGTCCGGCTTCGAGCACGTCGTCGCGAACATGACCACGTACACGATCGGCCTTGCCACCGGCGTTCCGGATGCCACCTGGGGGCACTTCGGCACGAATCTGCTGTGGGTCGGACTCGGCAACCTCTTCGGCGGCGCCGTGCTCGTAGGTCTTGTGTACTGGTTCGTCGGCGGATCCCCCCGGCTCACCGAGGCCGCCGTCGCTCCGGAGCCCGCGCTCACCGAGCACTGAGCGCGCGGCCGGGTCACACGGGCTCGGAGTGGGTGTGGATGCGGTCGCCGTCGCCGTGGAAGATGCTGATGAGCTGCACGGGCTTGCCGCCCGCGGCCGACATCGCGTGGGGCGTGCGCGTATCGAACTCGGCCGCTTCCCCGCGCACGAGCACCAGGTCCTGCTCTCCGAGCCGCAGTCGCAGCCGCCCGGAGAGCACGTAGAACCAGGCGAAGCCGTCGTGCACCCGCTGCTCGGGTTCCGGACCCGGGAGGTAGGTGATCTTGAACGCGTTCGTCGGTGATCCTTCCGGCGCGAGCGGCAGCACGAGGTGCCCCTCCCGATGGATGAGGGTACGCCGCACCCGGGGATCCTGGTCGCGCGGCTGCAGGAGGTCGTCGATGCGAATGCCGAGCTCGCGCACCAGCGGCAGCAGCAGCTCGAGGCTCGCCTGACGCTTGCCCGACTCCAGCCGCGACAGGGTGCTCGAGGAGAGGCCCGCGCGCGCGGCGAGGTCATCGAGCGTCCATCCCTTCGCGCGTCGCACGGTACGCAGCCGCATCCCGAGGTCTTCGAGCTCCGCGCGGATGGAAGGGTTTGCTGTTTCCGCAAGATCGCTTGCCATAGTTGCAGAGTAGCCGTGTGATGGGCTCGTGCAGAACTCCACGGACGTCCTCGTCGTCGGCGCCGGCCCAGCCGGTCTCTCCGCAGCCCTCATGCTCGTGCGCGCCCGCCGCGCCGTCACGATCGTCGACGCGGGGGCGGGCCGCAACCGCTTCGCCGAGCACATGCACGGCGTGCTCGGCCACGAAGGGCTGGCGCCGGGAGAGCTGCGCTCCCGCGGTCGTGCCGAGGTGGAGGCGTACGGCGGCCGCTTCGTCGATGGATCCGTCTCGCGTGTCGAGGCGGACGACGAGAGCGTCACGGTGACCCTCGACGATGGTTCCGTCGTGCACGCTCGCGCACTCGTCGTCGCGACAGGACTGAGCGACGAGCTTCCCGACATCCCCGGTCTCGCCGAGCGGTGGGGGCGGACGGTGCTCCACTGCCCCTACTGCCACGGCTGGGAGGTGCGCGGGCAGACCATCGGCGTGCTGACGACGTCGCCGCTCGGTGCGCACCAAGCGCAGCTGCTGACGAAGTGGAGCGACGACGTGGTGGTCTTCACCGCGGGCCTCGGCGAGCTCGATCCCGCGCCTCGCCACCGCCTCCTCGCCCGCGGAGTCCGACTGGTGAGTTCGCCGGTGATCGAGGTGCGCGGAGACGGCGATCGGATCGACGCGGTGCGCACCGCCGACGGGCGCGAGGTCGCCGTGTCGGCGATCTTCACCGCGGGGCGCCCTGTGCCGCACGACGGGTTCCTCGACGGGCTCGACCTCGTGCGCACCGAAGGCCCCATGGGTGCGATGATCCAGGTCGACCGGCTTGGACGCACGAGCCACCCGCGCGTCTGGGCAGCCGGCAACGTCGTCGACCCGAGCGCCAACGTCCCCCTGTCGATGGGGACCGCATCCTTCGTTGGGGCGGGCGTGAATGCCGCGCTCGTCGAGGAGGATCTCGACCGCATGGCCGCGCCGGCCGCCTACTGGGAAGGCCGGTACGCCGGAGGCGAGCGGATGTGGTCGGGACGCGTGAACCGCACGGTGGCCGACGTGGCTGCGTCCTTGGCGTCTGGCACGGCGCTCGATCTCGGCTGCGGCGAGGGAGGCGACGCCCTGTGGCTCGCAGAGCAGGGCTGGGAGGTCACGGGCGTGGACATCAGCGCCACGGCGATCGCTCGGGCCACCACGGCGGCGGCGAGCGCCGACCTCGCGGGGCGCGCGCGTTTCGTGCAGGCGGAGCTTCCCGACGGGATGCCGGAGGGCTCCTTCGATCTCGCGACGGCATCGTTCCTGCACTCCCCCGTGACGCTGAACCGCCTCGACATCCTGCGTGCCGCCGCATCCCGCGTCGCCGTGGGCGGGCACCTGCTCGTGGTGTCGCACGCCTCGATGCCGCCGTGGTCGCACGCCGACGCTCAGCACGCCGACTTTCCCGACATCCACGAAGAGCTGGCCGCCCTCGCGCTGGATCCGTCCGCGTGGGAGACCGTCGTCGCCGAGACCCGCCCGCGCGCCGTGACCGCCCCCGACGGCACCGAGTCCACGATCGACGACGCCGTGCTCCTCCTCCGCCGGCGGTGAGCCCGGGCGTGCCCGCTCGGGGGCCCTCCCCTTCCCCTCCCCCTTCCCCGCGAGACTGCAATTTCGTCACGAGATCACGGGTGAACACAGTGATCTCGTGCTCGAAATGCAGTCTCGCGGGAGGGGAAGTGCGATCCTCGGAGGATGACGCCCGAGCCCTCCTCCCGCGCCGAGTACTGGCGACGCACCCTGCGCCTCGAACCGCTGCCCGTGGAGTCCGGCTGGTGGGCGCCGCGCTCGCGTTCCGAGCTGCCGGTCACCGAGGGTGAGGACACGCTGGCCGCGCACAACTCGATCTACTACCTGCTCGACGCCGAGCGTCCCGTCAACTACTGGCACAGGCTCGCATCCGACGACATCCACGTGCTCATCGAGGGCGGCCCGGTCGAGTACCTGCTCGCCACCGACGCGGGAACCGTCGAACGGCACGTGCTCGGCACGGATGTGGATGCGGGTGAGCAGCCGATGGTGGTGTGCCCTGCCGGCACCACGAAGGCACTCCGGCTCGTCGATCCGCAGGGCTATGCGCTGATCGGCAGCGTCGTCACACCGGGGTGGGCCCCGGATCGCGTGAGTTTCGCCGCACCCGTCATCCCGGATGAGAAGCACCCGACCTGGCTTGAGCCCGGCACCATCGCCGCACTCACCTCCCCCGACGCCGGCTGACCCACTAACGCAGCGCCGTACGACTGGTCGCGGTCGCCTCGAGCGCGACACCCTCAGGGACGAACATCGACACGAGTGGCGGATGCCACACCCCCGCCACCGTCACCTGCGCGGAGACACCGTCGGGCGTCGTCGCCGAGACCAGCATCGCGTCACCGGAGAACGCCACCAGCGCCTCGGCCTGCTCGCGCACGCCGTCCGCGCTCAGCTCCGCGCGCGGCGCACCATCGACCACCGTCAGCGTGAAGCCGTCCGCGCCGGCGAGGGCCGCCGCATCCGCCACCCCGTCCAGGCGCTTCTGCGCGAGGTACAGACTCGTCGCCGACACGCACACGAAGATCGCGGCGAGCGCGAGCACGGCGTAGCCGATCACGAGGGGCAGGATGCTGCCCTCGTCGTCGAGCACGGTGCGCCTCACGGCGTCGTCCCCCACAGCCGTGACACCTTCTGCGCGGCACTCGCCTCGACCGGAACGGACGCGATCTCGTCCAGGCCCAGCACCGGCGGCACCAAGGGCAGCGGGACATCCGTACCCACGCTGAGGAGCAGGGTCGCCCCGGCGGACGGGCACTCGACACCCGCGGGCGCGCATTTCCATCGCAGCGCGACCGCATCGGGATCGATGCCGTACTCCTCCGCCACGGCCGCCAGAACCAGGTCGGCGCGGGCGGCCGCATCCTCCGCGTTCGCCGCGGTGGAGACAGCGCGGGCGACGTGACGGGCCGCCGCCTCCACGCCGAGCGCCTGCGACTGGATCGCTCCGAGCGCGACGATCAGGTAGACGAGCGGTGCGAGCAGGATGAGGCCTGCCACGATGAACTCGAGCGATGCGTTGCCGTCGTCGTCCTCCAGCAGTGCCGCGCGCTCAGTCGAGGGTCTCGTTCGGCGCATGAGCGGTCACCTCCAACGCCTCGGGCACGCCCCACAGGCCGGCGACCGGCAACGTCGCCCGCACTGTGATCTCGGTCGCGGGATAGCCGAAGCGGTCGGTCTCGGCGGCCTGCACCTCCACCGGGTAGGCATCCCCCACGACGCGGGCGACGACATCCGCTGTGCGCGCAGCGCCATCCGCCAGGCTCGTGTCCGCGAGGGCAGCGTGATACGCCCCCTCGACTGCCGCGTCGTGCACGACGTTTCGGATGTAGACGGCGAATCCCAACTGCAGCACGGCGAGGGTGAGGAAGGTCAACACAGCGCCGACCAGCACGAACTCAACGGGGGCTGCCCCTTCGTCGTCGAGCAGCGGATGCCGGTCGGCCATCGCTCAGAACCCGCTGACGCGGTCGATCGCCTGGGTGAACAGATCCGCGAGCGCGGGACCGGCGAGCGCCCAGATCACCACGACGAGACCCGCGGTCATCAGGGTGATCAAGACCCAGCCGGGAACGTCGCCGCGTTCGTCGGCGAGGAGATTGCCCCACGCTGTGCGCAGGCGGCGTATGGGGGAACGGTCGAACATGGTGCTTTCCTTCACGAGCACGAGGGGCCGGACAGGGGTCATGACAACCCCAGCCGCAGCAGGACGATGCCGGGAAACACAGCGATGAGCACGCTGAGCGGCAGGATGAGAAAAACGAGCGGCAGCAGCGTTCCGCTTCGGATGGCTTGCGTTCTGCCGCATCCGCCGGGAGGAACATCGACGGGTCGAGCACCCCGTGAATGGTGATCGCCTGGGGCCGTCCCTGCACGATGTCCGACACGATCACGCGCACGTCGAGCAGGTCCACCACCTCACGGCGCATCGCCGCCGAGGCGTTCTCCAGACGGCCACGAGCCCGCTCCGCGAGTGCCGCCACGTCGGTGATCCGCTGGGCCTGTTCGGCGCGGAGCGACTGCATCGACGCCATAGCCTCGATCCGGTCGCGCACCTCCACCAGCTCCCCGCGCAGGCGCGCCATCGTGGCCCGGTGCTCCTCGGGGTCGTCGGCCATCAGGTACAGGTCCTTCGCCCGAGTCAGCGCGCGCTCCAGGGTGGCCTCCTGCTTGCGGAGCGCCGCGACCATCGGGGCCTCGTCGTTCAGGTCGGCGTCGTCGTCCAGTTCGAGCCATTGACGCGCGAGCCGCTCCAACCGCTCCGGGTCGGCCAGCATCGCGGCCAGTTCGGTCCACACGGCTTCGTCGATGCCGGGGCCCTTGATCTGCGGGCACGAGCACCGGGGCTGTTCCTTCGAGCGGTAGCGCTTGCCCGCGCACAGGTAGTGGTGGTTGGGGCGGCTCTTCGTGGCCACCCCGTCGTAGTGCTTTCCGAAGTCGCACGGGCCGAAGAGCCGCCCGCTCAGCATCTGCCGCTGAGGCGCTGAGGGGGTCCACCCGGCGCGGCGGTTCACCGCCCGCTGTAGTGCCTGCCACTCCTGCCGAGTGAACACCGGGTCCCCGAGCGAGACCGTCACAGTGTCCCCGTACTTCGGGGAGCCGTCGCGGTTCATCTTCGTGACCTTGCGGTGCGGGCGGTAGTTGCCCGTGGTCGCCGCGCCCCAGGTGGTCTCGCCTGTCCACAGGGTCGGGTTAGTCGCCGTCTGCCGGACGGTCTGGTACTGCCACGTTGCGGCCTGGCGCGGGCGGAGCCCCATCAGGTTGAGCCGCTCGGCCACTTCGGCGGTGCTCAGGCGTTCCTTCACGAACAGCTGGTGCATCGCGCGGAGCACCTCGCGTTCGCGCTCGTCGGGCACGGGGCGGGCGTCCTTCTTGAGCCCTTCGAGCCGCCAGCCGAACGGCGGCTTGGACCCGGCCCATCCCCCGGCGCGGCCTTTGGCCCGCTGACCGGCGGCGGTGCGGGCGACGATGGTGTCGCGTTCGAACTCCGCGAACCCGGCGAGCATGGTTCGCATGGCGCGGCCAGCCGGGGTGCTCATGTCGATCTGCTCCTTGACGACCACGAGGTCCACGCCCATGTCCGAGAGTCGGTCGGTCTCGCGGATGGCGTCACCGGCTTTGCGGGCGAAGCGGTCGAGCTTGGCGACGACCACGGCATCCACCTTGCCGTCGCGGGCGTCCTGGAGCATCTGCCGCCAGGCGGGGCGGTTCGAGTCGGTACCCGACAGGCCCTCGTCCACGTACGCGCCGACGAGCTCCCAGCCGCGCGCCTTGATCGTGGCTTCGCAGATCTCGCGCTGCTCGGGTAGTGAGGTGTTGTCCACCTGCATGTCGGTCGAGACTCGGGCGTAGTAGGCGGCGCGGGTCTTGTTGATGCTCATGCGGTCCTCCCGTGGGCTCGGGCGTACGCCTCGCGGCGGGTCTGGTTGATACAGTCGCGGCACCACGCCTGGCGGGTCTCGGCTCCTCGCCTGCGGCGGGCGAACGCCGACAGCGGCAGGTCTCGGGTGCAGTGGGAACACGTCTTGGTGTGCTCGGCGGTCATGGTCATCACTTGACCTCCTCCATCGGGGTCGGGAGCCAGCGCGGGTGGATGCGTCGCCAGTGGTCCACTCCGGGGATGAGCCCGAGCGTCGAGCCGTCGTCCCAGGCGACGTGAACGGTCCCGGCGTCATCGACGGACTCGACCACGCCGGTCGCGTCGGGCTCCAGCCGGGTGTACGGGTCCGCCACGGACACGAGCGCGATGTGCGCGCCCGCATCCGTGGGGTTCAGGTTCTCGGGGAGGTTGGCCCAGTCCTCGTACTGCGCGGCCTGCCTGGCCAGGATGCGCTGGCCGATCTCGCCCGCGATCTCGGCGGATCGGGCCTGGTCGTCGTGGACGTTCACGCGGCCTTCGCCTCCTTCGCGGCGTCGGCCTTCGCCTTCGCGGCCTCGGTCTCCTTCGCGACCAGGCGGTCGGCGGCACGGAGGAACTTGGCGCGGAGCGGCTCGCTCGGAAGCTCCTTTGCCATGCCGTTGATGAGCGCCTTGGTGACGGGCTGGCCGTCCGCGTAGCTGTTGACGAGCCCCTGGAGCAGGTAGCTGACGTGGCGGGCGTCGTGGCCCGGGCGGTACATCGCCTTGGCGCGGACGGCCTCGTGGCAGGTGCCGCACGCGCAGGCGCGGGCTTCGGCGGTCTTGGTGGTGGCGGTGGCCTTGGTGTTCATGGGGTATCTCCTGGATTTGGCTTCTGACCGGGGCTTTCTTGCCCCACTTTCAATGAAAACATGCCCGTGTTTTCGGCACAATTGGCTGCTGATCGGGGCTATTTCCCGAGCCAGGCGCGGAGCTTGCTGCCCAGCCGCTCGGAGTGCGCCACCTCGCCCAGCGCGTCATCCAGCGACCGCCCGCCGCGAACCTCCTTGGTGAGCCGCGCGAGGTGCTGGCTGTCGTGGCCCGGGAGATAGTTGCCGCCCTTAGTCACCCCTGCGCACCCGCACCGGCATGCACGCGTCCCCGGATTCCAGCGACGTCCCGTGCGCGGCGGGCGCTGCCGCTCCGCGCGGCTGGTCCCCCGCTGCTGACGAGCGTTGCGGCACTCCAGACATTCCTTGCGGCCACGCGGCGAGGTGTAGATCGCATCAGGGCGTGTCACGTCGTGCAGGCCACGGATGCAGATGCCGGGTTTACGCTGCCTCAGCCTGCCGAGCTGATCCTTCACGGGGTCGCGCGTCACGCCTGCCCACGTCCCCGCTTCGGGCTGGGCCTCGTCGGCGTAGCGCTGGCAATGCGCAAACACCGGACACAGCAGGCAAAGGTCGGCGGCGAGCTCCTGGTCGGTCTCGTCGTCCGAAGTCCACGCCTCCGCGCCTGGGCCGAGGCAGGGCACCTCCTGACGCTTCTCGCGAGCGAGCAGCAGGTCGTGGCTCAGGTCCTCGAAGGCGTCGAGTGCTTCGAAGCTCTGAGTGTGCCGCGCGAGCACGTCCTCGATCAGCTTGTCGGTCTGCGCCGTGGTGAGCGTGGGCCGGGAGCAGGTCTCCCCCGCCTCCGGAGGTATCTCCGGCGAACTCGCGGTGTCAGTGAGGCCCGGGAGGAGGGTCACGGGTTGCGAGTTCGCCGGAGAAGCGTGGAGAGCGGAAGCCACCGCCGGGACGGACGTACCTGCTGTAAGCCTGTGAACACGTCTGCCCATCGCGTTACTCCGATCTTGCGCACCCGCGCCCGGCGAGAAAGTCCACCAGGCGCGGGGCAGCCAGAGAATCAGCCACGTCGACTCGATCCGAGGCTCATTCGTCGTCGTCAGCCGGGATGAACCGCCCGAGCTTGGCGATGGCGTACGACACCTGCTCGTCGTAGAGCCACTCCATGACGGCCAGCTTGTGGTCGTCGTTGAAGTAGAACAGGCCCTGGTCGTACTCGACGGGCCCGCCGAGACCGGCGATCCGTCCGAGGTCGTACATCACGCTCATCTGCGCGTAGTCGAGGGTGCAGTCGAGGCGGCTGCGCCGGAGTTCGACGAGCTGCCCGAGGCTGACGGGTCCGAGCACCAGGATCCAGACGGCCAGTTCGGGGGCCCGCTTGGCGTCGGCGGCCTCGCTATAGAGCGCATCGAGCCGCTTCGCGTCGGCTTCGGTCATGATGCGGACGGGGGCGTCGGTGGTGGTGGTGTGCATGTTGGTTGCCTCCTAAGGCGTTGGATTGGTGCCGGGGGCCGGGTCGCGCCGACCCCCGGCGGGATTGAGTCAGAGCGCGTACGAGATGGCGTCGAGCATCTCGGAGCCGACCCGTTCGAGCGCCGCGCGGTAGCCCTTGCGGAACTGCTTGGACTCCGAGCCGTCCAGCGGCCACGCATCGACGTTGATCGACTCCAAGATGTCTGCCGTGTAGGCGAGGACACCCGCGACGAGGTACGCGGCCTGGTCGGCGTGCTGGGCGGCGTCGAAGTCCGCGTCGTGGAACACGTACGACAGCGCGTCGGTGGTGTCTCGATGCGCGTAGAACCGGCGCGACACGTCGCGTGCGAGTTCGCGAAGGCGTTGCAGTTGCTCATCCTGCGAGGTGCCCATGATGCTAGGCGGGGTCACAGGCTGAACGATCTGCGTCGGGTTGAGAATGGTCATGATGTTGCCCTCCTTGGGCGATTGCGATTGGTGTCGTGTGGTCGGAAGCAGGGCCGCACGGTGGCGATCGCGCCCTACTGCGCACGGCGCTCATGACCCGGCTTCCAGCGAGGACGTGCGCCCCGGCTTGGGCTGGCCCTGTTCGAGAGCGGCCAGCAACTTCTCCTTGGCGGCGAGTTCACGCAGGCGCTTCTTCGCCGTCCGAAGCCGACGCACGGCCTCAGTGGCCGACGCCCCGGCGGACAGGAGCCCCGGCAAGCCAGCCGCCACGTCCGCCTCCCAGCGGCGGCGGTTCGCCGCCTGCACACCCCCGCTGATCCGGCCACGGACACCAGGCGCGGTCCCTCGCGCGGGCGCGCGCAAAGGGTCGATTACAACCAGGTCGTCGTGGTTCTGGTGTTGCTCCTCGCGCGCGTGCGGGCGCGAGGGCTCGATGACCTCCTCGGGCTCGGTCATGACTCGCCGCCCTTCCACGTGGGTCGGTCAGAGGGGGCCGGGTTCCACTGCCGCCTGGCGCGCATGAAGTGCGGCTTGCAGAGGCCGTGCAGGTGGGCGTCCCGTTCGCAGTCGGCCACCCAGCACTCATGTGCCGTGGTCGTGGTTCCCCACTCGGCCACCTCTTCGACATGCGGGGTGAGCCACTCCGGCAGTGTGCCGGGGATCTCCTTGCGATCGTTCATCGGTGCGCCTCCTTCGCGCGCGTGAGCCTCGGAAGGCAGGGAAGGTTGTTGTGTTTCTGGGCGGACCCGCCGCACCTCGCCGGACTCCTCACCCCTTTCAGGGGTGAGAGGAGGTTCCGGCGAATTGCGTCGGAGGGGGTCGTGAAGTTCGCCGGGCGAATTCGCCGGGCGAGGTATCCGGCGACGTCTTCTGCCGCGTCACGACGGGCCAGAAGTTCGCCGGGCGACTGGTGCCGGCTGACTTCGTGACAAGTTCGCCGAAGGTTCGCCGGACAGCACCCCCTCCGGCGAGGTGTCCGGCGAACTTCTGAGCGCTCATTCGTCGGCCTCCCCGAGGTTGAGAGCGGCACCCGCTCTGTACTTCGCGCCGTCGTGGTGGATGAGCCCATCGACCACGGCCTGCTCTGCCAGCGCGCGGGCCTTCTCGCGACCGAGTGCACGCTTGCCGTCGCGGGCGATGGGAGTCCTCCCGTCCTTGCGGATGCTCTTGAAGGCTTCTTCAAGCGCGTTCTTGGTCATCCCTCCGCTGTCCTCGACGAACGCGAGCACCCGCTTGGTGTCCATACCTTCGGTGAATCGTGCGCGGTCGGCCGCGACCTTCTCGTGGAGCGCCTCGGCCTCCTCGGCAGTCACATTGGACGGGGTGGACGGCTTGACCAGTTCGGTGAGCACCGAGCCCAGGAGGTTCCCGTGGCCGTGGCCCGTCATCGGAGTGACCTGGAGGTGTGCGACCACCTGCCCCTTGTAGTAGGTGCCGGGGCGGTCCTTCGCACATTTCAGCTCTGCGCGGCCTGACTTCGCCTCCGAGAACCCGTCACCATTCGGAACCTTCTGGATGTACTGGGCTCCGCTGATCGCGGCGCGCTTGCGCTGTGACCCGGCAGGCCAGAGCCCTCCATCCGGCGACTTGACGAGGTGGTCGAGCAGGACGACCGCCGGTCCGAGCTTCGCCACCGCACGGGCAACCCGCTGGAACCACTTGGCCACTTCCTCGTCGGCGTTCGGGTTGACGCCCTCGGCGGCGAGCGCCTCGCCGGTCGAGTCCACGACCACCACCACGGGTCCGACCTGTTCGACGTGGGCTAGTAGCTCCTCCAGCGCCGCGTTGCCGAGTCCCACGTCCGGGTTGCGGTACACGAACCGGTCGATGATCGACTGGGGCTCCACGCCGAGCTGGAGCAGTCGGGTGACGATACCGTCCTCGGAGTCCTCGTAGTCGATATAGAACGCGGCGTCGCCTGCGGCGAGCACCTGAGCGCATGTGTGGAGCGCGGTCCACGACTTGCCGTCGCCGGACGCTCCGGCCACGCCGTTGACCCGGCCTGCATAGAACAGCGCCTCGCCCGTGGTGGTCTGCCCGACCGTGGGGCGGAGCCGAACTCGCGTGCCACTGACGAGCCCGGACACCACGTCTGTGAGGTCGCGCGGTTCCCATGAGCTTGGGTCGCCGTTGAACTCATCGGGCTTCGACTGCTCCGCGTCCCAGACCGAGTTGAGCACTTTGTTCGTGTCTTCGTAATCCGGATCCACCCTCGCTGCGGCGGCACGCACGTGAAACTCGTACATCGCCCGGTCGCCTCGGTACTGGAGGGCGTAGTGTCCGGCGACCTTGGTCAGCCAGTCGTTGGTGCCACCCGCCCCACGCTCAGGAGGGCTCTGGAGCCGTTCTAGCGTTCGAGACCCACCGAACCACGCTCCACCATCCGGGAGGTCACGAGAGATGCCATCGAGACCCGCGCCGGGTGCCTTCCGCTCCCCCGGCACGGCCACGCCATACGCGGCGAAGATGGCGCGCACGTCGTCATCGGTGAGGACGTGCTCGGGCACCTCGGGGTTGGCGACCGTGTACGCGCCGCCCTCGGGGTGAATCGACGGCGGCAGGACGACATAAGAGCCTTCCCCGGCGCGAATGTCGATCCCGGGGCCGAGGACGTTCGCGCCGGGCTTGATCTGCCGTGCGAGGTCGCCACCAGGGCGGTAGACCAGGTGGACGTTGCCGTTCCCGCGTCCGGAGAGATGTGCGCGCGTCGCCGGGAACACGTCGAGGCGTTCGGCACCGTGCTGGATGTCGAAGTCGAAGATGACTCGATCCGTCGCCGCACCGCCGATGTTCGCGTTCGCGTGTCCGGCGAACAGGCGGGCGAGCTTGGCCGGGTCCCGGTCGGCGTCGTGGACTCCGTGGCCAAGCTTGCCGCATCGCCCGTCGCACTTCGGTCCGCTCTCGCGCTTGTGGGCGCTTGGGATCGCGGGCGTCTTGTCGTGGTGGCGGAGCGGGAACGTCGGCCATCCCTGCGTTGCCCAGTGGGTCGCCATTGCGAGCGCCGGGTTCGTGACTAGCTGTTCTGCATCGCTGATCGCGTAGTCGGGTGCCTTCACCATCAGGCCACCTCACGAATGCGAGCGTCAGCGTCGAACCATGCCAGGTGCCGGTCGATCCGCTCGAACGCGGCATCGAGCCCACACGTCGGCGGCTCAGGCTGACGCGGCTCCTGCGGAAGGTCAGACTCTGGGGCGAACAGCCAGGCCAGCAATCTGCGGGTGTCCTCTGGCGGGAGCGGTCGAGGATCCCAGTGTGTGGTGGTCGGGTGCGACATCCGTAACCTCCTGGGTTACGGGGCGATTGCATGACAAACGCCCGTGGTTCCGTTACTCACCGCATCTGTTGACACGCGGTAAGCAACCCGATCCACGGGCGTGGGTATCGGCTATCGGTGTTACCACCGACTCACTAGAGCATGGTGTCTTCTTGCCAGCCCAGCGAAACGAGCCCTGGAGCCCGTCAGCCTCTGTTCAGTTGATCTAGAAAAATCTCATCATGGCGAGTACTCAGCCCGCAATTCTCTTAGCTGTGAAGCCGCCCAATGACTCTGAGTCAAGGTGTCCCGCACATTCCGAGGGCGAGTTCAGCACGGTAAAATTGGTCCTGATCGGGTGGTTCCGTTCAGGTTGTTGTTGATCTCGGCTTGGGCCTCGCTTCGGCGGGGCCCTTGTCGTATCTACCGGCTGACTCGGCGGTCTACAGCAGGAACGCCCCCGCCTGCGGGAAGACGCCCGATCAGAGCCCATCGTCATCGGAGTAGCGCCAACTCGCATACGGAAGCGTCACGCCACTCCCCCGTCGCATGAAGGTGTCCTCGCCCAGCACCCAATGGTGCAGGTTATTGACGGAATCTGGGTAGATCTTCAAACCGGTACCTCCGATGTAGCTCCAGTAGTTGATGCACATCATTGGCTTGATCAGCGGTACCAGCGCGAGACCGTAACGGTTGCCCGCCACCGCCGCCGTCACGCTCCCCGCGATGAGATCGGCCAGCTGCAAGTGCGGGTGCAGGTGCGACGGCGCGGTGAGGATCTGGGTCACGATCGCGTTGGGTTTCACGTACTCGGTGCCCAGCCGCACCATGTCGGCGCGGCCAGTGAGCCAGTTAGCCTCGTCCCTGTGGTCGCCCCCGGGCTTGTCGAACACGATGATTCCGCGCTGATGGGCATTCTCCAACTGCGCAGAGATGCGCTCGAACAGGAACTTGATCACGCCGTCCTCGGGCCCATCGCCACCCGCAGTTGAGACTCCACCGCCCTCGTCCCAGACCACGACGATGACGCGCACGTCGTGTGCTTGTGCTAGTTGAAGCACACGCTCACGCATCGGCGTCTGTTTCGCCCTGTTCTCTTCCGACTCAGCCCACCAGTTCCGAGCCTGAGGGTTCGACCACTTCAGCTCCACGTCGTGTGGTACCTCGAACTCGTCGTAGAGCGCGCGGAAGGCTTGCGCGAACGGCTGGATCTGCTCCTCATCGAAGATCGCGGCCCCAAGCGCAACAAGCTGGCCCATGTCGCGGCGACGCCCGCGCTGCTTGGTGTCGTCTACGTACGCAACTCGCATCTTGCCCTCCGCCTCAAGGTTACGAACGGAGGGCGACAATCACCGTCGCCACGCACCCGCTCTGAGCGGGTTCTAAGCAGTCGCAGCAGCCACGAAGTCGACCAGCGGCTGGAGGTCGTGTTCCCAGAAGATGACGACGCCCTGGTCGCGCGCCGACGTGAGCGCCGAGAGGTCGAAGACACCCGCCACGACGACACCTGTGATGAGGCTGCTCCCGAACGTCTGACGCCAGTTCGTGGCCTTCCCGCCGACCTCGCGGTTGATGCGTTTCCAGCCGTTCTTAGGCCCGTTGCTGACCTTGCACTCAAGTGCGAATAGCCGGCCATCGCGGAGTCGCACCGGCACATCGCATTTTGAAGAGCTCACGACGCGCTCGCGAGAGTAGGTACCACGCGCCATGTCGTCAAGCAGTTGAACCTTCGACCGTGACGGGTCGAAGGTGAGACCAGCTGAAGCAAGCGCCTCCCCAGTCACGCGCTCTTGGCGGGTTGAAGAATCCAACCGGCGCTCAGTGCCAAGTCGCTCGCGAGCCCACAGCAGGGTGGTCGACTGCAACGCTCGCTCGCGCTCCTCCACGCTTGGGTCGCGCCGCTGCTCGATCCATGAGAACCGCACCGGATCAATCACGACGCGCACGGCGTCGGCGGTGTCGTCCGCCAGACGCGGCGGCACCTTCTTGAACTTTGACCCGCCAACCAGAGTCCAGAGATCCTCCTGACTGATCGGAGGACCACAAACATAGCGAGCGGGTTGCCATGCGAACGGGTCGTCGAGGAAAACTTGGCCAGTCACCTGTCGAAGGTTGTTCGTAGCGACGAACAGGTTCTCGACCTCGGGACGGAGCCGGTGGTACATCCGCTCGAAGGTAAGCGGGCCCTCCTCACGCCTGAGCTCTGTGAAGAGCTGCTCGGCGCGATCGCGCCCAGCTTTCAGTTCTGCGTCGGTCCATTGAGGCGGGTCGAGGAAGGGCACGTCCATAGCATTGCACCCGATCCGCGGAAACCTACGATGCGACGGCCTCCGACGCGCTGCTATGTCCTGCCCGGCGACGGAGGTGACCGTTCGTCTTGTGCTCAGCGATCGTGTAGCGAATCCGCTCTTCGAGTTCCGCCGGGAGCATGGGGGTGAGCTTGGTCTCTGCGAACTCACCCTTGCGGAGAGCGCCAAGAAGGCTCCGACCGACCGCCTCGGCAACGTCAGCTTGAACCGCGTTCCCGATCTGCAGAAACCTCTGCGAGACCGTCCCCGCGAACTGCCACTCGGCAGGGAAGCCCTGCAGGGCGGCGCACTCGCGCCAGGTTAGACGCCGAATGTCGGTGTCATCACCGACGCGCACCCAATCCGGGGTCGATGCCGCGCGAATGGTCCGCGACGGCAGATCGAGGTCTGCGCGGAACGCGTCCTGACGGTAGCCCCACTGCCCCGAGGGACGATTCGCCATCACCCGTCCGTTGGTCTTGATGCCCGTGCCCGGCGCGAGCGCACGGAGGGCCTCGGCACGGGCGCCTGTCGGACGAACGATATCGGCCGGATCGGGCGCGGGTAGAGAGGCCAGCAGTTCGCGCAGGCTCACCCACGGCGCGAGGCCGTCCTCGGGATGCCGGGAGTGCGTGGGGGCCGGGAAGAGCGGAAGCACATGCTCCGCCGCCGCGATGAGGATGACACGGACTCGACGCTGGGCAGCTCCGTAGTCAGCCGCGTTCAGCGTGGCGACACGGCTGGAGTAGCCGAGGTCATAGAGGTCATCCTGGATGCTCCGGAGGACTTCGCCGGGCGTGCCGGTCGCACCACGAGCCGTGAGAAGGCCACGGACGTTCTCGAAGATCACGAACTTGGGGTGAAGTTCCCCGATGAGGCGCAGGTAATGGGCGATCAGCTGACCCCTTGGGTCGCCGAGGCCCTTCTGAAGCCCCGCCGACGACCACGGCTGGCACGGTGGGCCACCGACCACGAGGTCCGGTCGCCACGTCGAGCGAACGCCCTTTGGCCGCAGATCAGCAGCGGTGAGGTCTTGGACGTCCGCCTCAATCAGGCGCGTGCGATGAAGGTGCGTCGCGGACCGTCCACGGACTGGAACCTGCGCCTCCTGCGTGGCGCGGAGAGTCGACATCGCGTAAGGAGCGAAATCCGTCGCGACCGACACGTTCCAACCCGCTCGTTCGAGCCCGACATCAAGCCCCCCAGCCCCACTGAACAGGCTCACAACGTTGGGTTTGGTCGCGGACAATCGACAGCCTCTTTCTATATAGCGGGAGTAGCTACCGGTGATTCAACCACGGGGGTACGACGTGGTGGCGTAGACCATGCCGCGCCAGCCTGATCGCGCAGCAGGCGGGCCGCCTACGGTGCAGATCGTCCAACCGTCCACTCAGACCAGGGCAGGCTTTGACACATCCTGAGCGCGCGCCTCCGAGGCGAAAAAGTACAGGAGCTGAGCCGGCTGGGTCTCTATGAACTCCTCGAAGAACGGTCCGTAGGGCCCCGCCAGTGCGTCAAGCAGTTCGACCGGTTGGTAGCGCGTGAGGCTTCCAAGCCAAAACAGCAATCCGTAAACGCTCATCCACTGCGGGACGCGAACCTCCGTGAGTGGCGATAGGCAGAGGTAGAACCGCCGGAATGGTGACGTGGCAGTGATGGTCTGCCAGATGTCGCGCCGAATGGTTCCAACGCTTTCCATCACGACATCGGAGGCGCGACCCGTGGCGTAGGGGGTCGCAGTTATCTGTTCAAACGCGTGGAGGTCGTTGGCAGCCGCGTAGGCGTCACTTACGGCGCGAAAGGTTGTGTCGATCCTCGCCTCGCGCAATGTCTCTGTGACACCTCGGCCATGCGACCGCAAGGTATCCCGCCGAAGGTAAAGCTTGAGCCAGATTTCGCGCGCCACGGGATCTTCCAGCCATTGGATCTGCTCCAGTGCGAAGAAGCGCTCCTTACGCATCGATCCGGTTGCGGCGCGCCACATGCGATGGCCCACGACCGACTGAGGCATGAGATCCGCGATCTTGATCTGTCCTGCCGGTGCGGTGCTTCCTTCGAGCGCCCAGTGGAGTTCATCGATCGCGCTCAAGTCCCCGGGGCCCGACCGTTGAACGGCGATCTCGGCTGACGTCGGCGAATAGCCGGAGGTGTGCACAGCCGCTACACCGTGCTTCACCTTGCCAACCATACCTGTGCGTCCGCGCGCGATTGACAGGGCCTTGCCGAGGTTCAGGAACGAGTAGTAGTACAGCAACGGTCGCGTTTCGAGAGCGCCCGCCCTCTCGGCGGCGATGAAGTATTCCTTCGCCTGCCGCACAAACGACAGGGCGCTCTTGGCTTCGTTGTCTGGGAGGGAACGAGTGATCGCTGCGTCACGAACCGCCCCGCTGATCACCGCCCACGGCTCCGCCGCGTAGAGCATGGAGTTAAGCCCCCAGCGCCTGCTCGTTCGAACCATCGGGAAGAACGAGAAGGGCAAGTCACGGCTCTTGATCTGGAGGAGCGTTCCGGCGCGTTCCGGAGGCAATGTCATGTCATCAGCATGGCGCAGACCGGTAGCTAAACCTCGAAAGCCAGCATCGGGACGTGCGTCCGAGCTGTAAACCCTCGGGTTCGTTCGCCTAAGCGCGGTCCCCGAGCTCGTGGATAAGAGCCTCCGCCGCCGCCACCCCAGGCGGGATCAACTGCACCGTTCCCGCTTCCTGGTCGTACTCGATCAGGCGTTCTTTGTGCATCGGCTTGAGCACCTTGTTCCGGTAGTCCGCCGCGCGCTTCTGTTCCAGCCAGGAAGCCAGGTCTGACTCTCGCGCCTCGGCTACACCCGACAGAAGCAACAGGGTGCCCTTGCGCAGGGTCAAGCCGGTCGCCAGCACGCGCCGCTTGTCGCCGCTTCGCCAGACGAGTGCGACTTCCCGCTCCACGAGAGCGTCGACTAGATCGGTGGCTTTGTCGGTCGTAAGTCCGTGGAGTAGTCGAACGAGTTCGGCCACCACCCACTTACTCATGTACACGACGGCGGTGGCGTCCATGTGGTTCGGGTCAACGTCACCGCCCGCGTGACCCACGCCACGGTTGTTCCGAATCTCGTAAAGCGCCACGATCATGCGCGGGATCTGGATCCGTGCCGCTCGCGGCCCCTGCTCCTTCTCCAGGTTTCGGCAGGCGCTCACCATGTCCTTAGGCTTGTGTGCGCGCTGCTCGTAGGTACCCGCGAAGTAGCCGGTCAAGATCGTGTACGCCGCCTCGCAGAGCTTGCCACCGTTCAGCTCGGACGGCTCCCATCGATGCTCGGCGTAGTTCTTGACGACCTGCTGGAAGGCGTCGAGCAGGTCCGCGACGAGCGTCGGTGGGAGCGCGTTGAACGCGTCCTTCGGATCAAGCGCCATTCGCGATCATCTGCTCGACGGCCTTCTTACCAGCGTCGGTGAGCCGGTAGGTCTTCCGCGCCTGCTGGCTCTTACCGGACTTCTTGAGCTGAAGGATGAGCGCAGGCTTCTTCGCGATGAGGTTCGACATCACCTTTGCCGTGCCAGTGACACCGTGACCGAGGTCTTTGAGGAGCTTGTTCAGCTCCAAGGAGCCGAACGAACCCTGTCCCTTGAGCACCTGGACCCAGTACGCGGCGACGAGCATGCCTTCAGGATGCGTGGATGCACCGGTAGCGTCGTAAAGCTCCGCGAAGTGCTCCCACTCCGGTGACTCTTCGTGGGCTTCTTCTTCGATCTCGTCATCGACGTCCTCGGCGCCCGGATTGTCTCCGCCCCCACCACCGCTCTGCTTGCGCGGCGCGGCTCCGAGGGAAATCCCGTAGCGCTCAGCCGCCCAGCGGATCACCCGCCCGCGCGCCTCTTCTTCGAGGCCTCCGAGCGCCTTCGACACTTTCCCCATCGCCTCGATTTCGAGGTCCATCTCGTCTTCCATCACTACCCCCAGTCATGTTCAAGGTGACATGAGTCTACTAGAAGCATCCAACACGGCGTCTACGGCGTTCAGAAGCACGACTTTCCGGCCTCCCGTGCCGTCTTCCTCGACCTCGTGAGGGTGCGCCGGTATTCGTGGGGGTCCCGGGGCTCTCAGGTCGCCGGACAGGGCTTCCGTGATCGCGTGCCACCCAGACACGACGAGGCCCCCGGTCGCCTGAGCGATACCGGGGGCCTGTCGCGATGTCGAGGACGCGGCGAGCGCGTTACCCCGGCGGGCCTATCACACGGCCTGCGGGCCGACCTTGAACGTCTGGTCGAGCTTCCGCACCGCCTCCGCCGTGTCCGCGTTCACGACCGGCTCGGTGTTCGACGCCATCAGGGCCTCGAACCCTTCGCGGTCCGCCTTGAACAGCGCCGTGAGCCCACCGCCGGTCTGCGCACCTTCGATGGTGTCCTTGATGACCTCGCGCCACGCAGACTGCTCCTCGAACTGCGCCTGAGCGTCGCGAGCGATGACCGCCTGCGGGTGGCCCGCCTCGACCAGCGCGTCGAAAACCCGCTCGTGGATTCCCGCCACGACCGCCGCCGGGTCGTCCGAGCGGAGCACCTCGGGCATCACCTCTGCATTGGCCGCGATGGCCGCGAGGCGCTCCGGGGTCGCCCCGCGCATGACCTCCGCCAGCGTTCGACCCGAAGCCAGGATGCGCTCGACGATGGCGAGTTCGCGCGCCTGCACCGCAATCTGGTCGGCGGTCGTCGGGACGAGCCCAGCGATGACCGACGCACGATTGACCTGAGGCGCCTCCGGCTCGGCGGGCATCGACTTGAGGAGTTCCGCGCGGGCCTCCATCACCCCGAGGTGCTTCCGCTTCGTGTTCGCGGTGTTCGTTCGTTCCGGGTCGTGGAACTTGACCGCCGTGGCCGTATCCGCGCGGAACTTGCTGACTGCGGCGACCAGCGCCGACTTGTTTACTGCCATTGTGTTTCTCGATTCCCTGGACGGAGCTCTCACCCCTGGGCGGGCCGGTCTGACGGTTGACAGACCGGGGTCTGTACCGTCTACGCGGCGCGCCGGAGCGCAACCTCGAACGGGAACTTGGGGAGGGTGACGACAGGGCTAGACGCAAGCCTGCCGAGCAGGGAGGAGCATGTAGATCTCTTTGCGGCCGGCCTTCTCGATGAGCACGCGCTTGGCGTCCTCACGCGCGTCGGTCGCCTGCGCCTGCAGGACCTGCGCGAGGGGCGCACCGCGATCGATGGCCGCGACGATCTGGTCGATACTGCGGGCCACGGCGGGAGTGTCGATCGCCCGCCCGACGGAGGCGAGCGCGTCACTCAGCGACGATCCCGTGCCGACGTCGAGCACCGCCCGACGCAGTTCCGCGACGATCTCACCGGAGCCGACGGATGAGACGCGCCGGATCGCATCGAACGCGCTCTCTCCGGCCGCGAGGCACAGGGCGAGGAACTCCAGGATGGTGGGCAGCTCCTCGGCGGCCCGCGCGGCGCGGGCTCGAACCGCCGCACCGAGGCGCAGGTCGTATCCGATCGCCCCGGCCGCGGCTCCCAGCAGCGGGAGGACGCCGACCGCGGGAGCGAAGGATCCTGCGACGACGAGGGCCACGACCATGACCGCGCCGGCAAAGAGTCCCACGACCGCCCAGGTGAGCTGGCGTGCCCGGAAGGCCGCCGCATCCATCCGCCATCCCGCTCGACGCAGTCGCACCTCGAGATCGGCCGCGCCGCCCACGCGCGCACCCAACCGGCGCAGAAGCTTCTCCCCCGCGTCACGCACGGGCGCGTGCAGCGGCGTCAGTCCGCGCGGGTCGGCGACGTCGCGCAGGTAGGGTGCGATCCGGCGCCCGAGCGAGACCGCGCGCCAGCGGGGCGTCGCCCAGAGGATCAGGGAGATCCCGGCACCCAGCGCTCCACCGAGAAGCACCGCGAGCGCCGCCTGCGTGACGCCGGCAGGGGTCATCCGAACCACCTCCGCGGCTCGGGCAGTCGACCGACCGCCAGCATCATCCGGAACGCGGCGACAGAGACGAGCGCGCCGACGACGATCAGCACCACGCCCTCGGGCCTCGAATAGGCGGCGGAGCCTTCCGGCCGGAGGGCCAACAGCACGAGGATCACCCACGGGGCGACCAGCCCCAGCACCGCGGCGCCCCGCACCCAGGACTGGCGCGCATCCACTTCGGCGCGCACCGCCGCATCGGCCCGTACGGCCCCGGACAGCGACCGCAGTACCGGAACCAGCTCGGTTCCGCCCACCTGTCGGGCCATCCGCAGCGTCTCCAGGATGCGGTCCGCCACCGGATCGGACAGCGCCACCTTCAACCGGTCGAGACTCGTCTCGAAGTGTCCGGATGCGGCGAGGTCGCGCGCGAAGCCGGCGAAGGCGGGTCGCAGGGGCATCGGTGCCGAACTCTGGAGCGACGCAAGCGCATCCGGCAGCGCGAAACCGGCCCGCACGGAGGCGATGAGAAGGTCGCAGACGTCGGGCCAGAGTCCCCGGCGGATCTTGAGGAGCCGACGCGCTCGGCCGCGGAGCCACAGCGCGGGTGCCGCCGCCCCCGCGAGCGCGGCGAGCAGGACGAACGCCGGCACCTGGGTGAGCAGCCAGGCGACCGCTGCTGCGAGAACCGCGCCGGCGGCAGAGGCGAGGATCAGCACGCTGAGGGGCATGTGCGCGAAACCCGCTTCCGCCAGGAGTACCGCGCCCCGAGATCTCCGCGGCGCGGGGCGGTGCGTCCTCGCGCTCGCGGGCCACAAGCGAGGCGCGAGCATCAGGAGGATTCCGGCGCCGAGGAGCGCACCGAGCAAGATCGTCATCGGACCGCCTCGTACACGGGGACGACCTCGACCACACCATCGATGACCTCGCCGGTCGTCTGCATCACCTCCACGACGTGTCGCGCGCCGCGGGCGTCCTGCGCGCAGTGCACGACGAGGTCGATGCTGGAAGCGATGGCCGGCACGACGAAGTCCCGATCGATGTTGCGTCCCGCCAGCAGCGGAAGTGACGCGAGCTTCACGAGTGCGTCGCGGGCGGAGTTCGCGTGGATGGTGGCGGCACCCGGCACGCCCGTGTTCAGCGCGAGCAGCAGATCGAGTGCCTCCGCGTCGCGCACCTCACCGATGATGAGGCGGTCGGGCCGCATCCGGAGCGCTTCCTTCACGAGCCGTCGCAGCGTGACCTCGCCCGTGCCCTCGAGACTCGGCTGGCGGCCCTGGAGCGCCACGATGTCGTGCGCGTCGACGGCGAGCTCGAACGTCTCCTCGACCGTGATGATGCGCTGGTGCGGAGCGCATTCGGCGATCAGCGCCGCGAGCATCGTCGTCTTGCCGGCGTGCGTCGCTCCCGAGACCAGGATGCTGTCGCCCTGGCGCATCGCCCGACTCAGCCGTTCGGCGACCTGGGGCGGCAGCGTGCCGGTGGCGACGAGTTGGGCGAGCCGGCGGTAGCGCGGCAGGAACTTGCGGATGTTGACGGCCCAGTGCTTGCGGGTGATCCCGCCGATCACGACGTGCAGCCGGCTGCCGTCGGGCAACGACGCGTCGACGAACGGCTGACTCAGATCGACACGCCGCCCGGTCGCATGCAGCATCCGCTCGACGAGCTCCCTCACCTGCGCCTCGGTGAGCACCACACCGGTCCGCTCGGAGCGGCCCTCGCGAGCCACGAACACCCGGTCAGGTGCATTGATCCAAACCTCTTCGACCTCAGGGTCGTCGAGCAGCGGCTGCAGGGGCCCGTAACCCGCGACGGTTGCGAGCACACCGCGCACGGATGCGTCCTCGTCGTCGAGCGTCGCCGCACCCCGCGCGAGCGCTGTGTCGTTGTGCCGACGCACCTCGGCGCGAGCCAGCCGCTCCCCTGCTTCCGGGTCCCGCGTCGGGTCGACGCCATCGGCCCGCAGACGCGCCCGCACCCGTTCGGCGAGCGTGGCCTCGGCGGGCATCGCATCACGGAGAGCGGACGACGGTGACATGCGCAGCATCCTGAACGGGACACGCTCCCGCGCGCTGGAGTTATCCACAGCCGCCGCACACGATCGCCTCGCGGACGACTGGAGCGTCGAGTCAGTCAGGCAGACTCAGCCCGTGCCGAGTCGCGACAGTCGCGAACTGCGCGCGAAGGCGAGGCCACCTCTCTTCCTCGCCGAACGTCGCCAACGCCTGCCGGTACTGTGCGGTGCGCTCAGCCTCGTTCGCGGTCACGCACCACCAGGCGAACAGGTCGACGTCGAGCCCGGCGCTCACAGCGAGCTTCGCCGCCGCAAGCGCGTCCGCGGAGCGGATGGCATCAAGGTGGTCTGAGAGGATCTCCATCGCCTCGCGCAGCCGCCCCACCAACTCATCCTGCGGCCACGCTTCGAGATCGATCCACTGCGACGGCCAGTCGACGACGTCCTCGAAACGCTGACGGTACTGCGCCGTGCCAGCCGCCATCGAGGCCGGTACCGACCGGCCGATCGCCTCATCGAACGCGGGCACGTACGCCGCCACCTCGATGTAGATGCGCAGATGATCCCTACCATTGCCATGGCTGCGTTGCAGGGCGATCTCGTGCGCCGCATCCGGCGTCTCACGCATCCAGGTGAGACGTCTCTTGCGATAGCCGCGCGGCTTGAGCACGGGTACGACCGCCTCGGCCACCAGCGCGACCAAACGAGCTTCCAGGTCCATGCCTTCGGTTCTCTTCCGGGTGTTGTCCTCGCCGCAGCGTACCGTCCGGGGCCGCAGTGTGCCGCGGCGCACGGCGAGGGCCGACGCGATATGCCCCGAAAGGCATACCGTGCCAGCCCCGGCCGTTTCAGCGGGCGATCAGACCGTTCGGCAACGCGGGAGGCGCAGGAACCACGCCATCCCTCCGGCCGCGATCAGCAGCGATCCGAGGAGCGCAACACCCAAGGGGCCCTGCGCGGTGACAGCGAGCTGGCCCGCCGGAACCACGGTGATCAGCTGGCGCGCGATCTCCGACCCGTCGGCGCCGAAGACCACGATCGTGTGGACGCCGGCAGGCAACCCGTCGGAACCGATCTGGATGCGGTCGATCGTCGTCTCACGGTGCGTGCCGTCACCGCCCGGGATCGCGAAGCGGTGGTACGCGATGTACCAGACGTCCGTGCCCGGAACGTTGATGATCGAGCTGTGCGCCGGGCCGAGGATGCCCTGCGTGGTGTCCTTCTGCAGCAGACGGCGACGTCGTGCTCGCCGGACACTCCTACGGCGGAGCGGTCATAACCGTCGCCGGTGTGGACCTCGCGCGCACCCAGGTGCTCGCCGTCTCGCAGCGCCCCTCATCGAGACGGCGGTGAGCGAGGTCACCGCGTCCTGACGCGACCTGTGCGTCGCCGTCATGCGCGGCGACGCACAGGAGATCCGAAGCGCGCTGGATAGACTGTCCCCACCCGCGGGAGTGGTGAAATTGGCAGACACGCAGGATTTAGGTTCCTGTGCTTTCGAGCGTGTGGGTTCAAGTCCCACCTTCCGCACGGGGACGGGGGCGTGTCACCCGCGCCCCACATCCTGACATCCGATCGACGGGACGCCCGTGCACTCCATCGCCCTCATCCCCTGGCTCTCGCCCGAGACGATCATCGCGGCGGCCGGTCCGTGGGCTCTCGCCGTGGTCTGCTTCATCGTGTTCGCGGAGACCGGGCTGCTCATCGGCTTCCTGCTGCCCGGTGACACGCTGCTCATCATCTCCGGGCTGCTCTCGCATTCCTCGGATGTGGCACCCAACGGCGTCTTCGGCGTGAACGTGTGGGTCGTGGCCCTGCTGATCGGTCTCGCTGCCTTCGTCGGCGGCGAAGTGGGCTACCTCATCGGCCACAAGGGCGGACCGGCGATCTTCGAGCGCAAAGAGTCGGGCCTGTTCAGCAAGAAGAACGTCGAGCGCACCAATGCGTTCTTCGAGCGCTTCGGCGGGCTGACCGTCATCGTCGCCCGTTTCGTCCCGATCGTGCGGACCTTCGCACCGGTCGCGGCCGGCGTCGGTCACATGCCCTGGCGCAAGTACAGCCTCTACAACCTGATCGGCGCGATCCTCTGGGGCTTCGGGCTCACGATGATCGGTTACCTCGTGGGTTACATCCCCTGGGTCGCGAAGATCGTGACCGAGTACATCGACGTCATCCTCATCGGCGTCGTGGCGCTGACGGCCGCCGTCACGCTCTGGCACTACTTCCGCGAGCGCGCGAAGGTCAAGAAGGAACAACGCGACCAGGCCGCATCGGGCGAGTAACGCCCCCGCGTCCGGTCACGACGCCTTCGAGCTCTTCTTCCGCTTCGCCGCGGGCTTGTCGTCGCTCTTCGATGACGCGTCCTTCTTCGATGCCCGGCTGCGTTCCACGCTGGCACGGAGGGCCGCCATGAGGTCGATGACTTCCCCGCCGTCCTTCTCGTCGCTCTCCTCGCCGAATGTGGCCGAGGTGTCGACGCTCTCGCCCTTCTCGAGCTTGGCCTCGATCAGCGTGCGCAGCTGCTCCTGATACTCGTCGCGGAACTCGGTGGGATCGAAGTCGGACGAGAAGCTGTCGACGAGCGCCGCCGAGAGCTCGAGCTCCTTCGCGGAGATCTTCACGTCCTCGTCGAGCGACGGGAAGGATGCCTCGCGCACCTCGTCGGCCCAGAGCAGCGTCTGCAGCACCAGCACGTCGCCGCGCACGCGCAGCGCGGCCAATCGGGTCTTCTGGCGCAGCGAGAACTGCACGATCGCGGTGCGGTCGGTCTGCTCGAGCGTGCGCCGCAGCAGCACATAGGCCTTCGGCGACGACGAGTCCGGTTCGAGGTAGTAGGCCTTGTCGAGGGTGAGCAGGTCGACCTGGTCGCTCGGCACGAACTCGACGACCGAGATCTCGCGTGACTTCTCCGCGGGCAGCGACTCGAGATCCTCCTTGGTGAGCACGACGGTGCGGTCGCCGTCGTCGTACGCCCGGTCGATGTCGGCGTACGGCACGACCTCGCCGTCGAGTTCACAGACGCGCTGATAACGGATGCGGCCGCCATCCGCCGCGTGCACCTGGTGCAGCGACACGTCATGGTCCTCCGTCGCGGAGTACACCTTCACCGGGACGTTCACGAGCCCGAACGCGACCGCGCCCTTCCATATCGACCTCATAGGCCAAGTAGACAACCGAGTCGTGCCTCGCGGCTAGGGGTTGCGAGGCGCTTGCATCCGACTCGCGGGGGCGCAACGGGTGCGCGTCCGACGCACCGGGCGGCAGGATGGGCGCATGTCCGCACGCGAGCAGACCGTCGAGGTGGAGGGCCGCCGCATCCGCGTCAGCCATCTCGACAAGGTGCTCTATCCCGCCACCGGCACGACCAAGGCCGAGGTCATCGACTACTACGCGCGGATCGCCCCGGTGCTGCTCCCCCACCTCGACGGCCGTCCCGTGACTCGCAAACGCTGGCCCGACGGCGTCGACTCCGAACCGTTCTTCGCGAAGAACCTCGAGCGGGGCGCCCCCGAGTGGCTGCGCCGTCAGAGCATCGAGCACTCCACGGGCACCAAGGACTACGTGCTCGTCGACGACGTTCCGACCCTGGTCTGGCTCGCACAGACCGCCAGCCTCGAGCTGCACACCCCGCAGTGGCGCTTCGACGCCGACGGGCGCCCCGCAGGCCCCGACCGGCTCGTCCTGGACCTCGACCCGGGCGACGACATCGACCTGCCCACCGTCGCCGAGGTCGCGCGATGGGCGCGCGCGATCCTCACGGATGCGGGCCTCGAGCCCTTCCCCGTCACGAGCGGGAGCAAAGGCATCCACCTGTACTGCGCGCTCCCCGCCGGCCAGACGAGCGAGGCGGCCTCCGCGCTCGCGAAGGAGCTCGCGCGGTCGCTCGAGGCCGATCACCCCGACCTCGTCGTCAGCAGCATGTCGCGGGCCCTGCGCCCGGGCAAGGTCTTCGTCGACTGGTCGCAGAACAACGGCAAGAAGACGACCATCGCCCCATACTCGCTGCGCGGCCGGGCGCGGCCTACCGTGGCCGCGCCGCGAACCTGGGAGGAGCTGGACGAACCCGACCTCGCGCAGCTCGACCTGACGCAGGTGCTCGCACGTGCCGAGACGGACGGCGACCTCCTCGCGCCGCTGCGCCCTCGACGCGGCGCCGCGGAGCCGCTGCGCACCTACATCTCGAAGCGATCCGCAGACCGCACCCCCGAGCCGGTGCCATCGGACCCCGCCGCCGATCCGGCATCTACGGGTGCGCTGCGCTTCGTCATCCAGGAGCACCACGCTCGGCGTCTGCACTACGACCTGCGCCTCGAACACGACGGAGTGTTCGTGAGCTGGGCCGTACCCAAGGGCGTACCGGAGACGACGAAACGCAACCACCTCGCCGTGATGACCGAAGACCATCCGCTCTCCTACGGCTCCTTCGAGGGCAAGATCCCGGCGGGCGAATACGGCGCGGGCGAGGTGACGATCTGGGACACCGGCACCTACGCGGCGGAGAAATGGCGACCGGACGAGGTCATCTTCACCGTGACAGGTCGGGAGGGCGGCCCCCTCGGTACCGTGCGGCTCGCCCTGATCCGCACCGACGGCGAGGGCGAGAAGTCTACGTGGCTCCTGCATCGGATGAAGGACGACCAGCCACCGGCCGCCGCATCCGACGCTCCGTGGCCGGACGAGCTCTCGCCGACGCGGCTGCGTCCGATGCTCGCCGAGAACTCCACCGCCGGATTGGCGGCCGCTGCGGCACGGCGGTGGGGTGAGCCGTGGGCGGAGATGAAGTGGGACGGCGTGCGTGCCCTCGCCTTCTGGGATGGCGAGCGGATGCTGTTGCGCGCCCGCAGCGGGACCGACATCACCGACCGCTACCCGGAGCTCACCGCCGACCCCGGTCTCGGACGCGCGGCCTGCATCCTCGACGGGGAGATCATCGCGCTGGACGAGCGCGGGCGGCCGAGCTTCCCGTTGCTGCAGTCCCGCATGCATCTCACGAAGCCAGCGGACATCCGACGCGAGGCGGAGCGGGTCCCCGTGCATCTGCATGTGTTCGACGTCCTCGCTCTGGACGGACAGGATCTGACCGCGCTCCCGCTGCGCGAGCGACGCACGCACCTCGAGGGCCTGGCCCGTGATCTGAATCCCCCCTGGGTCGTGCCGCCCGTCTTCGAGGACCTGGATGCGGCGCTGGAGACCAGCACCGCGTTCTCCCTCGAGGGCGTCATGGTCAAGAATCCGGCGTCCGTGTATCGTCCGGGCCGGCGCAGCGACCAGTGGTTGAAGATCAAGCACATCGCCGCGCAGGAGGTCGTGATCGGCGCGATCCGGCCGGGTCGCAACGGTCGCGGCGGTATCGGATCGCTGCTCATGGGAGTGCCCTCCCCCGACGGACTTCGTTATGTCGGCCGGGTGGGGACGGGCTTCAGCGAGCGGGAGCTGCGCCGGCTCGACGAGGTGCTGCGGCCGCTGCGGACCGACGCATCCCCCTTTCTCGATGTGCCGCACGCCGACGCCTCGGACGCACTGTGGGTGCGCCCGGAGATCGTCGCGGAGGTCGGCTACGCCGAGGTCACGCCCGACGGCAGGCTGCGACAGGCACGCTGGCGCGGACTCCGCCCGGACAAGAGCCCCGACGAGGTCCGAGACGAGACGTGATCAGGCGTGCGCCTCGTGCTCGACGTGATCGGCGGGCTCGAGCTGGAAGGTCGAGTGCTCCACGTCGAAGTGCGTGGCCAGGCAGCCCTGCAGATCGCTGAGGATGCGGGCCGCGCCTCCGGTGGCATAGGCCTCTTCGTCGACCACGACGTGCGCCGTGAACACGGGAGCGCCGCGGGTGAGCTGCCAGACGTGCAGGTCATGGACGGCGACGACGCCGGGCGTCCCGAGGATGTGGGCACGGATCGTGTCGACCTCGACGCCCTTCGGGGTCGCCTCGCTCAGCACCGAGACCACTTCGCGGAGCAGGCCGATGGCGCGCGGCACGATCATGGCGGCGATCAGCAGCGACGCGATCGCGTCGGCCGGCAGCCAGCCGGTGAGCAGGATGACGACGGCGGCGACGATCACCGCGACCGAGCCGAGCAGGTCGCCGAGCACCTCGAGGTACGCGCCGCGCACGTTGATGCTCGTGCGCTGCGCCGCGCCCAGCAGCCACATCGCAACGGCATTGGCGATGAGGCCGACCGCGGCGACCCCGAGCATCAGCCCGCCGGCCACCTCCGCCTCGGCAGGGTTGATGAGCCGCGTGATCGCTTCGACACCGACCCACAGCGAGAGCCCGAGAAGGATCACGCCGTTCGCGAGCGCACCGAACACCTCGGCGCGCTGGTATCCGAACGTGCGGCGGTCGTTGGCGGGGCGCGCGGCGACGGCGCTGGCGATCAGCGCGATGACCAGCGCTGCCGCATCCGTCAGCATGTGGGCGGCGTCCGCGAGCAGCGCCAGCGACCCGGACAGGATCGCGCCGACGACCTGCACGACGAACACCGTCGAGGTGATCCCGAGCGAGATCGCGAGCAGGCGGCGGTTGCTGCCGCCGCGGACTCCGGATGCGGGCGCGTGATCGTGCATGGCACCAGGCTAGGCGCCGCGTCCGGCCCTCAGACGGTTTGCGCGCAATCGGGAACGAGAGTGATTCTCGCTCCCGCGCTCAGAGCTCGCTGAGCAGCGGTCCGAGCTCGGCGAAGGCGCGAGCGCGGTGCGAGGCTGCGTTCTTCTCGGCCGCCGAGAACTGACCCACCGTGCGCTCCGTGCCGGACTGGCCGTCAGGGATGAAGATCGGGTCGTACCCGAATCCACCGGCACCGTCGGCGGCGAGTGCGAGCCGGCCCGGCCAGACGCCCTCGACGACGTGCTCGGCACCGCCGGGCATCACGAGCGCGATCGTGGAGACGAACTGCGCGGTGCGGTGCGGGTCGGCGATGTCGGACAGCTGATCGAGCAGCAGCTCCAGGTTGGCTGCGGCATCCTTGCGGTGTCCGGCCCAGTACGCGGAGAACACGCCCGGCGCTCCCCCGAGCACATCGACGCAGATGCCCGAGTCGTCGGCCAGCGCGGGAAGCCCGGTGTACGCCGCGGCGGCGCGGGCCTTGATCAGCGCGTTGGCCGCGAAGGTCACGCCGTCCTCGACCGGCTCCGGCCCGTCGTAGCCGATGACCGTCAGGTCGGGACGGGTCGCCTGCACGATCTGGCGGAACTCCTCCACCTTGTGTGGGTTGTGCGTGGCGAGCACCACGCGGTCGGTCACGCCTCGTCCCCCGCCGCGAGTGCCGCCGCCTGCGCCTGGCCCAGCTCGCCACATCCGGCGAGCGCGAGCTCCAGCAGGGCGTCGAGCTCGCGCTTGTCGAACGGCGCCCCCTCGGCGGTCCCCTGCACCTCGACGAAGAGGCCCCGTCCGGTGACGACGACGTTCATGTCGGTCTCTGCGCGCACGTCCTCGACGTACGCGAGGTCGAGCATCGGCTCGCCGTCGATGATGCCGACCGAGACGGCCGAGACGGAGTCGAAGAGCACCTGCGCCTTCTGCCCGATGAACTTCTTGCGACGGCCCCACTCGATCGCGTCCGCGAGGGCGACGTAGGCGCCGGTGATGGCCGCGGTCCGTGTGCCGCCGTCGGCCTGCAGCACGTCGCAGTCGATGACGATGGTGTTCTCACCCAGCGCCTTCGTGTCGACGACCGCACGCAGCGCCCGGCCGATAAGGCGCGAAATCTCGTGCGTGCGTCCGCCAATCTTGCCCTTGACGCTCTCGCGGTCGTTGCGGTCGTTCGTGGCGCGCGGCAGCATCGCGTACTCCGCGGTGATCCAGCCCTTGCCCCTGCCGGTGAGCCAGCGCGGCACGCCGTTCGTGAACGATGCCGTGCACAGCACCTTCGTGTTGCCGAACGAGATGAGCGCGGACCCCTCGGCCTGGCTCGACCAGCCCCGCTCGATCGTCACGGGACGCAGCTGCGAGACGGTGCGCCCATCGGCGCGGGTGATGTCGGTCATCGTTCTCCTCGGGTAGGGCGGATGCGGGAAAGTCGGGAATGGGTCGTCAGAGCGCGGTGGTGCGCGGCAGATCGATCGTGCCGGTCTGCACGAGCTGCACCTGACGCACCTCACGCCCCATGAGGCGGTGCGCGAGCTGGATGAAGTCGTCGGCCGACGAGCCCGTCGCCTCGTAGACGTGCTGGGCCACGGCGTCGGGGCCCGCCAGCAGATCACGGGAGACGAGCTGACGGTAGACGTCCTTCGCCGTCTCGGTGTCGCTCGAGACGAGACTCACACCCTCACCCATGACGTAGCTGATAGCGCCTTCGAGGAACGGGTAGTGCGTGCAGCCGAGCACGAGCGTGTCGACGCCCGCGTGGCGCAGCGGCTCTAGGTATTGCTCGGCGACCTGCAGCACCTCGGGCGAGCCGGTCACACCCGCCTCCACGAAGTCGACGAAGCGGGGGCAGGCCTGCGCGAACACGGTGACGTTCGGGTTCACCTCGAGCATGTCCTGGTAGGCGCCGGATCCGATCGTCCCGGTCGTGCCGATGACGCCGATGCGGCTGTTTCGGGTCGTCGCGAGTGCGGTGCGCACGGCGGGACCGATGACCTCGACCACGGGCACGTCGTAGCGCTCCCGCGCGTCGCGGAGCACCGCCGCCGACGCGGTGTTGCACGCGATCACGAGCATCTTCACGCCCTGCTCGACCAGCGTGTCGAGGATCTCGAGCGAATACCGGCGCACATCCGCGATCGGCTTGGGGCCGTAGGGCGACCGCGCGGTGTCACCGATGTAGAGCAGCGATTCCCGCGGAAGAAGCTGGGAGATCGCGCGGGCGACGGTCAGACCACCCACTCCGGAGTCGAAGATCCCGATCGGCGCGTCGTCCACCACGATCACTCAGCCTACCCGCGCTCGATAGAGTGACCGCCATGCCCGAGACGACGTCGCTGCTCACCGACCGCTACGAGCTGACCATGATCGAGGCGGCGCTGCGTGACGGCACCGCCTCACGTCGCACGGTCTTCGAGCTCTTCGCCCGGCGCCTCGCGGGCGGACGACGGTTCGGCGTGGTTGCGGGAACGGGTCGGCTGCTGTCCCTGTTGCGCGAGTTCCGCTTCGGCGACGACGAGCTGCGGTATCTGCGCGACAACCGCGTGGTGGATGCAAACACCCTCGCCACCCTCGCGGACTTCCGCTTCACCGGGTCGATCACCGGCTATCGCGAGGGGGAGCTGTACTTCCCCGGCTCCCCCGTGCTGACCGTCGAAGGCAGCTTCCTCGAGGCGGTCATCCTGGAGACCCTCGCCCTCAGCGTGCTCAACCACGACTCGGCCGTCGCCACAGCGGCCGCGCGGATGTCGCTGGCTGCCGGCGACCGGCCGCTGGCCGAGATGGGCTCGCGACGAGCGGGCGAGCGTTCGGCTGTCGCCGCCGCGCGAGCCGCCTACATCGCGGGATTCGGGGCGACGAGCAACCTGGAGGCGGGTCGCACCTGGGGCATCCCCACGATGGGCACCGCCGCGCACGCCTGGACGCTGCTCCACGAGCGCGAAGAGGACGCCTTCCGCGCGCAGATCGCCACCCAGGGACTCGGCACGACGCTGCTCGTGGACACCTACGACATCGAGCGGGGCGTCGAGACGGCGATCCGCGTCGCGGGCACGGGTCTCGGCGGGGTGCGCATCGACTCGGGCGACCTACCCGTCGTCGCCGCGCGCGTGCGAGCGCAGCTCGACGCGCTCGGTGCCACCGACACACGCATCACCGTGACGAGCGATCTCGATGAGTACGCGCTGGCGGCACTGGCCGCATCCCCCGTCGACGCGTACGGCGTCGGCACCTCCGTCGTCACGGGTTCGGGCACGCCCACCGCCGGGATGGTCTACAAACTGGTCGCGCGCCAGGATGCCCACGGCACGTGGGTCAGCGTCGCCAAGGCATCCGCAGAGAAGACCTCGACGGGCGGACGGAAGACCGCATTCCGACGCCTGCGCGACGGAATCGCCGAGGCGGAGCTCATCCGCATCGACGCGGCGGACTCACGGGTCGATCTCGCGGAAGCACGAGCCCTACAGGTGCCGCTCGTGGCGCACGGCGAGATCGACGCCTCCCACGAAGGACCGGAGGGCGTGCGCGCCGCGCGCGCCCACCACCTCGAGGTCCGCGGCGAGCTCCCCCTCGCGGCGCACGGTCTCAGCCGGTCGGATCCGGCGATTCCCACCCGCTACGTGTGAGCGCGGCGAGTCACTGCTGCAGCGACTCGTAGATCTCCTTGCACGACGGGCAGACCGGGAACTTCTCCGGATCGCGACCCGGAGTCCACTTCTTGCCGCACAGTGCACGCACGGGCTTGCCCGTGATGGCCGACTCGAGGATCTTCTCCTTCTTCACGTAGTGCGAGAAGCGCTCGTGATCGCCGGGCTCGATGCTCTCTTCGCGGATGAGCTCTTCGAGCTCACGGTCGAGGGTGGCGAGGCCGCCCTGGTCGGGGCTGTCGGCAGGGGTGCTCATGGTCAGCAAGTGTAGCCGCGAGGGCTGCGCGCGGCTCTGGTCATGAGCTGGTCGCCGCGAACTCCATGAGCTCGCTCTCTCGCCGCTCGAACACCCGCGAGCCGACAGCGAGACCCACACCGAGCACGACCACCCCCGTCGCCGCTCCGCCCACGAGTGCGGCGAGGCCGAAGGACGGGTCGCCCGAGACCGCGAGCCATGCCCACCACAGCGTCGGCACGCTGACCGCGAGCGCACCCAGCATCACGAGCGCCTGCGAAAGGATGCCGGCAGATCCCGTGCGCTGAGGCTGCTGGAACGGGCTGTCGCCCGGACGCGAGACGGCGTACGGAGCGGCTGCCGAGGCGATCGAGGAGAGTCCGAGACCGGACAGGAACAGGCTGATCGTCACTCCCGCGAGCGCCGGCAGGTGTGCCCAACGCCCGTGAATCGCGACCGCCACCGGAACGGCGACGGCGAACGTCGGCACCGCGATGAGCAGGATCGGCACGAGACGTCCGACGCGGTCGGAGATGCCGCGCACGCCGGAGGCGACGTGCATCCACACCGCCGTGGAGTCGTAGGCCACATCGTTGTGGGGCAACCATCCGAAGAAGAGCGCGATGATCGGCACGGGTATGAGGGCGACGTACTCGGCGGGTACACCGGCGACCAGCAGCGGGATGGTCGTCAGCAGCGCCGCAACCGGCACCACGAGCACGTTCACGCCGTAGCGGCGGTCGCGCAGCCAGTACGTGAGGCTGCGCGCGGCGATGGCGCCTCCGGCAGTGCCGGGAAGCACCGAGAACCATCCCATGCCGCCGCGCTCTCGCGCGGCGAGGGGACGCTCGATCGTCGTGAGCGCACGACGCACGATGGCGTACCACGCCCAGCCGAGCAGGGCGATCGTGACCACCGCGACCATCACGGCCAGCCAGAGCCCGCCGACATCGCCGATCGCTGCCAGTCCCGGCAGTGCCCAGGCAGCTCCGATCGGGGTGAACGCGAGCACGTGAGCCGCCACGTCGAGCTGACTGGGAACCGCATCGCCCCAGTCGAGTGACGCGAAGAACACCCCCACCGGCACGAAGACGACCAGCAGCGCGAGGATGAACAGCCCCGTGAGCTCTCGCGACCGCCGCGGGAGTGTCCACATCGAGGCCAGTCCCGCGGCCACCCGGGTGAGCAGTATCGCCGTGACCACGCCCAACAGAGGTCCGATCACAGCCGGCGCGCCGGCATCCTGCGACAGCCACATCACCGCCGTCGCCACGGCCACCGCCGCCAGCGCCAGCACGGGCACGCTGATGACGCTCGCGAGCAGGATCGCCCCGGCCAGGGGTCGGGGTTCGAGTCCGAAGGCCTGGAACCGCCGCGGGTCGAGCTGGTCCGGACTGCCGGAGATCGGCGGCGCGAGCGCATACCCCACCGCGACCGCGCTGCCGCCGAGGATCGTGACCACGAAGGCGGACTGTGCGGTGACCGCTTGGAGCGCGATCTGGGCGATGCAGGCGGCGACGACGCCGCCCACGACCAGCACGCTCGCGATGATGGCCCGCCAGCGCTCTGCGGCGTCGCCGCGCAGCGCCCCGATCAGCAGAGCCGCCCTCAGTCGGAGAACGTGTGCAGCCATTCGAGGCCCTCCACCTCGTTCGAGCCGCCGACGAGCTCGAGGAACCGCGCCTCGAGCGTCTGCTCGCCGCGGACCTCGGCTACCGTGCCGTCGACCAGCACCTGACCGGAGACGATTACCGCCACGCGATCACACACGCGCTCGACCAGATCCATCCCGTGGCTGGAGAGCAAAACGGTCCCGCCGTGCGACACATACGTGCCCAGGATGTCGAGGATCACCGAGCTCGAGACCGGGTCGACGGCCTCGAAGGGCTCATCGAGGACGAGCAGACGCGGCGAGTGGATCAGGGCTGCGGCAAGCATGATCTTCTTGGTCATGCCCGCGGAGTAGTCGGAAACGGACCGGCCCAGCGCGGAGGTCAGGTCGAAGGCTCGACCGAGGTCGGAGGCGCGGCGCTCCACGGTGTTCGCGTCGAGCCCGCGCAACAGCCCGGCGTAGGACAGCAGCTGGCGACCGGTCAGGCGATCGAAGGTGCGCAGCCGGTCCGGCAGCACACCGATCAGCTTCTTGGCCTCACGTGACCGTGTGCGCGCGTCGACGCCGGCGACGCGGATGGTTCCCGCATCCGGTTTCAGGAGTCCGGCGATCATCGACAGGGTCGTGGTCTTGCCCGCACCGTTCGGCCCGACGAGGCCGTAGAACGTGCCGGCGGGTACGACGAGGTCGATGCCGGAGACCGCGACGGTCGCGCCGTAGGACTTGGTCAGTCCGCTCACCTCGAGTGCCAGAGCGGGCTCGTTCGCAGGCGCCGTCGTCTCGGCGACGTCGGCGAACAGCCGCTCGCCCTCCTCATCGTCGGCACGCTCGGTCACGACGACGGTCTCGGCTCGTGCCAGTGTGCCGTCGGGAGTCTCATCGTCCGCTTCATCGACGGGAGAACCCTCCCCGATCGGCTCGGGTTCCCCCTCCACGATCTCGACGGCCACCTCCTCTTCGACCGTCTCGACCGGATCGACCGAGGGCACTTCCGCGGGCCCGGCATCGCTCTCCTCGGTCGCCGCGTCCGCCGTGGGGACGACGGGCACCGCGTCGAGCACCTCGGGCGAAGCGGCCTCGACGGGCGCCTCGACCGGCACGATCATGTCATCGGCGGTCGCGGACTGTTCCCCATCCGACGGCGCGGGGCGCGGCGGCAGGGGCGGTTTGGGCGGGATGACGAAGTCCACCGGCACCGGCGCGTCGATCGGGGCCACCGGCGGCGTCTTGGCGGCTGTCGAGCGCGGCGTCTTCGCTCCCGACGGCGCTGCCTTCGTCCGCGGCGCCGCGGTGCGCGGCGTGGGCGCGGTCTCGCCGGCACGCGCTGTCGTCGCACGTGCCGCGGGCTTTCGAGGGGCCGCGGGCTTCTTCGCCACGGTCGGCTTCTTCGCCGCGGCAGGGGCGGCCGCATCCTCTCCCGACGGCGTCGCGCTGCGCTTCGCCGCGGTCGGGCGCTTCGCCGCCGGCTTCTTCGGAGCGACCGGTGCCGCGGCCCCTCCCTCGGCGGGCGCTGCCGCGGACGCGGCGGCTGACGTGGCCGGCTTCTTCACCGCGGGCTTGCGCGCCGCAGCCGGGCGGGCGGTTGTAGAACGCGGAGACCGCGGCGCCGACGGACGCGCGGATGCCGGCTTCTTGGGGGCTTCGGAGACCTCCTCGGCGGAGCCGTCGTCGGGCGTGGGCGCGTCGGAACCGGAAGGAGTGGAGGTCACTTCACCAACGTACCAACCGCCCCTGACGATCCCATCGGTGGGATACGGCCGCGTCTCCGATTGTCACGAATCCACAACGGCAGGGGGCAGATCTGCGGCCTTCCAGGTGGCCCGGATACCATGGGCACGGCACAAAGGAGTGTTTCGTCGGTGAACCGACCGTGAACTTCGACTCCAGGAGCGATGAACCTTATGAGACTTCAGACTGTGATCCTTGCCGCAGGCATGGGCTCGCGCCTCGGCCGCAGCCTGCCGAAGCCGCTGACCCAGCTGAACGACGGGCGCAGCATCATGCGCCAGCAGCACGACAACATCCGCGCCGCTTTCGGCACGGACGCCAAGATCACGACTGTCGTCGGGTATCGCGCTGAGACCATCGTCGAGGCCTTCCCGGAGGCCGACTACGTCTACAACGAGCGCTACGACCAGACCAACACCTCGAAGAGCCTGCTGCGCGCACTGTCCGCGACGGGCAAGGCCGGCGTGCTCTGGATGAACGGCGATGTGGTCTTCGATCCCCGCGTGCTGGGTCGTGCCGTGGCGCTCATCGAGCGGGAGCAGTCCTTCGTCACCGTCAACACCGCGAAGGTGAGTGACGAGGAGGTCAAGTACACCGTCACGAGCGAGGGCTTCATCAAGGAGCTGTCCAAGACCGTTCGCGGCGGAATCGGCGAAGCCGTGGGAATCAACTACATCTCGCGCGCCGACAAGCGCTCGTTCATGCACCACCTCACGCGCGTCGACGACCAGGACTACTTCGAGCGCGGTCTCGAGCTCGCCATCCAGCACGACGGTCTCCTGCTCGAGCCGATGGACATCTCCGACCTGTACGCCGTCGAGGTCGACTTCGCCGAAGACCTCGAGCGCGCGAACCAGTTCGTCTGATCCGCAATCCCCCGCCGCCGTTCAGCCGGGCCGCTTAGCATCGCAGGATGCCGGAGAAGGTCCACCGCATCCACAGCCTGCCGGACGAATCGCCGTGGCAGGGCGGGATCCCACCAGTCGGGTCGAGTGAGCACCCGTTCACCGTGCGCGCCCTCGACCGTGTGCTCGCCGTCCAGCGGCCCGTGGTGCTGGCGCATCTGCACAGCATCCGGGTGCGTCACCCGCACGCCACGACGGTCGAGATCGTACGGATGCTGGAGCGCCGATATCTCGCGGCGGTGACCACCGGCGGGGCCGCCGTCGGCGCGACCGCCGTAGTGCCCGGCATCGGGACGGGCGTCACATTGGCGCTGAGCGGCGTGGAGACTCTCGGCTTCCTGGAGACGACGACACTGTTCGCGCAGTCGGTCGCCGAGGTGCACGGACTCCCGGTCGAGAATCCCGACCGGGCACGCGCGCTCGTTCTGACGCTGCTGCTCGGTCAGGAGGGGATCGACCTGGTCACCCAGCTCGCGCGTCAGGCCGGCGGCAAGGGTCCCTCGCGCAGCAGCTACTGGGGCGAGCTGATCACCACGACCCTCCCCCGCGCGGCGCTCGGTCCGCTCGTGGACCGACTGAAGACCTCGTTCCTGCACCGGTTCGCCGCGCGCGGCGGCGCCTCGTTCGTCGGCAAGGCGCTGCCGTTCGGCGTGGGCGCGGCGGTCGGCGGCGCCGGCAATCATCTGCTCGGGCGCCGCGTGATCACCACTTCTCGACGCGCGTTCGGGATGCCGCCCATCGATCTGCCCGGGGAACTCGAGCCCCGCCCGGGCGCGGCCCCGATCGAGCGGCTCGCGGGGCGGGGCCTTGCGCGCGCCGGCGGACTCGTGGCCCACGCCGCGGGATCCGCCACGCGCCGCACGCGCGACGCCGCAAAGGCGCTCGGCTCCGCGCGACGCAAGTAGCCGCGTTTCGGGTCAGGACGCCTCTTCGCGGCCGGCGTTCGCGTCGAGCTCCGCCTGTGCCGCGGCGTCGTCCGCGTCGCCGCCGGCTCGCGCGTGCCACTCGTCCCACTCGTCCATGAGGCGTTGGATCGCGGCGTGAAAGCGTGCGGTCGGAGCCCCCTGCGAGGTGTCGCCGAAGTAGTGGTCCACCCAGTAGGCCAGGCGGGCGACGGCGTCCGGGTCACCGACCAGACGATCGACCTCGTCGAGGATGCGGGGGGCGTCGGCGGCATCCAGCCACTCGCACGCCGAGAGATAACCGCTCGTGTCGACAGCGGCGCGCTCGTCGACCGGACGCGTGATGAGCAGCGGCTTGTCGGCGGCGAGGCGGTCGTAGACCATGGCGGAGATGTCGACCACGGCGACGTCGGAGGCGGCCAGCTGCCAGCCGAGTTCTGGCCCGTCGTCGTAGACGTGCTGAGCGGAGGGGTCCGCGGCGTTCGCCGCCGCGATCGCCGCGACGATGCGTCGATGCGCGGCCAGGTACTGGTGATCCACCACGCCACTACGCGGATGCGGCCGGTAGACGAGGCGGTGTCGCGCGGAGCCGAGCACGGCCGCAGCCAGCGCCTCTCCGTGACTGGCGATGGATCCGTAGAACGCCGATGGTCGATCACCCTCCCACGTCGGCGCGTAGAGCACGACCGTCCGATCGTCCGGCGTGTAGGGCAGCACCCCGGAATAGTGGTCGGCTTGCGGGCGTCCGATCTCGATCGTGCGAGCGTCGAGGTCGTAGTTCCAGAGCACGCGTCCCAGACGCTGTCGAGCCGCATCCCCCGCGATCAGGGCGTAGTCGTACGCCTTGAACTGGTTCGTGGTCATGTACATCTTGTCGGACTCGCCGTGGTTGATGAACACGTGCCAGCGGTGCCCGTAGCGGAACATCTGGAAGTTCCGGGTGTTCTGGTTCACGTACAGCACGATGCGCAGCCCCTGCGCGGCCACGACCTTTTCGAGGTCGCGCACGGTCGGCACGAAGGCGACCGGCAGCTCGCTCTCTGCCATGATCGCGGCGGCCGATGTCGCGTTGCGGCTGAGCACCAGGACCGGCCAGGTCTCGGCGAGCTTCTGGAGCGGCTTGTACCACTGACGCATCTGGTAGAGGTTGACGGCACCGTCGGCGAAGTAGACGCCGACGCGGAAGTGGCCGACGGGCAACGGGGTGCGCATCGCCCGCACCTCGCGGACGGCGGAGCGGTTGTCGAGGACCTTCCGGAGAAGTCCCCGCGCCTTGCGGATGTCTGATGCCAGGCCCATCCATCCAGCCTAACCAGCGCACGCATGGGATGATCGTCGGATGCATGTCGACGCGGGGGGCCATCGTGACGCCCCGGTTCCCGGCGCCGAGGCAGGAGTGTCGTTCGTCATGCCCGTGCTTAACGAGGCGCGATATCTGGAACGCGCCGTGCAGAGTGTGCTCGCCCAGCAGACCCCCGGACCCATGGAGCTCGTGCTGGCGCTCGGCCCCTCGTCCGACGGCACCGACGAGATCGCCGAGCGTCTCGCTGCCGAAGACGACCGCATCCTGCTCGTCCGCAACCCCGACGCCGACATCCCGACAGGTCTGAATCTCGCGATCGCCCGCAGCACCCTCCCGACCATCGTGCGCGTCGACGCGCATTCCGAGCTGGCCCCGGGTTACACGACGAGGGCGCTCGAGACGCTCGCGCGCGTGCGCGCCGCGAACGTCGGAGGTGTGATGCAGGCCGACGGCCGCACGCCCTTCCAGCGCGCCGTCGCCCGCGCCTACAACTCCCCCTTCGGTCTCGGCGGCGGGGCGTATCACGGCGGGCGGCGCGAGAGTGCGGCCGAGTCCGCGTATCTCGGCGTCATGCGCCGCGTCGTCGTCGACGAGGTCGGCGGATTCGACGAGTCGCTGCGCCGCGGCGAGGACTGGGAGCTGAATCTCCGCATCCGTCGCGCGGGGTACCGCGTCTGGTTCGATCCCGCTCTGCGGGTGACCTACTGGCCCCGCGAGAGCTGGCAACGACTCGTGCGCCAGTTCCGGGCCACCGGCGCCTGGCGCGGCGAGTTGGTGCGTCGCTACGGCCGCCGCAACTCGCTCCGCTTCTTCGCGCCGCCCGTACTCGTCGCCTGCGCGGCCCTCGCCGTCGTGACCGGTGTGCTGCAGCTCACCGGTGTCCTCTCGGGCGTCATCGCCCTCGTCGCGAGCGCCGTCTACCTGCCGGTGGTCGCCTATGCCGTCCTCGTGGTCGGCGTCGCGCTCGGCCCCGGGGGCGGCAAGGGGTGGCGTGACAAGCTCTGGACGATGGGCGTCCTCCCCTCGATGCATCTCGCGTGGGGCGCCGGGTTCATCCAGGGACTCGTGCGCGGTGCGCGCGACACCGTCGACACCTCGCGGCTCGGATCACGCAACACACCGCTGCCGTGACTCAGCCGCCGATCAGCCCCTGATCCAGGATGCGGGCGACGACGCGCTCTGCCGCGTGGCCGTCGTCCCGTGCGTTGAACGCGCGCTGCCACGCGGCGTACCGGTCGGCGTAGGCCGCCGAGTCCTGCGTCAGGGCCGCGGTCAACTCCTCCTGCGTGCGCACGAGCGGCCCGGGGGCGCGCTCGGCGAGATCGAAGTAGAACCCTCGGAGGCGTCCCCGGTAGTCCTCGAGGTCGGGCACGAAGAAGAACACCGGCTTGCCGGTGACGGTGAAGTCGAACATCACCGACGAGTAGTCCGTCACCAGCGCGTCGGCGGCCAGCAGCAACTGCGCGGTGTCGGGGAAGCCCGTCACGTCGACGACCCGTGCGCCCCGGGCGTCCGTGCCGGGCAACAGCGTGCGCGAGTGACCGCGCACCAGCACCACCGCGCCGGTGTCGGCAGCGAGCCTCTCGGCGTCCAGGAAGTCCACGATCTGCTCGCGGTCGTCGCGCCAGGTCGGCGCGTAGAGGATGACACGTTCGTCCTCGCCGATGCCGAGTCGCGCGCGCACCGCCGCCGCATCCCCCGTGCGCAGCACGTCGTTGCGCGGGTAGCCCTCGACCCAGATGGGTCGGCGCCCAAACGCGTAGGCGCGGCGGAGGATCGATGCCGCATACGGGTTCTGCGCCAGCAGCACATTCCACCGGAGCGATTCGCGCACCACGGCGACCGCCCTCCGCGGGTCGAAGCCGGGGCGATGAAGCGCCAGCCGCTTCAGGGGGGTCCCGTGCCAGGTCTGGACGACGTGCTGTCCCGTTCTGCGCACGTATCGGCGACGCAGCCAGTCGTTGACCACCAGCAGGCGCGAGACCGCGCGTGCGCGCCACCAGTCCGGGCTCCCCTCCACGACGGCGATCGCCCCCTCAGGCACCTCGACGGAGAGGTCCACGACGCTCCAGTACCGTACGAGGCCCGGCACGCGTTCGCGCAGCTCGCGGTCGATCGCGAGCGGATTGCAACTGGCGTTTCGTCCGTAGAAGCTCTCGAAGAAGACGGCTTCTTCCAACCGCTCGCGCCCCGTCACGTAGCGCCGCTCGAGGGCTTCCTGCGCCTCGCCGGCATCGTATGCAGGGTCCACGGGCGGCCCGATCTCGAGCTCCCATCCGGTCAGCGCCGCGCGCACCGGCCCCAGCTGCGAGAGGGTGAGAGGCTCGGGAGCATCGGTCTGCTCCGCGGGGTCTGCGCGCTCCACGTGCACCCGGTAACGTCCGCTCGGCAGCGGAAGCACCGGCCCGCCCCAGCGGGAGGCGGAGAGCGTGAGTGTCGCCGTCCACGTCTTCCCTCGGCCCGTCAGCGCAGCTGCCACCCGCGCGCGGGCGCCGATCAACTCGACGCGTTCGGGCCGCGCGCCCGTTCCCCGCACGACGAGCGCAGCGGCGCTCCCGGTGATCCACTCCGCCGTGGTCATGCGATCTCCTCCCGAGGGTCGTTGCCACCGATCGCCGCCATGATCGCCCGGTAGACCCGCTCAGCGTTGCGGCCGTCGCGGTGCGCGTGCACCGCCGCATCCAATCGCCGGGCGCGCTCCAGCCGCGCCCGGTGCTCGTCGTCGTCCGAGAACACGGCCGCGATCTGCGCGAGCGTCTCCTTCCAGTCGACGGCGACATCCGCTCCCGCGACGTCGGCATACGTGCCGTAGAAGCCGCGACGACGGGCGTAGTCATCGACGTCCGGGGCGAAGTAGACGACCGGCAACGGCACGAGCGAGGAGTCATAGGCCAGCGAGGAGTAGTCGGTGACGAGCAGATCCATGCCCGCAAGCACCGGCGTCACATCGGCCAGACGGTCACTGCCGAGCAGGTGGACACGCTGCGCCCCCGCGGGCGGCGCGTACTCTCCGGCGCCCAGCGGATGCGGGCGGACGATCAGTCGCGCGCTGTACTCGTCGAGCAGAGAGGTGATCCGCTCCCAGTCGGCGGCCGTGGGGATCGCAGGGTCGTCGTCGCCGTCGCGCCAGGTGGGGGCGTAGAGCACCAGCCGGTCGTCGGCGAGCGGACCCAGCAGTGCGTCGAGCTGTCGGCGAGCGCTCTCCCGACGTTCGGCCGCAGTCCCCCGCGACAGCACGTCGACGCGCGGCTCTCCGACGACGGGCACGCGGGAGTCGTCGAGCGAGAACGCCGACTCGAGGCGGCCGCGCACGAGGTGGGAGGCGGCCGGCAGGAGGCGGATCCGACGTGTCGCACCGCGGTACATGAGCGCGAGCAGACACCGTACCAGTCGGGATGACGGGAGGAAGGAGCTGCGCAGGGTCTCGGGAGAGTCGATGCCGATGCGCTTGAGCGGGATGCCGTGCCACAGCTGAACGAGGTATGACCCGGACACGGCGTAGCGGTTGACGTCGCCGAAGCCGTGCGTGACGACGACGACCTCGGCGCGCGCCGTGAGCCAGAGTCCGCGCAGCGAATCGGCCCGGACGTGCGGGATGCCTCGAGCTGCCGCATCCCGCGCCTGCGCATCCGTGCGGATCAGCCAGACGGCGCGGTGACCGCGCGCGACCGTCTCGTTCCAGAGAGCGAGGCCGCCGTCGGCGATTCCCGCCGCCGATCCGAACACCCACCTCCCACGCGCCCGCGGCACGAGCAGCGTGAGGGCGCGTCCGGCCGCATAGAAAGGGATGGCGAGGAGCTTCTTCGCATTGCCGTCGCCGAACGAGAAGGACGCCACCTCGCGAGCCTATCGCGAGGTGGCGTCCGAACCGTCGGAGCGGTGTGGTTACTGCAGCGTGCCCAACGTGAGCTTGGCCGTCTCGGTCTTGCCGTCGCGGACGTAGCTCAGCGTGGCCTCGGAGCCGCCCGCGGCCGCACGCACCTGAGCGGTGAGGTCGATCGCATCGGTGACGGGAACCCCGTTGAACTCCGTGACGATGTCGCCGGAGCGAAGCCCCGCACCGGCGGCCGCGCCGCCCGAGGACACGTCCTGGATGTACGCGCCCTGGATGGTGGCGTTCTTCTGCGAGGCGGCGTCGGCGACGGTCGCACCGAGCAGTCCGTGCGTTGCGCTGCCGGATTCGATGATCTCGTTCGCGACGCGCTGAGCGATGTTGGCCGGGATGGAGAAGCCCACGCCGATGTTGCCCGACTGACCGCTCGACGAGCTGCCGCCGGAGGAGGCGATGGCCACGTTGATACCGATCAGGTTGCCGTCGGAGTCCACGAGGGCTCCGCCGGAGTTACCGGGGTTGATCGCCGCATCCGTCTGGATGACGGCGATCTTGATCGTCGTGCTCGAGGACGTGGACTGCTGCTGCCCCTGGCCGAAGTCGAACTGGAACGGGCTCTCCTGCTGGCCCTGGCCGCTGTCGCCCTCGGTGGACGAATCCTCCGGGGCCGCCGAGGAGGCGATCTCGATCGAGCGGTTCAAAGCGCTGACGATGCCGGTCGTGACCGTGTTGTCCAGTCCGAGCGGCGCTCCGAGTGCGATCGCCTGGTCGCCTACGTTGAGCTTGCTCGAGTCGGCGAACTCCACGGGCGTGAGGCCCGACGCATCCGTCAGCTTGATGACCGCGAGATCGTAGGTCGGGTCGGTGCCGACGACGGTCGCCTTGTAGACCTTGCCGTCGGATGTCGTCACCGAGAGCGTGGGGTCGGCCGTTGCGCCGTCTAGCGTGACGACGTGGGTGTTGGTCAGCACGTAGCCGTCCGCGGAGAGGATCACACCGCTGCCCGTGCCGCCACTGCTTCCGGCGGTGGCCGAGATCGTGACCACACTGGGCAGGACCTTCGCGGCCACGGCGGTGACGTTGTTGACCTTCTCGGTGTCGTTGACGGTCACGACGGTGGGGCTGCTGGCCGCCGTCGTCTGGGTCTGACCCCACATGCTGATGCCGGCGTAGGTTCCGCCCACGCCCGCGGCGCCTCCGACGAGGGCAGCGGCCACGAGCAGACCCACGGTGCGACCGGCGGTCGACTTCTTGCGTACCGGGGCGGACGGCGTCGGGCCGCTCAGCGGAAGCGTCGGCGCGGTCTGAGCGCCGGGGCCGAACGCCTGACCCGTCGCGGTCGCACCGCCTGCGGGGGCGTAACCCGCGGGGGCCTTCGGGTAGGTGGCGGGGTAGGGCGGGCGCGGCGGCATGGCGGGAGCCGCGGGGGCGGCCGCGGCCGGCGGGGTCGTCGGCACGTCGGACGCGGGGGCCGGCTGCGGCGATGCGGCGGGCGCGACGGGTTCGGACACAGAGTCTTCGGATTCGGGGCGGGAGCCCTGGTTGTCACTCATGGTTGCTCCTTCTGACAGGCGATCTTCACTGTGACCGTCATCTCTGTGCTTTTCCTATGCCAGTCGTGGGACAGCCCTATGGGACTAACGTGTGCTGAATGCGAAACCAGAACGCGCCCTGGCGGCGGGTGGCCGCGGGCGCCGGACTCCTCGCGGAGGACGGCACCCCCGCCCCTACGATCTTCGCAGAGATGAGCGCACTGGCGGCCGAGACGGGCGCCATCAACCTGGGCCAGGGTTTCCCCGATGAGGATGGCCCCGCCGAACTGCTCGACATCGCCCGTGAGGCGATCGCGACGGGCGCCAACCAGTACTCGCCCGGTCGCGGTACGGCGGATCTTCGCCTCGCGATCGCCGAGCACCAGACGCGGTTCTATGGATTGCAGGTCGATCCCGATCGCGAGGTGCTCGTCACCGCCGGGGCCACCGAAGCACTCGCCGCGACCCTCCTCGCACTCGTAGGCCCCGGCGACGAAGTCGTCGTCTTCGAGCCCCATTACGACGCGTATGCGGCGGATGTGGCGCTGGCCGGTGCCGCACTCGTGACCGTGCCCCTGCGCTGGCCCGACTTCCAGCCCGACCTCGGTCGGCTCGCCACCGCTGTCACGGACCGCACCCGTGTCATCCTGCTCAACGATCCCCACAATCCCACCGGTGTCGTGTTCGCCGACGATGTGCGTGCCGAGATCGTGCGGCTCGCGCACCGCCACAATGCGATCATCGTGACCGACGAGGTGTACGAGCACCTGGTCTTCGATGGCCGCCGCCACGTGCCAATCGCGACGCTGCCGGGCGCTGCCGAACGCACCATCTCGATCTCGTCCGCGGGCAAGACGTTCTCTGTGACGGGCTGGAAGATCGGGTGGGCGACGGGCCCCGCATCCCTCATCGACGCCGTGCTCACGGTCAAACAATTCCTCACGTATGTCAACGGTGCGCCGTTCCAGCCGGCCGTGGCCGCGGGTTTGCGCCTGAGCGACGCCTTCTTCGCGGGCGTCGGTGCGGCGCTGCAGCGCAAGCGCGACACACTGCGCGACGGGCTCAGCGCTGCCGGGTTCGCCCCGTTCCGCGCCGGGGGGTCCTACTTCACGGTGGCGGATGCAGCGCCGCTCGGCGTGAGCGACGCCCATGAGTTCTGCCGCCGCCTCCCGGAGGTGGCCGGGGTGGTCGCGATCCCGCTGACAGCGTTCGCCGCGCACGAGCGGCGGCACGAGTACGCGAGCCTCGTGCGCTTCGCAGCCTGCAAGCGCCCGGAGGTCATCGCCGAGGCCGTGCACCGGCTGACGGCGCTGGCGTGACTCAGCGAGGAACCACGCGGTAGCGCCGCAGCTGCAGCGCCGGATTGACGGTGCGGATGCGCGCCAGCTCATCAAGGTCGATCGGCGCGATCGCGAGCCCGTCTCCCGCCGCGAGCCCGGCCAGCACGACGCCCTGCGGGTCGATGATGGCGGAATGGCCGACACCGACGGGCGCGGGGTGATCGGCCGCCGCGACGAACGCCGTGCTCTCGATCGCCCGCGCCGCCAGCAGGGTCTGCCACTGCTGCTCCTTCAGCGGACCGCGCACCCATTCGGCCGGCACGAGGATGACGTGCGCGCCGGCATCGACGATGCAGCGCGCGGCCTCGGGGAAACGCAGGTCGTAGCAGGTCATGATGCCGAAGACGACGCCGTCGACGGTGAAGGTCTGCGGCGCATCGAGGTCTCCGGGAGCCACCCAGTCCGACTCCTGCTGCCCGAAGGCGTCGTAGAGGTGCTGCTTGCGGTAGCTCGCGACGACGCCCGAGGCGTCGACCGCGACGACGGTGTTGTGCACGCGGTCCGCATCTGCCGCCTCGACCAGACCCGCCACGAGGGTGAGGTCCTCCCGCTGCGCGATGTCGCGCAGACCCCGCACGAACGGCCCGTCGAGCCCGGGCTCCGCGTTCTGACGCAGTGATGCGTCGAACGGGTCGACGAAGAAGCTGCTGTACTCCGGAAGCACCAGGACTCGGGCGCCGCGGGCGGCGCCCTGCGCCGCGAGGAGGCGGATCCGATCCAGGTTGGCGGTGCGATCGGCGGTGGGGGCGAACTGCGCGACGGCGAGGGAGAGAACGGCGGGCACTCCCCCATCCTTGTGGCGCCGGCGGGCGACGGCAACCGCCTCGACTGGCGCACTGCCCGAACGCATGCTAGTGTTATCTCTTGTGCCGCGGGGTGGAGCAGTTCGGTAGCTCGCTGGGCTCATAACCCAGAGGTCGCAGGTTCAAATCCTGTCCCCGCAACAAAAAGAAGGCCCGGATCCTCGGATCCGGGCCTTCTGCTTTGCGCGAGAAGCCCCGGTCAGGGCGCATTTCCCCCTCAGGCGTCCGGGTCGATGCCGACCGACATCCGTTCGAGGAAGTCGGCGATCACGGCGAGCTCCGTCGGCGAGTAGTCGAACGCGACATCCCGCATCGCGTCGATGCTGTCGCGGAAGTGGTGCGTGAAGTCGGTGCGGGACTTCTCCGTCAACGAGATGAGCCGCGCCCGACGATCGACCGGATGCGGCTTGCGCAGGACACGCCCCGAGTCCTCGAGACGGTCCACCAGCTTCGTGGTGGAGGCGGTCGAGATCCGCAGGTGCCGCGCGATGTCGTGCGGACTGACGTCCTGTCCCCGCTGCTCGCGGATGATGAGCATGCGCAGAGCGGCGAGGTCAGTGGCGTTCATGTCCATGTCGCCCTTCATGCCGCTGTACATGCGATCCATGGCGTCGCTGAAGGCGCGCACGGCCGACAGGACGCGCCATACTGCGCGATCCATATCACGCGACGTATCGTCGGAGTCAGCGGGACTCGCCATGTGGACACCCCCTCATGCCGTATGTATGCTCAATCGAACTCGGTTAGCTAGTAAAACTAGCAAAATGGAAGGGCGCATGGACGAGATCGAACAGGTCATTCTTGTGGATGACGAGGGCAACCAGATCGGGACTGCGCCCAAGAGCAGTGTCCACGGTACAGACACCGCGCTGCATCTCGCCTTCTCCTGCCATGTTCTGGATGACGAAGGTCGCGTCCTCGTCACCCGTCGAGCCCTGCACAAGCGCACCTGGCCCGGCGTGTGGACGAACTCCTTCTGTGGACACCCGCGGCCCGCCGAGCCCCTCCTGAACGCCGTGAAGCGTCACGCCGACTCCGAACTCGGACTGCGCCTGACCGACATCGAACTGGCCCTCCCCCTCTTCCGTTACCGCGCCACCGACGCGAGCGGGATCGTGGAGAACGAGATCTGCCCCGTCTACATCGCCCGCGCCGAGAACCTGCCGCAACCCAATCCGCTCGAGGTGCTCGAGACGCAATGGGTGCATCCCGCCGACCTGGTGGCAGCCCTCGATGCCGCGGAGTGGGCGTTCAGCCCCTGGCTCGTGCTGCAAGCACGTCAGCTCGATCTGTTCGTCACCCAGCGACGGATGCAGGCGGCGACGCGATGATCTCCTGGCTCAGCGCGGACAACCGCGCCGGGATCGACGCGGCGGTCGATGCGGCTCTCGCCCGCATCCGTCGCCGCGCGACCGACGGCGCAGACGCCTACGCCGCGCTCACCGCCGCGGTCACGCGCGCGGCCACCGGAGGAAAGCGCTTCCGGCCGGCCAACGTCGTGGGCGCGTATCTCGCATTCGACGGCGCGGACGAGGCGCTGCCGGCGGTGTACGAGGTCGCTGCGGCCTTCGAACTGCTGCACGCGGCGTTCGTGGTGCACGATGACGTGATCGACCACGACGTCCAGCGCCGCGGCGTGCTGAACATCTCCGGCGAGTTCCGCACGCGTGCCACCGCGGCAGGAGCGTCCCGCTCGGGCGCGAACGATCTCGGCGACGCCGCGGCGATCCTCGGGGGCGACCTGCTGTTGTACGAAGCCACCCGCATCCTCGCGCTCGTCGACGTGCCCGCAGCGACCCGGACCGCACTCGTGGAGCTCTTCGACGACGCCGTGTCGGTCTCGGCCGCCGGCGAGCTCGCCGACGTCGAGAACGCGCTGGGACTGCACCCGGCGGAGGCCGCGTCCGTGCTGACGACCGCACACGACAAGACCGCCGTGTACTCCTTCGACGCGCCGCTGCGTGCAGGTGCTCTGCTCGCCGGCGCGAGCGAGCCCGAGCTCGAGGCGCTGCGCCGCGCCGGCGGCGCGCTGGGACTCGCCTTCCAGCTCGTCGATGACCTGATCGGCGCGTTCGGCACGGCCGACCAAGCCGGGCGGGATGCGGGCAGCGATCTTCGCGAGGCCAAGCGCACTCCGCTTGTGGTCCTGGCGCAGCAGGGGGCGGGCCGCGACGCGGTCGCGGAGGCGCTCGCGGTCGCACACACGGGGCCCGTGGCGGTGCTCGCCGCACAGCGCGCGCTGGATGCGACAGGCGCCCGCGAGCGCCTCGCGGTGCTCATCGACGAAACGCTCCGCTCCGCGCGAGCCGATGCCGCCACCCTCTCCCCCGCAGCTGTCGCGCTCGTCGACGAGCTCGCGACCCGCATCGCGGAGAGGATGCCGTGAGCGCGCGCGATCAGCCGAGCGGACTCTCCCTCTACGACCGCACGGCGGTGGCGGCCGCCGCATCCGTCATCCGCGCGTACTCCACCTCGTTCGCCCTCGCGACCGGGCTCCTCAGCCCGCGCACACGCCCCCACATCCGCAATGTCTATGCGCTCGTTCGTGTCGCGGACGAGATCGTGGACGGACCGGCCGGAGAGGCCGGGCTCGACCGCGAGCGGCAGCAAGAAGTGCTGGACGCGTTCGAGCGCGAGACCCGTGCAGCCGTCGAGCGAGGATTCAGCGCGAACCTCGTCGTGCATGCCTTCGCCCTGACCGCTCGCGAGTGCGGAATCGGCGAGGACCTGACGGCCCCGTTCTTCGCCTCGATGCGGACGGATCTCGGCGTGCGCGAACACGACGACCTGTCGCACGACGCGTACGTGTACGGATCGGCCGAAGTGGTGGGGCTGATGTGTCTCGCCGTCTTCGAGAACGCGGGACGCCGCTCTCCCTCCGCTCCCCCGGCCGAGCTCGTGACGGGCGCACGCGCGCTCGGGCGCGCCTTCCAGGACGTCAACTTCCTTCGAGACCTGGAGCACGATGCGGGAGCTCTCGGCCGGGACTACCTCGCCGTCGACGGCGTCGAGCGCACGCGGGACGACGTGCTCGACCGGATCGACCGAGACCTCGCAACGGCAGCCGCCACCATCCCCCTCCTGCCTTCGGACTGCCGCAGGGCCGTCACAGCGGCCCACGATCTCTTCGCCGCACTCTCTGCGCGCCTACGCCAGGCGTCCGCCGAAGGGCGCGTGCGTGTTCCCACATCGCAGAAGGCGGTTCTCGCCGCCCGCGCCTGGCTGGGCGCCGCACCCCTGAAGGAGCGCTCATGAGTCGCACCGTCGTCATCGGAGGCGGGATCGCGGGGCTCGCCACGGCCGCCCTGCTCGCGAACGACGGGCACGAGGTGACCCTCCTCGAGGGGCGTGGCGCGGTGGGCGGCCGGGCGGGCTCATGGGAGCGCGACGGCTTCCGCTTCGACACCGGTCCCAGCTGGTACCTGATGCCGGAGGTGTTCGACCACTTCTTCCGCCTGCTGGGGACGACGACCGCAGAACAGCTCGATCTCGTCGATCTCGTGCCCGCGTACCGCGTCTATGCCGAATCCCACCTCGATGAGGCACCCGTCGACGTCGTATCTGGTCGTGAAGAAGCGACCGCCCTGTTCGAGTCGATCGAGCCGGGAGCCGGTGCGCGTCTGGATGCGTACCTGGACTCGGCCGGCGAGGCGTACGATCTCGCCGTCTCCCGCTTCCTGTACGACACCTACGAGTCGCTCGGCAACCTCACGGACCGTTCGATCCTGCGCCGGCTGGGCCACCTGACGCGCCTGCTGACCCAGCCGCTGCAGTCCAGGATCGACAAGCGCTTCACCGACACGCGCCTGCGCCAGATCCTCGGCTACGCCGGCGTCTTCCTGGGCGGCTCGCCGTACCAGCTGCCGAGCCTCTACCACCTCATGAGCCACCTCGATCTCGATGATCGGGTGCGCTATCCGCAGGGGGGCTTCACCGCGCTGATCGACGCCATCGCGCGCGTCGCGACCGAGCGCGGCGTCGTGATCGAGACCGGTGTGAACGTCGATCGCATCCTCGTCGCCGACGGCGTCGCGCGCGGCGTCGTCACCGCCGACGGCCGCCGCTTCGACGCCGACATCGTGGTCTCCACCGCCGATCTGCACCACACGGAGACCCGCCTCGTCCCCGAGCGGTACCGCACCTACCCGGAGTCCTGGTGGCAGTCGAAGACGCCGAGCTACGGCGCGCTTCTCGTGCTGCTCGGCGTGAAGGGCGAGCTCCCCGAACTCGCCCACCACACGCTCCTGTTCACGGAGGACTGGCGCACGAACTTCGCCGCCATCTTCGGCGACGCGACCCGCATCCCGGACCCGGCGTCGCTCTATGTCTGCCGCCCCAGCGCGACCGACCCCTCCGTCGCGCCCGAGGGCCACGAGAACCTCTTCGTCCTGGTGCCCATCCCCGCGGATCCGAGCCTCGGCCACGGCGGTGTCGACGGGGCCGGTGACGTCGTCATCGAGCGCGCGGCGGATGCGGCCATCGATCAGATCGCCGCCTGGTGCGGTGTCCCCGACCTGCGCGATCGCGTGGTCGTGCGCCGCACGATCGCCCCCGGCGACTTCGAGAGCGACCTGCACGCCTGGCGCGGCAACGCCCTGGGCCTCGCGCATCCGCTCACGCAGAGCGCCCTGTTCCGGCCCCGCAACGCCTCCGCCAAAGTCGAGGGACTTTACTACGCGGGCGCGTCCGTGCTGCCGGGCATCGGGCTGCCGATGTGCCTCATCTCCGCCGAGCTCGTCGTCAAGCGACTGCGCGGCGACCGCTCGGCGGGCCCCCTCGCCGAGCCGATAGCCGAGGCGGTGTGATGCCGGGTCTCTACCTGCTGGCGCTGCTTATCAGCATCGCCGGGGTGGGCGCTCTCGATGCCCGATTCCGGCTGGCCCTGTGGGCCCGGCCGGGGCGCACGGCGGCAGCCGTCGGCATCGGAACCGTGTTCTTCCTCGTGTGGGACGCCGTCGGCATCGCAACGGGCGTGTTCGTCAAGGGCGGCAGCCCCCTGCTCCTCGGCATCGATCTCGCACCTCACCTCCCGCTCGAGGAGCCGGTGTTCCTCGCGTTCCTGTGCTACCTCGCGCTCGTCGTGCACGCCGCATCCCTCCGTGTCACGAGACGTCGGCGAGACACCGTATGACCTACCCGCTGATCGTGCTGCCGTTCGTGCTGCTGACCGCCGTCGTCACCGCGGTCAGCGCCCGCCGACCCGGCTTCGCCCGACGGATGCGGGCCAGCCTCGCCACCGCCGTCGTGCTGTTCGCGCTGACCGCGGTCTTCGATAACGTGATGATCGCCCTCGATCTGTTCACCTATCCCGCGGAGCATCTCAGCGGCATCCGGATCGGACTTGCACCGATCGAGGACTTCTCCTACCCGCTGTGCGCAGCGTTCGGCGTTCCCGCCGTGCTCTCGCTGCTCCCGACTCGGAAGAGCGAATGACCGACCTCCGCCCCGCCGACATCCTGCGCACGCTGTTCGTCTCGTCGCGCCCTGTGAGCTGGATCAACACGGCGTTCCCTTTCGCGGCGGCCGTCGTGATGACCACGCGAACGGTGGATCTGACGCTCATCGTCGGCACGCTGTTCTTCCTCGTCCCTTACAACCTCGCGATGTACGGCGTGAACGACGTCTTCGACTACGAGTCGGATCTTCGCAATCCACGAAAAGGCGGCGCGCACGGCGCCGTCCTCGACCGGCGGATGCACCGGATCACCCTGTGGGCGGCGGCGCTGTCGTGCCTGCCGTTCGTCGTGTACCTCGTCGCGGTCGGCTCGCCCGCATCCTGGGTCGTGCTCGCGCTCAGCCTGTTCTTCGTGGTGTTCTACTCGGCGCCGCCGCTGCGTCTCAAAGAGGTGCCGTTCGCCGATTCGATGACGAGCAGCATCCACTTCTTCTCACCGGCCGTGTACGGGCTCGTCCTCGCGGGCGCGACCTTCACGCCGGGGCTCATCGCCGTCCTCGTCGCCTTCGCCCTGTGGGGCGTCGCTTCCCACGCGTTCGGCGCCGTGCAGGACGTCACCGCGGACCGCGAGGCCGGCATCTCCTCGATCGCGACCGTGCGCGGCGCGCGGTGGACCGTGTGGTTCGCGCTCGGATGCTACTTCGCGGCGGGTCTCGTGATGCTCGCGTCGGCCTGGCCCGGACCGCTCGGAGGCTTGCTCGTCATCCCGTACCTCCTCACCCTCTGGCCATACCGCTCGATCACCGACGACACGTGCGAGCGGGCCACGGTCGGCTGGGGACGATTCCTGTGGCTCAATCAGCTGGGTGGTTTCGGCACGACCCTACTGCTCATCTGGTACGCGCTGCTCACCGCCTGACGCGCGCCCCGCATCCCCCTCCCGCTCCCGCATCCGCGCAATGCCGCGAGCGCGCAATGCCGCGAGACTGCATTTCCCACACGAGATCACGGGCAAATACCGTGATCTCGTGCTCGAAATGCAGTCTCGCGGGGGGTGAGAGGGATGCGGGTCAGCCGCCGAGCTGGATCAGCTTGTCGACCGCGGCGGTGAGCCGGCTGTCGGCCTCGCCGTACTTCGTCCAGTCACCGGCCTTGAGCGCGGCGTCCCGGTCGAGCAGCGCCTGTCGGGCATCCTGCAGCGCGGCCTGGTAGTCGGGGCTTCCGGTGCTGCCGCCCGACGAGCCGTCGCTGCCGCCGGTCTGCTCGGGCGAGGGCGTCGTGCCGGGATCGGGCGCGACGTCCTGATCACCCGCGTTGGCGCCGGAGTCGCCCCCGAACAGGGCGTTGAGCGCCTCGTTCAGGGTGTCCTCGAACGCGACCTCCGTACCAAAGGCGACGAGCACCTTCTGCAGCTGCGGCAGCTGCGTACCGCTGGAGGCCTGCACGAACACCGGCTGCACGTACAGCAGTCCCCCGCCGACGGGGAGGGTCAGCAGATTGCCGTTGATGACGTTCGACTGCCCCTGTTTCAGGATGTTGATCTGCGCCGAGATCCCGGGATCCGAGTTGAACGTGTTCTGCACCTGGCCGGGACCGGGGATGGTGGCGCCCGCCGTGATCTCCAAGAGCCTGAGCTTGCCGTAGTCCGGGCTCTTCACGCCCGCCTGGCTGCCCGCATCCGAGTCCACCGAGAGGTATCCCATGAGGACGTTGCGCGACTCCGTGCCCGTCGACTGCGGGATGAAGCTCGTGAACATCGAGTAGCTCGGCTCGTCCTGACCGGGCATCTTCATGCTCAGGTAGTACGGCGGCTGGTTGACGTCGGGGTTCTGCGGGTCGGCCGGCGTGGACCACGCGTTGTCGCGCTCGTACAGCGACTGCGCCGTGTCGACGTGGTACTCACCGAGCATCGCGCGCTGCACCTTGAACAGGTCGGTCGGGTAGCGCACGTGGCTCATCAGGTCGGCGGACATGTCCGAAACCGGCTTGATCGTCGTCGGGAAGACGTTCTGCCACGCCTGCAGCAGCGGGTCGGTGTCGTCCCAGGCGTAGAGCGTGACCTTGCCGTCGTAGGCGTCGACGGTCGCCTTCACCGAGTTGCGGATGTAGTTGACGTTGTCGAGCGCGACGCGCGGAGTGGGGTTGTTCGCATCCTCGATGGCCTGCGACATGCTCGTCGCCGTCGAGTACGGGTACTGGTCGCTCGTCGTGTAACCGTCGACGATCCACACCACGCGGCCGTCCACGACGCTCGGATACGGGTCGGAGTCGAGCGTGAGGTACGGCGCCGCCTTCTGCACGCGCACCGCGGGGTCGCGGTCGTAGAGGATCTGCGAGTTCTCGTTGATCGAGTCGGAGAACACGATCTGCTCCGACTGGAACTTCAGTGCGTAGATGAGGCGGTTGAACATGTTGCCGATGGACGGGCCGCCGTCGCCGTCGAAGGTCGTGCGGGTGTCGTTGCCGCCGTCGCTCGCCGACGGATAGTCCAGCTCGATCGGCGTCGTACCCTCGGGCGCACCCACGATCGAGTACGCGGGCGAGTTCTCGCCGAAGTAGATCCGCGGTTCGTACTGCTCGTCGGTGAGGAACCCGGATGCGGGGATGCTGCCCTCGATGAAGACGGGGTCACCGTCGGTCGTGCGCTCGTTGCCCTTGGCGACAACGAGGCCGTAACCGTGGGTGTACACGAGGGTGGTGTTCTGCCAGGAAGCCGCATCGCCGAGGCCCGCGGTGTTCACCTCGCGGACCGAGACCACGGTGTCCTGCGTCTGACCGTCGATCTTGTACCGGTCCACATCGAGCGGGTCCTCGAAGCGGTAGTACGGACGGTACTGCTGCAGCTGACGCACGGTCGGCTGGATGATCGCCGGGTCCATGATGCGGATGGATGCGGTCGTCTCGGCGTCCGAGCGCAGCTGACCGGGCTCGGCATCGGTCTTCGCGTCGTACGACGTCGTGTCGAGACCCTCGATGTTGAACGCCGTCTTGGTCGCCTCGAGGTTCCGCTCGAAGTACGGCATCTCGAGCGTGCGCTGGTTGGGCCGCACCTGGACGGTGTTGAGGATCCACGGGTACGCCACCCCCACCACGAGCGAGGTGACCACCAGCAGGGCGGTCGCGATCAGCGGGTAGCGCCAGCGTCCGACGACGGCCGTGACGAAGAAGAGCACGGCGACGAAGGCGGCGACGATCGAGAGGATCGTGAGGCCGGGGATCGTCGCGTTGACGGTCGTGTAGCTCGCACCCGTGATCCGGTCACCCGCCTGCGTCAAGGTGCCGAAGCGGTCGAGGAACAGGCTCGCACCCTGCAGCAGCAGGTAGAGGCCCGCGATGATCGCGAGCTGGATGCGGGCGGGCTTGGAGATGCGCAGCTCACGCTGGCCGATGCGCACCGAACCGTAGAGGTAGGACACGAGCGCGGTGACCAGCAGTGCTACCAGGACGACCGCCGAGGCGAAGCCGACGGCGCCCTGATAGAACGGCAGCGCGAACAGGTAGAAGCCGGTGTCCATGCCGAACTGCGGGTCGGCGGTGTCGGTGTGGACGCCGCCCAGCCACAGCGCCGCGGTCTCCCACTGCGCCGAGGTCGCGAAACCGGCGAAGAAGCCGAAGAAGACCGGGATCCCCCACATGGCGAGACGGCGCAGCGGCTCGACGACCTCCTGGTAACGGTCGAGCTGGGAGCTCAGTCGCACGTAGACCGGTCGCAGCCGATAGGCGAGCTGGATCGTGATCCAGATCGGGATGGCCATCCCGAGGAAGCCGACGACGAACATCGCGGCGCGCCAGAGCCACTGCGTGGTCAGAACCGTCGAGTAGCCGAGCTGGTCGTACCAGAGCCAGTCGGCGTAGAGGCTCGCGAAGAGGAAGAACCCCACCGCGAGCGCCGCGATGACGGCAAGCGAGATGGCGATCACCCGCCGGGATCTATTGACAGGGACGGGCGTCGGCGCTGCGGTCGAAGTCACCCCTTCATCCTACGAGGGGCATACGCCAGCGGTCGCCGTGAGGCCGCTATGCACGGCGATCGGTCAGCTGCAGGTGGGCAGCGCCTCCAGATCGGCGTCGGACGAGATCGCGTCCAGCACGTCGACGGCATCGTCGAGCGTCGACACCGAGAAGACACGAAGACCGTCCGGAACGTGTCCCACGACCTCGTCGCAGTTGCTCTCGGGCGCGAGGAAGTACTGCGCACCGGCGTCGTGCGCACCCCAGAGCTTCTGACGGATGCCGCCGATGGGGCCCACCTCGCCGTCGGCCGTGATGGTGCCGGTGCCGGCGACCTGCGCGCCTCCGTTGAGCTCGCCCGGAGTGAGCTGATCGATCATTCCCAGCGCGAACATCATGCCCGCCGACGGCCCGCCGACGTTGTTGAGCTGCACCTGGACGTCGAAGGGGAACGTGTAGGACACGGTCAGGGTGATCCCGATCTGCCAGATGCCCGCCGCTTCACCCGTTCCCTCCTGCGGCGTGACCGTCACGCTCTCCTGGGCGCCGCCGCGGTCGACGAGGATCTGGACGGGCGCGCCCGCACCGTCGTTGATGATGCGGCGCAGGCCGTCGGCCGTCGTGACGGCCGTGCCGTTCGCCTGCAGCACGCGATCGCCCGCCTGGAGTTGACCGCTCGCGGGCGATCCGTCGGCGACGGCGGTGACCTGCAGCTGAGGGCTCACGTCGTAGCCGAGATGCGTGAGTGCGGCGGCGGTGGCATCCGCCTGCGAGTCCACCATCATCGCGGTGTTCTGTTCCGATCGCTGCTCGCTCGTCTGCCCCGTCGGGAAGATCTGCTCGATCGGGACCACCGCCTTGGTGGGGTCGAACCAGGCGACGGCCGCGTCCAGCCAGGATAGCCGCTGCTCGGGTGAGCCGACGACCTGCACGGTGAGCAGGTCCAGCGATCCGTCCGTCGGATAGGTCTCGGCGCCGTCGATGGCGATCAACGGCACGTCCTTGCCGTCGGCGTCGGTGACCTCCCCGAGCGTGTTGTAGACGGGACCGGGACGCTCGATCACGTACGGGCTGGGCAAGAACGACATCGCCAGCAACGCCAGGAGGGCGACGATCAGCGCCCAGATACCGGCCACCGCGCCCCGCGGCATGCGTCGACGCGGCGGCTCGGGCGCGATCACGCCCGGGGTCTCGAACAATGTCACTGTGCCTCTTCCGTCGGCCGTTCGCGGCCGGCGTACGGCGAAGTCGTGCTCGCCCGGCTGTGCGATGTATCCCTGCGACTAGCGTAGAACGGGACGTTATCCCCCGGCTGAAAGGCGCCTGACGTGGCAGACGAGGACGACCGGAGCCCCGAAGACCAGTTCCAGGAGCTGCTGCGCCAGCTGTTCGGAGCGGACGGTCTGGACCCGGAGCAGCTGCGACAGCTCCAGCAGATGGGCATCGACCCGGCGATGATGCAGCAGATGATGGGCCAGATGCAGCGCGCCTTCACGAGCTCGGACGGCTCGATCGCGTGGGATGCGGCGGAGCGACAGGCCCTGCACATCGCGAACCAGAGCGACCTCGGCGTGGGCGCAGGCTCGCGCAGCGATCTCGACCAGGCCTTCTCCCTCGCGACCCTGTGGCTCGGCGAGGCCACCACGATCTCCGAGCTCGCCGAGGCGCCGCGCGCTCTGACCCGCGGCGCGTGGGTGGAGGCCACGATGCCGGTCTGGCGCGAGCTCGCCGAACCGGTCGCCACGAGCATCGCCGATGCCCTCACCGCCACGCTGGCCGAGCAGGCCCCCGAGGAGATGCAGTCCATGCTCCAGGGCGCGGGACGCATGATGCGCTCGATCGGCGGCTCGCTGTTCGCGACCCAACTGGGCCAGGTGGTGGGGCGTCTGTCCATGGAGGTCGTCAGCGGCGGCGACGTGGGACTTCCCGTCATGCCCGCCGGTGCCGCGGCGATCCTGCCGCAGAACTTCGCCGACTTCGGCCAGGGCCTGGAGATCCCGGAGGATCAGCTCGCGCTGTACGTCGCGACCCGTGAGCTCGCCCATGCGCGCCTGTTCCGCCACGCCCGCTGGCTGCGCCTGGACGTCATCGCGCAGGTGACCGAGTTCGCCCGCGGCATCCACGTCGACACGAGCCGGCTCGAAGAGCTCGCGGAGCGCTTCGATCCCAGCCAGCCCGAGGAACTGCGCCAGGCCCTCGAGAGCGGTGCGCTGCTTCCCGAGCGCACGGAGCAGCAGAACCTTGCCCTCACCCGCCTGGAGACCCTCCTCGCTCTCATCGAAGGCTGGGTCGACATCGTGACGGCCGACGCGACCCACCGCTTGCCCAGCGCCGACCGCATCGCGGAGGTCGTCCGGCGCCGTCGCGCGGTCGGCGGTCCCGCCGAGAAGGCACTGGGTTCCCTCGTCGGCCTCGAGCTGCGTCCGCGACGGATGCGGGAGGCCGCCGCGATGTGGCGACAGGTCACCGACGCCGTCGGTGTCGCCGGTCGCGACGCCCTCTGGGACTACCCGGACCTGCTTCCGGGCGCGGCCGACATCGACGACCCGACCGCGCTGATCGAGCGGCTGTCGGCACGCGCGCGGGGCGAGGCACCGGAGCGCGATGCGATGGACGAGGCCCTCGAGCAGCTGCTCGCCGAGGAGGAGGGCGGTGAGGGGCCCGAAGGCCCCCGCCCCGTCTGATCTCTCCTCCCCAGCCGCTCCGCGTGGCGAGGCGGCGGTGTGGACAACCACGGCGTCGGTGTCGACGGGAACAGAATCGGGGCATGCTCCGACTCGATCCCGCCTATCCGCCGGTCTGGCGCGACGAGCGCACGCTGCAGTTCGGAGACGAGGCACGCGCCGTGATCGCGGGGGCCGAGCCGTGGCACGAATGGCTCGTGCATGCGCTGCGCACGGGCATCAGCGCCAACGACGCGATCACTCTCGCCGCCTCGCTCGGGGCGGACCGTGCGGCCGTGAGCGACGTGCTGGAACAGCTCGCTCCCGTCCTGTGCTCGGACGCTCCCCGCACGCGAGTGGGATTCGAGGTCTCCGACGCGATCGACGGTGCCGTCGCTGTCGCCGTGATCCGGCTGCTCGACACCTCCGTGGAACTCGTGACCGACCCCGACGAGCACTGCACGGTCGTCATGCTGGAGTCGTTCGTCGCCGACCCCGGTCGCTATCTCGGGCACCTGCGCGACGAGCGATCGCATCTGCCGATCACCCTCGCTGGCGACCAGGTGCACGTGGGGCCGCTGATCACCCCCGGCGACGGGCCCTGCCTCGCCTGTGATGCGGCGCACCGTCGAGACGAGGATGCCGCGTGGCCGGGCATCGCGGCGCAGCTCATGTCACAGCCCGCGCCGCCGGTCGCGGCGGCACTGATCGGAGAGGCGGTCGCCTACGCCGCGCGCCTGCTCACCGGTCAGCTGCCACCGTCGGCCGCGCGGCGCCGGATGACGTTCGCTGCTTCCTCGCCCCACCGGCGGTCGGCCTGGCCGGTCGTTCATCCAGCGTGCGCGTGCCGATCTCTTGCAGAAAGCGCGACGGCTGCCGAGCCTGCCGCGCCGACTGCGATGCCCACGAGAGCGACAGTGTTCGCGCGGCCCGCGTGATGCCGACGTAGGCCAGCCGCCGCTCCTCATCGATCTGTTCGAATCCCTGCGCGTAGGAGATCGGCAGCAGACCCTCCGACAGCCCCACGAGATGCACGTGGTCCCACTCGAGACCCTTCGCCGCGTGCAGCGTCGCGAGAGTCACCGTCGCCAGCGAGGGCTCGTGCTGGTCGCGCGCCCTGGCCATCAGATCATCCGTGAATGCGCGCAGCGTGGTGTCCTCGGGCTGCTCTTCGGCGAGCGCCAACAGCGCGGCGCGCGCTTCCCACGCATCGCGCAGGGCGCCGCCGACGGCGGGCGGCTCGTCGGTGTACCCGCATCCGCGGAGCACGTCGCGCACCGTGTCCCGGAAGCCCCCTTGCATCGGGGCCACCGTCGCGGCCCGCAGCGCCATGACAGCCTGCCGCACCTCCGGCAGGTCGAAGAAGCGCTTGCCGCCCATGACGCTGGTGGGAACGCCCGCATCCGCGAGCGCCGTCACCAGTTCCGCGGACTGGGCGTGAGCTCGGTACAGCACGGCGATCTGACGGGGATCCACGCCGTCGTCGAGCTGCGCACGGATGCGGGCGGCCACGCCCGCCGCCTCGTGGGCGTCGTCGTCGAAGCGGGTCACCGTGGGCACGGGAGAGTCCACGCCGCGGTCGGTGACGAGCTGCAGCGCCCCCGGACGACCGCGCATGAGGGCGTTGGCCACACGGAGCACGGGCTGGTCGCTGCGGTAGTTGTGCTCGAGCGTGAAGCTGCGCGCGTCGGGGTGGTGCCGGGGGAAGTCCAGGAGGTAGTCGGCGCGCGCCCCGGCGAAGGAGTAGATCGTCTGGCTCGCGTCGCCGACGACGCACAGGTCGCGTCGCTCGCCGAGCCACAGCTCGAGCAGCCGGTTCTGCAGCGGCGAGACGTCCTGGAACTCGTCCACGGTGAAGTGCCGGTACTGCTCGCGCACCGATTGGGCGACGCGCGGCTCCGCCTCGATCATGCCGGCGCAGGCGAGCAGGACGTCCTCGAAGTCCAGTTGGTGACGCTCGTCCTTCAGCTTCTCGTAGGCGGCATGCAGATCGCGGATCTGCCCGGTGTCGAGTGTTCCGATCGTGACAGGACGCGTGCTTCCGATCTCGTCGATCCGCTGCATCGCGACCTTGCGCTGCTCGATGTGCGAGGCGACATCGCGCAGCGTCGCGGTGTCGAGATGCAGTCGCTGCTGTTCGGCCGCCTGCGCGAGCAGTCGCACCTTGTTGTCGACGATGCGCGGAGCCGGAGCTCCCGCCACCTGTGGCCAGAAGTAGTTCAGCTGGGAGAGGGCGGCAGCATGGAACGTGCGCGCGGCGACGCCCACGATCCCGAGCGCGCGCAGACGTCCGCGCATCTCACCCGCCGCCTTCGCCGTGAAGGTCAGCGCCATCACGCGGCCCGGTGAGTACGTGCCGCTGTCGACGCCGTAGGCGATGCGCCGTGTGATGACGCGGGTCTTACCCGTGCCGGCTCCCGCCAGAACCCGCACCGGGCCGCGCACCGCCATCACCGCGGCGTGCTGCTGCTCGTCGAGATCGGCCAGGATGTCCACGCTCATGCGCGCTCCTCATACCAGTCACGGATCAGACGCCAGGAGATGGATGCCGAACCGGGCAGCACGACCTCTCCCCTGCCCTCCAGCGCGTCCCCGATCTCCTCGCGGGTGAACCAGCGGACTTCGACGATCTCGTCGCCGTCCGGGCGAGCCGCATCCGCGATCCTTGCCGCCGCGTGGAAACCGAGCATGAGCGAACGCGGGTACGGCCAGGCCTGGGACCCGCGGTATCGCACCCCGACGAGCTCGACCCCGGCTTCCTCCGCGACCTCGCGGGCCACCGCGTCCTCCAGCGATTCACCCGCCTCCGCGAACCCGGCGAAGCACGAGTATCTGCCCGCGGGCCACGCGGCATTGCTGCCCAGGAGCAGCCGGTCCGGGTCGTCGGCGTCATGCACCGCGACGATGATCGCGGGGTCCGTGCGCGGGAAGTGCTCACGCCCGCAGTGCGGGCAGTGACGGGCCCAGCCCGCCTGTCGCAGCTCGGTGCGTGTGCCGCAGAACGGGCAGTAGCCCTGCTCGCGCAGCCACACGCCCAGCGCCACAGCAGTGGTCGCCGCATCCGATTCCGCCTCCGGAAGCAGTCCGCCAATCTCCCGCAACCGGGCGAACGGCTCGGCAACGGCCTCCGTCACCGCCACCAGGACGCCGCGCCCGTCGACCGTGCGCCCGAGGAAGGCCCACTCGGATGCGGCCAGCCCGGCTGCGGCGACCAGGCGAAGACGAGGCTCCTCTGAACTGCCGGAGATGGTCACAAGGTCGCCCGCCACAGCGAGGGCGAGGGTGGTCTCGTCGGCGCGCAGGGTGTCGACCAGCGCCGGGTCCTGCCGCTCTTCCGCCGCGCGCCGGAGCGGGAACAGAGCCTGTGCACCGGTGTCGGAAACGCTCACCGATACCTCCTCGACGGGCGTGGCGACCGGCTCGGGCCGGGGGTGGACGCCTACCCTGAGTGCATGCCACGCTCACCCCTCACTCTAGCCGCGTCGGTGACGGCGGCTCTTCCGGAGGCCGTCGTCGTGAGCGCGGGACGGCTGGGAAGCACGGACGAGACCGGCACGGCCGCGGCACTGGTGGAGCTCGCCGACGGTCGCCGCGTCGTGGTGCGCGTGGCGGGCGACGACGAGGCCGGTCGCACGGCGCGCGCCGATGCCCGCGTGCTGTCCTCGCTGAGCGCCGGCGTGCGGAGCCTCCTCCCCTTCCAGGCACCCACGGTGCTGGGCGAGACCACGATGGGCTCGGAGCACGTCATCGTGACCGATTACCTCGTCGGCTACCGCGTCGACGCGAGCGATCTGCCGCCAGGCCCCGGATTCACCGGGCTCGTCGGGCGCGCCATCGCCGCGGTGCACGATCTCCCCGTGACCGTCATCCGCGCCGAGGGGTACCCGGTGCGCTCCGCGCAGCAAGTGCGCACCGACGCACGGCGTCTCGTCGAGCGCGCGGATGACACGGGCCGCCTCGTCCCCGAGCTCCGGGAGCGTTGGCTGAGCCTGATCGACGACGACGCCGCGTGGCGTTACGAGCCCACCGTCGTCCTGGACGGGCTCGATGTGTCCTCGTTCGTCTTCGACGACGTCGACGGGACACCCGAGGTGGTCGCCCTCCTGGACTGGCAGGGCTTGTCGATCGGGGATCCCGCTGTGGATCTTCGATGGCTGGGCTCCGCGCCGGAATCGGTCGAGGGTGTCCACGACGGCTATACGGCAGCATCGCATCATTCGCCGGACCCTGCCCTGATCGCCCGGGCGCGGTTGTTCGCCGAGCTCGAGTTCGCGAAGTGGCTGGTGCACGGCGTCGACCAGGGCGATGAGTTCGTCATCCAGGACGCCACCAAGCTCCTGGCCTCCCTCGCCGAGGCGACCGCGGGCACCGAACTCGTGCGCGGCGTCTCCGCCGACGTCGAGGACGCCATCGCGCTTCTCGGGCGGGTGCCGGAGACCGAGCCCGCAGGCGGGCAGACATCGATGCAGACCGACGCGTACGACCCGGTCGAGCTGGGCGCCTACCTCGCCGAGGAGGAGAATCGCCAGGGCTCGGCGGACGCGGAGGGCATGCCGACGCTGCCGGTGGACCTGTCCGAGTGGACGGCCAGGCCGCAGCCGGCGCACGACGACACCGCCGACACGGCGGAGGACGACGACGAGAGTCGCGAGGAGACCGCGCGCGCATCCCGGGAGGCGCTTCGCCGCTGGACCGAGGGCTGAGCAGACGCGAACGTCGACTCAGTCGCGGATGACGAGATCGTCGGCGACATAGTAGAGCGCCACGTCGATCTGCTCGATCGGAACGCCGTGCCGGGCGTGATAGGCCTGACGGTACAACTCGAGCTGCACCAGTCGCTCACGTCGCTCGGACTCCGACCGCGGCGCACGACCCGTCTTCCAGTCGACGATCTCGATGCGATCGCCCCGACGGTAGACCGCGTCCAGCTTGCACACCACCACGTGGGGGCGGTCGTCGATGCCGATGTAGCGGAAGTCGATCTCCGTCTCGACCTCGATCGGCTGGAGCGCCGCCCACTCGCTCGCCTCGAAGTTCTCGACGAGACGCTCGAAGTCCGCGTCGTCCCCGCTCTGCTCGACATCGGGAGACCAGAGCGGGTCGTCGAGCGAGACGGAGGCGCTCACACCGGAACGGCGCTCCACCCACGCGTGGAACCGCGTGCCGAGCGAGGTCTGTCGGTAGGGCCGCTCCGGCATAGGACGCTCGAGGGCTGCGACAGCAGCGTCGTAGTCGGTGACGAAGTCCTTGTACGCGGATGCGGGGATGCGCACCGGCGCGCCCGCGCGGGCGGGGCGCAGGCGTTCGGTGCGCTCGGCGAGCAGGAGCGCGAGTTCGTCGTCGGCCTCGCCCGGATCCTCGCGGGCCGCCTCCACCGCCGCCGCGGCGGCTGTCACGCGTGCGCGGCGAGACCCCAGCGCGTCCAGTGGCCAGTGCAACGTGCGCGCCGCATCCGCCAGCGGGTTCTCTCCGGGATCGATGCGGGGATCGTCCTGTCCGAGTGCCTGTGCGATCTCGATCGTGAACCGGCTCAGCTCCCGCGGCCTCGTCGTACCGGCCCAGGGCGATCCGCTCAGCAGCAGGTGGTCGCGGGCACGCGTGACCGCCACGTACGCGAGACGCCGATCCTCCTCGAGCGCGCGGTCCCGGTGGGCCGCCACGAACGCGGCCCGTCGATCGCGCAGCTCCTGCTGACTCTCGGCGCCCTGCCACGGATACCGGGGCAGCCAGGCGGAGTCCCCTCGGAAGGCGTAGGGCAGCACGCCCGCGCCGAGCCAGCCTCGCGTCTCTTTCGGTGTGGAGGGCAGTTCACCCTCGACGAGCCGGACGACAGCGACCGCATCCCACTCGAGCCCCTTCGAACCGTGGATGGTCAGCAGTTGAACCACGTCGGACTCCGGCGGATCGGTCCGCGGGGCCAGGTCGTCGCTACGCTCGGCGTGCTCGAGCCAGGCCAGCAGACTCGTCAGAGATCCGTGCTCGTCGGCCGCGAGGAACGCGTTGACCTCGTCGACGAACGCGCGCACCTGGGCGGCGGCCGTCCTCGCCGGTCCGCGACTCTCGTTGGCGGCGAGCTCGACGTCCAGCCGCAGCTCCACCTCGATCGCCCGCACCAGCTCCGTCAGGGGCAGGGTCGCTGCGACCTGCCGAAGACCGGCGAACACCGCCGCGGCCTCTCGCAGTCGGTCGCGGGCGGCCGGTGTGAACGTCTGGAACCAGGCGTGGTCAGGGCGGAGCCTCGTGAACAGATCCAGCGCGTCGATGAGCGATCCGGTCTCGCTGCGTGCGCTCCGACGCAGTCTCGCCAACAGGTCCGGTTCGCTCTCGCCGGCGGCCTGAGCACGCACCTGGCGCCGGGCGAGATCGTTCAGCGCGGACATATCCGCGAGCCCGATCGCCCATCGCGGACCGCTCAGCAGACGGATGAGGGCGGAGCCCTGCGTCGGATCGCTGACGACGCGCAGGGCGCTGACGATGTCGACGATCTCGGGCGTGCTCAGCAGTCCGCCGAGACCGAGAACGCGATGCGGGATGCCGTGACGTGCCAGTGCCTCGGCGAATCGCGGCATGTGCTTCTTGGCCCGGAAGAGCACGGCGCCCGTCGTCGAGCGGCCCTCAGCACCGCGCTCGCGGATGACCTCGGCGAACCAGCGCGCGACCGCATCCGCCTCGCTCTCCAGGTCGGGCTCGGTCACGATCTCGACCCGCCCGTCGTCGGCGCCGGGCCTGGCGCGGAGCGTGCCCACGGCGACCGCACTGCGTTCGGCGAGCGGCGCCAGCACGGCGGTGGCCGCGTTCAGCACGGTCGGTGCGTTGCGCCAGCTTGTGAGCAGGTCGAAGCGGGCACACGTGCCGTGCGCAGAGAACGCGGCCCCGAAACCCGCCAGGTTGCCGGCGCTCGCACCGCGCCATCCGTAGATCGCCTGGTGAGGATCTCCCACCGCCATGACCGCCGAGTCGGCGAACAGCGTCGACAGCAGCAGGCTCTGCACCACCGAGGTGTCCTGATACTCATCCAGCAGCACCACGCGGTACTGGTCACGCAGCTCTTCGACCAGTCGCGGATCGCCTCGCACGATCTCGTAAGCGCCGGCTACCTGATCCGCGAAGTCGATCACCCCGGTCCGGCGCTTGTTCTGGTCGTACTCGCGGGCGAGGCGTGCGTAGAGCGAGAGCTTGCCGACGGCGGCGACGTCGTCCAGCACGTCCTTGTAGACCGTGGTGCGCGCGTTCTCCGAGGGGATGTCGACCACGCGCGCGAAGGTCTCGGGGAATCGCTCGAGGTCATCGAGATCGACGAGGTTGTCGACGGCGTCGCGTGCGATGCGCAGCGCACGATCGACGAGGGTCCGCAGGGACTCCTCCGTCGTCTCGAGCTGCGGATCGTCCGAGGCGAGCACCGTGCGCCGCATCAGCAGCCAGGCGGCGGACTCGGACAGCACGACGGCTTCCGCATCGCGCCCGATGCGGGCTGCGTGTTCGCGGACGATGCCGTCAGCGAAGCTGTTGTACGTCGAGACCGTGGGCCGGTCGAGCAGATCGTTGGCGTCCTCCGCGGTCGCGGCGGCGGTCATCCGCTCCTCGGCGAGACGATCCAGCAGTCTTCGTCGATCGTCGTCGGATCCGCCGGACCGCTCGATCTCACCGAATCCCGCGAGCTCGCCGCGGCGGTGGAGATCCTCGAGACTACCGAGCAGGCCGCGCTGCTCGAACTCCGCGAGACGCGCCAGCCGGCGCTGGATGCGCTCGGCCAGCTCCCCCGCCGCTTTGCGCGTGAAGGTGAGCCCCAGGATCTGGTCGCGGCGGACGAGACCGTTCGCGACGAGCCACACGACGCGGCCCGCCATCGTCTCGGTCTTGCCGCTGCCGGCTCCCGCGACCACGAGCGCCGGTTCGAGATCGGACTCGATCACGGCCGCCTGTTCGTCTGTGGGCGGGAACTGCCCGAGTGCGGCGGCGATCGCCGCCGCACTGATCAACGCGGTCACGGCGCGCTCACCGGCGCGACGGTGTGGATGCGGCACACGCCGTGCGAGAAGTCATCGCGACAGTGCGTCTCATAGTGCGCCTCGAAGGAGCGCGCACTCATCACGGTCGCCGCGGCGTTCAGGCGGCCGAGGAACGCAGCACGCGCCGCGTCGTCGAGGGGCGGCTGTGTGGGTGTCGCGAAGATCGACCGCGACGACGTCGGCTGCAGCACCAGCAGCTTGGCGCCCGCACCGTCACGCCCTTGCGCGTCGGGCACCATGCCCGCATCCACCGCGAGCTGGTAGGCCGCCAACTGCGCATTGTCGGCCACCTTCTCGTCCGTGCTCGGCACGGAGCGCCCGGTCTTGAGGTCCACGATCTCCACACGGCCGTCGGGCAGGAGCTCGACGCGGTCGATGGTTCCCGACAGCATCATGGGCTGCGCGTCGTCGCCTGCCGGGTGGGGCAGCGGCACCTCGAACCGCGACTCCGCTCCGAGGAGCGTCCCGCCGCGGGCCTCGAAGTCCCGGAGGTAGGCCGAGAGCCGCCGCACGAGGTCGCGCGCGCGGTCGCGTTCGACGCGCTCGCGCCACGGCGCATCGAACTCCAGTTCGTCCCAGCGCTCTTCGACCGCCCGCCAGAGAGAGTCCTCGTCCGGTCCCGCGGTCTCCATCGCGTGGTGCAGGAGCGTTCCGAGGCCGGCGGTCGTCTGGGTGCGCGCTCCGCCGAGATCCGCGATGACCCAGTCGAGTTGACACGTCTCCAGCGCCTCGAGCCGAGAGGGCGAGAGTCGCACGGACGTCTCGGAGGCGTCGTGCAGCGGCGCCTGGGAGGTTGCCGCAGCCATGCCGTACCACTGCGCAGGCGCAGCGCCGGCGACCCGGGCGTCGGCCAACAGGACGAGTTGCCCGGCGGCGTGCGAGCGGACCGCCGGAGCGGTCGCCGTGGTGAGCGTGCGTCGATGCGCGGCGACGAGTCCGCGCAGGGAGAGTGGATGACGGGTAGGCGCCGGCTGGGCGTCGGGCAGCAGTTCCAGGAGAGGGCTCGGCACCGATGCGTCGTCCGAGACCGCGGTCACCACCACGCGACTGCGTGCGCGGGACAGCGCCCGGGCGAACAGACGCAACTCGTCGTGCAGCACCTCTCGCCGCCGATCGCGCGTACTCGCGGCCGCCGCGCCCATACGCGCCTCCGCGAGCCGCCACGCCTGCAGCAGGGTGCCGCGCAGACGCGTGTTGGGCCAGACGCCCTCCTGCATCCCGGCGATCACGACGGTGTCGAACTCGGTGCCCAACGCCGCCGCCGGTGTGAGCACCTGCACCCGCTCCCGGCGGCTCGGCGGGGCGAAGAGGTCCTCCGCCACGTCGCTGTCGAGGACACCGCGCACGAAGACCATCGGGTCGCGGGGACCCCCCTCCTCGGCACGCTCGCCGAAGCGTTTGGCGGCTTGGAAGAGTGCCACGACCGCATCCAGGTCACGGTCGGCCTGCTCGGCGAGCGGACCCGATCCGCGCGCGAGCGTCGACCAGGCGGCCTCGAGTCCACTGCGCGACCAGGCGGTCCACAGCAGCTCGTGCGCGGTGGCACCGCGGCGGAGCTCGTCTCGCAGCTGAGCGAGCGTCGCGGCGATGGTCGCGGCGCGTGACCCCTCGCGCGTCCCGAGCGCTTCCAGGCGCGCGGGATGGTGCAGCGCCTCGCCGAGCAGCTGCGCGGCAGGTCTCGCACCCGCAACCAGCACCTCGGCGCGACGAAGCGCCGCACGGAGCCTGCGCAGGTCGACGGGGTCGAATCCCGCGGCCAACAGGGTCTCGGCCGGGTCGATCTCCTCCGCCGCCGCGCGAACGACCGTGAGCAGGCGCCTCACACTCCCCCGCGTTCCCAACGGTTCGACGAGACCCGGCGCGCGGGCAGGCACCTCCCGCGCGCCGAGCTCCGCCTCCAGGGCGGCGACCTGCCGCGAATCGTGTGCGATCACGGCGCAGTCCGCCCACGCCACCCCGTCACGCAGGTGCCGTTCGCGCAGCACACGCGCGATGAGATCGTGCTCCTCGGGAGCAGAGCGTGCGAGATAGACGCGCAGACTGTCGTCCGCGGGCGCGCCCTCAGGCGCCCGCCGGTGGGCGACGACCCCCGCGGCGCCGATCCTGCTCGTGACCCGCCGCACGGCATCCGTCTGCAGCACGGTTCCGCGATGAGCCCGCTCGAGCACCGCCGTGCGTCCGAGGGATGCGGCCAGACGCGAGAAGTGCTCGGGACGAGCGCCGCGGAACGCGCCCGAGCCGATGTCGGGATCACCGAAGGCCGTGACCGCGATCCCCCGCTCGCGCAGAGCCTCCAGCAGGGCGACAGCCCCCGGGGTGAGCTCCTGCGCGTCGTCGACCAGCACGGCTCGCAGGCGCCGCACCACCGCGAGCGCCGGGTCTGTCGCATCGAGCCGACCCAGCAGCGCCACGGCCTCGGCGACCAGCCCCGCCGCGTCACGGTGCGAGGCACGCAGATGACCGCGAGCATCGTCGTACTCGACGAGGAACGAGCTGAGCGCGGCCCAGACCGGTATGCCCTCGGATGCGGACAACGCGGCGAGCTCAGCCGCGTCGATACCCCATGTCGTGCACTCGGCGAGGAAGGCCCGCAGCTCGCTGCGAAAGGCGCGCGACGAGCGCACCGCGGCGCCGAAACCCTCCGGCCAGCGCGATGCGACGCCGTCCTGCTCGTCGAGCTCGTCGCCGCGCAGCAGGTCGTGCACGATCTGATCGTCGTCCGCTCCCGTCAGAAGACGCGGAGCCGGTCGCTGGCGGAGCACCTCGTGCGCGCGCACGATCTCGAACGCGAGAGACGCCACCGACCGCGCGGGCGCGCCCGATCGGGCACCCGTCATCGCCAGCGAGAGGCGGTCGCGCAGCGCGGTCGCACTCTGGCGCGTCGACGTGAGCACCAGCACCTCGTCCGGGTCGAGCCCCCGAGCCGTGAGCTGCGCCGCGCGAGCGATCAGCAGGGTGGTCTTGCCCGACCCCGGCGCACCGACGACCACCAGCGACTGGTCCGGGTCCGCATCCAACACCGCTCGCTGCGAGGCGTCCCAATCGGGCGCCTCGAACACCGGCTCGGCGTCGGCCGCGGCGGTCGCGGAAGCGGAGAGAAGAGGCATCGGCAAAACGCTAACGCGCCCCGGCGACACCGGCCCGGTGCGACGCGTTCGCCCACAGCGTGCACGGGCACCGGCCCCGCCGGGCGTCGGCATTCTGCGGTGCCGTAGAGTCGGAACGTCCCCGAAGACAGACGAGAGAGGCGACATCTGTGGAGATCCGCATCGGCATCGCGAACACCGGCCGCGAGCTCAACTTCGAGACCGACCAGGCCGCCGACGACGTGAAGAAGTCGCTCGCCGACGCGCTCGGCTCGGGAGCTCCGTTCGTGTCGTTCGCCGACACCAAAGGCAACTCCTACATCGTCCCCGCCGCGAGCCTGGCCTATGTCGAGCTCGGCACCGAAGAGGCCCGTCGGGTCGGCTTCGTCGCCTGAGCGATGGAGATCCTGCTCGCGCTGATCTACGGCGCGGCCGTGGGTATCGCGGCCCACTTCGCCCTCCGCGGTCGTGAGCTGCGCGGCGTCGCTCTCGCACCGATGATCGGCGCGTTCGTCGGCGGGGCCGTGTGGCTCGCGCTGACCTGGGCCGGGGTCACGACGGCGGAGCCCTGGCTGTGGCTGGCGATGCTGGTGGCCGCACCCGTCGTCGTCGTGCCCGTTCTCGTGGTGCTGGAGCGCGTCCGCTCGGCGCACGACGCCCGCGAGCGTCAGCGCCTGCACATCGGCTGAACCGATGAGCGCTTCCGCCGTGCGCCTCATCCGCGCGCAGCAGTAGAGCGATGTGGCCGAGCACGCCGACGCCGCCACCGCGCCCGCCGGCACCCGCTTCATCTTCCTGGCGGGAGCGTGCCCTCTCGCCGACGACGGTTCCACCGTCGCGGTCGGCGACTACGCCGGTCAGGCGTCTCGATGCGTCCAGACGCTCACCGAGGCCCTCGCGGCCGCCGGCGCAGGACTGCACGACGTCGTCAGCACCCGCGTGCTGGTCGCCTCGACACGCCAGAGCGACCTCGTCACGGCGTGGTAGGTCGTCCGGGACGCGTTCGGTGATCACGATGCGCCGAGCACCCTGATGGGCGTGACGGTTCTCGGCTACGACGGTCAGCTCGTCGAGATCGAGGCGGTCGCCGCCGTCACGGACTGAGGCCGGCCGCGTCGCCGGTCAGGAGGACAGGCCCAGCGACTCCATACGGCGCGCGTGCGCCGCCATCAGCTCGGTGAACACCGGCTCGACCGTCTCCTGGATCGCCGTCGTGTTCTCGGTGCCTTTGAGCGCTGCGCGCGCGATCAGCAGAGTGTCGCCGACGAGACGGCGTCCCCACAGTGCGAGCAGCGACGGCCACTCCTCGCTCTCGCCGAGGGTCTCGAGCAGGATGTCGACGAGCGCACTGCGAGCATCGTCCGCCTCCAGCGCGCGGGCGACGCGGAGCCCCGTTTCGCCGTAGCTCGCCGAGAGCGCGAGGTAGAAGTCGTCGAGCATGCCCGCGGTCAGATGAACCGAGAGCATCGTCTCCGGCCAGCGCACGCCGTGCACCTCGGCGCGGAACGCGTCGAGCGGCTCGCGGAAGGGCAGCATCAGGGCCGTCGGATCCTCGTCACGATCACGGATGACGGCGACGAGCTCCTCGTGCTTGCGCAGCGCCGCGCCCGCAGCACGCGAGATCGCCTCCTTGCGAGCGAGTTCGGGAGTCAGCGCGATGAGTTCGGAGAGGGTCTCGAAGAAACCGAGCTGGAGATAGGCGGCCTGCCCGAGGAAGGTGTCGGTGTCGGGGGCGAGCTCGGCGAAGTCGACGCGCGTGATGCCGTCATACTCCCCGCGCGAGCGCAGGCGCAGCGTGCGGCCCGCGGGCCTCGAACGACGTCGGAACCATTCCCACACACGACCAGCCTAGAAGGTTCCTCGCCCGCGCGCCGGAGCGCCAGGCGGAGCCGAGGCCGCGCTCCGGTATCCTGGTGGGGTCCCGGCATCGGATCGGGACCTGCGCGCCTGGGGCTGACAACGGCGCGGACATCCGGCGGCGCCTTCCGCGCCCACAACCAGACAGGTGCATATTGTGACGACTTTCGCCGAGCTCGGCGTCGACCAGGACATCGTCGACGTTCTCGCCGCTCGCGGCATCACCGACGCGTTCCCCATCCAGGAGCAGACCATTCCGCTCTCCCTGCCCGGGCAGGACATCATCGGCCAGGCCAAGACCGGCACCGGCAAGACCTTCGGCTTCGGCATCCCCGTCGTGCAGCGCCTCGGCGCCTCGCCGGAGCCCGGCGTGAAGGCTCTCATCGTGGTTCCCACCCGCGAGCTCGCGGTGCAGGTCTACGAGGACATGGACCTGCTGACCTCCGGCCGCAGCACCAGCGTCGTCGCCATCTACGGCGGCAAGGCCTACGAGGGCCAGATCGACCAGCTCAAGGCCGGCGCACAGATCGTCGTCGGCACGCCGGGTCGGCTCATCGACCTCGCGAACCAGCGTCTGCTCGATCTCTCCCACGCGACAGAGGTCGTCCTGGACGAGGCCGACAAGATGCTCGATCTCGGCTTCCTGCCCGACATCGACAAGATCTTCTCCAAGGTTCCCGCCGTGCGGCACACCCAGCTGTTCTCGGCGACCATGCCCGGGCCGATCGTCGCGCTCGCGCGACGCTTCATGTCCAACCCCATCCACATTCGGGCCAACGACCCCGATGAGGGACTGACGCAGGCGAACATCCGCCACCTGGTCTACCGCGCGCACAGCCTGGATAAAGACGAGATCATCGCCCGCATCCTGCAGGCCGAAGGCCGCGGCAAGACCGTCGTGTTCACGCGCACGAAGCGCGCGGCGCAGCGACTGGTGGACGAGCTCAACGACCGTGGCTTCAACGCCGGCGCTGTGCACGGCGACATGAGCCAGGAATCGCGCGAGCGGTCGATGGCGGCGTTCAAGGCGGGCAAGAAGGACGTCCTCATCGCGACGGATGTGGCCGCGCGCGGCATCGACGTCGACGACGTCACCCACGTGATCAACCACACCATCCCGGACGATGAGAAGACCTACCTGCACCGCGCCGGCCGCACCGGGCGTGCCGGCCGTACCGGCATCGCGGTGACCTTCGTGGACTGGGAGGACCTGCACAAGTGGGCCCTCATCAACCGCGCACTCGAGTTCGGACAGCCCGAGCCCGTCGAGACCTACTCGTCGAGCCCGCACCTGTTCACCGATCTCGACATCCCCGAGGGCACGAAGGGACGTCTGCGCAAGGCTCCCGCCACCGCGAGCGTCACGACCGTGTCGGGCGACGCGCCCGCCGCAGACGCGGCTCCCCGCACGCGCCGTCGCCGGCGCACGGGCGCGAACTCCGATGCGTCCGCCGCATCCGGCTCCGAGGCTCCCCGCACGGACGGCGGCGGCACGCACGATGGTGGCGGTGCCGAGCACCACGACGGAAAGCCGGCCGCACGGCGTCGCCGGCGTCGCCGCGGCCCCCGCCCCGACGCATCGGCCCCGTCCGCCTGACGCTTCGCAGCGCGCCGGTCCCCCTCAGGGGTGGATCGGCGCGCTGCCGCTTGCGCGGGCGATGATCCGCGCGAGCATCTCGGCCGACGTGGTGTTCTCGCCCGGTCGATTGGGTTTGCCCGCGCCGTGGTAGTCGCTGGAACCGGTGACGATGAGCCCGTTCTCTTTCGCGACGCGGCGCAGCACCGCCTTGCCGTCGGAGGTGTTCTCGCGGTGCTCGATCTCGAAGCCGCCCAGCCCGTGCGCGATGAGCTCGTCGATCACGGGCATCGGCAGCATCCGGTCGCGACCGTGCGGCGTCGGGTGAGCGATGATCGGCACACCGCCCGCGGCCACCACAAGCTCGACGGCGGTGAGCGGGTCGGGCGCGTAGTGCGGCTCGTAGTAGCCCGCGCGCGGGTGCAGCACGCCGTCGAACGCGGCACCGCGATCGACGACGATGCCGCGCGCGACGAGTGCATCCGCGATGTGCGGGCGCCCCACGGTGGCACCGGCGCCGGTCTGGGCGAGCACGTCCGCCCAGGTGAGGTCGTAATCGCGCGCGAGGCTCGCCACGATCCGTTCCGCACGGCCGATGCGGTCGTCCCGGATGCGGGCGAGCTCCGCCGTCAACGCCGTGTGGGTGGGGTCGAACAGGTACGCGAGGACGTGGACGCTGCGCCATCCCTGCCGTGCGCTCATCTCCATCCCCGGCAGGAACGTCATACCCAATCGCACGGCTTCGTCGGCCGCCTCGGCCCACCCCGCCGTCGTGTCGTGGTCGGTGAGCGACACCGTGGCCAGCCCCGCCGCGCGCGCCTGGCGCATGACCTCGGCGGGCGACTCCGTGCCGTCCGAGCGGGTGGAGTGCAGATGCAGGTCGGCGGGCGTCGATACGCGGCCGTCTGCACTCATCCCCCGAGCGTACCGCGCGCGCTGGTGCGCCCTGCTGCGTGCGGCCGACGCTCAGGTCGGCTGCCTAGGCTCGGAGGGTGTCACGTCTGCTGGGAATCCTGCTGAGCCTGCTCTGCGCGATCGCGGCGGCCGTGCTCACCTGGCCGGAGTTCTTCCGCCTCTCGCGGACCTTTCCGCTCACCCAGATCGTGTCGTTCCGATCTCTCGTCGCGCTGGCGTTCGCGGCACTCGCCGTCGTCGCGCTGCTACTGTCGACCGCTCGTCCGGTGCGTCGCGTCGTGCTCCCCGTCGCTCTGGTCGCGGTGCTCGCCGTCGGCGCCAACGCGACGATCATCGTCTCGCGCGGCACGGGCACGATGGCGCTGCCCGCGAAGACCGAGAACAGCATCCGGGTCATGACCTGGAACACCGCCGGCGATGCCACCTCGCCGCAGACGATCGCGCAGACCGCCATCGCCATGGGCGCGGACATCGTGAGCCTTCCCGAGACCACGATCGAAACGGGCGCCGAAGTGGCGGTCGCGATGCGGGATCTCGGCAGCCCCATGTGGGCGCACCACACCGAGTACGGCACCGACGGGTGGGCGGCGGATTCGACGACGCTGCTCATCAGCCCGTCGCTCGGCACCTACTCCGTCATCGCCTCCTCGCAGGAGGGCACGAGCACCGTCCCCAGCGCCGTCGCGATGCCGACAGACGGCAACGGCCCCACCGTCGTCGCCGCCCACGCGGTCGCGCCTCGCGAGGATCAGATGGAGCAGTGGCGCCACGACCTGCAGTGGCTCGCCGACCAGTGCGCGGGCGGGGACGTCATCATGGCGGGCGACTTCAACGCGACCCTCGATCACATGGCCGGGCTCGGAACCGACGGCGGAACGCTCGGCGCCTGCCGGGATGCGGCATCGCAGACGGGCAACGGCTCGGTCGGCACCTGGCCCACCGACCTCCCCGCCCTGGCGGGCGCGCCGATCGACCACGTGCTCGCCACACCCCAGTGGACCCCCACCGGCTCTGTCGTGCTGAGCGGGATGGACGACGCCGGCAGCGACCATCGGCCGCTCGTCGTGCAGTACGAGCGCACCGGCTGAGCGAGCCGCCGAGGAGGGTGGGAGACTGGAGCCATGTCGGAATCCACGGACACCTCACCCTCGACCGCTGAAGAGCCGGTCGTCTCGAACCGCAAGCAGCCCTTCCCCCAGGGATTCCTGTCGACGATCTCGACTGGATGGGCCGAGCGCGCGGAGACGATCGCTCCGCCGCGCATCGAAGCGGCCTACGCCGCCGCACGCCGCGTCGCACTCTCCGCACTGTTCCCGGGCTCGCGCCTCGTGATCCCGGCGGGCGAGCTGAAGCAGCGCAGCAACGACACCGACTACCCGTTCCGCGCGCATTCCGCGTTCGCCCACCTGACTGGATGGGGCGCGGACAGCGAACCGGGTTCCGTGCTCGTCTTCGAGCCCCGTGGCGAGGAGGGCCACGACGTGATGCTCTATTTCCGCGAGCGCGCCGACCGCACCACGAGCGAGTTCTACGCCGATGCGAGTGTGGGCGAGTTCTGGATCGGCCCGCGCCCCTCGCTGGCGCAGGTCGCGGCGGATCTCGCGATCGCGACGGCTCATCTCGATGCCTTCACCGTGAGCGACGCTGACCGCGTGGTCGACGAGGACGCCGAGCTCAGCCGGATCGTGTCGGAGCTGCGCCTCATCAAAGACGAACACGAGATCGCCCAGTTGCAGCTGGCGGTGGACGTCACCGGCGCCGGCTTCGACGACATCGTCCGAGAGCTTCCCCGCATCGTCACCCACCCTCGCGGCGAACGCGTCGTGGAGGGTGTCTTCCACCAGCGGGCTCGCAGTGACGGCAACTGGGAGGGCTACGACACGATCGCCGCTTCCGGGGCACACGCCTGCTACCTGCATTGGACCCGCAACGACGGCCGCGTTCTGCCGGGGGATCTCATCCTGATCGACGCCGGTGTCGAGGTGGACAGTCTCTACACCGCCGACATCACCCGCACGCTGCCGGTGAACGGGCGCTTCACCGAGGTGCAGCGCCGCGTGTACGAGACGGTGCGCGAGGCCGCCGACGTCGCGTTCGCCGCTGCTCGCCCCGGCGTGAAGTTCCGTGAGATCCACGAGGCGGCCATGTCGGTCATCGCCGCCCGTGTTGCGGAGTGGGGCCTCATCCCGGTCACGGCCCAGGAGGCGCTGGACGCCGATCACGGCGGTCAGCACCGGCGATACATGGTGCACGGCACGAGCCACCACCTGGGCCTCGACGTGCACGACTGCGCACAGGCGCGACGTGACATGTACTACGAGGGCGAGCTGGCACCGGGGATGGTCTTCACGATCGAGCCCGGGCTCTATTTCCAGGCCGACGACCTCACCGTCCCCGAGGAACTGCGCGGCATCGGAGTGCGCATCGAGGACGACATCCTCATGACCGCCGAGGGCCCCGTCAACCTGTCCGCGGGAATCCCCCGCACCGCCGACGAGATCGAGGCGTGGATCGCTCGCCTGTCGAGCTGACGGAGGGCGGTCGGGCCGGATGCGACGCGCTCAGGCGCGGTCGTCGTCCTGGCCCGGCTGCGCCCCTGGCGTGGCGGGCCGCTCGACGGGCGGCGTCTGGGGCGACGGAGAACCGGGCGTGATCCGCTCGCCGTAACGCGGCGGAGCGTCGCTGCGCGGCGCTGCCGAGGCCGGATGCGCCGCGGTCGGCGCTGTGCCCAGCGCGGCACGCGCCTTGTGCACGCTCGTGGGCGCGACCTTCACCTCGTAGTGGTCCGCGACGACCTGCATGACGGAGGCGTAGTCGCGCCGACGGCGCACGATCGAGAACATCAGGATGTTCAGCAGCATGCCGATCGCGATGCCGACCAGCAGCACGCCCACGAACGCCTGGATCTGCACCGAGGGCGAGCCGAGCACGAAGATGAACGAGAAGAGCACGCCGAGCATGAGGCCGTTGATCGCGCCCGACCTGGCGGCCGTGGCGTAGCCGAGCCGGCCGGTGATGCGTTCGATCGAGCGCAGACCCGCACCGACGATCGCGATCTCTTTCGCCGGCACCTCGGCGGCGATGAGAGCGGACACGGCCTTCTGCGCCCCCTCGTAGTGCGTGAACGAGGCGACGGTCTCGCCCGTCTCGGCGGAGCCTTGCGAGAACGGTGCACCCTGGTTGCTCATCACCCCATCTTCCCACGCCGAGCCGGAGCGCTCCCGGCGTGCTCATCGAGCCCGGGGCTAGGCTGGACGAGTGAGCACACAGCGGGTTTTCGTCGCGCGTCTGGCCGGATGCGCGGTCTTCGATCCCGCCGGTGACCGCCTCGGACGCGTGCGCGACGTCGTCGTGATCTACCGCGCCGACGACGCTCCCCGCGTGATCGGCCTCGTCATCGAGATCCCCGGACGACGCCATGTCTTCGTCTCGATCGGGAGGGTCACCTCGATCGAGACCGGCCAGGTAATCACGACCGGCCTCATCAACGTGCGCCGCTTCCAGCAGCGCGGCGGCGAGGTGCGGGTTCTGGCGGAACTCGTCGGGCGCAAGGTGTCGCTGCGCGACGGCTCCGGTCAGGCCGTCATAGAGGATGTCGCCATCGAACGCAACCGCCTCGGCGAATGGGACGTGTCGCAGCTCTTCCTGCGCAAGCCCAAGACGAGCCCGTCGCCGTTCGCGAAGGGCGCGACCACCTTCGCCTCCTGGCACGACGTCAACGACGGCCAGACCCGCGGCGAGGCGCAGTCCGCGGAACGGCTGGTCGCCAGCTACGCCGAGCTCAAGGCCGCCGACCTCGCCAACACCCTGCTGGATCTTCCCGAGGACCGCCTCCTCGAGGTCGCGGAGGAGCTTCCCGACGACCGCCTCGCCGACGCGCTGGAGGAGATGCCGGAAGAGGAGCAGGTGCACATCCTCGAGGCTCTCGGCGACGAGCGCGCGGCCGACATCCTCGACGCGATGGAGCCCGACGACGCCGCCGACGTGCTCGCCCAGCTGCCGGCCGAGCAGCGCGAGGAGCTGCTCGAGCTCATGGAGCCCGATGAGGCGGAGGACGTGCGCGCCCTCCTGCAGTACGGGCCCGACACCGCGGGCGGACTCATGACGCCCGAGCCGATCGTGCTGTCCGCCGACAACACGATCGCCGAGGCGCTCGCGCTCATCCGCCGCCACGAGACGCACCCGGCCCTCGCCGCCGCCGTGTTCGTGACACTGCCTCCCTACGAGACGCCGACGGGCCGCCTGCTCGGGACGGTGCATTTCCAGCGGATGCTGCGCTATCCCCCGCACGAACGGCTCGGCGCACTGCTCGACGATTCGCTCGAGCCCGTGCCCGCCACCGCCTCCGCTGCCGTCGTCGCGCGTCTGCTGGCGACCTACAACCTCGTCTCGGTTCCCGTCGTCGACTCCGCACAGCGCCTCGTCGGCGCCGTCAGCGTCGACGATGTCCTCGACTATCTGCTCCCCGAAGACTGGCGCACCGGTGACTCGGAAGGACGGCCGCAATGATGGCCCGATCGCCTCGCAAGGGGGCGCTGGATGCACCCCGCGGGCGGGGCGGGATGCTGTCGCGGTCCGGTCAGCCGTCGCGCGACCGCTTCGGCCGCTTCACCGAGGTGATCGCCCGCGGCATGGGAACGCCCTGGTTCCTCGTGGGGCTGAGCGCGTTCTGCGCCGCGTGGCTCGCGTGGAACACCATCCTGCCGCCGGAGCTGCGCTTCGACTCCTCGGACAACGGCTTCACCGCTCTCACGCTCGTGCTCTCACTGCAGGCCTCCTACGCCGCCCCGCTCATCCTGCTCGCGCAGAACAGACAGGACGACCGCGACCGGGTGCAGATCGAGCAGGACCGTCAGCGCGCGGAGCGCAACCTCGCCGACACCGAGTACCTCGCCCGCGAGATCGTCGCGTTGCGGATGGCGCTGACCGATGTCTCGAGCGAGTCGGTCACGCGCGAGGTGCTCCGCGACGAGCTGCGCGCGCTGCTGGAGGATCTGCAGGCGCACGGCGCCGGTGAGGAGCCGGAACAGGTCCGCGCGGAGCGCGAGGAGAAGCGCCGTCGGGCCGAACGCCGCGAGAAGGCGGAGCGCGAAGCCCGTGAACTCTGAGACCGACCGCGTCGCCCGAGTACGGGAGGCGGTCGGCGCCGTCACCGATCCCGAGCTGAGACGCAGCCTCGCCGACCTCGACATGCTGCGCGAGGTCAGCGAGGGCGCCGACGGCGGCGTGCGCGTCGCTGTGGCCCTCACGATCGTCGGCTGCCCCGCATCCGATCGCATCGAACGCGACGTGCGCCACGCCGCCGAGCGCATCGTCGGCGACGCCCCGGTCGAGGTCGTCCTGGGCGTCATGAGCCCCGAGGAGCGTGAGGCGCTGACAACCCGTCTGCGCGGCGGCCGCCGGCGCGGCAACCCCTTCACCCCTGAGTCGCTGACGCGCGTGATCGCCGTGACGAGCGGCAAGGGGGGCGTCGGCAAGTCGACGCTCACCGCCAATCTCGCCGTCGCGCTGGCGGATCGCGGCAGACGCGTGGGCGTCGTGGATGCGGACGTGCACGGCTTCTCGATCCCGGCGCTGCTGGGACTCGTCGACGCCGACGGCGCGAGTGTGAGACCCACCAGGATCGACGATCTCATCGTCCCTCCGGTCGCCTTCGACGTGAAAGTCGTCTCCATCGGCATGTTCCTGCCCGAGGGCGCAGCCCGCAGCGCCGTCGCGTGGCGAGGGCCGATGCTCCACCGCACGATCCAGCAGTTCCTCACGGAGGTGTATTTCGGCGACCTCGACGTGCTGCTCATCGACATGCCGCCGGGCACCGGCGATATCGCCATCTCGATCGGGCAATTGCTCCCGCACGCCGACGTCCTGGTCGTCACCACTCCGCAGGCGGCCGCGTCCGAGGTGGCGGCACGCAGCGGGCTGGTCGCCAGGCAGACGGGGCAGAGCGTTCTGGGGGTCGTCGAGAACATGACGGCCATGACCCTCCCCGACGGCACGACGTTCGATCTGTTCGGGTCGGGCGGCGGTGATCGCATCGCGCGGGAACTGAGCACGGATGCCGAGACGGTCGAGGTGATCGCGCGTGTTCCGCTCAGCCGCGCACTGCGCAGCGGCGGGGATGAGGGCGAGCCGGTCGTGCGCCGCGCCCCGGACGACGCCGCCTCGCTCGCCATCCAGCAGGTCGCCGACCGCATCCTGCTCTCCGGTAGGCCGCTCTCCGGCAGGCCGTTGCCCGTGACCCCGCACTGAGCCGCTGGGGCCTCAGGTCGCCTCGTCGTCGAACGGGGGCTGCTCCCCCGACTCCAGGTCGAAGCTCTCCGCGGCACGTGTCGTCGACATGGTCGCCGCTGCGGCGGCGCCGGCCGCACGCACGGTCGCCGTGGGCGGATCGTCGAGCAGCGCCTCGCGGATGATGCGTCGCGGGTCGTACTGACGCGGGTCGAGCTTGCGCCAGTCCACCTCGTCGAACTCCGGGCCCATCTCCTCCTTCACGCGGCTGCGCGCACCGCGCAGAAACTCGCGTGAGCGGTTCGTGAACCGCGCCAAGGCCTCCGCATACCGGGGCAGACGTTCGGGTCCGATCAGGAAGGCGGCGATCACGGCGATCACCAGCAGCTTCTCGATCGTGAGCCCGAAAACCATGCCTTCAGATTACCGCCGCGCCTGACCGCCGCCGCCCATCGGCGACCGTAGGCTTGCCGAGGAGGAACACCATGGCCGGACACGACGCGAGCGATCGATTCGCCCGCGAGGCGACCGTCGAACCCGACGCGATCGCCCGCGCACGCACGCACGCCCTCGAACTGGGCGCCGACCCGGTGAGCCCGCCGATCGGGGCGCAGCTCGCACTGCTCGCCCAGGTCTCACGCGCCCTCAACATCGTCGAGATCGGCACGGGCGCCGGTGTGTCGGGGCTGTGGCTCATGCACGGGGCGCCGCGGGCCATCCTCACGACCATCGACAAGGAGCCCGAGCACCTGCAGGCCGCCCGTCGCGCGTTCTCGGACGCGCGCATTGCGCCGGCTCGCGCCAGATTCATCACCGGCCGCGCCTCCGATGTCCTGCCGCGCATGAACGAAGCCTCCTACGACATCGTGCTCGTCGACGCGGATGCGGACGGCGTGATCGAGTACGTGGAGCACGGCCTGCGCCTGGTGCGTCCGGGAGGGCTCGTGCTCGTGCCCCGCATCCTCGCCGGCGGCGCCGTCGCCGATCCAGTGCGCCGCGATCCCGTGACGACCGCCTACCGGTCGCTCATCCAGGAGACGCAGTCCTCTCCCGCCGTCATCGGCGCGCTGTCGATCGTCGGCGAAGGACTCCTGCAGCTCACGACCATCGACGAGAGCCGCTGACACGCCACTGCGGCCGATCCCGAAGGACCGGCCGCAGTGAAGTAGGAAGTGAACAGCTCAGGCGCCGACGACCCCCGCGAGCACGTCGTGCAATTCCTTGGCCTCGGCGTCGTTGACCGACACCACAAGACGCCCGCCGCCCTCGAGCGGAACACGAACGATGATCAGGCGCCCCTCCTTCACAGCCTCCATCGGCCCGTCTCCGGTTCTCGGCTTCATGGCTGCCATCGTGGCTCCTCTTCGTCAATGGTGAGTTCCCAGTTTATCGTGCGTGAGAGCGCGCCCGACGCTTGTCCTCAGGGGATCTGCCAGAGTGTGTTCCCGAGCGCGTACATGTTGTAGATCCACCACCATTGTCCCGCCAGTCCCGCGACGAGCATGCCGATGCGCCAGGCCGGATGTCGCCCGACGGCGACCGCACCCCAGAGAGGCGACAGCGGAACGAGCAGCCGGAAGGTGCTCGACTGCGGGAAGAAGACGGCGAGAAGGTACAGCAGGTAGCTCGCCGACCAGAGGCGGATCTCCGTCCCGAGCCGTCGCACGCCCGGCGCGAACACCAGCACGGCGGCCACCACGACCACGATCACGGCGAGCAGCGCGAACCCGAGCCACAGCGGCCACCCCCACAGCCGCGCCCAGAAGGCCGTGCCGGCGAGGAAGCCGTCGAAGGGGAAGAAATGTGCGGCCGCATCCGGGATCCAGTTGCGTCGCCACGCGAGTTCGGTGGTGAGATATGCGGCAGGATCGCCCGTCGCGACCGCCGCGATCACCTGCCAGGAGAAGCCGACGAGGCTCGCCAGAGCGGCGAGGGCCACCAGGTGCACGACCTCCCTCACGGGGAGGGGGTCCACGCGCCGGCGGATCCATCGCCAGATGCCCACGAGACCGAGCGTGAGGGCGAAGGCGAGGATGCCGGGGCGCGTGAAGCCCATGAGCGGGATGAGCAGGTACAGCCATACGTAACGCCGCCGGAGCAGGGCGTCCAGAGCCAGCATCAGCCACAGGAGGAACAGCGACTCCGCGTACGCGATCTGGAAGAGGGCGGCGAGCGGTCCCGCCACGAAGAAGACGACCGCCCAGGTCGAGGTCGAGCGGTCCAGACGTCGACGCATCAGGCGATAGAACGCGAGCGCTGCGAAGTAGCCGGCGACGAGCGCGACGACCGGCCCCGCCACCTGCCACCCGCCGACGAAGAACCCGACTCCCTGCGACACCCAGGGATACAGCGGCAGGAAGGCCCACGCGTTCTCGGCCACCTGTCCCGCTTCGGTCAGCGGCAGGGGCGAGGGGTATCCGTTGGCGGCGACGACCCAGTACCACTGCGCGTCCCAGCCCATGAGCAGCTTGCCGATGCCGGGGTCCACGCCGAACCGGGATGCCGGGGACGACAGCGAAGAGGCGATGGCGAAGAACCCGAGCGTCACCAGACGAGCGGCGAGGTAGATGAGCCCGATCCGGACCGCGACCGGCCAGCGGCCGACGCGGGTCAGCTGCTGAGCCACGTGCGCAGCCCGCGCTCGACGTCCTCGATCTGCGCGATCGGAACGCGCTCCTGATCGTGGTGCGCCAGGCTCGGGTCTCCCGGGCCGTAGTTCACCGCGGGGACTCCGAGCGCCGAGAAACGCGCGACATCCGTCCAGCCGTACTTCGGATGCGGCTGCGCACCGACCGCGCGCACGAACTCCTGTGCGAGGGGGGCATCCAGGCCCGGCCGGGCGCCGGCGGACGAGTCCGTCAGCTCGACCTCGAAGCCTTCGAGCACCTCGCGCACGTGGGCTTCCGCCTCCGCCACCGATCTGCTCGGCGCGAAGCGGTAGTTGATCTCGACCTCGCAGAGATCGGGGATGACGTTGCCCGCCACGCCGCCGGTCACGCGGACGGCGTTCAGACCCTCGCGGTACGCGAGTCCCTCGACGTCGATCGTCGCCGGCTCGTACGCGGCCAGACGGGTGAGGATCGGGGCGGCGGCGTGGATCGCGTTCTCCCCCACCCAGGCCCGAGCGCTGTGGGCCCGGACGCCGTGCGTGCGTGCCACGACGCGCAGCGTCCCGTTGCAGCCCCCCTCGACCTGAGCGTTCGACGGTTCGCCCAGAATCGCGAAGTCCGCCTCGAAGAGGTCCGGGCGCAGGCGCGCCACCCGACCGAGCCCGTTGAGGGAGGCGTCCACCTCCTCGTGGTCGTACCACATCCAGGTGAGGTCGACGCGAGGATCGGTGAGCTCGGCGGCGAGCTTGAGCTGGACGGCGACGCCCGCCTTCATGTCGACCGTGCCGCGTCCCCAGAGGGCAGGCTGCCCCTCGTCGTCGATCAGGCGCGTCGGGAGGTTGTCGTTGATGGGGACCGTGTCGATGTGGCCGGCGATCACGACACGCTGCGCTCTGCCGAGGCGGGTGCGGGCGACGATCGTGTCGCCGTCGCGGAAGACCTCGAGGTGCGACAGGGGCGCCAGGGCCGCGGCGATGGCATCCGCGAGCGTCGCCTCGTTCCCGGAAACGCTCGGGATGTCGCAGATCGCCTGTGTGAGCTCGACGGCGGACGCGGACAGATCCAGCTCGGGCATGGCCTCAGTCTAACGAGGCTGTTCGGGCCGATAACCTGAGGGGATGAGCATGATGCGCACGGTATGGGGCACGGGTCTGGCGACGACGAGCGAGGACGGTACCGTTCTCGACGCGTGGTTCCCGACCGTGGCGGCCCAGGCCCAGACCGGTTCGGCGGCGGAGCTCGCGGAGTACGCCGGCGAAGACGCCCGCCGCCGGGTCACGATCGCTCCCGTCGAACTGACGATCGATGCGGATGCGGCTCCCGCCTCCACGATCGATGCCTACCTGCGCCTGCACGCGCTCTCCCATCGCCTCGTGGCTCCGAACGAGATCAACCTCGACGGCATCTTCGGCCATCTGCCGATCGTGGCGTGGACGACCGCGGGGCCCATGCACCCCCGAGACGCGGAGCGACTGCGCCCGGCGCTGACCCGCGCCGGCATCCAGCTGCACAGCCTCGACAAGTTCCCGCGGCTGCTCGACTATGTCACGCCGCCCGGGGTGCGCATCGCCGACGCCTCGCGCGTGCGCCTGGGCGCCTACCTCTCCCCCGGCACGACGGTGATGCACGAAGGATTCGTCAACTTCAACGCGGGGACCTTGGGCGCCTCGATGGTCGAGGGGCGTATCTCCCAGGGCGTCGTGGTCGGCGACGGCAGCGACATCGGCGGCGGCGCATCGATCATGGGCACCCTCTCGGGCGGCGGCACGCACCGCGTCTCGATCGGCTCGCGCACCCTGCTCGGCGCGAACGCCGGCATCGGCATCTCGCTCGGCGACGACTGCGTGGTGGAGGCCGGCCTGTACGTCACGGCGGGGTCCAAGATCGTGCTCGCCGACGAGCAGCCCGGCGCCGATGGAGCGCGCCCGGTCGTGAAGGGCGCGGAACTGTCTGAACGCGACGGCATCCTGTTCCGAAGGAACTCGGTGACGGGAGCGATCGAGGCCGTGCGACGCGCGGGCGTGGGCGTCACCCTCAACGAGGCGCTGCACGCATGAGCGCGGCGCGGCTGCCGAAGAAGCTCTACGAGCGCGAGCTCGCGCGCCTGCAGGCCCAGCTCGTCGACATGCAGGCGTGGGTGCAGACGACCGGCGCGCGCGTCGTGGTGATCTTCGAAGGCCGCGACGCTGCCGGCAAGGGCTCGACGATCAAGCGCGTGTCGGAGTATCTGAATCCCCGCGTCAGCCGCATCGTCGCGCTTCCGACGCCGACGGATCGTGAGAAGTCTCAGTGGTACTTCCAGCGCTACATCGCGCATCTGCCCGCGGCGGGCGAGATCGTGCTGATGGACCGCTCCTGGTACAACCGCGCCGGCGTCGAGCGCGTGATGGGCTACTGCACCGAGGCGGAGTACCAGCGGTTCCTGCACCAGGCACCGCTGTTCGAGCGGATGCTGGTCGAGGACGGCATCCTCCTTCTGAAGTACTGGTTCAGCGTGTCCGACGTCGAGCAGGAGGCACGCTTCCGCTCCCGGGCGAGCGACCCGATGCGGCGCTGGAAGCTGAGCCCGAACGATGTGCTCTCCATCACGAAGTGGGAGGACTACTCCCGGGCGAAGGACGCGATGCTCGTGCACACCGACATCCCCGAGGCGCCCTGGTACGAGGTCGACAACGAGGACAAGCGTCGTGGGCGGATCAACATGATCCACCACTTGCTCGAGCGCATCCCGTGGCAGCCGGTCCCCCACGAGACGGTGGAGATCCCCGCACGCCCCGCCTCACGCGGATACGAGCGGCCGCCGCGCAGCGCAGACGCGATGGTTCCCGATTACGCCGCTACGCTCGAGCGCTGACGCGGTCAGTCGCGCAGCCGCACCGACAGACAGGTGACGCAGCCCTCGAGCTTCTCGAACTCGGTCACGGGGGTGGTGACGACCTCCAGACCTCTCTCCCGGAAGAGCGCGGCGGATGCGGGGGCGTCCGCCGACATGAGCACGGTGTTCTCGTCGAGCACGACGACGGCCGTGCCATGTTCCTCGGGCACCGGCAGGAACGCCGGGAAAGCCTCAGGGTCGTCGACCAGCGGCGGATAGCCGATCACGGTGCCGTCCGGAAGCGCCGTCACCGCGGACTTCAGGTGCAGCACCCGTGTCACGGGGACACCCTGCACCACCCAGCCGCGCGGTTCGAGCAGGGCGCGCAGCTGCCCCACGGCGTCTTCGTTCGTTCGCGCCGACAGCCCCACGTACACGGTGCGGCCGATCTTGAGCACGTCGCCGCCGTCGAGTGTCGCCGGGGCGACGATCTCCGCGGTCTCGAGCCCCGTCCGGGCGGTCGCGGCTTCGATCGTGGGGCGCTCTCCCCGGCGTGAGTCGGCGCCGGCGCGGCAGAGCACGGCCAGATCGCCGAAGACGACCACAGCATCCTCGACGAACACCCCGTCCGCCTGCTCATCTGCCTCGGCGACGGTCAGGATCTCCCACCCGCGGGAGCGGAACACGTCGACGTACGCCTCCCACTGCTCTCGCGCGAGCGCCGGATCCACCGGCACGCGCTCGAGGTGGGTGAGCTCCCCCTCGGCCAGTCGCGACGACGGCGGCCGCACGAGAAGCCGCGGCATCGTCAGCTCACGCCCGGGTAGTTGCGCTCGGGAGCGCCCACGTACAGCTGCTGAGGGCGACCGATCTTGGTCTGCGGGTCCTGGTTCATCTCGCGCCAGTGCGCGAGCCACCCCGGAAGACGGCCGATCGCGAACAGCACGGTGAACATGCGGGTCGGAAAGCCCATCGCCTTGTAGATGACGCCGGTGTAGAAGTCGACGTTGGGGTACAGCCGGCGGGAGATGAAGTAGTCGTCGCGCAGGGCGATCTCCTCCAGCTCCTTGGCGAGATCCAGCAGCGGGTCGCTGACGCCGAGTTCGGCGAGCACCTCGTCGGCGGACTCCTTGACGAGCTTCGCGCGCGGGTCGTAGTTCTTGTAGACGCGGTGCCCGAAGCCCATGAGCTTCACGCCGTCTTCCTTGTTCTTGACCCGCTCGACGAAGCGCTGCACGCTCTCGCCGGAGTCGCGGATGCGGCCCAGCATGTCGAGCACGGCCTCGTTCGCGCCGCCGTGCAGCGGCCCGGACAAGGCGTTGATGCCTGCCGAGACCGAGGAGAAGATGTTCGCGCCGGTGGATCCCACGAGGCGCACGGTCGACGTCGACGCGTTCTGCTCGTGGTCCTCGTGCAGGATCAGCAGGCGCTCGAGCGCGCGCGACATGACCGGGCTGATCTCGTACTGCTCGCTGAGCACGCCGAAGTTGAGCTTCAGGAAGTTGTCGACGAAGCTGAGCGAGTTGTCGGGGTACAGGAACGCCTGACCGACGCTCTTCTTGTGGGCGTAAGCCGCGATGACGGGAAGCTTCGCGAGCATCCGGATCGTGTTGAGTTCGACGAACTCGGGATTGTGAGGATCCGACTGGTTCTCGTAGTACGTCGAGAGTGCCGCCGTGGCAGCCGACAGCACTGACATCGGATGCGCGGTGTGCGGCAGCGCGGAGAAGAAGCGCTTCAGATCCTCGTGCAGCAGCGTGTGACGCCGGATGCGGTTGTCGAAGTCCTCGAGCTCGCTCGCACTGGGCAGCTCGCCGTAGATGAGCAGCCAGGCGACCTCGAGGTAGGTCGAGTTCTTCGCGAGCTGCTCGATCGGATACCCGCGGTAACGGAGGATGCCTTCGTCGCCATCGATGAAGGTCACCGCGGACTTCGTCGCCGCGGTGTTCACGAACCCGTAGTCGAGGGTCGTGTGCCCGGTCTGACGCGTCAGCGACGACACATCGATGCTGGGCGCACCGTCCGTGCCCGTCAGCACAGGCAGCTCCGCGGTGTGATCTGCGACGGTCAGACGTGCGGTCTTCTGCTGCGAGCCGGCTTCGGTCACGGCGCCTCCTTGCGATGGATCGTCGGCGAAAGGTGGGGATCCTCGGTCGCCGGTGGCGACCTGCCCGGGCACGCTACGTGTCGGCGCGCCCCTGCGATTACAGCCTAGCCGTGGCCGGGGCCTACGGTGACTGGCGCCAAAGGAACGAGAGATTCGTAGGAGAAAAGCTACGAGCCAAGGGTGGCGAGGCGCCCCGCAGCCGCGGCGATCCGCTCGTCCGACGCCGTGAGGGAGAGCCGGATGTGCTGGGGGTGGTGCGGCCCGTAGAAGTGCCCGGGACCCGCGAGAATTCCGAGTTCGGCCAGGGCGGCCATGCTGTCCCACGCGTCCTCGCCGCGTGTCACCCAGAGATAGAGACCGGCCTCGCTGCGGTCGACGCGGAAACCGGCGGCCTCGACGGCGGGCTTCAGCACCTGGCGCCGGGCGCCGTAGCGCGCCTTCTGGGCGGCGACGTGCGCGTCGTCGGTCAGCGCGGCGACCATCGCGGCCTGCACGGGAGCCGGCAGCATGAGACCCAGATGCTTGCGCGCCGTCAGCAGCCGTGCCACGAGCGAGGGATCACCCGCGAGGAAGGCGGCACGATACCCCGCGAGGTTGGACTGCTTGCTCAGCGAGTAGACCGACAGCACACCGGAGAGATCCGCGGCGACCACGGCGGGATCCAGGACGGACGGCACGGGGGCATCAGCCCACGGCGCATCCCACCCCAGTTCGGCGTAGCACTCATCGGATGCCAGGACCGCCCCGAGCTCTCGGGCGCGCTCTCGTGCGCGGCGCAGCTCCTCGACGCTCCACACGCGACCGTCCGGGTTGCCGGGAGAGTTGATCCAGACGAGCTTGGTGCCCTCCGGCCAGGATGCGGGATCGTCGGCGGCCACCGAAGTGGCCCCGACCAGGCGTGCGCCGACCTCGTACGTCGGGTACGCCGCAACCGGATGAACGACGGTGTCGCCCGCGCCGAGCCCGAGCAGCAGCGGAAGCAGCGCGACGAGCTCCTTCGAACCGACGGTCGGCAGCACGTGAGAGGGCGTCAGACCCGCGACACCGCGGCGCCTGGCGTACCAGTCGACGATCGCCTCGCGCAGCCGCGACGTGCCCACGGTCTGCGGGTAGGCGTGCGCATCGGTCGCTGCCGTGAGGGCGGCTTCGACCACCGCAGGAGTGCGGTCCACGGGAGAGCCGATCGAGAGATCCACGATGCCGTCAGGATGTCGACGCGCGGTCTCGGCGTACGGTGCGACGGCGTCCCAGGGGTAGTCGGCGAGGTCGGCGACGCTCATCTAGGTGATCACTCGCCCTGGGGCGGCAACTCGGCGATGACCGGGTGGTCCTTGTGGATCACGCCGACCTTGGCGGCGCCGCCGGGCGAGCCGATGTCGTCGAAGAACTCGACGTTGGCCTTGTAGTAGTCCTGCCACTCTTCGGGAAGGTCGTCCTCGTAGTAGATCGCCTCGACGGGGCATGCCGGCTCGCACGCTCCGCAGTCCACGCACTCATCGGGGTGGATGTAGAGCGAACGATCGCCCTCATAGATGCAGTCGACGGGGCATTCGTCGATGCAGGCGCGATCCTTGACATCGACGCACGGAAGGGCGATCACATACGTCACGGAATCAGTCTAGTTCGCCTCGACTGCTGGTCGGGGCGCACGCGGCCACGCCACGACGATGGCGGCGATCAACGGGACGGCCCCCATCCAGATCAGCGCGAGCGTCTCGTGCTCCACGGTGAACAGCACGGACCCGCCTGTGGACGGCTGGGCGAACACGTACGTGATGACCATCACGCCCAGCGCCGCCGCCAGGGTCGTCCATCTGTCCCCCGTCAGCAGCCGCACGGCGATCAGCAGCGCTCCGGCACCGATCACCCCGAGGAGGAGCCCGATCGGCACCGGTCCGATCACTGCCGCATGAGCGAAGGATCCGGCGGCGCCGTAGACGACCCCCACGACGAGAGCGATCGCCCAGGCGGCGATACGAGATGCAAGCGAGCCCACCCCGGGATCCTAGTCGCCGCGGATAGGAGTCTTCTCAGGCAGCCCAGCCCACGAGCCGAAGCAGGGCTGCGACCGCGGCCGCCGCGACGACCACGATGAGGAACGGCGCGCGCAGCGCGAGCAGGCCTCCGGCGACCAGGAGTGCGGGCACGCGCGCATCGACGACGATCGCCTGCCCCGCCCCCAGCGCCTGCACGGCGACCAGCGCACCCAGAAGCGCCACGGTGAGCAGGTCGGCGATGCGCGCGGGCCTCGGCGCCTCGACGAAGCGGGTCGGGATGGCGTAGCCCACCGCTTTGAGGGCGAGGCAGATCACGGCGGCGAGAAGGACGGCGTTCCACAGCGTCATGATGCCGCCTTCGCAGCAGGACGATCGGCCCATCCGACCACGATCGCCACGAGCGCGGCGATCAGCACGGGGACACCCGGCATGAGCACGGGGGTGAGCACCGTCGCCACCACGGCTGCGGCGATGCCGACAGCGATGGCCTGCCGTCCCGCCAGCCGCGGCCACAGCAGCGCGAGGAAGGCCGCGGCGGCGGCCGCATCCAGTCCGTACGCGCGCGGGTCGCCCAGCACATCCCCCAGCAGCGCGCCCGCGAGCGTCGAGATGTTCCAGCCGATGTAGATGCCGATACCCGTGACCCAGAAGCCCAGCGCTTTGGCGCGCGTGTCGGTCTGGGCGAGCGAGACGGCCGTCGACTCGTCGATCGTGAATCCGGCGGCGGCCATCTTGCGCCAGATTCCGTCGAACTGCGGCGACAACCGCATGCCGTACGCGACGTTTCGCACCCCGAGCAGTGCCGCTGAGGCGATCGCTGCGGGGGCTGCAGCGATCCCGCCGGCAGCGATCACGCCGACGAAGGCGAACTGCGAACCGCCCGTGAACATGAGCAGGCTCAGGACGCACGTCTGCCAGACATCCAGGCCCGCAGCGACCGAGAGGGCGCCGAAGGAGACGCCGTACGCGCTCGTCGCCAGAGCGACCGCGAGCCCCTGCCTCACCGCGCGACGGCCGGCCTCGGGCGGGCGATCCTCTTCCATTCCCCCAGGATGTCCCGCGGAGAGGCGTTCGTCAAACCGAACAATCGTGCGTCATACTGACCGCATGGAGACCATAGGTCCACGCATCGCCCGCTCCCTCCGCCGCGAACGGGAACGCGCAGGCGTGAGCATCTCCGAACTCGCGCGCCGCGCGGGAGTGGGAAAGGCCACGATTTCACAACTCGAGTCGGGCGCCGGCAACCCCAGCGTGGAGACGCTCTGGGCCATCGCGACCGCGCTCGGCGTGCCGTTCGCCGTCTTCGTCGAAGACCCCGACGACACCCCGCGCCTCATCCGCGCGCGTTCGGACGAGGGCATCCGCGCGGCCGACTCCCCGTACAGTGCGCTGCTGCTCGCGGCCGGGTCGCCGCATTCGCGCAGCGACCTCTACCTGCTGCGCGCCGAGCCGGGAGATCCGCGGCGGTCGCTGCCGCACGCCACAGGGACCATCGAGCACGTCGTGCTGATCACCGGACGCGCCGCCGCCGGACCGGCGGACTCCCCCGTCGAGCTCTCGCCGGGCGACTACCTGCGGTATCGCGGGGATGCGCCTCACATCTTCGAGGCGCTCACCCGCGACACCAGCGCGGTCCTCGTCTCCGAAGTCCGCTAGGTCACGCTCAGGCGTTGGCGTCCTGGCGCTTCAGGCGCGATGCGGCGCGGCCGCGCTCGGTCGCGTCGAGCACGACCTTGCGGATACGCACCTTCTCGGGGGTGACCTCGACGCATTCGTCGTCGCGGGCGAACTCGAGCGACTCCTCGAGGGTCAGCACACGCGGCGGCGTCATCGACTCGAAGGAGTCCGAGGTCGACGAACGCATGTTCGTCAGCTTCTTCTCCTTCGTGATGTTGACGTCCATGTCGTCGGCGCGCGAGTTCTCGCCGATGACCATGCCCTCGTAGACCTCTTCGGTCGGCTGCACGAAGAAGCTCATCCGCTCCTGCAGTGCGATCATCGCGAAGGGGGTGACGACACCCTGGCGATCGGCGACGATCGAGCCGTTCTGACGCGTCGTGATGGAGCCGGCCCAGTCGTCGTAGCCGTGGGAGATCGCGTTGGCGATACCGGTGCCGCGCGTGATGGTGAGGAACTCGCTGCGGAAGCCGATGAGTCCGCGCGAGGGCACGACGAACTCCATGCGCACCCAGCCGGTGCCGTGGTTCGTCATGTTGTCCATGCGGCCCTTGCGAGCGGCCATGAGCTGCGTGATCGCGCCGAGGTGCTCCTCGGGGGCGTCGATGGTGAGATGCTCGAACGGCTCCTTGAGCTTGCCGTCCTCGCCGCGCTTGGTGACGACCTGGGGCTTGCCGACGGTGAGCTCGAAGCCCTCGCGGCGCATGTTCTCGACCAGGATCGCCAGCGCCAGCTCGCCGCGTCCCTGCACCTCCCAGGCGTCGGGGCGGCCGATGTCGACGACCTTGAGCGAGACGTTTCCGATGAGCTCCCGGTCGAGACGGTCCTTCACCATGCGAGCGGTGAGCTTGTGACCCTTGACCTTGCCCATGAGCGGCGAGGTGTTCGTGCCGATCGTCATCGAGATCGCCGGGTCGTCGACCGTGATGGCCGGCAGCGGACGGACGTCCTCGGGATCGGCGATGGTCTCACCGATCGTGATGTCTTCGAAGCCGGCGATGGCGACGATGTCGCCGGGACCGGCGGACTCGGCCGGGAAGCGCTCGAGAGCCTTCGTCTTGAGCAGCTCGGTCACGCGCGCGTTCGAGTGCGAACCGTCGTGGCGGACCCAGGCGACGGTCTGACCCTTCTTGAGGGTGCCGTTGAAGACGCGCAGGAGAGCCAGGCGGCCGAGGAACGGGCTGGAGTCGAGGTTGGTGACCCACGCCTGCAGCGGCGCCTCGTCGTCGTAGGACGGCGCCGGCACGTGCTCGAGGATCGCCTCGAACAGCGGCTCGAGGTCTTCGTTGTCGGGAAGCGACCCGTTCTCGGGGCGCGTGCGCGAGGCGGCACCGGCACGGCCGGACGCGTAGACCACGGGGACGTCCAGCAGAGCGTCCACGTCGAGGTCGGGCACGTCGTCCTGCAGGTCGGAGGCCAGACCCAGCAGAAGGTCGTGAGCCTCTTCTTCGACCTCGGCGATGCGCGCATCGGGGCGGTCGGTCTTGTTCACGAGCAGGATGACCGGCAGCTTCGCCTCGAGCGCCTTGCGCAGCACGAAGCGTGTCTGGGGCAGCGGACCCTCGGAGGCGTCGACGAGCAGCACCACGCCGTCGACCATCGACAGGCCGCGCTCGACCTCGCCGCCGAAGTCGGCGTGACCCGGGGTGTCGATCACGTTGATCGTGATCGGGGTGTCGGTGTGGATGCCGTTGTACGTGATCGCCGTGTTCTTGGCGAGGATCGTGATGCCCTTCTCACGTTCCAGATCGTTGGAGTCCATGGCGCGCTCTTCGACGTGCGCGTGTTCACCGAACGAGCCCGTCTGACGGAGCATGGCATCGACGAGAGTCGTCTTGCCGTGGTCGACGTGGGCGACGATCGCGACGTTACGCAGATCGGAGCGGAGGGCGCGCGCCATACAGGTTTCCTTGCAGTGAGGGAGGGTGACCCGGGACTCCGGGCCCTTCAGTCTACCGCAGGCGGCTGCACCGCGGTCAGCCGGCTCCCGCTACCGCCACGGCGATGCCCGCCCAGACCACGAGGGCGGTGAACGAGACGAGTGCCGGGACGTCCCACATCCGCCGGACCGGGGCGGGGACCGCCGTGCGTTCGAGGGCCGATTGCCAGTCGTCGATGATGCGCTCGGCGTCTCGCGAACCGGTTGCGGGACGATCGTCACTCGAGGAGCGGCGTGAGCCGCTGCGGGCGGACACCGGCCCCCCGTAGCAGGTGATCGTGCGCCCCTCGGTCGTCTCGATCACGAGCTGATAGCGCATGCGGATGTCGGCGACAGCGGAGAAAGGGATGCGGGTGATGCGCAGGAAGTTCTGCACGCGCAGGCCGTCGGCGGAGCTGGTCACGCTCGACGCGAAGACGCCGACGTAGATCGCCCACAGCGCGAGCAGGATCCACGGGGCGAGCAGGAGCGCGCTCACGATTCCGGCGCGGATCAGTGCGTCGCCGAGGAGGAAGGCGGCGGCGACCGCCGAGATGATGATCCCGACGGTCGCCGCCGTCGACCGGTAGACGGTGCGGTTCAGTTGCCGCCTCCGAGCGGGATGGTCGCGCCGGGGATGGCATCCAGGAGGCGACGGGTGTACTCCTCGGCGGGGTTGGCGAAGATCTCGTCGACCGTGCCCTGCTCGACGATCCGGCCCTTCTCCATGACCGCGACCATGTCGGCGGCCACGCGCACGACGGCGAGGTCGTGGGTGATGAAGAGGTAGGTCAGCTCGAGCTCGGACTGGAGCTCGGCGAGCAGCTGCAGGATCTGGTCCTGCACCAGCACGTCGAGGGCCGAGACCGCCTCGTCGAGGACGACGATGTCGGGCTTCAGCGCAAGCGCGCGGGCGATGGCCACGCGCTGACGCTGACCGCCGGAGAGCTCGTTCGGATACCGAGTCGCCAGCTCCTGCGGGAGTGAGACCTGGTCGAGGAGCTCCCGCACGCGCTTACGGCGGGAGGCGCTGTCGCCGACCTTGTGGATCTCCATCGGCTCCGCGATCGTGTTGCCGATGTTGCGCAGCGGGTCGAGCGAGCCGTAGGGATCCTGGAACACCGGCTGCATCCGGCGACGCAGCGCGAAGGCCTGCCGGTTCGAGAGCTTCTCGATGTTGGTGCCGTCGATCTCGATCGATCCCGCGGTGGGCTCTTCGAGCTTGAGCACCATCTTCGCGACGGTCGACTTGCCGGAGCCGGATTCGCCGACCAGGGCCAGCGTCTTGCCACGCGGGATCTCGAAGGACACGCCGTCCACCGCGCGGAAGGCTTCGCTGCGGAAGCCACCCTGGCGGATTTTGTACTCCTTGGTCAGCTCCGTCACCCGGATCGCGGGCGTGAGGTCCTGGATGTCCTCGGTCGTCTCGATGCCGCGTCGCTCGGCGACGGCTTGGATGCGCTGCGACGCGAGCGAGGGAGCGGCGGCGACGAGGCGCTGCGTGTACGGGTGGATGGGGTTCTGCAGGATCTCGCGGCTGGGCCCGGACTCGACGATCTCGCCGTTCTGCATGACCACGATCTTCTCCGCACGCTCGGCCGCGAGGCCCAGGTCGTGCGTGATCAGCAGCACCGACGTGCCCTTCTCCCGAGTGAGGGAGGCCATGTGGTCGAGAATCACCCGCTGCACGGTCACATCCAGCGCAGAGGTGGGCTCGTCGGCGATCAGCAGCTTCGGGTCGGCGGCGAGACCGATGCCGATGAGGGCGCGCTGACGCATGCCGCCGGAGAACTGGTGCGGATACTGATGCAGACGCTTGGCCGCATCCGCCAGTCCTGCCTGCTGGAGGACCTCGATCGCGCGCTCGGTGATCTCCTTGCGGCTGGTCGCGATGCCGTTCGCACGGATCGCCTCCTTGACCTGGAAGCCGATCGACCACACCGGGTTGAGGTTCGACATCGGGTCCTGCGGGACATAGCCGATCTCGCGACCGCGCAGACGCTCCAACTGCGTGCGGCTCAGCGTGGTGAGCTCGCGACCGTCCAGGGTGATGCTGCCCTGGGTGACGTGACCCGTGCCCGGGAGCAGGTTCACGACGGCGGAGGCGGTCGTGGACTTGCCCGAGCCGGACTCGCCGACGATGGCGACGGTCTCGCCGGGGAAGACGTCGAGGCTGACGTCGTGCAGGACCTCGCGGCTTCCCGACTGCGTGTCGAAGGCGACGCGGAGGTTGCGGATGCTGAGCAACGGGGTGGCGGCGGTGTCGCTCATCGGCGGGCCCTCGCTCTCGGGTCGAGGGCGTCGCGGATGAGCTCGCCCAGCAGGATGAACGCGAGAACGGTGACCGTCAGCGCGATCGACGGGTAGATGAGCGCCATCGGGGCGACACGCAGCGAGGACTGCGCCCCGCTGATGTCCGCGCCCCACGACATGACGCTCGAGCCGAGTCCGACACCGAGGAACGACAGGGTCGCCTCGGCGACGATCGCCGCAGCAAGGCTGAGGGTGGAGATCACCAGCAGCGGCGCGATGGCGTTGGGCACGACATGCGAGACGAGCACCTGGAACCGGTTCTGTCCCAGCGCCCTCGAGGCAGTCACGAAGTCCGCCTGGCGCACCCTGAGCACCTCGGCGCGAACCACGCGCGCCGTCGAGGCCCAGGCGAAACCGCCGATGGCGAGCGAGAGGGTGAAGACGTTGCGGTAGTCGGCGAACACGCTCATGACGACCACAGCGGCCAGGATGTAGGGGATCGCGAAGAACATGTCGCCCACGCGCGAGAGCAGCGAGTCGAGCCATCCGCCGTAGAAGCCGGCGAGAGCGCCCATGACGAGGCCGATGGTCGAACCGATGATGGTCGAGATCAGACCCACCGACAGCGAGGTGCGCGAGCCCCACACGATGCGTGCGTAGATGTCGCAGCCCTGGAAGGTGAAGCCCAGCGGGTGACCGGCTTGCGGCCCGCCGTTGCTGTTGGAGAGCTGGCAGTTGTCGTTCGGCGGCGTCTGGGTGAAGAGCGTCGGCCAGATGGCCATCAGCAGCACCACGGCGACCACCAGGAGCGAGATCCAGAAGGTGGGACGCTTGCGCAGATCGCGCCAGGCGTCGCGCCAGAGACTGGACGGCTTCTCGTCGACGCGCACGGCGTCGACGGTGATGGCCGTCTCCTTGACCTCTGCGACGAAGTGCGTCGGCAGATCGGAGTTACTTGACATAGCGAATCCTCGGGTCGAGCAGACCGTACAGCAGGTCGATCACCAGGTTGACCAGGACGTAGATGATCACGAAGACCGTCACGAACGAGACGATCGTGGGGCCCTCATGACGCAGCGTCGCCTGGAAGAGCGTGTTGCCGACGCCGGGGACGTTGAAGATCGCCTCGGTGACGGTGGCACCCACCAGCAGGACGCCGAAGTTGGTCGCCGAGTTGGTGATGACGGGGATGAGGGAGTTGCGCAGCACGTGGACAGGAATGACGCGCCGGCGCGGAAGACCCTTGCTGTAGGCGGTGCGCACCCAGTCCTGGTTGAGCGTGTCGATGACCGAGCCGCGCATCAGGCGCATGCTGGTCGCGAACAGGCTGAATCCGAGCACGAGGGCGGGGAGCCACAGATCACCCCAGTCGTTCTGCGACCCGACCGTCGGCTTGAACCAGCCGAGCTGGATCGCGAGGAAGTACTGCGCGACGAAGGCCAGGACGAAGATCGGGATGGCGACGAAGATGAGCGAGATGACCAGCGCGACGTTGTCGAAGATCTTGCCCTTGCGCAGTGCCGAGATCGTGCCGATGAGGATGGCCAGAGAGAACTCGATGGCGATCGCCATGACCGCGAGGCGGCCGGTGACAGGCAGCGTCCGGGCGAGGACGTCGTTGACCGATTGGCCCGAGAACGTGGTGCCGAGATCCCCCTGGAAGATGCCCAGGAGGTAGTAGAAGTACTGGACGATGAACGGCTCGTTCAGGTGGTACTGAGCCTCGAGCGCGTCGATGACGGCCTGGTTCGGCGTCTTGTCGCCGAACAGCGCGAGGATCGGGTTGCCCGGCATCGCGAAGACCAGGAAATAGATGAGCAGGGTGGACCCAATGAACACGGGGATCACCTGCAGGATGCGTCTGAGGATGTAAGCGAGCATCCCTCTCCCTCCGAAAAATGGCCGAGACGATCCTCGCACGGTCGGTGCGCTGATCGGCTCGCCCGTAGAGACCACCACCCCGCGGGTGTGAGCGGGTGGGTGTCTGGACAGGCCGCGAGGCGGTGACGAGATCGTCACCGCCTCGCGGTTGCGATCCTTCGGGCTCAGCCCTTGGTGATCGCGTAGTACAGCGGAACCGAGTTCCAACCGAACTGGACGTTCTGAACCGTGTCAGCGTAGCCGCCGTTCACGTTCGAGTACCAGAGCGGAACGGACGGGAGGTCCTGCAGCAGGATCTCCTGTGCCTTCTGGTAGTCCTCGTTCGCCGCCTCGGGGTCGGTGTTGGAGATGCCGTCCTGCAGGAGCTTGTCGAACTCGGGGTTCGAGTAGTCTCCGTCGTTCGACGACGCGTTGGTCGCGTAGAGCGGGCCCAGGAAGTTGTACAGACCCGGGTAGTCCGCCTGCCAACCGGTGCGGAACCCGGTGGTGATGGTGCGGTTCGTGACCTCGGTGCGCAGCGAGGCGAAGTCGACGAACGGAGCGCCGGACGCGTCGATGCCGAGCGTGTTCTTGATCGAGTTGCTCACGGCGTCGACCCACTCCTGGTGGCCGCCGTCCGAGTTGTACGCGATCTGGAACGTGCCGGACCAGGGCGAGATCTTGTCGGCCTCGGCCCACAGCTCCTTGGCCTTGTCGGCGTTGTACTCGAGCACGTCAGCGCCCTCGAGCGAGTCCGACCAACCGGCGATGACCGGCGAGGTGAAGTCGCTGGCCGGGGTGCGGGTGTCCTGGAAGATCGTCTTGGTGATCTCGGGACGGTTGATCGCCATCGAGATCGCCTGACGACGCAGCTTGCCCTCTTCGCCCGAGAAGTGCTCGAGCTTCTCCGGGATGGTGAAGGACTGGAAGATCGCGGCGGGCTGGTTGACCGCACGCTCGCCCAGGTCCGACTCGTAGGTCGCCAGCGAGGCGGCGGGGATCGCGTCGAGCACGTCGAGGTTGCCCGCGAGGAGGTCGGCGTAGGCCGCATCCTGCGAAGCGTAGAAGACGATGTCGAGGCCACCGTTCTGGGCCTGACGGCCACCGGTGTAGTCCTCGTTCTTGACGAGGTTGATCTCGACGTCGTGCTGCCACGCGCCGTCGCCCGCGAGCTTGTACGGGCCGTTGCCGATCGGGTTCTCACCGAAGGCGGTCGGGTCGTCGAACGCGGCCTGGGGCAGCGGGAAGTACGCCGAGTAGCCCAGGCGCAGTGCGAAGTCGGAGGCCGGCTTGTTGAGCGCGATCGTGAAGGTGAGGTCGTCGACCTTCTTCAGACCCGTCAGCTCGGTGTCCTCGTCGTAACTGAAGCCCTCGATGTCCTCGAAGAAGTACGAGTTCTTCTGGTTGTTGGAGAGCTTGGCGCCGTAGTTCCAGGCGTTGATGAAGCTGTCGGCGTTCACCTCCTCACCGTTGGTGAACTTCTGACCCTCCTTGATCTTCACCGTGAGGTTCTGGGGGTCATCGACCGTGATCGAGTCGGCCATGTCGTTGACCGGGTTGCCGTCGGCGTCGTAGTAGACCAGTCCGGCGAAGATCGAGTCGATGATCTTGCCACCACCGGTCTCGTTCGTGTTCGCCGGGAAGAGCGGGTTTTCCGGCTCGGACCCGTTGGTGCTGACGATGGCGTCGCTCGAGCCGCCGGTCGGCTCGGTCGAGCCGCCGCCGCTCGCGCAGCCGGCCAGGGCGAGAGCCCCGATGCCGGCCAGCGCCACGCTCGCGAGAGCGATCTTGCTGCGCTTCACTGTTCCTCCTGTGAAAGGGATGATGCGGGCACGACGAGCTGTGTGAACATCGAGCCGCGGATACCGAAACATTAAGCACGTCCCCCGGCTTGGTCAAAACGACCGCGCGAATAGTTACACACCCTTAACGAACCCCCGCACGAACCGAGCAGATTGCTCAATCCCGCGAGCGCAGCCAGCCGCGCGGGCCGGGATTACTCCGCCCTCGGTGTCGGCGGGTCGGGTGAGGGTTGCCACATCGCGAACATGGAGAGGATGCGGTCGGCCGACACCTCGGCCGGAGGAGCCTCGAGTGCGCGCGACCACACCGTGAGCTGCGGCACGGCGAACAGCGGCAATGCCCACGCCTCACCGGATACGGCCTCATCCAACTGGGACAGAAGCTGGTCGCGCTGCGTGGCCTCCAGGGTGGAGGAGGCATCGACGACCAGCGCGTCGACCGACTCGTCGCTCCAGCCGTAGACGTTCTGCGTCGCCGCGGTGTGGAACACCGTCGCCGCCGCCACGGTGGCCGCGGGGTCGGGGCTCCACGCGAACAGGGCCGCGTCATAGGCGTCCGGCTGCTCACGGAGGATCCGTTCCCAGTCCGGCGACGACACATCGACGAGGGTGACGCCCGCCCGTGAGGCGGACTGGGACATGAGCGCGAACTCCGCCTCGCGGCGCGCGTCGCCCGCGGGGTACAGCACGCGGACGGTCAGCCCGGCCCCATCCGTCGCTTCCGTGCCCGTACCGCCCGATGTCGACGAGGGCGTCGGGGCGGGCTTCGGCTCCGCGGCCTCGATCATGCCCCACCGCAGCGGCTCGTCGGCGAGCAACGGGTGGATGAGCTCCCCCAGCATCTCTTCGCGCGGAACAGTCACCAGGAACGCGGCGCGCGCACGGTGCGCGCGCTCCGCATCCCCGCCATAGGAGGCAGGGTCGAACGCTCCGCCTCCCGCGGTCTGCAGATCGAGATGGTCGTACGCCTCCCCCGGCGCCACATGGGAGCCGTCTGCTCTGGCCGCCGCGTGGACGAGGTCCTCGTCCGCCGCCGCCGCGGCCAGATCCGCCGCGCCGCCTGTGACGGCCGCGACGCGTTCGGCAGGCTCCGGGATCGCGTGCACCCGCACGCGTTCGATGCGCGCGGCACTCGGACGATCGGCGGCGACGAGATCGATCGTTGCGCCATCATCGGCGATGCGCGCGATGTCATAGGCGCCCGCCGTGACCCGGGCCGCATCCGGGAGGTCGCCGTCGAGGCGGAAGTCCTCACGGAAAGCGCGCGAGACGGGCGCGAGCCAGTCCATATCCCCTGCCTCGACGGCATCCGTGAACGCCATCTTGGCTGCCGCCGCATCCTCGTAGCGCCCCGGGTAGGCGAGCTCGACCAGCACGTGGGCGGCGACCGGCGGCGCGTCGAAGGCGACCTGCCAATCCGCGTAGGGCGTGTCGTAGACCAGGGTCAGGCTACGTCCGCCGTCGCCGATCCGGGGCACCTGGGAGACGAGGTCGAGACCCTGACCGTCGCCGGCGCCCGCGTCCCAGTGCGTCTGGGCCGCGGGCGCCGTGCGGTGCGTCGTGCGCGCAGCCCACACGAGCAGCAGGTCCGCGGCGTCGACCGCTGCGCCGTCGGACCATTTCGCCGAGCCGTCGAGCGTGTAGCGGACGGTGAGCGGGTCGCCGGAGAGCACCCGGACGGTGCCGAAGCGTTCGTTCGCCGAGCGGGTGCCGTCGGCATCCCGCTGCCAGAAGCTGCCCGAGGTCAACGCGGAGAGATCGCGATCGGCGGCGGTGTCCTGCCCCTGCACCAGCGGGTTGAGCGAGGTCACGGGCGCGGCGGTGGCGACGGTCAGCGACGAGCCGGGGCGGACTCGGTTACCGTCGGGCGCGCAGCCGACCACCACGCCCGCCAGCAGAGCGATCACGGCCAGGGTGGTCACGAGCGCGCGACGCCGCATCCGTCCTCCTTCTCCGCGGCGGCAGGGCAGCCCGCCGCGGTCGTGTGCGTAAGCCGCACACACCCTATGCGCGCAATCTGAGCGCTTTCGAAAGCGGGCTCGGTCCGCATCCGCTATGCCAAGCTGAGCGGATGACGACCCTGCCCGCGCGCGAACCGTTCTGGCGCACCGTGAGGGCCTTCGATCCGCCGCGTGCCACAGGGTTCGAGCGTTCGCGCGTGCGGTGGGAGATCTGGCTCGTGCTCGCCGTGACGGTCGGGAAATCCGCGCTGTACTCGGTGCTCTCCTTCATCCGCACGCTGCAGCGCTCGCTGCAGGAGAATCAGGCGATCTCCTCGCAGCAGACGCAGCTGAATCCCGCGCGCGACGCCGAAGCGCTGTGGGACGCGCTCTATCAGCTGCTCGACATCTTCTTCTCGCTGGCGCTCGTCGCCCTCGTCGTCTACCTGCTCTGGGAGCCGGGGATGAACGCGCTCAGGCGGATCGGCCTCGACTTCCGCCGCTTCGGCGGCGACCTCGGACTCGGTGTCGCTCTGATCGCGATCATCGGCATCCCCGGGATCGCCCTCTACGTCGCGGGGCGCCTCGCGGGCATCACGGTCGGCGTCGTCGCCTCGCCGCTGGATGCGGCCTGGTACACCGTGCCGCTGCTGCTGCTCTCCGCCGCGCGCGCAGGCCTCACCGAGGAGGTCATCTTTCTCGGCTACCTCTTCGATCGCCTGCGCCGCCTCGGCTGGGGCTGGTGGTCGATCATCCTCGCCACGGCGGCACTGCGCGGCGCGTACCACGCGTACCAGGGCGTCGGATCCGTCGTCGGCAACTTCGCGATGGGCGTCGTGTTCGGCTGGTGCTACCGGCGCTGGGGCCGGGTGATGCCGCTCGTCATCGCTCACACCCTCATCGATGTGTTCGCCTTCGTGGGCTACCCCCTCGTGGCATCCCTCTGGCCCGGCATCTTCTAGCCGCCTCCCCTCTCCCGTTAGCTCTTTCCCGCGAGACTGTCCCCGTGCCCTCTCCACGCCCGCGGCGCGGACGCGGAGCCTCTGGCACGTGGGCCCATCTCCCACACGAGATCACGGGTAATGACAGTGATCTCGTGCTGAGAATGCAGTCTCGCGGGATCAACGCGCGGTGCGGGCGCCACTGCAGGAGCGGGCGGGTGCATCGGGACCGGCCCTGCACAGCCGGCCCGCATCGGGGTGTCGCGCACGGATGCGGGATCAGCCCCGCGCGGGAGCAGCCGATGCGCGCAGCGTGGGGCGATGACCCAGCCCATTCCCTTGCGCACCGGCGCTCAGCTGCTCCCCTCTCCCGCGCCGTTGCTGCGCGCGCACGACATGCACCGCCCCGACCTCGCGCTGCGCCGCGGTGACATCGTGCGCGTGCACCGCGGGGTGTATGCCCCGGCGCTCGCGTGGAGCGCGCTCACTCCCTGGGATCGCTATCTCACCCGCGTGCACGCCGCGGCGCTTCTGATCCCGGATGCGGTGTTCGCACTCGAGTCGGCGGCGGCGCTGCGCGGCATCCCGCTCGTGGGCGAAGCCGCGGAGGTGCACATCCTCAGGCCGGCGGACGGCACGTCACGGCATGCCGAAGGGGTGCGCGTCCACACGTGCCGGGGCGGCGTCGAGATCACGGATGAAGGCGGCATCCTCACGACCGGGCCTATCGAGACCGCTGTCGCACTGGCGCGGGCGCGTAACCCCGCCCTCGCGCTCAACGTCGCCGACGCCACCCTGCGCGCGCATCCGGACCTGACGACGGAGATCCTCGTGGCGCACAACGAGCTCGCACCCTCGAGCCGTGGCCGTCGGCTCGCGCGGTGGGCACTGCATCGCGCGGATCCGCGCGCCGAGACGACGCTCGAATCGCTCAGCCGGGCCGCCATCGAGTGGCTGGGCTTCGCGACGCCCGAACTACAGTGGCTCGTGCACGGCGGCGGTGTCGCCGCTGACCGCGCCGACTTCGCGTGGCCGGAGGTCGGCGCCGTGGGAGAGGCCGACGGCCTGCTGAAGTACGACGGCCGCTTCGGCGACCCGGTGCGCGCGCTGCAGGACGAGAAGCGGCGGGAGGACCGCATCCGTCGTCGCGTCCACGGCTTCGCGCGGTGGGGATGGGCAGACGTCCGCGAGCCGGAACGCCTCGGCGCGATCCTGGATGCGGCCGGCGTCCGCCGCGAGCGCACGCCCGACGCGCTCGCGCTCCATGCCCTCGCCCGCGCCCTGCGCTCACCGCACCGCGAGACTGCGTCCTCATCACGAGATCACGGGTAAACCCAGTGATCTCGTGCGGGAGATGCAGTCTCGCGGTTCAAGAGGAGGGTGTGGGGCGGCGGGTCAGGCGAAGGCCTCCGGGGGCGGGCAGGCGCACACGAGGTTGCGATCGCCATAGGCGTTGTCGATACGACGCACGGGCGGCCAGTACTTTGTGCGCACGAGAGCCGGAACAGGATAGACCGCCTCCTCGCGCGAGTACGGATGCGTCCACTCGCCGCCGATGACCGACTGCGCGGTGTGCGGTGCATTGACGAGCGGGTTGTCCGCCGCCGGCCAGTGCCCGGCGCCGACCTGCTCCGCTTCGGCGGCGATCCGGATCATCGCCTCGATGAAGCGCTCGATCTCGCCGAGGTCCTCGGACTCCGTGGGCTCCACCATGAGGGTGCCCGCAACGGGGAACGACATCGTCGGGGCGTGGAAGCCGTAGTCGATCAGCCGCTTGGCGACGTCGTCGACCGTGATCCCGGTCCGCTCGCGCAGGGGACGCAGATCCAGGATGCACTCGTGCGCCACCAGCCCCGCCTCGCCGGTGTACAGCACCGGGAAGTGCGCCTTCAGGCGGTGGGCGATGTAGTTCGCCGAGAGCACGGCTGCTCCGGTCGCCTCGCCCAGGCCCGCCGCGCCCATCATCCGCACGTAGGCCCACGAGATGGGAAGGATGGACGCCGAGCCGTACGGCGCGGCCGAGACCGGACCGCCCTCGAACACGAAGCCGCCCGCGTGGTCGGCGCGCTGCGCCAGCGGGTGCGACGGGAGGTAGGGCGCGAGGTGCGCCTTGGCGGCGACGGGGCCCACGCCCGGGCCTCCCCCGCCGTGCGGGATGGCGAACGTCTTGTGCAGGTTGAGGTGCGAGACATCGCCACCGAGGTCGCCGAAGCGGGCGAAACCGAGGAGCGCGTTGAGGTTCGCGCCGTCGATGTACACCTGCCCGCCGGCGTCGTGCACCGCCTGCGTGATGGCGAGCACCTCGTGCTCGTACACGCCGTGCGTGGACGGGTAGGTGATCATGAGAGCGCCCAGCTCGTCCGCGTGCTGGGCGATCTTGGCGTGCAGGTCGTCGAGATCAACGTTTCCCGCCTCGTCGCACGCGACCACCACCACCCGCATCCCGGCGAGCACAGCGGATGCGGCGTTCGTGCCGTGCGCGGACGACGGGATGAGGCACACGGTGCGCTGTGCGTCGTCGTTCGCGAGGTGGTAGCCCCGGATCGCGAGCAGCCCCGCCAGCTCCCCCTGTGAGCCGGCGTTGGGCTGCAGCGAGACCGCGTCGTAGCCGGTGACCTCGGCGAGCCAGGTCTCCAGCTGCTCGATGAGCGCGAGGGTCCCTCGCACATCCGCCTCCGGCGCGAAGGGGTGCACACGCGAGAACTCGGGCCACGAGACCGCGGCCATCTCTGTGGCAGCGTTCAACTTCATGGTGCACGAGCCGAGAGGGATCATCCCGCGATCGAGCGCGTAGTCGCGGTCGGCCAGGGTCTTCAGGTAGCGCATCATCGCCGTCTCCGAGCGGTGCGCGTGGAAGACCGGATGCGTGAGGAACTCGTCGCGGCGGTGGAGATCGGCCGCGACGCCGGCCAGGGGCGCTGTGCCCTCGACGTCGATCGTCGTCTCGTCGGGCAGTCCGAAGGCGGCCGCCACCGCGGCGAGGTCAGCGGGCGTGGTCGTCTCGTCGACCGAGATCCCCACCGTCGCCTCATCCGCGAAGAAGAGCTGGTAGCCCCGGCGCCGTGCGCGCTCGATCACGCGCTCGGCGGTGCCGGGAACGACCACGCGCACCGTGTCGAAGAACGCGTCGTGCACGACGTCGAGCCCGCCGGCGCGCAGCGTCTCGGCGAGCGCCTGTGCCTTGCGGGCCACAGCCGTCGCGATCGCGCGCAGGCCTTCGGGACCGTGGTAGACCGCGTACATCGCCGCCATGACAGCCAGCAGCACCTGGGCGGTGCAGATGTTGGATGTGGCCTTCTCTCGGCGGATGTGCTGCTCGCGCGTCTGCAGCGCGAGGCGGTAGGCGGGGTGTCCCGCCGCATCCTGGGAGACTCCGACGAGGCGTCCGGGAAGCTGACGCTCGAGTCCCGCACGCACGGCGAGGTACCCGGCGTGAGGTCCGCCGAAGCCGAGCGGGACGCCGAAGCGCTGCGTGGTCCCGGCGGCGATGTCGGCACCGAATGAGCCGGGCGAGCGCAGGAGGGTGAGCGCGAGCAGGTCGGCGGCGACCACCACGAGCCCGCCCTGCGCCTGGACGGCCGCGACGAGCTCGGTGGGATCCCACACGCGGCCACTCGCCGCCGGGTACTGCACGAACGCTCCGAACACGGCGTCGGACGCGGTGCCCGGCTCCCAGGTGCGGGTGTCGATCTCGCGGATCCGAATGCCGACCGCGGCGGCGCGGTGGTGCAGCAGCGCCTTGGTCTGCGGGAGGGCGTCCGCGTCGACCAGGAAGACGTCGGACGCGGACTTCGAGGCGCGGCGGGCGACCAGCATCCCTTCGACGACGGCCGTCGCCTCGTCCAGCATCGAGGCGCCCGCGGTCGCCAGGCCCGTGAGGTCGGTCACCATCGTCTGGAAGTTGATGAGCGCCTCGAGTCGGCCCTGCGAGATCTCGGGCTGGTAGGGCGTGTAGGCGGTGTACCAGGACGGGTTCTCGAAGACGTTGCGGGCGATCACGGCGGGCGTGAACGTGTCGTAGTACCCCAGGCCGATCATCGGCCGTGCCGGACGGTTCGCGTCGGCGAGCGCGCGCAGCTCCGCCAGCGCCTCCGCCTCGGTGGCGGCGTCCGGGATGCTGCTCGTGGCCCGCGTGGCCGCATGGATGGATGCGGGGACCGCGGTGCGCACGAGCTCGTCGACGCTCGCGTACCCCAGCGTGTCGAGCATGTGCCGCTGCGCGGCCGCATCCGTGCCGATGTGACGCTCGGTGAACGGAACGCTCACGCGGCGCCCTCGATGAGCGCCTCGTACCCGGCGCGGTCGAGCAGGGGCGCGCTCTCGCCGTCGAGCTCGATGCGCACGAGCCACGCGCCGTACGGGTCGGCGTTCACGAGCGAGGGGTCGGCGTCGACCTCCCCGTTGACCTGGATGACGCGTCCGCTGAGCGGGGCGTAGAGCTCGCCCACCGACTTCGTCGACTCGATCTCGCCGCACACCTGCCCGGCGACGACCGGGGCGTCGATTGCGGGAAGGTCGACGAACACGACGTCGCCGAGCTGTTCGGCGGCGTAGTCCGTGATGCCGAAGGTGGCGACGCCGCCCTCGATGAGCACCCACTCGTGCTCGGCGGTGTAGGACAGCGTGGTCGGATCGACGGTCATTTCTTCCTCCGGTAGAAGGGCGGTTCGGTCACGGTCGCGGGGATTCGCGAGCCGCGTACATCGATGAACAGGTCTGTGCCGATCGGGCTTCGGTCACCGTCGACGTAGGCGAGCGCGATCGGATGTCCGAGGGTGGGGCTGAGCGCACCGCTCGTGATCTCGCCGACCACGGTGCCCTCGGCGTCGAGGACGGCATAGCCCGCACGCCCTGCACGCTTGCCCTCCGAGACAAGGGCGACCAGAACGCGCGCATCGGACGCGGGCTCGGTCGCCCCCTTGCCGATGAAGGCGTCCTTGTCGTCGGCGACCACGCGTGCGAGCCCGGCCTGCGCGGGCCGCACGTCGCGGTTCAGCTCGTGCCCGTACAGCGGCATGCCCGCCTCGAGGCGCAGGGTGTCGCGCGCCGCGAGGCCCGCGGGGACGAGGCCGAAAGGCTCCCCCACCGCCAGGAGGGCGTCCCACAGCTCAGCTGCCGCATCCGGTCGCACGAGAATCTCGACGCCATCCTCCCCCGTGTACCCGGTGCGCAGGATCAGCACCGACTGCCCGGCGAAGTCCGCGGCGCGCACACTGTAGTAGCCGAGGTCGTCGAAGCTCCACGGCGTCGGGGCATCGCCCTGACGACGCGCGGGTTCTGCGAGTTCCAGACCGGGCAACGCCTCGAGCACCGCGATCGCCGCCGGGCCCTGCAGGGCCAGCAGCGCCGAGTCGTCGGACACATCCTCGACCGTGACGTGGACCCCGGCGATGAATCCGAACGATCCGTCCGCGCTCACGGCGGGAGCGGGCGGCGTGAACGATGCGCGCGCGTCGGCGAGCGCCTCCGCCACCGCATCGTGGTTGCCCGCGTTGGCGATGACGATGAACCAGTCGTCGGCCAGGCGGTAGACGATGACGTCGTCGACGATGCCGCCGTCGGGGGCGAGCACGAGAGAGTACTTCGCTTTGCCGAGCCGCATGCCCGAGTGGCGGGCGGCGAGCGCGTAGTCGAGGAAGGCTCCCGCGTGCGCGCCCGTCACGAGGAACTCCGCCATGTGCGAGATGTCGAAGAGCCCTGCGGCCTCGCGCACGGCACGGTGCTCGGCGAGATCGGACCCGTAGCGCACGGGCATGAGCCATCCGCCGAAGTCGGTGAAGGCGGCTCCGGCCGCCTCGTGGCGGTCTCGGAGCGGGGTGGAGCGTGGATCGGTCATGAGTTCTCCCGGGTGGATGCGGGTAGGCGAGGGCCTGAGAACTCCCCCTCTGTCATGGGCCTGAGAGTTTCGAACACGCGGGGCGCGATCTTTCACCGTCGGCGGATCCGCGAGGATCGCTTTTCAGAGTCGCCCGACCGGGGCGGTACGCGTACCTGAGAGATTGGCGGGGAGGCTTGCTCCTTCGGTGCTCGGACAAGATCTCCGAGACTCTCCCGCACCGGTCGTGGGGCCGATATTCACGTTGTCGGGCCAGCATAGCCCGCCGCACCCGCGCGGGCGATCAGGGCACGCAGGCGCCGGAGCCGACGGCATCCGTCAGGGTGGGCGCTGCCTCAACGACCGGGGCGAGCTCGGTCGCGGTCGACGCGTACCCGATCTCGGAGCCGTCGTCGGCGCGCGCGAACACGATGCCCACGGCCTCCCCTGCGGCGTTCAGCACCGGGCCACCCGAGTTACCGGGGCGGACCGTGGCCGCCAGCGCGTAGACGTCGCGCTGATCGCGTCCCTGGTCATAGATGTCGGGCACCGAGACCACCCCGACGGTCTGCACCGTGGCGCTGCCCATCGTGAACGGTCCGCCGTAGGGGTAGCCCTGCACGACGGCGGCGGCGCCGGGGCCGAGATCGGCACCGATCGGCAACGCGGCCGCATCCAGATCGTCCACCGCGATCAGGGCGAGATCCGCCGTGGCATCGACGTACACGACGCGTCCCTCGCGCGCGGCGCGCCCCGGCAGTTCCACCATCGGACGCTCGACGCCCGCGATCACGTGGGCGTTGGTCACGACGCGATCGGGAGCCACCACGAAGCCGCTCCCGGTGAGGTTGCGTCCGCAGGAGTACGCCGTTCCGGCGATGCGCGCCACCGACTGTGCCGCGGTGCTGAGGGCGGAATCGTCGAGGTCCACGGGCGGCGCCACGTCGGTGGGTGCGGTCAGTTCTCCGAACAGCGCACCCAGCTGCGGCAGCCCGTCGTCGAGAACGGCCGAGCGCACCTGCACCAACGCCTCGTCGACGGGCCGCGGCGTGACCGTGTCGATCGTGCGCAGGACGGCGGAGGATGCGAGGGCGGAGGACACGAAGGGGATGCCGAGGGCGGCGACGCTCTGCCCGACCAGCGAGAGCACGAGGGCCGCGACGACCGTCATGGCCCCGGCTCCCAGCACCCGATCGATTCCTCGCAGGCGGATGCGCGTCGCTCCCCGGCGCAGCGCCCGACCGAGGGCTCCGCCGAGCGAGGCACCCAGCACGAGCAGCCCCACCGCAACGGCCAGCGCCGCCCAGCCGCGCCAGGCGGGATCGGGGACCCAGCGGGACACCACCGGCACGAGCCACCACGCGGCGACCGCCCCGACCACGAGTCCGGCGATCGTCCCGACGCTCGCCAGCAGGCCCCGCCGCCATCCCTGGATCAGCACGATCACCAGCACCACGACCAGCAGGATGTCGATCACGATCGGCGGCATGCGGTCAGCGTAGGCGGCCGCGCTGACAGGGCGCCGCGAGACGCCTGAGCCGGCGACGGATTTTGCTTCTGGTCGCGATGACACTAAGATCGTCTCGAGTTAAGGTCACCATGACACGAACTAACCCCTCTCCTGACACCGCCGACGCCGAGTCCACCGAGACGCGCGTGGCGGTCTCGACTGTGATCTTCAGCCTGCGGCGTGACGGCGACGAGGATCCGCGGCTCGTCCTCCCCCTCGTCAAACGCACCCGCGATCCGTACGAGGGGCTGTGGGCCTTGCCCGGCGGCTGGCTGGACGCCTCGGAGAACCTCGATGAGGCGGCCTCGCGCACGCTCGCCGAGACGACCGGTCTCAGCGCGAGCTACCTCGAGCAGCTCTACGCGTTCGGCGACATCGGCCGCTCGCCCAGCCGCGTCGTCTCGATCGTGTACTGGGCGCTGCTGCGCTCCGACGAGGTCGATGCGCAGAGCGCCGCGCACGCCGCGGCGGGAGACGCGCCCGAGAACGTCGACTGGTTCACGGCGACCGATCTTCCGGGCCTCGCCTTCGACCACAACGCGATCGTCGATTACGCCCTGTGGCGACTGCGCAACAAGGTCGGCTACAGCCGCATCGCCCATGGCCTGCTTCCGGACGCCTTCACGCTCGCGGACCTGCGAGAGGTCAACGAGGCGATCCTGGACCGCAAGCTCGACCCGGCCAACTTCCGCCGGCAGGTCGAGAACAGCAACACCCTGATCCCCACCGAGTCGTTCCGCACCGGGAGTCACCGGCCGGCACGGCTGTACCGCTACAACCAGGACGTCGAGCTGGCCGATCGCGGCCCCCTCGGCCGCCCGCGAAGTCACGAATCGAGCACGACATGAGCACGACGCTGACCATCCAGCCGCGTCCCATCGATCCGTCCGTCGATCACGAGATCCAGGCGATCGTCTCGGGCGCCGGGTCGGGGTCCACCTGCAACACCGACCTCGCGGCGGGCCCGTGGGACTTCGATACGCGTCCCGGATACGGGCCGGGCGCCTCGATGGGCGATGTGATCCCCACCGGTTCCCCGCGCCAGGGCATGCTCCCTCAGGCCTACCGCGACGCGAGCGACGACGAGCTCGACGCCCGCATCCGCCGCGCGAAGGAGACCCTGGGCGACCGCGTGGTCGTGCTCGGGCACTTCTACCAGCGCGAGGAGGTCGTGCGTCACGCCGACTACGTGGGCGACTCGTTCCAGCTCGCCAACGCCGCGCTCGAGCACCCGGATGCCGAGGCGATCGTCTTCTGCGGCGTGCACTTCATGGCCGAGACCGCCGACCTCCTCTCGCAGCCCGATCAGGCCGTCATCCTGCCGAACCTCGCCGCCGGATGTTCCATGGCCGACATGGCCGACATCGACCAGGTCGAGGAATGCTGGGAGCAGCTGGAGGAGCTCTACGGCGACATGGACACCCCCGACGCCGATGGCCTCGTGCCGGTCGTGCCGGTGACCTACATGAACTCGTCCGCGGCGATCAAGGGCTTCGTCGGACGCCACGGCGGCATCGTCTGCACTTCCTCGAACGCGCGCACGGTGCTCGAGTGGGCGTTCGCGCGGGGCCGTCGGGTGCTGTTCTTCCCCGACCAGCACCTCGGGCGCAACACCGCGAAGGCCATGGGCGTGCCGCTCGAGCAGATGCCGATGTGGAACCCGACGAAGCCGCTCGGCGGCAGCGACGAGCAGACGCTCGCCGACGCCCGCGTTATCCTCTGGCACGGCTTCTGCTCGGTGCACCGCCGGTTCACGGTCGACCAGATCGACAAGGCGCGCGCCGAGCACCCCGGTGTCCGGGTGATCGTGCACCCGGAGTGCCCGATGGTCGTCGTGGACGCCGCCGACGAGGCGGGCTCCACCGACTACATCCGCAAGGCGATCGCCGCGGCCACCGAGCCCACGACCTTCGCGATCGGCACCGAGATCAACCTGGTGCAGCGCCTCGCCGCGCAGTACCCGCAGCACGAGATCTTCTGCCTCGACCCCGTGGTCTGCCCGTGCTCGACGATGTACCGCATCCACCCCGGCTACCTCGCCTGGGTGCTGGAGGGCCTCGTCGCGGGTGAGACGCTCAACCGCATCACCGTGCCCGCCTCCGTCGCCGACCCGGCGCGTGTCGCCCTCGAGCGGATGCTGGCGGCCAAGCCCTCGGGCAGCGCGGCATGAGAGCGGTCGTCGTCGGCAGCGGCATCGCCGGGCTCACGGCGGCGCTCGCGGCGGCCGAGGGCGGGGCCGAGGTCACGCTCGTGACGAAGGCGGCGGCGGATGCGGGCAGCACCGCGCACGCGCAGGGAGGGATCGCCGCCGTCACCGCAACCAGCGACTCCCCCGACGCCCACTTCGACGACACCCTGACCGCCGGCGCGGGTCTCAACGACCCCGCGGCGGTGCGGGTGCTCGTCGATGCCGGTGGCGAGACGATCCGCGCACTGGTGGCGGCGGGCGTCCCGTTCGACCGCGACGACGCGGGTGAGCTGCGCCGAGGGCTGGAGGCCGCGCACTCGGCTCCCCGCGTGCTGCACGCGGGCGGCGATGCGACGGGCGCGGCCATCGAAGCCGCACTGCTCGCCCGCCTCGCCGACAGTGACGTGATCGTCCGTGAGCACACGTTCCTCGCCGATCTCGTCGCGCGGGAGGGACGGGTGACGGGCGTCGACGTCGTCGACGCGTCGGGGCGCCGCGAGCGGATCGACGCGGACGCCGTCGTCCTGGCTACCGGCGGCGCGGGCCAGCTCTACGCCCACACCACGAACCCCTCGGTCGCGACCGGCGACGGCATCGCCGCCGCGATCCGTGCGGGCGCCGCGGTCGCCGACCTGGAGTTCGTGCAGTTCCACCCCACGGCGTTCGACGGCGAGGACCCGTTCCTCGTCTCCGAGGCCGTCCGGGGCGAGGGCGCAGTGCTGCGGGACGCGTCCGGGAGACGCTTCGCCTTCGACGCGCACCCCGACGGCGAGCTCGCTCCCCGCGACGTCGTGGCGCGCGCGATCGCCCGGCAGTCCGCCGTCCAGCCCGGCATCCCCGTCGTGCTGGATGCGACGGGCCTCGGCGGCGCCGAGGCTCTCGCCGCCCGCTTCCCCACGATCGACCGTGCGCTGCGTGCGCGCGGCATCGACTGGTCGACCGCCCCCGTGCCGGTCACCCCCGCCGCCCACTACCTGATGGGCGGGGTCCTCACCGATCTCGACGGACGCACCAGCGTCCCCGGCCTGTTCGCGGTCGGCGAGACGGCGCGCACCGGCGTGCACGGTGCGAACCGCCTGGCCTCCAACTCCCTGCTGGAGGGAGCCGTCTTCGGGGCGCGCGCGGCGGCGGCGCTGCTCTCCGAACCGGCGCGAGCGGCCACGTTCCCGGTCTCCGTGCGTTCCACGCCTGCCGCACCCGCGAGCGATGCACCCGCGTTCAGCCGGACGCGACTGCAGCAGTTGCTCTGGGATCACGCGGGGCTGGAGCGCGACGAGGCGGGCCTGGCGCACGCCGCATCCGTCATCGCGGCCTGGCGCCGCGCCGCGCCCGTCGCGCAGAGCGTGCCCGAGCAGAGCATCGCCGCGCAGGAGGACGCCAACCTGCTACTGGTCGCCGAGCATCTCGTGGCTGCCGCCCGGCGGCGCACGGTCTCGGTCGGTGCCCACTTCCGTCGCGACGGCGCACCGGTCGCCGCCGCCATCGCCCAGGAGGCCGAGGCATGCTGACATCCGCCACCATCGACCGGGTCGTCGCCGCGGCCCTCGAGGAGGACGCCCCCTGGGGCGATGTGACGAGCGAGACGCTGATCCCCGCGGATGCGGTCGCCACCGCATCCCTCGCCGCCCGCGAAGCCGGCGTGTTCTCGGGCGGCGCGGTGTTCGCCGCCGCCTTCCGGCTGGTCGATCCCAGAACGCGGGTCGAGCTGCTCCTCGCCGACGGTGAGGAGTTCGAGGCCGGCGCGGCGCTGGCCACTGTCACGGGCCCGGCGCGTTCCGTGCTAACAGCGGAACGCGTGGGGCTCAACTTCGTCCAGCGGATGTCGGGCATCGCGACGCTCACGGCGGCGTACGTCGCCGAGGTCGCACACACCGGTGCGCGGATCGCCGACACGCGCAAGACCACGCCGGGGCTTCGCGCGTTCGAACGCCACGCGGTCGTCAGCGGCGGCGGCCACAACCACCGCTTCAGCCTGTCGGACGCGGTCATGGCCAAGGACAACCACCTCGCCGTGCTGGCCGCCTCCGGCGTCCCCGTCACGCAGGCGCTGCAGGAGGCACTGGCACGCCTCCCGCACACGACACACGTCGAGGTCGAGGTCGACCGTCTGGACCAGATCGACGACGTCCTCGCCGCGGGCGTGGGCACCATCATGCTCGACAACTTCTCGATCGACGACCTCCGGCGAGGTGTCGAGCACATCGCCGGTCGCGCGATCGTGGACGCCTCCGGCGGCGTCACGCTCACCACCGTGCGCCAGATCGCGGAGACGGGCGTCGACGTGATCTCCGTCGGTGCGCTGACGCACGCGGCCCGCGGGCTCGACCTCGGCCTCGACATCGACCTGCGTCTGGCCGACCCGGTGTGAGCGGCCCGATGTACCTCGACAACGCCGCGACGACGCCCGTGCGTCCCGAGGTGCTCGAGGCGATGATGCCGTTCTGGCGCGGCACGTTCGGCAACCCGTCCAGCCACCACGAGGTCGGCGAGCAGGCGGCGTCCGCCCTCGCCGACGCGCGGGCGCGCGTGGCAGCGGTGCTGGGCGTGCGCACGGGCGACGTGGTCTTCACCTCCGGCGGCACGGAGGGCAACAACCTCGCCGTCAAGGGGATCGCTCTGGGCGCCATGCTCGCCCGAGGCCGTCGCCACGTCGTGACGACGGCTGTCGAGCACGAGTCGATCCTCGAATCGGTCGCCGCCCTCGAACGCCTCCACGGTTTCGAGGCGACGGTCCTGGAGGTCGACGACGCCGGCCGGGTGTCTCCGGATGCGGTCGCCGCAGCGCTCCGGGGGGAGACCGCGCTCGTCACCCTCGGCTACGCGAACAACGAGACCGGCACCGTGCAGGATGTGAAGGCCATCGCCGCCGTCACGACCGCGGCCCGGGTGCCGTTGCACCTCGATGCGGTGCAGGCGGCGGGCTGGCTGGCGCTCTCCGGCACGGGGGCCGACGCGATCACCGTCGCCGGCCACAAGCTCGGCGCCCCGAAGGGCATCGGTGCCGCGGCGATCCGCGGCCGCATCCCGGTCGAGCCGATCCTCCACGGCGGCGGACAGGAACGCGGCAGACGCAGCGGCACCGAGGACGTCGCCGGCGCGGTGGGGCTGGCGAGAGCGCTCGAGCTCGCCGAGGCGGAACGCGCCGCATCCGCCGCCCGCGTCGGTGCCGCACGCGACGCGTTCGTCGCGCGCGTGCTCGCCGCGGTTCCGTCGGCTGCGCTGACGGGACACCCCACCGAGCGCCTCCCCGCGACGGCGAGCTTCACGTTCGCGGGCACCAGCGGCGAAGCGGTGCTGCTGGAGCTCGAACGGCGCGGCATCGTCTCCTCCAGCGGATCGGCGTGCGCCGCCGGCAGCGATGAGCCCTCGCACGTGCTCGTGGCGATGGGCATCACGCCGGAGGTGGCGCAGACCGCCGTGCGCTTCACCTTCCCCCACGATCTGACGGTCGATCTCGGCCCCGTCGCCGAGGCGGTCGCCGCATCGGTGGCGGCGGTACGATCGGCGACGTGAGTCAGCGCCCCCTCGTCACGGTCGTCGTCCCCGGCTACCAGGTCGAGCCGTGGGCGCAGGCGGCCCTCGATTCTCTGCGCGCGCAGACGCTTCCCGACTGGACGGCGGTGCTCGTCGACGACGCGTCCTCCGATCGCACCGGCGATCTGTTCGAGGCGGCCGCCGCATCCGATCCGCGCTTCCGCGTGCGCCGCCTGTCGCAGCGCGGCGGCCTCGGCGCGGCGCGCAACATCGCGCTGCACGAGGTCGACACTCCGTACCTCGGATTCCTCGACGCTGACGACGTCATGCTGCCCGCCACTCTCGAGCGCTTCGTCACCACCCTGGATCAGAGCGGGAGCGATTTCGCAGTGGGCGCGTATGTGCGCCTGCGTCCGGACGGGTCGGGCGGCTACGCGGCCGGCGACGTGCAGCCGTGGGTGAGCCGCGCGACGGCACCCGCGCGGACGGCGACGACCCTCGAGGAGCACCCCGAGGTGACGGCGAACGTCGTCGCGTGGTCGAAGCTGAGCCGCACCGAGTTCTGGCAGCGCACCGGCCTGCGATTCCCCGAGGGACGGCTGTACGAGGACCAAGTCGTCGCCCAGCAGATGTATGCGAGGGCGCGCCGGTTCGACGTGTTGCCGGAGGTGGTCGTGCACTGGCGGGAGCGCGCCGACGGCTCCTCCATCACGCAGCACGAGGAACGGCTGGATGTGCTGCGCGACTGTCTCGACGCGATGAGCGAGGGGATGCGGGTGCTCGATGGCACCGGGCACACGGCCGCGGCACGGGCCCGCGCGGGGCAGCTGCTGCGCATGGACATCCCGCGGCTCGCACGTGTGGCGGCGGCGCACCCCGACGACGAGTACCGCCGGCTGGTCGGCGCGTTCGCCCGATCGGTCGCCGAGCGACAGGATGCGGCGGCCGTCGCCCTCCCGGAGGATGCGCAGCCGCTGATCTCCGCCGCCCTGCTCTGGTGAGCCCCGCTCAGACGGTGAGCTGCTCGGCGGCGAGCGTGGCGTAGAGCCCCTGCGCCGCCACGAGCTCGGCGTGCGTGCCGCGCTCGACGATGCGGCCGTCGTCGACGACGAGGATCACGTCGGCGGCGACCACGGTCGACAGCCGGTGCGCCACGGTGATCGTGGTGCGGCCACGGGCCGCCGTGTCCAGCGCCTGCTGTACGACGCGCTCGCTGCGCGTATCGAGCGCCGAGGTGGCCTCGTCGAGGAGGAGCACGGGCGGGTCCTTCAACAGCACGCGCGCGATCGCGATGCGCTGCTTCTCCCCGCCGGAGAGCCGGTAGCCGCGCTCGCCCACGACGGTGTCGTAGCCCTTCTCGAAGCCGGTGATGACGTGGTGCACGTTGGCGGCCTCGCAGGCGGCGGCGAGCTCCTCGTCGGTCGCGTCGGGCTTCGCGTACCGCAGGTTCTCGGCGATCGTCGCGTGGAACAGGTACGTCTCCTGCGAGACGATCCCGATGCGGTCGATGATGGATGCGGCAGTCAGCGAGCGCACATCGGCGCCCGCGAACAGCACCGCGCCCCCGTCCACGTCGTAGAAGCGCGGGATGAGCGAGAGCACGGTGGACTTCCCCGCGCCGCTCGGCCCGACCAGCGCGACGTGCTGCCCGGGTTCGGCGACGAAGGACACCTCGTCCAACAGCGGGCGTGAGGAAGCGGCCGACTCCGGGTATCGGAAGGTGACGTCGCGCAGTTCGACGCGCCCGACCGGGCCCGGCGCATCGGACACGTCGATCGCATCGGGTGCGTCACGGACGGCGGGTCGCAGGTCGAGGTACTCGAAGATGCGGGCGAACACGGCAGCGGAGGTCTGCACGTCGAGGGCCACGCGCATCAGGCCCATGAGCGGCTGCAGCAGGCGCGCCTGCACGGTCGTGAACGCCACGATCGTGCCGGCCGAGATCCCGGCGTCCGCGCCGCCCGACATGAACAGGCCCGCCACCAGATAGATCACGGCAGGAACGCTCGCCATGATGACGCCCACGAGCGCGAAGAAGCCCTGGCCGCTCATGGCCTGACGCACCTGCAGCCGGATCTGGATGCGGTTCTGCGCGCCGTAGCGCTCCGACTCGCTGCCCTGCCGGTTGAACGACTTCGCCAGCAGGATGCCCGACACGCTCAGGCTCTCCTGCGTGATGGCCGACAGCTCGGAGAGGGACTCCTGCGTCTGTCCCGCGATGCGGGCGCGCACCTGTCCGACGCGACGCTGGATCAGTGCCAGGATCGGCATCAGGAAGACGGCGATGAGGGTCAGCCGCACATCGATCAGCACCATGGCGACGAGCGAGGCGACGACGGTGACCGTGTTGCCCAGCACGCTCGTCACGGTGTTGGTCAGAACGCCCGACACGGCGCCCACGTCGTTCTGCAGCCGCGACTGGATCACCCCGGTCTTGGTGCGCGTGAAGAAGCCGAGTTCCATGGACTGCAGGTGATCGAACAGGCGCACGCGCAGATCGCCCGTGACGTTGTTGCCGACCGTCGAGGTGAACCAGGTCTGCGCGACCTGAAGGCCCCCCGAGGCGAGGAAGAGCGCCACCATGATCGCCACCAGGCGCACGAGAAGCCCCATGTCCACCCCCGACCCGTCGGCGGGGAAGAGCGCGTCGTCGAAGACCCGCTCGACGATGAGCGCCGGCACGACCGCGACGGCGGCACCGGCGACGACGAGCAGGGCCGTGATGGTCAGGCGCGCACGGTACGGGCGAAACAGCGCGGCGATCCGGCGTCCGAGGTGAGGGATGCGGGGAGCCTCGGCGTTGCGCAGGCGCTGGGCGGCCGCATCCACTCCGCGAAACCCCGGCGGATGCGACGGGCCGGCCATACTCATGCGCTCAGCCTAGATCTCCCCCGCGTGCCCGGATCCGACCCGGTAGTCTTGTCCGACGCGCATCGGTGCCGGTCTCGGGCGACGACCAGGCCCGACCGGATTCCGCCGTCTCGGGAATGCGCCACCCGCTCGCCGCGTTGTCTGATTCGCTCGCCACTTCCGGCGGCCGTCCCCATCCCTTTTCGATTCCGAGGAGACGACCATGCACGCCGAATCCGTCCAGACCGGTTCCGTGGCCACCACCACCGACTCCGCCCCCGCAGTCCGCTCCGGCGAGAACCGCATCATCTGGCTGCTGCTCGTGGCGGCCTTCGTCGCGATCCTCAACGAGACGACGATGGGTGTGGCGATCAAGCACCTCATCACCGATCTCGACATCACCGCCGTGCTCGCGCAGTGGCTGACGACCGCCTTCATGCTGACCATGGCCGTCGTGATCCCGATCACCGGCTTCCTGCTGCAGCGGCTGACGACCCGCGCGGTCTTCCTGCTGGCGATGTCGCTGTTCTCGTTCGGAACGCTCATCGCCATGCTCGCCCCGGGGTTCGAGGTGCTGCTCGTCGCGCGCGTCGTGCAGGCGTCCGGTACGGCCATCATGATGCCGCTGCTCATGACGACCCTCATGACCGTGGTCGCGCCCGCCGCGCGCGGGCGGATGATGGGCCGCGTCAGCATCGTGATGGCACTCGCCCCCGCGATCGGCCCGACGATGTCGGGCTTCGTGCTGCAGTACTTCGGCTGGCGATGGATCTTCGCGATCGTGCTCCCGATCGCCCTCGTGTCCCTCGCCATCGGCGCGCGATGGATCACCAACGTCGGCACGCAGACGCACTCCCGCATCGACGTGCTCTCGGTCGTGCTGTCGGCGTTCGGGTTCGGCGGCGTCGTGTTCGGCCTCAGCCAGATCGGCGGCGGCTCGCATGACGGCACGACGGATGCGGCGGCCACCGCGTCGTCGATGACGCTCATCGTCTCGCTGGTCGTCGGCGTCGTGGCGCTCTCGTTGTTCGTGTGGCGACAGTTCATCCTGCAGCGCGAGGATCGCGCGCTCCTGGACCTGCGCGTCTTCCGGTTCACGAACTTCACGATCTCGGTCGTGCACTTCGCGGTGCTCTCTCTCGCCTTCTTCGGCACCATCACGGTTCTGCCGCTGTTCGCGCAGAGCGCGCTGAATCTCGACCCGCTCACGACCGGCCTGATCGTGCTGCCCGGCTCTCTCGCGATGGGCCTCGCCGGTCCCTTCATCGGCCGCATCTACGACCGCTGGGGCACGCGCGTGCTCCTCATCCCCGGCTCGATCCTCACGGTGTCGCTGCTGTGGGTGTTCACGACGCTGTCGGAGACGACGCCCGTCTGGGAGCTGGTCGTGACGCAGACGCTGCTCTCGATCGGCCTGGCGATGTCGTTCACGCCGCTGTTCACCGCGTCGCTCGGCTCGCTCGCACCCCGCTTCTACTCCTACGGCAGCGCGATCGTGAGCACCGTCCAGCAGGTGGCGGGAGCTGCCGGCGTGGCCGTCATGATCACGATCATGAACGCGGGCTTCGTCGCCAACCAGGCGTCGGGCGATGCGGCCGCCTGGGCGGCGGGTGCGCGCAACGCCTTCCTGTTCGCCGCGATCGTGGCGATCCCGACCGTCGTCGGGGCACTCCTCATCCGCAAGCCCGCCGATTCGATCGGCGCTGTGCCCGCGGGTCACTGACGCCGAAGCGCCCGGGAGGGGTCAGTCGATGCTGCAGGAGCCTCCGCCGCAGCAGCCGAAGGACTCCTCCGGGCTCGGCTGGGCGTTCTCGTCCTCGACGGGACGGACGTTCAGCAGCTGGATCGGCGAGGGCTTCGTGGACATGACGACCATGCTACGTCCGCTCAGCACGCCTGTCGCCCCCGTGATGCCGTGAACACCGCGCTCGCATCGTGGTGCCTCAGCCGCCACCGGGGCGCCGTCTGCACGAGACCCCGAGGCCACGCCGGTCTGCACAATCGGTCCGGCACGTCGCGGATGTGGTCGGATCGGGAAGCGGACGCACCGTTGTGTCCCGGCTCGGGGGCGCCCGCCACACCCGCACCGCGGCTGGCCGACGACGGGTTTCCGCACGGAGCGGCGCTCTGCGAGATCTGTTGGGGCTTCGTCCCGCTCGACGACGGCCTGCTCGCGCCGCACGACGCCTTCCGCGGCGCCGCGGATGCGGCCGAGGCCCACCGGCGCAGCGCGTGGTTCAACGCCCACGGCTGGTGACCGGCTCTCGACTCGGCGGCCATAGGCTCGAGCGTATGAGCGAGACGGGTCGGATGCGGATCGTCGTCATGGGCGTCTCGGGCGCGGGAAAGTCGACGGTCGCGCTCGCGCTCGCCGCGCGCCTCGGCGGCGTCTATCTCGACGCCGACGACCTTCACGACGATGCGGCACGGGCCAAGATGGCCGCCGGCGTGCCGCTGACCGACGAGGATCGCGCGCCGTGGCTCGGTCGCGTCGGGCTCGCCTTCACGACGGCGGGCGAGGCGGGCCCCGTCGTCATCGCCTGCTCGGCGCTGCGCCGCCGGTATCGCGATCTCATCCGCGCCGAGGCCACAGAGCCGATCTTCTTCGCGGCGCTCGAACTCGACGAGGCCACCCTCGCAAGGCGGATGGCGGCACGCACCGACCACTTCATGCCGGTGGCTCTGCTCGCCTCGCAGCTCGACACGCTCGAGCCGCTCGAGGCCGACGAGTGGGGTGTGACGGTCTCGACGCGCGACAGCGTGACCGAGGTGGTCGCGCGGATCGTCGAGGCGCTGCCCGCTCAGGGAACGATCGAGTCCACGTAACCGCCGTCGACGCGGACCGCCGCCCCCGTCGTCGCCGACGCGAGGGGCGAGGCGAGGTAGACGACCATGTTGGCGATCTCGTTCGGCTCGATGAGGCGCCCCAGCAGCGACTGCGGCCTAGCCGTGCGCATGAACTCACGCTGCGCCTCGTCCCACGGCAGATCTCGACCGACGACCTGCGCCACGAACTGCTCCACGCCGGGGGTGTGCGTGGGCCCGGCGATCACGGAGTTCACCGTGACGCCCGTCCCCGCGGCAGCCTTCGCGAACCCGCGCGAGGCTCCGAGCACCGCGGTCTTCGAGGTGCCGTAGTGGATCATCTCGGCGGGGATGACGACGGCCGAATCGCTCGCGATGTTCAGCACGCGACCCCAGCCCCGCTGGATCATCTGCGGCAGCAGCTCGCGCGTGAGACGCACGCCGGAGAGCACATTCGTCTCGAAGAAGCGCCGCCAGGCGGCGTCGTCGATCTCCAGAGCCTCGGCGGCCTCGAAGATCCCCAGGTTGTTCACGAGCACGTCGACGCGTCCCGTCTCCGCCACCAGCGTCGCCGCCCCGGCTTCATCGGCCGCGTCGGCCACGATGCCGCGCGCCGCGTCTTCGACCTGCGCGTTGATCTCGGCGACGGCGCGCGCGACGGACTCTTCGCTGCGACCGTTCACGATGACCTCGGCTCCCGCCTCCGCCAGGCGCAGCGCGATCGCGAAGCCGATGCCCGCCGACGACGCCGTCACCAGGGCCGTCTTACCCGTCAGGTCGATGGACACCATTCCGGTTCGTTCGAGTCGCATGCTCTCTCCCTCGTTTCGGCCGTCGTTCGGCGTCGGATGCGTGCGACGCTACCGGCCGCATCCGACGCCTGTCCCCCGACAGGAGTCGAGGGCTCGTCAGACGGCCGACGGGGTGGAGACCGATCCTCCGGCGGCGCGCACTTCGATGCGGCCGTCACGGCGGAGGATCGTCGCGAACGTGCGCGTGCAGCCGCGACAGCGCACGATGGCTGCCGCCGCATCCATCTCCACGGACCACTCGGCGAGGGCGGCACTGCGGCCGCAGTGACCGCACGTGAGCAGGAGAAGGGCCGGGTCGAGGCCTGCGAAGGCGTCCAGCATGCCGGCGAGCGCATTGCCGTCGACGCGTTGGGCGACGCGGCGCGGGTCGGGTCGGACGTGCGGCGTGCTGTCCATCAGGCTCCTCCGAACCTCTCGGTCTTCACGCGAGCGGGATCGTGTCCCGCCGCGACCATCGCATCGGCGGCGGCCTCGACGAAGCTCGTCGGGCCGCAGATGAAGGTCAGCGGATGCTGCGCCGGCATCCACGTGGCCTGCGCGATGTGCTCGGCATCGAGCCGTCCCACGCGTCCGGGCCATCCGGTGGGCGCCTGGCGGGTGTAGGCCCAGGTCACATCCAGCCCGGCTGCTCCCAGCCGTTCGACCTCGTCCCGGTACAGCGCATCGGCCGCCGTGCGCACCGAGTACAGCAGCCGGAACGGCGCGCCGGTGCCCGCCGCGGCACGTGCGCGCGCCATCGCGAGCAGCGGCACGATGCCGGAGCCGCCCGCGATCAGCTGCACGGGCGACGGGTCGGCGGCGTCCCAGACGAAGTAGGCGCCGAGCGGGCCCTTGACCTCGAGCGCGTCGCCCGGCTCCGCGACGCGGACCAGGTAGGGCGACACCTCCCCCTCGGGAATCTCGTCGACGGCGATCTCGACGCTCTCCCCTGGGCCGGACGAGGCGATGGAGTACGACCGTTCGGCCTGGTAACCGTCGGGTGCCGTGAGGCGGATGTCGAGATGCTGTCCGGGAGCGTTGCCCGGCCATCCGGGTACGGCGAGGGTCAGCACGCGACCGTGGGCGGTGTCGGGGACGGCGGCGGCGACGCGCGCGGCGAGCCAGTCGCTGGTTCTCACCAGTAGCGTTCCTCTGTCCACGGGTCGCCGTGCAGGTTGTAGCCGTTCTGCTCCCAGAATCCCGGGTCGTCGTGCTTCTGCATGCTCAGCCCGCGCACCCATTTGGCGCTCTTCCAGAAGTACAGGTGCGGCACGAGCAGACGCGCCGGGCCGCCGTGCTCGGGATCGAGAGGCTTTCCGTCGAACGCGTAGGCGATCCACGCCTTCCCTCCGCGCAGGTCCGCCATGGGCACGTTGGTCGTGTAGCCGCCGTACGAGTGCGCCATGGCGTACTCGTACGAGGTGTCGATGCCGGCGAACAGCGTGTCGACGGAGACGCCGCGCCACGTGGTGTCGAGCTTGGACCAGCGCGTCACGCAGTGGATGTCGGTGTGGACGTCCTCGGAGGGAAGGGCGAGGAACTCGGACCAGCTCCACGAGGTGACCTGGCCCGACTCGGCGCGGATCGAGAACGACCACTCGCTCTCCGGGATGCGCGGGGTGGGTCCGGCCGACAGGACGGGAAAGTCCGCTGTGAGGTATTGACCGGGTGGGAGTCTCGGGTCGGACTCCCGTCGCCGCCCGCCGAATCCGCGTGTGAACTCCGCCATGACCGTCTCCGTCTCGTCGTTGGCTCAGGGTAGCGCCGCCGCCGGCGGCGCAGAACCCTCTGCTCCCATCGAAGTCTGCCGCGTTGCGCCGAGGGCGCACGGCACCCGTGTCGAGGCGATGCTCGACACGAGTCGCACCCCGCGCCCGCGCCCGGCTCTAGCCTGTGAGGGATGTGGCCGTGCAGACGGACGGCCGGGGAGGCGGAGCATGTCGCAGGTGCGCAGCAGCAGTCGTAAGGTGTCCCACGGGGCGGGATTCTGGGTCGTCGCGATCGCTTTCCTGCTGGTGATGGCGTACTCGACGGTGCCGACCCCGCTGTATCCGCTGTACCAGGAGCTCGATCACTTCCCCGTGTCGATCGTGACGGTGATCTTCGCGGCGTATGCGGTGGGTGTCGTCTTCAGCCTGTTCTTCCTCGGTCACATCAGCGACTGGACCGGGCGGCGACGGATGCTCGTGATCGCCGTGCTCGTATCCGCCGTCTCCGCGGTCATGTTCCTCGCCGTGATGAGCGTGCCTGGGCTGATCGCCGCGCGGCTGGTCAACGGCGTGAGCGTCGGGATCCTGACCGCTACGGCGACGGCGCACCTCGGTGAGCTTCGTCAGGCGGCGCGGCCCGACGAGAACGCGATCGTGGCGGCATCCGTCGCGGGAGCGGCGAACATCGGGGGCCTCGCTCTGGGTCCGCTCATCGGCGGGTTGTTCGCCGAGTTCCTGCCCGATCCGCTCGTGCTCCCCCACGCGGTCTTCCTCGTCGTGCTGCTGCTCGCGGCGGTCGCACTGCTGGCCGTCCCCGAGACCGTGGCGACGCCGGAGCCGCGCCCCGCGTATCGTCCGCAGCGCCTGGCGGCGCCGCCCGCATCCCGCCGGATCTTCATCGCCGCGGGCTTCGGCGCCTTCGCCGGCTTCGCTCTGTTCGGCCTGTTCACCTCTCTCGCCCCGACCTTCCTCGCCGGCACCTTCGACCAGCACGATCATCTCGTGGCCGGCGCGACGACGTTCTCCGTCTTCGGCGCGGCGGCCGCGGCGCAGGTGCTGCTCGCACGGGTGCCCGTGCGCGTGCAGCTGGGCATCGCCCGACTCGCGTGCGCCGTAGGACTCGTTCTCGTCGCCGCGGGCGCCGTTCTGCCGAACCTCGCACTCTTCCTCGTCGGCGGCGTGGTGTCGGGCGTGGGCGTCGGGCTGCTGTTCAAGGCCTCGATCGCGACGGCGTCGGCCCTGGCGGACCCGGCGCGGCGCGGCGAGACGCTCGCGCTCATCTTCCTGATCGCCTACTGCGGGCTGGCGCTCCCGGTTCTCGCCGTCGGCGTCTTCTTGACCTTCGTCGACCAGACGGTGGTCCTTCTGATCTTCGCAGCGCTGGTGTTCATCGCTACGGTGGTGGCCGCCACGATGATGCGAGCGAGAAAGGCACAGGCATGAACGATTCGGCTCAGATCAGAACGGATGTGCCGCCCAGCGGCACCGGATGCGTCGAGTGCGAGCAGACCGGCAGCTGGTGGCTGCATCTGCGCCGCTGTGCCGCCTGCGGCCATGTCGGGTGCTGCGACGATTCGCTCGGCAAACACGCGACAGCCCACTGGCGCACCACCGGGCATCGCATCATGCAGAGCTTCGAGCCCGGCGAGGACTGGTTCTGGGACTACGAGTCCGAGACGATGGCCTCGGGTCCCGAGCTGGCACCGGCCCACTCTCACCCCGTGTCGCAGCCCGCGCCCGGTCCCGCCGATCGGGTCCCCGCCGACTGGCAGTCTCTGCTGCGGGACTGACAGGCCCGCGCGCTGCGTTCAGGCGAGGGTCGCTGCCACACGCACGATGAGCGCCGCGACCTCGGCCGGGTGGGTGTGCATCAGCAGGTGCGGACCGTCCAGTTCGAGGATCTGGCGGGCTCCGGCGCGCTCGTAAGCCCACCGCAGGGCATCGGGATTCACGACGCGGTCGGCGAGGCCGATCACACCCCACGCGGGTGTCGTCCGCCACGCCGCCGCCTGAGCCGGCTCGCTGAGGACCGCGGCATCGAGCGGGCGCTGGGTCACGGCGAGCACGTCGGCTTCGTCGTCGGGCAGGCCGGCGGCGGCGAGGAAGGCGAACTCCCGCTCGTCCACCGAGATGTCACGGCGCGTGCCGTCGCCGAGTTCCGGGTAGGCGACCTCTCGGAAGAACTCGACCGCGGGCGCCGCGGCAAACCGCGCGTGGATCTCCGCCGCGCTCTCGCCCTCGTCCAGCACGTACCCGCTCACGAAGACCACGGCGGCGACGTTTTCACGGCGACCGGCGACTCCGACCACGGTTGCACCGTAGGAGTGGCCGACGAGGACGACGGGACCAGGGATGCGGGAGACGAACGCGCTGACGTAGTCGGCGTCGGCGGCGAGGCTCCGGTTGGAGATGGCGGGCACCCTCACCTCGAAACCGGCGCCCTGGAGCCGCAACGCGACGGGCGACCAGCTCGCCCCGTCCGCGAATGCACCGTGCACCAGCACGATCGTCGGCATCTCGGCCACCACGATCACCTCGTCTCGCATCTGATCGCTTCGACGCTAGACGTGTGCGGGCCGCGGAAGCTGCGACCGGGTGTCCCCTCTTGTCTCGACGCCTGTCGAAGCGTCGCGCGCCACACCGCACAGGAATGCGTCCACGAGAGCGTTGAAGGCGTCCGTCGCCTCGAGGAACGGGAAGTGCGACGACGCCGCATCCCGCCCGAACACGTGCACGAGGGCGCCCGGGATGCGCGCGGCCAGCTCGCGTTGCGAACGGACGTCGACATGGCTTCCCTCGCAGCCGATGACGAGCACCGGGACATCGATACGTCCGAGCACGTCGGTCCAGTCCTGCGCGGCGTGATCGACCAGCAGCGGGAGGGCGGCGTGCACGGGCGTGTGCCGGATCTGCTCCGACACCACGCGCCAGACACCCTCATCGACCGGTTCGCTGAACATGGACCTGACGAAGCGCTGCACGACGTCACCGTTCTCATCCACGGCGATGGATGCGGCGAGCCGGGTCAGCCCGTCGATCGGCAGGATCGCTCCGGTCTCGGCCGAGCGCTCCGCCGTGGTCCACGGCCACGCGATGACCGCGGCGGGCTGGTCGACCAGGACGAGCGAGCGCACGCGGGCGGAGCCGAACAGCTCGAGGTACGACCAGATGACGGAGGCGCCCATGGACCACCCGAGAAGGTCCGTGCGCTCGATCCGGAGCGCGTCCAGCACGTCGCGGAGGTCGGCAGCGAGTCGCGCGATCCGGTAGCCGTGATCCGGCTTGTCGGAGAGGCCGTGACCGCGCATGTCGTACGCGATCACCCTGCGTGAGTTGGCGAGCCCGCCCAGCTGGCCCTCGAAGAGCGCCGCTGTCTGGCCCCAGCCGTGCAGCATGACGAGAGGTACGCCGCCCCCGCCGGTGTCCGACACTCGCAGCCGCACGCCGTCGGAGGTCGTGACCACGCTGCCGGCCATCAGATCCTCCCCGAGTGCTCCCAGTAGGCGGCGAGTTTCAGCGCGAGATGTAGCGTGCTGCGCGACAAGCCGTCATCGAGCGCCTCGCGCACCGGCTCCGGCATGTTCTCGAGTCGGTAGTAGAGCGTGGTGCGGTGGATGTGCAGCACATCGCAGACCTCGCGCACGCGGCCCGCGCCGTCCAGGAACGCTTCGATCGTGTGCCGGCGCAACGGATCGGTGTCGTTCAGCAGCACGTGCGCCGCGGGCGAGAACCGGGCGAGCCGGCTCGGGTCGGCGATGATGTCGGAGATCAGCAACCAGGGTCCGATCTCTTCCGCGGCGGCCCGACCGCCCAGCGAGGGAAGCACCTCGGCGACAGCCGCGGCCGCGATGGCCCGATCGGCGACCTCGCGCAGGTCGTTGTCCTCACGCGTGAGGCTGGCGGAGCCGATGGCGCGAAGAAGCACATCCGCCGCTGCCGTCTCGGCAGCGATCGCCGCATCCGTCGCATCGGTGTCGGACGCCTGCCCGAGAAAGAGCAACGAGGCCCCGTCCTCCCCCAGGAACGTGAGGCGCACCCCGGGCAGGCTCTCCAGCGCCCGCCCGAGCGCCGCCCGCTGCACCACGCCCGTGTCGTAACCGACCGCCACCGCGCGCACGACGCTGCCGGGTCCGCGTTCCACGCCGTACGAACGCACCGCGGCCGTGAGGGCATCCCGCCGGGCGAGCACGTCCGCGGCGAGCAGGTCTCGCATGACGGCGGTGCGCACCGACACCGTGGCCGTGCGCGAGTGGGTAATCAACAGGTCGCGCGAGACAGCGACGGCCGCGTCGATCGCGCGGTAGTCGCGCTCGGTGAGGGCGGGCATCCCGCCGGTGATCAGCCACAGAACGCCCACCGGCTCGTCGTCCGTCCAGATCGGGATGGCCAGTCGCTCACGGGCGTTGACGCGGGTCAGGTCGATCGTGAGCGGGCGCCGCGACTGCAGCAGCCGCAGGCTCTCCAGGTACGCCCGCTCGTTCGGAGCGGTCTGCCGACGAAGCAGGGCGCGCGCCCGGACCTCGTCGATCTCGTCGCCCTGCGCGGACGCCGCGACGGGACGGTAGGCGAGGTCGTTGATGACGACCGAACGGCCGAGGGTCTCGGCCAGCTCGTCGACGACGTCTTGCAGGTTCATTGCGGAAGACCCGCTCCGACGGGGGAAGACGTGGGGGGAAACGTCATGGGTGCTCCTTCGTGAGGATCGACACCCGGAACGCTACCCAGGGTGTCCAGAGGGCTGGGAGGCCCGCGTAGTACCACTTTCCGTCGCCGTCAACCGCTCGACGAGCCGTGAGAAGACAGCGGCCGCCAGCGACTGCGGCGGTGCTGCCATGACGGTCATGATGTAGCCCGGGAGGGAGCGCACGCCGAAGTTCTGGATCTCGACCTCGAGCGTTCCGAGCCCCTCCACGATGATCGAGATCTGCGCGTCTTCCGGCCCCGAGACGTCGTGCCGTTCCCAGATACGCACGAAGTCCTCGTCGTGCGAGAGCTCCTGGATGATCTCCTTCAGCCGCGGCGAGTCCGGATCCGCGTCACGCCGGAGGGTCGCGACGGCGGCCCTGGTCATGGACTCCCACGGGTCGAGCGTGCGTTTCATGCGGTCGTTGAAGAGGTTGATCACGACATTCTGGCCCGCAGCCAATCCCCCGAAGCCGAAGGCTGCGGCCAGCGGATTGGCCACGACGACGTCACGGTGCCGGTCCGACATGTAGGCGGGTGTGTGGGTCCACTGCGCCAGCACGCGCGCGATCTGGTCGGCGACCGCCGCATCCTCGGGGGCCGGCAGCGCGGGGGTGCTGGCGGCGAGGCGTCCGAGGTAGGCGCGGGACTCCGCATCCAGACCGAGAACGCCCGCGAGTGCGCGCAGCACCTGGTCGGAGGGTCGCGCACCGCGCCCCTGCTCGAGACGAAGGTAGTACTCCGCACTGATGCCGGCCAGCTGCGCGACCTCGTCGCGCCGCAAGCCCGGAACGCGCCGGCCCGGTGCGCGCTCGAGGCCCACCTCTTCGGGCTGGCGGACATTGCGTCGGGCACGCAGATAGTCGCCCAGCGCGACGCGTTCTCGTTCCATGGCTCTCCTCCCCGCAGAGACGAATGTACGTGATGGAGCGGGCGCTCCACATCCCCTGCGCATTCCGTCCGCATCCCCGGATGCCGGCCGAGCCCTCACCAGGTGTCGGGCGGAGGTTCGTCGGGTGTCGAAGCGCTCCCACGCCAGGTCGCGTCATACTTACGAGGACGGTGCTCCCGCGGCCGTCGGAAGGGAAACCGATGGCCGAGAGCGTTCGCCGCGCCGACCCCTCCTCATTCGTGCCGGGAGCCGTGCAGCAGTTCGGCTCGCCGCTGTCGACGCACGCCGTGTTCCTGGTCCTGCGGGTGGCTGCCGGAGTGGATGCGCTGTCCCGTGTGCGCGGCGTCCTGGCGGATCTGTCGGGCACCATCAAGGCCGTCGCGTTCCGCGATCCCTCGGCGACACTCACCTGCACCGTCGGGATCGGAAGTGAGATCTGGCCGCGCCTGGTGGGCACGCCGCGCCCCGCCCAGCTCCGGCCGTTCGCCCCCATCGTCGGCGAAGCGCACACCGCACCCGCGACGGCGGGCGACCTGCTGTTCCACATCCGCGCCGACCGCGCCGACATCTGCTTCGAGTTCGAGCGGCAGCTCATGGACGCGCTCGGCGACGCTGTCATCACAGAAGACGAGACGGCCTGCTTCCGCTACTTCGACCGACGAGACGTGCTCGGATTCGTCGACGGGACCGCCAACCCGGTCGGCGACGACATCGCCGACACCGTGCTCGTCGGCGACGAGGACCCCGACCACGCGGGCGGCACGTACATCGTGACGCAGAAGTACCTGCATCCCCTCTCCGCCTGGCGCGCGCTGCCGACCGAGGCGCAGGAGGCGATCATGGGCAGGTCGAAGGCCGACAACATCGAGCTCGACGATGCGACGAGCGGGCAGAAGGCCCATAAGACCCTGGCGACGATCGTCGACGACGAGGGTGTCGAGCACGACATCCTCCGAGACAACATGCCGTTCGGCCGCCCCGGCGCCGCCGAGTTCGGCACGTACTTCATCGGGTGCTGCCGGGACCTCTGGGTGATCCAGCGGATGCTCGAGCGGATGTTCATCGGCGACCCGCCCGGGCTCCACGATCGACTGCTCGACTTCTCATCCGCCGTGACGGGCAGCGTGTTCTTCGCGCCGCGCCCCGACGTGCTGGACGGGCTCGACGACGCAGCCCCGAAGACCCCCGCCGCGACGACGCCTCCCCCGCGGGCCGCGGACTCCTCGCTCGGCATCGGCGGGCGCTCCTGACGATCGGAAGGACTCACATGGATCACCTCTATCGCGACCTCGCGCCCATCACCGACGCGACCTGGGACACCCTGGACGACGAGGCACGCACGCGGCTGCAGCCGGCGCTCGGTGCCCGGCACCTGGTCGACTTCGTCGGCCCGCTCGGCTGGCAGCACTCGGCGACGACGCTCGGACGCGTCGGAACGAGCTGCTCGACACCGTTCCCGGGCGTCACGGGTCGTGCGCGCCAGGTGCTGCCGCTCGCCGAGCTGCGCGCGGACTTCGCACTGTCGCGCAGCGAGCTCGACGACGACGCCCGCGGTGCCGTCGACACTGACCTGACACCACTGGACGAAGCGGCCGTCGCGCTCGCGAGTGCGGAGAATGCCGCGGTCTTCCACGGCTGGGATGCTGCGGGGTTCGTCGGCATCGTCCCGTCGTCACCGCATGCGCCGCTCAGCGGGGCCGGAGACCCGGGTCAGCTCGCTCCCCTGGTGGCCGAGGCGATCGCGACACTGTCGGGCGCCGGCGTCGGCGGACCCTACGGTCTCGCCGTCGATACGGCGACGTGGACGGAGATCTCCGGCGGAAGCGACGCGGGAGGAGCCGTGCTGCAGCGGCACCTGGAGCGCGTTCTCGGCGGTCCGGTGGTGTGGACGCCCGGCATCACGGGTGCCGTCGTCGTGAGCCTTCGCGGCGGCGACTTCATCCTGGAGTCCGGCCAGGACATCTCGCTCGGGTACACGGCGCACAGCCGCGATGCGGTCGAGCTGTACCTCATCGAGAGCCTGAGCTTCCGCGTCGCGACGCCCGAGGCGGCGATCGCGATCCGCTGATCCGATCAGACGGCGAGCACTCCCGACGCAGCGAGGGCGACCTGCTCGCTCATGCGGGCGAGTTCTGCCTCATCGCGGCCGATTCGCCAGAGCTGGATGAGCGACTGCGACAGAGCGACGACGTTGGCCGCCGCGGCGACCACCGCCTCATCGGATCGGTCGCGACCGGCCGCCTCGGCCAGAGCATGGGCCATGCGCCGCTCCATCTGCGTCAGCGTGCCGGCGACGATGCGTGCGACCTCGTCGTCGGAGCCGAGTTCGGCGATCGTGTTCAGCATGAGGCAACCGCGACGGTCCGGGTGCGCCGCGCAATCGGCGCGCACGGCGGCGAGGTAGGCGCGGACAGTGTCGGCCACGTCCCGCCCGGGAGCGAGGGCGGCGTCGACGAAGTCGACGCGACCGGCACAGTAGCGCCGGAAGATCAGGAGGAACAGCGCCCACTTGCTGCCGTACGCCTGATAAAGGCTCCCGTTGGCCACACCGGTCGCGGCTGAGAGATCGGTCAGCGCTGAGCCCCGATACCCACGGGTCCAGAACTGTTCGGTGACCGCGTCGAGGAAGAGCTCTTCGTCGAAGGATCGGGCGCGAGGCATGGCCCCACCGTAGCGTGCGCGTGACGATGGCCGCGTCAGCGCCTGCCGAACCATCCGGTCAGCACGACGTGTCCGAGCGGCAGGAGCGACAGCAGCATGAGGACAGATCCGAAAACCTCGTCGGAGGGTCGCAGCAGAACGCCCGCGATGAGCGTGCCGGAGAAGATGACCCCGCTCATGGCACGCGCCGCCAGCTTCTCCGTGCGCGCGAAGCGTCGCTCGAGACGCGAGAAGTCCACCGTGAGGCGTCCCTCTTCGAGGCGCGTGATGAGGGCGTCCGCGCGCCGCGGCAGGCGCGCGGTGATCGCGGCGACCGACGCCACCTCACCGAGCATGTCGCGCATCAGGTTGCCGCTCTCCGCCCGCAACAGCTCGGATGCGTACGGTTCGACCGCGTCCCACACGTTGAACGCGGGGTCGAGCGTGCTGCACACTCCCGAGGTGATCGACATCGAACGGATGATGAGCAGGAAGTTCTCGGGCAACTGGAACGGCATCTCACGGGTGACGTCGCCGAACTGCTCGGCGAACTCGCGGAACTCCCTCGGGTCGACGTCGCGCAGCTCGGCGAATCCCATGCCGCCGAACCGCGCGAACAGTGTGGTCATCGCGCGTTCGAGTTCGACCGTGTCCGCGTCGGGCAGGAGTACGCCGACCTTGCCGATCCCTTCGACCAGGCGCTTGCTGTCGCGGGCAGCGACGGCGATCAGGAGGCCGCGGAGGCCGTCGCGCAGAGTGTCGGGCACCTCTCCCATCATCCCGAAGTCGATGAACGTCAGGCGGAACCCGCCCTCCACGGCGGCATCCGGCGTGACGAAGACGTTCCCGGGGTGGGGATCCGCGTGGAAGAACCCGCGGCGGAACAGCTGATCGAACATGACCCGGGCGAAGAGCTTCGCCACCTGCGCCGGATCGATGCCCGCCGCCCGGAGGGCGTCCGCATCCGAGATCTTGATGGCCGTGACGTCCGCCAGGGTGAGGACGCGGCGTGTGACGCGCTCCCACACCACGACGGGGGCGTCGACGCGCGGCTCCTCAGCGACGTCGGCGGCGAAACGCTCCGCCCAGGTCGCCTCGTGGAGGTAGTCGGTCTCGGCGAGGCTCGTGGCGGCGAACTCCTCGACCAGCGCCGGCGCGTCGACGCGTTCGGACACCACGCGGATGCGCCGCAGCCAGCCGCCCACGCGACGGAGCGCGGCGAGGTCGACCTCGACGATGTCGTCGATGCCGGGGCGCTGCACCTTCACGACGACCTCGGCGAAGCCGACGTCTTGCGCGAGGGTCTCGTGCAGGCGGGCGCGATGGGCTTGCCCGAGGGAGGCCGCGGCGACCGGCGCCTCGTCGAAGCTCGCGTAGGCGCGTTCGAGCGGCATGCCCAGCTCCGCTTCGGCAGCGGCGCGGATCGCCGCGAACGGGAGGGGCGGCACTTCGTCCTGCAGCCCCTCGAGCTCCTTCGTGATCTCGGGCGGCAGCACGTCCAGTCGAGACGACAGGAACTGCCCGACCTTGATCATGAGACCGCCGAGCTCGAGAGCGAGCGCGTGGAAGCGGCGGGCCAGCCGCGTCATCCGCTGCGGCTGGCGCCGCATCGCGAGGCGCGTCAGCCCCAGGCGCGGCAGGACGAGCTCGAACCACCAGACCTGAACGAGGGCGCGTGCGGCGAAGCGGATGATCCGGTTGTAGCGTGCCCGAGTATCGGTCACGACGGGGTCCGCTCCGCCGTCACCTGCCGGCGGCACCGGGTTCAGTCCTCGGCGAGGATCGCGTACAGGCGCCGGCGCGTCTCGCCGAGCGCGTCGACCGCGGCCTGGACCTGCTCGGGCGAACCGGTGCGGGCCACCTGGGCGACGACCTGGGCGAGTTCCATGCCGGCCTTCGGCAGCGCCGTCATGCGCCCGCTGTCACGCATCCCAGGCGCCTCCCAGGGCGCGTCGGACTCGGCGGCCTCCTCCGCCTCGGCTGCCCCCGCGTCGGTGAGCGAGTAGGTCTTGCGCCCGCCCGCCTCCTCGGCGACGATCAGTCCCTCGTCGGCCAGCAGCTGCAGCGTCGGATAGACGGAACCGGCGCTGGGCTTCCACGCCCCGCCGCTGCGCTCGGCGATCTCACTGATGATCTGGTAGCCGTGCATGGGCTGCTCGGCGAGCAGAAGCAGGACGGCGGCGCGGACGTCGCCGCGGCCGACCCGGAAGCCGACACGCTTGTCGACCGAGGACCGCATCTGCTCCATGGCGTCCCAGAGACTTCCCGGCAGCCCGCCACCGAATCCTGCACCCGCGAATGGATTGCTCATCGTGACCTCCTCAGATCGTGAACGATACTTCACGATATATCGTTCACGCCGGCAGTGACAGGTGCCTCAGAAGACTCCCAGCAGGCAGCACGAGGCTGCCCGGACCGATATGAGTCTGTGACTTTTCTATGCGCGCGTGTCGATCGATCGGTGTCGTACCGTCGCAGTCATGAAGCGGACACTCCTGTTCTCCACCGGCGCCCTGGCGATCGTCGCGCTCTCCGGCTGCGCCGCGACGCCGGCGGCGCCCGTGCCGACCGGCATCGCGGGTACCGCGACAGATGCGACCCCCACGCCCGAGCCGGAACCGGCTCGACTGGTGATCGGCATCCAGGCGATCGGGTACGAGCACGACGGACAGACTCAGGTCGTCTCCTACACCGAACTGGTCGACCTCCAGATCCTCCTCCGCTCGATCAGCGAGGAAGATCCCGTCCAGACCCCGATCGACGACCTGCCCGGGTACAACTTCCAGATGCAACGATTCGACTACGACGGGATCGTCGTCGTCTCGGGTCCCGACGGCCCCGCACACGTCGCGGTGACGACCGCTATGTTCCACGGGGTTCCGGTGGCGACGCAGGAAGGCATCTCCGTCGGCTCGACGCGAGCGGAAGCGATGGATGCGGGAGCCCGCGACGGCTACGACCAGAACGGCGACGGCATCGCGGACTGGCTGGATCTCGGTTCGGTGGAGATCTCCGGCACCCAGTCGCTGGTGAACCCCGGCTCCGTCGGCATCCAGTTCGTGATGCTCGGCCTCGACGGCGACACGGTGCGCGAACTGCAGGCGCCCGCCAACGACTTCTCGGATCTCTGACCCGCACGATCGGGACCGCTCAGAAGGGCGGCCCGCCGTCTTCGGGCGCCCCGGACGCCCTCCCCGCGGATGCGGGGACGAAGCGGGGTGTTCGTCGCTCCGGTTCGACGCGGTAGCGACGACCCGCGGGTGATGTCCAGACGATCACGCCATCGGGGTGCTGTCGGGTCTGCCATCCGCCGTGATGCTTGACGGTGTGGTGGCCCTTGCACAGCGGGGTGAGATTGTCGGCGCGCGTTTCGCCGCCGTGCTCCCATGCCACCGTGTGGTCGATCTCGCAACGATCGGCAGCCATCCGACACCCGGGGGCGGTGCAGTGCGCGGCCCGCCAACGCACGAGGCGCTGCAGGTCGGCGGGCGGACGGTACCGCGTGCGCCCCACCGAGAGCACGACGCCTGTCTCGGGGTGGGTGAGCACCCGCATCCATCCGTCCGCGGAGCCGCAGAGCGTGCGAGCGGTGCGGATCGGGATCGGCCCGACGCCGTCGAGTTCGGCAGGCGCGCTCACCGCGGCGTCATCGTCGAGCAAAGAGAGCACCGGCACGGTGACGGTGACGGTCGCGCGCACGCCCCGCACCGTCTCGGGATGATCGCTCACCTCGCCGTCGACGAGCAGATCGCCGAGCAGGTCGGCGCGCACCTGATCGAGCGTTCGCGACGCGAGGGTTGCATCGACCTCGTCGCCGACGCTGGTCTCGGCGAGGTCGCCGATGGCGACGTCGTCCCTTTCCGCCGCCAGGAGGGCAGAGCCCATCGCCGTCAGCCGGTGGAAGATCGCCCGAGCCTCGACCGCAGGCAGGTACGCGGACAGCCACGCCATGCCGTCGCTGTCGGCCTCGACCGAGACGCGCCGCATCCGCACCGCGTCGTCGTGGCGCTGCTCGAGCGAGACAGCCCTGGCGCGTTCGACGAGGGCGCGGACCGCGGCGCGGAACTGACCGACCGGCATCCGCTCGGCGAGTTCGAGCGAAAGCGACGCGAGTTCAGCGCGCAGCGGCGGCTCGGCCGTGTCGACCGCGTCGACGAGGATGCGGGCGTGCTGCTCGGTGATCGCACCGCGCCCCAACGCGTCGAGCACGCCGTCGTACCGCTCGGTGAGTGCGACCGCCTGCGACACCAGGCGCTCGGCCGTCGACTCGGTCACGCGCAGAGCCTGCGAGATCTCGAGTCGGAACGAACGCTCGGCGATGCCGCGGTCTCCCCCGCGCGCGGCCGACTCGACGAGCGCAGCGGCACGCGCCTCCGCGATCGCGACCGCCCGCTGGGCGGCGAACGACGACACGAGCGATGCCATGCCCACGACCTGATCGATCAGATCGGGCTCATCGGACCCGGACGGCGGCGCCTCCCACGACCGCGCGATGCGGCGGTCGTCGTCGAAGGTGTCGTCCTCGTCCATACCTTCACGCTAGGCGGGACCTCAGACATCGACCCCCGACTCAGACCCTCGCGCCGATGACCGTCAGAAGCCGCAGCTTCTCGGCGCTCTCCGAGCCCGGTGCCGCCGTGTACACGAGGAGCGAGTGCGACTGCGCCGGGTTCAGCAGAGTCTGGCATTCCAACTCCAGCGCCCCCAGCTCCTGATGCACGAAGCGCTTGGTCGCCCGCGGGCGCAGGCCCACCTCGCCCCGCGACCTGCTGATCAACAACGCCGGCCTGATGTCGCCGCCGTCACGGCAGCTCACGGCGGACGGCTTCGAGTCGCAGTGGGGAACGAATCACCTCGGTCACGTCGCCCTGGTCGCGCAGCTGCTCCCGCTCCCGCGCGAGGGAAACGCACGCATCGTCTCGCAGATCAGCGTGGCCGCGGCGAGCGGCCGCATCCGCTGGGACGATCTGAACGCGGAGCGCAGCTACGACGCGATGACCTCGTACCGACAGTCGACGATCGCGCTGGGACTGTTCGCCCGTGAACTCCAGCGACAGAGCGTCGCCCACGGATGGGTCGTGACGAGTGTGCTCTCGCACCCCGGCGTCGCGCCGACGAGTCTGCTGGCGGCTCGTCCCGAACTGGAACGCGCCACGGACACGCGTGGCGTGCGCCTGATCCGGTGGATGTCCGCACGCGGGCTCTTCGTCGGGACACCGGACTCGGCAGCACTTCCCGCCCTGTTGGCGGCCACCTCGGCGGACGCGGTCGGAGGCCATCTGTACGGCCCGTCGGGCCCGGGAAGGGTCGGCGGCGCTCCAGCCGAACAACGGCTCTACCGGCCGCTGCGTGACGACGCGGCAGCCCGCCGCATCTGGACCGCGTCGCAGGAGCTCACGGGAGCGGCGTTCCCGACCGACTAATCCTCGTGGCGGGGCGGATTGTGCATGAACTCGATGCGGATGCCGTTGGCGTCTTCGAGGAACGACGCGTAGTACCGCTCGGTGAAACGCGGATACTCCTTCGGATCACGCACGGGGACCCACCCCGCCGCGACAGCGATCAGGTGCAGGCGCTCGACCTCGTCGCGTGAGTCGACCGCGAAGGCCAGGTGTTGCCATCCGACGCGGCCGTGCACGTGGGGCCCGGAACCGCTCTCGCGCGCAGGCATGAGGATGAGTTCGGTCTCGCCATCGCGCCACCAGGAAACCGAGGTCTCGGCATCAGCCCGCGTGTACCCGAGCGCGGCCATGATCGGGTCGAACTGCACGATCGCGCTCGGAACGTCGTCGACGGTGATTCCCAGGTGATCGAAGATCGGCATGCGTCGATCCTCGCAGCATCCGCCGACACGGCCCACGAGGGCCTGCTGCGACAATGGATCGTCGGCGATCGGAAGGCCCCTATGAAGCTCGAGCATTTGGTGAGGTTCGTCGCTCTCGCCGAGCACCTGCACTTCCCGCGCGCAGCACAGTCGCTGGGCATCGCCCTGCCCGCGCTCTACAGCGCCGTCGACAAGCTCGAGGAGGAGGTCGGGCAGCCGCTCGTCATCCGCGAGGCACCCACCCGCCTTACCCCCGCCGGCGTACTGCTGCTCGACGAGGCTCGCGCGCGCATCGCGGACGCGCCCGCGGCGGTGCGCCCGAAGAGCCCCGGCGGCGGCAAGGCCAAGGCGTCGAAGGGCAAGGGCCGCGCGCCCATCGTGAAGGGGCAGCCGAAGCCCTACAAGAAGCGCCAGGGACGCTAGCCGCGAACGTCCGAGCGTCCTAGCCTGACGCCATGGGCCTGCTTCGCTACTCGATCAACGTCACGCTCGACGGGTGCGTCGATCATCGTTCCGCGATTCCGGATGAGGAGCTGCACCGGCGCGCGGCGGAGTACATCGCGCGGGCGGACGTGCTGCTGTTCGGTCGCGTCACGTACGAGATGATGCAGGATGCGTGGCGACCGCCCGCATCCGACGCTCTCCCTGAGTGGATGCAGCCGTTCGGCCGCACGATCGACGCCGCCCGTAAGTACGTGGTGTCGCGCACATTGCCCGACGTCGACTGGAACGCCGAGCTCGTGCGCGGTGATCTGGCCACCGCGGTGCGCGCACTGAAGCGGGATGCGGACATCGCGACCGGCGGCGTGATGCTCCCCACGGCTCTCGCCGAGCTGGGCCTCATCGACGAGTACGAGTTCGTCGTCCATCCGCGCGTCACCGGTCACGGCCCGAGACTCTTCGACGGACTGAGCGAACCGCTCGATCTGGAGCTGACCGAACGGATCGAGTACGGCTCGGGAGCCGTCGCGTCGCGATACGTGCCCCGCGCTACAGCTCGGTGAGCCGCCCGGCCTCGACGCGCCAGTTGCGGTCGGTGTCGACGGCGGCGAGCATTCGGCGGTCGTGCGTCACGAGCAGGAGCGTTCCCTCGTAGGACTCGAGCGCCTGCTCCAGCTGCTCGATCGCGGGCAGATCGAGATGGTTCGTCGGCTCATCGAGCACCAGCAGGTTCACGCCCCGCGCCTGCAGCAGCGCCATCGCGGCGCGCGTGCGCTCGCCCGGCGAGAGCTCGTCGACCGCCCGCGTGACGTGGTCGGCCTTCAACCCGAACTTCGCGAGCAGTGTGCGCACCTCGGCGGCGGCCATCTCGGGCACGAGATCGCCGAATGCCTCGGCGAGCGGTCGGGCGCCGGACAGAAGCGCCCGGGCCTGATCGATCTCCCCGATCTGCACGTTCGCACCGAGGGCGGCGCGCCCCATATCCGGCTGCTGACGCCCCAGCAGGCCCCGCAGGAGAGTCGACTTGCCCGCGCCGTTGGGCCCGGTGATGCCGATGCGCTCACCCGCATTGACCTGGAGCGAGATCGGTCCGAGAACGAAGCCGCCCTGGTGGAACTCCGCGTCCGACAGGGTCGCGACGACCGTGCTGGAGCGCGGTGCCGAACCGATCGTGAACTCGAGCTGCCACTCCTTGCGCGGCTCTTCGACCTCCTCCAACCGGGCGATGCGGCTCTCCATCTGGCGCACCTTCTGCGCCTGCTTCTCGCTCGATTCCATCGACGCTTTGCGCTTGATCTTGTCGTTGTCGGGCGACTTCTTCATCGCATTGCGCACGCCCTGGCTCGACCACTCCCGCTGCGTGCGGGCGCGGGCGACGAGGTCCGCCTTCTTGTCGGCGAACTCGTCGTACTTCTCGCGTGCGTGCCGACGCACCGTGGCGCGCTCCTCCAGGTACGCGTCGTAGCCGCCGCCGTAGAGCCGGTTCGTGTGCTGCGCGAGATCGAGCTCGAGCACGCGCGTGACGCAGCGGGCGAGGAACTCGCGATCATGACTGACGAGCACGACGCCGCCGCGGAGACCCCGCACGAAGCTCTCGAGCCGCTCGAGGCCGTCCAGGTCGAGGTCGTTGGTCGGCTCGTCCAGCAGCACGATGTCGAAGCGGCTCAGCAGGAGGGCCGCGAGGCCGACGCGCGCGGCCTGTCCGCCCGAGAGCGAGGTCATCTGCGCGTCGGCGTCGAGGTGGAGTCCGAGGTCGGCGAGCACCGCCGGCACACGCTCCTCCAGATCGGCGGCGCCGCTCGCGAGCCACCGCTCCAGCGCGGTGGCGTACGCGTCGTCCGCTCCGACGGCGTCGGGGTCGGCGAGAGCGGCGGCGGCCGCATCCATCTGCACAGTCGCCTGAGCGCAGCCCGTGCGGCGCGCGACGTACGCCGACACGGTTTCACCGACCACGCGCTCGTGTTCCTGCGGCAGCCACCCGACGAAGGCATCCGCGGGTGCGAGCGAGACGCTGCCGCCCTGCGGCTGGTCGACGCCCGCCAGCAGGCGCAAGAGCGTCGACTTGCCGGCGCCGTTGGCACCGACCACGCCGACGACATCGCCGGGGGCGACGGTCAGCTCGACGCCCTCGAACAGTGTGCGATGGCCGTAGCCGCCGGCGAGCTGATGGGCGACGAGCGTTGCGGTCATCCTTCGATTCTCCCAGGCGGAGGCGTCACTCCGGCACCGCGTCGCGGGCGCGCTGCGCGTGGTTCGCGGCTGCCTTCGCGGCGGATACGGCCTCTCGCAGCCGTTGCTCGCGACGGGCGAGCTCGGCATCCGCTGCGTCCGCATCCGACTGGAGCCGCTCGAGCTGCGCGCGGAGCTCCGCGATCCGCTCGTGCACCAGATCGGCCTGCTCGCGCGCTGTCCGCTCGGCGGCCTCGGCAGCCGACCGCTCCCGTTCCGCAGCCGTGGCGGCGCGCTCTGCGTCCCGCGCCGCGCGTTCCGCGGCCTTGCGCGCACGACGCACAGCGAGTTCGTCCGGATCGGCTGCGGGGCGCTCGACCGTACCGCCGGGAGGCGAGCCCGCCACGACATCCGCCGCGTCGACGTCGTCGAGCGCGCCGGCATCCAGCGGCTTGCGCAGGCGGCCCGTGAGCACGGCCGCGGCGGCGCGCGCATCCATGACGGCCGCGTTGATCGTCTGGGCGACGGCCTCGCGGGCGGATGCGGCGAGCGGATGCCCGGCCTCCGCAGCGAGCGCGGCAGCGCGCTTCGCGAGAGAGGCCACGAGCTGCCGGCGCTGGGTGCCGAGCCGGCGGAGCTCGGCCGCATCCAGATCGTCCTGCGCCTCGCGCAGCGCTGCGGCGAGCTCGACGGCCTCGGCCAGTTGCCCGTCGGCCACGAGGAGATTCACCGCCCACGCAGCGACGACCGGCTTGCGCAGTGCCTTGATGCGTGCGGCGTCGACCGCATCCGCCGTCGCCGCCTTCTCGTCTCGGGCGGCGGTGAACGCGTCGGGCGGCAGCCGGTACAGCGCGACGGCGACCTCGTCGACGGAGCTCCCGGATGCGGCGGCCATGGGCTCATTCTGCCGCGGGTCACCGCGGCAGGCCGCCCCGTCGACCGGCGCGGATCACCCCCGGAGCTCATCCCAACTCCTGCAGAACCCGATGCATCGGCCTCCATGAGGCCCTCTGCGAGCGGATTGCAGGAGTTCGGGCGCGGATGGATCCGCGGATGCGCGGCAGATCGCGGCCGCGCGACACAATCCAGCCAGAGCCGGGGTGCACGGCACCGCACGGTACCGAAAGGGACGGCACCGACTGAGTTGTGCGCGCCTCTGCCTTCCGTCTCGCTCCGGATTACCGACGCGCGGACGCACGGCCGAACTCCTGCAGAATGCAGCGCGCGACCCCCGGCAGCCGGCCGAACCCCGATCTGCAGGAGTTCGGGCACGCGTGCCCTGCCCTCCAGCGATGGGGGGCAGGAGGCACAACGAAGGGCCGGGCGTCCGCAGACGCGCCGGCCCTCAGCGAGGCATCCGGTCAGTCCCAGTCGAGGTAGTCCTCGATCGCCCACGACACGGCGCCCGTGTGCGTCGCCGGGAAGAGGTGCTTGCCGCCGTCGACGTTCACGACGCTCACCAGCTCGGGCGAGGAGGCGCGCAGATCTTCCCCGTTCGATGGCGGCGTGATGCGGTCGTCTGCGCCCTGCACCACGAGCACGGGCACACCGGCGGCCAGCGCGGGAAGCTCGCCCAGCGCCTCGCGAGCTGCGCGCTGCAGGCCGTCGACCTCCGCGTCGCGAAGCTCTTCCGGGGCGTCGGAGAGGTCGAGCTCGTCGGAGCCGGCCGCACCCTCGACACCGAGCAGCAGGACGCCGTTCACGCGGTCATGGTGGTCGATCGCGACCAGGCGCGCGACGGTGCCACCGAAGGCATGTCCGCCGATCCACGCGTGGTCGATGCCGAGGTGATCGAGCACGTCGACGACGTCTTGCGCGAGATCGTGCAGTGAGACGCCCACATCCGAGGGGCGACGCGTGCCGATGCGCACGACGCGGAAGTCCTCCTGCGCGACGGAGTGCCCGAGCGCCTCGAGGTAGCCGATGTTCAGGCCCTGCGCCGGCAGCAGGACGAGTCCGGGGCCGTCACCCTCGACCGCGAACGGGATGGCGCGGTGGTCGGGCTCGAAGATCTGGGTATCCGTCATGCGGGAGTCCTCTCGCGGAAGGCGGGATCGAGACGGCGATCGGGAACCCGGGCACCGAGTGCCGCAGCGGTGATCGCCTCGGAGAATTTACCAGCCGCGGATGCTGTCGCCTCAGCGTCCGGCGCGCCGCAGCTGCCCGCCGACCACCACGAGCAGCGCGCCCATACCCGCGGCGAAGGCTGCGACGCCGTAGGCGAGCACCGACGTGAACAGCGAGGTGCGCAGGGCGGATGCGGTGGAGAGGGCGGCGCTCTGCTTGCGCAGGTCCGTCTCCTCCTGGCTCCCCTTCTCGACCTTCTGCAGCGCCGCGCTGATGTCGGCGTAGGTGCGACCACCGGCACCGCGCTCGGCGTTGCCCTTGATGACCTGCGCCTCGATGTAGGCGGAGACCGGCCCCTGGACGGGGGCTCCAGCGAGCGCGGGCGCGTTGGGCGGCACGGTGATCTTCTCGGCACGCAGCTGGCTCGTGACCGTGGTCCAGGCCGCGGCACCGACAGCGGCGAACAGCGTGCCGGCGGCGATCGCGTACCCGCCGGCGCGGTGCACGGAGGAGAGGTCGGAGCGCGTTCTCATGCGGGTCCTTTCGACGGAAACGGTCGTATGCATCCTCGCAGGCCGACGGATGCGGCGCGCGAGCCGCGGCCGTGTGATTCGGCGGGTCGGGTTCTTTACGGTTCGTCGACCGCTCGGCGATCACCGCGCGTCGAGGGTGCGCTCACCACCAGGAAACGAACATCCACGGGTCCGGGGTTGGCGAAGCGATGCGGGACGCCGGCCGGAACCTCGACGCCCTCGCCAGCCGAGAACTCGACCACCCCGTCCGCTGTGTGCAGGGACGCGCGCCCTTCGAGGACGTAGAAGAACTGCCGCGCGGTGTCGTGGACGTGCCACTGCTCCCCCGCACCCGCGGGTACCCGCTCCTCGATGACCGAGAGCCCGGGATCGTCGACCAGACGCCATCCCTCGGACACCTCGCCCCAGACGTAGTGCGGGGCGGTTTCCCGGCTGGTCGGCGTGACTTCCGCCCCGGTCATGAGGCACCGATGACCATGAGTCGGTCGGGGTCGGGAAACGGTTCGAAGCCCACGCGGGCGTAGAGCTCGTGCGCGTCGAGGGTCGAGAGCATGAGGCGTTTCAGACCGAGCGGGCGCGTCGCATCCACCACGGCGGATGCCAGCGCCTTGCCCAGTCCGCGACCGCGCTCGTCGGGCGCCACGTACACGTCGCACAGCCATCCGAAGGTCACGCCGTCGGTGACGAGCCGGGCATAACCGACCTGCGCACCCGTCGGGTCGTACACGCCGAAGTTGACGGATGCAGCCGCCGCACGCTGCACCACGTCGAAGGAGCGCCCGATCGCCCAGAACGCGTCGGTCGACAGCCACTCGTGAACCCGCTCGAGATCGAGGCTGTCATGATCGGTGTCGATCTCGTAGCCGTCAGCCAGCGGGACGCGGGCGCGAGGAATGAGAGAGTCCGTCATTGCTCAGCTCCGCGCTCGACGCGGTTGCAGCGGGATGCTGTCCGTTCCGCCCTCTGGCGAAGCGACCTCCCAGCGGATCCCTTCGGGCTCGGCGGGGATGACGGGGGCGAGCCACTCGGCCGCCAGTTCGACGAGCACCGTCTCGAGGTCGTCGAACGTCCACTCATCGGGACGCTCGGGCACATTCGGCTCCCAGCCCGTCTCGCCCCAGATGACGTCGAACACGCCGCGCTCGTCGTCGAAGCGCCGGTCGAGGGCGAAGTCGTCCGGCCCGTCGAAGCGGGCGATGATCGTGAAGGGACCCTCCGCATCCTGCTCGAGGAACACCTCGATCACGATGTCGTGTCGCCCCTCGCTCGCATCGGCCATCCGCTGCAGCACATCGGCCGCTCGCTCGGAAGCCGCCTCGAGCAGGGGACGCAGACGGGAACGGTAGTCGTCACTCACACAGCCAGCGTAGGACGCTCGTCCGGCGCGATGCGCTCGGGCCGGAAGCCGTAGCCGACCAGGCGCGGCAGCAGACGGCGCGCGATCGGAATCGCGATGCGCAGCACGATGCGTTCCCGGCGCGTCGGCGGATTGTGCAGGATGCGGGGCCGCGGGCGCCCGATCGCGCGGTGCACGACCTGCTGAAGCCGCTGCATCGCGCGGGTGGGCAGGGCTCTGCGGCGTTGTAGCGCGGCGCACGCGCGGTCGATCGCGCCCGCGCCGTCGTCGAGCGCGGGGACGAGGAAGCGGGCTGCGGCGACCGCATCCTGGATCGCGTAGTTGATGCCGACACCGAACGCGGGCGACATGGCGTGTGCCGCATCGCCGATGAACAGCAGGCCGGGCCGCCACCACCGCCGCAGGTGGTTGATCTCGACCGACAGCAGCTTCACGTCGTCGAAGGAGGCGACGGCATCCAGTTCGGACGCGATCGGTGGCGCAGTGCGCGCCACCCGCATCCGGAACGCGTCGATGCCCTCCTCGCGGATCGCACCGAACGAGCCTTTGCCCACCACGAGTCCGCACTGGAAGTATCCCGGCCGAGGGATCGTGATGAGCATGCCGCTGCCGGCGAGCCAGGCGAGCGTGTCGGGCATGGGCGTCACGGGCTCGGGGAGGCGGAACCACAGGACGTCGATGCCGACACCGGTCGCCACGGGCGCCACACCGACGGCGTCGCGCAGAGTCGAGCCGCGCCCGTCGGCGGCGACCACGAGCGCCGCATCGACGCGGAGGGGGCCGGCATCCGTCGTGGCGTGCACGCCGCTCACTCGCGCGTGTGCGCGAACGACACCCGTCACGTCCGCGCCCATCAACAGCGTGAAGCTGGGCTCACGGCGGGCGGCGTCGGCGAGGAGGTCGAGCAGATCCCACTGCGGCATGAGCGTCAGGATGCGGTTCGCACCCCGGAGGGTGCGGAAGTCGATCGCATGCAGCCGCACGCCGTTGACCACCGCGTCGAGCGTGTCGAGCGGCCGGTGCTCGATGGCATCGAAGCCCTGACGCAGCCCGAGCGCGTCGATGATGTCGAGGGTCGACGGATGGACGGTGTCGCCGCGGAAGTCGCGGAAGAAGTCTGCGTGCTTCTCGAGCACGACGACCTCGACCCCGGCACGGGCGAGGAGCAGCCCGAGCATGATGCCGGCCGGGCCTCCCCCGGCGATGCAGACCTGGGTGCGGAGGGTGCGCATGCGCTCAGTGTCGCGGATGCGGGCGCCTGCGGCCAGGGTCAGGTGAGGCGTTCGAACACCATCGTCGCCTGGATGCGATCGCCGCCGCCAATTCCCTTGCTGCCCGAGGACGCGGTGGTGATCGTATGCAGGCGATACCCCAGCGCCGCTTGCTTGTTGATCGCCTTCTCGAGTTCTGTGAGGTTTCCGGAGCCCGTGCCCCACAGCTTCTCCTTCAGGATGACCTGCAGGACCACGTAATTCATGCCGGTGGGCGCCGGGCGAGGCTGGCCCCCCGAGACGGCGTCCGCCTGGATGCGGTCGATCATGCCGGCGACTCCCGGCGCGGGCGGCGGTGGCGGCTGCACCGTGTCGGTCCACGCCGACCCGTCCCACCACCGCTTCGTGCCCGTGCCGTCGTCGTACCATCCAGCTTGGGTATCTGCCATGCTCTCCCCCGTCGTCATCGACCTTCATCGCCGATCATGGCGCGAGGGAGCGTACCGACGCCGGTCCGGCGCGCCGTTGAAATGGGCTGCGAGCGAGTCCGCGGCTCAGGCCTGAGCGAGCAGGTGCGCGGTGGGCCGATAGTCGATCTTCCAGTCGACGTAGACGCCGGCGACGCTGTCGGCGGTGCAGCGCAGACCGACGGAGACCCACCTCACCTCGCCGTCCGGATCGAGAGCGAAGCCGACGGCCACGCGGAACTCGCCGTTGCCGCAGGAGCATTCGGCCTGCTGCACCTCCTCGACCTCGTCGAAGTGGTCATCCGAGTCGGCGAGGGCGGCCTCCTCTTCACAGACGGCGCAGATCGTCGCTGCGACTCCGACCTCGTCTTCCAGCACGACGGCGAACGTCTCGTTGCCGCAGGTGCACACGGAGAACGCGACGCTGTCGACCGCGTACCCGCCCGCAGCGAACTCCTCGATGGATCGCCGCAGTTCTTCGCGCTCTCGCGGTCCCGTGCTCATGTGGCGACCCTACCGGCGTGCCGTGATTCGGATGCCGAGACGGCCCCGCGTGCGAGACCGTCGGCATGCGATGATGGAATCATGCCCGTCCGCCGCCGTGCCGACGTCACCTCCCTCGAACTGATCGGCGGGCCGGAACCGGTGACAGTCGGCATCCACAACTACGACCCGAGCTGGCCCGCTGCGTTCGCGAAGCACCGCGACCGCATCCGCCGGGCGCTCGCGGACCGGCAGGTGGAGATCGCGCATATCGGGTCGACGTCTGTGCCGGGTCTGGCCGCGAAACCCATCGTCGACATCGTCGTCGCCGTCGCGGACATCACCGCGGAAGAGGACTACCTCGACGCGCTTCTCGCCGCCGGATACGAGCTGCGCGTCCGCGAGCCCGGCCACCGCATGGTGCGCACCCCCGAGCGAGACGTCCACGTGCACGTCTACGAGCGGGGCGCACGCGCCGTGGACGAGTACCTTCTGCTGCGCGATCGGCTGCGAACGGATGCGGCGGATCGCGCGCTTTACGAGCGGACCAAACGCGAACTCATGCAACGCGGCTGGGACGACATGAACGCCTATGCGGATGCGAAGACCGCCGTCATCGACGCGATCAAGGAGCGGGCCCGGGCGGCGCGGGCACGGAGGTGAGACAGGATGCGGCCCCGCTCCTCGATGTCCAGTTCAGCTTCCATGGACTCGCGGCGAGGCCGATCAGCCGGTGACCGCAGCGGACGTGACGTACTGCTCGATGTAGCGGTCCACCGGGACGGATGAACGGCGCTTGATCTCGTAGGCCTCCACACTGAAGACAGACCCGATGCCGTGGTCGAGCACCTCCGGACCGATCGCGACCCGACCACCGAAGCTCTCGGCGGCGACCCTGATCTCCTCGGTGTACGCCTCGACGCTTCCCGGCATAGCCGTCATCTCAGCGAAGACGACGCGTTCGTAGAATCTGTCGTCGACCTGCACGATCGCGCGTCCCGTCCACCACCTACGCCGACGCGCAGGATGGATGTCGTTATCCCGCTGGTATCGCGCGACATCCTCGTCGCTCCGTCGGCGGATTTCGTCGGCCTTCGACGTGAAGACATCGCGGAATCTCGTGAAGACGTCCGGCTTCTGCTGCAGCCGGTCGTAGGCGAAGGCCCCAAGGCTGAGCACCGAGCTCGAGTGGTCGCTCACTCGCACAGCCGAGAGATCGCCCTCGGCCGTCAGCGTGGCTTGGTACTCCGCTCGCCCCTGCGTGATCACGGCGCCGATGTAGCCCAACACGAGGTTCGCGGGCACCCCGGCACGATCGATCAGGGGCGCGAGTTCGAGTGCCTTCTGAGCGGCGGTGTTGGCCCAGCGGAGAGCGAAGCGCTCACCGTTCGAGGCGATCGCCGCCACCGCGCGCGGGAGGGTGTTCTCCCATGCGCGCCGCTCGAGCAGGTCGATTACCGGCCAGAATTCATCTTCGACCAGCAACTCCTCGTGCGATACGTCGACGTCGACCACGACGGTTTCCCGGGCTACGGACAGATTCCCTTCGAAGAACGACAACGCGTCGTCGAGCGATGCTGCCGGCGCGAGGGTGCCCTCCCACAGCAGCCACGACCCGTGGCGCGGACCACACACGGCGAAGGTGCCCAGGACCAGTCCCCCTGATCTCCCCGCGTGGACGGCACCGTGACCAGGAGGATCGTCGACACGGAGGAAGAACTCCTCCGTCCGGGTTCGCGGGGTGGCGAACAGCGTGCGCGTCACCACCCCGGCGCCAAGTTCGTACGACTCTGGAGGCAGGGAGGGGTGCACGCCCCGCACTGTACCGACCCGAGCCGCACGCACTGTGTCGGGGGCGTTACCGCACAAGCTCCCCTCACGGCGTGCTTCTCTGTCCACACCGATGACGTGCCGTTGACCGCTTCGTCTGCCCGTCGGGTTACGATCACGGCAACGGCGCGGTTTTGCAGGTCCGCGCCCATGCAGAACGCGAGGACCCCCGGTGCCCTTCAGAAGCAAAGCGACGCTCGAGACCTGGCTCGAAGAGTTCCACCGCTCCCGCGAGGCGGGAGAGCTCATCCGGGTCGCCGTGCAAGACGGTTCCGAGGGCGGCGACACCGGCCTCGTCCTCGTGCCGCTGCGCACAGCGCACATCTCGATCTACATGGAGCCGATCGAGATCGGCGATGCGCGTTGGCGGGTGACGCTCGAGCCGCAGACCGAGATGACGGTGCTCACGAGCTTCGAGCTGCAGCATCTCGCCGCCGAGCTCTCGGTCGCCGCCGAGCTCTGCGCGTTTCTGGAGGCCAAGTCCGTGGGGCACGAGGAGACCTGACGCTCCCGACGGAGACCGCACCGCGGGCCGATGCCCTCACGGAAGTCCGCCGCCTACTCCTCGGTCGACGCGACGTAGACGTTGTGCGAGATTGCGACGAACCCTTCGGGGGCGGGTTGCCCATCGGGAAGGACGACGAACCTCTGCGGCCCGCGGCCCGACACGCTGAGCTGCCCGCCCGCACCCCCGCATCCCGTCGCCCACCCGGCATCGCTCGGAGGGAAGAGGATGCAGATTTCGTCGGGTCCACTCCCCTTCGCCAGCCGCCGAGTGGTGCGGCATACCCGGCGTCATCGTCACCAGCGGCTGCGGGACTGAGCCCGCGACCTTCGCAGCCGCAGCGCTCATGGCCGGAAGACTCATCCCCCAACGTCATAACGCGCAGCCGACGCACGGAGGCATGCACGACGAGAAGGAACCGCCCCGCCAACAGCGCGTGTGTGGTGTAAGCCCAACATTCAGACGCACCAATGGCGCTTGCAAAGGCCCGAAGCCTCACTGGCGATCGGTGGAGGCCACTGATGTCGGCTGCGGTCGCGTGAACTCCATCACGGTCGACAGCCTGCACCGTCACGACCTCGGAGACCTCGTGCCGCTGGTCGAGTCGATTCGCCGCGACGGGCTCTTGCGGCCCCTCACGATCACCCTTGACTGGCACCTGATCTGCGGTGCCCGCCGTCTCGCCGCGATTCAGCTGCTCGGCTGGAAGACCGTCAACGTGTGAGTGCGCGCCGGGGTCTCCGACCGCTCGGCGGTCTCCTCGCGGAGCAGGACGACAACCTTCTGCACAAGCCGTAGCCCATGCTCGAAGCCGCGGGGCTCTACCGGGAGCTGAAGACCGTGCTGGCCGGGGACGCCCCCACCGTCAGGAGGCGACTCGCTTCCACGCCGCCGATAGGGCCGGAGAAGACGGTGCGGCCAACTTGGCGGCACCGTTGGACACGACCCCGGGCGATGCGGGAGCAATGCGCGGGGTTCGAGCAGAGCGTCACCTGGACGCTCGCGTTCACCGACGCCACACGAGCAGCCCGCCGCGGCCGCGCGGTCACGATCGCGTGCGTCCGGCCACGTCATAGGTGTTGGTGAGCTCACTCATATGGCGCTCCTCATGTTCGTCCGAAACTCCGGCTGCCCGTGTCACGCGGCGTCGGCCGATTCGGTCGCTGAGCGCAGCGGCGCCAGTGCGCGCGCCCAGGTCTCGACCCCGTCGAGCACGTCGGTCAGCGCCGTGGCCTGGCCATCGCTGGGGTGCACGGCACCGTCGGCGAAGTCGGCAGCGAGACTGAGAGCAACCGTCGCGGGGACGGTCGCGAGGTTCAGCCGCAGCTGTTCCACCGCGCGCACCCCGCCCGCGACACCGTAACTGACGAACCCGGCGGCCTTGTTGCCCCACTCGGCGTAGACGAAGTCGATGGCGTCCTTCAATGCCCCAGGGATGCCGTGGTTGTACTCGGGGGTGACGAACACGAACCCATCGAACTCGTCCACGCGCCTCGCCCACCGAATGGTGTGCGGGTGCGCGTACCGGCCATAGGCGGCGGGCAGCTCCTCGTCCAGGTGAGGGAGGGCGAAGTTCTCAAGGTCCACGGTCTCGTACTCCGCTGACTCTCGGCCCTGGGCGATACCGTCCACCCATTCGGCGACGGACGCGGACTTGCGGCCCGGACGGGTGCTACCGACAACGATCCCGACCCGGAGTTTCCCAGCGGCGTTCATACTGTCAGTGCCTCGATGACAGCTTCCGCGACCGCCTCGCTGGACTGTGGGTTCTGCCCGCTGATCAAGTTGCCATCGCGGACAACGTGCGAGCTCCAAGCGCCGCCGTCCTCGACGATCGCGCCGCGCTCGCGCAGCGTGCTCGCAACCAGCCACGGGGTGTTTTTCCCGAGCCCACCGGTCAGCTCCTCCTCGTCGCTAAACACCGTGAGATGGCGCCCAGCGAACACGAACTCTCCGGACGCGTCAACGGCGCTGAGCAGCCCCGCAGGACCGTGGCAGAACGGGGCAATCAGCGTGCTGGCCGAGTTCGCCTCAGTGAGGATCGCGCCGAGGTTCGGATCGAACGCGAGGTCCGCCATCGGCCCGTGACCTCCGGGGAGTACGACCGCGTCATACCCGGCGACGTCCACCGAATCCAGGGCGAGCGGGTGACTGAGTGCCCCCTCGATCGAGGCAAGGTAGGCGCGGAAGTCGTCCACCTTCGCCTGATCACCGACGATCTCGACCGTCAGCGAACCGGGATCAACGGTCGGTACCCGGCCGCCCGGCGTCGCGATCGTGATCGTGTGACCGGCTGCGGCGAGGTCGCGGTGCGCGACCACGAGCTCTTCGGCCCAGAACCCGGTGGGGTGCGCGGAGCCGTCAGCGAGGGTAAGAGAGTTGGCCGCGGTCACGACCATGAGAATGTTCGACATTGGGAGTCCTTTCGACACCCACGATCGTCCACGCCGACGCCACCACGTGCTCATCGGGCATCCGATGCGTGCCATCGGAAAACCAACCATGCCCGGGTGCGAGTCAGCGGATCATCCGACGCAGCTGGGCGGCGACCCCGCCGACGACAGCGTTGCTCTCGGCCTCACGTCCCCGGGTCGCGAGATACAGCGTGTTCAACGGCGGTACCTCGGGGTCTGCCAACGTCACGAGCGTTCCTTCGGAAAGATCGTCGGCGACGAGATACGCGGGCAGGACCGACATTCCCATGCCTGCCAGCAGCCCCTCGCGAACACCGCGGAGATCCGGGATCACTGCACCCAGCTGCAGTCCCGTCGGGGCCTTCTCGAACACGCTGCGCCAATACCGGCGGATGATCGGCAGGTCCTCCGCATACGCAACGACCGGGATCGCCTCCAGATCGGCGCCCTGCCAGTCGGGGGCTGCGACCAGCACGAACTCCTCGTCGAAGAACGGAACTGCGGCGATCCCACGACGACGTGGTGGCACGGCACTCACCACCACATCCACCTCGCCCGCAAGAAGACCGTCCAGCAGATCGTCGGCGAGCCCGAACACCAACCGGATCGGCACGTTGACCGCGTCGATCAGCTCTTTCAGGTGCGGCACCACCATGACCGAGAGAATCTCCGCCGCACCCCCGACGTACGCCATCCGCGGCGCGGTCGCCGCGTGGCCGGCCAGGATCGCCGCATCCTCCAACGCATCGACGTGCCCGGTGACCTCCCGGGAGAGCTCGATCCCTTTAGCTGTGGGTGAGACGCCCGTCCGACTTCGGTCGAACAGGGCGAACCCGAGCGACGCCTCCAACGCCTGCACGTGCGAGGACACCGTCGCCTGCGACACCCCCAAAAGTTGGGCAGCCCGGGTCAGCGAACCAGTCCGGAACACTGTCACGAACGTCCTCAGATGATCAAGACTTCCGCGCACCGACACCACCTTCCTCGCGCATCGGCGCCGGCCCGTATCTTAGGCCGACGCAACAGGGGTGCCGTGGAGCGCGCGGACAACGGGCGCCAGTTCCGGCGTCTGTTCCGCGTCAGTCAGGACTCGCTCGAGGGTGTCGTCGTGGATCGGCCGCGCCCGCCCGTACAGCTGCTGACCGGCCGGCGTCAACTCGGTGTAGATACCGCGGCGATCGTCGACGCAGAGCACCCTGGTCAACAAGCCCCGATCCTCGAGCCGGTTCACCAGCCGCGTCGTCGCGCTAGGACTGAGCGCCGCGGCCCGCGCCAACTGCTGCATCCGCATATGCCAGCCGTCCTGACGATCCAACGCATCCAACACCGTGTACTCCACCACCGACAAGCCCACCACCGTCAGCGCTCGCTCCAGCTCCGCCTCAATCAACCCGTGCAGCGCCGCCAGCGTCCGCCACCCGCGCGCACGGATCTCCACGGCATCATCAGCGATACCCATCGATCGAACCTCCCAAAAAGTTACTTGCTTGCGCGTTGTACTTGCGCGTGCAATGATTTATCTCATCGCCGCAAAATCCAGCGTGCGCAACTACTTGCTCAGTGTATCAGGAGACCTCTCATGCCCCTAGGACTTATCGCCCTCGCACTCGGCGCGTTCGGCATCGGATTGACCGAGTTCGTCATCATGGGCCTGCTGCCCGAGGTGGCTGCCGACTTCGGCGTGTCGGAGGCGGCAGCCGGATGGCTGATCTCGGGGTATGCGCTCAGCGTCGTCGTCGGCGCCCTCGTCCTGACCGCCGCCACGACACAGCTGCCCCGCAAGCCCGTGCTGCTCAGCCTCGTGGTGCTGTTCATCATCGGCAACGTCATCACCGCTCTCGCCGACGACTACGGCGTCGCGATGATCGGGCGCATCGTCGCCGCACTCAGCCACGGTGCATTCTTCGGCATCGGTTCCGTCGTCGCCGCGAGCCTCGTCGCCCCCGAGAAGAAGGCCGGCGCGATCGCCATCATGTTCACCGGCCTCACGGCCGCGAACGTGTTCGGGGTGCCGTTCGGCACGTTCCTGGGTCAGAGCTTCGGATGGCGCTCGACCTTCTGGGTCATCTCGGCGATCGGCGTGCTCGCCTTTGTCGGCATCGCGGCGCTCGTCCCGAAGCTGCACAGCCCCGAGGAGAAGGTCAGCATCCGCGGCGAACTGGCCGCGTTCCGCTCCGGCCAGGTGTGGCTCTCGCTCATCGTTACCGTGCTCGGCTTCGGCGGCATGTTTGGCGCATTCACCTACATCGCCTACACCCTCACCGAGGTCAGCGGCTTCGCCGCCGGCGCCGTCCCGTGGCTGCTCGTGCTCTTCGGCGCAGGACTCGTCATCGGCAACTGGCTGGGCGGCCGATTCGCCGACCGTTCCATCGACGGCACGCTGCTGGTCTTCATCGGCGCGCTCGTCGTGATCCTGGCGCTGTTCGCCCTCTTCGCCACATCGGGCATCGCGACCATCATCGGCCTGTTCCTCATGGGCGGATTCGGCTTCGGCACCGTTCCCGGCCTGCAGGCGCGCACAATGAACTACGCCGGCGACGCCCCCACCCTCGCCTCCGGCGCGAACATCGGCGCGTTCAACGTCGGAAACGCCCTCGGTGCGTGGGCAGGCGGTCTCGGCATCGCCGCGGGCCTCGGCTACACCTCCCCGATCTGGATCGGCGCGATCATCACCGCAGCCGCTCTCCTCGTGATGGCCATTGCCGCCGCCAGCGCGCGTCGCGAGACGGCCACCCAGCCGCTCGCGGACACCGTCGCCGCGAACTAGCCCCAGACCCCAGCATCCGTCCCCCTCCCCCCTCCCCTCCCTGACGAAAGGCACACCCATGTCGACCACTTCGACCATCCCCACGATCACGCTGAACAACGGCGTCACCATCCCGCAGCTGGGCTTCGGGGTCTTCCAGGTCCCCGACGACGAGACCAGCGCCGCGGTCACCGCAGCCCTTCGGGCCGGCTACCGCAGCATTGACACCGCCGCCATCTACGGCAACGAGGCAGGCGTCGGCCACGCGATCGCCGAGTCGGGCCTTGCCCGCGACGAGCTGTTCATCACCTCCAAGGTTTGGAACAGCGACCACGGCTACGACGCCACCCTCCGCGCGTACGACACCACTCTCGCCAAGCTCGGCCTCGACCAGCTCGACCTGTACCTGGTGCACTGGCCCACGCCCGACCGCGACCTGTACGTCGACACCTGGCGTGCGCTGGAGAAGCTCTACGCGGACGGGCGGGTGCGCGCCATCGGCGTGTCGAACTTCGAACCCGCCCACCTCGAACGGCTCATCGAGGCCGGCTCCGTCGTTCCGGCCGTCAACCAGGTCGAGCTGCACCCCGCCCTGCAGAACCGCGACGTGATCGCCGCGAACAGCCGTCACGGCGTCGCGACCGAGGCGTGGAGCCCGCTCGCGCAGGGTGCCGTGCTCGGCGAGCCGGCCGTCACCGCGATCGCCGCGGCGCACGAAAAGACCCCCGCGCAGGTCGTGCTGCGCTGGCACCTGCAGCAGGGCCGCATCGTGATCCCCAAGTCGGTGACCCCGGCACGCATCGCCGAGAACCTCGACGTGTTCGACTTCGAACTCGCCGCCGACGAGCTGGCCGCGATCGACGCGCTCGATCGCGACGGCCGCACCGGCCCGCACCCGGCGGAGTTCCACGGCTAACGGAAACGTTCCTCCTCCTCGGCACAGCTGAAACTCCCGACGCGACACGTCTCCCCGCTCATGCTGTCCGGCTCCGAGCCCGGCGCGTCGGCGGGGAGACCTGCGTACACGGCGCACCGGTATCGGAATTTCGAGCAACCCGCTCGACCCACAACAACCCGCGATCAAGCGGCGGCGCCACCTGACGACCACAAAGAACCGTCCACAAACCTGACCACACTCCATGAAGCTCACGGTCGACAAAGTGCGCGTTCCGCGAGGTGGAGCTCCGCAGCATCCGCCGGTCTCACGTTGGGGCGTGGGGGAAGCAGATGCAAGCCGGTGGGTATGCGCCCGGGACGATAAGGACTCGCGTCAACAACGTTCGAGCGGTGCTCCGGGCTGCGGTGCGTGACCGGTTGATCGCCACGGATCCGTCACTCGGAGTCACGCTCCCCCGCAGGCGGAAGGCCGACATTGCCATGCGGATCTCCACGCCGGATGAGGTCGCGGCGATCATGAACGCCGCCGAGGAGTGGTTCCGGGCCTTCATCGCCTTCTGCGCTTTCGCGGGTCTGCGCCTCGACGAAGCCGCGGCGATGCGGCTGCCCGATATCGACGTCCTGCACCGCCAGGTCCGCGCGCGGCGGCAGGTGCAATGCAAGCCCGGCGGGCTCGTTGATCTGCGCCCACCAAGGTACGGCTCCGCGCGCGACATCCCGGCGCCCGATGAACTCCTGAGTCTAATGAGCGACCCCATCGCCACATGGAAGACCTTCGGCGCGGACCGGTCGTCCACTACTCGTGGAAGACGACGCTTCAGCGTCGAGGAGGGTGCGGTTACACGATCTACGGCACGCCTCGGGATTGATCGCCGCCGGGTGCGATGTCATCAACGTGCAGCGCGCTCTGGGGCACGCCAGAGCGACCACAACGCTCAACACGTGCAGCCGCGGCAAAACGGCCCGTTCAGTTGTTGAAGCGGATCGAATACGGCACATTTCGTCGAACTGTTTGAGATTTCGTAAACGCACTTTGACCAGGTATTTATGACTGTTTTCACCCCCTTCGACCTTTCGTGAATTAACTACCTTGCGCGACGGTTTGCGGACTTTTTGCGGATTGGCAGCCCCCTCCGACGCCCTCCGATCACGGAGTAGGCCCGCCACTCGACGCTCGGCGAGTGGTACCATTTCTGGTACAACTCCGGGAGGACTCATGGCCATCACCACGAGCGAGGCACGCCGCGACCTTTTCGGCCTCATCGAGCGCGTCAACCTCGACCACACGGAGATCGAGATCACGTCGAAGCGCGGCTCCGCAGTGCTCATGTCGAAGGACGAGTACGACTCGCTCGTCGAGACGAGCTACCTGCTCCGCTCCCCCGAGAACGCCCGTCGCCTCCTGAGCGCCCTCGAAAGCGCTCGCGACGGCGAGATCGAAGAACACGACCTCCTCGAGCCGTGAGCGAACGCAAGCTCGCCTGGACGGCTGAGGGGTGGGACGACTACCTCTATTGGCAGACGCGGGATCGCAAGACCCTGCGCCGGATCAACCAGCTGATCGCCGACATTCTCCGCGACGATCCATTCGAGGGGATCGGCAAACCCGAGGCTCTCAAGCACGCGCTCGCCGGTGCCTGGTCACGTCGTATAGACGAAGCGAATCGCCTCGTCTACGTCGCCAGTGACACCCACATCACGATCCTGCAAGCGCGCTACCACTACTGACGCGGCTACAGGCGCTTCATGAGCGCTTGTCTGCTCAGCTTGGTCCGCATGCTCAGCGTGGACCAGCTCACCTCTGCGACGCGCATCACTCGCACGAGTTCATCCCGCTCGCGCAGCAACGCCGCCTCCTGCCGATGCAGTCGTTCGAGCTCTGACGAAACCGCGCTCAGACGGTCGTGCGCTCCCCGCTCACTCCCCCACTTCGACGCCAATCGGTCGACAGCATCGGCACGCGCAGTCTCTCGCGCGCGCTGCGCCGCAGCCTTCGATGCGGCGGCGTCACGCTTGGCATTTCGGCGCCCACGGACCATGTAACGAGGTTGTCACGCGATGACAGCTGGGGCAACGGTCGCGAGCATGCTCACGGAAAGTGCCTGCGTGCATTGCGCTCTTATCGCTGAGAACCACGGCTACCGCGAATTCGGTGCGCGCGAGCTCCGCTGGCGTCGTCCTCGGGTGGTCGCTGCAGCGTCCTCGAGGATGCACGCAAGCAAGACCTTCACCGCGCATGTCGGCGAGCCAACTATCCGGGCACGGCCTCGCCCTGCGCGCGTTGGCTCTCAGCGTCGGCTGCTCAACGCGGCTCATCTCGCCCGTAGCAGGACCGCTCTCCGTGCGGTCGGAACGCCGGCCGACGTCGCGCAGAATGAGAGCATGCCGTCAACCTTCGTGGTCGTCACCGACGCCGATGTGCGTGCCGCGAAGCTGTTCGACATCTCTCTCGACATCGATGCGCACGTGTCGTCGATGCAGCAATCCGGCGAGCGCGCGATCGCCGGGACAACGTCCGGCGCGATCGGTCCGGGTGAGACCGTGACCTGGCGTGCCCGCCACTTCGGGATCTGGTTCACAATGACGTAGAAGATCACAGAATTCGACACACCCGCTCGATTCGTCGACCCGAAGGTGCGCAGGCCATTCAAGACCTTCGTGCACGAGCATCGATTGGAGGCCGTGGGCAACGGATACCGGATGACGGATGACGGATGACGGATGACGGATGGCGACACCATCACCGTCGCCCATCTTCGGTTGGCTCACTGAACGCGCGCTGCTGGTGCCCTACCTTCGACACCTAATCATCAAGCGCAACAGCCACCTGCTCGCAGAACTCGCCTGAACCGCACGCGGGCGGACCGTCAGGGGGCTGAACTTGTTTGTGATGAGCGGGGCGACGCGTTTAACGCCCAGGGCGGCGTTATGAAGGCGTCGCCGGGTCGCCGTCCAGTGACCGAGGCGCCCGTTATGATCGGCGGTATGGCGGGCAGGCAGATAAAGGATGTCGTGCGTGCGTTCCAGGCGCGCGACGAGCTGGCATTCCGCCGGGCGGTAAACGAGATCATCGAGGAAGAAGAGGCTCGACACCACTTCGCGATCGCCCGAGATCTCCGCGCTCTCCTCGCTGTCGGGGGCGGTGCGCGCCAACCGGACTCGCTCTTCACGCTTCCCCCGGCGCCGAAGTCGCGGGACAACGAGTGGGATCTCATCGATGTGCGGATCCCAGAATTGGATCTGAGCGACCTCGTGCTAGAGCCATCCGTCGCTAGCACCTTGGATGAAGTTGCTGGAGAGGTCGCCCACTGGGAAGAACTCACGAGTGCGGGAGTTCCCAAGCGGCAGAAGCTGCTTTTTACCGGACCGGCGGGCACGGGCAAGACGAGTGCCGCTGAGGGACTGGCGACAATGCTTGGCTGGCCACTGGGCCTGGTCAGCGTGGACACCGTCGTCTCGTCATACCTGGGCGAAACGGCAACGAACCTGCGACGCGTTTTCGAGTTCGCCCGAGACCACCGACTTGTCCTCGTCTTTGACGAGTTCGATGCCTTGGGGCGGATGCGTGACGACTCGTCTGAGCATGGGGAGATGAAACGGGTCGTATCGTCCTTCCTACAATTCCTCGACCACTACTCCGGCCCCAGCATCTTGATCGCCATCACCAACTACCCCGGTCTCCTCGACTTTGCTCTTTGGCGAAGATTCGACGAGGTAGCCGAGTTCAAGCGTCCCAGCGTTCATGCCATCCGCCGACTGCTTCGCCTACGCGCCCGTGCCATGCGCGTCAAACCCTTCGCTACCGACGAAGTTGCGTCGGCCTTGAGGGGTCTCCCACACGCTGCCGTCGAACGATTCGTATACGACGTCCGCCGCGAGCAAATCCTCCGAGGGGAAGTGAGCTCGGGTCGTGTCAGCGAGCTTCTGCGCGGCATCCGGCAGCGCGCGTGGTAAGCATGCGGAGTGGTAAGTCATCCGTTCCTGCCTCCCCGAAGAACCTTGACATCGCGACGGGTGTCGCCCGGCTTCGGAGTTACACCTTCACGTAATCCCCGGCGACACGGTCAGGCGTTAAGTGCGCAACTTGCAATGATGCCTGTCGCATCCGCTCGTTCGGCAATGGATGGGGTGGACGCGCGATTCGTCTTCAAGATCAAGTCTGAAGCCGGGTTCGCTGACGACCACATACTCAGCCTTCGCGAGTTGGAAGTACTCGGCACCGATGACTCCGCCACCTACTTCGTACTCGCTGAGGATGGCGGACGAGCGTTTGCCGCCGCCCTTGAGCGTTATGGTCAAGGCGAAGATGTCGAGGGCGGCGCGGGCGCTCTCAAATCCCTCTACAACAAGATCGATTCCATCGCCATATACGGCCCCGACGACCGGAGGGGACCGGGCGTCGAGGATCTTCCTGAGGTCGGCCTAGTGACCCTGGATGTCACCGTGTGGCCGTCGCACGACATGAGCGAAGCTTTACACCGGCTGGCACTTCTCGAGCTTAGGGTGAATGAACTCGGTGGCCAGATCGTCGCGCAGTCCTCGATTCCTCGATTCACTGCCGCACGCATCAAGATCGATGTGGCGGCATTGACCCCGCTCCTAGCCCTATACATCATCGAGAGCGTGCGTACGCCCCCAGTTCCTTTTATCGATCCGAGCGACTGGCGCGGCATCGAGGCCGAGACTCTCTCCGTTGAGTGGAGCGACTCGGCGCCCGTCGGTGTCCTAGATGACTTGCCCTCATCGTCGCACCCACTGCTCGAGGGGCACATCCGCGTCCACGCGTCGCCCATTGCTCTCGGTCGGTCCTGGAGAGCCCCAGGACCGCACGGAACCATGGTGGCTGGCATCGCGCTGGCACCAGATATCGCGGGAGATCTGCGCGCCGGGCCAATCGTTCGGGTGATGGGCTCCGTCGACGCAATTCGGGTCCTCGAACCGGTCGACGGCAACCCCGAGGCAACACAGTTCCCGCCCGAAGTCTTGCCCGCAAGCCTGGTAGTGGATTCCATTCGTCGACTCCACGCGCAGGGCAACGTGAGAGTGTTCAACCTCAGCTTCGGGTTCGATCGTGACTATGGCGCGTCGCACGTTGGCGAGTTTTCGGAGATGCTCGATGAGTTGGCACGCGAACTGAACATCGTCATCGTGGTGGCAGCAGGCAACATTTCTGTTCCCTTTGATGGAGTTCTCGCTAGCGGACATCATGTCGCCGACGACTACCCAAGCCACCTCCATCTCCGCGAACACCAACTTGCGCAGCCAGCCAATGCTGCGATCGCGGTCACGGTTGGGGGAATCGCGCATAGTGATGCGCCCGCGGAGCGGAATCCCCCGCGGCTCGGCGACCGCGCGATAGCTCACGTCGGGCACGTTTCGCCTTTCAGCCGGACGGGCCCTGGACACGGTCAACTCGCGAACCGTATGAACAAGCCTGACTTTGTTGCCGCGGCGGGAAACGTCATCATCGACGACACCGGCTTCGCCAACATCCGAGATCAAGGCACCGGTGTCCTTGGGCCGGCGTCCCGAGCGTCCGGGCCCCTGTTCCGAATGGGGCACGGCACGAGCTTCGCAACTCCGGCGGTATCTCGAGCCGCGGCCGCGGTGCTGCATGAGTATCCGGACGCATCTGCCAATCTCGTTCGCGCGCTGCTCGCGTCCGCAGCTGAGCTCCCAGCAGGTGCGAACGATCTCGACGAGAAAACTCGGCATGCCCGATACGGGTTCGGCGTCGTTCGACTCTCGGAGGCTGTGGCAAGCCGACCTCAGCGGGTGACGATGACTTACGAGGGCGAGATGGCGGTAGATACTTCTGTCATCCACCCGATACCCATCCCGCGGGGCTTCTCGTTGCCGCGGAGCTCTTCTCGTACAATTCGGATCGCCTTGGCGTTCGACCCACCCGTGCGACGGACACGCCGGGAGTACACAGCCGCGACGATGGTGACCGACGCCTACCGCAACGTCGATGTGGATTCGCTCATGGAACGCCTGAGTCAGCAGGATCCGGACAACCCGCAGCCGTTGTTCGGCGATCGCCGTCGCCTGCAGAACTTTAGGCCGCCGCACACCGCGCATCGAGAGTCGACCCTACAGGTCAAAGACTGGCGACCGACCGTGCTTGAAGCAGATGATGGCGACGCGTATTTCGTGGTGCTAACTCACAGGACGCGAACGTGGTTCCGCGACCGTGAGGACTATCGGTCCCAGCCGTATGCGCTCACTGTCACCCTTCTCGACGAAGCGCGGACTGAGCTCGACTTGGCGATGGCGGTCACTCAGACCGTTACGGTTCGAGCACGCAATCGCGCCCGCGTCTAGGACACGGGCCCGCGAGATGGAAGATGGCGGGTGGACAGCAACACGAGTCGAACGCTTGGGACTTCGCGACGCGTGCTCCTGGGCGAAACGACTCCGAGATTGCGAGGCGTTCGGCCCGACTCCCGCATGAGCACGGGCTAGTGATCGTCGACGCTCGATCAGGCTCCTTTGTCGGGCGCCGCCGGAAGGGGATCAGGGACGTGCTGAGCGTGGACCTACGCTGCTGTACCCCGGCGTTCCAGCATCTCGATCCCGTCCTCTAGGTAGTTGACGGCGCCCTCGAAGTGATCAGTCATCTCCATGATGTCGGCGGACTTCACGGCCTGGAATCCTGTGCGGTCCGAACCTTGCAGTCGAGCATTGCTCACCTGCCAGACCGCGTAGCGGCGACCGTGCGCCAACCCGCTCCCGCGCTGCCAGTAGACGACGAGAGCCTGCTGGTGGGCGGCGCGACGCTTCACTTACGCCTCCGCTTCCTCTAAGCGCTCGGTGATCGACGCTCAACCCGATGTTCGCGGGCCACTCATCGCGCTCAGCCTCCAGCCTCAGCAGGACCGGATCAGTGGCGGCCAGGCGTTGGTGTTTCTGGCCTGCGCGGGTCGCCTCCAGATTGCGGTGATCATTCAGCGACTCCCGCTAAAGCTGAAGGGCATGAAGCACTCGGGTGTCGCGAGTCGGCGGGCCCATCAGCCAAAGCGTAACTCCGGCGCGCTCGATGGCGTTTCGCGTCAGGGAGCAACCCGCGAACGCAGGTATCACTTTCGCCTTCACAACCACAGATCGCAGCGCGTGCGCGTTGTCTGCGGCAACGGACAGAAGCGCACTGGCCTGATGGCTGATGGCACCGGTCCGCGTTGCCTCATCATCGCCCGCGAACGCACTTCCCGGCTGAACCTTGAACCCGTTCAGTCGCGAGATCACCGGCCGCAGCTGTGTGTCCACGTCGAGGAAGTAGTCTGCCGCGGCTTTATTCCGGGGGTCGTCTTCGAACGCATCGTCCGAGATGAGAGGCGGCACGAAGCAACCGTAGCGGTCGATCCGCCCTGCAATGCTGACGACCTCCTCGCCATCTGCCCGAGCACCAGACGGTGCCCGTCGGCGGGGGCGCTCTGCTTCCTCGAAGCCGACTGGCCACTGATCGGCGGCTCATTCACCGCGAACGGCATCCACGTCCATTGCCGCGAATGGTCGTCCCGCGAATGCCCGAGGCGCCGCCCAGCCCCCCCCGACATTGAGACTTGCGCGAGTGTCTCACTGCATGGCTGACAGACGCAGCGACGAGCTGTGCCCTCGGACCAGTGAAGCCGCTTCAGAGCGGACGCCCCAGGACCGCGTTGTCACCGCCGGCTTAGGATCGGAACGGGATGGTGCTTCGAGAAACGATGACGTCTGGGTAGCCATTAACTTCTAGAAATTCACGCGTCGCACCAATTACCTCATCACCGAGCGGCGTAGGTCCAATCATCACGGAGCGGATGGGAAGTCGGCCAGCCTTCGTGAGGTGCCTATCGTTCGCGTGCCGCTGATTCTCACCATCGAGGGCGGAGAGCTCGATGAATGGTGTGACCCCGAATCGGCCTTCGTAGTGGTGGACAAACTTCCAACGAGGAGCCACTTCGAGGATCATCCTCGCTTCCCGCTCGTCTCTGAAGGCAGGGTGTTTCAGCTCGAGCATCTTGATATCAGCGAGTTCGTGCCATGACAGGAGCATGTCGGTGAGCGCGTGCTTGGGCTTCTCTGCCAGCTTGGCGATCCTGTCCACCCGCTCGTCCACACCGGCCGTGTCGTAACGAACTCTCCGCCACGGGACAGGTTCGATGTGCAGCTGGTCAGGGTCCTGAACGATGTAGCCATCCTCGTCTCGCTCGATCTCGTGTCCGACTGCAGGGTGCGGGTGGCTCTTCTCTTTGCTTCGCTGAACGGGGAGAAGATCAACGGTCGCGTCCAGCTCAATGGCATATGAGACCTTGCCGCCGTAGCCTCGCCAGACAGTCAGCAGATCCGGCTTTCGGGCCGCGCAGAGAAGGAAGAGGTCAAGTCCACGCCGCTCGGCGTGCTCCATGAGCTCATCGAACCGCGCCTGATGCGGGGAAGGAACGGAGTCGCGGCGCTTCTCGGCCGCGGCTTTCAGCAGACCGGTCGCATAGTCAGCTTCTCGGGAGTCGTTGAGATGCCGAAACGAGCTTGCTCGGAGCGTGTTATGCGTGACGATACCCTCCAGTCCGCGGCCGTCCGTGTAGTGCCAGATCGAGTTCAATGTCATCGCATACCCCAGGTTCAGCAGCGCGGTGGTGGACTTACGCAGCGCTTTCAGCGCAATCCTAGAAAGCCCTCAGCCCAGCAGGCTCGGCGTCCGTCGGCCTGTCTGAATGCCGAGGGTCTGATCAGTCGCGATCCGGGCGCTGCCGTCCTTCAAATCGCACGATGCCCACCAGCTTCCGCGCACTGCCCGCAAGGGGATCTCATTGCGGGCAGTGTCCGCTGATGAGTGGATTTAGGCGTGGCGTGGTGGGAGTCGACGTCGCCAGACAACCCCGAGCCGAAGCAAGGGATAGTCGCCGCTCGCCGTCGGACACCACCGATTGCTGCTAGGCGCGAATTGGGTCTCGAGACTGCGGTCGAGATAGCAACAATCGTCGTCAGCCCAGAGCGAGGAGCACCAATGAGCAGGCAGGCAGCGTCCGCCAGGTGCTACATCGAGGAGTACACAAACGACCAGGGCAGCCAAAGCGTTCGGCTTCGCGAGAAGGGCACCAGCCGCAAAGTCGGCCTCGGGCTTGCCGACGACGCTGCGCGACGCCACTTCCTGTAGTTTCTTAGCTCCGCCAAACAGAATCAAAGCGCGATGCCCGACGTATTCACACTGACCTGCGACACCGATTGTGTGATGGTGAGCGGCGACTTCGACTTCGACGGCCGACGAGATCCGCTACGTCTTCAACGAAAGGCCTTCAAAATGGTCTCCGTCCGCACCCTGCGCGAAAGGGTTGCCTGCTGGCTCTGAATCAGCGCTCGCCTTTGGCGACCAGATGAAGGCATACATTCAGCGAACTCGGCTGCCCGACGACTCCCCTCAGCGTCAGCGGTTCACGCTACGGTTGGCGCCGAAACGGAGGCACACCACAATGGCCGGATTCCCGGACCTCGAAGGCTATCGCGCCAACGGGCGGATCCTTCCACGCACCACCCGGCGCTCACATCCCTTCTGGGATAGTGAAGAGGGCGAACGGTACAGAGACTTCCGTCGACCTCTCGATGCACTTCATCTCGCAGTCGACATCGAAGCGCCGTCCAAGAACGTCCGAGGAGGACGGACGCCAGCGTACCGCGCCGCACTTGCCGCCGATGGCGCTCGATCTTCGGTTGCCCGGCGGGCAACTCGATTTTCGCGGTGGCCGAAGCCGCGCGCACCGCTGACTCTCGATCTGCACTTCTCCTTCGCCAGTCGACAGCCGCCTCGCGTTGATGTGGCGTCAAAGGCGCTGCTGGACCTGCTCGGCAAGCAGAGCGGTCCGCCCATCGCTTACGCGGACGACCGCCAGATCAAGCTGCTCTTCGCCCATGGACACAGTCACCTCAACGGCCGCGCACACACCCGGGTGCAGGCTCGGTCATTGGGCGACGTCACCCGAGCGATCCGACGAGCGTCCGAGATCGAGCCGCGATGGGACCCGTTCAGACGCACAGACCTCTTGATGGAGGAATGGGGAATCGACGCCGACTGGGATTGGGATCCGGAATGGCGCCTCCGGGGGGACGTCGATACTCTCTCGAAGCGACAGAGCCTCTTCCTCAGCATCGCGGACCGCGCATCGTGGCGGGTAACTCAATCACTGGCCGACGAGCTCACCCGACGGCGCGTCGTGGCATGGACCACCGATGCCGCGCTCACGGATCTCGCGAAGTCCAGACTCGCCGTCGACCTCGGCAGGCTTCCGCGGCAAGGAGAAAGTGCCGCGTTCCGAGAACGGCTGCAGTTCAGACTCGCTGACATGGCGAGGAGCTCGATCGGAGTCTTCCCTCTTCTCCCGGCGGTCGGAGTCACCGTGTTCTATGTCGAGTCGGAGCAGCCGCGGGACCTCGACAATATTCACCGCACGATTCTGAAAGACGTCCTGACGATTCTGCGACCGCCAGAAGAGTCCGTCAGCACGTGGTCGAGCATGGACACGCTTCGCGAATGGGACGAAGCCCGACGAGGCGAACGACCCTGGGCGCGAACGGGCGTGACGTTCATCGAGGCTGCGGCCATCCCCGCCAAGCTCGCCCCCAATTTCGAACCCGGCACTGCAGTGCTCGCGCTGTCACAAGGTAGTCGGTACCGAAGCTGGTGGGACGACGCGTACGCTCATATCGCGCGAGTAGCCGAGGCCGACTACAACGAAGAAGAAGACCTGGAGTGGGATTAGCCAGCCTCACCTCAACTAGCACGCGGGTGCTGCCCGCTCAGGGATCAGAAGCGGGCGAGGGTTCGCTTCTCGTCCGGTTACGGAACGTCGCGCCGGCCCCGTGGGGAAGTTTCACCATTCCGCCTCGAACGAGCGGTGAGACTCGACAGGGCCGTGCACGCAACGCGCCTTGACACTCAAGGGGATCGGCGCACTGGATCTCCAACGCGGCAGTGAAGCGGAGTCCGCTCTGGCAGGTCACGGAGCACTGAGCGACAATGGTGGCCTCGGAGGTGAGCGATGGCGAGCATCAAGCAACGTCCCAACGGCACCTGGCGAGCGCGATACCGCGACGAGATGCGCCGCGAGCACTCACGCCACTTCCGCACGAAGCGCGACGCGCAGCGATGGCTCGACGAGGTCACCTCGCAAGTGGTCACCGGCATGTACGTCGATCCGAAGGCCGGCGCGATCTCGCTTGCCTCGTACTTCGCCGATTGGTCGCAACGGCAGGTGTGGGCGCCGACGACTGTCGTCGCGATGAAACTCACGGTCGAGAAGTGCGCGTTCCGCGAGGTGGAGCTGCGCAGCATCCGCCGATCTCACGTTGAGGCGTGGGTGAAGCAGATGCACGCCGGCGGGTATGCGCCCGGGACGATCAAGACTCGCGTCAACAACGTGCGAGCGGTACTCCGCGCTGCGGTGCGCGACCGGTTGATCGCCACCGATCCGTCACTCGGGGTGACGCTCCCCCGCATGCGGAAAGCCGACATGGCCATGCGTATCCCCACGCCGGAGGAGGTCGCGGCGATCATGAACGCCGCCGAGGAGTGGTTCCGACCCTTCATCGCGTTCTGCGCGTTCGCGGGGCTGCGCTTGGGCGAGGCAGCTGCGATGCAGCTTCCCGACGTCGACTTCCTGCACCGCCAGATCCGTGTACGGCGGCAGGTGCAACGCAAGCCCGGCGGACTCGTCGACCTGCGTCCACCCAAGTACGGCTCCGAGCGCGACATCCCCGCACCCGACGAGCTGTTGAATCTGCTCAGCGACCACATCGCGAAGTGGAAGACCTTCGGCGCCGACCGGTGGATCTTCTACGGCAAGAACAACGAGCCGCCGCATCAGAACACCGTCCACTACTGGTGGAAAACGACGCTTCAGCGGGCCGGTGTCGAAGGCGTGCGGCTACACGATCTCCGGCACTTCTACGCCTCGGGATTGATCGCCGCGGGCTGCGATGTCGTCACCGTGCAGCGCGCTCTCGGGCACGCGAAAGCGACCACAACGCTCAACACGTACAGCCACTTGTGGCCCACCGCCGACGACCGCACACGGGCCGCGACGAGCACTCTCGTCGAAAGCGTTCTGCGGACTTTTGCGGACTCTGTGCGGACTGATTCGCCAACTTCCGCGTAATTCCGCGGCAAAACAGCCCGTTCAGTTGTTGAAGCGGAACTCCACGACGTCGCCGTCCTGCATGACGTAGTCCTTGCCTTCGAGGCGGGCCTTGCCCTTCGCGCGGGCCTCGACGACCGAGCCCGTCGCGACGAGGTCGTCGAACGAGATGACCTCGGCCTTGATGAAGCCCTTCTCGAAGTCGGTGTGAATGACACCGGCCGCCTGCGGCGCCTTCCAGCCCTTGCCGATCGTCCAAGCGCGCGCTTCCTTCGGACCCGCGGTCAGGTAGGTCTGCAGGCCCAGCGTGTCGAACCCGATACGTGCGAGCTGGTCGAGGCCCGACTCGTCCTGACCGGTCGAGGCGAGCAGTTCAGCAGCCTCCTCCGGGTCGAGGTCGATCAGCTCGGACTCGATCTTCGCGTCGAGGAACACCGCCTGCGCGGGAGCGACCAGAGCCGCCAGCTCGGCCTTGCGGTCCGCATCCGTGAGCACGTCCTCATCCACGTTGAAGACGAAGATGAACGGCTTCGCGGTGAGCAGGCCGAGCTCCTTGATGGGAGCCAGGTCGATGCCGGATGCCGACAGCAGCTGTCCGCGCTCGAGCGCATCCTTCGCGGCCTGCGCCGTCTCGAGCACGATCGGCTCCAGCTTCTTGCCGCGCACTTCCTTCTCGTACCGCGTGATCGCGCGCTCGAGAGTGTCGAGGTCGGCGAGCTGCAGCTCGGCGTTGATGGTCTCCATGTCGTTCTTCGGGTCGACGTTGCCGTCGACGTGCACGACGTCGGAGTCGGCGAATCCGCGCACGACCTGCGCGATCGCGTCGGCCTCACGGATGTTGGCGAGGAACTTGTTGCCGAGCCCCTCCCCCTCGCTCGCGCCGCGCACGATGCCCGCGATGTCGACGAACGACACGGCCGCCGGCAGGATGCGCTCGCTGCCGAAGATCTCGGCGAGCTTGTCGAGGCGCGCATCGGGCAGGTTGACGACACCCACGTTCGGCTCGATCGTCGCGAACGGGTAGTTCGCCGCGAGCACCTGATTCTTGGTCAGGGCGTTGAACAGGGTGGACTTGCCGACATTCGGCAGCCCGACGATTCCGATGGTAAGAGCCACGGGCATCAAGTCTAGGCTCCCCACGGCTCAGCGCCCGCCGGAGCCTGCACCTCTGGCCGGCTCGCACGGGCGGGCTCGCCGCATCCGCCGGTCGGAGAATCGCGCGAATGTCGGAGGATGCGGCGCGAAACCTCCGACGGGAGGCCGAATCTCCGACGAACGCGCGCACGCCACCCACGACCCTGAGGCCCGCCCGCGCGCCGAATCCATACCGCCCCGGATGCGGCAGCCCGGACGCGGACACCCCGGCGCGCCTCACCGCGCACCGCGCGCATCCGGGTGAGGGTGAGGGCGTGTCACTGGATTTCACCGCGATCGACTTCGAGACGGCGAACTCCTCCAGCGCTTCGGCGTGCGCGGTGGGTCTGGCCCGCGTCCGCGACGGGCGCATCGTCGCGACCGCCGGTTGGCTGATCCGCCCACCCGAAGGGCACGACCGCTTCTTCGAGCTGAACATCGGCATCCACGGCATCCGCCCCGAGCACGTCGTCGACGCGAAGGGCTGGAGCGAGCAGCTCGACGACATCGCCGCCTTCGCCGGCGCGGATGTGCTCGTCGCGCACAACGCAGGATTCGACATGGCCGTGCTGCGGCGCGCGTGCGCCGCGACGGGCGACATCTGCCCGCCCTACCGCTACGCCTGCAGCCTGCAGCTCGCGCGCCGCACGTACGACCTGCCGAGCTACCGGCTGCCGATCGTGGCGGCCGAGGCGGGCTTCGCCGAGTTTCGTCACCATGACGCGACAGCGGATGCGGCCGCCTCCGCCGCCATCATGATCGATGCCGCGCGGCGCTGGAACGCCCCCGACATCGACGCCCTCGCCGCGGCCTCCCGCATCCGGATCTGCGAGATCGACACGGCGGTCGCCGCGGCCGCCTGACCGGCGCATGTCGGGGGCCGGGGGCATGCTGTGCTCATGGACCCCGTGATCCTCCTCGTCGCCGCGCTGTGCCTCGCCGCCGGCATCGCCCTCGGCTGGTTCGCTGCGCACTCGCGCGCCTCCGCGCAGCAGGGCGCGCTGTCTGCCCGAGCCGCCGCTGCGGAGTCCGCCGCCGCGGCCGCGCGTGCCGAGCTCGAACGGCAGGGCGGGCTGTATCGGGAGTTCGTGGAGCGCCAGCGCGCCGAGCAGCGAGAGCGCGACGACCGCGATCGGCGCGAGAACGCGGTGGTGGCGGCCCTCGCGCCGGTGCGCGACACCCTCGCCCAGGTGCGGACCAAGGTCGACGACCTCGAGCGCGAGCGCCACGCCCAGTACGGTGCTTTGGCCGAGCAGCTGCGCCGCGCGCAGGAGACCGACGACCTGCTGCGCGACACGACCGCGTCGCTCTCCTCGGCCCTGCGCTCGACGAGCACCCGCGGCGTGTGGGGCGAAGTGCAGTTGCGCCGCGTCGTCGAAGCAGCCGGGCTCACCCGCCACGTCGACTTCGATGTGCAGTCGTCGATCAGCTCGGATGCGGGCTCCGGCCGCCCCGACATGATCGTGCGCCTGCCCGGCGGCAAGGCGATCGCCGTGGACGCCAAGGTGCCGCTCGACGCGTTCATCGAATCGCAGGCGATCCCCGACACCGCGCAGGGCGAGGATGCGGTGCGCCGCCGCGCGCTCCGCGACAAGCATGTGAAGGCTCTCCGCGCCCACATCGACGCGCTCGCGAAGAAGCAGTACTGGGCCGGGATCGAGTCCAGTCCCGAGTTCGTCATCTGCTTCGTGCCGAACGAGGCGCTGCTGGCGACCGCCCTCGACGAAGACCCCGCGCTCCTCGACTACGCGTTCCGCCAGCGTGTCGCGCTCGCCTCCCCCGTGAATCTCTGGGCGGTGCTGCGCACCGTCGCCTACACATGGACGCAGGAGGCCGTCTCCGACGACGCGCGCGAGCTGTTCACGCTCGGTACTCAGCTCTACGAGCGCCTCGGCGGACTCACCAAGCACATCGACGACCTGCGGCGCGGCATCGAGCGCACGGTCGACGGCTACAACCGATTTGTCGGATCGCTCGAGAGCCGCGTCCTGGTGACCGCGCGGCGCTTCCCCGGAATCGATGAGACCAAGCTGGATGCGGTCGCCGCACCCGCCGCGCTCGAGTCCACGCCGCGCCGGCTCAGCGCACCCGAGTTCACCGCCGCCCTCGACGAGGTGCGACGCGCCGCATCCGATTCTGCGGATGAGACCGCATCCGCCGACGAGGCGCAGCTTCCCGCCTCCCCTGCCTGACACGAATGTTCGCCCGTCGCGGATACGCCTGTGCCGGCGCGCATTCCCGACGACGATGAGCCTATGAAGCTCCTCGTTCTCGGCGGCACGGCATGGCTCGGGCGCACGACGGCCGCATCCGCGATCGCCGCCGGCCATGACGTGACCTGCGCCGCCCGAGGCACGGACGTTCCGCGCGGGGCGCAGCACGTTCGCGTCGACCGCGACATCGCCGACGGCCTCGCGTCCTTGATCGACACCCGTTGGGATGCGGTGATCGACGTCTCGCGCCAGCCGGGCCAGGTGCGCCGCGCCGCGCGGCAGTTGCGCACCGAGCGGTACGTCTTCGTCTCGACCTGCAACGTGTACGCGAGCCAGGCAGAGATCGGCGCGGACGAGTCGGCGCCGCTGCTCCAACCCCTCGACGCCGACGTGATGACCGACCCCGAGGACTACGGGCGCGCCAAGGTCGCCTGCGAGAACGCGGTGCGCGAGGTCTTCGGCGCCGATCGCTCCGCCATCGTGCGCTCCGGCCTCATCGGCGGCCCGGGCGACCCGACGGGACGCAGCACCTACTGGCTGCGCCGCTTCGCCGCGCCGTCGAACCCCGACGGTGTCGTGCTGGCACCGGACGCTCCCCGCCTGCCGACCTCGCTGATCGACGTGCGCGATCTGGCCGAGTGGCTCGTCCGGCTCGCCGAGGGAGCGGGGTCGGGCGTGTTCAACGCGCAGGGCGAGCCGCATCCGTTCCCCGCGCACCTGGATGCGGCGAGGGCCGCCGCGGGGCATCGCCGCACGGTGGCGGCGATGGCAGAGGGCTGGCTGGTCGAGCGCGATGTCAACGAATGGGCGGGGCCGCGGTCCCTACCGCTCTGGCTGCGGGATACGGAGTGGTACGGAATGAACGCGCGGTCAACGGAGCGGGCGGTGGCGGCGGGGCTCGAACGCCGTTCGCTGGAATCGACTCTCGCCGATGTGCTCGACGGCCCGGTGGTGTCGGGAGCAGGGCTCACCGACGAGGAAGAACGCGCGCTGCTCGCGCAGCTGACGGCGTAGGTCAGGCGCCGCCGGGAACGAAGCTCAGCAGCAGGAGCACGACGGCGGAGACGCCGACGAACGCGCCGATCGCCCACCACGGGCTCGGCTGGTGACCTTCTTCGCGGCGGACGCGGAAGAGGACATCGGGGCGGCGCGCGGGGTCGGGGTTGTTGACCGCCACGGCGTCGGCGACGACGGCGAGCGCTCCGGTGTGCGGATGCGCGTTCTCCTGGGCTGCGGACATCGTTCGTCCCTTCGTCTCGGTGCAGAGATCGACATCGACGGTGATACGACGTCGTTCATTCTGCCACCTGCCGACGTGGCCACCCCGGAGGCTTGCGCTCCTCCCCCGCATCCGTGTCTCACTTCTGCACGCGCAACGCCCTCAAACCGTGAACAACTGAGACACAGACCCCACCCACGGGCCCCGCCCCGCATCCGTGTCTCACTTGTGCACGCCAGACGCCCTCAAACCGTGAACAACTGAGACACAAACCCCACCCACGGGCCCCGCCCCGCATCCGTGTCTCACTTGTGCACGCCAGACGCCCCCGAACCGTGAACAACTAAGACACGAACCCGGAGCAACCGCGACCGAGGGGGTGCTGCGCAGGCCTGCGCCCGGCATGCCCCACTTCCTGCAGTTATCGCCCCCCTGATGCACCGCGGCGGAGATCAGTCGGGCCGGAGGGCCTGCTCCGCGCGGCGCACCGCCTCGGCACCTCCCGCATCGAGAGCGTCGCGGTGTTCCGGATGCTGCCGATAGAACTCCACGAGCGAAGCCACGAGGTTCGGGTCGGAACCCAGGCTGAGGGAGGGCGCCGTGATCAGGGGCGCGCCGCCCACGCGCAGCAGCGAGAGCTTGGCTGCGGGGGCCGCAACGACCGCCACCCGCGCCAGCTCGTCCCATGACCAGTCCAGCGCGCCGCATCCGCGGATGCCCGTCACGCCACGCGACGTGAGCGTCAGCCCTGCAGGGACGCGCAGCCGCACGATCCGCATCACGAGTATCGCGATCCCGATCACGCCGAGGATGTAGGGCCCGCTGCGTGTCAGGCGCGGCCCCCAGGGCATCGGCAGTCCGTTCAGGTCGATGAAGAGCTGCGCGCCGGCCGGAAGCAGCAGCGACACGGCGATGAAGAGTGTCGGGATGGATCCGACCCGAAGGGGGACGAAGCGCAGAGAACCCGGTCGATCGTCGATGGTCAGCGCACGCGACACGACGCCCCGGAACGTGACGAGCAGCGCGATCCCGATCACCATCAGCATGACCGCCAAGGCGCCGAAGAGGATGCGCCGGCTCAGCTCGTCACTGACCGCGGCGATGAGACCGACGACGACGGAGGTCACCATCACGCCCCACGCGAGCGGACGCGGGTTGCGCCCACGCGGAAACACGGGCACCTCCTGGCCGTTGAGAACCGGGAGCCGAGGGCTCATCCGCCGAACGGTCATCGATCCATCATCTCGTCAGCAGCCAGCATGTCCCAGTTTCTGCAGTATTCGGACCCAAAACCTGCAGCAAATGGGACATGCCCTGCGGCAAGTGGGACATGCCCCGCAGCAAGTGGGACACGCCCTGCGGCAAGTGGGACACGCCCTGCGGCAAGTGGGACACGCCCTGCGGCAAGTGGGACATGCCCTGCGGCAAGTGGGACATGTCCTGCAGGAAGTGGGACATGCCGAGCCGGCTCACCAGCCGAAAGACTCAACCCGCAGGCTCAGCCCGCGAGGATCACAGCCACTTCGAGCCCGCGAGGATCACAACCACTTCGAGGTGAGGTGCTCGCTCGAGATACGGCGAAGGGTGCCGGAGGCGCCACGCAGCACGACGCTCTCGGTGTAGATGTGCTCGCCCTCGCGGCGCACGCCGGCGACCAGCTGACCGTCGGTCACGCCCGTGGCGACGAAGATCGTGTTCTTGCCCTTGACGAGATCCTCGGCCTCGTAGACAGTGCCGTCGACCTTGAGCCCCGCGTCGATGCCGCGCTGCTTCTCCTCGTCGTTGCGCGGCGCGAGACGGCCCTGGATGTGGCCGCCGAGCGCCTTGATGGCGCAGGCGGTGACGATGCCCTCGGGGCTCCCGCCGATCCCGACGCACATGTCGGTGCGGGCGTTGTGGCGGGCGGCGTTGATGCCGCCGGCGACGTCGCCGTCGCTCATGAGGCGGGTGCCGGCACCGGCCTCGCGGATCTCCTCGATGAGCTGGTCGTGGCGAGGACGGTGGAGCACCGAGACCACGATCTCGTCGACGGGCTTGCCGAGCGCCTTCGCGAGCAGGCGGATGTTCTCGCCGATGGGCAGCCGGATGTCGACGACGCCGACGCCGGCGGGGCCGGTGACGAGCTTGTCCATGTAGAAGACGCTGGACGCGTCGAGCATGGCGCCCTGGTCGGCGACCGCGATGACCGACAGCGCGTTGTTGCGCCCGGCGGCCGTCAGCGAGGTGCCGTCGATCGGGTCGACCGCGATGTCGCACTGCGGGCCGCGCCCGGTGCCGACGTGCTCGCCGTTGAAGAGCATCGGCGCGTTGTCCTTCTCGCCCTCGCCGATCACGATCACGCCGTCGAAGTTGACGGTGGTGAGGAAGGCGCGCATGGCGTCGACCGCCGCGCCGTCGGCCATCTCCTTCTGACCGCGCCCGATGAAGGGAACGGAGCGGATGGCTGCCGCCTCCGTCGCGCGCACGAGCTCGAGAGCGAGGTTCCGGTCGGGATGCAGCGGGCTCATGTCCGCGGTAAGACTCACCATGCGGCCCAGCCTAAGCAGGATCCCGCAGAGCGGACGCGACTTTCGTCTCTGAAGACGCGAAGAATTCGACGTTCTTTCATCATGAGGAAATCCACCGCCCCCGCGGCGATATTCCTGGCGCCCGGGGCACCCAGCCGCCCGCACCCCCTTCGATAGAGTGACGGGTAACCACTGCACACAGCAAGGAGCGGACATGCCCGTCGCAACACCCGATCAGTATGCCGAGATGCTCGACCGCGCGAAGGCGGGCGGCTTCGCGTACCCGGCCATCAACGCGGCGAGCTCGCAGTCGATCAACGCGATCCTGCAGGGCCTCACCGAAGCCGGTTCCGACGGCATCATCCAGGTCACCACCGGTGGCGCCGACTACTTCGCCGGCCACACCGTCAAGGGCCGGGCGACCGGCGCGATCGCCTTCGCGAAGTTCGCCACCGAGGTCGCCAAGAACTACCCGATCACGGTCGCCCTCCACACCGACCACTGCCCCAAGCCCGCCCTCGAGGACTTCGTGCTGCCGCTGATCGCCGCATCCGAAGAAGAGGTCAAGGCCGGCCGTAACCCGCTCTTCCAGTCGCACATGTGGGACGGCTCGGCCGTTCCCCTCGACGAGAACATCGCGATCGCCAAGGAGCTGCTGCCCCGCATCAAGGCGATCAACGCGATCCTCGAGGTCGAGATCGGCGTCGTCGGCGGCGAAGAGGACGGCGTGAAGCACGAGGGCTCGAACGAGGCGCTCTACACGACCACGGCGGATGTGGCCAAGGCCGTCGAGGCACTCGGCCTCGGCGACGCCGGCCGCTGGATCGCGGCGCTGACCTTCGGCAACGTGCACGGCGTCTACAAGCCCGGCAACGTGAAGCTGCGTCCGGAGCTGCTCGGTGAGATCCAGGAGGGCATCGCCGCACAGTTCGGCACCGGCCCCAAGCCCCTCGACCTCGTGTTCCACGGCGGCAGCGGCTCGACCCCCGAAGAGATCGCCCTCGCGGTCGCGAACGGCGTCGTGAAGATGAACATCGACACCGACACCCAGTACGCGTTCACGCGCTCGGTCGCCGGCTTCATGTTCTCGAACTACGACGGCGTGCTGAAGGTTGACGGCGAAGTGGGCAACAAGAAGGCCTACGACCCGCGCGCCTGGGGCAAGGTCGCCGAGACCGCCATGGCCGCCCGTGTCGTCGAGGCGACGCAGCAGCTCGGCTCTGCCGGCAAGTCGCTCGGCGCCTGATCCGACGCAGTCATCGCGAATGCCCCGGCTCCGGCCGGGGCATTCCGCGTTTCAGGATGCGGCGCGCTCCATCGCGGCGGCCGCCTCACGTTCGGCGAGCCGCCGCACTGCGTCGCGCCGATCGCCGAAACGGTCGGCGGTGAACATCTCGGCCAGCTGCGGGAAGACCGCCCATCCGTCGGTGAGCGTGACCACGGTCAGCAGCAACTGCCCCGCATCCGCCTTCGAGACGCCGGGAAGCGCCCGCTGGACCGCGGCGACCTTGGACCTGCAGTGCTCCTCGCGGACGGCGCGATCCGGCACGTCTCCCCCGCGGACGAGACCCTCCCACGCCATGAGCCTGCCGAGCTCGGGCTTTCGCACGATGCGCTCGAACAGTCTTGCGGCGTAGTCGCCGATGGCACGCGGGCCTTCGCCCTCGAGCGGAACCTCTTCGAACACCTCAGAGAGCTCGTGGACGATCACCGCTTCGAAGAGGGCGTCCTTACTCCCGAAGTACGAGTAAATCCGCTCCTTGTTGACGCCGGCCGCCTCGGCGAGCGCCGCCCCTCGCCCCCCGATGCCCAACGCCCACGTCCGCGGCGCACTGACGTGGATCGCGATCTTCCCGCTCGTCACGATCGGGATGCTGGCGCTGGCGCCGTTCACGGAGAGCTGGCACCCCGTCCTGCGCTCGCTGGTGCTCACCCTGATCGTCGTACCGCTGGCCAGCTACCTCGTCATGCCGTGGCTGCTGCGCACCCACGGGCGGATCGCCATGGTGCGGGAGACGCGGCGCGCTCAGACGCCGTCGAGCAGCCCGGGCGCACCCGCCGGGCGCGACAGCACGACGATCTCGTCCCCGGCGGAGATCGCGCCGGACTTCACGACCCGGAAGTAGGGGCCGAGCCGTCGCTCGTCGGCGAAGCGCTTGACCCAGCCCCGCGCCTCAGGACCGCCGAGACGCCGGGCGAAGGTCTGGCAGGGATTGCGGTGTCGGGTGACCTCGAGCTCGAGCGTGTCGCCGATGCGCCACCGTTCCCCGATCACGACCGCGTTGACGTCGATGCCCTCGGTGCGCAGGTTCTCACCGAACCAGCCGGGTGCCAGCTCGCGGCCCAGCTCGCTCTCCCAGAACTCGGCGTCCTCCTGCGCGTAGGCGTAGACGGCCTGCTCGAGCCCGCCATGGTGCTTGCGATTGGCCTGCACGTCGCCGCGCACCCCGTAGGGGCCGACGCGCACGGCGCCGTCGAGCGGGCGCTTGTCGATCGCGGTCACGCCGATCGTGCCCGCATCCGGGATCAGCGCATGCACCGCGCAGACGGCGACGATGCGCGCCGTCATGTCGCGCTCGGAGTGGGAAGGGGCGTAATGCCGCCGATCTGCTGCATCAGGCCGGGGTCAGACATCAGCGGAACGACCAGGAGCACGCTCGCCAGCAGCGTGAAGACCACGCCGCCCACGAGCGGGATCCAGAAGCTCAGGCGTCCGGCGCGCAGATTCCACACCGACACGGCCGCGGTCGCGAACCACCCGACCGCGAGCAGGATGGCGGCGGCCGCCCCCCAGGCGCGAGCGCCGGCCGCATCCGATAGTCCCCCGTCGACGCCGAACTGCGTCAGCAGCTGGGTGAGCAGCTCGTTGGGATCGACGAAGCCGGGGATCGAACGCAGCACTTCGAACAGCCCGAGCGCCAGCAGCGCGATCGTGGCGACGCGGTCCATGGCCCGAGGGTTGCGCGCCACGGGGCCTGCGGCAGGGTTCGGGGCGGGTGCGGGCGGCGCCGCATCCGGCGCCTTGCCCGCGTCGAGATCGAACGTCGCGTCGGGCTGACGGATGCGGGCACGCTGCTCTTCGGGCGTCGCGTACTCACCGTACTGGGGGCGAGGGCGCTCGTCGCTCATGCGCGCCCCCGTCCGCCGCGGGCGCGGGCGTCGGTGGCGCCGGATGCGTCGCGGCGCAGCTCCTTCGGAAGCGAGAAGATGAGGTCCTCCTCGGCCGTGCGCACCTCGGCGACGTCGGCGTAGCCGGCGCCGGCCAGCACGTCGAGCACCTCCTGCACGAGCACCTCGGGCACCGAGGCGCCGCTGGTCACACCGACCGTGGCGACACCGTCGAGCCACTCCTGGCGCACCTCTTCCGCGTAGTCGACCCGGTAGGCGGCCTTGGCGCCGTGCTCCAGAGCGACCTCGACGAGGCGCACGCTGTTGGACGAGTTGGCCGAGCCGACCACGATCACCAGATCCGCGTCGCGCGCGACCTTCTTGATCGCGACCTGACGGTTCTGCGTGGCGTAGCAGATGTCGTCGGAGGGCGGGTCCTGCAGGTTGGGGAACCGCTCGCGCAAGCGCCGTACCGTCTCCATGGTCTCGTCGACCGAGAGCGTGGTCTGCGAGAGCCACACGACCTTGTCGGGGTCGCGCACCTCGACCGTGTCGGCGTCGGCGGGCGAGTTCACGATCGTGACGTGTTCGGGCGCCTCACCGGCGGTGCCCTCGACCTCCTCGTGCCCGAGGTGGCCGATGAGCAGGATCTCGAAGTCGTCGCGGGCGAAGCGGACGGCCTCGCGATGCACCTTGGTCACCAGCGGACAGGTCGCATCGATCGCCTGCAGGCCGCGGTCGGCGGCGGCCGAGACGACGGCGGGCGAGACGCCGTGGGCGCTGAAGACGACGTGCGCGCCGGCGGGCACCTCGTCGACCTCCTCGACGAAGATCGCCCCCTTGGCCTCGAGCTCGGTCACGACGTGCACGTTGTGCACGATCTGCTTGCGCACGTAGACGGGTGCGCCATAGCGCTCGAGCGCCTTCTCGACGGCGATGACCGCACGGTCGACGCCGGCGCAGTAGCCGCGGGGGGCTGCCAGTAGCACCCTCTTGCGTCCGACGACCGGGATATCCTGAAGCCGGCCGCTGCGCGCCGGCATCCGGGGGGTGGGAAGGTGCACGGCGGGTGAGCTCACGCCCGTGATTCTACGGGCGCGTGCTGGGCAGAGGCCGAGCGACGGAGGATGCATGACGAGGTTCGCACCGGATGCGGCGGAGGCCCCGCACGGTGATGACGTCCATCCCCGCGACGCCACGCGCGAAGCGCCCACATCCGTCGCCCGGTTCAACGAGACGATCCGGGCGTTCATCTCCTCCTGGGGCTCGGTCTGGGTCGAGGGCGAGATCACATCGTGGAACGTGCGCGGCGGCAATGTCTACGGCCGGCTGAAAGACCTCACGGGCGACGCGAGCGTGTCGTTCCGTATCTGGTCGTCGACGCTGCAGCGCCTGCCCGACGACCTGAAGGTCGGCGATCGGGTCGTCGCGAGCGTTAAGTCCGACTACTTCGTGCGCACGGGCGACTTCAGCGTGCTGGTCTCCGCGATGCGCCACACCGGCATCGGCGACCAGCTCGCCGCGATCGAGCAGCTGCGCACCAAGCTCCGCGCCGAGGGGCTCTTCTCTCCCGAGCGCAAGCGCCCGCTCCCCTTCCTCCCGCACCTCGTGGGGCTCATCACGGGAGAGCGATCGGATGCGGAGAAGGACGTCCACCGCAACGCCGAGCTGCGCTGGCCGCAGGTGAGCTTTCGCACCGAGTACGCGGCGGTGCAGGGCGATCGGTGCGTGCCCGAGACGATCGCCGCACTGCAGAAGCTGGATGCCGACCCCGACGTCGATGTCATCATCATCGCCCGCGGCGGCGGCGACCCGCAGCACCTGCTGGGCTTCAGCGACGAACGGCTGCTGCGCGCGGTCGCTGCGGCCACGACGCCCGTCGTCTCGGCGATCGGTCACGAGAACGACCACCCCCTGCTCGACGACGTCGCCGACCTCCGCGCCTCGACCCCGACCGACGCCGCCAAGCGCGTCGTGCCGGATGTGGGCGAGCAGCGCACCCTCGTGCGCCAGCTGCGCGCACGGCAGGGCTCGCGGCTCAGCATGCGCGTCTCGCACGACATCGCACAGCTCGAGCAGTTGCGCTCACGCCCGGTGCTCCGAGACCCCGACGCGCTCCTCGAGCGGCGCGCCCACGAGATCGAGCTGCTCGCGGCCCGCGGACGCGACACGATCGACCGCGCGCACACCCATGCGGCACGCCAGACGGCCGAGCTGCGCGCGTCGCTGCGCGCGCTTTCGCCCGGCGCCACGCTCGCTCGCGGCTACGCGATCGCCCACATCGACGGGGGTGTGATCGTGCGGGATGCGGCGCAGGCTCCGGAGGGCACCGAGCTGACCGTCACCGTGGCGCGCGGTTCCTTCGCCGCCACCTCCGGCGGCGAGGTGCCCGAGACGTCTGCGACGACGACGGACGCCTAGGATGGAAGCCATGTCCGCGCCCGAGGAGACCGCTCCCGAGATCGCGTCGCTGTCGTTCGAGCAGGCGCGCGACGAGCTCGTGCGCGTGGTCGCCGAGCTCGAGCAGGGCTCCCCCACGCTCGAGCAGTCGCTCTCGCTGTGGGAGCGCGGCGAGGCGCTCGCGGCCCGGTGCGAGGAGTGGCTGCTGGGCGCGAAGCGTCGGCTGGATGCGGCGCGCTCCGGCGCCGAGGGCGAACTCTGATGGCCCGAGGTCCCCGCGTCGTCGCCGAGCTCGGCCGCCCCGAGACTCCCGACGAGACCGCCGCCCGCAAGGCGGAGTCCTCACGCATCTACCGCTCGAGTCAGACGTTCCGAAACCTCATCGCGGCGCTGCTCGCGACCCTCGGCGTCGTGATCGTCATCGTCTTCGCCGTTCCGCGCGGCAACCCGGCGCCCGCGCCCGCCGTGGACGTCGCCGAGATCGCGGACGGCTTCGCGGACGCCTACGGGCGCCCCGTCATCTCCCCCGATGTGCCGGAGAACTGGCGCGTCAACCAGGCGCAGCTCGAGGGCAACAGCGTTCCCGCCTTCACGATCGTCTACGTGCCCGACGCCGAGAGCTACATCAACATCGCTCAGGCCTTCGACGCGGATGCGGGGTGGGTCGCCCGCACCCTCAACGGCGCCGCCCCGACCGGCACCGAGACGATCGACGGCATCGAGTGGCAGCGCTACGAGATCTCCGACGCCCGCTCCGCCGGCGGCGTCTCCTACGCCCTCGCCACCCCCGCCGGCCCCGACCAGATCCTCGTGTACGGCACGGCCAAGCCCGACACCGCGGCGCAGCTGGCCACGACCGTCACCGATACCATCCTTCAGCTGCGTGAGGAGACACCGTGACCGAGACCCACCCCACCCCCGCCCAGGTCTGGACCGAGATGCTCGAGGGCAACGCCCGTTTCGTCGCCGGAACGCCGCGTCACCCGCGGCAGGACGTCGAGCGTCGTCACGAGCTCGCCGGCGGCCAGCGCCCGCGCGCTGCCCTGTTCGGCTGCTCCGACTCGCGTCTGGCCGCCGAGATCATCTTCGACGAGGGCCTGGGCGACCTGTTCGTCGTGCGCAACGCCGGTCAGGTCATCTCCGACTCGGTCGTCGGCAGCCTCGAGTACGCGGTCGAGGTGCTCGGCACGCCGCTCATCGTCGTGCTCGGCCATGACGAATGCGGTGCCGTCCGCGCCGCCATCGACAGCACCTCGCCCGACGCGCCCGCTCTCCCGCCGCGCATCTGGCGTCAGGTCGCACCCATCGTGCCGGCGGTGCGCCGTGTGCAGGTCGCCGAGGGCACGAACGCCGCCACGGTCGATGCGGAGCACGTGGGCCGCGAGCACCTGCGCGATACCGTGACCGAGCTGCTGCACTCGTCTGAGCTCATCAGCGCCGCCGTGGCCGACGGCTCGCTCGCGATCGTCGGCGTGAACTACCGCCTCGCGAAGGGCGTCGCCGAGCCCGACTTCATCGTCGGTGCGGCGACCGAATCCGCCGCCTGACCACCTTCCGCCCGCACACCGTCAGAGGAGACACCCGTGGCTGAGACCGAATACCGCATCGAACACGACACGATGGGCGAGGTCCGTGTTCCCGCATCCGCTCTCTACAGCGCGCAGACCCAGCGCGCGGTCGAGAACTTCCCGATCTCGGGCGACGCACTGGCGCCGGCTCAGATCGTGGCGCTCGCGCGGATCAAGAAGGCCGCCGCCCTCGCGAACAAGCAGCTCGGCACCCTCGACGCGCAGATCGCCGAAGCGATCGCCCGTGCCGCCGATCAGATCATCGCCGGCCAGCACGCCGACCAGTTCCCGATCGACGTCTACCAGACCGGCAGCGGCACGTCGTCGAACATGAACATGAACGAGGTGCTCGCCACCCTCGCGACGCGCGACCTCGGCTCGACGGTTCACCCGAACGACCACGTCAACGCCTCGCAGTCCTCGAACGACGTGTTCCCCACCTCGGTGCACATCGCGGTGACGCAGGAGATCATCGACGCGCTGATCCCCGCCCTCGACCACCTCGCGGTGTCGCTGGAGGAGAAGGCGGAGGCCTGGAGCGACGTGGTCAAGTCGGGCCGCACGCACCTCATGGATGCGACTCCCGTCACGCTCGGCCAGGAGTTCGGCGGCTACGCCCGCCAGATCCGCCTCGGCATCGAGCGCGTGCAGGCCACGATCCCCCGCGTCGCCGAGGTTCCCCTCGGCGGCACCGCGGTCGGCACCGGCATCAACACCCCGGTCGGTTTCCCGCAGAAGGTCATCGAGCTGATCGTCGCCGAGACCGAACTGCCCATCACCGAGGCCAAGGACCACTTCGAGGCGCAGGCGAACCGCGACGGCCTCGTGGAGGCATCCGGAGCCCTCCGCACGATCGCCGTGTCGCTCACCAAGATCAACAACGACTTGCGCTGGATGGGCTCCGGCCCGAACACGGGTCTCGGCGAGCTGCACATCCCCGACCTGCAGCCCGGATCCTCGATCATGCCCGGCAAGGTCAACCCGGTCGTTCCCGAGGCCACGCTCATGGTGTGCGCCCGGGTCATCGGCAACGACGCCACGATCGCGTGGGCGGGCGCATCCGGCTCGTTCGAGCTCAACGTCGCGATCCCCGTGATGGGCACGGCGCTGCTCGAGTCGATCCGCCTGCTCGCCAACTCGGTGCGCGTGCTGGCCGACAAGACGATCCGCGGCCTCGAGGTCAACCGCGAGCGCGCGGCGGCCTACGCCGGCATGTCACCCTCGATCGTCACGCCGCTGAACAAGCTCATCGGCTACGAGGCCGCGGCCAAGATCGCCAAGCACGCGGTCGCCGAGGGCATCACGGTGCGCGAGGCGGTCATCGCCCTCGGGTACGTGGAGCGGGGCGAGCTCACCGAGGCGCAGCTCGACGAGAAGCTCGATCTGCTCTCGATGACGCACCCCGGCTGAGCTACACGCGAAACCGCCCGACGAGACATAATCGGAAGGTGAAGCAGACGCCGAGAATGCTCTCGGCGCGCGTGAAGACTCTGGGGGCGATCCTCCTTGTGGCGTGCGTCGGGTTGATCGTCGCGGGTGGGGTCTCCTTCTGGATCCAGCGGGCGCGTCTCGTCGACGACGTGGACGACCGTCTGATTGAGAAGGTGCAGGCCCTGCGGCCCGTGGGCGATGCACCGTCCCCCGGCATCTACCTCACGCGCACCGTGACCGGCTTCCTGCCCTCGCAGACCGAAGGCGTCGTCGGGGTCGTCGACGGCGAGATCGTCGTCTCCCCCTCGGCCGGCAACCTCTTCCACGCGATCGAGGACCCGGCGGTGGTCGCCGCGGCCACGAAGGCGGTCACCGGCAGCGACATCGTGCTGGGCACGGTCTCGACCGACCAGGGCGAGGTGCGCTACGTGGCGCTGCCGGTGCAGATCGGCGGCGAGACGGGCATCTACCTGCGCGGCGTCGACATGGAAGCCGAGATGGCGCCGTTCCAGGCGTCGATCACGACGTACGTGATCGCCGCCGTGGTCGTCATGGCCGCGCTCGGCTTCGCGAGCTGGTTCTTCACCGGCCGGCTGCTCTCGCCTCTTCGGCAGTTGCGCGAGGCGGCGGATGCGGTGACGCTGGACGACCTCGGCACTCGTGTGCCCGAGGAGGGCGACCACGAGATCGCCGACCTGTCACGCACGATGAACTCGATGCTCGACCGCCTCGAGGCATCCGTCAGCAGCCAGCGACAGCTGCTCGACGACATCCGACACGAGCTGAAGACACCCATCACGATCGTGCGCGGGCACCTCGAGATGATGAACGTCGACGACCGCGAGGATGTCATCAGCATCCGCGACATGGGGATCTCCGAGCTCGACCGGATGACGCGCCTCGTCGACGACATCGACCTGCTGTCGTCGGCGCAGGGCGATCAGTTCGAGATGCGCCCCGTCGACCTCGGGATGCTGACCGAACGCGTCGGCGAGCTCGTCTCCGCCATCTCCGGCCACCCTTTCTCCCTCGCCCGGAGCGCCCGTGGCGTGGTGGTGGCAGACGCCGACCGGCTCACCCAGGCCTGGCTGCAGCTCGCCGACAATGCCGCGAAGTACACGCCGGCTGACAGCCCCATCGAGGTCGGCAGCGACGTCGTGGACGGCGAGGCACGGCTGTGGGTCCGAGACCACGGCGCCGGCATTCCGCCCGCGGCCAGGCGCCGCATTTTCCAGCGGTTCGCGCGGGTCGACGCGAACCGCTCCGTCGAGGGCTCGGGCCTGGGGCTTGCCATCGTCGAGGCGATCGCGCAGGCCCACGGCGGCTCCGTCGACGTCACCGACACCCCCGGCGGCGGCGCCACCTTCACGGTGCGTGTGCCGACCAGCGGCCATCCGTCCACTCTGGTCCCGACGCCCGTGCGCGCCGGCGACGTCGTTCTGCAGCGAGAGGCAACCACATGACCTTGATCCTGATCGCGGAGGATGAATCCCGCATCTCGGCTTTCGTGAAGCGCGGACTGGAGTCGGCAGGATTCGCCACCGAGGTGGTCGAGGACGGCAACGACGCGCTAGAGCGCGCGCTCTCCGGCGAGGTCGACCTTCTCCTGCTGGATGTGGGCCTGCCGGGCATGGACGGCTTCGAGGTTCTCCGGCACGTGCGCGGTCAGGGCTCGCACCTGCCGGTCATCATGCTGACCGCCCGCAGCAGCACCCGCGACACGGTCGACGGCCTCAACGCCGGCGCGAACGACTACGTGCCGAAGCCCTTCAAGTTCGACGAGCTCCTGGCGCGCGTGCGCTCGCGCCTGCGGGAGAACGTCGCCACCGGCAGCATCGCGATCGTCCACGGCGATGTCATCCTCGACGTGCTCTCACGGCGCGCGAGCGTCGAGGGCCGCGAGATCGATCTGTCGGCGCGGGAGTTCGCCCTGGCCGAGCAGTTCCTGCGCCACCCCGGTCAGGTGCTCAGCCGCGAGCAGCTGCTGAGCCGGGTCTGGGGGCTCGACTTCGACCCGGGCTCCAACGTGGTCGACGTCTACGTGCGCTACCTGCGCGCCAAGTTCGGCCACGAGCGCATCGTCACGGTGCGCGGCGCCGGCTACCGCTGGGAGTAGGCGCTCCGCATCGACACCTGCCCGACGGCCGGTGATTTGGCGCGCCCGAACACAGAGAAGGCCCCCGGCGCTGGGGGACGCCGGGGGCCACAGAGAGACCACGGGACCCGAACCCGTGATGCCCGCCACCTCACCGGGGGGAATCGGTGACGGATTGCTTCTCCAGTTTTTCTTCGCCGTCAGAGTCTGGGGGAACTCATTCCAGCGGTGAATGACAGTGTCGCGTCATCCGTGTTCTCCATCATCCGCGCCTGCCGTGAGAGCACAAGGAGGATCGGGTGAGAAAGCTCTCATACGACCTCATGAAAGCTCCCCCGCCTCCAGCAGGTCGGTCACCAGGGCCGCGATCGCGGAGCGCTCCGACCGCGTGAGGGTGACGTGCCCGAACAGCGAGTGCCCCTTGAGGGTCTCGATGACCGAGGCGATGCCGTCGTGGCGTCCGACCCGCAGGTTGTCGCGCTGGGCCACGTCGTGGGTCAGTACCACGCGGGAGTTCTGCCCGATACGGCTGAGCACGGTCAGCAGCACGTTGCGCTCGAGCGACTGCGCCTCGTCCACGATCACGAACGCGTCGTGCAGCGAACGCCCCCGGATGTGGGTCAGCGGCAGCACCTCGAGGATGCCGCGCGCGACGACCTCTTCGAGCACGTTCGAGCTGACGACAGAGCCGAGCGTGTCGAACACCGCCTGGCCCCAGGGGTTCATCTTCTCCTGCGCGTCACCGGGCAGGTAGCCGAGCTCCTGACCGCCGACGGCGAACAACGGACGGAAGACGATGATCTTCCGCTGCTGCTGGCGCTCCAGCACCGCCTCCAGCGCCGCGCACAGGGCGAGCGCTGACTTGCCGGTGCCCGCGCGACCGCCGAGCGAGACGATGCCCACATCCGGGTCCGAGAGCAGGTCGATCGCGATGCGCTGCTCGGCCGAGCGACCGTGCAGCCCGAACACGTCCCGGTCGCCTCGGACGAGTCGGAACTCGCCGTCGCCCGTGACCCGTCCGAGGGCGGAACCGCGCTCGGAGTGCACGATGAGGCCCGTGTTGACGGGGAGGCCCCGCACGTCGTCGCTGACGGCGACGTCGCTCTCGTACAGGTCGCTCATCTCGTCACCCGAGACGTCGATGTCGGCGATGCCGGTCCAGCCCGAGTCCGCGGCCTGCTCGGCGAGGTACTCCTCCGCGAGGATGCCGAGAGAGGCGGCCTTGACGCGCATCGGGAGGTCTTTGGAGACCACCGTGACGTCGTGGCCCTCCTGCTGGAGGTGCATGGCGACGGCGAGGATGCGGGTGTCGTTGTCGCCGAGCCGCATCCCGCTCGGGAGCACCGAGGGGTCGGTGTTGGTCAGTTCGACGCGGAGCGATCCGCCGGCGCCGACGGGGACGGGGAAGTCGAGGCGGCCGTGCTCGACACGAAGCTCATCGAGGTGCCGCAACGCCTGGCGCGCGAAGTAACCCAGCTCCGGATCATGTCTCTTTGCCTCCAGTTCGGTGATGACGACGACGGGGATCACGACCGAGTGCTCCGCGAAGCGGAAGAACGCTCGGGGATCGCTCAGCAGCACCGAGGTGTCCAAAACATAAGAGCGCAGGTCAGTTTCCTGATCTGCGCTCTGCTGGACGGTCGCCCGCTGCTGCTGGTGTGGTGCTCGTGTGGTCACAACCCACTCCCCTTCCGGGCCCGTGGCCCGGGGTCTCTCGAGTCGACCGGTGGGTAGCGAGTCGCTTCCTGGGGCCGACTCGAACGGGCGCCGTGCCCGTTGTGATGACCGTACGACTTCCGCGGGATCCGTGGGGCCGAAATCCGCGCGTGTCGCGTTAAGAGTTCGTGAACGCCGCCGGGGCGCTCACTTGCCGAAGCGGCGGTCGCGGCGCGCGTAGTCACGGATGGCGCGCAGCAGGTCGACCTCGCGGAGGTCGGGACCGAGGGCCTCCACGAAGTAGAACTCGCTGTGGGCCGACTGCCAGAGCAGGAAGTCGCTCAGGCGCTGCTCGCCCGAGGTGCGGATGACGAGGTCGGGGTCGGGCTGACCGCCCGTGTAGAGGTGTTCGCCGATCTGCTCCGGCGTGAGGCTCTCGGCCAGATCTTCGAGCGAGCCGCCCGTCTGGTCGTACTGCGTGATGATGCTGCGCACCGCATCCACGATCTCGCCGCGGCCGCCGTAGCCCACGGCGAGGTTGACGTGCATGCCGGTGTTGCCCGCCGTGCGCTGCTGCACGTCGGCCAGCACGCGCGCGAGCTCCTGGGGCAACGGGGCCGCGCGGCCGACGTGCTGCACGCGCCAGTCGCGCTCGTGCGACAGCTCATCGGCGAGCTCGGCGATGATCTCGATGAGATCGGCCAGCTCTTTCGAGTCGCGCTTGGTGAGGTTGTCGATCGAGAGCAGGTAGAGCGAGACGACCTTGACGCCCAGCTCGTCGCACCAGCGCAGGAACTCGCGCATCTTCGCGGCTCCCGCACGGTGCCCGTGCGCGGCGGAGTCGTAGCCCAGCTGACGCGCCCACCGCCGGTTGCCGTCGATCATCATCGCGACGTGGCGGGGGACGGATGCGGGCGGGATCTGCCGGCGCAGACGATTGCTGTAGAGACGGTAGAGGGGCCCCCGCCCCTCACTCTCCCGACCGCTGGTCACTCCCCTACGCTACCGCTCGCAGAGCGACGAACACGCGCATTCAGCGAACGCTATGCCTACGTGCGGTCACGGGCATATCCACCCGATTAGCCTGGTTGCCATGACCTCCGGCGTTCCCGACGTGCCCTCGCTGCCGCTGATCGACGCCGCCGAGAAGGACGCGAACACGGAGATCCGCCCCACCTGGCGGGGCTGGATCCACGCGGGCACCCTCCCGGTCGCGATCGCCGCCGGCATCGTGCTGATCGTTCTCGCTCACGGCACCGCGGCCAAGTGGTCGGCGGCCGTGTTCATGACCACCTCGTTGCTGCTGTTCGGCAACTCGGCGCTGTACCACCGCTTCGACTGGAAGCCGCGCACGAAGGTCGTGCTGAAGCGGATCGACCACGCCAACATCCTGCTGCTCATCGCCGGCACCTACACGCCGCTGGCGGTGCTGGCGCTTCCTCCCGAGAAGTCGGTGCTGCTGCTCAGCCTCGTGTGGGGCGGCGCGATCCTCGGCATCCTCTTCCGGGTCTTCTGGATCCACGCACCGCGCTGGCTGTACGTCGCGCTGTACATCCTGCTCGGCTGGGCCGCCGTCATGTACATCGTCGACCTGCTCAACGCGAACGTCGCCATGATGGTGCTCGTCATCGTCGGCGGTCTGCTCTACACCGGCGGCGCCGTTGTCTACGCGCTCAAGCGGCCCAACCCGTGGCCGGGGAAGTTCGGGTTCCACGAGATCTTCCACGTCTGCACCGTGCTGGCATTCCTCTGCCACTGGGCGGCGTGCCTGCTCATCTGCCTCGCCCCGGCCTACAACGGCTGAGCGTCAGCGCTGCGCGGGGTCGATGTCCTCGTCGTCGGTCTCCGAGTCGCGCTCGGCGGCGTCGCCCTGCTTGGCGGCCAGCTCTTCCGCATCCAGCTGCTCGCGGATCTCGGACCGGTAGCGACCACGGCGGATGCGGCGCAGCATGTCCCACACGAGCACGATCACCGCGACACCCACCAGCGCGATGGCGGCGAAGCCCCAGGGGCCGGGGGTCACGAGCAGCGGGTCAACATCGGTCGGCGTCGGGGTCGGGGTCACCTCGGCGAGCCACACGGCCAGGTGCATGGATGTCTCCGTTCCGCGCGCGAGCGCTTAGCCTGGACTCAAGCCTAATTCCCGATCCGAGGGTCCATGACGACGCAAGAACTGCTCGACGAGCGTTACGGCCGCACTCGCGGTGCCCGTTCCGGACGTTTCTGGGCCGTGTTCGCATCCGTCGGTATCGCGGCCGCTGTGATCATCGCCGGCTGGTACGCGTTCTCGGCCAGTTCCTCGTCGGTGGATGCGGTCACGACCGGCTACCAGCTGGTCGATGAGCACACCACGAGCGTCTCGTTCCAGGTCACCGTGCCGCCGAACACGGCGGTCGCCTGCGTGCTCGAGGCGCAGGACGAGGAGCACGGCGTCGTGGGCTGGCGGGTGGTCGAATACCCGCCCTCCTCCGAGCACACGCGAGCTTTCGTCGAGCAGATTCCGATCACCGCTGAGGCCACCACGGGATTGGTCAACGGATGCTGGGTGCCGTAGGCTGACGGAAACTGATCGACGACGCCCTGGCAACCGCCAGGGCGTCTTGGCATAGTTGCGGCGCCTTGCGCTGCGACTCACGACGAAGGAGAGACCGTGTCTTCTGACGCAACGGTGAGCTTCCTCACTCAGGACGCCTACGACCGGCTGGTCGCCGAGCTCGAGCACCTGTCCACGACCGGCCGCGAGGAGATCGCGAAGCGGATCGAGGCGGCTCGTGAAGAGGGCGATCTCAAGGAGAACGGCGGCTACCACGCCGCGAAGGACGAGCAGGGCAAGCAGGAGGCGCGCATCCGCACGCTGCAGGCGATGCTGAAGAACGCCAAGGTGGGCGAGGCTCCCGAGTCGACCGGTGTGGTCGAGTCCGGCACTGTGGTGACCGCGATCGTCGCCGGCGGCGAAGAGGTGTTCCTGCTCGGCAACCGCGAGATCGCGGCGGGCAGCGAGCTCGATGTGTACAGCGAGGCGTCGCCGCTGGGCGCCGCCATCCTGGGCCTGAGCGAGGGAGAAAAGACCTCGTACACCGCCCCCAACGGCCGCGAGATCGCGGTCGAGGTCGTGAAGGTCGAGACCTACACGGGCCAGTAAGCGCGGACGCGCCGGTCAGTCGGCGACGACGACCGGCGCGAACCCCGCAGCCTCCAGTGCTGCGATCACTTCGGCGCGGTGCTCGACGCCCCGCGTTTCCACGCTCACCTGCAGGATGACCTGGCTGATCTGCAGGCCCTGGCCGTGGCGGGTGTGCAGCACTTCGGTGACGTTCGCACCGACGCGCGCGATGACCTCGGAGACCTGCACGAGCTGACCGGGACGATCGGGCAGCGGGATGCGCATCGTCATGTAGCGCCCCGCGGCGCTCAGTCCGTTCGAGATCACGCGCTGCAGCAGCAGCGGGTCGATGTTTCCGCCCGAGAGCACCGAGACGACGGGACCCGACGCCGAGATCTTGCCGGTCATGAGGGCGGCGACGCCGACGGCGCCCGCGGGCTCCACGACGAGCTTCGCGCGCTCCAGCAGCATGAGGATCGCGCGGGCGATGTCGTTCTCGTCGACCGTGACGACCTCGTCGACCAGCTGTCGGATGATCTCGAACGGCACGTCGCCGGGCCGGGCGACGGCGATGCCGTCGGCGATCGTGGGCGTCGTGGCCACCTCCAGCGGCACGCCCGCCGCGAGGGATGCGGGGTAGGCGGCCGAGTTGGCGGCCTGCACGCCGACGATGCGCACGGTGCGGCCCTCGGCGGCGGCGCGGGCCTTGATGGCGGCCGCCACGCCGGCGGTGAGACCGCCGCCGCCGATGCCGAGCACGACGGTGTCGACGGCGGGCAGGTCGTCGTACACCTCGAGGCCGAGCGTGCCCTGCCCGATGATGATGTCGCGGTGGTCGAAGGGGTGGATGAGTACGGCGCCGGTGCGCTCGGCGAACTCCGCCGCGAGCCGCAGCGGCGTCTCGACGGTGTCGCCCTCGAGGATCACCTCGGCGCCGTAGCCGCGGGTGGCGAGAAGCTTCGGCACGGGGACACCCAGGGGCATGAAGATGGTCGCCGGGATGCCGAGGCGCTGCGCCGCGAGGGCGACGCCCTGTGCGTGGTTGCCGGCGGATGCGGCGACCACACCGCGGGCGCGCTCCTCCTCCGTGAGGCGGGAGAGCCGATAGATCGCGCCGCGAATCTTGAACGAGCCGGTGCGCTGGAGGTTCTCCATCTTGAGGATCACCGGGGCGCCCACGATCTCGCTGAGCACCTGCGACTCGTCCATGGGCGTGCGGGTGATCAGGCCGGTGAGGGTGCGGGCTGCATCCTCGAAGTCGGCCAGTGTGGGAAGACTCACCGCGTCGTTCTCCTTCGTTCGCGGGGCACAGTGCTCCAGATGAGTTCGTCCGGTTCGGGTGGCCTACCGGTCTCCCACGCGCGGCGGGAGAGGTAGAGGACGAAGACGTTGACGAAGGCGGCCAGCGGCACGGCGAACAGAGCGCCCGGGATGCCGGCGATCATGGCGCCGCCGGCGACCACGAGCACGACGGCGAGCGGGTGCACCTTGACGGCCGTGCCCATGAGGATGGGCTGCAGGATGTGGCCTTCGATCTGCTGCACGCCGAGCACGACCACCAGCATCCACAGCGCGATCCACGGCCCGTTGTAGACGAGGGCGAGGAACACCGCGAGGGCGCCGGTGACGACGGCTCCGACGAACGGGATGAAGGCGCCGAGGAACACGAGCACGCCGACCGGGATCGCGAGGGGCACACCCAGGAGGAACGCGCCGAGGCCGATGCCGATGGCGTCGATGGTGGCCACGAGCAGCTGAGTACGGGCGTAGGTGACGACCGTCAGCCAGCCGGACTTGCCGGCGCCGTCGACGGCGGGACGGGCGGCCTTCGGGAACAGGCGGATGACCCACTTCCAGATGCCGCCGCCGTCGGCGAGCACGCAGAGCAGGATGAAGATGGTCAGCAGCAGGCCGGTGGCGACGTGGCCGACGGTGGAGCCGATCGCGAGCGCGCCCGACCACAGGAGCGAGGCCTGCTGTTCGAGCATGCCGAGACCCTGGCGCAGCATCCCGTCGATCTGGTCGGCGGTGAGGTGCAGTGGGCCGTCGATGAGGTACGTGCGGAGATCCTCGATCGCGCCGACGGTGCGGTCGCGCACCGATCCCCATTCGCGGGTGATCTGCCAGATCGCGAGCCAGAACAGGCCCGAGACGATGGCGACGGTGCCGAGCACCGAGGCGACAATAGCGAGCCAGCGCGGCCACCGGTGGCGCAGCATCCACGTGAAGGCCGGCCACACGAGGGCGGCGATGAGGATGGCGATGAGCAGTGGGATCACCAGCAGCTTGAGCTGGATGATGATCCAGATCGCCACGCCCACGGCCGCGGCGATCAGCAGGAATCGCCACGAGTAGGCGGCGGCGATGCGGACGCCGCGCGGCACGCTGTGCGTGGTGTCGGAGCTGACGGTGCGCTGACGGAGGGCGTCGAAGAACGATCCGCGAGACTTCTCGTCGGGCTCGGTCATCACGCCAGTCTAGTTGTCGGAGGCTGACGCTACGCTGACCCGGTGCGTGCCAGATTGAGCCGATCCGAAGCCCGACGTATCGCCCTGCGCGCGCAGGGTCTGGGCGCTCCCCGGCCCGCCGAGGTGACGGGCGTGCATCTGCGACGCGAGATCCGGCGGATGTCGGTGCTGCAGATCGACTCGGTCAACGTGTTCGCCCGCTCGCACTACATGCCGCTGTTCTCGCGGCTCGGCCCCTACGACCCGGCGCGGCTCGACAAGCTGCTGTTCCAGCGTCGCGCGCCGTTCGTGGAGTACTGGGCGCACCAGGCATCTTTCATCGACGCGGCGGACTGGCCGTTGTTCGCGTTCCGGATGCAGCACTATCGCGCTCGGCACGAGGCGAAGGGCTGGCGCGGCATCGATACCGCCACGCTCGACTGGGTGCGCGGCGAGCTGGCCGCGCGGGGGCCGCTGCGGCCGGCGCAGATCGAAGACGACGCGTCGCGGGCGCCGCGCGGTCCGTGGTGGGACTGGAGTGTCGTGAAGAGCGCCCTCGAGCTGTTGTGGTTCACGGGCGAGGTGGCGATCGCCGGGCGCCGCGGATTCGAGCGCGTGTACGGGCTGGCGGAGCAGGTGCTGCCAGCATCCGTCGCCGGCGTCGAGACACCGAAAGACGACGCGGTGCGCGAGCTGGTGCGCCGTGCGGCGCGGGCATACGGGGTTGCCACGGCGCGTGACCTCGACGACTATTGGCGGCTGGGCGATCAGCGCGCGACGATGCAGGCGATCAGCGAGCTGGTGGATGCAGGTGAGCTGCAGCCGGTTCAGGTCGAGGGGTGGACGCGGGCGGGGCGGCCGGCGCCGGCGTGGGTGCATCGCGAGGCGACGCTCCCTCGCACGATGGATGCGGCGGCGCTGCTGACGCCGTTCGATCCCGTGGTGTGGTTCCGGGATCGCGCGGAGCGGCTGTTCGACTTCTCGTACCGGATCGAGATCTACACGCCCGCGCCGCAGCGGCGGTTCGGCTATTACTCGCTGCCGGTGGTGATCGGCGACCGGGTGGGGGCGCGCATCGACCTGAAGGCGGATCGTGCCGCATCCGTGCTGCGGGTGCAGTCGGCGTGGTGGGAGCCGTCGCGGCTGCCGGGCGATGTGGAGCGGGTCGCCGAGCTGCTGCGGGACGCGGCGGCGTGGCAGCAGCTGGAGGCGATCAGCGTGTCGCGGTGGGGTGATGCGACGGACGAGATCGCGTGGGTGTTGGGTGCCGAGAGGCACGAGTCGCGGCCCGAGCCCGTCGCCCTGGAGGGCGACGAACCGGGCTGAGCCTCAGAACTGGATGCGGGGAGGTTCGGCGATGGCGGCGCCGTCGACGACCTCGAAGAACTCGCGCTCGTGGAAGCCGAGGTTGCGGGCGAAGAGGTTGTTGGGGAACACCTTGATCTTGGTGTTGAGCTCGCGCACTCCCCCGTTGTAGAAGCGGCGCGAGGCCTGGATCTTGTCTTCGGTGTCGACGATCGACTGCTGCAGGTGCAGGAAGTTCTGGCTGGCCTGGAGCTGCGGGTATGCCTCGGCGACGGCGAAGAGCGACTTGAGCGCTTGCTGCAGGTGGCCTTCGGCGATGCCGGCTTCGGCGGGGCCCTGCGCGTTGATGGTTTCGGCGCGCGCCTGCGTCACGTTCTCGAAGACCGCCTTCTCGTGGGCGGCGTATCCCTTGACGGTCTCGATGAGGCTCGGGAGCAGGTCGGCGCGGCGCTTGAGTTGCACCGTGATGTCGCTCCAGGCTTCGTCGACGCGGACGTTGAGCTGGACGAGCGAGTTGTACGTCGCCCACAGATAGATTCCGACGACCAGGACGATCAGTACGACGACCGCGACAGGGATCAGCCATTCCCACATATGACGAGCGCTCCGTTCTCTCCGGGTCATCCTACTGCCGCGGCCTCGGCTGATGACGGCGGGGTTGCGGACTCTCAGCCCATGCCCACCCCTGGCATCAGTGAGGCTGGGTGCGAGCGGTCCGAGAGGCGTCGACCTCGAGGAGCACGACGACGCCGATCATGACGGCCGCAGCGGCGATGAACTCGCCGACCGGCAGGAATCCGGATGCGGCGACGAGGGCGATGCCGACGAGGATGACCCACCAGATCGTGCGCCGCACGGTTCCGCGCAGCAGCACGGCCCAGGTGGCGAGCAGGAAGAGCGCGAGGGGCAGGGTGAGGGCGAGGCCCGCCGCGGCGTCTGAGATCTCGGTGGCGCCGGTGACGTGGTCGATCTCGACCTCGACGCCGGAGGACACGGCCCCGACGGCGGCGAAGAGGAAGTAATGCAGGTAGCCGAAGACGAAGCCGTCGGAGGTGGTGCGCAGGCGGGCGGCCTGTTCGCGGGCGAAGTAGATCCACCAGATGGATGCGGTGATGACGACGCCGGCCGCGGCGAGACCGATGAGCTGGCCGGTGTGCTCGCCCGTGCTGAGGGCGTCGATCATCGCGTTGGCGCTCGCGAGCAGGCTCTCACCGAGGAGGATGAGGGTGAAGAGGCCGTAGCGTTCGGCGATGTGGTGCGGGTGCCACTGGGTGCGGCGCCGATGCTCCGCCCATACCGGCACGGCGAGCTCGACGGCCACGAGTGCCCAGAATCCGATGAGTTGGGGCGCGCCGTCGGGCAGGGCGAGTCGGGCGACCCAGAGCACCTGGACGCCGGCGACCCCGATGGCGAAGCGGAGCGCGGTGGGGCGGGATGCCGCATCCGAGATCGCGGCGCGCAGCCACTGCGCGACCATCGACAGACGCATGATGACGTAGCCGATGGTGACGATGAGGAAGTCCCCGTGCACCATCGCCTGCTGCACGCCCGCGGCGAGCACCAGCACGCCGCCCATCTGGGCGATGGTCATGACGCGGTAGAGCCAGTCGTCGGTGTCGAACGCGGAGGCGAACCACGTGAAGTTCATCCACGCCCACCACACGGCGAAGAACACCATCGCGTAGGAGAGGAGCCCGTGGGCGCCCTCCCCCTCGCTGATCAGGTGGTGCAGCGTGCTGGATGCCTGCGACACCGCCACCACGAAAACGAGGTCGAACAGCAGCTCGAGCGGACTCGCCACCCGGTGAGGCGAACGCGGATCGAGCGCCCGCATCCGGCGCAGTCCCGCCCGGCTGGTTGCGATCATGAGTCGATTGTGGCTGATGTGCCAGGTTCGGTGGATCTCAGGCGTACCCGCTCGCCCTCTGCCTGATCGGATTCCACGGTCAGTGAGCCGGTGCGGCGATCGCGTGTGCCAGTAGTGTCAGCAGAAAGCGTGGGGACGCGTGTACAAACTGGGGGTGAGCGTGGGCTTCTACGTGCGCACGAGTGTCAAAGCCGGACCGTTCCGATTCAACATGAGTCGGAGTGGGGTGGGCGTTTCAGTTGGAGTTCCTGGATTCCGAGTGGGAACGGGCCCGCGTGGGAACTACATACGCACCGGCCAGCACGGCGTTTTCTACGGGTCGACCCCAAGATCGTCGTCTGTGCGCGTGACACCGACCTATCCCCTCGCACAACCGTCGAGCGACGTGGTGATGGAGGACGTCACTGGTGCGACGTTGTCGGAGATCATTCCGTCGGGTCGCGACGATGTTGTCGAGCAACTCAACGCCGCGGGCAGTGCGTTCCGCTGGGGTTGGCTCACCTTGATCGTGGCCCTCATTCTGGGTGCAGCAACGCTTCCTTGGGGTCTGATCGTCGGGCTGGTGGCCGCGCGTCTTTGTGTGCGTTTGCGGCTGCGTGACAGCTCGCCAGACAAGCCGAACATCAAAGTGTCAGTGGTGGCCTGATGTGGATCACCGGCGAAGTCGAACTTCCTGACGACATCCTTGACGCCCATGAGCGCGGTGAGCTCGTGTTCTTCGTAGGTGCGGGAGCTTCGCTGGGCAAACCCTCGAACCTCCCCCTATTTGGCAGCCTGGCGAAGAAGCTTGCTCGATTGGCGTCACACCCGTTCTCGAAGCGCGGCGGACTGGACTTCTTCATTGGGCAGCTGGAGTCGTTGCCCCAGGGATTTGACGCGCATGCCCATGCACACGCCCTCATCTCCAATCCGAAGTCGAGATTCAATCCGCTCCACAGTGCGATTGTCGACCTCGCGGGAATCCGAGGCGCATTCCGCGTAGTCACCACCAACTACGACGACCACCTTGCCTCTGCTGCCGACCACCGGTTGATCGCGGTCCCCGACACCTGGTACGCCCCGGCGTTGCCACTCGGGCATGACTTCGCTGGGCTCGTCCACCTGCATGGCTCAGTACGGCGCCCGAAGGAGGAGATGATCCTCACCGACCGGGACTTCGGCCACGCGTACATTACCGATGCATGGGCAGCACGGTTCCTGCTGCCCATGTTCGATCGGTTTACGGTGGTTTTCGTCGGTTACAGTCACGACGATGTGATCATGCGATACCTCGCCCTTGGACTGCCGTCGAGCGGCAAGGGCACGGCCTCCAAACGATTCGCGATTACCAGCGACCCGACGAACAGCAAGTGGGGATACCTCGGCATTCAGCCGATCGGCTACCCGGTGGTCGGGCGCGACCACCAAGCGCTACTGGCGGCCCTTACCTCGTGGGCCGAGCGCTCCAGAATGGGGCAGACCGACCACCGCTCGCGCGTGCAAGCGATCATCGGCGGCGGGGCCACACTGCCGCTGGCCGACCGGGACTACCTCCATGCCCGCCTCCGAACTGCAGACGGCGCCCGTGACTTCGCGATGGCGACCAAATCGCTGTCCGACGAAACCAAACTCGAATGGCTGACTTGGCTGGAGGATCTTCCCGAGTTCAGAGCCCTTTTCTCGCCGCCGGACGTGCCGGACGCGACAGCGATCCTAGGCAGCTGGTTCGCTCGGACGTTCATCGATTCGACGACGCTGAACGGCGCAGCCCTCCAGACCGTGCAACGACTTGGGCAGTCGGCGACGCCCTCTCTCTACCGGACCGCCACCTGGGTCGCCACCGACCTGAGCAAGCAGGATGCGGCTGCGGGAGAAAGGTGGCAAGCGGTCCTCGCTACCTCGATCTATGGACAGTCAGCTCCTTCAGGAACGGACTTCCTTATGCCGTTCGTTCCCGATCCGGCGACGCCCAGCATCCCCGTGCTTCGGGCAGCGCTACGGCCGTTCCTCAAGCTGGAGCGGCGATGGTTCGTCGATGATGCCACGATACGTACGGCCGGTCCCGATGCGAAGGTCACCTGGAACTCTGAGGAGTACGCGCTGACACAGAATGTGCTGCTCGTCGTGCAGGACTCCGACGCCGGAGATCGGTCTCTCGGCGGCGCCTTGGAGGATGCCATCGCTGCGGCGTACGACCTGCTCGATGCGTATCACGGTGAGCGAGCCTGGGACCCGCTCACCTATCACAGATCTGCGATCGAACCGCATGCCCAGGACGAACTGCGGGATCCGCTCGATGCCGTCATCGACGGCCTCCGAGAGTACGGGATCAAGGCGCTGCCCACTCGGCCGGATCTGCCGGATCGATGGTGGAACACAAGCCGAGCACTCATGCAACGGCTGGCACTGCATCTGGTGACCGTCGATCCAGCGCGGGATGCGGACAACAAGCTCTCGTGGCTCCTCGATCGCACTGGGCTCTACGCGGGCGAGCTGAAGCACGAGTCCTATCAGTTACTCGCCGTCGCGCTCGGCAATGCGGCGCCACCGCTCAAGCAGCGGGTCTTGGACGCCGCGTGCGCCGGACCCGACTACCCCGACGAGATCCCCGATCGCGACCGCCACTCCGCGTACGCGAGGTACAACTTGCTGGCATGGTTAACGCAAGCAGATCCCGACTGGGCAGAGGCTCAATCGGCTTTCGAAGCCGCCCAGTCTGAGAACCCCGGCTTCGAGGTGCGAGATCACCCAGACTTCGACGGTTGGATGACGAGTGGAACCTGGGGCGGGAACCCGCCAATGGACATCGACGAGTTCGTCCAGGCGCTCGATCAGAACGTGAGCGCTGCACTTGATGACCTGATGTCCCACGATTACTCCGAACGCCACTTCGATCAGCCCGACTGGCGGGATGCACTCGGGCTCGTGCAGCAGGCCGCTGAGCGACGCCCGGACCTAGGCGTGCTGCTCTGGGACACCGTGTTCGGTCGTGACAACTTTCGCGAGAAGCAGGTCGACCTGTTACGTGCGGTTGCCGAAGGCTGGGGCAAATCCCGCCTAGGGGACTCGGGACTCGGGGCTGTCCAACGACTCACCGCACTACTGCCGGACAAAGACTCCGCGTATGCGATCGGGCGCTTCCTGCTTGATCAGATTCGACAGGAGATCGATGCAGACGAATCGCCTGTGATCGCATCCATGCGCGAGCTGGCGCGATCACTCTGGCGAGAGCATGCCGCAGGATTTACGCACCGAGAGGACTCGACCCCGTTGTCGCTCGCGCCGCTTTACCTGAACTCGTGGCCAGGGTTCCTGGCCCAGTACTGGAACAGTGAGGTCGATCGTCGCTGGCGCCACTCGCGCGAAGAATGGCTTGGCCTCAGCGCCCAAGAATCGTTGGCACTCGTCGAGCTGCTGAACGGCAACAAGGATGCGCTAGATGCTACTCAGCCCGCAATTGCCGGGGAGCTGTTCTTCTACTTCGCCGCGGACGCCACCTTCGCGGCGGCGCACCTGCTTCCGCTCTTCAACGACCCACAGCGACACGCGTTTGCGTGGAACCCGTTCCTGCACCATCCGAGGTGGAATGACCGAATCCTCGCGGCTGGCCTGTTCGACAGCATCGTCTCCGAGCTCGGCCGTCTTGACCAACTGCCAGAACAGACCCTGCATCACGTCTTCCACGGGTTTGTGACATCCGTGGTGTCGTACGCGGGCGTCACGAGCACCGATCGGAGGCGCCTACTTGACCAGATAGTGCTCGCCTCAAACGGCTCACATGCCGTCGGCTTCGCTGATGCAGTAGCCCGATTCCTCCGTGAAGACGGCATCGACGGCGCTGAGGTGTGGCGCCGGTGGCTCGGCAAACATCTGGAACGTCGCCTCCGAGGGCAGCCGCGACTCGCATCCGACGAGGAGCTTGCGCGATGGGCAGATGTCGTCCCTGCCGTCGGTGAGTTCATCCCCTCCGCCGCGATGCTCTTCGACGGTCAGAGGATCGGTCTGGGACCCCGGTTTCTTAATCAAGAGCTTCCAGAGGGCGTGTTCGTGACCTATGGTGATGCACTCGTTACGTTCTTCGCAGCCCGTGTACGCAGCACGACCAACTCTGATCTCATGGTGAAGTATCGGGTGCAGAAACTGGTTCAGACAGTACAAGCAGCGGCCGGAGAGAGCGTTGCAAAACCCCTCGTCGAGGCGGCGATCGAGATGGGATTTCTTGACGATGTTGATTAAGACGTACGGGGAGCGCGGAACACAGTGCGCTGCCTATGCACACTCGTCCCGACGAAGGACGAGGTCATACCCGCCATCAGGCACCTCGATGTCACAGTGCCCCCACTGGGACTCGAACCCAGACTGAAGCGATTTTAAGTCGCCTGCCTCTGCCATTGGGCTATGGGGGCCCGCCTCCACGCTAGCGCGCCAGCGGGTGCGCACCGCGCATGACGATGCCCCCGTCACCGAAGCGACGAGGGCATCATCCAGGCGAGAGAGGGTCAGCCCTTGGCGGCGACCTTCTTGTCCTTCTCGGCGGGGGCCACAGCCGCGGCACCCTCATCCTTCGCGACGCTCTTCGGGTCGATCGCGGGGGTGGCGGGCTTCTCGGCCGAAGCCTCGGCAGCCGCCGGACGCGGACGCGCGGCGAAGGCCTCGAACGTCTCGCGTGGCTTCTGCACCGTGATGAGCGTGACGTTGTCGCGGCCTAGGAAGAAGTTGTGCAGCCAGTCGCCGATCACACGCCACTTGCGCTCCCACGACGGCATCGCCAGGCCGTGGTAGCCGCGGTGCGCGAGCCAGGCGAAGAAGCCCTTCATCGCGAACTTGCCTGACTGGAACACACCGTTGTACAGACCCAGACCCGCGACGGCGCCGAGGTTCTTGTGCACGTACTCGCGCGGCAGCTCGCCACGGATCACGGCGGTGATGTTCTTGGCCATGAGCTTGGCCTGACGCACGGCGTGCTGCGCGTTCGGCACGCAGTAGCCGCCCACGCCGCCACCCGACAGGTCGGGAACGGCCGCGACGTCACCGGCGGCCCAGGCGCCCTCGACGACATCCTCGGGCGTACCCACACGGAGGTCGGCGCGCGCACGGATGCGGCCGCGCTCCTCGACGGGCAGGTCTCCCCCGCGCACGACGGTCGGGTTGGCCATGACACCGGCGGTCCACACGATCAGGTCGGTGGGGATGACCTCACCGGTCGAGAGCTCGACGTTGCCGTCGACGGCACCCTTCACCTGCGTGTCGAGGTGCACGAATGCACCGCGCTCGGCGAGGCTCTTCAGCACCCACTCGCTCGTCTTCTGCGACACCTCGGGCATGATGCGCCCCATCGCCTCGATGAGGTGGAAGTGCGTGTCGTCGAACGTCAGCGTCGGGTAGTCCTTCACGAGCGAAGACGCCAGGGCGCGAAGCTCGGCGAACACCTCGATACCCGCGAAGCCACCACCGACGACGACGACGCTCAGCAGGCGGTCGCGCTCGGGGCCGGCCGGCAGGTTCGACGCCAGCTCGAAGTTCTTGATCAGGCGGTCGCGGATCGCGACGGCCTCCTCGATCGTCTTCAGACCGATCGCGTTCTCAGCGATGCCCGGAATCGGGAACGTGCGCGAGACGGCACCGGCGGTCACGACGATCTGGTCGTACTCCTCCTGCCACGGCTCACCCATCTCAGGCGTGATCGTGGCGACCTTGTTCGCGTGGTCGATGCCAGTCACCTTGGCGGCCACGACACGCGTGCGCTTGAGGTGACGACGGTGACCCACCACGGCGTGCCGCGGCTCGATCTCACCCGCGGCGACCTCGGGCAGGAACGGCTGGTAGGTCATGTAGGGAAGCGGGTCGACCATGGTGACCTCGGCTTCGCCCTTGCGCAGATGCTTCTCAAGCTTCCAGGCGGTGTAGAAGCCGGCGTAGCCACCGCCGACAATGAGGATCCTGGGCACGGTGCTGGTCACGGTGGAACGAACTCCTAGACGATTCAACGGCTGCGCGCGCGTTCGACACGCGCCAATCGGATGCGACGGACAGCAGCACTGACGCCGAGCGCTATCAGTATAGCGGCCACCGAGAACACCAATAACGGTATCGATCCGTACAAGAGCGTGTCCATGCTCGGCAGCAGCGGAGACGTGGGCCGCGACGCCGCCTCGGCGGGCGGCAGCGGGGGCACCGACACCTCCCCCACCGTCGGCAACGGTGCCGGAGACTCCTGCGCCCGACGGTGCACGCGGATCCACTCCGACAGATCCCCCATCGGATTCGCCGACACCTCGGGAACGGATGCGGACACCGCCGCGGCCGCATCCACCAGCCCGTATCCGTACTGGTCGTCCGGCAGCGACCCCACTCCGGCCGGCGCCTTCGCGGTCGCGATGAGCCGCTCGATCACGTTCGCCGCATCCAGCTCCGGATGCGCCGCCCGCACGAGCGCCGCGATCCCCGCCACGATCGGCGCCGCCCCACTCGTACCCTTCCACACGACCACCTGGCCGTCGGCCGAGACACCGAGCAGCTGCTCGCTGGGCGCCGAGACACCGAGCGTGATGCCCTGCGTCGACGCTTCCACGCTCGCCTTGCCCTGCGGATCCACGCCCGCGACCGGCAGCACACCGGGGATCGTCGCCGGCGCGCCCACGCGCGCCGTGCCCGAACCGCGGTTGCCCGCCGCCACGATCACCACGACGTCGTGCTCGAACGCGTACTGGAACGCGTCATCCCAGCTCGGGTCCCAGTCGAGCGTGTTCGTCGTGAACGACAGGTTGATGACCTTCGCGCCGTTGTCGACCGACCACCGCATCGCGTTCGCGATCTGCTCCGAGAACGGCACCGGCGAGCTCGTGCCGAACCCCACCGACACCGACAGCAGCGACGCCTCCGGCGCCACCCCGATCATGCCCGTCTCATTCGGCAGCCCACGGGATGCGGCGAGAGACGCCACCCAGCTGCCGTGGTTCGCATCGACCGCCCCCACCGGCGTGCGCCCGTCGGCCGTGCCGAGACCCGACACATCCGTACCGCCCACGACCGCGCCGTCGAACTCGGACGCCTTGCCGATGCCCGTGTCGATGATCGCGATCTTCACGCCCTTGCCGCGCGTGGTCTCCCACGCCTTGCGGATGCCGTACGCGTCGAGCCAGTACTCCTGCGCCCGCATCGGGTCGACGCCCGGGCTCTCCTGCGGAGCCGGCGCGGGCGTCGTCTGCGCGTACGCGGCAGGAGCGATCCCCGCCGTCAGCGCGACGAGAACCGCGACGGCAGCGACCCGCAGGGCGAGCTTTCTCACCCCGGGGTGCCCTCCGCGAGCGCCGCACCGGGGTCGGCGCACACGCAACGAGACGGCGACCAGGTGCTGCGCTCGAGCGCGGCATCGCCGATCGGGTTGACGCCGGGGCCCGCGGCCAGCGCGTGACCGGCGAGCGCGTGCAGGCACTTCACGCGGGTAGGCATACCCCCGGCGGAGATGCCGGCGATCTCAGGCACCTCGCCGAAGCTCTCGCGGTCGGCCAGGTATGCCTCGTGCGCCGCCTGATACGCAGCGGCGGTGTCTTCGTCCTCCAGCATCGCCGCGAATTCGGGCATCACATGCTCGGCCTCAAGGGTCGACATCGCCGCGGTCGCGGCGGGATGCGTGAGGTAGTAGAAGGTGGGAAACGGCGTGCCGTCGGCCAGCCGCGGCGCGGTGGCGACCACGGTCGGGTTGCCGCACACGCAGCGCGCGGCGATCCCGACGACATCACGCGCCGGGCGCCCCAACTGGGAGCGGAGCACCGCGAGCTCGGCGTCGGTGACCGGGGGGAAAGGCGCGGAACTCACCCTCCCAGGCTACCGTGAGCCGCCTGGGAGCCCGGGTTCAGGGCGCGGGAGTGGCGGGCGTGCTGCCGTCCGTGGGAGCAGTGGGGTCGGCGACGGCGGTCTTCGCGGCACCGGCGGTGACGACGGAGCCCACCAGCTGCGCCATCCAGTCCGTGCGCGTCTGCTGCACCTCGTCGCTGACCGCATCCTGCTCGCGCGGCTGCTGCGCTTCCGTCAGATCGTTGTCGACGATGTAGGCGATCTCGCCCGGGTTCATGTAGTACAGCCGCTCACGCGCCTGCGTCGTGATGTACGCCGGGTCGTCCCAGCGCTCGCTCTGCGCCTGCAGGTCGGCGATCTGCGACTCGGTGAGCTGCACCGAGTTCTTGAGCGCCGTGATCCGCTGCTGCTGGTCGAGGTAGGTGCCCACGGTCGGCACCAGCACGAGCACGCCGAGCACGACCAGGCCCAGCATGATGATCATGAAGCCGGAGAGGCGGATGCCGCCGAGCCAGTCGCGCACGTCGACGCGGCGGCTTCGCGCATCCGACGAACGCCGGGAACGAGAAGGAGGAGCCGTTCGTGCTGCCACGGCTCCTCCTCTCGTTCAGTGACGGTGTGTCGTCACTCAGCCCTTGAAGCGCGGGAATGCGGCACGGCCGGCGAACACAGCCGCCTCGCCCAGTTCCTCTTCGATGCGCAGAAGCTGATTGTACTTCGCGACGCGCTCGCTCCGAGCGGGCGCACCGGTCTTGATCTGACCCGCGTTGGTTGCAACGGCGAGGTCGGCGATCGTGGTGTCCTCGGTCTCACCCGAGCGGTGCGACCACATCGAGCGGTAGCCGTTGCTGGTGGCCAGAGCCACCGCATCCAGCGTCTCGGTGAGCGAGCCGATCTGGTTGAACTTCACCAGAAGCGCGTTGGCGACACCGAGGTCGATGCCCTGCTGGAGGCGCTTCGGGTTGGTGACGAACAGGTCGTCGCCGACGAGCTGCACCTTGTTGCCGATGGCGTCGGTGAGAGCCTTCCAGTTCTCCCAGTCGTCCTCGGCGAGGGCGTCCTCGATCGTGACGATCGGGTAGTTGGCGACCAGGTCGGCGAAGTAGTCGACGAGCTGACCGGGCGTCCACGGCTTGCCCTCGACCGTGTACACGCCGTCCTTGAAGAACTCGGTCGCGGCCACATCCAGGCCCACGGCGATGTCGGAGCCGGGAGTGAAGCCCGCCTTCTCGATGGCCTTGAGCAGGAAGTCGAGGCCCTCGCGGTTGCTGGGGAGGTCGGGGGCGAAGCCGCCCTCGTCGCCCAGGCCCGTGTTGTAGCCGGCGGCCTTCAGCTCGCCCTTGAGGACGTGGTAGACCTCGGTGCCCCAGCGCAGCGACTCGGCGTACGTCTCGGCGCCGATGGGCGCGAGGAAGAACTCCTGGAAGTCGATGCCGTTGTCGGCGTGCTCGCCGCCGTTGATGACGTTGAACAGCGGAACGGGCAGCAGGTGCGCGTTCGGGCCGCCGAGGTAGCGGAACAGGGGCAGGTCGGCCGAGTCGGCCGCGGCCTTGGCGACCGCCAGGCTCACGCCGAGGATCGCGTTCGCGCCGGTGCGCGACTTGTTCTCGGTGCCGTCGGTCTCGATGAGGATCTGGTCGATGACGCGCTGCTCGCTCGCCTCGACACCCTCGATCGCTGGGCCGAGCTCGTCGATGACGGCGGCGACGGCCTTCAGCACGCCCTTGCCGCCGTAACGGCTCTTGTCGCCGTCGCGCAGCTCGTACGCCTCGAACGCGCCGGTGGATGCGCCGGAGGGCACTGCCGCACGCTGCACGACACCGTCATCGAGGAGCACCTCCACTTCGACGGTCGGGTTACCGCGCGAGTCGAGGATTTCGCGCGCGCCTACAGCCTCGATAAGTGCCACAGGGGACTCCTTGAGTTTGGGGGTGTGATCTCGGAGCGACATCGGTCCGCATCCGAGTCTAGTGACGCCGGGCGCCGGCCCCACCGGAAGAATCCCCCGGATGCGTGATGAGTGCCACCGCGAAGCCGTCCCAGCCCTTCGCATCGAGGGTCTGCACGGCCGTCGCGTCGAACCGGTCGTCGTCCGCGAGCATCTTCAGCGAGCGCCGCACGCCCTCGACCTGGCTCTCGTGGTTCGCCGCATCCACGATGCGTCCGGCGCGCACGACGTTGTCGACGACCACGACGGTTCCGGTTCGCCCGAGGCGGGCGGCCCAGTCGAGGTAGATCGTGTTCGACTCCTTGTCGGCGTCGATGAAGACGAGGTCGAAGGGTCCCTCCAGCTGCGGGAGGATCTCCGCCGCTCTCCCCTGCCGGATCTCGACGCGTCCGCCCACGCCCGCGCGGTCGATGCTCTTCCGCGCCACCGCGGCGTTGCGCGGCTCCGCCTCGATCGTCGTCACCCTCCCCTGATCCCCGACGGCGCGTGCGAGCCAGATCGTGGAGTATCCGCCGAGCGTGCCGATCTCCAGCACCCGGCGGGCGCCGATCATCCGCACCAGCAGATGCAGCAGCTTGCCGGTCAGTGGCACGATCTCGATGGCCGGCAGACCTGCCGCATCCTGAGCCGCGCGGGCGTGCTCCAGCGCGGGGTCGGCCGCGACGAGGGCGTCGGTCAGGTACGCGTCGACGGCCCGCCAGCCGTCCGGCGTCGGTGCCGGATTCGTGTCGCTCATGCGGCCAGCCAATCGGGGCCCGCGCGACGAGGTCAACCCCTGCCGGCGAGAGCCTCGCGCGTGTCAGGAGCCTGGTGTCCGGTCGGCAGCCGGATGTCGTCGCCGAGGGCCGCGAGCACCGACGGCAGCAGCGCGTCGGCGGTGCGGCGGTAGCCGACCGCGCTCGGGTGGAATCGGTCGAGGCTGAACATCTCGTCGGGATTGGAGATGAAGAACGGCCCCACGACGTGCCGCAACGAGACGGCCCACGCGCCGGCGCCGGTGGCGGCGCGCGCCTGCGCCTGGGCGAGCTGCCGCGACAGCCGTGACCCGAGCGAGCGCAGCGGTTGCGGCACCGGACGCAGCGCGCCGAGATCCGGGCAGGTGCCCACCACCACCTCGGTGCCGTCCTGTCTCAGCCGCTCGATCGCCTCCTCCAGCGATGCCACAGAGCGCGAGATCGGGATGCGGTGCGTCACGTCGTTGCCGCCGACCACGATCACGGCCACGTCCGCGCGGTAGTCATCGGGCAGCGCGTCGAGCTGGGCGGCGAGCGCGGCCGACTCGGAGCCCACCACGGCCGCGGTGCGCAGGCGCACGGGGCGCTGCCTGCGCCGGGCGAGCGCGCGGGCGAGCCGTGCGCCGAGGGTGTCCTTGCGCCGCTCGGCGCCGAGACCCGCCGCGATCGAGTCCCCCAGTACGAGGAGCTCGATGGGCGTGCCGTCGTAGCCGGGACGCCACACCCGGTCGGCCGACGGCGCCTGCTCCCCCAGCGGCTTGCCGATCTGCCGACGGGCGTGCGCGGCCTGGCGTCGCAGCACCTCACGGGCGGCGGCGAGCGCGAACGCGACCACTCCGGCAGTCGCGGCGACCGTGCGCGCGGGGAATCGGATGCGGGCCACGCGCCCATCCGACCCCGTCGCGGTGAACGGGTCGTGACGGCTGGGTGACCGATCGGCTCCCGGCGGTTCACACCGCTGCAGTAGGGTGCCCGACGTGACCGGTCCCACCCTGCAGCGACGCCTCGGACTCGGCGATGCCATCGCGATCGGCCTGGGCTCGATGATCGGCGCCGGGGTGTTCGCCGTCTTCGCCCCCGCCGCGCAGGCCGCCGGCGCGGGACTCCTCGTCGGACTCGCGATCGCGGCGGTCGTCGCCTTCGCGAACGCGACCTCCACGGCGCAGCTCGCCGCTGCCCATCCCGTCGCCGGCGGCGCCTGGGCGTACGGTCGCGCCGAGCTCGGCCCCTGGGCGGGATTCGTCGCGGGTTGGGGGTTCGTGATCGGCAAGCTCGCGAGCTGCGCCGCCATGGCGATGACCTTCGCCGCCTATGCCGCACCCGCCGGCTTCGAGCGGCCCGTGGCCGTCGCGGCGGTCGCGGCGCTGACCATCGTGAACCTGCTCGGCGTCACCCGCACGGCCCGGCTCACCCGCATCCTGGTGACGATCGTGCTGCTGTGCCTCGCCGTCGTCGTGGCCGCGGGCGCCGTGTCGCTGCCCACCGGCGCCGGCTGGACGAGTGGCGAGGTCAGCCCGTACGGGGTGCTGCAGTCGGCGGGGCTCATCTTCTTCGCCTTCGCCGGGTACGCCCGCATCGCCACGATGGGCGAGGAGGTGCGCGACCCCGCCCGCACGATCCCCCGCGCGATCCTCGGCGCCTTCGCGGGCGCGCTCACCGTGTACGCGATCCTCGCCGTGCTGTGCCTGCTGGTTCTCGGCCCCGAACGGCTGGCGGCCGCATCCGCTCCGCTGGCCGAACTCGTGTCGGCCGCGGGCTGGGAGTGGGCGCAGCCGGTCGTGCGCGTGGGGGCCGCCGCCGCATCCCTCGGGGCGCTCCTCGCCCTCATCGCGGGAATCGGGCGCACCTCGTTCGCGATGTCGCGCGGCGGCGACCTGCCCGGCTTCTTCGCCGCTGTGCACCCGTCACGGCACACGCCCTACCGCGCCGAGATCGCCGTCGGGGCGATCGTCATGGTCGCGGTCGCCCTCGTCGATCTGCGCGGCGCGATCGGGTTCTCATCACTCGGCGTGCTCGTGTACTACCTCGTCGCCAACCTCGCGGCGCTACGACAGGATGCGGCGCACCGCCGCTTCCCTCGCGCGCTCGCCGCCCTCGGCGCCGCCGGCTGTGCGGTGCTCGCGGTGACGCTGCCGTGGCAGGCCGCCCTCGCGGGGGCGGGAGTGCTCGCCGTCGGCGTCATGCTGCGGCTCGTGTTCGGCCGCCGCGGCGCTACGCGAGCGGCTTGAGCTCGAGCTCCGACGGGTCGGCACCCGCAGCGACCGTCGCGAACGCCGTGTATCCGTCGGCGGCCGCACGCTCGAGCAGAGCCTTCAGATTCTTCGTGCGCTGCTCGAGCCGCACGCGCGAGCCCGCGGTCACGAGCGCGGACTTGACGCGCACGAGCTCGGCGACCGGCACGTCGCGGTCGTGCACGAGCACGACGGCGTCGAGTCCCGCATCCTCCCCCGCCGAGACGAGGTCGACGATGCGCTCGAAGCCGATCGAGAAGCCGACCGCCGGCACGTCCTGGCCGAGGAACCGGCCGATCATGCCGTCGTAGCGTCCACCGCCGCCCAGCGAGTAGGGCACGGACCGGTGAGCCAGCTCGAAGATCGTGCCCGTGTAGTAGCCCATGCCGCGCACGAGGAACGGATCGAACACGAGCGGCACCTCGTCGAGCCCCACCGCGGTGCTGACCGCCTCACCGATGCCCACGAGGTGAGCGACGACCTCGTCGGCGATGCTGTCGGGCAGCTGCGCACGGATGTGCGCCTCGCCGAAGGTCGTGTCCTCCGCCGCGGGACGGGCGAGGAAGGCCGCGAACGCGTCGACGGCGGATGCGGTCGCCCCGCGCTCGCGCAGCTCCGCCTCCACGCCCGCGGGTCCGATCTTGTCGAGCTTGTCGATCGTGATCAGCACGCCCGCACGCTCGGACGCCTCGAAGCCGAAGACCTCCAGCATCCCGTCGAGGGCGCGACGGTCGTTGATGCGCACGCTCGCGCCGACGAGGCCGAGCGCGTCGAGCGTGTCGAGGGTCGCAACGATGAGCTCCGCCTCGGCACGCGCCCCGGCGTCGCCGATGATGTCGATGTCGCACTGCACGAACTGGCGGTAGCGCCCCTTCTGCGGGCGCTCCGCGCGCCACACGGGGGCGATCTGCACGGAGCGGAAGACGCCCGGCAGCTCGGCCCGATGCGAGGCGTAGAACCGCGCCAGCGGCACGGTGAGATCGAACCGGAGCCCGAGGTCGCTGAGCGCCGCCGGGTCATCGGCTGCGGCGGCGATCGCCTCGGGAGAGAGCGCGCGCTTGAGCACGTTGAACGCGAGCTTCTCGTTGTCGCCGCCCATGCCGGCGTGCAGACGGTCGTAGTCCTCCATGACCGGCGTCTCGATCTCGTCGAAGCCGTGCGCGCGGTAGCGGTCGCGGATGACGGCGAGCACGCGCTCGCGGCGGGCCTTGTCGGCGGGGAGGAAGTCGCGCATGCCGCGCGGGGGGTTCACTGCTGGCACCAGACCATCATCCCAAACCGGCCTCGGCCCGACGCACACCCTCCTCCAACGCGTGCGTACGCGTGCGCAGCGCCCGTTCCGCATCCCACCCCTCGGCCTTCGCCCGTGCCACGAGCGCGAGCAGGGCGTCGCCCAGCTGCTCCTCCGAGGTGATCTCGAGCGGACGCGCCGGGATGGCGGCGCCCGGGGCCCGGCCGACGACCTTCTGCGCGCGGGCGAGCGCCGGCATCGCGGCGGGGATCCCGTCGAGCACGCTGCGTCGCTCGCGCTTCTCCGCCGCCTTCGCCGCGTTCCAGTGCACGAGTACCTCCTCGGGCGTCGTCGCTGTCTCGCCCGCGAACACGTGCGGATGCCGGCGCACCATCTTGTCGGCGAGGTCGCCCGCGACGTCGTCGATGTCAAACGGGTCGTCCGGATCCCGCGACGCGATTTCGGCGTGGAAGAGCACCTGCCACAGGAGATCGCCGAGCTCCTCGCGTAGCTCCGCGCGGTCGCCGTTCTCGACCGCGTCGATCACCTCGGCGCTCTCCTCGACGAGGTAGGGCACGAGGGCGGCGTGGTCGATCTGCTGCGACCAGACGCATCTCTCGCGCACCTCGTGCATCACCTCGGCCGCGCGCCGGAGTCCGTCGGAGGCCGCATCCGCGTCGTTCATACCCTGCGCTCCTCGCGTCGGTAGTGCCGTGCCCGCCATGCTACGAGCACCGCGGCGACCACGAGCGAGACCAACGACCCACCGAGCACGCCGAGGGTCGCCTCGTCGCGCAGCAGGCCGTCGCCCGCGAAGGCGAGCTCCGAGAGCAGCAGCGAGACGGTGAACCCGATGCCGCCGAGCGCGCCCGCCGCGAGGAGGTCGGCGAACCGCAACCGACCGTCGGGCTCCTCGAGCCGCTGCGCGAGCCAGCCGAAGGCGGTGATGCCGAGGATCTTGCCCACCGGAAGCGCGATCAGCACGCCCCAGAACACCGGCTGCAGCTCGTCGAGTCCGACCGACGGGATCGCGACGGATGCGGCCGACAGCGCGAACAGCGGCAGCACCAGCCCGTTCACCCACGGATCGAGGGCGTGACGCACACGTGCCGCGGGGCGCGGAGCCATCGCGAGTCCCAGGGCGACGCCCGCGATCGTGGCGTGGACGCCCGAGAGGTAGACGAGCACCCAGACGAGGATGCCGAGCAGCACCAGCAGGATGCCGAGCGGCACGCGATTGCGCTCGGTGAGCCGTCGACTCAGCAGCGCGAACAGCACGACGCCCACGAGGGCGGCGAGCAGAAGGAACACGTCGACGCCGTCGGTGAAGAGCACGGCGATGAACACGATGCCGACGATGTCGTCGAGGATCGCCAGCGCGAGCAGGAACGCCCGCACGCCGGTCGGCAGGCCGCGGCCGAAGACGGCGAGCACGCCGAGGGCGAAGGCGATGTCGGTGGCGGTGGGGATCGGCCAGCCCGCAGCGGAAGAGGTGCCCAGCGAGAACGCGAGGAAGATCGCTATCGGCACCAGCACACCGCCCGCCGCGGCGATCGCCGGCTGCACCGCACGCCGCGGCGAGCTGAGCTGCCCGGCTGTCAGCTCGTGCCACAGCTCGATGGCCGCGACGAAGAAGAAGATCGCGAGCAGGCCGTCCTGGATCCAGTGACCGACCGAGAGTGAGAACACCCCGGGGATGCCGATGTACGCCTCTTTGACGGCGGCGACGCCCGCAGCCAGCGGTGAGTTGGCCAGCACGAGGCCGAGAGCGGCCGCGATCAGCAGCACGACGGCGGGGAAACGTTCGGAACGAAGCAGGCGCATACGCCCTCCAGGGTGGGGGAAACGGTGTCCGTCGCCAGGCGACGAGGCGACCAGACTTCCCGCCACTCCGGTATCCATCGTAACGGGAGGCCGCGCGTGTCATTTGTGGTCTCCGGCTCCCAGTACCGTTGTTCCCATGCTCGAACCCACCCCCACCGAGGCCATTCGCGTCGTCGGACGCCACGAGGCGGGGCAGGAGATCCCGGATCAGATGCGCGCGGACGTGCGCGTACTGGGCTCACTGCTCGGACAGGTGCTGCAGGAGAGCGGCTCGACGGGTCTGTACGAAGACGTCGAACGCCTCCGCGTCGCGACCATCCAGGCCTACACCGACCCGAGCGACGAAGCCTTCGAGCGCGCCGCCGAGATCGCCGACTCGTTCACGATCGAGCGTGCCGACGAGGTCGCCCGCGCCTTCACCGTCTACTTCCACCTCGTGAACCTCGCCGAGGAGCACCAGCGCGTGCGGGTGCTGCGCGAGCGCGACGGCCAGCCCGAACCCGAGGGTCGCACCGACTCGATCCGCTCGGCCCTGCGCCAGCTCGCGTCCGAGGTCGGCGACGACGTGGCGCTCGAGCGCCTGCAGTCGCTGCGGTTCCACCCGGTGTTCACCGCCCACCCGACCGAGGCGCGCCGCCGTGCGATCTCGACCGGCATCCGCCGTCTGTCCGAGCTGCTCGACGAGTACGACTCCCTCACCGAGGGCGGCGTCGACCAGCGTCGCGCACGCCGGCGGATGCTGGAGGAGATCGACACGCTCTGGCGCACGGCCCCGCTGCGCGCCGAGAAGCCGTCGCCCACCGACGAGGTGCGCGCCATCATGGCCGTCTTCGACGACACCCTCTTCACGAGCGTTCCGCGCGTCTACCGCCGCGTCGACGACGCACTCGGCGAGGGCGCCGGCAGCCGCGCGCCGCTCGTGCGCCCCTTCGTGCGGGTGGGCACCTGGGTCGGCGGCGACCGCGACGGCAACCCGTTCGTCACCGCGAAGGTCACGCGCAAGGCCGCCGGCATCGCGAGCGAGCATGTGCTGCTCGGGCTCGAGCGCGCCGCGCTGCGGATCGGCCGCTCGCTGACCCTCGACGCCGCATCCACCCCTCCGAGCGATGCACTGATCGCCCTCTGGAATCGCCTCCGCAGCGCCGACGAGGAGGCCGCGGCCGAGATCGCCAAGCGCTCCCCGAACGAGCCGCACCGCCGCATCCTGCTGATGGTCGCGCGCCGGATCGCCGCGACCCGCACCCGCAACGCCGACCTCGCGTACCGCGACCCCGAGCACCTGCTCGCGGACCTGCGCACCGTGCAGCAGTCGCTCGCGGATGCGGGGGCCGCACGCCAGGCCTACGGCGCGCTGCAGCATCTGGTCTGGCAGGTCGAGACCTACGGCTTCCACCTCGCCGAGCTCGAGGTGCGTCAGCACTCCGCCGTGCACAAGAAGGTGCTCGCGGAGCTGGAGGCCGGCGGCGAGCGCAGCGAGCTGACCGAGGAAGTGCTCGAGGTGTTCCGCGCGATCGCCTACATCCAGGAGCGCTTCGGGCCGCGCGCGGCCGGCCGCTACATCGTCTCGTTCACGCAGTCCGCCGAAGACCTCGCCAACGTGCACCGCCTCGCGCGGTACGCCGTGGGCGCGGACGGCACGGCGCCCGTGCTCGACGTGATCCCCCTGTTCGAGACGTTCGCCGACCTGCAGGCGGCTCCCGGCATCCTGGCCGAGATCGCCGAGCACCCGGAGTTCGCCGCGCGTCTGGAGGCCACGGGCCGGCGCCTGGAGGTCATGCTCGGCTACTCCGACTCCTCGAAGGACGTCGGACCGGTCGCCGCGAACCTCGCCCTCTACGAAGCGCAGGCGGAGATCGCCGCATGGGCGCAGGCCAACAACATCGAGCTGACCCTCTTCCACGGCCGCGGCGGCGCCCTCGGCCGCGGCGGCGGGCCCGCCAACAGCGCGATCCTCGCGCAGCCGCCGCACTCGGTCGACGGCCGCTTCAAGCTCACCGAGCAGGGCGAGGTCATCTTCGCCCGCTACGGCGACCCGCAGATCGCGATGCGCCACATCGATCAGGTGGCCGCCGCCATCCTCATGGCATCGGCTCCGTCGAACGAGGCGCGCAACCGCCGCGGCGCCGAGATGTTCGCCGAGGTCGCCCAGGTGCTCGAGGACTCCTCGCGCGAGCGGTTCTACTCGCTCGTGAAGGCTCCCGGCTTCGCGCCGTGGTTCGCCACCGTCACCCCCATGGAGGAGGTGGGACTCCTCGCCCTCGGCTCGCGTCCCGCCCGCCGCGGCCTGTCTGTCGAGTCGCTCGAAGACCTCCGCGCCATCCCGTGGGTGTTCGCGTGGTCGCAGGCGCGGATCAACCTCGCCGGCTGGTTCGGGCTCGGCACCGCGCTCGACACCGTCGGCGACGAGCAGCTGCTGCGCACCGCCTACGCGGAGTGGCCGCTGTTCCGCGCGATGATCGACAACGTCGCCATGAGCCTCGCGAAGGCCGACGACCGCATCGCCCGCGAGTACCTCAGCCTCGGCGACCGCGACGACCTCGCGCAGCTCGTCATGGAGGAGATGTCGCTCACGCGCGATTGGGTCGTACGCATCGTGGGCGGCGACGCCCCGCTCGCCAACAAGGCCGTGCTGCAGCGCGCCGTGAAGCTGCGCAGCCCCTACGTCGACGCCCTGTCGCTCCTGCAGCTGCGGGCGCTCCGGGCCCTCCGCGACGCCCCGGCCGACGCCCCCGCCGACACCGCCAACCAGCGTCTGCTGCTGCTGTCGGTCTCGGGCGTCGCGGCCGGCCTGCAGAACACCGGCTGACCCGCATCCGGCTCCGCTCGGCGCCACCCCTGTGCAGGAGATGTCCCGCCGTCAGGACGATCCACCCGGAATCCGTCCTGACGGCGGGATTCTTCCTGTTGAGGGGACGCGCCCGGATGCAGCCGCGCCTCAGTCGAGGAGGCGGTCGTCGTCGTGGCGCGCGAGGCTGCGGCCGTAGCGCTCCGTGAGCTGCACCATGAGGTCGGGGGTGTCGCGGTCGAGACCGAACACGTAGCCCGGGAAGTCCAGCTCCTGCTGGCTCGCCCAGATCTCGTCGTGCTTGTCGGGCGAGACGACGATTGCGGGATCCCCCACGGCGACCCAGCCGATCGGCACAACCGAGCCCTCGCTGAGATGAGTACGCAGGTGCACCGTCGCGCCGATGCGCACCTCGCTGCGACGGTCGATGCGCGCGCCGTTGAACACCCGCGCGCCCGTCGCGATGAAGACCTCCTCCGCGATCGTCGCCCCGGCGATGCTCGCGGTGGGACCGATCAGCGTGTGGTCGCCGATGTGCACCGGGTTCGCGGCCGTCGCACGCACGAGCGCGTTCTCCATGACGATGACGTGCTCGCCGAGGGTCAGCGGGCCGCCCTCCGAGGTGAGGATCGCGCCGTGCAGGATGCGGCATCCCGCCCCGACGGTGACATCGCCGCTCAGCACGGCCGTGGGTGCGACGCTCGCCGACGGATGGACCGACGGCGCCGCGCCGAGGTGCTCGTAGCGCATGCCGTCACCCTAGGGCAGGGCGCGTCAGAGCGACAGGTGCGACGCCGCTAGGGTGGGAGCGTCCGCATCCATCTGGGACATCGCGCCGCGCGCGATACCCGGCCAGAGAGAACCACGTTGACCGAGACCTTCGCCGCGCTGCCCGAAGCCGTGCGCTCCACCTTCGCTACCGTCCTCGCCCGCAACCCCCACGAGCCCGAGTTCCAGCAGGCCGTGCACGAGGTGCTCGACTCGGTGGCCCCCGTCATCGAACGCCACCCCGCGTTCGCCGAGCTCGGCATCCTCGAGCGCATCGTCGAACCCGAGCGGCAGATCATGTTCCGCGTGCCGTGGGTCGACGACGCCGGCACCGTTCGGGTGAACCGCGGCTTCCGCATCCAGTTCTCCTCCGTGCTCGGCCCGTACAAGGGCGGGCTGCGCTTCCACCCGACCGTGAACGCGTCGATCGTGAAGTTCCTCGGGTTCGAGCAGATCTTCAAGAACGCCCTCACGGGGCAGGGCATCGGCGGAGCCAAGGGCGGCAGCGACTTCGACCCGCACGGACGCTCGGATGCCGAGATCATGCGCTTCTGCCAGTCGTTCATGAACGAGCTCTACCGGCACCTCGGCGAGCACACCGACGTGCCCGCCGGCGACATCGGCGTGGGCGCCCGCGAGATCGGCTACCTCTTCGGCCAGTACCGCCGCATCACCAACCGCCACGAGTCGGGCATGTTCACCGGCAAGGGCGTGCAGTGGGGCGGCGCCGAGGTGCGCACCGAGGCCACCGGCTACGGCGCCGTGTTCTTCGCCGAGGCGATGCTCGGCGTCGCGGGCGAGAGCCTCGAGGGGCGCCGCGTGAGCGTGTCGGGATCGGGCAATGTCGCCGTGTACGCCATCGCGAAGGCGCAGCAGCTCGGCGCGGTACCGGTGACCGCATCCGACTCCAGCGGCTACGTCGTCGACGACGCCGGCATCGACCTGGGCCTGCTGCGACAGGTGAAGGAGACCGAGCGCGCGCGTATCGCCGAGTACGCCGCCCGCCGACCGAGCGCCCGCTTCGTACCGGACGCCCGACCGTGGGAGGTGCCCGTCGACGTCGCGTTCCCCTGCGCCACGCAGAACGAACTCGACGAGACGGATGCCGGCACCCTCATCGCGAACGGCGTGCGTGCCGTGGTCGAGGGGGCGAACATGCCCTCCACCCCCGGTGCCATCGCCGCGTTCCGCGGCGCCGGTGTGCTCTTCGCGCCCGGAAAGGCGGCCAACGCGGGCGGCGTCGCCACCTCGGCACTGGAGATGAGCCAGAACGCTTCCCGCCAGCGCTGGACCTTCGCGGACAGCGAGGCGAAGCTGCGCCAGATCATGCGCGACGTGCACGACGCCGCGTTCGACGCCGCGGAGCGCTACGGGCGCCCCGGCGACTACGTCGTCGGCGCCAACAGCGCCGGCTTCGAGCGCGTCGCCCACGCCATGGCGGCGCAGGGCGTCATCTGACGTCAGGCGTCGGGTGCCCGCGTGGCCGCTGCCGCACGGCTGCCGACGGCCGCGCCATAGACCACGAAGCCCAGCATCGCGGCGCATCCGGCCAGCACGATCGCCGCGAGTCCGGCGGACGGCACCGGCAGCAGCGCGCCCAGGCCCGCGACGACCCCCGCGATCCCACCCCAGATCGTCGCCTGCTTCGCCCGGCTGTGGGCGGCGAGCCACGCCTCGTCGCTCGCCATGGTGACGGAGGTGCGGATACCCGCGATGGCGTTGCGCTTCAGACGACCGGATGCGGCGGCCAGCGCCATCCAGATCATGAGGCAGCCCGCCCCGACCATCACGACGGCGAGCAGGATGCGGATGAACAGGTCGTCGTCCATGAGGTACCTCAGGCCGCGGGTGCCGGCTCGGGGACGGGGAACAGCGCGTCGAGCAGCTGGCTCGTCCAGGCGATGAGCTCGGCATCCCCCAGCGGCTCGCCACCGGCGTTCGGCAGCGGCACGACGAGGGCCTCACCCGAGGCGACGAGCTTCGCCTTCGGGTACAGCCGCTGCATCCGCACGCGCAGCGAATCGGGCAGGTGCGCGGGCGCGACACGGAGGTTCGGCCCCATCGCGACCACGTCGGCGAGCGACGAACGCGCCGCACGACGACGGAGCCGGGCGACGGCCACGAGCCCCTCCACCTCGGCGGGCGGTTGCCCGTACCGGTCGGTGAGCTCCTCGATCACGAGGTCGATCGCGTCGTCCTTCGCGGTCGCGGATGCCGCCGCCGACAGCTTCTGGTACGCCTCCAGGCGCAGGCGCTCGCTGTCGATGTAGTCCTCGGGGATGCGGGCCTGCACGGGCAGCTCGAGCCGGAGCTCGGTCTGCCCCTCGGTCTCTTCGCCGCGGAAGGTGGCCACGGCCTCGCCGATCATGCGCAGGTACAGGTCGAACCCGACGCCCGCGATGTGCCCGGCCTGCTCGGCGCCGAGCAGGTTGCCCGCCCCGCGCAGCTCCAGGTCTTTCAGCGCCACCTGCATGCCCGAGCCGAGGTCGTTGTTGACCGAGATGGTCTCGAGTCGGTCGGCGGCGGTCTCGCTCAGCGGCTTGGTCTCGTCGTACAGGAAGTACGCGTAGGCGCGCTCGCGCCCACGCCCGACGCGGCCGCGCAGCTGGTGCAGCTGGCTGAGGCCGTACTTGTCGGCACGGTCGATGATGATCGTGTTCGCGTTGGAGATGTCGAGGCCGGTCTCGACGATCGTGGTCGAGACGAGCACGTCGGCCCGGCGCTCCCAGAAGTCGTCGACGACCTGCTCGAGCTGGTGCTCCCCCATCTGCCCATGGGCGACGGCGATGCGCGCCTCCGGAACGAGCTCGGCGAGATCCGCGGCGACCCGCTGGATCGACGAGACCCGGTTGTGCACGAAGAAGACCTGCCCTTCGCGCAGCAGCTCGCGCCGGATGGCCGCGGCGATCTGCTTGTCGTTGCGCGGCCCGACGTAGGAGAGGATCGGGTGCCGGTCCTCGGGCGGGGTGGCGAGCGTCGACATCTCCCGGATGCCGGTGACCGCCATCTCGAGCGTGCGCGGGATGGGCGTGGCGCTCATCGCGAGGATGTCGACGTTCGTCTTGAGCTTCTTCAGGGCGTCCTTGTGTTCGACGCCGAAACGCTGCTCCTCGTCGATGATCATCAGACCGAGGTCTTTGAAGACGACCTTCTCGGTGAGAATCCGGTGCGTGCCGATGACCATGTCGACGGTGCCGTCGGCGAGGCCGGCGACCACATCCTTCGCCTCTTTGTCGGTCTGGAAGCGCGAGAGCGCGCGCACCTTCACGGGGAAACCGGCGAAGCGCTCCGAGAACGTCTCGAGGTGCTGCTTGACGAGCAGGGTGGTCGGCACGAGCATCGCGACCTGCTTGCCGTCCTGGATCGCCTTGAAGGCCGCACGGACCGCGACCTCGGTCTTACCGAAGCCCACATCGCCCGACAGCAAGCGGTCCATCGGGATCGGCCGTTCCATGTCGGCCTTGATCTCGTCGATCGTCTGCAGCTGGTCGGGGGTCTCGGCGAACGGGAACGCCTCCTCCAGCTCGCGCTGCCAGGGCGTGTCCGGTCCGAAGGCGTGGCCCTTGGCCGCCATCCGCGCGGAGTAGAGCTTCACGAGCTCGACCGCGATGTCGCGCACGGCGCGGCGGGCCTTGCTCTTGGCGGCGGCCCAGTCGCTGCCGCCCATCTTCGACAGGGCGGGCGCCTCGCCGCCGACGTAGCGTGACAGCAGATCGAGCTGGTCGGTGGGCACGTACAGCTTGTCGCCCGGGTGACCGCGCTTGGAGGCGGCGTACTCGAGCACGAGGTACTCGCGCTTGCTCTTGACCGCGTTGCGGCCGCCGCTGGAGACCTCGCGCTGCACGAGCTCGACGAATTTGCCGATGCCGTGCGTGGAGTGCACGACGAAGTCGCCGGGCTTGAGCTGCAGCGGGTCGACGACGTTGCGTCGGCGCGAGGCGAGCTTCTTGACGGCGCGGGTGTCGCTGCCGATCGTGCGGCCGTAGAACTCCGACTCCGTCAGCACCGCGAGCCGCGCGTCCGCGACCTGGAAGCCGCGCTCGAGCGTGCTCACGACGATCGTCGCGAGGCCCGGCTCGGGCGGCTCGCTCAGCGAATCCACACGGCGGGCCGCGATCCCCCGCTCGGCGAGCACGTCGCGGGCACGGTCGGCGAGCCCTGCACCGGATGCGGTGACGACGACCGCCCACTGCTCGGTGAGCAGCTGGGCGACGTGATCGATCGCGCCTTCGACGCTGCCCGCGAAGGACGGCACGGATGCGGCCGCGATCCGCGTGACGCCGGCATCGTCCGAGAGGCCCTCGGCGGCCGCATCCGCTGCACCCGAGTCGAACGAGGAGAGCTCCCACCACACGTCGGTGCGCGCACGGGCGGCCTCGTGCAGTTCGGGCAGCGACAGGAAGTCCCCGGAGCCGAGATCGACCGGGGTGTCGGCGCCGGCGACCGCGGCGCTCCACGCCGCATCCAGGAACTCCTGGTTGGTCTCGGCGAGCGTCGTCGCGCGGGTCGCTGCGCGCACCGGGTCGACGACGGCGACGGCGCTCGCCCGCGGCAGGTAGTCGACGATCGTCACGAGGCCGTCGACGAGCGCCGGGATGAGCGATTCCATGCCCTCGACGGGGATGCCCTCGGCCATCTTCGTGAGCATGCCGGCGAGCGACGGGAACGCGTCGGCGAGGCCGAGCGCGCGATCGCGCACCTCGTCGGTGAGCAGCAGTTCACGGCTGGGCAGCAGGTCGATCCGGTCGATGTCGCCGGGCAGCGAGCGCTGGTCGGCGACGGAGAACGCGCGGATCTGGTCGACCTCGTCGCCGAAGAACTCCACACGATAGGGGTGGTCGGCGGCGGGCGGGAACACGTCGAGGATGCCGCCGCGCACCGCGAACTCGCCGCGGCGCGAGACCATGTCGACGCGGTGATACGCGAACTCGACGAGGCGCACGACGATGGCTGCGAGGTCGTGGCCGCGGCCGCCGACGCTCAGGCGGATCGTGCCCGCATCCCCGAGTCCGGGAACGATCGGCTGGATCGCGCCGCGCACGGACGCGGTGACCACCAGCGGCGCGGTGCCCTCCCACTCGGCGATGCGCTGCAAGACGGCGAGACGGCGGCCGACGGTCTCGGCGCTCGGGCTGAGGCGCTCGTGCGGCAGGGTCTCCCACGCCGGGAAGTGGCGCACCTCCGCACCGGGGAGCAGTGCCTCGAGCGCCGGGCCCAGCGCCTCGGCGCGGCGGCCGGTGGGGGCGACGGCGAGCAGCACGGCGGGCTTCCCCGCCTCGCGGCGCCGCTCGAGCAGGGCCGCCAGCAGCGGGGCGTCGAGGCCGTCGACGAGGGAGAAGTCCCCGTCGACGGAGGCCGCCTCGGCTGCGTCTCGGAACGTTTCTGAGCGCGCGAGGGCGCGGACGATCCCGGGAACTGTCACCACAGGAGTCTACGGCGCCCCACCGACACCCGCCCCGCGGCCGCTGACCGGGGGTGCCGCGCTCGCGCTCCGGGTACAGCGCACTGCACCCGCGAGGGGCCGATCGCTCCGGTGGGGCAGCCATCATCTTCGAGGGACCCGAAACGCGACCGATCCAGCCAAACCGCCGCAACACGCGTCCCCCGAACATGACGAACCGCGTCCACCCACCCGTTCAAGGGACCAGAAACGCGCCCGACCGCGCCCGGAGACCGCAACATGGGTCCCTCGAACATGGGATGCGGCATCCCATGTCACCGAGACTGCATTTCGATCACGAGATCACAGTGTTTACCCGTGATCTCGTGCGAAAGATGGGCCCACGCGCCCAGAGGCTCCGCGTCCGCGCAGCGGACGTGGAGAGGGCGTGGGGACAGTCTCGCGGGGGCAGTGCCGATCGCTCCGGCGGGGGGCAGCCATCATGTTCGAGGGACCCGAAACGCGACCGATCGGCCCCGGAGACCGCAACACGCGTCCCCCGAACACGGCGATGCCGCATCCCATGTCACCGAGACTGCATTTCGATCACGAGATCACGGTACTTACCCGTGATCTCGTGCGAAAGATGCAGTCTCGCGGGGCAGATGAGGGCATGGGGACAGTCTCGCGGGGCATGAGACCGACCCCCGGATGCGGTGCGCTCCGGATGCGGCGGAGTGCGGGTACCCGGCGGGCGGGGCTCGCGGGGTCAGGCGCGGGGGGCGTGCCAGCGCTGCTGGGCGGCGACGAGGCCCTCGTCGACGAGGAGCTCGACCGCATCCGACGCATCCGAGACGAGGATGGGGAGCGTCTTGCGCTCGGTCTGACCGAAGGCGTCGAGCACCCAGTCGGCCGGGTCCTGGCGACCGGGAGGGCGGCCGATGCCGACGCGCACCCGCGGGAACTCCGGCGTGCCGAGCGCCTTGGCGACGTCGCGGACGCCGTTGTGTCCGCCGTGGCCACCGCCCGTCTTGAGCTTGAGGGTGTCGAAGGGGATGTCGAGCTCGTCGTGCACGACGACGACGCGCTCGGCGGGGATGTCGAAGAACTTGGCGAGGTTCGCAACCGGCCCCCCGGAGACGTTCATGAACGTGTTGGGCTTCGCGAGCACGAGCTTCGGCCCCCCGGGGCGCAGCCACCCCTCGGCGATGCGCGCGCCCGCCTTGTGCACCTTGAAGCCCTCGTTGCGACGGTCGGCGAGCTCGTCGATCACCATCTGACCCACGTTGTGGCGCGTCGCCTCGTAGCGCGGTCCCGGGTTTCCGAGTCCCACGATCAGCCAGGTGTCGGCCATGTCATCCCTTCCGGAGGCGACGCGAGTGCGGTGTTGAGGCGGACGTAAAACAGGAGAAATCCCGAACGCAGGACGATTCTCGCGAATCGATCCTGTCGTCGGGATTTCTCCTGTGCGAGTGGGGCGGAATTACTCCGCGGCCTCCGAGGACTCCTCGGACTGCTCCGCAGCGACCTCGGCGTCGGCCTCGGCGATCTCGTCCTCGGCGGCGAGGGTCGCGGCGGGCACAGAGACGGCGACGACGAGCGTCTCCGGCTCGGTCACCAGCGTCGCGCCCTTGGGGAGCTTCAGGTCGGCGGCCGTGATGTGCGTGCCGTCCTCGAGGCCCTCGACGTCGACCTCGATGTTCTGCGGGATGTGGGTGGCCTCGACCTCGAGCGACACGGTCGCCGCGTCGAGGTTCGCGATGGTGCCGGCGAAGGGCTCGCCCACGACGACGACGGGGACATCGACGGCGACCTTCTCGCCCTTCTTCACGACCAGCAGGTCGATGTGCTCGATGATCTGGCGCACCGGGTCCTTCTGGACGTCCTTGACGAGGGCCAGGTGGTTCTTGCCGTCGGCCGACAGCTCGAGCACCGCGTTGGCGCGACGGATGAGCAGGGCGACCTGGTGACCCGGCAGGGCGAGGTGCACGGGCTCGGTGCCGTGGCCGTACAGAACGGCGGGGATCTGACCTGCGGCGCGCAGACGACGGGCGAAGCCCTTGCCGAACTGCGTGCGCACCTCAGCGGTGACCTTGTTGTCTTCCGACATGATGATTCTCCTTGCGGGCCCACGGGCCCCGGGTTTGGGGATGGGTTCGACTCGAACGCGAGCGCGTGAGGAAGCCGTAGGCCTGCACACCCTCGTCGATTACGGATGCGGATGCCGCATCCCTCGCCGAAGTTCGCGTCGAGTCTACCAGTGCCGCCCGGTAGCATGGAAAAGATGCGCCCGCCGGCGCGAGCCCCGATCGAAAGGACTCCCCCGTGGACGCTCAGCTCGCCTCCGACCTCCTGCTCGGCTTCATCGGCCTGCTCTCGCTCGGATCCCTCATCGGCGTGATCGGCGCCTTCTGGTCGATGGGACGTCAGAACTACCGCAAGTCCTGACCCCGCAGCGACGCACAGCGTCGCACGGAATCCTCGCGGCGCGTGGGAACACTACGATTGGCGTGTTCCCACCCTTCGTTCGAGGAGTATTTTTCGTGACCGAGGCATCAGCCAACATCGGAGTCGTCGGACTCGCCGTCATGGGGTCCAACCTGGCCCGCAACCTCGCCTCGCGCGAGGGCAACACGGTGGCCGTGTTCAACCGCAGCTATGACAAGACCGAGCACCTCGTCACGGAGCACCCCGAGGCGGGCTTCGTCCCCGCCTCGACGTACGCCGAGTTCGCCGCGTCGCTGCAGAAGCCGCGCACGGCGATCATCATGGTCAAGGCCGGCGGCCCCACGGATGCGGTCATCAACGACCTCGTGCAGGTGTTCGAGCCGGGCGACATCATCGTCGACGGCGGCAACGCCCTCTTCACCGACACGATCCGCCGCGAGAAGGCGGTGCGGGAGACCGGCATCAACTTCGTCGGCGCCGGCATCTCGGGCGGCGAAGAGGGTGCGCTGAACGGCCCCTCGATCATGCCGGGCGGTTCGGACGAGTCCTGGGTGACTCTCGGCCCCATCCTCAAGAGCATCGCGGCCGTCGCCGAGGGCGAGCCCTGCGTCACGCACGTCGGTCACGACGGCGCGGGTCACTTCGTGAAGATGATCCACAACGGCATCGAGTACGTCGACATGCAGCTCATCGGCGAGGCGTACGACCTCATCCGTCGCGGCACCGGCAAGACGCCCGCCGAGATCTCCGAGATCTTCGCCGAGTGGAACCGCGGCGAGCTGGAGTCGTACCTCATCGAGATCACCGCCGAGGTGCTCAAGCAGGTCGACGCCGCCACCGGCAAGCCGCTCGTCGACGTCATCGTCGACCAGGCCGGCGCCAAGGGAACGGGCGCCTGGACCGTGCAGACCGCGCTGGATCTCGGCATCCCCGTCTCCGGCATCGCCGAGGCCGTCTTCGCCCGCTCGCTCTCATCGAAGCCCGCGCAGCGCGCCGAGGCGACGTCGCTTCCGGGCCCCTCGTCGACGGGAACGGTCGCCGACACCGAGGCGTTCATCGAGGACGTGCGCCAGGCGCTGTACGCGTCGAAGATCATCGCCTACTCGCAGGGCTTCGACGCCATCGTCGCAGGCGCCGAGCAGTACGGCTGGGACATCAAGAAGGGCGACATCGCCAAGATCTGGCGCGGCGGCTGCATCATCCGCGCACAGTTCCTCAACCGCATCACCGAGGCGTACGCCGAGAACCCGTCGCTGCAGGCGCTCGTGCTCGCGCCCTACTTCCGCGACGCCGTCGCCACGGCTCAGGATGCGTGGCGTCGCGTCGTCATCGGCGCCGTCGAGACCGGTGTTCCCACTCCCGCGTTCTCGTCGTCGCTGGCCTACTACGACGGCCTGCGCGCCGACCGTCTGCCGGCCGCCCTCATCCAGGGCCAGCGCGACTTCTTCGGAGCGCACACCTACAAGCGCATCGACAAGGAGGGCACCTTCCACACGCTGTGGTCGGGCGACCGTTCCGAGGTCGAGGCCGTCGACACGCACTGACCCCGTCATGACGGACGCCGCCGTGTGCGGCCGCCGGAGGATGCTCCTCCTGGCGGTCGCCACGGCGGCGTATCTCGTGGTGCTGGCGCGCCTCACGCTCGTGCCCGATGACGCGGCCGGCACCGGCGGCATCCTGAGAGCGTGGGCCGAGGCCTTCGCCGCGGCGCCGCTGACCCGGTGGATCACGTTCGATCTGCTGGAGTTCACCGCGAACGTCGCGCTGTTCGTGCCCGCCGGTGTTCTGGGGGCCCTGTGGCTCGGGGGACGCTGGTGGCTGGCCGTCCCCATCGGCCTCGCGATCAGCGCCGCGATCGAGACGACGCAGCATCTGGCCATCGCGGGCCGCGTCGCCGACGTGCGCGACCTCGTCTCGAACACCGCCGGCACGGCGCTCGGCGCGCTGGCGATCGCGGCGATGCGCCGCATCCGTCGCCGCTGAACGACCGACGGACGCACGGGCTCAGCGCGTGATGTCGCGGACCGTTCCCTTCTCCAGACGGAGGCGCCGCGATGCGCGCCGCGCGACCGCCGAGTCGTGGGTCACGACGATGAGGGTGAGTCCCTCTCGGTTCAGGGCCTGCAGCACCTCGAGGATCTCGTCGCGCATGTGCTCGTCGAGGTTGCCGGTGGGCTCGTCTGCAAGCAGCACGCGAGGCTTCTTCGCGATGGCTCTGGCGATCGCCACGCGTTGCTGCTGCCCGCCCGACAGCTCGCCCGGACGGTGGTCGCCCCGCTCGGCGAGCCCGACGTGCTGGAGAGCGTCGGCGACCCGCTGCGCCCGCTCCTGCTTCGTGAGCTTCAGCGGCTCCAGGCCCATGTCGACGTTCTCTGCGGCGGTGAGCGTCGGGATGAGATTGAAGCCCTGGAACACGAATCCGATCTCGTGCGCCCGGAGCTCTCCGAGCTGAGCGTTGGTGGCACGGGCGATGTCGGTGTCACCGAGGAACACATGCCCCTCGGTCGGCCGGTCCAGCGCCCCCAGCAACTGCAGGAACGTCGACTTGCCGCCTCCGGTCGGGCCCTGGATGGTGACGAACTCCCCCTGCGTAATCTCGATGTCGACGCCCGTGAGCGCCTTCACGACCCGCCCCTTCTGCTGGTACGTCTTGGTCACGCCGCCGATGCGGTAGGCGGTGGTCGCGGCCGAAGCCGCTCCCGATGCCGTGGTGTCGGTGATGGTCATCTCAGTCATTCCTTGTCCTTGATTCGGGTCAAGCCACGGCGCGAAGCGCCTCGGCGGGGCTCAGGCGGGCGGCGCGCCATCCGCCGAAGGCTCCGGCGACGAGCCCGGCAGCAACGGCCAGTCCGACAGCGGCGAGGATGATGCCCACCGAGATCGGTGCGCTGAGCACGATGTCGGATGCGGTCTGCGCCGCCTGCTGGCCGAATCCACCGCCGCCGGGTCCTCCCGATCCACCGGGGCCCTGCATCTGCTCCGAGGTCGACGAGATCGTCGGCGACGCGATGTTGATGGCGAACACCGCGATCAGACCGATCACCAGGCCGGCGACGCCACCGATGAGTCCCTGCACGACCGACTCCCCCGCGACCTGTCCGATCACGCGGCCGTTGGACCAGCCGATCGCCTTCAGCGTGCCGAATTCGCGTGTACGCCGCGAGACACCCGAGATGGTGAAGAGGACGGCGAGCGCGACCGCGACGACGAGCACGAGGATCGACAGCCACGTGCCGAGGCTCGTGATCAGCGAGGACGCGCTGGAGAGCGACCCGGACACGGTGGAGGCTAGGTCGGACTGCGAGCTGACGGTGGCGTCGGGCAGTTCCGTCTGGATCGCGCTCTGCACGCTCGAGATCGCGTCGGCCGACGAGGCCTGCACGTACACCGTCGACACCACGTCGCCGACACCGGCGAGCGACTGGGCGACATCGAGCGGGATGTACACGTTCGCCGCCGTGTCGGCCTCACTCGATGCCGAGGCCACGATTCCGACGATCTCCATCTCGGTGCCCCCCACATCGATGGTGCCGCCCACAGAGAGCTCGTTTGTGGTGGCGTACGTGGCGTCCAGGACAGCGACGTTCTGTCCCGCGTCGTCGGCGTCGAGAAGGCGCCCGTCGGACACCGTCACCGCCGACAGCGGTCCCACCGAGGCGTCGTCGCTCGTGATACCGAGCACCGAGAACGAGTCGAGATCGAACGATCCGCCGCCGAAGCCGCCGCCACCGCCGCCGCCACCGGACGGAGGCTCACCCTGGGTGGCACCCGACGAGCCGTCGGTCTGCGTCGGCGCCTCGGGCAGCTCGCCCGAGAACGTCGTGTTCGTCAGCGCCAGTGCACCGGATGCGGCGGCGACGCCGTCGACTCCGGTGATGGTCTGCACGGTCGATGCGTCGAGAGTCCCGCGCATCATGTCCGTCATCAACCGCGACTGGCTGAGCGACGTGGTCCCGTCGTCGCCCGTGGAACCGCCGTCCTGGCCGAACTCGAACTGCGGCCCGCCGCCCTGACCGGGCTCCGCCTGGGCGCCCGTGACCGTGAGGTCGGTGCCGACGCCGTACACGGATTCCAGAGCCTGCGCCTGCGCGTCCCGCACGCCCGCGGCGAGGGAGTTGACGACGATGACCAGGGCGATCGCGATCGCCAATCCTGCGGCGACGATGATCGTCTGTTTCTTGCGACCGGCCAGCTCCCGGCGCAGGTACGTTCCGTACATGAGTCTCCTTCCGGCCACCGGTGCGGGCCGTCTCTAGGAAGTTAGGGACCGGGAAAATGCGACCCGCATGCGACCGTTATGTCTCCGCTATGCGACGATGTCTCTCGAGCAGACCGACGAGCACCGCCTCTCACAGCGGGCTCATAGCCGGCTCCATAGGAACGGCATAGATTCACCCTCACAATCGGAGGCATGACTTCGATGGCTCCCTCCCCCTCTCTGCACCGCGCAGACGGCACCGCTCCGCGCGTCCTGGTCGTCGATGACGAACAGATGCTCACCGATCTCCTCTCCATGGCCCTGCGGATGGAGGGATGGGACGTGCGCGCTGCGGCGAGCGGTTTCCAGGCCCTGCAGGCCGCGCGGGACTTCGCACCCGACGCCATGGTGTTGGACGTGATGATGCCCGACCTCGACGGAATGGCCGTGTTGCAGCGGCTGCGCCAGTCGGGCAACGACGTTCCCGTCCTCTTCCTGACGGCGAAGGATGCGGTCGCCGACCGCGTCGCCGGACTCACGGCGGGAGGCGATGACTACGTCACCAAGCCGTTCAGCCTGGAAGAGGTCGTGGCACGACTGCGCGGACTCATGCGTCGCGCCGGCACGGCGCAGGCGGGCGAGGCCGAGCCGATCCTGCGCGTCGGCGATCTGAGCCTCAACGAGGACAGCCACGAAGTCGAGCGAGCCGGCACGGAGATCGAACTCACGGCGACCGAGTTCGAGCTGCTGCGCTATCTGATGCGCAACCAGCGCCGAGTCGTGTCGAAGGCCCAGATCCTCGACCGGGTGTGGAACTACGACTTCGGAGGTCGATCCAGTGTCGTCGAGCTCTACATCTCTTACCTGCGCAAGAAGATCGATGCCGGCCGGGATCCCCTCATCCACACGGTTCGCGGCGTGGGCTACATGATCAAAGCCCCGCAGTGACGAAACTGCATCCTCGCCGCGCGCCACGACAGCTGACGCTCCAGGCACGGCTCATGGTCGCCGTGATCGGGATGGTGGCGGTCATCCTGGGCGCGGTCGGGCTGGCCACCGGAACGATCCTGAGCTCGATCATGCAGGACACGTTGAACACGCAGGTGCAGGCGCTCGGCCAGCTTCGCGTCTTCCCGAACGACACCGCGCAGGACATCCTCGATCGGGGTCGCCAGGAGTCGGGGGCCCTGCTGGTCTACCACGGGCCGAGCGGCGATCCCACGGGCGCCTACGTCGTCGACGAGTCCGTCTCCACGCTGACCACCGATCAGGTGTACCAGCTGATCAACTCGGTGAAGCACACCGGCCTCGACACCATCGTCATCGACGGCCTCGGTGAGTACCGCGTCTACACCACGGGCGCGGCGATCGTCGGCCTGCCCACGTCGGAGGTGACGGCGGTGATGGGCCAGATCCTCACGACGGTGGCACTCGTCACGGTGGGCGGTCTCCTGCTGCTGGGTGTCGTGCTCGCGATGGTCATCCGCCGGAGCCTGCGGCCGCTGCGGGAGGTCGCAGCGACAGCGCAACGCGTAGCCGCTCTGCCTCTCGCGGAGGGGTCCGTATCCATCACGGAGCGCGTCGCGGCATCCGAGGCGGACGACCGCACCGAGATCGGCCGCGTGGGCTCCGCCCTGAACACGCTTCTCGACCACGTCGACAGCTCGCTGGAGGCCCGGCAGCGCAACGAGGAGCGCATGCGTCGCTTCGTCGCCGACGCCAGCCACGAACTCCGCACACCACTCGCCTCCATCCGCGGATACTCCGAGCTCTCGCTGCGTGACAGATCCCTCACCACCGACACGGCGTCCGCGCTCGAGCGCATCCAGGCCCAGTCGCTGCGGATGACCACGCTCGTCGAAGACCTTCTCCTGCTCGCGCGGCTCGAGGAGGGCCAGGAGCTCGTCTACGGCGCGGTGGATCTCTCGCGGCTCGCCGTCGAGGCCCTGGGCGACGCACAGGCGGCCGGCCCCGACCACAACTGGCAGCTCGACCTCGACGAGGAGCCCGTCGTGGCGGCGGGCGACACCGGCCGACTCACGCAGGTACTCGCGAATCTGCTCGCGAACGCACGAACGCACACCCCCGCGGGCACCACCGTCACGCTCTCCGTCACCCGGGAGGGCTCAGAAGCTGTGCTGCGCGTGCACGACGACGGGCCGGGCATCGATCCGGCGGTACGAGACGAGCTGTTCGAGCGGTTCGCTCGCGGCGACCTCTCCCGCGCACGAAAGACCGGTGGAACCGGGCTGGGCCTCTCCATCGCCCGGGCGATCGTGGAGGCGCATGCGGGCTCGATCACCGTGGTCTCGCAACCGGGCGACACCACGTTCTCCGTCCGCGTGCCCGCCAAGCCCATTGATCCGGGATCGGTCGAAGCCGAGGCTGATCCGAGCCGCTAGCGTGGTGGGGTGACCACTCCGATCGATGCCACCACCACCTCCGCCTGGACGGATCTCGCCGCTCTCCGTGACGGGTTCTCCCCCGATCTGCGGGGCTGGTTCGCCGCGGACGCCGACCGCGCCGCACGCCTGAGCCTGCCACTGGCCGACCTGCACGTCGACCTGTCGAAGAACCTCGTCACCGACGAGATCCTCGCCCGGCTCGTGGAGCTCGCCCGCCAGACCGGCGTCGAGGAGCGCTTCGCCGAGATGCTGGCGGGCGTGCACATCAACACGAGCGAGGACCGCGCCGTGCTGCACACGGCCCTGCGGCGTCCCGCAGGCGCCGAACCCGCGCTCGTCGTGGACGGCCAGCAGGTCGACGAGGACGTGCAGTCGGTGCTCGAGCTCGTCTCCGCTTTCGCCGACCGGGTGCGCTCGGGCGAGTGGCAGGGTGTCACGGGCAAGAAGGTCACCCACGTCGTCAACATCGGCATCGGCGGGTCCGACCTCGGACCCGTCATGGTCTACGAGGCACTCAAGCCCTACGCGGACGCCGGCATCCAGGCGCGGTTCGTTTCCAACATCGACCCGACCGACCTCGCCCAGAAGACCGCGGACCTCGACCCCGAGACGACTCTGTTCATCGTCGCGTCCAAGACCTTCACGACCCTCGAGACGCTGACGAATGCGCGCCTCGCGCGAGACTGGCTGTGGGCGGGGCTCACCGCATCCGGCGCCATCGCCGACGACGACGACGCCCGGACGGATGCGGTCGCGCACCACTTCGTCGCGGTCTCGACGGCCCTCGACAAGGTGGCCGCGTTCGGCATCGACCCGACCAACGCGTTCGGATTCTGGGACTGGGTCGGCGGCCGCTACTCCGTCGACTCCGCGATCGGCCTGTCGCTGGCGATCGCTCTCGGCCCCGACGTGTTCCGCGAGCTGCTCGCCGGCTTCCACGCGGTCGACGAGCACGTGCGCACCACGCCGCTCGAGCGCAACGTGCCCGTGCTCATGGGTCTGTTGAACGTCTGGTACAACAACTTCCTCGGTGCGCAGTCGCACGCCGTCCTCCCCTACGCGCAGCAGCTCAGCCGCTTCCCCGCGTACCTGCAGCAGCTGACGATGGAATCCAACGGCAAGTCCGTGCGCTGGGACGGCTCTCCCGTCACCACCGACACCGGCGAGATCTTCTGGGGCGAGCCGGGCACGAACGGACAGCACGCGTTCTACCAGCTGATCCACCAGGGCACGCGACTGATTCCGGCCGACTTCATCGCGTTCGTGAACCCCGCCTATCCGCTCCGCGACGGCGACCGCGACGTGCACGGGCTGTTCCTGGCGAACTTCCTCGCCCAGACCAAGGCGCTCGCGTTCGGCAAGACCGCCGCGGAGGTCGAGGCCGAGGGCACCACCGGTGCGCTCGTCGCCGCACGCACGTTCGCGGGCAACCGTCCGACGACGTCGATCTTCGCGCCCGCGCTGACCCCGGCGGTGCTCGGCCAGCTCATCGCGCTGTACGAGCACATCACGTTCACGCAGGGCGCGATCTGGGGCATCAATTCGTTCGACCAGTGGGGCGTCGAGCTCGGCAAGCAGCTCGCCCTGCAGATCGCTCCCGCGATCGAGGGCGATGCAGACGCCACCGCGGCGCAGGATGCATCGACCCGCGCGCTGCTCGACTACTACCGCGCCCACCGCACGCTCTGACGCCCGCGGGGCCCGGCACCGCATCCGTGGCTCCGCCGCTCCGGCGCCGCATCCGACATCCGGGTGCGGCGCCGCGGCGTTGTGGGCGGGCGTGTGCTCCGTGTGACCCCCACTCCATCGCCCGAGTTGCGTCGCACTTGCGCAGATGCGCCACTTTTGCGCAGATGCGCCTGCGATCATCTGGCGCATCTGCGGAAAAATGTGGCGGTTCCGCATCCGTTCGTGCTGGTGGCGAGTGGCCGCGAAGGAAACGGATGCTGCTTGCGCGCCCGCATCCGCCACCCGCCGCCTGTTGCTGCCGCTAGCCGATTGTCGCTGGCCGCTACAGAAATGCGCACCTGCACCAGGCAATCACTGGCGCAGGTGCGCAGAACTGTGGCATTTGCGCAACTGCGACGCAACTCGGGCACCCGGATGCCGGAACCGACCCTTGCGCCGGACCTCCCCCGGCCCCTGCCCCATGACCCCAGGCCCCCGGGCCCCGACGCCAGGACCCGAGCGCCGAATCCCCCGGGAGCCGAGGCGACGCGGGGTCAGTAGCCGCTGAAGGCGTCCGTCGTGATCCCGCGGGCCTTCTCGAGCGCGGGCGCGAGGTCGGCGATCAGCCGCGGCGGGCCGGAGACGTACGCGTGGCGCTGGCCGATGTCGGGCACGACGCGGGCGAGATGCCCGGCATCGATGCGCTCGGGACCGGCCCACGTCCAGTTCGCGGGCAGCGTTCCCGGATCGTCCGGCGTGAACACGACGACCGGCATCCCGGATGCGGCGAGGTCGTCACGGAACACGAGCTGACCGGCATCCGACGCCACGAACACGAGCACGATGTCGCGGCGCACGCCACTCGCCGTGAGATGACGCAACTGCGACACGAACGGTGTCACCCCGATGCCGGCAGCCACCAGCAGCACGGGTCGCGAGGTGTCCTTCGGCAGCACGAAGTCACCCCAGATCCCCGTGACGGCCAGCTTGCTGCCCGGCTGCACCTCGCCGAGCGCCTTCTTGTACGAACTCTGCGGCCCCACGCCGTCGCGGTACGCGACACGGACGGTGGGCAGGTCCTCGGGCGCGGAGACGATGCTGAACTCCCGTCGGGTTCCTCGGGCGTCGGCGCGGCGGTGCGGCACATCGAGCTCGAGGTACTGCCCCGCCCGGAAGGCGAGACCGCGCTCGGCTCGGAACACCAGCTCGCGCACCGTGGCGCTGGGCGACCGGCGCTCCACGAGGGTGAGACGCACGGCCTGGCGCAGGCAGAACAGGAACGCGATCAGGTTGCCGATCAGCAGCGCCCGCTCCTGCCCCAGCGTCATGTACCCGACCGGGATCGGCCAGCCCGCCAGCACGCCGACAACGGCCGCCACCGTGTACTGCTGCCAGCGCCGCGGGGGCAGCGTCAACGGCTCCGAGAGCATGAACGCCCCCAGGAAGAGGAACGGGGATGCGGTCAGCACCTGTCCGATGACGGTCCCCACATCGATGGCGAGTCCCGCCTGCTGGTACTGAACGAAGACCCGGACGAGGTTGACGACGACGGCGACCACGAAGAAGAGCCCGACGACGCGAATCTTCTCGGTGCGCCAGAGCACGACGAGCCCGAGCAGCAGCACCGGCCCGAACAGGACGGGCGTCCCCACCCACCACGCGGAACCGCCGATGCCCGAATCCAGCGGCAGGAGCGCGGACACGATCGTCACGACCGTCGCCCCTACGGCCGCCGGGTTGAAGATGTGGCGGCCACGCCAGGCGAGCAGGTACTTGGAGACGGATGCGGCCAGCGCGGCGATCGCGATGCCCACGAGCCCCATCGGCTCGATCGTCGGCCGCAGCACGAACAGCAGGATCACGGAGGTGATCAGTGTGGACTCGGTGCGCAGCGGCAGATGGAGCAGTCGCTGCGCGGTCGTGTCGGCGAGGACGCCGACGATCATCAGCACGGCCGCGGTGACCAGCAGCTCCCACGGAGTGGGGACGACGAGGCCGAAGAAGGAGAGCACGAATGCGATGGCGGCGAGCACGCCCAGCGCGAGCTGGACGAGCCGATACATCGACAGGCGCCCGAACAGTGCGGTGACCCGATTCGCGCCGGCGGTGAAGGAGGCGATCACAGGAACAACTCGGCTTTCTGGTCTGCTGACCATTCGACGGTGCCGTCGGTGGTCATTCTCACCCACGACACCCCCCAGTCGGCGGCCAGCTCCGGGCCGCCGTCGAAGAAGAGTGCGGTCGCCGCCGCGTCGGCGTGCATCGCATCGGATGCCAGCGCCCAGGTCGCGGCGATCGTGCGCACCGGGACACCGGTACGGGCGTCGAGCACGTGGTGGAGGCCCTCGCCCCACGCGCGGCGGTTGATCGCGGAGGCGCACAGGGCCGCATCCTCGACCTCGAACACGCCGATCGCCCGCGACGGGGCGAAGGGATGCTCGAGGCCGACTCTGATAGGTCCGCCGCGCACGGCCATGTCTCCGCTCGCGTCGACGACGAAGCCACCGGCCACGGATCCCTCGAGGATCTCGGCGACGAGGTCGACCAGGCGTCCTTTGCCGAGCGCGCCCACGTCCAGCAGCGCCGGCTGCGCGAGTCGCAGCCTCTGCGCGTCCCACTCGAGCACCTGCCGCCACGACGGCGCGGGAGCGGCCCCTCGGTCGACGAACGAATAGGCGGCGTCGTATCCGCGACGGGCGAGGCTCTCCCCCACCAGCGGATTCACCGCGCCGGCAGTGGCGGCGTCGAGCTCGCGGTACGCGTCGAGCATCGCCGCCGCGTCAGCCGGCGCGGCCGCCTCGCCGCCGTCGACGGCGAGGCGGCTCACGAGGGAGTCCGGGCGGAACCTCGACCACTCCTCGTCGAAGCCCGCGATGACGGAGCGGATGCGCGTGCGGGTCGGGTCGGCGACGGGCTCGGCTGTCTCGATCTCCCAGCGGGTGCCGATCGCATCGAACCCCCACAGCTCGGGCATCAGGCCTTCGCTTCGGTCTTGATCTCCTCGATGGCCTTGTTGAAGCCGCCGCTCGTGAGCGACGAGCCGGCCACACGACTGACCGAGATCTCATCGATGTCCTTGCCCACGACGACGTCGGAGATGCCCCCGATGAACTGAGACTGGTACTGCTGCGACTCGCGCGCCTGCGGATCTCCGGTCACCTCGACCGAGGTGATGACGTCGTCGGCCAGGGTGACGGTGACGCTGATCTCTTCGACGCTCTCGGGCGTCTGGTAGGAACCGGACGCCGTATAGGTGCCGTCCGTGTACGTCGTGGTCCCGGTCGAGCTGCTGGTCGAGCTCTCGGTCGTCGCTGTCGAGCTGCTCGAGCTCGGCGTCGACGCGGTCTCCGTGCTGGTTGACGCGGTGTCGGCCTGCGAGGAGCAGCCGGCCAGAGCGAAGGCTCCAGCGACGCCGATGACGGCGGCGGCAGTGCGGACGGGGCGGGGTACGGCGTTCGTGCGGATCATTTCGGTCCTCCTGGATGCGGTGCCTCGACAGACGAGCCCGGCGTTCGCCGTGCACGTCCCTCGCGCTGTCGTAGCCGTCCGCTTCATGCGGCGGCATAGACCATCCTGCGCAGCGGACTTTTGCGACCGCTATGAATCCCGGGGAATGTGGCTAAGAACCGTCAGGCGGCGCCGTCGAACATGCTCGTGACCGAGCCGTCCTCGAAGACCTCGCGGATCGCGCGGCCCAGAAGCGGAGCGATCGGGAGCACGGTCAGCGCGGGGAAACGCTTCTCTTCGGGAAGCGGGATGGTGTCGGTCACCACGACCTCGTCGATAGACGCATCCTGCAGGCGTTCGACGGCGGGATCGCTGAACACGGCGTGCGTGGCGGCGACGATGACGCGCTCTGCGCCGCTGGCCTTGAGCGCCTGCGCCGCCTTGACGATCGTGCCACCGGTGTCGATCATGTCGTCGACCAGCAGGCACACGCGGCCCGCGACTGAGCCGACGATCTCGTTGACGGTGACCTGGTTGGCGACGTTGGGGTCGCGACGCTTGTGGATGATGGCCAGCGGAGCGCCGAGGCTGTCCGACCACGTGTCGGCCACCCGCACCCGGCCGGTGTCCGGGGAGACGACCGTGAGCTTCGCACGGTCTTCGGGGGTCAGGGTGCGCTCGAAGTACTCGAGGAGCACCGGCTTCGCGAACAGGTGGTCGACGGGACCGTCGAAGAAGCCCTGGATCTGAGCGGCGTGCAGATCGACGCTCATGACGCGGTCGGCGCCCGCGGTCTTCAGCAGGTCGGCGACCAGGCGGGCGCTGATCGGTTCGCGACCGCGGCCCTTCTTGTCCTGACGGGAGTACGGGAAGTACGGCGCCACGACGGTGATGCGCTTGGCGGATGCGCGCTTGGCCGCATCCAGCATGATGAGCGTCTCCATGAGCCACTCGTTGACCGGCGGGCCGAAGCTCTGCAGCAGGAAGAAGTCGCAACCGCGGATCGAGACCTCGAAGCGGGTCAGGATCTCGCCGGAGGCGAAGGTGCGGTACTCGGTGGGAACGAGCTGCGTACCCAGCTGCGCGGCAACCTCGGTCGCCAGCTCGGGGTGCGAGCGCCCCGAAGCCACGACGAGACGCTTCTTGGTCTTGGCGACCAGTCCCGGAGCGATTCCGCGCTCGCGATCCAGGTCGACCGTCTTATCTTTGCGTGCCATCGCCAGCTTCCTGTGCGGTCCGTGCGCGCTTCGCCGCATCAGCTGCGGCCGTGCCCGGCCTGTTGTTCTCGACCCATCCCTCGACGTTGCGCTGAGGGGCGACGCTGAGAGCCAGGGCACCGGCCGGAACATCCTTGCGGATGACAGCTCCGGCACCGGTTTTCGCGCCGTCTCCGATCTTAACCGGCGCCACGAACACATTGTGCGAACCGCTGTGCACCTCGTCACCGATCTCGGTGCGGTGCTTGGAGACATCGTCGTAGTTCGCGGTGATGGCGCCGGCGCCAAGGTTGACGCCGCGGCCGATCGTCGTGTCGCCGATGTAGGAGAGGTGGGGCACCTTGCTGCCCTCGCCGATCTGCGAGTTCTTCGTCTCGACGAACGTGCCGATCTTGCCGTCGGCCGCGAGCGTCGTTCCGGGCCGAAGGTAGGCGAACGGCCCGACGTTCGCGCGCGGTCCGATGACGGCCAGGGTCGCATCCGTGCGACGAACGACCGCATCCTCGCCGACCTCGCAATCGGTGAGGCTCGTGTCGGGGCCGATCGTCGCGCCCGCGGCGACGGACGTCGCCCCCAGCAGATACGTCCCCGGGAGGACCGTCACGTCCTCGGCGAGGGTCGCGTCGACGTCGATCCAGGTCGTCGCGGGATCCAGGATGCTGGCGCCCGCCAGCTGCCAGCGACGCACCGTGCGGGCGTTGAGGATGCGGGCGGCCTCGGCGAGCTGCACCCGGTCGTTCACGCCGAGGGCGGCGGCCGGATCCGGCGACTGTCCGACGGCGATGCGCTCACCGGCGCGTCGGGCCAACGCCACGACGTCCGTAAGGTACTTCTCGCCCTGCGCGTTGGCCTGGCCGACATCCGGGAGGTGACGGCGCAGCGCCGCGGCACGGAAGATGTAGACGCCCGCGTTGATCTCGGCGACCTCGGCCTCGTGGTCGGTCGCATCCTTCTGCTCGACGATGCGCTCCACATCGCCCGACGCGTCGCGCAGCACCCGGCCGTAGCCGGTGGGGTCGGTCAGGACCGCGCTGAGCAGCGTCACGGCCGCGTCGCGCGCCCGGTGGGTCTCGACGAGCGCCTGCAGCGTCTCGGCCTCGAGCAGCGGCACGTCGCCGCTCAGCACGAGCACGTCGCCGTCGAAGGCGTCGAGGCCCGCAAGGCCGAGCTCGACGGCGCGTCCGGTGCCGGGGATCTCATCCTGATCGACGACGACCGCGTCGGGTGCGAGGGCGGCGACCGCCTCGGCGACGAGGGTGCGCTCGTGCCGCACCACGACCGCCACGCGCGCCGGTTCGAGGGCGCGCGCCGTGCGCAGCACGTGACCGACGAGCGGTTGCCCGGCGAGCGGATGCAGCACCTTGGGAAGACGGGAACGCATGCGCGTTCCCTGACCGGCGGCGAGGACGATGACGGCGAGAGGCGCCGTGAGCGATTCCGACATGCTCCGCCGCCAGGACTCGAACCTAGACCTCACAGCTCCAAAGGCTGTCGTGCTGCCATTACACCACGGCGGACCGCCCGCACTCGGGCGGGCTCCCCCAGTCTGCCACCTGAGGCCCGACCCGCCCGCATCCGCTCCTCCGCCGCGGTGCACGGGCGGCGGCGTGGGCGCACCGCGTCCGCCCGCGGCCGCGGCACCTCACGTCCCGCGAGACCGCATCTTTCGCACGAGATCACGGGTAATGACAGTGATCTCGTGCTCGAAATGCAGTCTCGCGGGCAAGAGAGGGGGAAAGAGGGCGAGCGGTCAGTGGGGTGAGAGGGGGAAGAGCGGGGGAAGGATGCGGGTGCACGGAGGTGAGTGCCTGTCGCCATAATGGCCTCATGGCGACAGAGAGCGACGAGGTCGACCGCATCGTCGGGTCGTGGATGACCCAGCGCCCGGACCTCGACTTCTCGCCGCTCGAGGTGCTCTCGCGCGTCGACCGCCTCTCGCGCCACCTCGACCGCGCCCGACGCGAGGCGTTTCGCCGCAGCGACCTGGAGCCGTGGGAGTGGGACGTGCTCTCCGCGCTGCGGCGCTCCGGCGAGCCGTACCAGCTCAGCCCCAAGCAGCTGCTGCAGCAGACGCTCGTCTCCAGCGGCACCATGACCAATCGCATCGACCGGCTCGTGGGGCGCCGGCTCGTGCGCCGCGAGGCGGATCCGGCCGACGGCCGGAGCGTGCACGTGATCCTCACCGACGAGGGCCGTACCCGCGTCGACGCGGCCATCACCCGCCTGGTCGATGCGGAGGCCCTGCTGCTGCAGCGACTCTCGCGCAGCGACCGGGACCGCCTCGCCGCCCTCCTTCGCAAACTCTCCCTGGGATTCGACACATGAGCGACGACACGATCGCAGCCCCCGCCCCGGATGCGGCTCGGCACCGCAAGCTGCAGCGCTGGTTCGACAACCGCTTCCGCACCCCCGTCGCCGTCTACGGCCTCATCGTCTACACGACGGTCGTGCTGATCGCCGATGAGGAAGGCCCCGTCAGCGAGCTGCTCTCGGTAGCCATCAGCAGCCTCGTCGTCTTCTACCTCGCGCACGTGTTCGCGCACACCCTCTCGGACCACGGTCGCCACGGCCTCGGCGCCGCGACACGGCTCGCCTTCGTCCACTCGCTCGGCATGCTCTACGCGTGCGCGCCGTCCACGATCGCCATGATCATCACGGCGTTCTTCACCTCGGACGCGGGCGACGTTCAGGATGCCGGCATCTGGGCGGCTATCGCGATGCTCGCCATCCTCGGTTTCTCCGCCTACACCCGCACCGGTGCGAAGCTCTGGGTGCGCCTGCTCGGCGCCGTCGGCACCGCGTTCCTGGGACTGCTCGTGGTGATGCTGGAGTTCTTGTTGCACTGAACGACGGCGCTCAGCCCAGCGAGAAGCCTCCGTCGCCGGTGAGCACCTGACCCACCACCCAGCTTCCTGCGGCGCTGGTCAGCCAGGCGATCAGTTCCGCCGCGTCCTCGGGTCGACCGAAGCGTCCGAACGGGGTCGTCCGGAGGTACTCCTCGACGCCGTCCAGCGGACGGTCCGCGGTCTCGGCGTCCAGGTAGCCGGTGTTCACCGGACCCGGGTTCACCGTGTTCAGCACGATGCCGAGCTCCAGCAGCTCCGCCGCAACGGATGCGGTGATGCCGGCGAGCGCGGCCTTGCTCGTGGCGTAGGCGATCTCTCCCCGCATCGGCCCGTGGATCTGACCCGAGGTCATCCAGATGACGTGGCCCTGCGGCGCAGCGTAGGGCTTCGCCCCGCTCACGCGCTCCCCGGGGCGCCGCTGCTCGTCCCGACTCGGAGCCTTGCGGCGGGCGAACTCCGCCGTCAGCAGCAGCGTCGATCGCGCGTTCACCTGCCAGAACGCGTCGAGACGCTCGGGGGTCATATCGAGGATGCTGCCGTCGTCGCCGCTCTTGGCGTGATTGCAGACGAGGATGTCGACGGTGCCCGTCGCAGCGGCGGCTGCATCCATCACCCGACCGATCGCCTCGGCGTCGGCGAGATCCGCGCCGATGTCGGTCAGCGTCGCTCCGGGCGTGAGCTCGGATCGGATGCCGGCGCGGACCGCGTCGAGGTCGTCGGCGCCCCACGGCTGGTCGGCGTCGTGTGGACGGTGGTGCTGAACGACGAGATGCGCGCCGCGGGCGGCGAGTGAGCGGGCGACGGCGTAGCCGATGCCGCGTCGGCGGGAGACGCCGGTGACGAGAGCGGTGCGGCCGCTCAGAGGAAGATCTGCATGCATGGGTGGACCCTTTCCGAGGCGCGCGTGTGCGCGTGTGCGGGAGAAGAAGGCGGGTCACCGGCATTGCATGCTGCGAGCGTACCAACCGCATCGAGCGCGCAGGGCGGTCATCTAGCCTGGAAGCAACATGGCTCATCTACTCGGCGGCGAAGCACTCCATCTCGAATACCCGACGAAGGTCGTCTTCGACTCCGTCTCGCTCGGCGTGAACGAGGGCGACCGCATCGGCATCGTCGGCCGCAACGGCGACGGCAAGTCCACCCTTCTCGGCATGCTCGCCGGCCGCACCGAGCCCGACAGCGGGCGCGTCACCGTCCGCGGCGGGGTCAGCATCGGCGTGCTCGATCAGGCCGACACCCTCGTCGACGGGAGGACGATCGGCGAGAGCGTCGTCGGCGACCGCCCCGAGCACGAGTGGGCCGGCGACGCCCGCGCCCGCGACGTCATCGCGGGGCTGCTCGGCGACCTCGACTGGGATGCGGATGTCGCGACCCTCTCCGGCGGACAGCGGCGACGCGTGGCACTCGCCGCCCTCCTCGCCGGCGACTGGGACGTCATCGCCCTCGACGAGCCGACCAACCACCTCGACGTCGAGGCGATCAGCTGGCTGGCTGCGCACCTGAAGAAGCGGTGGCCCGCGAATGCCGGCGGACTGCTCGTCGTGACCCACGATCGGTGGTTCCTCGACGAGGTGTGCACCGTGACCTGGGAGGTGCACGACCGCATCGTCGAGCCCTTCGAGGGCGGCTACGCCGCATACATCCTGCAGCGCGTCGAGCGCGACCGGCAGGCCGCGGCGATCGAGTCGAAGCGCCAGAACCTGGCCCGCAAGGAGCTGGCGTGGCTGCGGCGCGGCGCACCGGCTCGCACGTCGAAGCCGAAGTTCCGCATCGATGCGGCGAACGAGCTCATCGCCGACGTGCCCGAGTTCCGCGACAGCGTCTCCCTGCGCTCCCTCGCCGTCGCACGACTCGGCAAAGACGTGGTGGATCTGCTCGACGCCTCCGTCTCCTACGGGGATCGCGAGGTGCTGCACGAGGTCGAATGGCGCATCGCCCCGGGCGAGCGCACCGGCATCCTCGGCGTGAACGGAGCCGGCAAGTCCACTCTGCTCGGGCTCGTCTCGGGCGAGATCGCACCGACCGCGGGACGGGTGAAGCGCGGCAAGACCGTGCAGGTCGCGACGCTCTCGCAGCGTATGGACGAACTCGACGAGCACCTCGACTCCCCCGTGCGCGTCGTGCTCGCGGGCCTGCGGACGACGTACTCGTTCGGGGCGGGGTCGAAGGCGCAGGAGCTCACCCCCGGCCAGTTGCTCGAGCGCCTGGGCTTCTCCAGCGCGCAGCTCTCGACGCCCGTGAAGGACCTCTCGGGAGGTCAGAAGCGCCGGCTGCAGCTGCTGCTCGTGCTGCTGTCGCAGCCCAACGTGCTGATCCTCGACGAGCCGACCAACGACCTCGACACCGACATGCTCGCCGCCATGGAGGATCTGCTCGACTCCTGGCCGGGCACCCTCGTCGTCGTCTCGCACGACCGGTACTTCCTCGAGCGCGTCACCGACCAGCAGTACGCGATCCTCGACGGCCGCTTGCGGCACCTGCCCGGCGGCGTCGACGAGTACCTGAAGCTGCGCGCCGCGCAGCCTCGGAGCACGGGCGCGGAACGACAGAGGCCGGCGAACGCGACCGCCGCCTCCCCCGCGCTAGCGGGCGCCGAGCGCCGCGCCGCCGAGAAGGAGCTGTCGGCGATCGACCGGCGCCTCGTGAAGCTGCAAACCGAGATCGCCGCCCTGGACTCCCGGTTCGCCGACGCCCACGACGACTACGACCGCCTGCTCGAGCTGCAGCGCACGCGTGATGCACACGTCGCCGAGGTCGCCACACTCGAAGAACGCTGGCTGGAACTCGGCGAGGCGCTCGACGACTGAGCGCCCCGCCGAAGGTCCGTCAGGCGGGGACAGCCTCGCGCGGGTGCTCGACGCACCAGGCGAGGCAGGCGCGGATCTCGCCCAGCACGTCGTCGGGTTCGACGTCGAGGGCGATCGTGTCGGCCACATCCCCCACCGCGCGCTTCTCACCGAGCAGCGCCGTGTCGGCGGGGTGAAGGCCGAACTCGCGTCCGACCGCCTGCGCCTCGGCCTCGCGGGCCTCGGAGGCGGGAAGCAGGTCGCCCAGCGGCACCACCGCGACATCGTGCGGGTCGCGACCGACCGCCTCGCAGCACAGTTCGAGGAACTGAGAGTGGCTCAGCTCGTACGCGCTCAGGGTGTACCGGCTGCCGTGCGTACCGCGCTCCATCGCACCGACGGCGGCCTGCGCGACCTGGCGCACCGTGACGGCGGACGTGGACCCGCCCAGCACGGGGATCGGACCGGCGCTGGCTGCGACCGCATCCAGCACGGCCTGCCAGCGCGGACGCTGCCCGGCCACGACACCGAAGATGTAGGGCAGGCGCAGCACCATGACATCCATCGCGCCGTCGCCCTCGAGAACGGCGACCTCCTCCTGCGCGTAGCGGGAGCGCGGGTAGGCGTTGCGGGTGCGGAACCCGAGCTCGGGCCAGCGCTCGCCCCACTCGGCGGTGTCGGAGCCGAAGACGATGAAGCGCCGGACGCCGGCCGCGCGCGCGAGGCGTGCGAGGCGCTGCGTCGGCACCACGTTGGCCTCGTAGTAGAAGCGGGATGCGGGAGCGGGCGGGAGCGTGCGCTCATCGGCGCCCATCGCGAAGAACACCGCATCCGTTCCGGTGAGCAGGTCGGTGAGTTCGCCGTCGGTCATCAGGTTCAGGTCGCCCCAGTGGGCGTCGACCTCCACCGGCAGCTCCGGCGCGTCGGTGGCGGGAAGCGCGAGGGTCGCGACCGGATAGCCGCGACGCAGCAGCTCCTGCGTGGTGTGGTAGCCGAGGAGGCCGGTGCCGCCGACGACGAGTGCGCGTTGCATGATGAGCCCTTCCGCGCCGATCCCCTCGGCGCCCTGTGTCTTCGACGCTAGGCGCGCGCATCCGCACGCAGCAGGGGCGAAGGTCCCATGACGGCGAAGGGCCCCCGACGCGGTGCACGCCGGGGGCCCTTCGCTGACGGATGCGGTCAGCTCAGCCCGTTGTCCGCCAGCCACTTCTTCGCGATGTCCGCGGAGGACGACTTGTCGACCGTGCTCTCCACATTCAGCGCGACGAGGCCCTCGGGCGTCAGCGCGGCGCTCACCTTGTTGATGACGTCGGCGATGTCGCCGGCGACGTCCTTGTTGACGAGCGGGACGACGTTCGACGCGAGGAACAGCGACTTCGGGTCCTCCAGGACCTTCAGCTTCTGGGTCTGGATCTGCGGGTCGGCCGTGAACACGTTGGCGACGTTCACCGTGCCGGCCACGAGGTCCTCGACCGTGGTCGCCCCCGTCGCCTGGAAGGTCACGTCGATGCCGTAGGTGCTCTTCAGCCCCGTGGGCCCGTACGGACGGTCGGCGAGCTCGGGCGGGCCGCCCAGGGTCAACGGCTCCGTGACCTTCGAGAGGTCGGCGATCGTCTCCAGCCCCCACTGCTCGGCGAACGCCTCGGTGACCGTGTAGGAGTCCTGGTCGCTCGCGGTCGACTGGTCGAGCACGGTGAGATTGTCGGGCAGGGCGTCCTTGAGCGCGGCGTAGACGTCGTCGGAGGAGCGCGCCTCGGTGTCGGGCTCGAAGAACTGGAGCAGATTACCGGTGTACTCCGGGAACAGCGTGATGGCGCCGCTCTCGAGCTCGGGCAGGTAGGCGTCGCGCTGACCGATCGTGAAGTCACGCTGCACCGTGAAGCCGGCGCCCTCGAGCGCCTGGGCGTAGATCTCCGCGATGATCTCGTTCGAGTAGTAGTCCTGCGAGCCGACGACGATCGTGTCGGACGGCGCCTTCGTCTGGTCGCCGTCGGAGAGCGGGTCGGAAGAGGACGCGCAGCCGGCGAGGGCCAGCGCCGAGGTAAGTGCGACGGCGCCGATGAGGGCGACGCGGCGGCGGAATGCTGTGGACATGGTGTTCCTTCCTGGTGGATTCGGGACGTGTGCGGCAGGCTCAGGCGGCCTGCACGGGTCGGGAGCGCAGTCGCCGCGGCGTGCGCGACGACGCCTGGACACGGATGCCGACGGGCACGGCGGCGCGCTGTGCGAGGGCGAGCAGCGCGTCGAGCACGAGCGCGAGAAGGGCGACGACGATCGCTCCGCCGAGCACCTGGTCGATCCGCCGCAGCGGAATGCCCTGGATGATCGGCAGGCCGAGGCCGCCGAGGCCGACGTAGGCGGCGATCGTCACGGTGGCGACGACCTGCAGCACGGCGGAGCGGATGCCGCCGACCAGCAGCGGCAGGCCGAGCGGGATCTCGACGCGCCACAGGATCTGCCACTCGGTCATGCCCATCGCGCGGGCGGCGTCGATGACACGCCGATCGATCGCTTCGAGGCCGGAGTAGGCGCCGGCGAGCAGCGCCGGGATGGCCAGCACGACGAAGGTCACCACCGCCGCCTCCGGCTTGTGCAGCACGCCCATGAGCAGCACCAGAAGCACCAGGAGTCCGAAGGACGGCACGGCGCGGGCGGCACCCGAGACCGCCACGGCGATCTCACGGCCGCGACCGGTGTGACCGATGGCGAGTCCGGCGGGAATCGCGATCACGCCCGCGATCGCCACCGCCATCGCCGTGTAGCCCAGCTGCTGCAGCAGCAGCACCGGCAGTGCGCTCGGGCCGCTGTACTGCTCGGGCGAGAAGAGCCAGAGGATCGCATCCCAGAAGACGTTCATGCCGCCGCCTCCGCTCGTTCGGCCACGCGCCGACGGGTCGGGCGGGCCGTGCGGCTCCACGGCATCGACAGGCGTCCGAGGAGCACGAGCAGCAGGTCGACGACGAGCGCGAGGATCACGACGGCGACGACACCCGCGAAGACCTCCTCGAGGATGCGGCGCTGCAGGCCGTTCGTGAAGAGATAGCCGAGATTGGTGACGCCGACGAGGATGCCGACCGTGGCGAGCGAAATCGTCGACACCGCTGCGACCCGCAGCCCGGCCAGGATCACGGGCCCTGCCAACGGCAGATCGACGGCGAAGAAGCGTCGGAAGCCGCCGTAGCCCATCGCCGTCGCCGCCTGACGCACGCCCGCATCCACCGAGTCCAGCCCGTCGGTCACGGCGCGCGTGAGGATCGCGATCGCGTAGATCGTGAGACCGACGATGAGGTTGAACTCCGTCGGGATGCGGTAGCCGAGCGCCGTCGGCAACAGGATGAGCAGAGCGAGGGACGGAATCGTGTAGAGCAGCCCGGTGACCGTGATCACCCAGCCGCGCAGCAGGCGATACCGCCACGCCACCCAGCCCAGCGGGATCGACAGGACGAATCCGACGACGATCGCGATGAGGCTCTGGCGCAGGTGGTCGAGAGCCAGCTCCGCGATCATCCCGAGGTTCGCGAGCACCCAGGCCATCTCAGTCGCCGTTCTCGACGAGCGCGCCCTGCGTGCGACCCTCGGCGTCGACGACCACCGTGCGCCCGCCCACCTCTTTGAGTCGCAGCGCGCGCTTGCCCTTGTCGGCGCCGATGAAGGCCGACACGAAGTCGTCGGCGGGCGCCTGCATGATCTCGCTCGGGCTGCCGACCTGGAGCTTCTGCGCCCCCTTCGCGAGGATGACGACCTGATCGCCGAGCAGGAACGCTTCGTCGATGTCGTGCGTGACGAACACGACCGTCTTGTCGAGGTCGCGTTGAAGGCGGATGAGCTCCTGCTGGAGCTCGGCGCGCACGATCGGATCGACCGCGCCGAACGGCTCGTCCATCAGAAGGATGTTGGGGTCTGCGGCGAGGCCGCGGGCGACGCCCACGCGCTGCTGCTGGCCGCCCGAAAGTTGACTCGGGTAGCGATCGGCGAGGGCCGTGTCGAGCCCGACGGTCTCCATGAGCTCGAGCGCCCGGCGCCGCGCGTCACGGCGAGAGGTGCCGTTCAGCACCGGCACGGTGGCGATGTTGTCGGCGACGGTGAAGTGCGGAAGCAGACCGGAGTTCTGCATCACGTAGCCGATCCGCCGGCGCAGCGCCACGGGCGAGCCCGTCGACACGTCTTCGCCGTCGATCTCGATGACGCCCGCTGTCGGCTCGACCATGCGGTTGATCATGCGCAGCAGCGTCGTCTTGCCGCATCCCGACGAGCCCACGAACACCGTGGTCTGGCGCGACGGGATGACCAGGGAGAAGTCTTTGACCGCACGCGTGCCGTCGGGGAACTGCTTGTCGACGCCGCGGAACTCGATCATGCTCGGTCCCGGGCGAGGCTCACTCGGTGACCTCGACTTCTTTCCAGAAGGCCACGTACCCCGAGAAATCCGCACCGACCTTCTCGATCGCGCCCGGGTAGGGCTCGGGATACGACCATGCGCGGTCGGCGAGCTCCCGGCCGTCCGCGGTGACCGTGAAGTAGTGCGCCGCACCCTTCCACGGACAGGTGTACGGCGTCGGGCTGTCGACGAGGACGCCGTCGGTGATGCTCGCCGGCGGGAAGTACCAGTTGCCCTCGATGCGGATCAGATCTTCCTTCGGAGCCTCCGCGAGCACCGTGTCACCCAAAAGAGCCTTCATCGCCGCCTCCCAGCCGCGCCACACCCCCGCAGAACTGCGGAGAAGCACCCACGTTACCGACCCCCGGCGACACCGGCGCCGCAGGTTGCGTTATGGGGCGTCATGTGCTGGCGCTGCGTCAGTACCAGTAGCTCAAGCGGACCGGCAGGTGCCAGCCGAACAAGCGGGCGAGCGTCACAGGATCGTCGGCGTCGATGCGACCGGCCGCGGCGAGGGTCACCGCCGAGACCTGGCCGAGGAAGATCGCGGCGAGCTCCGCGACGCCCAGGCGCGCGTCGGCGGCATCCTCGGTCTTCGTGACCGATGCGGCACCGTCCTCGCCGACCGTGAGGCGGAACCGACCGCCCGCGAGATCCAGCGGATCCTGCACGTCGAGCACGACCGAGCCCGCTCCCTCGTACCGACGCGCTCCCAGCAGAGCGGGCGTATCGAGCACGCGCAGGTAGTGGTGGTCGCGAAGGGTGAGGGTGGCGGCGCGGCGATCCGAGATCATCCACAGCAACGGCTCGTCGACGGACAGCTCGCTGGCACGCACGGTGCCGATCAGATCCATCTCGATGAAGAAGCGCCACAGACCCGCGTAGGCATCCGCATCCGCCGCCATGAGGTTGGCGATCGTCACGCTCGAGCGGGTGAAATCGTCGTGGTTCTCCTCGACGGAGTACAGGGCCAGACCCGTGATCTCACCGGATGCGGCCGCGTACTGCACGGCGCGCGTGTGCCCGGGCTTCTCGGCATCGGCCCGGGTGCCCGCGAAGCGGTCCAGATGTCCGCGGGGCATCTCCACCTCGCCCGGTCGCGTGATCCGGACACGGTCGAACAGCTCGGGCGCGAGCTCGCGCCAGCGCTCGCGGGAGATGAAGTCCACCCGGCCGGAGGGCGCGGGCCCCGCCCACGCCGCGCGCTTGACGTCGATCTGGATGCTCGCCACGGCGACCGCCTGCGCGAATCCGAACCGACCGTAGAGCGTCGACTCGCTCACCGTCAGACTCGCGACCGGCAGCCCGAGCGCCGCTGCCGTGCGCAGCTCGCCCTCCATCATCGCGCGCCAGATACCGCGCCGACGGTGCGTGGGTGCCACCGTGACGGAGCTGATCGCGCAGGAGTCGACGACACCGCCGGGAACGGACAACTCCCCGACCCACGAGGCCAGGGTCCCCACCGGAACCTCGGGCTGCGGGGCGGTGTCGTCGAGCACCGCGACCATCCGGCGGTGCCCGCGAAGCCCCCGACCGGTCTCGCGCTGCACGTCGCTGGGCTCGTCCTCGAGGAACCCGCGGGCGACGGCCGCCTGCCAGCCGTCGAACGCGCGGTCGTCGACGTCTGAGAGACGCACGAGTTGCAGGCCGTCACTCGCCAGACGCGCAGCGGATGCGGCGTCGACCGGCCCCTCGTGCTGACGGACGATGAGGTCGTGGGCAGACATGCGTGTCCTCCTGACGAGCGGCGCGCGCTCACTCGATGATCCGGGCGCCGGGCACCGGCCCGTGCACGTGGTGGGCGACGTGCCCGCTCGCGCTGAGCACGATCTGGAGCTCGATCGCCGCTTCGGCGTCGGCTGCGAGGAAGGCGAGCGTGGGCCCCGACCCTGAGACGAGGCCCACCAGGGCGCCCTCGCGCTCGCCCGCCTCGAGGACGTCGCCGAGCCTCGGACGCAGCGTCAGGGCCGCGACCTGCAGATCATTGCGAGCGGATGAGGCGAGCATGGCGGCATCCCCCGCTCGCAGCGCGTGGAGCACGTCGTTGTCGACCAGCGGCCGACGCGAGGCGGGCGAGATGTCGAGCGCGTGGCGGGCCCGATGCTCGTCAAGCGCGCGGTACACCTCCGGTGTGGACAGGCCGTCCTGGCTCGTGACGATCACCCAGTCGAAGCGTCCTCGGGCGAGAGCGGGACTCAGTTCGTCGCCGCGCCCGACGCCCACCGCCGTGCCGCCCATGAGCGCGAAGGGCACATCGGCTCCCAGCCGCGCGGCGAGCGCGTGGAGCTGCGCCGTTCCCAGCCGGGTGTCCCACAGGGCGTCGCAGGCGAGAAGAGTCGCCGCCGCATCCGCGGACCCGCCTCCCATGCCGCCCGCCACGGGGACGCCCTTGTGGATCTCGAGATGCACCCCGCCCCGATAGCCGGTCTCCGTAGCCAGGAGCCGCGCAGCGCGGACGGCGAGGTTGCGGTCGTCGAGCGGCACGCCGGCCACATCCACCGAACCCGTCACCTCGACGCTGATCGCGTCGGCCGGCGTCGCCCAGACATCCTCGAACGCCGACACGGCCTGGTACGCGCTCGCGACGTCGTGGTAGCCGTCGTCCTGCACCTGACCGACCTCGAGGAAGACGTTGATCTTCCCCGGGGCGCGCACATGGACGCGCGACGACGCTCGCGAGATGCTCACAGCTTCGAGGACACCGCCCAGAGATCGACGTCGATGCCCTCCGCGAGCGCGTCGATGCGCTCGAGCTCCTCCGTGTCGAACGCGGGGCCGGCCAGAGCTGCCAGGTTCTCGTCGATCTGCTCGACGCTCGACGCGCCGATGAGCGCGGACGCGACCGTCGGCTCGCGCAGCACCCACTGGATCGCCATCTGAGCGAGTGTCTGACCCCGCTCCTTCGCCACGACGTTGAGTCCGCGCAGCGCCGCGATCGTGGCGTGCGAGAGCGGCTTGTCGGGAAGCGAGCTGCGGGTCTGCGAGCGACGACCGCGGCCGTCGCCGAGATACTTGCCGGTCAGCAGTCCCTGCGCGAGCGGCGTGAAGGCGATGGCCGACATCTCCTCCTGGCGCAGCACTGCGGTCAGGCCGTCCTCGACCCAGCGGTTGAGGATCGAGTACGCGGGCTGGTGGATCACGAGCGGCGTCCCGAGGCTGCGCGCCACCGCCGAGGCGACGGCGGTGCGCTCGGCGCTGTACGACGAGATGCCGACGTAGAGCGCCTTGCCCTGGCGAACGAGGGTGTCGAGGGCGCCGATGGTCTCCTCGATGGGGGTCACCGGGTCCACCCGGTGCGAGTAGAAGATGTCGACGTAGTCGAGGTTCATCCGCTTCAGGGACTGCTCGGCGCCGGCGAGGATGTGCTTGCGCGAGGCGTAATCGCCGTAGGGGCCGGGCCACATGTCCCAGCCCGCCTTGGACGAGATGATCAGCTCGTCGCGGTAGCGGCCGAAGTCCTCGCGCATCATGCGCCCGAAGTTCGTCTCCGCGGCGCCGTAGGGCGGGCCGTAGTTGTCCGCGAGGTCGAAGTGCGTGATGCCCCTGTCGAAGGAGTGACGCAGGATCTCGCGCTGCTTGTCGAACGCGACGTTGTCGCCGAAGTTCCACCACAGCCCCAGCGAGATCGGCGGCAGATACAGGCCCGATCGGCCGACCTGGCGGTAATCCATCGCACCGTAGCGCTCGTCGGCGGCGGTGTAGGGGCGGTGGATCTCGGGGACGTTCGGACGGAAACGCGGCGCAGTCACCACTGCAGCCTATCCAGGGTGGCCGCGGAGCGCGGCCCCTTGCGAAACTCCCCCGTAATGCGCGCGCTCTACGCTGACGAGATGGTCTCTCTGTCTGCTCTTCCCGCCGACCCCCACCCCTGGGCGGCGCTTCTGACGCGTGAGGACATCGTGCTCGAAGCGGGCATGCTCCACCTCCGTCACGACAATCTCTCCCCGCACGACGCGCACCTCGCAGATCTCGCGATGATCGCGGACGCGTTGACGGATGCCGGCATCGAGCCGCTGCTCGTGCGCCACGGGCTGCGCGACGAGGCGATCGTGGTGGACGTCGCCGATCAGGACCGCGCCTGGAAGGCCGTGACGCGGCTGTGCGTCGGCGAACCGGTGTACGTGAAGCCCAAGGGCCTGAGCGCGGTGCCCGCGCCGGATCACACCCCGCGCCGCGGCGGCCCGAGCGCGCTGCGCGTGTTCCGCCCGCGGCTGGCCGGATCGCTGCGGTACGGCGCGTCGCACGGCGTACGCCTGGAGTTCTGGCGCTTCGGCGCCGAGACGGTCGAGGCCCCGCACGCCAACGCGCTGACCCGCCGCATCATCGCCGCCGCCGACATCGAGCGCGTCAGCATCCAGCGTCATGGCCGCACATGGCAGAGCCTGCGGGGCATGTTCGACCCGCATCCGAACGAGATGGTCGACGACATCGACATGGTCTTCTCGTGGGTCGACGGCTCGTCGAGCGAGTTCCAGCGCCAGCGCGCGGCCCAGATGGCCGGTTACGTGGTCGGCGAAGGCGATGACGGGCCGGCCCGCTACCGGCACGTCGACGAACTGCGCTACGCGCTGCGCAGCGTGTACATGTACGCGCCGTGGGTGCGTCGCATCTTCATCGCCACCGATTCGCCGACGCCGTCCTGGCTCGCCGACCACCCGCGGGTGAGAGTCGTGCGCAGCGAGGAGTTCTTCGCCGACACCTCGGTGCTGCCGATCCACAACTCGCACGCGGTCGAGGCGCAGCTGCACCGCATCGACGGTCTCGCCGAGCACTTCCTCTACTCGAACGACGACATGTTCTTCGGGCGGCCCGTCGCGCCGGAGCTGTTCTTCTCCCCCGCCGGCGTCTCGCAGTTCGTGGAGTGCGACGTGCGCATCGGTACGGGGCCGAACGCTCCGCACCGCAGCGGCCACGACAACGCGCTGCGGGTGAACCGGGAGCTTCTGCGCGAGCGCTTCGGACGCACCATCACGCACGATCTCGAGCACTGCGCCACGCCGCTTCGGCGCAGCGTCATGGCCGAGCTGGAGCAGACGTTCGCCGAGGACTTCGCGCGCACCGCCGCATCCCGGTTCCGCTCTGCCACCGACATCTCGGTGACGAACAGCCTGTACCACTACTACGCGGCCTTCACCGGTCGCGCGGTCGCCACGACCGCGCCGCGCACCCGCTACTACCAGACGACCATGGCGGAGTCGCTGCGACGCATGAGCCGGCTGGCCGAGCGCCGCGACATCGACATGTTCTGCCTCAATGACGGCGGCTCAGCCGAGGTTCCGGAGGAGGTGCGCGTACGGGTGGTCACAGAGCTCCTGGAGCGCATGTTCCCGGTGCGCGCCCCGTGGGAGCTTCCCGCGGTCAGCGAAGGATCGGGATGGGAGCGGTCGGAGGCGTCCGCCCTGCGCTGACGTCCTGGGCGATGCCCGCCGAGTGCAGGCGGCGCTGCGCCTCGAGCGGATCGATGTACTCGAGCGGATGCGGCGCGTCGACCGTGACGACGGAATGCACGACGGTCTCGGCGAACACGTGCACCAGGTTGTACGACTGTGCGCCGTCCTGCGGACGGGTGCCTCCGACGGGGACCGTGAGATCCTGCGCGTAGCAGGTCGATGAGGCGACCGAGACCGGGATGCCGGCGAACGTCGCGAAGGTCGAATAGTGCAGATGACCGGCGATGATCGCCCGCACGTCGCTCCCGCGCAGCACCTCGGCGAGCGCGCGCTGATCGCGCAGCTCGACGCTGGCCGCGAGCGGCAGCACGCTCGGCACGGGCGGGTGGTGCATGGCGAGGATCGTGCCCAGCGGCGCCGGCTGTGCCAGCTGCTCCCGGAGCCACGCGAGCTGCGCAGGGCGCAGTTCGCCGTGGTGCGCGCCGGGGACGGTGGTGTCGAGCGTGATGAGGCGAAGTCCGTCGATCTCATCGACGCGGTCGAAGGGGGTCGTGGCGGGGGCCGCATCCAGCAGGCGCGCGCGGAACGCGCCGCGCTCGTCGTGGTTGCCCATCACCCAGAACACCGGCGCGTCCAGCTGCCGGGCGAACGGCTCGACGAGGCCGCGCAGGGCCGTGTAGGCATCCGCCTCGCCCAGATCGACGAGGTCGCCCGTGAAGACGATGCCGTCGGGGCGGATGCCGCTCGCCTCGATGCGCTCGAGGGCCCGCTCGAGCAGGCGGAGTCCGTCGACGCGGTCGAACAGCTTCGGCCCCGGCGCTCGCAGATGGGTGTCGCTCAGGTGCAGCAGTACGCGTTCCGCCGCCGGATACTCCCCAGCACGCATCGGTCCGTCCCTTTCACGGGCCGCTCGGGCGCGACCATCGCTCCCGCGAATGTTACCGGCATGTTTCGTACCGGTGGCTGAACACACGGTAAATCCCTCAGTTGCAGCCGGTGACGATCCGGGGCGGGACGCTCAGGCGGGGATGACGTCGAGCTCCACGAGGAGTCGGCGCACGCGGGCCTCGATGTCGTCGCGCACCTCACGGACCAGCTCCGGGCCCTGCCCGGCGGGATCGCGCAACTCCCAGTCCTCGTAGCGCTTGCCGGGGAAGATCGGGCAGGCATCGCCGCATCCCATCGTGATCACGGCATCGGCCTGGCGCACATCGTCGGTCGCCAGCAGCTGCGGCACGTTCCGGGTGATGTCGATGCCCCGCTCCGCCATGACCTCGACGGCGACGGGGTTGATGGCGGATGCGGGCTCGGAGCCGCCCGAGCGCACCTCGACGCCGTCCCCGCCCAGCGCGCGGGCGAAGCCGGCGGCCATCTGCGAGCGCCCCGCGTTGTGGACGCACACGAACAGGACGACGGGAACGTTCATGCGGACACCCGCGCGATCCGCTGGAAGTCGTCGATCGTCAGCTGCTCGCCCCGGAGGGTCGGGTCCACGCCCGCCTCCTCGAGAACGGCGCTGGCGGATGCGGCCGAGCCGCCGAACAGCCCGGACAGCGCCTGGCGCAGCATCTTGCGGCGCTGCTGGAACGCCGCGTCCACGACGCGGAACGTCGCCACGCGCTCGGCCTCGTCGCCGCGCGCCGCGGCGTCGCGGCGGAATCCGACGAGCACGCTGTCGACGTTCGGCACGGGCCAGAACACCTGGCGCGACACGGTTCCCGCGAGCCGCCAGGCGCCGTACCAGGCGGCTTTGACGCTCGGAGCGCCGTAGATCTTGGACCCGGGAGGCGCGGCGAGTCGTTCGCCGACCTCGGCCTGCACCATGACCACCCCGCGCTCGAGGTGGGAGAAGTGCTCGAGGAAGTGCAGGAGCACAGGCACCGAGACGTTGTACGGCAGATTGGCCACGAGCACCGTGGGCTCCCCCGGCAGCTCCCGGATGGTGAGCGCATCCGCATCCACCACGCGCAGCATCCCGTCGCGCACCCCGTGCGCTCGCGCCGTGGCCGGGAGGCGCTCGGCGAGACGGTGATCGATCTCGACCGCCACCACGCTCGCGCCGGTCTCGAGGATCGCCAGGGTCAGCGAGCCGAGCCCGGGTCCGACCTCCACGACGTGCTCACCGGCGACGACACCGGCGACCTGCACGATCTTGCGCACGGTGTTGGCGTCGACGACGAAGTTCTGCCCCAGTTTCTTCGTCGGAGTGACATCGAGCTCGGCGGCCAGCGCGCGGATCTCGGCCGCGCCGAGCAGGTGCACGGTCATGTGTATAACCCTAGACAACCGTCGAGCCAAGTCCGACCCTGAGAGAACGCTGTCAGGGTTAGGGTGACGGAATGACCACCGAAGCACTCCCCACGGGGACGTTCTCGATGCGCAGTCCGTTCGGACGCCGGGCGATCGGACTCTCCGTCGCCGCGGCCGTGGGCGGGTTCCTCTTCGGGTTCGACTCCTCCGTCATCAACGGCGCCGTGAAATCCATCGAGGCGGACTACACGAAGGAGCCGATCCTCACCGGCTTCGTCGTCGCGGTCGCCCTGCTCGGCTGCGCCGTCGGCGCCATCCTCGCCGGCGCCCTGTCCGACCGTTTCGGACGCCTGCGCGTCATGCTGCTGGGCTCCGTGCTGTTCCTGGTCAGCTCCGTCGGCTCCGCGCTGACCTTCAGCGTCCCCGACCTGATCGTGTGGCGCATCCTGGGCGGTCTCGGCATCGGTATCGCCTCGGTGGTCGCGCCGGCCTACATCGCCGAAGTCGCCCCCCGGCAGATCCGCGGGTCGCTGGCGTCCCTGCAGCAGCTGGCCATCACGCTCGGCATCTTCGCCGCGCTGCTGAGCAACGCGGTGCTCGCCGACGCGGCCGGCGGCGCCGGCGACACGCTGTGGTGGGGGCTGGAGGCCTGGCGCTGGATGTTCCTCATCGGCGTCATCCCCGCCGCCGTCTACGGCATCCTCTCGTTCACGATGCCCGAGTCGCCCCGCTACCTGCTCGCGCGGGGCCGCACCCAGGAGGCGAAGGAGATCTTCGCCCGCCTCGTTCCCGCCGCCGACCTCGACAAGACCGTCAACGAGCTCACGACGGCCATCGAGACGGATCGCAAGAACGCGAAGGCCAGCCTCGCCGGCCCCGCGCTCGGGCTGAATCCGATCGTGTGGATCGGCATCATCCTGTCGGTGTTCCAGCAGTTCGTCGGCATCAACGTGATCTTCTACTACTCGACGACGCTGTGGCAGGCGGTCGGTTTCGACGAGAGCAACGCGCTGCTGGTGAGCGTCATCACCAGCGTCACCAACGTGCTCGTGACCCTGATCGCGATCTTCCTCGTCGACCGGGTGGGCCGTAAGCCCATCCTGCTCACGGGTTCCGTGCTGATGGCCCTCTCGCTGGGCGCCATGGCGCTCTCCTTCTCGTTCGCGACCGGCGAGGGCACCGACATCTCGCTGCCGGGCCCCTGGGGGCCGGTCGCCCTCGTCGCGGCGAACCTGTTCGTGGTCGGCTTCGGCGCCTCGTGGGGACCGCTGGTCTGGGTGCTGCTCGGCGAGATCTTCCCCAGCCGCATCCGCGGAAAGGCCCTCGGCGTGGCCGCCGGTGCGCAGTGGATCGCGAACTTCCTCGTGTCGTGGACCTTCCCGGAACTCTCGTCCTGGTCGCTTCCGCTCACTTACCTGATGTACGCGATCTTCGCGGCTCTGTCGTTCGTCTTCGTGCTCTGGAAGATCCCCGAGACCAAGGGCATGGAGCTCGAACAGACCGAGACGCTGTTCGTCCAGAAACCCCGCCAGAAGAAGTGAGAGGAGCCGACATGACCAACAACTCGAAGTCGCACGAGGAGATCCGCGAGGAGCGGGAGAAGGCGCAGAAGGAGAAGGACCGCCTCGAGGCGCAGGAGGAGAAGCGCCTCGACGACGAGGACCGCTGAGCCCGCATCCCCCCAACAGGAGAAATCCCTCCTGCAGGGCGATCAGAGACAGATCATCCTGCAGGAGGGATTTTTCCTGCGCAACGGATGCGGATGCGGCGCCGTCAGTCGAACGAGCCGTAGACGGCCAGCGTGTTGGCGGCCAACTGTGCGGCCAGCGCGTCGGGGTCCATGTCCAGCTCCGCGGCCATGAAGCGCACCGTCACCGGCACGAGGTAGGGCGCGTTGGGACGCCCGCGGTACGGGGTGGGTGTGAGAAACGGCGCGTCGGTCTCGACGAGGATGCGATCCAGCGGCGTCACAGCGAGCGCGTCGCGCAGGTTCTGCGCGTTCTTGAACGTGATGTTGCCCGCGAATGACAGGTAGTAGCCGCGCTCGGCCGCGATCCGCGCCATGTCGGCATCGCCCGAGAAGCAGTGGAACACCGTGCGCTCGGGAGCCCCCACCCGCTCGAGTGTCTCGAGCACGGCCTCGTGCGCGTCGCGGTCGTGGATCTGCATCGCGATGTCGTGCTTCTTCGCGAGCGCGATGTGCGCCTCGAAGCTCTCGTGCTGCGCGCCCAGGCCCTCGGGCTCGGTGCGGAAGAAGTCGAGACCCGTCTCTCCGACGGCGCGCACCCGCGGCTGGGCGGCGAGCTCGTCGATGACCTCGATCGCCTCGCCCAGCTGCCCTGCTGCCGCGTAGGCGGGCGCCTCATTGGGGTGGATCGCGACGGCGGCGAGCACCCGCGGGTGCGAGGCTGCCGCCCACGCCGACCAGCGGCTCGACTCGACGTCGCCGCCCGCCTGCACGACTCCGACGATGCCGACGGATGCGGCCCGCTCGAGCTGTTCGTCCAGCGACATCGCCTCGTCGCCGTCCTGGATCTCCAGGTGGCAGTGGTTGTCGTAGAGGGCGACGCCCAAAGGCTGGGGCGAGGGCGGGTAGCTGACGTCGCGGCTGCCCTTCTCGCGCTGGCGCACGTACTGGCTGGGATCGCTCATCGGGTCACTGCTCGACGCGCGGGAACAGCGGCGAGAGGCCGTTGACGCTCGTGCCGGGTCGCAGCGCGCCCCACCCCCCCGCCTCGCGCAGCGGCTGGTCCTGCAGCCGCCCGAGCGACTCGGCCGCCCCCAGGGCGATCCACAGCTTCTCGGTCGCGACGGGCATGACCGGCGACAGCAGCACGGCGAGCGCACGCAGTCCTTCGGCCGCCGTGTAGAGCACGGTGCCGAGGCGCCCCGCCTGCTCCGGATCCTTGGCGAGAGCCCACGGCTCGTTCTCGGTGATGTAGCCGTTGAGCGCGTCGACGATCGTCCAGATCGCCGTGATCGCCTCGTCGATGCGGAAGCGCTCCATCGCCGCGTCGGCGGATGCGGCCGCATCCGCCACGGTCTGCTGGATCGCCAGATCCGCCTCGGTGTAGGTGGCCGCCGGCGGAACGATCGCCTCGAAGTAGCGCTCGATCATCGCGACCGTGCGCGAGGCGAGGTTGCCGAAGCCGTTCGCGAGCTCCGCCTGGTACCGCGCCGACAGGTCCTCCCACGAGAACGAGCCGTCCTGCCCGAAGGCGATCGCGGAGAGGAAGTAGAAGCGGTAGGCGTCCGAGCCGAACACGTCGGTGATCTCGGTGGGCGCGATACCGGTGAGCTTCGACTTCGACATCTTCTCGCCGCCGACGAGCAGCCAGCCGTGTGCGAAGACGCCGCGCGGCACCTCGAGTCCCGCGGCCATCAGCATGGCCGGCCAGATGACGGCGTGGAAGCGCAGGATGTCCTTGCCGACCACGTGATAGGCCGGCCAGCGGCGGCCGAAGTCCTCCTCGTCGACGCCGTAGCCGATCGCGGTCGCATAGTTGAGCAGCGCGTCGACCCACACGTAGATCACGTGCTGCGGGTCCCACGGCACCTGGATGCCCCAGTCGAATGCCGAACGCGAGATCGAAAGGTCCTTCAGGCCCGAGCGCACGAAGGAGACGACCTCGTTGCGCGCCGATTCGGGACGGATGAAGTCGGGGTTGTCCTTGTAGAGCTTCAGCAGCGGCTCGGCGAACTCACTCAACTTGAAGAAGTAGTTCTTCTCCTGCAGCAGCTCGAGCGGCTTCGAGTGGATCGCGCAGACCTTGAGGCCCTCGAACGCTCCTGTGCCGTCGAGGATCTCGGATTCCGGCTTGAACTCCTCGCAGCCCACGCAGTACAGCGCCTCGTACTCGCCCGCGTAGATGTACCCGCGGTCGTAGATGGCCTGCACGAAGCGCTTCACGCCCTCTTCGTGGCGCTCCTGAGTCGTGCGGATGAAGTCGTCATTGGCGACGTCGAGGCTTTCGAGCAGCGGGAACCAGGCCTCACTGACGAGCTTGTCGACCCATTCCTGCGGCGTGACGCCGTTGGCGGCGGCCGCGCGGAGCATCTTCTGGCCGTGCTCGTCGGTGCCCGTCAGCATCCAGGTGTCGTCCCCCGACTGGCGGTGCCAGCGCGCGAGCGTGTCGACGGCGACCGTCGTGTACCCGTGACCGATGTGCGGAACATCGCTCGGGTAATAGATCGGCGTCGTGATGTAAAAGGAACGGCCGTTGCTCACCCGTAGATTCTAGGCGGCGCCTGAGGGGGCCGCCGCCCTGTGACGAGCCGGCTCACGCGCTCTCTCGCACGACCAACTCTGTCGGCAGCGTGACGCTGCGACGCGGCGCACCATCGATCACCTCGAGCAGCAGCGTCACCATCTCGGCGCTGATGCGGTCCCAGGGCTGGCGCATGGTGGTCAGCGGCGGCTCGTGCGCTGCGGCGAGTCCGGAGTCGTCGAAGCCCGCCACGGCGACGTCCTCGGGCACGCGGAGACCGGCGCGACCGAGTGCCACGACGGCGCCGGCGGCCATCATGTCGGATGCGGCGAACACGGCGTCGATGTCACGAGTGCGCTCGAGCAGTCGCGACATCGCGAGCGTTCCCGATTCGCGGCTGTAGTCGCCGTGCTCGACGAGCTCGGGGTCGAACGCCTCGCCGAGCTCCTCGCGGAAGCCCACCAGGCGGTAGCGTCCGCCCGGAGTGTCGTCGGGCCCGGCGATCATCGCGATGCGGCGGTGTCCCCGCTCGAGCAGGTGCCGGGTCATCACGCGCGCCGACCCCTCCTCGTCGACCGCGACCGCGGCGAGGTCGCCTTGATGACCGAGCGGGAGTCCGCACGAGACGGTGGGAACTCCCGCCTCCAGGAGCGAATCGAGCAGCGGGTCGGCCTCGTGCGACGAGATGAGCAGCACGCCGTCGACGTGACCCGCGCTGACGAAGTGCGCCACGTTCGCGCGCTCTTCCGGGGTACCGGCGACGAGCAGGACGAGGGTCATCGAGCGCTGGGCGAGTGCTTCGGCGGCGCCCCGGAGCAGGAGCGAGAAGTTCGGGTCGGCGAACAGCAGATGCTGCGGCTCGGTCAGCAGGAACGCCAGCGAGCCGGCACGCCCGGTCGCGAGCGAGCGGGCGGCGTGGTTGGCCGTGTAGCCCGTGCGCCGGATCGCCTCCTCGACCGCCGTGCGGGCGTCGGGCGACACCCAATGCCCGCCGTTGATCACGCGGGAGACAGTGCCGCGCGAGACGCCGGCGGCGGCGGCCACGTCCCGAATGGTGGGGCGGCGCCGGGCGATGGTCGTGTCTTCCACGCGAGGACTCTATCGCCTGGCCCCAGCCGCCGTTGCGCGACGTGCCGCGAAGACTGGGACCGGTCACAGTTTGATAACGAACGGGTCACGGGCTTGATCGTTCCGTGCGCGGCTGCGCAGACTGTGACCGGTCCCAGTCACACCCGACGAGGACCGATCACCCTCGACCCGACGGAGCGTCATGACCCAGAGCTCACCCTGGCCGCAGCTGCACGGAATCGCCTACGGCGGCGATTACAACCCGGAGCAATGGCCCGTCGAGACCTGGCACGAGGACGTCGCGCTCATGCGCGAGGCGGGGGTCAACCTCGTCAGCGTCGGCATCTTCTCGTGGGGTCTGATCGAGACCGCGGAGGGCGTCTTCGACTTCTCCTGGATGGACGAGCTCCTCGACCTCCTGCACGCGAACGGGATCCACGTCGACCTCGGCACTCCCACCGCCTCCCCGCCCGCATGGTTCTTCGCGAACCACCCGGACGCCCGCGTCGTGACCCGCGACGGCACCACGATGGGCTTCGGCTCGCGCGGCATGGCGTCGCACTCCGCCCCTGCCTACCGCGAGGCCTCGGTGCGCATCGCGACCGAGCTCGCCCGCAGGTACGCCACGCACCCGGCCGTCGTGATGTGGCACGTCCACAACGAGTACGGCGTGCCCGTCGGCGAGGACTACTCGCCGCACGCGGTCGCCGCCTGGCGGCTCTGGCTGCGCGAGCGCTACGGCAGCCTCGATGCGCTGAACGCCGCGTGGGGAACCGCCTTCTGGGGCCAGCACTACGGCGAGTGGGAGCACGTGGGCGCACCCGCCGCAGCGCCCTCCGTGGTCAACCCCGCGCAGCGGCTCGACTTCGCACGCTTCACCGATCACCAGCTGCGCGCCTGCTTCATCGCCGAGCGCGACGCCATCCGGCAGTACGCCGACCAGCCGATCACGACCAACTTCATGGCGAACCAGAGCCAGACGACGGACCTGTGGGCGTGGGGGCGCGAGGTCGACATCGTCTCCGACGACCACTATCTCTGGGCACCCGATCGCGAGGGCGAGATCGGCCTCGCGATCGCAGCGGACCTCAGCCGCTCCGTCGGCGGCGGCAAGCCGTGGATCCTCATGGAGCACTCGACGTCCGCCGTCAACTGGCAACCGCAGAACGTCGCCAAGCGCCCGGGAGAGATGGCCCGCAACTCGCTCACGCACCTCGGACGCGGCGCCGACGCGATCCTCTTCTTCCAGTGGCGCGCCTCGCGCTCCGGCGCCGAGAAGTTCCACTCCGCGATGCTGCCGCACGCGGGCACCGACTCCCGCGTGTTCCGCGAGGTCACCGCCCTCGGCTCCGATCTCGCCGCCCTCGCCGAGGTGCGCGGCTCCCGCGTGAGAGCCGACGTCGCCATCCTCTGGGACTTCGAGTCGTTCTGGGCGCAGGACCTCGAGTGGCGACCGTCGGATCTCCTCGACCACGACGAGCGGGTGCGCGCCTACTACACGCAGCTCTGGCGCGACGGCATCACGGTGGACTTCGCGCTGCCCGGCCACGACCTGTCGGGCTACTCGCTCGTCCTCGCCCCCGCGCAGTATCTGCTCACGACGAAGGATGCGGCGAACCTCACCGCCTACGTCGCCGGCGGCGGGACGCTCGTCGTCTCCTACTTCTCCGCGGTCGTCGACGAGAACGACGCTGTCCATGAGGGTGGGTACCTCGCACCGCTCGGCGAAGCGCTGGGCGTGCGGGTCGAGGAGTTCCTGCCGCTGCGCGAGGGGGACGTCGCCGCGATCGATCTCGACGGCGAGCGGCTGACGATCGACCAGTGGAGCGAAGACCTGCGCGTCGACGGCGCCGAGGTGCTCGCCAGCTACGTCGGCGGACCCGCCGACGGCGCCCCCGCCGTCACACGGAACGCGCACGGCGCGGGCGTCGGCTGGTACGTCAGCACGAGGCCGGATGCGGCGGGACTCGCCGCCATCCTCACGCGGGTGTACGCCGACGCCGGACTCACGCCGGCAGGTCTGCCCGCAGGCCTGGAGAGAGTGACCCGACACGGCAGCGACGCCGACTACGTCGTGCTCGTCAACCACTCCGATGCAGCCGTCGCCGCCCCGGTCGCCGGCACGGACCTGCTCACCGGCACCGCCTCGGACGACGAGACGGTCGTCGCCGCCGGCGGCGTCGCCGTCGTGCGCACACCTCCTACCCGCGGGGGTGGTCGCTGACCGGCGACTCCCCCGAACCTCGGCGTCCGTCAACGGACGGACGCTTCCCCATCCGGTCGTGACGATGCGACGTCGACGAAGGCACGCATCCTCGACCACCGTTCTGAAAGGAACACGTCACATGCGCAAGATCATCGGAATCGGCGTCGCTGCCGCCGCATCCGCGCTGCTGCTGGCCGGCTGCTCCGGCGGCGGGAGCGCCGAACAGACCGCCGACTCGTCGGCGGAGCTCGTCATCTGGACCGACCAGGAGCGCGAAGCCGCCATCACGACGGCCGCGAAGGCGTTCGAGGAGGAGACGGGCGCGAAGGTCACCCTCGTGCAGAAGAACTTCGAGGACCTCCGCAACGACTTCATCTCGCAGGTGCCCACCGGCGAAGGTCCCGACATCACCGTCGGCTCCCACGACTGGCTCGGCGCGCTCGTCGCGGCGGGTGTCGTCGACACGATCGACCTGGGCGAGAAGGCCTCCGAGTTCGAGCCGGTCGCGATCGAGGCGATGACCTACGACGGTCAGCTCTACGCGCTGCCCTACTCGCTCGAGACCGTCGCACTCGTGCAGAACGTCGACCTCGTCGGCGCGGACGCCCCCGCCACCTGGGACGAGATGATCCAGAAGGGCCTCGCGGCCGGGACCGAGCGTCCGTTCGTCATCAACACCGCCGGCGAGACCGGCGACGGCTACACGATGTACGGCTTCCAGACCTCCTTCGGCGCTCCGGTGTTCGTGCAGGATTCGAGCGGTTCGTACACGAACGAGGTCGGCATGGGCGGAGCGGCCGGCGAGGCGTTCGCCCAGTGGCTGCACGCCAACGGCTCGGCGGGCACCGGATACCTCTCGACCACGATCGACTACGACATCAACAACGAGCTGTTCGCCTCCGGCAAGGCGCCGTACACGGTGCAGGGCCCCTGGGCGATCAGCTCCTTCCCCGACGTCAACGTCGCCGTGAACCCGATCCCCTCCGCGGGCGGCCAGCCCGCCGCGCCCTTCGTGGGCGTGCAGGGCTTCTACCTGAGCTCGCAGAGCAAGAACGCACTGCTGGCCCAGGAGTTCCTCGTGAACTACCTCGGCACCGAGGACGCGCAGCGCGCGCTGTACGAGGCGGACCCCCGCATCCCGGCCTGGAGCAGCCTGGCAGAGGAGGTCGCGAGCGACCCGATCATCGCCGGCTTCCTCGCCTCGTCGCAGAACGGCGTGCCGATGCCCTCGATCCCCGAGATGGGCTCCGTCTGGGACTTCTGGAACGCGGCAGAGTCGCAGATCATCAGCGGCGCCGACCCGTCCGGCACCTGGAACAAGATGATCACCGACCTTCAGGGCACCCTCGCGGGTTGACCGCGACGGGGCGGGCCCTGTGGCCCGCCCCGCTCGTGGCCGTCGAACAGGAGACGACACACATGGCGCAGCCGCAGGTTCTCACCCCGCCCTCGAGGCCCCCACGGGAGTCCCACGCCCGGTCGTGGCGGGGCATCGGATGGGGCTTCATCGTCAAGCTCATCGTGATGGGCCTGATCAACGCCCTCGGGGTCATGGCGATCCTCTCCGCCTTCTCGGCCCAGTCGTGGATCCTGCTCGGCGTCACCGCGGCGCTCGTGATCGCCGCAGACATCGTCTACTTCACCAAGCGCGCGCTGCCGCTGAAGTACCTGATGCCGGGGCTCGTCTTCCTGCTCGTCTTCCAGGTGTTCGTCTTCGGCTACACCGCCTACATCGCCTTCACGAACTACGGCACCGGTCACGCCGGGTCCCAGGAGCAGGCCGTGGACGCCGCCCTCATCCAGGGCGAGCGGCGCATCGAGGGCTCCGAGACCTACCCGCTCTCGGTCGTCGAGCGCTTCGGCGAGTACGGCCTGGCGATCAACGACGACGGCGACATCCGCGTCGGCAGCGCCGATTCGCCGCTGACGGATGCCGGTGCCGCCCCCGCGGGCCAGGCGCCCGCATCCGTCGACGGGTGGACAGTGATCCCGCGCACCCAGGTGATCACCGACCAGCAGCTGCAGGCGACGATCGAAGCCCTGCGCGTGCCCTTCTCCGACGACCCCAACGACGGCTCCATCCGCACCCGCGACGGCTCCACCGGTGTGCTCTACACGCCGACGATGGTGTGGGATGCGGACGCGGGCACCATCACCGACACCGTGAACGGCACGGTCTACACCGCCGACGACGCGATCGGCAGCTTCGTCGCCGACGACGGCACGCGACTGCCCGCGGGCTGGTACGTCAACGTCGGCTTCGACAACTTCCTGCGGGTGTTCACGGACCCCTCGCTCGCCGGCCCGCTGCTGTCGGTGACCGGCTGGACGTTCGCCTTCGCGGCCGGATCCGTCGTCATCAGCTTCGGTCTCGGGCTCGTCTTCGCGCTCGTCTTCAACGACCCCCGCGTGCGCGCCCGCAAGTACCTGCGCACGCTCATCATCCTCCCCTACGCCTTCCCCGCCTTCATGTCCGCGCTGCTGTTCCGCGGCATGTTCAACGCCGAGTTCGGTGTCATCAACGACCTGTTCTTCTTCGGCAGCCAGATCAACTGGCTCGGGGATCCCTGGCTGGCCAAGGCGGCCGTGCTGTGGGTGAACGTCTGGCTCAGTTTCCCGTACTGGTTCCTCGTGTGCACCGGCGCGCTCCAGGCGCTGCCCTCCGACACGCTGGAGGCGGCCTCGATCGACGGCGCCGGCCGGTGGCGCCAGTTCCGCTCGATCGTGCTGCCGCTGCTGCTCGTGTCGACCGCGCCGCTCGCCATCTCCTCCTTCGCCTTCAGCTTCAACAACTTCACCGTCATCTACATGTTCAACGCGGGCGGACCAGCGATACCCGGGGCGCCCTACACGCTCGGATCGACCGACATCCTCATCTCGGCGATCTACCGCGTCTCCGGCGTCGCCGGCGGGGCCGCCGACTACGGCCTGGCCAGTGCCCTGTCGATCATCGTGTTCATCGTCGTGGGCGTCATCTCCGCCGTCGCCTTCCGCCAGACCCGCAAGCTCGAGGAGTTCCAGTGATGTCCACGGCACGCACCCGCATCCGTCGCCGCCGCTGGTGGCTCGAGGTCGGATGGAAGTACTTCTTCGCCGCGATCGTCGTCTTCTACGCGGTCTTCCCGCTGGTCTATGTGCTCTCGGCGGCGCTCAACCCGCGCGGCACGCTCTCCGGCTCCAACAACCTGTTCAGCGCGTTCGATCTGTCGAACTTCGCGGCGTTGGGCGCGACCAGCTACTGGACGTGGGTCGGCAACACGCTGCTCGTGGGCGGGGTCTCGGCCGTGGGCGCGGTGATCATGGGCGCATCGGCCGCCTACGCGTTCTCCCGGTTCCGCTTCCGCGGCCGCCGCGTGAGCCTCACGTCGCTGCTGATCGTGCAGATGTTCCCGCAGGCGCTCGCGTTCGTCGCGATCTTCCTCATGCTCCTCGCGATCGGCGAGATCGTGCCGGCACTGGGGCTGAACTCGAAACTCGCGCTCATCTGCGTCTATCTCGGCGGCGCGCTGGGAGCGAACACGTTCCTCATGTACGGCTTCTTCAACACCATCCCGATCGAGATCGACGAGTCGGCGAAGATCGACGGCGCGACGCACGCCCAGATCTTCTGGCGCCTCATCATCCCGCTCGTCACCCCGATCCTGGCCGTGGTGGCGCTGCTCGCGTTCATCACCGCGTTCGGCGACTACATCCTCGCGAAGATCGTGCTCACCAGCGAAGACAACTGGACGCTCGCCGTCGGCATGTACCAGTGGGTCTCGAACCAGCTGGCCTCCCGGTGGGGCCTGTTCGCCGCCGGCGCCGTCATCGCCGCCGTGCCCGTACTCGCCCTGTTCCTCTCCCTGCAGCGATTCATCGTGGGCGGGCTGACCCAGGGCTCCGTCAAGGGCTGACCCGCCCGAAAGAAAGGACACTCATGCAGCGCCGCATCCGTCGTTCCCTCCTCCGATCCGCCGCCGCGGCGACCGCGCTCGGTGTCATCGCCGCGGGCGCGCTCATCGCGACCCCCGCCGTCGCGGCGGACGCGCCGGTCGCGGCCGGCATCACGGTTCCGAGGGTCGACGACCTCTCGCCCGATTTCATCAACGGGGTCGACGTGTCCTCGGTCATCGCACTCGAGGACTCCGGCGTCGTCTTCCGTGACACGGCGGGCCAGCCGGCCGACCTGTTCGACGTCCTGGCGGACGCCGGCGTCACCGACGTGCGCGTGCGCGTCTGGAACGACCCCTTCGACGCCGCCGGCAACGGCTACGGCGGCGGCACCGTCGACGTCGCACGCGCGATCGAGATCGGTGAGCGGGCGACGGATGCGGGGCTCCGCGTGCTCGTGGACTTCCACTATTCCGACTTCTGGGCGGACCCCGCGAAGCAGAAGGCCCCGAAGGCATGGGCGGCGTTGAACGTCGCCGACAAGGCGGCGGCGACCCGCGCGTTCACCGCCGACGCACTCACGGCCTTCGAGACGGCCGGGGTGGATGTGCGGATGGTGCAGATCGGCAACGAGACCACGAGCGGTGTCGCGGGCGTCAGCGGGTGGGACGACATGGCGCAGATCTTCTCCGCAGGCTCCGCCGCCGTGCGAGAGGTCCTCCCCGACGCGCTCGTCGCGCTGCACTTCACCAATCCGGAGCGGCCCGGCAGCTATGCGAACATCGCGAAGCAGCTCGACGACCGCGACGTCGACTACGACGTCTTCGCCTCGTCCTACTACCCGTTCTGGCACGGCACGCTGCAGAACCTGACGAGTGTGCTGACGCAGGTCGCAGACACCTACGGCAAGGACGTCATCGTCGCGGAGACCAGCTGGGCGTACACGCTCGAGGACGGCGACGGCCACACAAACGTGATCGACCTTCCCGGCGAGGCGACGAACTACCCGGTGAGCGTGCAGGGGCAGGCGCTCGCGGTGCGCGACGTCATCCAGGCCGTCTCGGATGTGGGGGCGGCCGGGCTCGGCGTGTACTACTGGGAGCCCGCCTGGTTGCCGGTCGGCCCGCCGGAGGCGGTGGCGCAGAACGCCGCCCTCTGGGAAAGGGACGGCTCCGGCTGGGCGGCGAGCTACGCCGGCGAGTACGACCCGAACGACGCGGGGGTCCACTACGGAGGCTCCGCCTGGGACAATCAGGCCCTGTTCGCCCACGACGGGACGCCGCTGGAGTCTCTGAACGTGTTCTCGTACGCCCGTACCGGCGCCGTCGCCCCTCGCGAGGTCACCGCCGTCGCCTCCCCCGCGGTGACGGTGGCCGACGGTGACGAGATCACGCTGCCCACCACGGTGACGGTCTCGTACAACGACCTGAGCACCGAGGAACAGGCCGTCACGTGGACACCCGGCACCGAGTGGGTGTCGGGCCCGGGCACGTACGTGTTCCGCGGAACGACCTCGGCGGGCCTGTCGACCAGCGCGACGGTCACCGTGACCTCGGCGAACCTGCTCGCGAACCCCGGTTTCGAGGACGACGACACGTCCATGTGGCGAACGGCGGGCACCGGTCTGACGGTGGGCGCGTGGGACGACCCGCGGACCGGATCGCGGTCCGCCCACTTCTACTCGGCGGATCGGTTCTCCTTCACGCTCGAGCAGTCCGTGGGCCCGGTGCCTGCCGGCACCTACCGCGCCACCGGGGCCCTTCAGGGCGGCGGCCAGCTCAGCGACACGGTGCGTCTCGTGATCTCGTCGGGGGCGCAGGAGGAGTCCGCACCGTTCGTCCTCGGCGGGTGGCGCAACTGGTCGACCCCGACGACGGACACCCTCACCGTGGCCGACGGGGCGACGATCACCGTGCGGGTCGCCGGAGAGCTCGCGCAGGGGTCCTGGGGAACCGTCGACGACCTGCAACTGGAGCGCGTGCTGGATGCGGCGGCCGATCTCACGCAGCTGAGCGCGCTGGTCGCCCGCGCCGAGGCGCTGGAGCGGTCCCGGTACACACCCGCATCCCTCACCGCGGTCGACGACGCGCTGGAGGTCGCCCGATTCCTGAGCGGTGCGCAGTCCCCCGCCCAGGAACGGGTGGACGCGGCGGCGGCTCAGCTCTCCGCAGCACTCGACGCCCTGACCGAGATCGAGACGCCGGGGACGGACCCCGCGGCCGGCTCCGGAGACCCCGTCGCGACCGAGCCGCAGCGCGAGACGGCATCCTCATCCGCCGCGCTCGCCGCCACCGGCCGGGAGGCCCCGCTCACGCTCTTCGTGGCGGCCACGCTGGTGCTCGGCGCCGGCCTCGCCCTGCTCGCACGGCATCGCCGCGTGCGCAGACGCTGACCGCGGCGCCGGCTCCCGCCCACGGCGAGGAGTCGGCGTCCGGCCGGGTGGGCGCGTCAGCCGCGGACGGCGAGCGCCGCCTGGTACAGCTCGCGCGAGGAATGACCGGTCGCCTCGGCGACCTCGCCGGCCGCATCCTTCAGACGCGTACCCGTGCGGACGATCTCGAGCACCTGCGTGACGGCATCGGGAAAGGCGACGCGGGCGCGCTCGGCTCCGCCGACGACGATGACGAGCTCGCCGCGCACGCCGTCCGCGGCCCAGGCCACGAGCTCAGAGAGCGGACCGCGCACGGTCTGCTCGTAGAGCTTGGTCAGCTCTCGCGAGACGGATGCGGGGCGATCGGCGCCGAACGCATCCGCCAGATCCGCGAGGGTGTCGGCGAGACGGGTGGGCGCCTCGAAGAAGACCAGCGTGCGCTCCTCGGCCGCCAACCGGGCGAACATCGCCCGCCGCTCCCCCTGCTTGCGCGGCACGAAACCCTCGAAGGCGAAGCGGTCGGTGGGAAGACCCGAGACCGCGAGAGCGGTCAGCACGGCGGACGGCCCGGGCAGCGCGATCACCTCGACGCCCTGTGCCACGGCTTCCGCCACGAGCCCGTATCCCGGGTCGCTCACCGTGGGCATGCCGGCGTCGCTGAGCACGAGCACGTCCTCGGTCGCCGCCCGTCGCGCCAGCTCCGCGGCACGCTGCTTCTCGTTGTGATCGTGCAGGGCGATCAGCTGCGGGCGGTTGGCGACGCCGAGCCCCGCGAGCAGCCGCTGCGTCGTGCGGGTGTCCTCGGCCGCGATCACGGTGGCGGCCTCCAGCGCCTCGACGAGCCGGCGGGTGGCATCCCCGAGGTTTCCGATCGGAGTCGCCGCGAGGATGATCACGGCCCCAGCATAAGGTGGAGGGCGTGACCTCGAGCGCCCCGCCGACTGCGCCCGCGCCGCGCCGCTCGGCGTTCGACGCGTTCTCCGACCGCGTCCGCGGCTCTCGCGTGCTGGATCGGCGCGTGCAGGTGTGGACACCCGTCCTGCTGACGCTCGTCGCCGGGATCCTGCGCTTCGCGAACCTCGGGACGCCGTCGTCGTTGGTCTTCGACGAGACGTACTACGTGAAGGACGCGTGGTCGCAGTGGCTGCTGGGTTACACGGCGAACTGGCCCGAGGGCGCCGACGCCCTGTTCGCGCAGGGCGACGTTCCCGCCCCGCTCGTGACGGGAAGCTTCTCCGTGCATCCGCCGCTGGCCAAATGGCTGATCGGATGGGGAATGTGGCTCTTCGGCCCCGGCGATTCGGTCGGGTGGCGAGTGGCGGTGGCCACGGCGGGGACCCTCACCGTCCTCGTCGTCTACGTGATCGCCCGCACGCTGACCGGTTCGACGGCCGTCGCCGCGATCGCCGGCGGCCTGATGGCCATCGACGGCCTCGCCATCGTGCTCAGCCGCATCGCGCTCCTGGACGGCATCCTCGCGCTGTTCGTGGCGCTGGGCTTCTGGTTCATCCTTCTCGATCGCCGCGCGCATCTGGAGCGCCTGCGCCAGGCCGTGCCTGCGCGCGATGCGGAGACGGCCGGTCCCGGGTGGGGGCCGGTGCTCTGGAACCGGCCGTGGCTCATCGCCGCAGGAGCGGCCGTCGGTGCCGCCACGGCCGTGAAGTGGTCGGGCCTGTACGTGCTCGCGGCCCTGGGCCTCTACGTCGTCGTCACTGACGCCCTCGCGCGACGCCGACTCGGCATCGTGCAGTGGCCGGTGGATGCGGTGCGCCAGGGCGCGGCGGCGTTCATGCTGCTCGTGCCGGTCGCGATGATCGTCTACCTGGCCTCATGGACGGGCTGGCTTGCCAGCAGCGGCGGATACGGGCGCGCGGTCGCATCCGAGGGCCTCGGCGGAGCGCTCGCGAGCCTCTGGCGCTACCACGAGGCGATCTACGCCTTCCACGTCGGGCTCACGACACCCCACGGCTATCAGAGCCCCGCGTGGCAGTGGCCACTGCTGGTGCGCCCGACGTCGATGTACTGGCACCAGAGCGGCGACACCGTCCAGGCGGTCTCGAGCATCCCGAACCCGCTGATCTGGTGGGCCGGGATCGCTGCCGCGCTGTACCTGCTCTACCGGTTCATCCGCACCCGCGATGCGCAGGCGGCTTTCGTGCTCGTGGCCCTCGCCGCTACCTACGTGCCGTGGCTGCTGTATCCGGAGCGCACGATCTTCCAGTTCTACACCGTCGTGATGCTGCCGTTCCTCGTGATCGCCATCGCTCTCGCTGCCCGGCGCATCGCGGGCTCGGCGGATGCCGATCGCCGTATCGCAGGCCAGCGGGTGGTCACGGTGTTCCTGGTGACCTGCGTCGCGCTGTCGGCGTTCTGGTACCCGGTGTGGACGGCGATGCCGGTCCCGTACGAGTTCTGGCGGCTGCACAACTGGCTGCCGAGCTGGATCTGAGTTCAGGCGCCCTGTTCGTCGGCGTACATCTGGAGGATCTCCTCGGCCCCGGACTCCACGTCGACGGGCACCGCGATCGGCCGCCCGCCCGTGAACGCGTCGTACTCCCTTGCGACGATCGCCTCGATCTCTGCCGGGCGCAGCAGCGGATAGCGGGCCTGCAGACGCGCGACCACACCGGCGTACGAGGTGAGCAGCCAACCGTCGACCATATGGGTCGTCGTGTCCTGCTCACCGACGGCGTCGGCTGAAAGGGTCATGCTGCCCATGCTGTCACCGCAACGTCGGTTCCGGGCCGTCGCGGCGGGTAGCTAGTCTGACGAGCAAGACTCCCGGCGAGCCATGTGTCGCTCAGCCGACGCTGGAGTGGGCGTCGACCTGGTCGACCGCGGCCTGGAGCCGGCCCAGGCACTCCATGACGATCCGCGTCTCGTCCGGAGACATGTCGATGACGGCATCCATCATCCGCTCGTGCATGTCGCCGAGAGTGCGGCGCACTTCCTCGTCGCTGTCGACGGTGGGAACGACCCAGATGCTGCGCCGATCGGTCTCGTGCCGCTCACGCCGCACGTGCCCGGACTTCTCCAGCCGGTCCACCATCGCCGTCATGGAGGCGGTGGAGACCCCGAGGTAGCGAGCCAACTCACCCGGCGAGACGCGCTCGCCGCGCTGCTGGGCGCGCAGCAGGTAGCGCAGCACGAGGAGATCGTTCTCGCCCATCGACATCGCCTCGCGCGTGCGACGTCGCATCGCGACCTCCGCCGCGCGGTACACCCGGAACGCCTGCAGCAGATCGACGGCGCGGCGCTTGCGCGACTCGTCGTCGTCGGCGTACCAGTAGCCGCTGTGCGGCTCCTCCAGCTCGGGCATGCTCTCGATGATAGGACGACTTCACGCCGCAGGGTCGACGAAACCGCTCGCGTCGTGGAGGGGCAGGCGGCACACGAACTCGCGACAGTCGTATGCCGTCGGACGCCCCTCGCGAGCGGTGCGGTCGGCGAACAGCGAGAAGCCAGCCTCGGACCACACCCCCGCATCCGCCTCGCTCACCCTGACGACGACGTCGGCACCGGTCGCGTGCGCGGCGCGGGCGAGCGGATCATCGTCGCTGTCGGCGACCACCACGATCTGGCGCCCGGCGCTCTCCAGGAGTGCGGCGACGCGCAGCACCGCGGCGTGCGAGAACGGATCCTCGACGGCACGTGTCGCGCGCGCCGCCACGATCGTGCGGGCCCGGCGCCGGTACCGCTCCCCCGCCCCCAGACGCCAGAGCGTCAGCGCGGCTTCGGCGAGCGACGCCGCCCCCGACGGGCGGTCGGTGTCGGCGTCGTCGACCGCAGGCGCCCCGAGAGCCGCCAGCACCCTGTCGCGTCCGCCGGGCACGGCGGCCGCCTCCTCCGTCGGCCAGCACAGGTCCACGAGCCGGCGCGCCTCGACGGCATAGGCGACGCGTCCCGTGGCCATCGCGAGCACCGCGAGCCCCTGGGCGAGAGCGCCGTAGTCCTCGAGCGTCGCCGGCGCGCCGGAGAGGATCTCGTCGAGCGAGGCTCGGCGCAGCGTCCCGTCGTCGGCGAGGTTCGACTCCTCGACCGCCAGGGCGGCGCGCACGGCTGCGCTCACGAACTCCTCGCGCCCGAGGCGGGCCCCCGTCGCGGCGAGCGCCCCGATGGCCAGACCGTTCCAGCCGCTGACGAGCTTGTCGTCGATGCGCGGCGGCTCGAGCGTGCTCCGTTGGTCGAGGGAGCGCAGATAGAACCCTCCCTCGCTGCGCGCGCCGTCGATCCAGGACTCGGAGTCCTGCGCGGCGGCGAATCCGCCGGAGGGCAGCTGAAGCGTGTCGACGAGGAATCCCGCCGCGGCGGACGCGATGTCGGCGCGCCCCGCGGCGAGGGCGACCTGGATGAGGCCGGCGTTGTCCGTCAGCATGCGCTCGTAGTGGGGCACGCTCCAGTCGCGTCGTGTGGCATACCGGAAGAACCCGCCGTCCGCGTCGCGCAGCGGCGAGCGGGCCATGCGGTCGATGGTTCGCGCGGCGAGCTGCGTCGCCGTCTCATCGGGTTCCGTCTGCAGGAAACGAAGCACGGGCCACACCGGGAACTTCGGCGTCGCCGCATCCGCTCCCGCCGGAGCGAACCCTCCGAACTCGGGGTCCTCGCGCGCCGCGATGCGCGCGGCGAGCTGTGCGCGAACCTCGGCCGTGGGCCATGCGGCGTGGAGCGCCTCGTCGCCCCGCTCGCGCGCGGCCGCGTCGAGCGCCCGCTGCAGTGCGCCCGAGGTCTCGGTCACCGCCTCCCGGCGTTCGCGCCATGCCCGATCGACCGCGTCGATGACGTCGACGAATCCAGGAAGTGTACCCCGCGCCGCCGGGGGCCAGTACGTGCCGGCGAAGAAGGGCCGACCCTCCGGCGTCGTGAACACGGTCAGCGGCCAGCCGAGATGCGGGGTGAACGCCGCCGCCGCGGCGAGGAAGACCGCATCCACCTCGGGGTGCTCCTCTCGGTCCACCTTGACCGAGACCATGCTCCGGTTCAGACGCGCGGCGATGTCGGGGTCTGAGAAGGACTCCGCCGCCATGACGTGGCACCAGTGGCACGTGGCGTAGCCGATCGAGACCATGACCGGCACGTCGCGCCGCCGCGCCTCGGCGAACGCGGCCTCACCCCACGCGTGCCACGCCACCGGCTGTTCCGCGTGCTGACGGAGGTAGGGGCTTGCCGCGCGCGACAGTTCGGAGGACATGTGTCAAGCGTAGGTTTCCCAGTCGGAAGCGGTCACGACGCTGTGATAGGAAGGTTCGGCAGAGTCCCGCGCGTACGTCGGGTGTGCACGTCGTACGCGGAAAGGGGGACCCCGGTGGCGCAGAGATTGCCCGCGGCACCGCCCGTTCTTCCCGGCTTCACCTACGTTCGCCCTCTCGGCACGGGTGGTTTCGCCGACGTCTTCCTCTTCGAGCAGGACATGCCGCGCCGCCCGGTCGCCGTCAAGGTCCTCCTCGAGGACATCGTCGACGAGGGTCTGCTGCGCATGTTCAACGCGGAGGCCGACGTGATGGCGCGTCTGAGCGCGCATCCGTCGATCCTCACGATCTACCAGGCGAGCATCTCCTCCGACGGACGCCCCTACCTGGTCATGGAGTACTGCCCCGGATCCCTCGGCTCGCGCTACCGACGGGAGGAGATCCCGCTGGCGGAGGTGCTCCAGGCCGGCATCCGGATCGGCTCCGCGTTGGAGACGGCACACCGTTCGGGCCTGCTCCACCGCGACATCAAGCCCTCGAACCTTCTGGTGACGGCCTTCGGCGCTCCCGTCCTCGCCGACTTCGGCATCGCCACCGCCGTCGGCGGACGCGGCGATGACGAAGTGTTCGCCATGTCCGTGCCGTGGAGTGCGCCCGAGATCATCGACGAGCGCATCGCCGGATCCGTGCCCGCCGAGGTGTGGGCGCTGGGCGCCACCGTGTACTCGCTACTGGCGGGACGCAGCCCCTTCGAGCGTCCCGGTAGCGGCCAGAACGGTCGCGACCAGCTCAAGGCCCGGATCCGCCGCGCCGCCTACACCCCCATCGGCCGGGCCGATGTCCCCGCGAGCCTCGAGGCCGTACTGGCGCGCTCGATGCACCGCGACCCGGCCGGCCGCCACCCCTCGGCCGCCCAGTTCGCGTACGAGCTGCAGCTGATCCAGCACGAGCTCGGCCTGCCCCACACCCCGATGGAGGTGGCCGTCGACGAATGGGCCTCCGCCGGCACCCCCGTGAACTTCGCCGACGATCGCGCTCGCGGCCCGGTGCGCCCCCGCGTGCAGTACGAATCGCGCCGGCCGGTGCGCGCACGCGAGCGCGGTGGACGTCGTCCCGACGAGGGCACGGTGCTCGCGGGAGCATCGCCCCGCGGGCGCGGACTATCGGGCGGCATGATCGCCCTGCTCATCGGCGGCGCCGCCCTGGTCGCGGCGGCAGCCGTGCTCGTGACCGTCCTCGTTCTCGGAGGTGTCTGAGATGGCAGAGGCCCCCCGCACCGGACTCGCCGACCGCCGGGGTTGGATCATCGGCGGTTCCGTCGCCGCCGTGCTCGCCATCGTGACCACGCTCGCAGTCGTCTGGCCGGGCTTCGACGCGCAGCAGACTCCGCCCGACGACGGCACGATCTGGGCGATGCAGTCCGGCGAGGGTCGGCGCTATGCCCGGGTGAACACGACCGTCGGCGAGATCGACACCGTCAAGCAGGTCGAGAACCCCAGCGCACTCGTGCAGAACGCGAACCGCCTGCTCGTCTACGCCGAGGGCGACACCCGCTTCGCGGACGTCGACATGGCGATGCCCGCCGATCTCAACGCCGACGCGGAGGACGCGTTCCAGAACACCCCGCCCGGCACCGTGGATGTCGTCTCCACGGGCGACACGATCGCCTACCGCACCGACAACGGTGCCGTCTTCGCCGGCTCGCTCGCCTCTCCGAGCAGCACCGTGCCCGTCGACCCGTACGCCGAGACCCAGGTCGCCGAGGGCGAGGAACGGCCCGTCTTCGTCGCCGACAGCGTTGCGGTCGGGGTGGACGGCATCGTCTACGCCTACTCGTCCGAGGAGGAACGCGTCCTGCGTGCCGATGCGCGCACCGGCAAGATCGAGGGCTCGGATGCGGTCGCCGACGCCCCCGCATCCGCGACGCTGAGCGCCGTGGGTACGACCTGGGCGCTCCTCGAGCCCGACTCGGGACTGCTCTGGGTGCGCGGTCGGGATCAGCCCCTCGAGACCGGGACGATCGGCGGAGTCCTGCAGAAGTCGGGCACGGCGCGCGACCAGGTCTACGTCGCCGACACGACCGGGCTCGTCTCCGTTCCCATCGACGGGTCGGGTCCCGAGCGCGTCGTCGACGCCGCGCAGGGCACCCCCGCAGCCCCGGCCGAGGCGAAGGGCGTGGTGTACGCGGCCTGGCTGCCCAACAGCCAGGCGCAGGGAACGCTGTGGTCATCGGATGCGGGACAGAGCGATCTGGACTACGCCGGAGGCTCGCTCGGCGACGAGGTCGCGCCGGAGTTCCTCAGCAACGGCTCGCGCATGATCTTGAACGAGACACGCTCGGGGTGGGTGTGGACGCTTCCGAACGGCGCCCTCGTGCCGTCCTCGCAGCAGTGGGACTCCGACCAGGACGTGCCCACCCAGCAGCAGGAGGACGTCCAGGCCGAGCGCGTGATCGATCCGAAGCCTCCCGTCGCCGTCGACGACGCATTCGGCGTGCGCGCCGGCCGCAGCGCCGTGCTGCCCGTCCTGCTCAACGACCACGATCCGAACGAGGACGTGCTGAGCATCGTCGCCGCATCCGTCGAGGGCGTCGATCCGGCGTTCGGAACGGTCACGGTCTCGAACGAGGAGCAGGAGCTCGTCGTTCGACTCTCCCCCGAGGCGACCGGATCGGCGACCTTCCGGTACCGCATCACGGACGGGACGACCACCGACGGTCTCACCTCCCAACCGGCGACCGTCACCCTCACCGTGTCCGACCCGGGCCAGAACTCCGGCCCCGTCTGGTGCGGCGTCGAGGCATGTCTGGCCACGTGGCCGAGCCCGCAGGTGGTGCCGGGCGGAACCGTCTCGGTCAACGTCCTCGAGGGATGGGTCGACCCCGACGGCGACCCGATCTACATCTCCTCCGCGGTGAATCAGAGCGGCATCGGTTCTGTGGCTCTCGACCCGCAGGGCACCATCACCTTTCAGCACCCCAATCCGAACCAGACCGACGCCCAGTCGGTCACGATCCTCGTGACCGTCACCGACGCGAGGGGCCTGTCGACCGAGAAGCCGCTCGAGATCGCGATCACCCCGAGCCCGCAACTGACGGCCGCGTCGTTCGCGGCGGTGGGAACCATCGGCGCGCCGACCACGATCGACGTGCGCCCGCACGTGACCGGCGTCAACGGCGCCATCACGATGCGCAGCGCGAACTCCATCACGGATGCGGCGGCGCAGATCTCGGTGAACGGCGTCGCGGGCACCTTCGTGTTCGCCGCCGCGGATCCGGGCTCGTATCTCGTGCAGTACACCGTCGCCGACGCGCTGGCCGAGGCGACCGGCACCGTCAGGGTGACGATCGTCGATCCCGCCGCCACGCAGATCTCCACTCCGCCTCTCACGGCCTTCGTCCGCCCCGGCGAGGACGCGACGATCGACGTCATCTCGCCCGTGTCGAACCCCGCAGGTCTCGTGCTCCTGGCCAGCGACGTCGTGGTCGCCCCCGACCCGAGCGCATCGCTGAGCGTCGATCTGGTCGGTCAGAGCATGCTGCGCGTCGCCGGCTCCACCGACAACGCGCAGCCGGGAACGCTCGGCGTGGTGACCTATACGGTCTCGGACGGGACCGGGAACGGCATCACCACCACGACGGGCGAGACGACCGTCGTGCTGCTCCCCTCGCCGACGGCGGAGCCGCCCATCGCCGTCGACGACGCCGTCACCGTGCGCGCCGGCGCGCAGATCGACATCCCCGTCCTGGACAACGACACGGCACCCGCGGGCGCCCAGTTCGCCATCAACCCCTCGACCATCACGAACGAATCGAACACGGGTCTCGCGTTCGCCACGGGGCGTCTGCTGCGCTACCTGGCGCCCAGCGAGCCCGGCACCTACACGCTCGGTTACACGATCTACCGCATGGGCTTCCCCGACATGACGGACACCGCCAAGGTGACCGTCACTGTTCTGCCCGAAGACTCGAACGCAGCACCTGTCCCCCGCACCCTCGTCGGGCGCGTGCTCAGCGGTGCGACCGTGTCGATCCCGTTCGACCGGTACGCGATCGACCCCGACGGCGACGCGGTGACGCTGGATCGCATCACGGCACAACCGGATCGCGGCTCGGCCGCGATCTCGCCCGAGGGTGACGCCATCCTCTACACGAGCTCACCCGGCGACAAGGGCCAGGTCTCCTTCACCTACCAGGTCAGGGACACCCTCGGCGCGGTCGGCGTGGGTGAGGTGCGCGTCGGTGTGCTGGATGCGGAGTCGAACCCGGCCCCGGTGACCTACAGCGACTACGTGCAGGTGCAGGCGGGCGCGGACTCCGAGGCCGTCGTGCGTCCCGCGGACAACGACCTCGACCCTTCGGGCACGACGCTCGAGGTCATCGATGTGCGTCCCAACGCGGATGTGGGCTCCGAGGAGTACCGCGCGATGGACGCCATGATGCAGGGCGTCGAGGACAACCAGGTGCGTCTGAAGGCCGGCACGCAGCTCGGCACCTACTCGTTCGCGTACACGGTGCGAAACGCGCAGGGCGACACCGCCATCGGCCTCATCGTGCTGAAGGTCGTGCGTGACCCCGTGCCCGACTACCCCGCCGTGCGCGACACCACGCTGACCGTCGAGACGCGAGAGGACTTCCCCGACGGCGTCGACGTGCTCACGGGCAAGGTCTCCTGGAACGCCGGCGACGTCTCCTCGCTGAAGCTCTCGCTCTGGGGAGACCCCGACGGGATCTCGGTCGACGGCCGCAAGATCTCGGGCCGCCTGCCAGACAAGACCGAGCTCATCCCGTTCCAGGTGACCGGCACCGCCTTCGACGGCAGCGAAGTGGCCTCCTACGGCTTCCTCAAGGTGCCGGGGACGAACGATCTGCAGCTGACCCTGCGCGCATCGGCCGCCTCTGTGCAGGTCGATGAGCGCGGCACAGTGGATGTGGACCTCGCGCGCGCCGTCGCACTGCCCCCGGGCGCCGACATCGAGATCGACGGGTCCCGCGTCGCCGCCGGCGGCGGGCGCGCGCAGGCCACGTGCGCACTCGTGTCCGGTACGACCGTGCGTTACTCCGCCGGCGCCGGCGCGCCCTGGACCGACAGCTGCGTCGTCCCGGTGCGCCTGGTCGGCCAGGACACCTACACCTACCTGACGATTCGCGTCGACGTCATCGCGGAGGACCCGCAGCCCGAGCTGCGCGCCGCGTCCCTCACCGTGAGCCCCGGCTCCTCCGCGACGTTCGAGTTGCGCGACATGACGACGTGGGCGGGAACCGAGGACTGGGGAGCGCTGCGCTACGCCGTCTCGTACGCCGGCGATCAGTTCACGGTCGAGGCCTCCGGCTCGCAGGTGACCGTCACGGCCCGTGACGCCGCGCGCCCGGGCCGTCAGGAGCCGGTGACCGTCACCCTGCCCAGCCACCGCGACGTGCGCCCGGCGACCCTCGCCCTGCAGGTGGGTCCGGCTCCCTCGACGCTGCCGAAGGGCGCGACGCTCACCCAGTCGTGCTCGCAATCCTCGGGCAACGGGTGCACGATCAACGTCATCGGTCAGGGCGGCGAGATCAACCCGCTCCCCGGCACACCCCTCAAGCTCGTCGCCGTCGGCGGCGCCGCCGGCGGCAGCTGCGCCGGCGTCTCCTTCGGCGTCGCCAGCTCCACCGCGATCCAGGCGAACTGGTCGCCGGATGCCGACGGCACGCGCTGCACGGTCGGCTTCACCGTCGAGGACGCGCAGGGGCGCCAGTCGGCGGGCGACCGCAACGGCCAGGTCACGCTCGATCTCCAGGGGTACCCGAAGGCTCCCAACAACGTCACCCAGACCGGCTTCGGCGACCGCACGATCACCCTGCGGGTCGAGCCGGGCGCCGCGGGCAACGCCTACCCCGCGCTGCAGGGCTTCCACATCCTGCAAGGCGGCCAGCAGGTCGCCACGTGCTCCGCCGCCGGAGTGTGCGAGCCCTTCCAGGTCGCCAGCAACGGCGACCGCCGCACCTACGAGGCCCGCGCGTTCAACTCCGTCGGCGAGTCCCGCACGGGCGTGACCGTGCAGGCCTGGGCGTATCGCCAGCCCGCCGTCGGCAACGTCACCGCCGATCCGATCTTCGACCGGCAGCGCACGACGGGCGACGCGGGCGCGGTGAAGATCCGCATCCAGAACGTCGATCCCGAGGTGCGCACGTACTCCGTCACGGGAGCGAACGGAGATGTGCCGCGCTCGGGCGGCGACACGACCGAACTGACGGTCACGCTGCCGGTCGGGCAGGCGACCATCACCGTCACGGCCAACAGCGCGAACTCGGCCCCGGACGGCAGCGGATCTGTGGGTCAGACCAAGAACGTGGGCGTGCAGGTGGCGGGTCTGCCCCGCACGGACGGCGTCGGGATCGCGGCGGAGCAGAAGAACGCGCTCGTCGTGACCGGACCCAACGTCGACATGAACGGGAGCAACCGCGGCCGCGAGATCATCTACGTCGCCTACCGTGCGGGCTTCGGCGACTTCTCCTGCGACGTCGACAACAACGGCCAGAACCTGCAGGCCAGGGTCAATGGCCAGACGTCCACCTCAACCACGATCAGCGGCCTGCAGGAGAACCAGAAGTACACCGTTGGCGCGTGCGTGAGCAACGGCTTCGGAGCCGCGAAGAGCGCCACCGCCGACGGGTGGGCGTGGGACCAAGCGGGTGCTCCGGTCCCGCAGAACCCGACCTACAGCATCCCCAACGGCTGGGGCAACGGCGACGGCACGTACCTCGTGCGCAGCGTGGACGTGCCGAACGCGAACGGTTTCGACACGGTGTACCTCGGCCACCAGGGCGAGTCGACGCAGTGGCAGCAGCCGGCCATGGGCCAGGAGGGCTCGATGCAGGTCAAGTACTGCGTGCGGGGCTCCGATCTCTCGCGCTGCGGTCAGCCCACCGCCATCAAGCCCGCGGACCCGACGCGTGCCAAGCAGGTGGATGTGGGCAACGCCCGGATCAACCAGTGCGTCGTGGGCAGCGAGCTGAAGGCGACGATCGACCAGCAGCCGGGCGCGGTCGGAAAACTCGTGATCGACCCGACGACCCCGAAGTACTACAGCGACGGCGCGTTCGGCGGACTGTTCCCGCAGGAGATCCCTCCCGGGGACGACAGGATGATCGTTCCCAACGGGACCACGAGAGCAACGGCGAAGGCGACCTTCACCTTCACCGACGCAGCCGCCGGCTATGGCGACATCTCCTTCAATCTCGACACGGGTCGGGGAGGCTGCTCGGGCACCCAGACGCCCCCGCCCTCCGACCCCAACACTCCCCCCAGCAACGGAGGCTGAACCGATGACCGTCACCCCAGAACAGACCGCCTGGTTCCAGGAGACCTTCTCCGCTCTCGTGGAGAATGTCGAGCAGGTGGTGCTCGGAAAGCGTCACGTCATCGAGCTCGCCTTCACCGCACTCGTCTCGCAGGGGCACCTGCTGCTGGAGGACTTCCCCGGTACGGGCAAGACCTCCCTCGCGCGCGCCATGGGCGAGAGCGTGCAGGGCACGAGCTCCCGCATCCAGTTCACACCCGACCTGCTCCCGGGCGACGTCACCGGCATCACCGTGTACGACCAGAAGCGCGGTGAGTTCGAGTTCCACTCGGGCCCGATCTTCGCCAACATCGTCCTCGCGGACGAGATCAACCGCGCCAGCCCCAAGACCCAGTCGGCACTGCTGGAGGTCATGGAGGAGGGGCAGGTCACGGTCGACGGCGTCTCGAGGCGGGTGGGCAGCCCATTCCTCGTGGTCGCGACCCAGAACCCCGTCGAGCAGGCCGGCACGTACCGCCTGCCGGAGGCCCAGCTCGACCGATTCCTGATGAAGACCTCGCTCGGCTACCCCGATCACGCCGCCACCGTGCGGATCCTGGAGGGCAGCGCCGCCGGCAAGCGCGAGGTGGGCGCGGTCATCACGCCCGAGGCCGTGCAGACCCTCAGCCAGATCGCACAGGACGCCTACCTCAACCCGCTCGTGCTCGACTACATCGCGCGCGTGATCGAGGCCACGCGTCAGGCCGCACAGGTGCGTCTGGGCGTCAGCGTGCGAGGTGCGCTCGCACTCACCCGCGCCGCCCGCACCTGGGCTCTCGCCCACGGCCGCGGCTACGTGACCCCCGACGACGTCAAGGCCCTCGCCGAGCCCGTGCTGGCCCACCGCCTCATCCTCGACCCCGAAGCGGAGTTCGACGGCGTGACCGCCGGCGCGGTGATCGGTCAGGTCATGCTCGACGTCGCTCCCCCGACGCAGCGCGAGTCGGCGTGACCGACTCCTCCTCCCGCATCACCCGGATCGGCTCGACGTCCACCTCGACGTCGACCGCCGGGAGCACGCGCACGCGCTATGACACGTCGCGTTCCACGACCGTCATCGTCGTCGGCGGCATCCGCTTCTGGCGGCGCGTGCGACGAGCCGTCGCCCGCAGCGCACGCGCCGTCGGCGACACCGTCACCGCGGGAGGATGGCTGCTCATCGGAGCGGCCGCGATCGGTCTGAGCCTCGGCATCGTGTTCGGATGGATCGAGTTCGTCCTGGCCGGCGCCGTCGCGGCCGTCCTCGTGCTGTGCGCGGCACCGTTCCTGTTCGGTGCGCGCGCCTACCGTGTGAGTCTGGGTCTTGCGCACGATCGTGTCGTCGCCGGCAGCGAGGTGGCCCTGTCGCTGCGCGTCGTCAACGTCGGTAAGGGTGTGGCCCTCCCCGGCCGCGTCGACGTGCCCGTCGGCGCGGGGCTCGTCGACGTCGCGATCCCGCTGCTGCGCCACGAGGCCGCGCACGACGAGCAGCTCACGATTCCCGGACTGCGCCGCGGCGTGCTCGACATCGGACCCGCCCGCGCCGTCCGCGGCGATCCGCTCGGCATCCTCCGCCGCGAAGTCATCTGGGAGGACATGCACACGCTCTACGTCCACCCCGTGACGACCGCGATCCCGAGTACGGCGACCGGCTTCATCAAGGATCTCGAGGGCAACCCGTCTTCGCTCGTCGTCGATGCCGACATCTCGTTCCACGCGATCCGCGAGTACGCCCCCGGTGACTCGCAGCGACAGATCCACTGGAAGTCCACGGCGAAGACCGGCACGCTCATGGTGCGCCAGTACGAGGAGTCCCGCCGCTCGCGGATGGTGATCGTGCTGGCGACGGGGGAAGAGGACTATGCGGACGACGAGGAGTTCGAGCTCGCCGTCAGCGCCGCCGCCTCGCTCGGTGTGCGCGGCATCCGTGACGGTCGCGACGTCTCCGTCGTGGTGGGCGGCGAGGTGCCCGAGTTCGCCCGTCGGGCCGTGCGCTCCTCCCGCGACCTCGTGACCATCACCGCCCGGACGCTTCTCGACGAGCTCGCCGGCGTCGAGAAGGGCGAGCGTATCACCGGGCTCCGCGACGTGGCGGGCCTCGCCGTGGAGGCGCACCGCGACGTCTCTGTCGGATTCCTCATCTGCGGATCCACCCCGACGCTGCGGATGCTGCAGCACGCCGCGCTCGCCTTCCCCGCCGACACCGGGGTCGCCGCCATCGTGTGCGATCCCACGGCGGAGCCCGGCTTCCGCACGATCGGCGGTGCCTCGGTGGTGACCGTGGGTCTGCTCGAAGACCTGCGCCACATCCTCGCGCGGAGCGCACAGTCATGAGCGCCCCCGCCGCACGCACGCGGACGCGCCGACCGCGCCGCACCGACCGCGACATCGCGTTCCTCGTCGGCAACATCGCCTTCATCGACGCCCTCTTGGCGATCGGCGCGGCATCCGCGTGGGCGATCTACCGCAGCGGCTGGTTCGTCCTGGCCGCCGCCGTGGCGATCGTCATCGCCACCGGCATCGCTCTGCTCGCCGTCTGGCGTCCACTGCGCTGGTGGCAGCTCGCGCTCATCACCGCGGGCGCCTATGTCGTCGTGGGGGTTCCCGTCGCCGCGCCGACGATGATCACCGACCCCGCGACGATCCTGCCGGGCGTCTGGGGCGTCGTGAGCGCACCGGTCACGGGGTGGAAGAACCTGCTGACGCTCGAGCTGCCGCTCGGGGTGTACCAGGCGACCCTCGCGCTCCCCTTCTTCCTGATGCTCGCGCTCGGCACGCTGGCCCTGCTCCTCGCGCTGCGCGCTCACAGACTCTGGGTGTTCGCGGCGCCGCTCGCGCTCGTGATCACCGCGTTCGGCGTGCTGTTCGGATCGAGCGCCGTCGACGGCTCCTGGCGCATCGGGTTCTGGGAGCTGGACGGCGTCTGGGAAGCAGCGATCGGACTCGGGGCTCTGCTCACCGGCTTCGCGTGGTACGTCTGGCGCAACGTCCACACGCGTCGGGTCGCACTGCGCGTCGCCCGCACGGCGAGCGGGGTGCGCTCCTCCGTCCGTGTGGCACGCACGCTCGGCAGCCGCATCGCCCTCGCCGCCGGGATGCTCGTCATCGCCCTGACCCTGGGTCTGGCGCTCGCGCCCTGGGCGGTGGCCGGCTCCTCCCGCGACGTGCTGCGCACCGCGGTCGACCCGGTGCTGAAGGTGCGTCAGACGCTGAGCCCGCTCGCCGACTACCGCACCGCGTTCTCCGACGACAGGTTCGACGACGTGCTGTTCACGGTCGCCGCCGACTCGGGCGTCGACCGCGTACGTCTCGCGACCCTGAGCTACTACGACGGCCGGGTCATGCGCGCGACCGACCCGCAGACGGGCGGCCGCTCCGACAGCACGGAGTTCCGTCGGGTGCCGGCCTCGCTGCCGGCCGACTCGGGCAACCGGGCCTCCGCCACCTTCACGATCGGCGACTACACGGGCATCTGGGTGCCGGCGGTGGGAGATCTCACCTCGATCGACTTCTCGGGAGCGACACGGGCGGCCCTGTCCGACGGCTTCTTCTACAACCCGGACTCCGCCACGGGCGTCGAGCTGTCGGATCCGGGGCTCGCCGCCGGCGTCAGCTACACCCAGACCGGCGTGGTCTCGGACACCCCGCGCGACCCCGGGACGCTGACCCCGTCCCGTTCCGGCACCTTCGACCCGGCCTTCGTCCCCGAATCCCTCGAGGAGTGGGTGACCGCGCAGGATGCCCCCTCGGGCGGCGCGGGCCTGGTAGAGCTCATCTCGCGCCTGCGGGCTCGGGGACTCCTCTCCCACGCCCTCACGCTCGATCCCGGAACCATCCCGGTGTGGGCGCAGAAGCTCGGCGACTACACGTTCGAGCCCAGCCGCAGCGGGCACTCCACCGACCGCATCGGCGACCTGTTCAGCGAGCTGCTGAAGAAGCAGAACGAGACCGGCGGCACCGATGACTCGCTGCTCGTGTCCGCGGCCGGCGACGACGAGCAGTTCGCCGTAGCCGGCGCCCTCATCGCGGATCACCTGGGCTTTCCCGCACGGGTGGTGCTCGGCACGCGTCTGAGCAGCGACGACGCGGACCTCCCGGTCTGCGAGGACGGCACGTGCACGAGCGGCGACCTGGCCGCCTGGATCGAAGTCCGCGACGCGGACGGCACCTGGACGGCGATCGACACGACCCCGCAGCACCGCGTGCCGCTCTCGCCCGACGTCCAGCAGCGTCGCGATCCGCAGAACATGACCCCGGTGGAGCCGGAGCAGGCGGACACGGTCCTCCCGCCCGAAGCCGACCCGGCCGACGCCAGCCCGCCGCAGAGCGACGAGCCGACCGACCCGGTCGATCTCGCGTGGCTGTGGGCCACACTGCGGATCTCCGGCATCGCCATCTTCGCGCTCCTCATCCTCCTGATGCCCGCGATCGCGGTGCTCTGGGCGAAGATCATGCGTCGGCGTGCCCGGCGCTCCTCCGCCGATCCCGTCGACCGCGTCGTCGGCGGCTGGGAGGAGTATCTCGACACCGCCGTCGATCACGGCCATCGCATCCCGCCCGCCGCCACTCGTTCGGAGACCGCGGCCGCCGTCAGCGACGCGGAGACGGCGGACCCGGCCACGCTGGCGGCGCTCGCCGACCGCGCGGTGTTCGCCCCGGGGACCACCACCGAAGAGGAATCGGCCCGATTCTGGGAGCTCATCGACCAGGAACGGCGACGTTTCGCGTCCACAGGCGGCCTGTGGGCGCGCTGGAAGGCTCGGCTATCGCTACGCTCGTTCGCACGCGGATTGCGCGAGGCTGCGTCGCGAGATGGAAGGGGACGACCATGAGCGGGATCGTCGTCATGGCCGGAGCGCGCTCCGACGTCGGCCGCGTACGCAAGCTGAACGAGGATGCGGTGCTCGCGCAGTACCCCGTGTTCCTCGTCGCCGACGGCATGGGAGGCCACGCCGCGGGAGACCTCGCCAGCGCCGCTGTCGTGGACGCCTTCCGTCACCTCGTCGGTCGCGACGACGTGCAGCCGGAGGAAGTCGTCACCGCTGTCGAGTCTGCTCATGCCGCCGTGTCGCAGGTCGCGGGGCGTCATGCCCGGGGCGCCGGCTCCACTCTCGCGGCCCTGGTCGCCGTGGTGCAGAACGGATCGCACGCGTGGCTCGTCGTGAACATCGGCGACTCCCGGGTGTATCGGCTCGTGGGCAGCTCGCTCGAACAGCTCACGGTCGATCACTCGGTCGTGCAGGAGCTCGTGGATGCCGGCAAGATCAGCCGCTCCGAGATGTCCACCTACCCCGGTCGCAACGTCATCACGCGCGCCGTGGGCGACAGTCAGAGCCCCGCCGACTACTGGCTCTCCCCCATCGTCACCGGCGAACGCATGCTGCTGTGCTCGGACGGACTGTCGAACGATCTGAGCGACGAGGCGGTACTGGCCGGGCTCAGCCTCGGCGGCTCGGCCGAGCAGACCGCGTACGCGCTGGTGGATCAGGCGCTCGCCCGCGGCGGCCGTGACAACATCAGCGCCGTCGTGGTGGACGTGCGCTCCGGGGGGCTCGCTCCCCGCGCCGACGAGGTGACCGGCGGCTTCGCGACGAGCGAGCAGGCCGCGGTGCAGCCCATCGAGGTGGACACCATCACCTCGCGCAGAGAGCGGCCGATCCGTGGCTGAGCGGACCTGGTTCGAGGGGCCCCTGCCCGCCATCGCCACCGATACGCTCGCCGTGATCGTCGGAGGCGATGCCGCGGTGGCGGCCGCGCGACGCGTGCTGTCCACGGGCAGCATGCCAGGGACACCCGAGATCCTGGACGCCCTGCTCGCCGACGGCATCGCCGCGGTGCCGGCATTCGCCGTGGTCGCGCTGGACGACGACCGTCTGACCGCCTTCGTCCGCGGCGAGTTCGTGCTTCGCTTCGAGGACCGCTCCCGCCGGGTCTGGCGCGTCGACGGCGTCGGCGCGCACACGTGGCGCGAGGTGGAGGCGGCATCGGTGGTGCGGGCCTGGGCAGGCGCCCCCGACGCGGAGCCGAAGCTGTTCGATCTGGGCCCGACCCCGGAGCGCCCCGTGCGCGTCGGGCCGACGACCGCCGCGGGCGTCATGCTCCGCGGACGGCCCGCCGTGTCGCGCCCTCCGGTTCCCACCCCCGTCCCGCGTGCCTCCGCTCCGACCTCCGCGCCGGTCGCTACGGCGGGCTCGTCCCTCGCTGAGCCCGCCGATGACGAGACCGTCGTGACGAGTTCGAGCGCACTCGCGCCCAAGCCCGCACCTCGCACCCCGCGGGCTCCGCGCGCCATCCAGCTGCCTGGAGGAGACATCGTGCCGATCCATGGCACGCTGCTGGTCGGGCGCGGGCCGCGCAGCTCCCGCGTCGAGGGCGACGACCTGCCGACGCTGGTGGCACTCGGCGACGTCTCGCGCGATGTCTCGCGTGCGCACGTGAAGATCTGGACCGACGGCACACGGGTGCAGATCGAAGACCTCGCAACGCCGGGCGGGACGGCTGTCATCGACGCCGACGGTGTGGCCAGATTGCTCGTCCCCGACCGCGCGGTAGAGGTGCGTGAGGGTGCGAGCGCGGAGCTCGCCGGCGGCGCCCGCATCCGCTTCGTGGGGGACGCATGACCGACGCAGACGACAGCACCCGCCTCTCGCGCCGGGGGCCGGATCAGGGCGAGCAGCCCGAGGACAGCACCCAGCTCGTGAGTCGGCGCGATCGACGCAATGCGTCCGCCTCGGCGGCGGCCGACGCGACGGCCATCGTGTCCCGCGAGACGCCGGCTGCGCCCGTCGACGAGACCGTGATCGTCGACCGCGCGACCGCCGCACCGGCCGTAGCGCCGGAGGACGTGGACGACCGCACCGCGCTGGTGCGGCGTCCGGTCGATGCCCCGGCACCGTCGCCCGAGAAGGCGCCGCCCGCTGACGAACCGGAGGACGGCACCCTGCTGGTGCGCAGGGCTGCCCCGACGACGGATGCGACGGTGGTCGTCCCCCGTGCGACGCCAGTCACCGCGGTCGACGACGATGACGCGCACACGATCCTCACACCGCGCTCGCCCGCGGCGATCGATGCGCCCGACACCGACGACACGGTGCTGCGTCCCCGTGACGAGCCGCAGGATGCGACGCTGCTGCGCCGCCGCGACCGACCGGCGGACGCGGACGCGGACGCAGACGCGGACGCGGACGACACGGTGCTGCGTCCACGCGACGCCGTGGCCGACGACGCGACGAGCCTGTCGCCCCGGGGGACGAAGGCGGCCGCATCGCCACGCCTCACGCGCGCACGCCGAGGCGGCGCGGCTCAGACCGCATCGTTCGCGCCCGATGCCGAGACCGACCGCACGCCCGCCCGCGAGCGGTACGCGATCCGCACGCCCACGATCACCGCCGCGCCGAAGAGCACCGCCTCCGCATCCCCGGTCGTCGACATCGGCGACGGCGGGCTCGCCGCGCGGATCGCCCGGCGACGTGCCACACGGACCCGCCTGACGGTGCTCGCCAGCGTCTCCGCGGTCGTGTTCCTCGGATCGATCGTGGGTCTTGCGACGCTGCTGAGCATCTGAGCCCCGGCTCGGGTTAGCATCGAAGGCTGTGTCAACGCCCGAACCCGTCATCTCCTTCCCGCCCGAGCTGCCCGTCAGCGCGGCCCGGGAGGAGATCGCGCGCGCCATCGAGGATCACCAGGTCGTGATCGTCGCGGGTGCGACGGGATCCGGCAAGACGACGCAGCTGCCGAAGATCTGCCTGGAGTTGGGGCGCACCCGTATCGCGCACACGCAGCCACGCCGCATCGCCGCACGGACGATCGCCGAGCGCATCGCCGAAGAGCTGCAGGTCCCCCTCGGTGCGACCGTCGGCTACAAGGTGCGATTCACCGACAAGGTGTCCGCGGACACCCGCGTCGCCCTCGTGACCGACGGCATCCTGCTCAATGAGATCCACCGCGACCGGCTCCTGCGCCGGTACGACACGATCATCATCGACGAGGCGCACGAACGCTCCCTCAACATCGACTTTCTGCTGGGGTACCTGCGCCGCATCCTCCCCGAGCGCCCGGATCTGAAGGTCATCGTGACCTCCGCCACGATCGATCCCGAGAGCTTCGCACGCCACTTCGCCGATGCCGACGGGGTCCCTGCCCCCGTCATCGAAGTCTCCGGACGCACCTACCCCGTCGAGATCCGCTACCGACCGCTCGTCCCGGAGACCGACGATGAGGCCGAGGATGCCCCGGCCCCCGAGGCTGAGGACGAGGTGACTGCCATCGTTCAGGCGCTGCGGGAACTCGACGCCGAGGCGCCGGGCGACGTCCTCGTCTTCCTGCCCGGCGAGGCCGAGATCCGCGATGCGGCGGATGCGGTGCGCGCCGCCTACACCTCGTCCGCGGCCCCCACCGAGGTGCTCCCCCTCTACGGCCGGCTGTCCGCGGCGGAACAGCATCGGGTGTTCGAGCGGTCACGCATCCCGGGAGTGCGGCGCCGGGTGATCCTCGCGACCAACGTCGCCGAGACGAGTCTGACGGTTCCGGGCATCCGCTACGTGATCGACACCGGAACCGCCCGCATCTCCCGCTACAGCAACCGGTCGAAGGTGCAGCGACTGCCCATCGAGGCCATCTCGCAAGCCTCCGCGCAGCAGCGCTCCGGCCGTGCCGGGCGAACGGCGCCGGGCATCGCGATCCGCCTGTACGGGGAGGGCGACTTCGAACGGCGCCCCGTCTTCACGGAGCCGGAGATCCTGCGGACCTCTCTCGCCGCCGTCATCCTGCAGATGCTCGCGCTCGGATTCGGCGACATCTCCGCCTTCCCGTTCCTCACCCCTCCCGACTCCCGAGGCGTCCAGTCGGCGTTCGACCTGCTCGTCGAGCTGCAGGCCGTGCGCCAGAGTCGGCAGGGGTCCTCACTCACGCAGCTCGGACGGGAGATCGCCCGGCTGCCGATCGACCCGCGCTTCGCACGCATGCTCGTCGAGGCGCGGCGCACCGACGTGCTGCCCGACGTGCTCGCGATCGTTGCCGGAATGTCGATCCAGGACGTGCGCGAGCGTCCCGAGGAGCGCCGCGAGGAAGCGGACCGGCTGCACGCGCGCTTCGTCGACCCCACGAGCGACTTCCTCACCCTCCTGAACCTCTGGAACCACCTGCGCGAACAGCAGGACGAGCTCGGTTCGAGCGCGTTTCGCCGGTTGTGCCGGGCGGAGATGCTCAACTACGTGCGCGTGCGCGAGTGGTTCGACGTGCACCGGCAGCTCTCGCAGCTGCTGGGTCTTCGTCGCGACGCCGAGCGCGCTGGGGGCGCGGCAGACCCCGCCGCGGTGCATCGCGCTCTGCTGTCCGGGCTGCTCTCGCACATCGGCATCCTCGACGAGCGCGAGAGGAGCCGAGAGGGCAAAGGTGCGCGCGCGGAGTACCGCGGCGCTCGTGGCACCCGCTTCTCGCTGTTTCCCGGCTCCGGCCTGCGCAAGAAGCGGCCGACCGCGGTCATGGCCGCGGAACTCGTCGAGACGAGCCGCCTCTTCGCGCGCACGGTCGCGGCGATCGATCCCGCCTGGGCCGAGCCGCTCGCAGGCGAGCTCGCCAAACGACAACTGAGCGAGCCGCACTGGTCGAAGGATGCCGGGGCCGCCACCGCCTACGAGAAGGTCACCCTGTTCGGCGTCGAGATCATCCCGCGTCGGCGCGTGCAGCTGGCCCGATTCGATCGTCCCCTCGCGCGCGAGATGTTCGTGCGCCACGCCCTCGTCGACGAGGAGTGGGATCTGTCCCGCCTGGCGAAGCCGCTCACCGCCTTCGCCAGGCGCAATCTCGAGCTGCGCCGACGCCTGGAGAAGCTCGAGGAGCGCGAGCGCCGCCGCGACATCCTGGTCGGAGACGAGGCCGTCTATGCGTTCTACGACTCCCGCATCCCCGCGGACGTGTTCGATGCCCGCTCGTTCGAAGCCTGGTGGAAGGACACGGTCGGGCGCACCCCGCGTCTGCTCGATCTGAGCGAGGCGGATCTGTTGGAGGGCGCGGAACGCGCCGACGAACGCGCCTTCCCGACCCGCTGGAGGCAGGGCGATCAGGTGCTCTCACTCGCGTACCGGTTCGAACCGGGGGCCGTGGATGACGGTGTGACCGCGGTCGTCCCCCTCGCGCTCCTGGCGCAGCTGTCACCCCAGGGGTTCGACTGGCAGGTACCGGGACTGCGCGACGAGCTCATCACCGCACTCCTGCGGGCGCTGCCCAAGTCCATCCGGCGCCATGTCGTGCCGGCAGCGGATTGGGCGGCCCGCTTCGCCGAGGAGCTCGCCGGCGCAGGTCCCGAGGATCATGCCGGGCTTCCACCGCTTCCCCTGCGCGACGCCCTCGCCTCCCGCATCCAACGCGTCGCGAACCAGCCCGTGAGCGCGTCCGACTTCGAGATGGATCGGGTGCCCGACCATCTGCTGATCTCGTTCCGCGCGGTCGACGAGCGCGGCCGTGCGGCCGGTTCCGGACGCGACCTGGTCGCCCTGCAGGAGCGTTTCGCCGATCGCGCGCGCTCGTCCGTCGCTCGCTCGCTACGTCGAGGCCCGGCCGCATCCAGCGTCACCGCTGCTCCCGGCACCCCCGGATCGCGCGTCGCGGCGAGCGCCGAGGGCTTCACCGAACGCACCGGGGTGAGCGACTGGGATTTCGGAACCCTCCCCGAGCAGGTCGACACGCGTGTGGCAGGCGGTGTGGTGCGCGGCTACCCCGCGATCGTCGACGACGGGGCGAGCGTGTCGCTGCGCATCGAGGCGACGCCGGAGGCCGCAGCGCGCGCGACGCGCGCGGGTATCCGCCGTCTCGTGCTCCACGCGGTGCCCTCCCCCGTCTCCTACGTGCTCGATCATCTGACCGCGAACGAGAAGCTCGCCCTCGCCGCCTCGCCCTATCCCTCGGCGAAGGCCCTCGTCGAAGACGCGCGCGTCGCGGTCGCGGATGCGGTCATCGCGCGCACGGCCCCGGACGGCATCGTGCGGGACCGCGCCGGCTTCGAGGCCCTCAGGGACGCGTTCAGCGCGGCCGTCACAGACGAGCTGTTCGCCGCCACGAGCCTCGTCGCCCGCATCCTGCTCTCGCTGCGGGAGATCGAACGCGCTATGAAGCGACAGAACTCGCTGACCCTGCTCGGCGCCCTCGGCGACATCCGAGCCCAGCTGGCCGGCCTCGTCTATCCCGGTTTCATCTCGCGGACCGGGCCGGCTCGCCTCGCCCATCTGCCGCGCTACCTCGCGGCGGTCGCCGAGCGGCTGTCTCAGCTGGCCGATCAGCCCGGGCGCGACCGGCAACGCCTCACCGAGTACGAGCGCTCCGCCGCGGCGTACACGGATGCCGGTGGCACGATCCCTCTCGCCGATGACGCACCCGCCTCGCTCGCGCATGCCCGATGGCTGCTGGAGGAGTACCGGGTGAGCCTGTTCGCGCAGCGGTTGGGGACGGCCGAGCCGGTCTCCGCCCAGCGCATCCTCAAGACGCTGCGCGGCTGATCTTCGTCCGGGCGCGGCCGCGCGCACGCGATGCTCCCGGTGCGTCGCACGCCGTTGACAACGTCTCCGTGCAGCGAATACGGTGATCGAAGGCCGAGAATGTTCTCGGTAACAACTACTGCCGACCGCCGCATTCGCGGCACACGATTGCGCGAAGACGCTCAACCGATCGCCACGGGGACCGTGACGTCCCCGCGCACGCTCCGCCGCGTCTCGCCCGTCGATGAGAGCGAGGAGCCTCCGCGTGAGCACGCGCCACAGATCCCGAATGCTGACCAGGGGCGGAGCGGTATGGACCGCTCTCGCGCTCGCCGTCGCCGCAGCGGTCGTCCCCTCCGCCGCCCAGGCCGCGACTCCTGCACCTCTCTTGCACTACACCTTCGACAGCGCCACGGGCACGACGATCCCGGACACGAGCGGCAACGGGTTCGACGCGACGCTGCAGCAGAGCGGCGGTGCCGTCGCCGACGGCAGCCTGTCGCTGCCCGGAGGATCCCGCGGCACGGCCGCCTACCTCGATATCCCCACGACGGGCCTCGTCGACAAGAAGGACCTCACCATCTCCACGTGGCTCTCGCCGCGCACGGGAGCAGGCAACACCGCCGCGGCCTTCATCGGAGCACCCGTCGCCTCCGGCGCCTCCTACTCGTCGGGGTACTGGCTGCTCAACCCCGCCAACCCCAACGGCTACGTCAAATCGGTCGTCACCAACGCGGTCTCGCCCGGCTCGCCCTGGAGCACCGAGGTCGGGCCCGGGGCCACCAACGCCGCCACCTCCGGCATCCGCACGCCCGCCGGTCTTAGCCTCTACACGACGGTCATCGACGGAACGACGGGCCAGTTGCGCGTCTACGTGAACGGCGCCCGTATCTCGCAGAACGCGATCGCCCGCGACGTCGCCGCGTTCGGCTCGAACCTCGTGGCGGCCCTCGGCCGCTCGACGTACAACGACGCGAGCTGGAGCGGACTGGTCGACGACTTCGCGATCTACGGACAGGCGCTCAGTGACGCCGACGTGCTGGCGCTCTACAACGCGGAGGCTCTCGATCGCGCCGTCGCCTCCGTGTCGGTCCCTGCGACCGCGGATGCCGACTTCGCCGTACCCACCGCAAGCGCGGGCGTCGCCGTGAGCTGGGGGTCGAACAACCCGGCGATCGCCGTCAGCAACGGCACGGCCACCGTCACCCGGCCCACGGCGGGCGCGGGCGACGCGAACGTCACTCTGACCGCCACCTTCACCGTCGGCGGAGCGAGCCGCGTCCAGACCTACTCGGTGCGGGTGCCTCAGCTTCTCTCGGACGCCGAACGCGTGGCCGCAGACCTTGCGACGATCCAGATCGCGAATCTCGACGACATCCGCACGAACTTCTCCGTGCCCGCCACCGGAGCGCAGGGATCCACGATCACGTGGACGGTGGATGCGGCCCACGCGACGTCCGCGGCGCTTCGGGCGGGCGTGCGCGACGACTCGCGCACCGTCGAGGTGACGCGGCCCGCACCCGGGTCCCCCGAGATCGTGGCGCAGCTGACCGCGGTCGTCACGCACGGCCAGGCGACCGCCAGCCGCACCTTCTCCGCCCGCATCCAGCCGCTGCCGGCGGGCGACGAGGAGACCGAGGCGTACTTCTGGACGTTCTTCACGGGCGAGGGCCAGGGCGCCGAGCGCGTGAGCATCGCCGCATCGAAGGGCAACGACGCGCTGAGCTGGAACACCCTGAACGACGGACAGCCGGTGTTCACCTCCACCGTCGGCACCGAGGGATTGCGCGATCCGTTCATCATCCGCGCGCCCGAGGGCGACAAGTTCTACATGATCGCCACGGATCTGAAGATCGACGGCCTGGCCGGTGGATTCACGACCGCGCAGATCTCCGGCTCGCGCTACATCGAGGTCTGGGAGTCGAACGACCTGGTGAACTGGTCCGAGCAGCGTCACGTGAAGGTGTCGAGCGACTACGCGGGGAACACGTGGGCGCCCGAGGCCTACTGGGATGACGAGCTGGACACGTTCGTCGTCTTCTGGGCGTCCAACCTCTACCCGACCACGAACGCCGCCGACCGTACGGCCGTCACCTACAACCGGATGATGTACGCGACGACCGATGACTTCGTGACCTTCTCCGAACCGCAGATCTGGAGCGACGTGCGCCGGGGTGCGGGACTCGGCCTCATCGACTCCACCGTCGCGAAGGTCGACGGCGTCTACCACCGCTTCACCAAGGACGAGGCGAGCATGACGATCCGCCACGAGAAGTCGACCGATCTGCTGGCCACGATCACGGGCACGCTCCCCGGCACCACCGGGCCGGCGGACGAGTGGACGCTCGTGAAGGAGCGCGTCGCCAGCGGTCTGCCCAACGGTGAGCCCGGGGGCACGTTCACCAGCGGCGAGGGCGCCAACATCTTCCCCGCCAACGCGGGCGATGTGAACGGGCTGGACTGGTTCCTCTTCATCGACCAGCCCAACTACCACGGCGGGCCCAACCACTACGTCCCGTTCGGCACGACGAACCTCGAGGACGGGAACGCGTGGCAGCCGCTCGGCGCGAAACTGCGCCAGTCGCTCCCCCAGAACGCCGACGGCGGCAAGCCGCGCCACGGCACGGTCATCCCGATCACGCGCTCCGAGTACCAGCGCGTGCTTGAGGCCTACGCGGCGGACATCGCGGTCGCCTCGGTCGATGAGATCGCGGTGACGACGCGTGCGGGTGTCGCCCCGACGCTGCCTCAGGCACACCTGACGAAGGCGGACGGTTCCCAGCAGAGCGTCGACGTCGCCTGGGACGCCGTCCCTCCCGCCGCTTACGCCACCGCGGGAGAGTTCACGGTTGCCGGCATCGCGCAGGACGACTCGCGCATGCCGGTGGAGGCGACCGTCACCGTCACCCCGGCGGTGTCCGTGCAGGCCACGACCAGCGCACGGTGCCTGGCCGGCAAGGCCGTGATCTCGGTCGCTCTCAGCAACACGGGCGACGGCCCCGCGGTGGCGACGATCACGACGGTGTACGGCGCGAAGACCGTCACGGTCGCCGCGGGCACGAGCACGTCGACCGCCTTCACGACGCGGCTCGGCGCGATGCCCGCGGGAACGGCCACGGTCTCGGTGACCCAGGCGGGTGCGAGCGCGAGCTTCACCGCACCGTACGCGTCGCTCGCCTGCGGCTGAGTTGTCACCTCCCGCCCCGTGGCGGACCGGCGAGTCGATCGCCCGTCCGCCGCGGGCGCATTGCGTCGGGCCGCGACACCGGGCAGAGTGGCGAGCACCATGACACACGCGATCGTCTACTCCGAACACGGCGGCCCCGACGTCCTCACGCTCACCGACATCGATGTCCCCTCCCCGGAGGCGGGCCAGGTGGCGGTGCGGATCGAAGCGGCCGGCGTCAATCCGATCGATGCGAAGCTGCGAGCGGGTCTGCGCGGCCCCGTCCCGATGACCCATCCCCGCCGCATCGGCAGCGACGGCGCCGGCGTGGTGACGGCCGTTGGCGAAGGGGTCGACGGGTTCCGCGTCGGCGACCCCGTCGTGATCTTCTCCGCCGGCGGTCTCTACGCCGAGCAGGCGATCGTCAAAGTCGGCTCGATCCAGCCGCGACCGCCGCAGGTGGACGCGGCGACGGGAGCCGCCCTCGGCATCCCGGTGGGCACGGCATACCAGGTGCTGCGCTCGCTCGACGTGCGCAGCGGTGACACCCTCGTCGTGCACGCGGGCTCGGGCGCCGTCGGCCAGGCCGCGGTGCAGTTCGCCGTGCTGTGGGGCGCCACGGTCGTGGCCACCTCGTCGCCGTCGCGCTTCGATCGTCTCCGCGAACTCGGCGCGATCCCTGTGGCCTATGGCGAAGGACTCGAACAGCGCCTGCGCGAGGCTGCACCCCAGGGCTACACGGCCGCGTTCGACGCGGCCGGCACGGATGAGGCGATCGCCGCCTCGCTCGCTCTCGTCGACGATCGTTCGCGCATCGCCACGATCGTACGCGGCGCGGATGCGGCGGGATTCGGCATCCGGGCGTTCTCCGGCGGCTCCCCCGACCCGCTCACCGACCAGCAGCTCGCGTGGCGGGCCGAGGCCGTGCCGGTCGTTCTGGCGCTGCTGTCGACAGGTCACTTCTCGGTCGAGCTCGGCGAACAGCTTCCGCTGGCCGAAGCACCGCAGGCGCACCGTCTCATCGAGGCCCATTCGCCGGGCAAGATCACACTGGTGCCCTGACGCCCCCGCGTCCATGACGCCGAATGTCGGCGTCATGGACGCGGGCGGAGCGCGGTGTGAGACTCGCCGAATGGCAAAGCGCATCATCCTGAACGCCTTCGACATGACGTGCGTCAGTCACCAATCCGCCGGCACCTGGCGCCACCCCGACAGCCGGGCCACGACCTACAAGGACCTCGAGTACTGGACCGAGCTCGCGAAGCTCCTGGAGCGCGGCCGGTTCGACTCGTTGTTCATCGCGGACGTGCTGGGCACGTACGACGTGTACCGGGGCTCCGCGGCCACGGCGCTCGGCGATGCCGACCAGGTACCGGTGAACGATCCGTTCCTCCAGGTGCCGGCGATGGCGCTCGTCACGGAGCATCTGGGCTTCGGCGTCACGGCGGCGCTGACGTACGAACAGCCGTACGCGCTCGCGCGCAAGTTCTCGACGCTCGATCATCTGACCAAGGGGCGCGTCGCCTGGAACGTCGTGACGAGCTACCTGAACAGCGCCGCGATCAACCTGGGCCTGAGCAAGCAGATCGCCCACGACGACCGGTACGAGATCGCGGAGGAGTTCGTCGACGTCACCTACAAGCTCTGGGAGGGTTCGTGGGAGGAGGACGCCGTCGTGGCCGACCGGGAACGCGGTGTGTACACCGACGCCGCGAAGGTGCATCCGATCGGCCACCAGGGCACCTACTACTCCGTCCCCGGCATCCACCTGAGCGAGCCGTCGCCGCAGCGCACTCCGGTGATCTTCCAGGCCGGCGCCTCCCCGCGCGGGCGCGCCTTCGCCGCCCGGCACGGCGAGGGTGTCTTCATCAGCCCCGCGAACCCCGCGCAGGCTCGCGAGATCGTCCGCGACATCCGCTCTCGCGCCGCGGCGGAGGGGCGCGATCCCGACGACGTGAAGACCTTCGCTCTGGTGACCGTCATCACGGCCGAGTCGGATGAGGCGGCCGAGGCCAAGTACGAGGACTATCTGTCCTACGCCTCGGGTGAGGGGATGCTCGCCTTCTACGGCGGCTGGACCGGCATCGACTTCGGGCAGTGGGGCCCGGATCAGCCGCTCGAAGAGGTGGAGAACGACAGCCTGCGCTCCGTGCTCTCCTCCCTCGCGAAGATCGATCCCGAACGCCGGTGGACCCCGGCCGATATCGTCGCGCAGCGTTCGATCGGCGGGATGGGGCCGGTGATCGTGGGCGGCCCCGAGACCGTCGCCGACGAGCTGGAGCGATGGGTCGACGAGGGTGAGATCGACGGCTTCAACTTCGCCTACGCGATCACCCCCGGCTCCTTCGAGGATCTGGTGGAGTTCGTCGTGCCCGAGCTCCAGCGCCGCGGGCGGGCGCAGACCGAGTACGCGGGCTCGACGCTGCGCGAGTCGCTCTACGGCGCCGGCCACGCGCGGGTCGCGGACACGCATCCGGCCGCGCGTTACCGCGGGGCGTTCGCCAACGGCGCGAGCGCCGCGGACGGCACCCTGCCCTCGCGCATCGCCGAGCGGCTCGCTGTTCGCTGACGAGCGCACGAAGAAGGGCCCCGCCGATCGGCGAGGCCCTTCTTCGGCTGCTGGGCTCAGTTGCCGGAGCGCCGCTTGTTGTACACGTCGAAGGCTACGGCGAGAAGAAGCACGAGGCCCTTCACGGCCTGCTGCCACTCGATGCCGATACCCATGATCGACATACCGTTGTTCAGCACACCGATGATCAGACCACCGATGATCGCGCCGCCGATGGTTCCGACGCCGCCCTGCACCGCCGCTCCGCCGATGAAGGCGGCAGAGATGGCCTCGAGCTCGAAGCCGTCACCGGCCTTGGGCCCGGCGAGGTTCAGGCGAGCGGTGAAGATGAGGCCGGCGAGCGCCGCGAGCAGTCCCATGTTCACGAACAGCCAGAAGTCGACCCGGCGGGTCTTGATGCCCGACAGCTCCGCCGCGTGACGGTTGCCGCCGATCGCGTAGATGTGACGGCCGAACACGGAACGGTTCATGACGATGCCGTAGACCAGCACGAGCACGGCGAGCACGATGAGCGTGACCGGGATGCCCTTGTACGCGGCGAGGGAGTACGTGAAGAACGCGATCGCGGCGGAGATCAGCACGAGCTTGGCGATGAACCAGACGATCGGCTCGACATCCTGCCCGTACTTGCGACGTCCGGCACGGGTGCGCCACTGCTGCACGACGAGGGCGATGATGCCGACCGCGCCGATGAGCAGCGTGAACACGTCGGGGTCGCCCCCGAAGATGCCGTCGAGGAAGCCGTTGCCGAGGGCCCGGTACTCGTCGGGGAAGGAGCCGATGTTCGCATTGCCCAGCACGACGAGCGCGAGTCCGCGGAAGATGAGCATGCCCGCGAGGGTCACGATGAAGGCGGGGATGCCGACGAAGGCGACCCAGAAGCCCTGCCACGCGCCCACGAGCGCGCCGATCGCGAGCGACAGGACGATCGCGAGCCACCAGGGAAGTCCCCACTGCACCGCGAAGACGCCCGAGACCGCGCCGATGAAGGCGGCCACGGATCCGACGGACAGGTCGATGTGGCCGGCGATGATGACCATCACCATGCCGATCGCGAGCACGAGGATGTAGCCGTTCTGCACGACCAGGTTCGAGATGTTCTGCGGACGCAGCAGGATGCCGTCGGTCAGGACGGCGAACAGCACCACGACCGCGAGCAGCGCGATGAAGATGCCGTTCTTGCCGAGATCCGTCAGCACGTGCGTGATCCAGCGGGTGGCCTTGTTGTCGACCGGGTTGATCGTCGCCCCGGCAGCGGTGTCGTTGTTCGACATGTCGTTGTCTCCTGCGAGCCCCGTCAGCGGGGCTTCTCCATGGTCATGAGCTTGAGGACGGATTCGGGGCTCGCCTCGGCGATCGGCAGCTCTCCCGTGATGCGACCCTCCGACAGCGCGTAGACGCGGTCGGAGATGCCGAGCAGTTCGGGCAGCTCGGACGAGATCACGATGATGCCCTTGCCAGAGGCGGCGAGCTTGTTGATGATCGTGTAGATCTCGTACTTCGCCCCCACGTCGATGCCGCGGGTCGGCTCGTCGAGGATCAGCACGTCGGGATCCGAGTAGATCCACTTCGACAGCACGACCTTCTGCTGGTTGCCGCCCGAGAGCTTCCCGGTCTTGACCAGCACGCTCGGGGCCTTGATGTTCATGTCGCGGCGGTACTCGTTCGCGACCCGGTACTCCTCGTTGTCGTTGACGAGGCCGGCCTTCTCGAGCTTCTTGAGCGACGCCATGGAGACGTTGCGCTTGATGTCCTCGATGAGGTTCAGGCCGTACGTCTTGCGGTCCTCGGTCGCGTAGGCGAGACCGTTGTCGATGGCCTCCGAGACGGTGCGCGTCTTGATCTCTTTGCCGCGCATGAACACCCGGCCCGAGATGCGGGTCCCGTAGCTGTGGCCGAACAGGCTCATGGCGAACTCGGTGCGACCGGCTCCCATGAGGCCCGCGATTCCGACGATCTCCCCCGCCCGCACCGTGATCGACACGTCATCGACGACGACGCGGGAGGTGTCGACGGGATGGTGAGCCGTCCAGTTCTCGACCCGTAGCAGCTCTTCGCCGATGTGGGGCTCGTGGTCCGGGTAGCGGTGCTCGAGGTCGCGACCCACCATGTCCTTGATGATGCGGTCTTCGGTGACGTCGTTCTTCGCGATCGTCTCGATCGTCTTCCCGTCGCGGATGACGGTGACCGTGTCGGCGACCTTCTTGATCTCGTTGAGCTTGTGGCTGATGATGATCGACGTGATCCCTTGACCCTTCAGATGAAGGATCAGATCCAGCAGGTGCGCCGAATCCTCGTCGTTCAGTGCGGCGGTCGGCTCGTCGAGGATCAGCAGCTTGACCTCTTTTGAGAGCGCCTTCGCGATCTCGACGAGCTGCTGCTTGCCGACGCCGATCTGGTTGATCTTCGTCGTGGGGTTCTCCCGCAGACCGACCCGGGCGAGGAGCTTGCCCGCCTCGAAGTTCGTCGCGTTCCAGTCGATGAGACCAAGCGGGCCGCGCTGCTCGTTGTTGAGGAAGATGTTCTCGGCGATCGACAGGTACGGGCTCAGGGCCAGCTCCTGGTGGATGATCACGATGCCCTTGGCCTCGCTGTCGCGAAGGTTGCGGAACGCGACCTCCTCGCCGTTGTAGACGATCTGTCCGTCGTACGTGCCGTGGGGGTACACACCCGACAGCACCTTCATGAGCGTCGACTTACCGGCGCCGTTCTCACCGCAGATGGCGTGCACCTCGCCGCGCTGGACGGCGAGATTCACGTTCGAGAGTGCTTTGACTCCCGGGAATGTCTTGGTGATCCCACGCATCTCGAGGATGTTCTGGGACATCGTTGCTCCTCTTTCCTGTCGCCGACGGGAGTGTGCCGGGCGGCACGGGGCCGCCCGGCACGGATCCTCGGTTATCAGCCGTTGATCTCGTCTTCGGTCCAGTAGCCGCTGTCGACCAGGACCTCCTGGATGTTGTCCTTGACCACGATCTGCGACTCGAGCAGGTAGGACGGGACGACCTTCTTGCCGTTGTCGTAGTCCTCGGTGTTGTTCACCTCGGGCTCCTCACCCTTCAGCAGAGCGGAGGCCATGTCGACCGCGACCTCGGCCAGCTTGCGGGTGTCCTTGAAGATGGTCGCGTACTGCTCACCGGCGACGATGGCCTTCACGGAGTCGATCTCGGCGTCCTGACCCGAGATGATCGGCCACTCGGCACCGACCGAGTAGCCGGCGTCGGTGAGGGCCGAGATGATGCCGCGCGAGATGCCGTCGTAGGGCGAGAGCACCGCGTTGACCTTCGAACCGTCGGAGTACGTCGAGGTGAGGATGTTCTCCATGCGCTTCTGCGCCGTCTCGCCGTCCCAGCGCAGCGTCGCCGCCTGCTGGAAGTCGGTCTGACCGCTCTTGACGACCAGGATCTTCTTGTCGATGTAGGGCTGGAGCGTGTCGATCGCTCCGTTCCAGAAGAACGTGGCGTTGTTGTCGTCGGGCGAACCGGCGAACAGCTCGATGTTGAACGGGCCGGCCGGAGCGGATGCCGCGGCCTTGCCGTCGAGGTCGGTGAGACCCAGACCGTTGAGCAGCGAGTTGGCCTGCTGCACGCCGACCTTGTAGTTGTCGAACGACGCGTAGTAGTTGACGTTCTCGCTGTCGCGGATGAGGCGGTCGTAGGCGATGACGGGGATGTCGCCGTCGGCGGCCTCCTGCAGGACGCTGGTGAGCGTCGTGCCGTCGATCGAGGCGATGATCAGGGCCTTGGCGCCCTTGGTGATCATGTTCTCGATCTGCGAGACCTGCGTGGGAATGTCGTCCTCTGCGTACTGCAGGTCGACCGTGTAGCCCTGCGCCTCGAGCTGCTCCTTGACGGCATTGCCGTCCTGAATCCAGCGCTCGGAGCTCTTGGTGGGCATGGCGACGCCGATGAGTCCGCCGTCTCCGCCGCTGTCCCCGCCGTTGCCGCCCGCGCTGCTGCCGCAGCCGGAGAGCATGAGCGCGCCGGCGGCAACGGTTGCCGCGGCGAACAGGAACTTGGTGCTCTTCACAGTGTGTCCTTTCGTAAGACGTCTCTGTCTGCTGTGTTCAGTTGTACGTAGGGGGAAGTCTTCAGGCGGCCGAGCGAGGGTCGCCGTGCTGGCCGTACACGTGCTGGTAGCGCTCGTAGAGGCGATCGATCGCCTGTTGCGGCAGCGGCGTGAGCGGACCGCTCTGGCCGGCGATGTGCACGGTGCGCGCGACGTCTTCGAGCATGACGGCGGCCTTGACCGCATCCCGCGCCGTCGCGCCGATCGTGAACGGGCCGTGCCCCGCCATCAGCACCGCCGGCGAGCGATGATCGGTGAGCGTGTCGACGATGCCTCGGCCGATCGAGTCGTCGCCGATGATCGCGAACGGCCCGACCGGGATCGGACCGCCGAACTCGTCCGCCATCGCCGTGATGACGCACGGGATCGCTTCGCCGCGTGCGGCCCAGGCCGTCGCGTAGTCGGAGTGCGTGTGCACGATGCCGCCGACGGCCGGCATGTTCCGGTAGACGTATGCATGGGCGGCGGTGTCGCTGGAGGGCTGACGGTCGCTGCCAGGGGTGTCGGCGACGACGGTGCCGTCGAGGTGGCAGAGGATCATGTTCTCGGGCGCCAGATCGTCGTAGGAGACCCCCGACGGCTTGATGACGAAGAGATCCGCGCCGGGCACACGCTCCGAGATGTTGCCGCCGGTCCACACGACCAGCCCGTTGCGCACGAGCTCGCCGTGAAGGGCTGCGACCTCGGCGCGCACGCGAGCGATCACGACCTCGGTCTTCACCCCCGTGGCATAGCCCTCGCCTCGAGCGGCATCGATTGCGGACACGCCTCGACTCCTTCGTCTTTCGAAACCCCGTTGTGACGATCGATGTGACCGTTCACATTGCTGCGCAAGTGTAACGCCACAGATCGGCTTCCTGTCAACCCGCTGAGAGATCTCGGGTTGATAACGCCCGTCAGAGCGGCGCGACCGGCCCCGTCGAGCCCCGGACGATGAGCTCCGGCACGATCGGCGCGACGACCGCATCCGAGCCGTCCGCCGGGCCCAGCAGGATGTCGACGCAGCGCCGTCCGAGATCGGCGAAGTCCTGGCGGACCGTGGTCAACGGCGGCCAGAAGTGCGCGGATTCCGGGATGTCGTCGAAGCCCACCACGCTGATGTCCCCCGGCACGTCGAGACCCTCGTCGCGGATCGCGTGCAACAGCCCCAGTGCCATTTGGTCGTTGGACGCGAACACCGCGGTGAAGTCCCGCACGCGCAGCAGTTCCCGGCCCGCGTAGTAGCCGAACTCCGCGGTCCAATCCCCCAGGATGGGAGCGGTGGTGGGCACGTCGTTCGCGCTCATCTCCTCGAGGAAGCCCCGCATGCGCGCCTCCGCCTCGATCCAGTCCTGCGGACCGGCGAGGTGGTAGATCCAGCGATGACCGAGCTGGATGAGATGCCGTGTGGCGAGTCGGGCGCCCGCGATCTGGTCGACCGAGAGCGCGTGCTGCGGGTCGAGCTCGGTGGACTGCAAGGTGACGTAGGGCACGTCGAGCTGTTGCTCAGCGAGCGCTCGGAAGACGCGGACCTGCGGCGCGATGACGACCAACCCCTCGACGGACTGCGCCATCAGGTGCGCGATGCCGTCGGGGATCGAATCGGGGTCGTGGGGCGAGATGTTCGCGGTGCTCACCCAGTAGCCGCGCTCACGGGCGGCGGATTCGATGGCCGCAATGCTGGAGGCGGGTCCGTACTGCGTGCTGGAGGCGGACAGGATCCCGATGGTCTGCGAACGGCTGGTCACCAGCGCCCGCGCCGCGCGATTAGGCCGGTACTGCACCTGCGCCATGACCGAGAGCACGCGTTCGCGCGTCTCCGGCCGGATGCTCGGATGGTTGTTGATCACCCGGGAAACGGTCTGATGGGAGACCTCGGCCAAGCGCGCCACATCGCGGATACTGGGCCGTCGCCCCGTCGCATCGTCGCTCATTGGATCTCCTGGGCCGTGCGCACGGTCACACGCCCGTTGCCATTATGCACGCCGCGCCCGGTTCCCTCCGTTTTCCGCAGCCGTGTGACAGTCACATCGCCCCATCGGACGACGCATCGACACGGGCCGAGGAGCACGGTCTACTGTGGACGCATGGCGGATTTCCTCGGACGTCTCCCCCTGAGCAACAGGGAGCGCCGAGACGAGTCCGCCGTGACCGGTGACCGGCGTGCAGCCATCGGCGATGCGCTGGACGAGGCGGCACGCCTGCTGGGCGAGACCGCAGCCGACGACGCGGAGCACTGCGCCAGAGCGCGCCGCTTCTTGGAGGAAGCAGGGCTCGGCACGGGGGCCGCCGGGGGAAATCCCGACGAGCTCCGTGCTCTCGCGGCCGCGGTCCGCCAGGGACGCAAGCGCAGCATCCGGATGCTCACCCGCGTCATCCGGGCGCTTCTGGTGCTCGGCGACGCGCTCGCGGTGACGCCGCACGTGGCGGCGGGAGTGTCGGGAGCCGTAGCCCTCTACGCCGCGACCACGGCGCCGTTCGATCGCCGCGCTGCTCTGCGCGGCCACACGGTGCGCGCGAGCGACGAGGAGTGGGAGTTCGGACGCGGCCCCGTGATCACCGATACGGGTCGCGCCATCCTGCGATTCGTGCTGGCGCTCGACGACGTCGCTCCGCGCCCCGTCAGTCGCCCGTGATCAGATCGCGGTAGAAGCCGATCCCCCGGAGCCACACTTCCACCCGGATGCGTTCGTTGTGCGCGTGCAGGGCCTCCCGCTCAGCGCGGGTGAGGTGGAAGGGCGTGAAGCGGTAGACGTTGTCGCAGATGCCCGTGAACCAGCGGCTGTCGCTCGCGCCCAACTGGATGTAGGGCGTCGCCACGATCTCGCTGCCGAGTGACGAGTCGATCGCGCGTGCGATGCGGCGCCATGGTTCGCCGCGCCACGGCGAGACGGGCGAGGGCTCGCTCGCCGCGCGCACCTCGATCTCGATCGTCTCGTCGGCGATGACGCGGCGGATCCGCGCGACGGCGGAGGCGGCCGTGTCTCCGGTGAGCAGGCGCACGTTGATCGCCGCCTGCGCGGTCGCCGCCAGCACGTTCTCCCCCGGCGCCCCCTTCAGCTCGGTCGCCACGGCGGTCGTGCGCACGAGCGCGTTCGTCTCGGGCCCGAGCATCGCCAGCACGTTCGCGATCACCGGCCCCGTGAACGCGACGGAGCGCAGGGCGGCGCCGAGCGACTTCGGCGCGTGCGGTGCCAGAGTGCGGAGCATCGCGCGCACCGGCGGGACGAGCCGCACCGGGAACGGATGCCGAGCCAGCCTGTCCACCGCGCGCGCCAGCCGCGCCGTCGCCGGACGCGCCGGCGGCGTGGATGCGTGGCCGCCCTGCTCGCGCGCCGTGAGCCAGACCGTCATCGTGCCGCGCTCGGCGACGCCGATCATCGCCGTCGGACGCGCGATCCCCGGAAGCACGCCGTCGACGATGGCGCCGCCCTCGTCGACGACGAGCGCCGGCCGAACGCCGCGGGAGCGCAGCGCCTCCGCGATCGCACGTGCACCGTCTCCTGCCGTCTCCTCGTTGTGCCCGAAGGCCAGGTACACGTCGTTCTCGGGCACGACCTCGCGCATCAGCAGTTCTTCGACGGCCTCCAAGATGGCCACGAGCGCGCCCTTGTCGTCGATCGCGCCGCGCGCGTAGACGGCTTGATCCGCGCCCTCGCCGACGAGTTCGGCGCCGAACGGATCGCGATCCCAGTCCTCCTCGACCACGGGGACCACGTCCTGATGCGCCATGAGGACGAGCGGCCGCTCCGCGGTACGCCCCGGCCAGCGGAGAAGGAGCGCGTGACCGACGACGACTTCCCGCTCCAACCGGGCGTGGACCCGGGGGTAGAGCCGCTCGAGTGCCGCGTGGAACTCGTCGAAGGCTGCCGTGTCCACCCGTGACTCGTCCGCGTAGGAGACCGTCGCGATCTTCAGGAGTTCGCGCAGTCTGTCCAGTGCCGTCGCCACGACCCGAGCCTAGTGCGGCACCCCTTGGGTACGGTGGTCGCATGACCACAGACTCGAGTCCTCGCCTGCGTTGGGGCATCCTCGCCACGGGCAACATCGCCCACACGTTCACGAGCGACCTGCGCACCGCGGGCCTCGACGTCCGCGCGGTCGGTTCGCGCTCGCTCGAAAGCGCCCAGCGCTTCGCGACGCAGTTCGACATCCCGCGCGCACACGGTGATTACGCATCACTGCTCGCCGATGACGACATCGACATCGTCTACATCGCGACCCCGCATCCGGCTCATGCCGAGAACGCGCTGGAAGCTCTCGCCGCGGGCAAGCACGTGCTCGTCGAGAAGCCGTTCACACTGACCGGCGAGGAGGCCGAGCGCGTCCGGGTCGCGGCCGAGGAAGCGGGGCTCCTGGCAATGGAGGCCATGTGGACCCGCTACCTGCCGCACATGATGCGTATTCAGGAGCTGCTCGCCGCCGGTGCACTGGGCGAGGTGCGCGCCGTCACCGCGGATCATGTCCAGTCCTTGCCCACCGATCCGTCGCATCGGCTGAACGCGCTCGAGCTGGGCGGGGGCGCCCTGCTCGATCTCGGCATCTATCCGTTGTCGTTCGCCTGGGACGTGCTGGGCGCACCGGTCTCGCTCACCGCGAACGCACGACTCGGCGAGACCGGTGCCGACATCGACGTCGCGACCCTCGCCTCGTACGCGAACGGCGCACTGGCCACGACGGTGTCCTCCTCACGCGGCGTCGGACCCAACCGAGCGGCGATCATCGGCAGTGACGCGCGGATCGAGATCGACCCGACCTGGTACAACGCGACGGGCTTCACCCTGACGAACGGCTCGCGAGACATCCTGGAGACCTTCCGCTGCCCGGACGCCGGACGCGGCATGCAGTATCAGGCGCTTGCGGCCGAGCAGATCATCGCGGAGGGGCGCCGCGACAGCGATCGTCTGCCCATCGCCGAGACGGTCGCGATCATGCGCCAGCTCGACGACATCCGCGCGCAAATCGGCGTGCGCTACCCGAGCGAGCACTGACATGGCCGATCTGTCTACGAGCCGCGTGGCCGTCTACCTGGACTTCGACAACATCGTGATGAGCTGGTACGACCGCGTGCACGGCCGCAACGCCTATTCACGCGATCGGTCGCGCATCGCCGAGCAGCCGCACGATGCGGAGATCACCGAGAAGCTGGCGCGCGCGACGGTCGATGTGGGCGCGATCATCGACTACGCCGCATCCTTCGGCACGCTCGTGCTCACGCGGGCCTACGCCGACTGGTCGTCCCCGGTCAACGCCGAGTACCGGTCGCAGCTCGTGGCGCGCGCGGTCGACCTCGTGCAGCTCTTCCCCGCCGCCGCATACGCCAAGAACGGTGCAGACATCCGCCTCGCCGTCGACACGGTGGAGGACATGTTCCGGCTCCCGGATCTGACGCACGTCGTGATCGTCGCGGGCGATTCGGACTACGTGCCCCTCGCGCAGAGGTGCAAGCGCCTGGGTCGCTTCGTCGTGGGCGTGGGCGTGGCGGGCTCCACCGCCAAGTCGCTCGCTGCCGCGTGCGATCGCTTCGACGCCTACGACTCGCTGCCGGGCGTGCAGGTGCCAGAGCCCGCGAAGAAGGATGCGACCTCGAACGCGCCGCGCTCCCGCAAGCGGTCCGTGGATCCCGCGGCCGATCTGCTCGAGCGCGCCCTGCGTCTGGAGAACGACAAGGATCCGTCGCAGTGGCAGCATGCGTCTGCCGTGAAGAGCCTGATCACACGCCTGGACTCCTCGTTCAGCGAGAAGGCGCTGGGGCACCGCAGCTTCACCGAGTTCGTCGCCGCACATCCCGACATCGCCGAGATGGACGAGACCGACAACATCGTGCGGATGCGGCTGGTCGAAGCAAAGCGCTGACCGGCCGCATCCGGTCCGCGTTCAGTCGCGCGGGGTGCGCGTGCTCCACAGCGCCCAGGCGACGAGCGCCGGCTGGAAGAAGAGTCGGACCAGTCGCTTGACGTCGGTGTCGAGACCGAAGCCGTCGCGGCGGTGGGTGAACTGGGCCCAGTTGCCCGGAAGGACGGCGACGAAGAACGCCGCCAGCAGCGCCCCCATGCGCCGGCGTTGGGACGGCAGCGCCACCAGTGCGGTGCCGAGCGCGATCTCCACGGCGCCCGAGGCCAGCACGACGGCGTCCTCGTCGAGGGGCGTGGCGTCCACGACCCAGTCGGGCACCTGGGCGCGGAACTCCTTCCGCGCCCAGAACAGGTGGCTGATACCGGCGAACACCATGGCGGCGCCCAGCGCCCAGCGTGCGAATGTCCTCATGATCTGATTCCACCTCGCCCCGGAGCTCCTGTCGAGCCCCTGCCGGTCAGCCCGGATCCTCGATCGCGCACCGCCCGCATCACGCGTCCACGTCGATGAAGCCCGCTGCGTTCCGGATGAAATCGAGATAGTGCTCCGGGTCGTCCTTTTCGGCGATCGCCCGCAGAACGACCTCGTCGACGGCAGCCCGGTACGCCGTCACGCGCGCCGTGTCGTCGCGCGGCGTGATCACCGTGTCGCGGGCGCTGAAGCCGAGGCGCGCGAAGTTCGCGGCGTACGCGGGGTAACCGGCATACGCGTCGGCCTCGGCCGACAACCGTGGCTGCGCCGCCGCATCCAGCGCCGTTCTCACATAGAGGATGGTGCGAGAGCCCGGGTCGCGCTGCGCCGCCGCGGCGTCGGGCGTCAACCAGTTCAGCAGCTGCCCGTCGCCGACCGAGGTCGCGAGCCGACGCATCCGCGGGCCGAGAGCGCCCACCACGACCTGCGCCTCGGGCACGCCCGCGCGCAGCGCCGCGATCCCCCGCTCCACGAGTGCGAGTTGATGTGTGCGCGCGGCACCGGAACCGATGCCCACGGTGAGCCTGTCCACGGGAAGGTCCGCGGCCTGCAGTGCCGACACGAGCGCATCCGGTTCCCGGCGATCCAGCGGTACCACGCCGGTGGCGAGCCCGATCCGCTCCGTCACCCGCGCAGCAGCCGCGAGCGCTGCCACCGCGTCGCCGCCCGGAGTGTCGTTCACCCAGAGCGTCGCAAAGCCGGCCTCCTCTGCGGCGGGAGCCAGACGAGCGATGAGATCGGGACCGAGGGCCCCTGCCAGTCCGAGGGAGAGCCGCGCGGGAAGCACCATGCTCCCAGCCTGCCCCGCGCATACGAAGACCGCCACCCCCGACGCACGGCAGGGGGTGGCGGTCTGGTCGAATCAGGCGGCGACGGCGCTGCGGCTGAGTGCAGCGGCGGCCGGCCGACCGTCGACGATGTCGACACGCACGCCACCCTGGTCGGTCAGTTCGCCGGAGACGAGCAGGTCGGCGATGCGGTCATCGATCTCCCGCTGGATGAGCCGGCGCAGCGGGCGCGCTCCGTACTCGGGCTCGTACCCGTGCTCCGCCAGCCAGTCCACGACGGCATCCGTCGCCTCGAACGAGATCTCGCGCCGCGCCAGGCGGGACGCGCTCTGCTCGAGCAGGAGCGACACGATGCTGCGCAGCTGGGCCTTCTCGAGCTTGCGGAACAGCACGATCTCGTCGATGCGGTTCAAGAACTCGGGACGCATCGCCTCGCGCAGCTTGCCCATGACACGGGCACGCAGCTCGCTCTCGTCGCCGAAGCCCGTGCTTCCGCCGCCGTCGGCGATGAACCCGATCGCACCGGAGCGCGATGCGAGGAACTCGCTGCCGATGTTCGAGGTCATGATGACGACGGTGTTGCGGAAGTCGACCGTGCGACCCTGACCGTCGGTCAGGCGGCCGTCGTCGAGCACCTGCAGCAGCAGGTTGAACACGTCGGGGTGCGCCTTCTCGATCTCGTCGAACAGCACCACGGAGTACGGTGCGCGGCGCACCCGCTCGGTCAGCTGTCCCGCCTCGTCGTATCCGACGTATCCGGGAGGCGCTCCCACGAGACGCGAGACGGTGTGACGCTCGCCGAACTCGCTCATGTCGAAGCGGATCACGGCGTTCTCGTCCTCGAAGAGGGAGGATGCCAGAGTCTTCGCGAGCTCGGTCTTACCGACGCCCGTGGGGCCGAGGAACAGGAACGACCCCACCGGTCGGCGACTGTCGCCCATCCCGGTGCGGTTACGCCGGACGGCCGTCGCGACGGCGGTGACCGCCGCATCCTGACCGATCACCCGGGCGTGCAGCTCGGACTCGAGTCCCGCCAGGCGTCCACGCTCGCTCTCGGTCAGACGCGAGACCGGGATGCCGGTGCTGCGGCTGATGACAGCGGCGATGTGCTCGACGTCCACGACCTGCTCCCCCCGCACGGCGTCACGCCGCGTCGCGTCGTCGATACGACGCTGCACATCGGCGATCTCGTCGCGCAGACGCATCGCGTCCTCATAGCGCTCGGCCGCCACAGCGGAGTTCTTGTCCGCCTCGAGCGTGGCCAGCTGAGCCATCAGGTCGGACACGTCGACCGCGACACCCAAGCGCAGACGGAGTCGTGCTCCGGCCTGGTCGATGAGATCGATCGCCTTGTCCGGGAGGACACGGTCGCTCAGATAGCGATCGCTCAACTCGACCGCGGCGCGCAGCGCGTCGTCGGTGTAGGTGATGGCGTGGTGCTGCTCGTAGGCGGGACGCAGACCATGCAGGATCCGCACCGCATCCTCGACCGACGGCTCCCCCACCTTCACCGGCTGGAACCGGCGCTCGAGCGCCGGGTCCTTCTCGATGGTGCGGTACTCGGCCAGCGTCGTCGCACCCACCAGGTGCAGGTCGCCACGAGCCAGGCGGGGCTTCAGGATGTTGCCGGCGTCCATGGCACCGTCGCTGCCGGCGCCCGCGCCGACGACGGTGTGCACCTCGTCGATGAAGACGATCAGCTCGCCCTTGCGCTCGGCGATCTCGCTCATGGTCGCGGTCAGGCGCTCCTCGAAGTCGCCGCGGTAACGGGCGCCAGCGAGCATCGCCGGAAGATCCAGCGACACGACGCGGCTGCCGCGCAGCTGCTCGGGCACCTCACCCGACACGATCGCCTGGGCGAGCCCCTCGACGATGGCGGTCTTTCCGACGCCTGCTTCACCGATCAGCACGGGGTTGTTCTTGGTGCGGCGGCTGAGGATCTCGATGGTCTGCTCGATCTCGTCCGCACGGCCGATCACCGGGTCCAGCTCTCCCGCCTCGGCGAGCGAGGTGAGGTCGCGCCCGTACCGCTCCAGCATGGTCGCGGGCTCGGATGCGGCCGCCTGCTCGGGAGAGCGCTCGGTGCCGGTGACGGTCTCGCGCACGCTCTGCGTGAGCGCCTCCGCCGTGACTCCGGCACGGGCGAGGATCTGCCCGGCGGGCGTGTCCTGCGCGAGCACGAGCGCGAAGAACAGGTGCTCCGGGTCGATGTAGGTCGATCCGGAGGAGCGCGCCACCTGGAACGCGTGGAACAGCGCGCGCTGCACGGAGGTGGTCACCACCGCGCTGTCGACGTCGGCGACGTCGGCACTGGCCGGCAAGCGCTGCTCGGACTCGCGCACGATGTTCTCCGGGTCGACGCCGAGGCGCGCGATCGCATCACGCACCTGGTCGACGCGCACGATCTCGCGGAGCACGTGCAAGGCATCGAGCTCGTGCTGCCCGCGCGCGAGGGCAAAGCGCCCGGCATCCTGCAGCGTCTCCTGCGTGCGCGCGCTGAGGTAGCGCGACAGGTCGATCGACCGTGCCGCGCGTCCGCGCTCACCTGCGAGGTAGCGCGAGAGGAAGTCGTCGAAGGCGTCGCGGCCTTCGTCGGGGGTGAAATCTTCAGGCATTTGTTCTCCTGATCGGGTTCGGGGTGTCGCTCTGTAAAACGGAGTTGAGCGGCGACACATCAAGTTCAACACGCGGAGGGTGACGGTATTCCCACTACGCTCGTCCCAGCGCGAGGGGGAAGGAGATCGGGTGAACGAGATGCTGCGCGGCGCACGCCTGCTGCTGGGTGGATTCGGGTGGTTCGCGCGACGTCCGGGTCTCATGCTCCTCGGCCTCGTGCCCGCGCTCATCGTGAGCGCCGCCCTCACCGTGGCCCTCGTGGCACTCGCATCGGTCCTGGCGCCGCTCACGGAGGCCATCACCCCGTTCGCTGATGACTGGCCGGCGGTCTGGACCGTGGTGCTGCGCGTCGCGCTCGGTGTCGCGGTCTTCGCGGGAGCCCTCCTGCTGGCAGCGACGACCTTCACCGCACTGACCTTGATCGTCGGCGAACCGTTCTACGACAGGATCTGGCGCAGCGTCGAGATCGCCGACACGGGCACCGTGCCCGAACACGACCCAGGCTGGCGAGCAGCCCTGGCAGATGCGACGAGCCTCATCGTGCGCGGCGCGCTCGCGGCCATGCTCGCTTTCGCACTCGGCTTCATCCCTCTCATCGGCGGCCTGGTCGGCACGGTGACCGGCGTCCTGTTATCGGGCTGGATCCTCGCGGACGAGCTCTCGGGACGCGCATTGACCGCGCGCGGCATCGACCGCCGCAGCCGGCGCCGCCTGCTGCGAGCGGCCCGCGGCCGAGCATTGGGCTTCGGCATCATGACGCAGCTGTGCTTCCTGATCCCCCTCGGCGCGGTGTTCACGATGCCTGCGGCCGTCGTGGGAGCGACCCGCCTCGCCGCGAGCGTGCGGGAGACCGAGGCGTAGACCCGCTCAGCCGCGCGGATGCGGTCGATCCGCGCGCAGGCGACCCGGTACTCTGGTGGGAGTCTTCCGAAGGAGTGCCATGTACATCGTGTCCCTGCTGCTGTTCCTGCTCGGGATGTTCGCGTTCGGCATCTCGTTCTCGGTGCCGGGCTTCCAGGCCGTCATCTTCGTCGCCGGCATCCTGCTCATCTCGGCCGCGATGGCGCTGCCGATCCATCTGCGGGCTCGCGCGAAGTAAGTCCGCTCAGGCCCGACCACCGGGAGGGCCGATCACGAGCAGTGCCGCGAAGGTCACCACCACGGCGGCGGCGATCACCACGGCCGACAGCACCGGTCGACGCAGCACGGAACGCAGCAGACGATCGTGCCATACCGCGTCACGCGGGTCGGAGCCCGCCTGCAATCGCCATGCGCCGAGCAGTCGACCGGTTCTCGACAGCCACAGCTCGACCGGCAGCGTCGCGTAGGGCACGACCGCACTGACGAGCGCCAGGATCGTGACCCCGCCACTCCATCGCTGGTTCTTCGCGACCAGGACCACCGTCGCGCCGTACGACAGGAAGATGAACCCGTGGATGCCGCCGCCGATCGTCACGGCGGGTGCGAAACCCGCGACGGCGCGGACGACGAGCCCTCCGATAAGCAGCGTCCACGAAACCATCTCGGCGATGGCGAGAGTGCGGAACAGGGCGTAGGGCGTGCGCAACACGGGCGACTCCGGAGGTGGATCGGCGCGCTCGAGTCGGCGCTCTCCGCAGCCTAAACCGAAAATCTTCAGTCTTGCTGAAGGATCTCTCCGAACGGCTGCTCATGAAGTCCGTGCAGGGCAGATGAGAGCGCGGGAACACCCGCGCCGAACACCTCATCGAGCGCCGCGAGACGCGCATCCGCCTCGGCGAGCGCAGCCGCGCCCTTCGTCGTCACACGCAGATCGGATGCGGCGCCCGCGTGCGCGGTGGCGTCCTCGACCAGTCCCTCGCCGGCGAGCGTCTTGACGGCGGTGTGCGCCGTCTGCACCGTGATCTGGGAGCGGCGGGCGAGTTCGGAGAACGAGATGCCCGGTGTCGCCTGCACGTGGGCGAGAAGACCGTACTTGCGGGTCGTGAGCCCGAGGTCCTTCAGGGCCGCGTTCAAGCGAGCGTCCCACACGGCGGAGACCGTCAGAAGCGCGATGACCGGACTGAACGGCGGGCGCTGCCCGGAGGGCTGCGTCGCCCCGTGCGTCTTATCGGCCATCTGATCATCGTATCCGTCGTCACCCCACCGCGGCCGGTAGCGTGAGGGGGTGGAGTTCCGGTTCGACGCGCTGCGACGCTGGCCCGATGTCGAGTCGCCCGATCTCGTCGCGGTCGATGCGGCCGATCGGCTCCTGCTGGACGAGTCCGCCGTCTGCCGCGCCGGACTGAGCGCGGATGACATCGCGGTCATCGGCGACGAGTACGGCGCGCTCACGCTCGGTGCCGCGGCCGCCTCCTCCGGCGCCGTGCGGGTGCATCAGGATGCGCTCACCGGCGAGCTGGCCCTCGCCGCCAACGCACCACGAATGGGACTCACCGATCGCTACCGGTCGATGGAGCTGGCGGGTGCGCTCGTGGCGGGCGCGCGGGTGGTCCTTCTTCGACTCCCCCGCTCGCTCGACGCCTTGGAGGATGCTGCGGCCCTAATCGCCGCGCACGCGGCACCGGATGTGGTCGTGTTCGCCGGTGGACGCATCAAGCACATGTCGACGGCGATGAACGAGGTCCTCCGCCGCTTCTTCGGCACGCTCGATGTGACCCACGCCCGCCAGAAATCGCGTGTCCTGATCGCCCGCGACCCTCTCGACGGCCACGATCCCGAGCCTCGACGCGCCGTGCACGACGGCATCACGGTGTGCGCCTACGGAGGCGCGTTCGCCGGAACGGCCATCGACATCGGTACCCGGTTCCTGCTGGCGCACCTTCCCGCGCGCGTCCCCGAGGACGGCCCTCTCGTCGACCTCGCGTGCGGAACAGGCGTGGTCGCCGCATTCCTCGCGCTGCGGCATCCCGATCGCGAGGTCTATGCGTCCGATCGCTCCGCGGCCGCCGTCGCCTCGGCGCGGGCGACGGCCGAGGCGAACGGCGTTTCCGACCGCGTCCGCGTCGCGCGGGATGACCGTCTCGGCGCCGTCCCGGACGCCAGCGTCTCCTTCATCGCCCTGAACCCGCCCTTCCACTCGGGCGCCGCTGTCACGACGGACCTCGCGGCGCCCCTGTTCCAGGATGCGGCGCGGACCCTCCGCTCCGGCGGCGAGCTGTGGACCGTGTGGAACTCGGCACTGCGCTACCGTCCGGCGCTCGAGCGCCTCGTCGGCCCGACGCGGCAGGTCGCCCGCAACACGAAGTTCACCGTCACGGTCTCCACCCGCCGCTGAGGCCCGACTCCCGCGGGCCATCCTCTTCCCTGTCACACCTCGAGTTCCCCTGTCACAGCTCGAGTTCCCCTGTCACACCTCGAGTTCCCCTGTCACAGCTCGAGCCCCCGGCGTCGATCTGCGACAGGCGAGCAACGGCCTTCTCGGCTCCCCTGTCACAGATCGCAGCGAGAGCGGCGATCTGTGACAGGGGAACGAAGCCGTCAGCGGCCGAGTGCCTCGCGAACGATCGCCTCGATCCGCGGCGGGACCGTCTCGTCCTGCAGCGACGTCGTGTCGCCCAGCGGCCGTCCATCCACGAGGTCCACGAGCAGGCGGCGCATGATCTTTCCGCTGCGCGTCTTGGGCAGGTCAGGCACCGTGAACACGTGCTTCGGCTGCGCCACCGGCCCGATCGCGGTGCGCACATGCTGGCGGAGTGCCGCCGCATCCTGCGCATTCGTGACGAAGGCGGCGATGGCCTGGCCGGTGACCTCGTCGGCGACGCCCACCACCGCGGCCTCCCCCACGGCGGGATGCGCGACGAGCGCGGACTCGATCTCGATCGTCGACAGCCGGTGCCCCGACACGTTGATCACGTCGTCCACCCGGCCCAGAACCCAGAGGTCGCCGTCCTCGTCGAGCTTCGCGCCGTCGCCGGCGAGGAAGTACCCGTGCGCGGCGAAACGCTTCCAATAGGAGTCCCGGTACCGCTCGGGGTTTCCCCATACGGTGCGCGACATCCCCGGCCAGGTCCCGTCCACGACGAGCAGGCCGCCGCCGCCGGGACCCACATCCGCACCCTCGGCGTCGACCACACGCACGCGCAATCCCGGAAGCGCCGTGAGCGCCGAACCCGGCTTGAGGGTGGAGACACCCGGCAGCGGGGCCGCGATCGCGCCGCCCGTCTCCGACTGCCACCACGTGTCGACCACGGGCGTCTCGCCGCGACCGAGGTGGCGATGGAACCAGATCCACGCCTCCGGGTTGATCGCCTCGCCCACCGTGCCCAGCAGCCGCAGCGCGGAGAGCTCGTAACGCGCCGGCGGGCCGTCGGGGAACCTGCTCATGAGCGAGCGGATGAGAGTCGGCGCCGTGTAGTAGGTCGTCACCGCGTAACGTTCCAGGATCTGGAAGTGCCGCTCCCAGTCGGGGGTGTTCGGCGTGCCCTCGTAGAGGATGCTCGTGACGCCGTTGAGCAGGGGTCCGTACGTCTCGTAGCTGTGCGCGGTGACCCAGGCGAGGTCGGCGGTGCACCAGTAGACGTCGGTCTCGGGCTTCGCGTCGAACACCGCCCAGTACGTCCACGCGACGTGCGTCAGCCAGCCGCCGGTCGTGTGCACCAGCCCCTTGGGCTTGCCGGTGGTTCCGCTCGTGTAGATGATGAACAGCGGCGTCTCGGCGTCGAAGAACTCCGGCTCGTGAGTGTCCGGGGCCGCATCGACCGTCTCGTGCCACCACAGGTCGCGCCCCTCGGTCCAGGCGACCTCGTCGCCGGTGCGGCGGATGACGAGCACGTGCTCGATCGATGCGACGCCGGCGACCGCCGCATCCGCCTGGTGCTTGACGGGCACGGCGGCTCCGCGGCGATACTGCCCGTCGGTCGTGACGAGGAGCTTGGCACCCGTGTCCTCGACGCGGAAACGGACGGCCTCCGCGGAGAAGCCGCCGAACACGAGTGAATGGATGGCGCCGATGCGCGCCACGGCGAGCTGGATGATCACCGTCTCCACCAGCACCGGGAGATAGACCACGACCCGGTCTCCCTTGCCGATCCCCATCGCGGTCAGCGCGTTCGCCGCCTTCGCGACCTCGCGCTGCAGTTCGGCATACGTGATCGTCCGCCGATCGCCGGGTTCGCCCTCGAAATGGAAGGCGACCCGGTCACCGTGCCCGGCGGAGACGTGCCGATCCACGGCATTGACCGAGGCGTTCAGGCGTCCACCGACGAACCACTCCGCAGACGGGATGCTCTCACCGTCCGTGGGCTGCCAGCGATGCGCGGCGTGCCAGGGCTCGGCCCAGTCGAGGATCTCGGCCCGGTGCGCCCAGAAGGTCTCAGGATCCTGACCCGCGCGCTCGATCCACTCGCGCCGGATCCACTCCTCGGTCACGTTCGCGCGCTTCGCGAACGCGGCCGGCGGGGCGAAGGAACGGCGCTCCTCGAGCAGGCTGCGGATGGTGTCGTCGTGCGCGGATGCGGTGGTGGGCGTGCTCATGACTCTTCCGGATCGGTGGAGCTCCCAGCATCCCGCGCGCTCTGCGACCGGCAAATTCGGGTGACGCTTCGTGACACGGTGGGCACCGGCCTACGCTGGGCGCATGCCCGCGAAGCGCGTCGTCGCCCCGTCTCTGAACCCGGACAGCAAGCCCAAAGGTCCGGCCTCCTACTTCCCGAGCATCGAGAAGACGTATGGACGCCCCATTCAGGAGTGGCTGGATGTCGCCGTGGCGGGGCTGACGGCGGGCGAGACGCACATGGCCGTCGTGTCGGAGCTCAAGAGCGCTCACGGCATGGGCCACGGTCACGCGAACGCGATCGTCGCCTATGCAAAGGCCGAGCTCGCGAAGTAGTCGGCCTCAGGAATCCTCGCCGCTGCCGTCGATGACGGACTCCGCCCCATCCGACTGCGGGTCGTCGGGCTCAGCCGCGGTGGTCGTGTCGGGCTCAGGGCCCGGGGTCACGTCTGCGCGATCTTCAGGGATCGACATCGTCAGCCTCCCGACGGGTTGTCGACGGGGGTGCCGTCTTCGTCGGTCGTGATGTCCTCGCCGGCGTCCTGCTCGACGGGCGAGACTCCGGATCCGGTGTCCGCGTCGTCCGGGCCAGGCGCGTTCTGCTTGTCGTTGTTCATGCGTCCCAGTACACGCGTGTCAGACCGAGTCACCGACGGGGTTGACACCCGTCACACCGCGCCCGTCAGTCGCGAGGATCGCTCGGGCGCACGGGAGCATCCTCTGCGATGTCGATGCGGGTCACGCCGTCGTGCTCCGACACGACGATGCGAGGCTTCGCGTCCTCCTCCGTGGCGTTCGGCGCGCTCGTCAGCTGATCACGCCGCTTCTCTTCGTCGCTCATGTCCATGCGAGTACTGTATGAGCCGAGGCACGCGAGAGCGCGGGGCTTGACGCGCGAGCGCGGCAAGGCGGCGGAGAGGAGGACGGCAGACGAACACATCCTCGTCAGGCGTCCGAATGGGCCCGTGGCTCGCGGCGTAGCGTGGCGGGAGATCAGACACCACGGATCGGAGCGGGCATGGGAGTTCTTCGTCGCAAGCGGATCTACGAGCCGGCCACGAGCGAAGACGGCTACCGCGTGCTGGTCGATCGCTTATGGCCGCGGGGCGAGTCCCGCGAGCGGGCCGCGCTGGACGAATGGTTGAAGGAGATCGCGCCGTCCCCCGAGTTGCGCCGGTGGTGGAACCACGACGCGTCGGAGATGTCCGAGTTCTCCGGTCGATATCGCGCCGAGCTGGATGCCGCCCCGCAACCGGTGGAGCACCTGGTGACGCTCGTTCGCGCCCATCCGGTCGTCACAGTGTTGTACGGGGCGCACGACCCGGCGATCAACCATGCCGTCGTGCTGCAGTCGTACGTGCGCGACCGCTTCGACATCGAGGTCGAGGACTAATGGACGCGCCTCACGCCGCAGCCCAGCTCGCACCACCGCCGAGCGCAACCGGATGCGAGGACTGCCTCGCTTCGGGATCGTGGTGGCTGCATCTGCGCCGCTGCATCACCTGCGGGCACATCGGCTGCTGCGAGGTCTCTCCCCACCACCATGCGGCGCAGCACTTCGAGCTCACCGGGCACCGATTCGTGCAGAGCTTCGAGCCGCAGGAGAGCTGGTGGTGGGACTACGTCGAGGAGCGCGAGGTCGACGGCGGGCAGCTGCCTGAGCCGACGAGCCACCCCGATGCGCAGAGCGTTCCCGGCCCCTCCGCCCGTGTGCCTGCGAACTGGGAGTCGTTCATCTTCGACGAGTGAGTAGACGAGTGTCTCACGGCCGGTCCGTCAGCTCGTCATCGCGTGGCGCGTGAGTCGCGTCGGCTGATGCCCGGAGGGTATCGGAGAGTCGGCGGAAGAAGACGTCCGCCGTGGAGCCCGGCGAGGCGTCGAAAACGGTGACCATATAGCCGTGGAGCTCGGGAACGAAGAAGTCCCGGACCGAGATCGAGAGCTGCCCGACGCCGTCGATCGTCGCGGCGATCTCCGACGGATCCGGCAGCGCGACCTCCAGCAGGTTCCAGAAGCGGCGGAAGTCCGCATCCGCGCTCAGCCGTCGCAGGATGGCCTCGTAGCGCGCCGATGTCTCGTCACCCGAGTAGCGAAAGAGCGCGACGGCGTCGCGCGCCTGCGACTCCCAGGTCTCGAGCCTCCCCCGTCCCGAGGCGTTGAAGGTCTCCTCCAGCACATTCGCACCCGGCCTGAATCGGCCGTCGGTGATCGCGACCATGAGGTCATTGGCGGCCACGACGTCGAGGTTCGCGTCGGAGATGTAGGCGGGGATTCCCGGCCACCAGCGCAGGATCGCCTCGATCTCATGGCGCGGCCGCTCGAACGATGCGATGCGACGGGGGGCCGCATGCCCCGCGAGCCGGTGGAGGTAGTCCGACTCCGCGGCACTCAGCCGCAGCGCGCGAGCGAGCCCCGCGAGCACCTGCATGGACGGCGCGCTGCCACGGCCCTGTTCGAGTCGGAGGTAGTACTCGCTGCTGACGCCAGCGAGGGTCGCGACCTCGTCGCGACGCAGGCCCGGCACGCGCCGGCCGACCTGACGTACCAGCCCGACCTGCTCGGGCTGACGCTCCTCCCGCCGCGCGCGCAAGAATCCGCCCAGCGTCGTGCGCGCGGCGGATTGGTGTCGCGATGATTCATCCATCGGCATCAAAGCTAGCTCCATCTGCTCGCGGAAACATCGTCCGCGGGCCGTGCCCGCGCGCGTTGACGCAGCACCCCTCGCCAGATAAGTTGCGACTCACAACCAATAAGGAGATGGCATACGCGGGATGCGCATGCCACCTGCGCGCGCTTCAACCTCCTGTACAGCACCTCACCCGACGAAGCGCGCGCACTGTTCGCTCAGCTCGTCCCCGGTGCGGGGGCCGGCGTCGACGTGCGGCCGCCGGTCACGATCGACTACGGCGCGCGGCTGACGATCGGCGACCGCACCTTCATCAACGCCGACTTCATGGCGATCGGCGGCGGCGCCGTCATCAGAACTGCCGCAACTGACCTGCATCGACCGCGACCTTTCCTCGGCGCACCGGCAATCGGCGAAAGCCGCGTAGCGTCCTACGCCGCAGTGCTCAGCTGATCACGAGTTCCCGCTCGTTGCGGGCGGCGTGCACCTCCCACGTGGCGTCCGCGGTCGCGGCAGGAGAACGGTGAGGCCACCCTTGCGGGGCGACAATCCCGATGAACACGCCGATCGCGATAGGACCCACAAACAGTCCCTCGGGCTGGACGGCCTGATGCGGGTTCAACGCCAGGCTCCGCGTCACGATCTGCGCCGTGTTCAGCGCGCCGAAGGAGGTCACAGGTTCAAGGGGTCCGATGCCGGCAGTGAGGAGAATCGTCCCTGAACCATCGGCGCGTATCGCGGGGAGTACAGCGTGCACGGCCGCGACTGCGCCGAAGAGGTGCGACTCGACCACCGACCGCAGGGCGCAAGTGTCACGTCCCGAGGGTCGAGCATCGACGCCGGCCCCGCGGAGGACGGCGAGAGCTCGAGAACATCGATTGGCCCGAACCGGCCCCCTTCCGCGTCGAGCGCAGCGCCGACTGCGACGGGCCCCGGCATCCGCGACGAGACGCCGTGTCGATCGCGACAGCTATGGGCGGCCGCGTCGTCGGACTCGCCTCAGGGCGCAGCGCCGATCTGGTGCGGGCGCCGGGCGCGTCCGAGTTCTTCGACTACTCGTCGGCGAAGGCCTCTGACATCGGCCCGGCGGATGCCGTCTTCGACACCGTCGGGACCCAGCTGTCCTCCTGGCGCGGAATCCTCAGGCGAGGCGGCCGGATGACCACCGTCGCCTTCCCGTCCCCCACGGCACTCGCCACGATCGCACTCTCGCAGGTCCACGGCTCACGCCGGATCCGCGCCTTCGCGGGCGAACCGCCCATCGGGCACCTCGCGGCCCTCACCGACTTCGTCGAGACGCACGGTGTCCGATCCGCCATCCGTGAGACCTTTCCGCTCGAGAAGATCCAGCAGGCGCACGAAGCGTTCGCCGGCCGCGGCATCGACGGCGAACTCGTCATCACGGTGTGACGTCGCACACCGTGATGAAGGCCGTCGATGCGTGGTGCCGCGGCCTGTTCTGTTCGCGCTACTGCACCTCGAGGATCTCGGGGCGCCCGAGGGCCAACTCGACTTGCTCGCTCCACGAAAGGCCGACCACGCTGAGCAGGATCTTGACGACGATCGTCGATGCGTCCTCCGTCGCGAGGCTCAGCGCGCGTAGCGTCGCCCGGGCGGTCTCTTCTACCAGGAGAGCGAGCAGGTCCGGCTCCATGTCAGTCCGGAACGCACCCGACTCCACCCCCGCCCTGGTGAGTTCGCGCACGCGACGCCGCAGCGGAGCCAGCGCACGAACGGTGTCGCCGACGTGCGCGTCATCGAGTGCGATGCCGGCGGCAGCGCGCACTGCCGCCGCTTCGCGCCACAGCCGTACCGCCATCTGAGCCAGCGCGACGCGTGGGTCGGCATCGTCGGTCATCTCGGCGATGGAGTTGAAGCGCGCCGCGCCGACCGCGATGACGTCGCGAACAAGGCTGTCGCGGTCTGGGAAGTGGCCGTAGAGGGCGCGTCGGGAAAGCCCCGCGGCCTGGGCGATCGCGTCGAGCGATGCGTGAGAGTCGGACGCCAGCACCGATTGGGCAGCGCTCAGCAGCGCTTCGCGATTGGCCACAGCATCGCGACGCCGCGGGGGGCGTGCCGAGATGGTCGGCGTCACGGGCTCTGCTCGTGGATGCATCTGGCAGCCCGCCTACATGAGTTTCGTCGACTCGAGCGCCTCGGCGAGGCCGCGGTTGAAGGAGATGAGAGGGCGGCGCAGAACCAGCCCCAGCAGCAACGCGGGGATGACGAACGCGGCGAGCAGCCCGAGGGACACCCAGAAGTCGGCGCCGTAGATTCCCGCGATGGCGGCGCGCATCGCGTTGATGGCGTGGGTCGCGGGAAGGAACGGGCTGATGCTCTGGAACCACTGCGGCAGCAGCTGCAATGGATAGGCTCCGCCGGAGCCGGAGATCTGGATGACGAGCAGCAGTACGGAGAGGGCTTTGCCCGCGTTGCCGAAAGCGACGACGGCGGTGTAGATGATCAGCGTGAACACCAGCGACGCCACCCATCCGGCGAGGATAAACAAGAACGGATGCACGGGATCGATCTGCACGAACAGGATCAGGCCGACGGTCACCAACGTGCTCTGTGCAAAGCCCAGGAGGGCGAAGATGCCGTAGCGGCCGAGATACTTCTGCGTGGGGCTGAGCTCGGCGGGCGTCTCGAGTGTGCGCCGGTTCACGTCGACGCGGATCGCGACCGTCATGAGCAGAGCACCGACCCACAGCGAGAGGACCGTATAGAGGGGCGCCATGCCCGCTCCGAAGCTGACCACCGGATACACCTCCGTCCGATCCACCCGCACGGGTTCGGCCAGGGCCGCCGCGAGCACGCTCGGGTCCGCGCCGATGAGGGCGCTGAGCTCGTCGAAATCGCCCGTGTCGGCGGCCTTAACAAGCGCTGCCTGCACGCGATCGAACGTGTCGGCGGCTTTGCCGAGCGAGGTGGCGATCTGCGACGTCACGCCCTGCGCGCGCATGAGCGCGGTGCTCACGCCGCCGGATGCCCCGGCGAGCCCGGCGAGATCCGACTTGACGGTGGCCATGTCGGCGCCGATGGTCTCGAGGGTCGCCGTCAGCTGGTCCAGTTGCGGCTTGAGCTGCGAGTCGTAGGTGTCCTGTGCCGCGGCCAGTGCCGCCTGGGCGTCGTCGATGGCGTCGACGATCTGCTGACGCGACGCCTGGGCGGCGGTGTTCCCGGAGGCGATGTCGGCGGCGGCCTGGGTGAGCAGGTCATGCACGTTCTGCTGGCGGGCGATGGCGTCGTCGAGGATGACGATGACGGCTGCGAGGTCCTGCTGCGCCGACGCGGGGAGGCTGGGGCCGATCTCCGTCTCGAGCGTGTCGCGCAGGGCGGTGTATCGGTCGATCTGCTGCTGGACCGCGGTGGCGAGCGTCTCGATGACCTGCTCCTGCGCGCCCGTGAGGCCATCGACCTGGGTGAACAGCTCGTCGATGGAGTCGGCGACCGCGTCGTAGGCGTCGTTCGTCGAGCCGATCGCGTCCGAGAGCGCCTTCGAGGCCGCGCTGAGCTCTGACTTCAGGCTGTCGATCGCCGCGCTGCCGTCGCCCACGGCGCCGGCAGCGTCGTTCAGCGCGCTGCCGGATGCCGTGATCAGGTTGGAGGCACTGTCGGCCAGCGGGATGCTCGAGCCGATCAGCGCGGTGAACATGTCGGCAGTGTGTGCCCCGGCACGGAGCTGCGTCGCCAGGGCTCCCACCCGGGCCTCCATGCGGGCGAGGGTGGCCTGCGTGTCGCCGTCGGCGAGGTAGTCGCTCAGCGACGACACGAGACTGAGCGCGATGTCGCTGAGCGTCTGGGTGAACGTCTCGCTGATCTGCGCGGACAGGCCTTCGGCGCCCTGCCCGGTGATCTTCGGCGCCAGCGCGTTCTTCTTCTCGTTGGTGTAGTAGGCGATGTGCGTGCGCTGCGCCCCATCGGCGTAGAAGGTCAGCATGTCGGCGCTGAACGAGGGCGGTAGGACGATCGCGGCGTAGTAGGCACCCGAGCGCGTGCCGTCGATCGCGTCCTCCTCGGTGGTGATGACCCAGTCGAGCTCGTCGTTCGCGCGCAGCGCCGATAGGACCTGCTCCCCCACGTCGATCCGGATCGGCACGAGGTCGCTCTGGTACCCGTCGTCGGTGCTCGCGACCGCCACCTTCAGGTTCTTGACGTTCGAGAAGGGGTCCCAGCTGGCGATGACGTTGAACCAGGTGAACAGCGAGGGGATCACGACCAGTCCGAATAGGACGATGATGGCCATGACGTGGGATGTCGCATGCCGCAGGTCGCGGCGGACGAGGCGGAGGATGTCTCTCATTCTCTATCGCTCCCCGCTGCGCCGGCCTGATCGCCCGGGTCGGTCTGATCACCCAAGCCGGTCTGATCGTCGGTGTCCGCGCCGGATGCCGAGGGGGTGGACGGCTCGGCCTCGTCGGCCGGTGCGGCCTCCAGCAGCGACGTGATCGCATCCACACCGTCGTCCTCGACCGGCTCGGCGTCATCCGCCCCGTCGGCCTCCGGGCCGTCGGCGTCCGGACCCGCGGCGTCCGGCTCGTCGGCGCTCTCGTCGCGGGGTGCGCCCGCGGCGACATCCGCGGACCGTGATTCGTCGAGCGGGTCGGCCGTCCCAATGTCTTCGGCGACCAGCTGCTGAGCGTCGGCGGTCGGCGTGTCTGGCGTCGGCGTGGACGGCGCGTCCGCGCCCACCGCGCTCGTGCGGTTGCCCGCCCCGCGTGGTCCGTCCTCCAGCGCCTGGCGGAGCTCCGCATCCCCCATGCCCACGAGCTCCTGCGCGGACTCGAAGCTCTGCTTGACGTACTCGAGGACGACGAGCGCGGCGATGAGCAGCAGGCACCACACCACCCAGATGCCGAGCATCGTCGCCTTGCCGCCCGGAACCAGCCACGCGATGACGCCGAGAACGGCGAGCCCGGCGACTCCGGTGAGAACGGTCGCCTTCAGCAGCGACCCGTAGCGGCGACTGAACGAACCGGCGCGCCGTCGCAGGTCGTGACCGTACTCCTGTCGGTCCGACAGCGCGTGCAGGATGTGCGTCAGCCGGTAGCCGCCCCCGGTGATCTGCACGTCCTCCGCGATCAGCAGATCGGTGGCGGCGATCTCGCGGTTGAACACCCGGTTCAGGTTCGCCAAGCGGCGCCGCAGCACGAGCCCGAGCAGGAACGCGAGCGCGACGAAGACGGCCAGGGTGCCGATGAAACGCCAGTAGTGGGCGCCGTAGAACCCGGCGATGGTCTCGCGCATCGCGTCGATGCCGTACGTGAAAGGCAGCACGGGGTATATCGCGCGGAAGAATCCGGGCATCATCTCGATCGGGTACAGCCCCGACGCCCCCGGGATCTGCATGATCACGAGCAGGATGCACAGCCCGCGGCCGACATGCCCGAACGACACGCAGAGCGCGTAGATGATGCTGACGTAGGCGAGCGCGATCAGCACGCCAGTGCCGACGTAGGCGACGGCGCTGACCGTCTGGATGCCGATGACGAGGTTGCCGATGCAGACGATCAGCGCCTGCGCGACGGCGAGCATCGCGAACAGCAGGAACCGACCCATGTACGCCTGGCGCACCGTGATCCCCGCCACCCGTTCGGTGTCCACCTCGGTCTTGAAGATCACCATGAGCACGAACGCGCCGATCCAGAGCGAGAGATTGGTGAACAGAGCCGCCATCGCCGAGCCGTAGGACGCCACCGGGAACAGCACGTTCTCATCGACCTGCACGGGCTCGGCGATGAACTGCGCGATCTGCTCCGGATCCAGCCCCGTCAGTGTGCTCAGCCCCGACCAGACAGACGCCGCGCTCAGGGCGACCAGATCGGTGTGCGCCACCCCGAGGCCGTCCTGGATGCTCGCGAGGTCGCCGTCGAGACTCGTCAGTGCGTTCGAGGTCGAGGCCAGCTGTGTATCGAGACCCGCGAGCAGCAGGTCGGCCTGGGCGAGCTGCCCGCGCTGCGCCTGCACTGCGGCTGAGAACGATCCGGCCGCCGCCGAGAGGGCGGACATCGCACGATTGAGCCCGGGCACGGAGGTGGTGAGGACGTCGCGCAGATTGGTCGCCGCCGCCTGCGCCTGTGTCAGCGCGGAGTCGACGGCGTCGACGGATGCTTGGATCGCGGCGATCGTGTCCGCCACGTCGCTGTTGAGTGCTTTCAGACCCGCAAGCAGTTTCTGATCGGTCTGGTTGCGCTGCTCGAGCGCGGAGATCACCTCGGTGAGCCGCTGCGCGGTCTCCGCGTCGACGCCCGCGCCGTCCACGATCTCCTGGAGCTTCGCGATCGCGGCCGCATTCGCCTCGACCACGGCGGAGACCTCGTCGATCGCGGTATCCACGCCGGTGCCGGCTTGTTGCAGCGCCCGGTTCAGGTCGGTCATCGAGACGCGGACGGACGCCGAGGCATTCGCCAGCGCCGTCACCCCGTCCACGTACGCGGACGTCGCGGCATCCGTGAAGACGAGGATCTCCTGCTGCGCATCGTCGATGATCGTCTGGGCCTGCGCGATCGCGGTCTGCACGTCCTGCAGGGTCTGGTCGGCGTCGTCGAGCGTCGCCCGTGCCGACGACAGCGTGTCGCGCGAATCCGCCAGCCCGCTGTTCAGATCGGCGATGTCCTGGCGCGCGGCCCCGATCGTCTCCGCCGCCTCGTCCAGCGCGCTCAACGCGTCGCCGCGCGCCGTAAGCAAGCCCTGCTCCGCGGAGTCTCCGGCGTTCTTGAGCGCGCTGGTCGCCGCTTCCGCGACCTGTTCCGTGAAGGCCTGGGTGATCTGCCGATCTAGGGTCGAGGCCCCCACATCGGTGATCTTCGGAGCGATCGCGCTGGACTTCTCGTTGACGTAGTAGATGAGGGCGGGCTGTGTGAATTCGCCGGACGTGATGCTGAGCAGGTCGCTGCTGAAGTCGGCCGGGATGACGATCGCGGCGTACACGGTACCCGAGGCGACTGCGTCGTGGGCCGCGGCCTCACTCATGAACTGCCAGCCGAGTTTGTCGTTGTTCTCCAGCTGCTCGACCACCTGTGCGCCGACGTCGACGGAGCCGGTGAGATCGGAGGTCGCTCCCTCGTCGAGGTTGACCACCGCGACGGCGATGTTCGAGGTGTTCGAATACGGATCCCAGAACGCGTTGATGTTGAACCATGCGTACAAGGCCGGGGTGACGAGCACACCGACGACGATCACCCACGTCTTGCGGGCGCGCGCCAGGCGACCGATGTCTCGCGTGAAGACGCGCCAACTCATATGCACTCTGCAGATCTTAGCGGTTTCTTGCACATCGTTGTGCAAGTTCTTCGTCCGTGTCCGGCGAGAGCTATTCTGCGGATGCTGCGGAAGACAGCTCCAGGAGCCGGCGCGCGAGGGTCTCCTCGACGACGAGCTCGGTGATGAGACCGGCCGCGAGCGCACCGCGCAGCGAGGCTTTGTAGCCGATCGCGATCGTCATCCGTCTTCCCCGGGGTCGTCGTCACCGGAGCGGTGCTCTCGGGACTGGGCGCCGGCGGCGAAGCCGGCGTCGTAGGCTTCGGCGCTGCCGAGCCGGAACATGTCGCACTGCGAGGGCCGGACGATGCTCCGCGCTCCCGGCAGCGAGAGGGGACCGACGGCGTCGGCCAGCCCGCGGATCACCGCGACCGGCAGCCGCCGGGTCTTCCGCGTGATCAGGTCGGTCGCTGATGATCGCGCCGACCTGCGGCCCGGTCGCCCGGATCGCCGCCGCGATCGTCCGCGCCGACTAGTCCGGGCCCTCGGGAAGCAGGTGCACGGTCCCTGCCGCAACGTTCGACGCGTCCACGCCGGCCGCGGCACCGACGATCCCGAGCCGGTTCTCCACGATGCGGGTCTGATCGCGGACGGCGACCACGCGCACCGTCTCTGAGCCGATCGCCTGCGCGCGCTCGGCCGCAGGGCGCGACCTGCCCTCCGCCTTCGACACGATCTCGGAGGTGACGACGAGGATGTCACCGTCCCTCATCGCCGGCCCGGTCGCCGCGCCGGCGCTGAGGATGATCGGCACCAGGCCATCGCCCTCATGCACCTCCGGCATCCCGGGAAGCGCCCAGACACGCATCGGCTGCTGCATCTGGGCGCTCCTCCGCTACGGGCTTCGGGAGGCTCAGGATACGGCGTCGTCGTGGCGATCCCGCTTGACCGTGCCCGCGAGTTCCGGCACGAGACCGAAGTCGGTGAGCAGCTGACCGATCTGGGTGTGGTCGAGGCGCTTGATGATGCGGTTGCCCACGAACTTCGGCCCGGGCAGTTCGACCTCGTTCCCATCGCGAAGCCGCGAGGTGGCTTTGAGGAGGAACCGCAGATCGTACGTGGAGTTGAACACCTCCGGCACGCCCCGGTCGATGCCCAGCAGCTGGTACGCGGCCTCCATCCCGGTGCGCACGGAGTACTCCGTCGTGAAGATCGTGTCGCGCGTCGTCTCGGCGAACTGCCCGATGAAGGCGAAGTTGACGGCACCCTCGGGTACGACGTCCGGGCGATCGCCGGCCTCACGCGGCATGAAGAACGAGGTCACGTACGGCATCATGACCGGCACGGTCTTGGCGCCCTCAGCCGCGAGCCGCGGGATGTCCGCCACAGGAACACCGATGTGGTACAGCCACTCCTGCGTGATCTCCTCGCCGGTCGACTCCTGGATGGTCTTGCCGGTGTAGTCGCCGGGCACATCGCTGAACAGCGCGTACACCCACACGACGATCTCGTCGGGGGACTGGGCCTTGAAGTGCGGCTGACGGTTGACCGTCCAGCTCAGCAGCCACGCCGAGTCCTTCGCTGTGACGATGCCGCCCGTGACCACCTTGCCTGCGAACGGGTCGCGCTTCGCGATCTTCTCGATGTAAGCCGGGATCTCTGGGCCGACGGTCGTGACGGTCGCCGACTCCCACTTCGTCTTAGGGATGTCGCCCGCGAAGACATCGGGGCGACCGAACGACGGGTGCTTCGCCGCGATACGGCGCCACAGGTCCCACGCCGGGGCCGGGCCGGTGTTGAGCTTCGCCGCGCGGTGGTGGTTTCCGTCGTCCGAGTTCTCGGTCAGCGACCCGATGGTGGTCAGCACGAGGTCGTCCGGACCGAGGTCGACGCCGCCGGCCTCGTCATCCTTGATCCAGTGGATGCGGGTGGCCTGCTTGCGCTCGCCGTCGAAGGCGAAGTCGATGTCGGTGACCTCCGTGGAGAACTCGAAGGTCACGCCCTGGTCCAGCAGCCACGTGTACATCGGGAGCACGAGCGACTCGTACTGGTTGTACTTCGTGAACTTCAGCGCCGACAGATCCGGCAGCCCGCCGATGTGGTGCACGAAGCGGTGCAGGTACAGCTTCATCTCGAGCGCGGAGTGCCAGTTCTCGAAGGCGAACATCGTCCTCCAGTAGAGCCAGAAGTTGCTCTCCAGGAAGTCCGTGCCGAAGACTTCGTCGATGCGCTTGTTCTCCATCTCCTCACGGGAGGCGAGGAAAACCTTCACCATCTCCTTCTGCGCCGTCTCGCTGAGGCCGAACTCGTTGTTGGTCTTCGCGTCGACCCCCTGCTGGTGCGTGACGCGGGTGAGCGAGTAGTTCGGGTCATCCTTGTTGAGCCAGTAGAACTCGTCCAGGACCGACCCATCGACCTCAAGGGAAGGGATTGTGCGGAACAGGTCCCACAGGCACTCCATGTGGTCTTCCATCTCCCTGCCGCCGCGGATGACGAAGCCCTTATTCGGCTTCTTGATGCCGTCGAGGGCGCCACCGGGCAGGTCGAGTCGTTCGAGAATCGTGATCCGGTCGCCAGGTAGCTGTCCGTCGCGGATCATGAATACCGCCGACGCCATCGACGTCAGGCCTGCCCCGACGAACCATGCCGTCTTGTTCTCTACGCCTTCCGGCTTGCGGGGGCGTGCGAAGGCCTCGTAGTTGCCGCTGCTGTAATACATGGCTTGTCGCTCCAATTCTGTGGGTGTTGAGACTGCATTGCTTCTGCGGGTGTCGAAACGCACTGCGCGCCCGTTCCGTGATGCCGGTCGTCACGCGTAGCTGTAGAAGCCCTCGCCCGTGGCCACGCCGAGCTTGCCCTGGTCCAGGTAGTTGTGCTTGAGCCAAGCGGCCAGCTGCCGGTCGCCGGCGGATCCGTTGGCCAGGATGTTGTATGGCGTGTTCAAGCCGATGATGTCGAAGATCTGCAGTGGTCCGAGCGGGGCTCCTGTCGCGATCCGCCAGGTGCGGTCGATGTCCTCGACTTCGGCGTAGCCACCTGCGGCCAGCGCTAGCGCCGAGTTCAGCAGCGGCACGAGGAGAGTGTTCAGCACGTAGCCGGCCTTCTCCTTCTGAAGTTCGATCGGCACCATGCCGATGCTCCGCGCGAAGGCGACGACGGCCGCGACGACCTCGGCGTCTGTCGCCGGCGTGCCCATGACCTCTGCGGTGTTGAACTGCCACACCCGGTTCGCGAAGTGGAGAGCCAGGAACCTGTCGGGCCGGCCCGTGCTGTCGACGAGGTCACTCGGCAGTAGCGTCGAGGAGTTCGTGGCGAAGATGGTCTTCGCCGGAGCCAGATCCGCTAACTGCCCGAAGACCCTCTGCTTGAGCTCCAACACCTCCGGGATCGCTTCGATCACGAGATCGGCGTCGCTGACGGCTTCGGCGAGCGAGGTTGTCAGCGTCAGATGGGTCAGAGCAGCGTCCGTCTTGTCAGCGTCGGCACCCTTCACCTCGGCGCGGTAGGTGTGCACCAGTCGCTCGAAGCGCTCCCGGGCCTCCGTCAACGCCTTCTCGTCGATGTCGTAGGCAAGGACGCGGAATCCGCTGAACGCCGTCTGGAACGCGATTTGAGCGCCCAGCACCCCCGTTCCCAGCACCGCGACATTCTGAACGCGATCCGTCATCGTGCACCTTCCTGTCGCGCGCACAGAGGAGTCGATCCGGGAGCCGGTGATGTCGATGCCGGTGCGGCGCCGGCGCCGGCCGTGTATCCATGGATGATCTGGTCGACCTGCGCTCGAAGCTCAGCTCCGGGTGTGGCCGATGTAAGGGGACTCGATATCGCCAGATGCAGCACGGCGAAGATTGAACGCGCGGCGAGCTGCGCACTCGCGCGGAGTGCGTCCTGCTGCGCGCCGGGTTCGGTGGCGCCCACGAGCTGCGCTGCGACCGAATCCTCCCAGCGCCGGACAAGCGCCAGCCCCTCGGCCCGGAAATGCGCGCTCGGCGACCCGAAGAGAAGCTCGCGTTGATACACGGCGACGTTCCCAGGATTGCGAGTGGCGAAATCCAACACCGGACCCACGAGCGCCCAAACGGCCTCAGTCCGGTTCTTTCGCTGGGCCGCGCGCTCCCCCTCGCTGATCGCCGCCTTGAACTCCTCGTTGAACACCATCATCAGCAGCTCGCCCTTGTTGGACGCATATCGGAAGAGCGTCCCCGCCCCAACGTCGGCGGCATCGGAGATCTGCTGAGTCGTGACCCCGTCGAATCCATGTTCCGCAATCAACCGGCGCGCAGACTCGAAGATCCGGCCCCGCTTCTCCCCCATGCCACGCACACGTCGATCACGAGCGACCGGTCGCACTGTCTCCATCACTGAGCCTCCTCAATAATGAGCGTACTCCGCTTCTGCCGAAGCACAAGGAGGCCGATCGGCCTCAACCTCCGCCCGCCGGCGTGCCGCGAGGACTGCGGGAGGCTCCCAATCGTTGCGCGCGATCTTGGTGTGCACACTGGCGAGCCACGCACGCGCATCCGTCTTCGTGAGGGAAGTGAGCGGCTTGTCGTCGTCGGTGCGTGCTGTATAGCTTCCGCCGTCCGGGGCGGGGTCGCGGGCTTGCCAGCGGCCGGATGGGAGCTTTCGCAGGCTTCCCCACCCTTCTCGCCGCGCCGGCGCCGTCGCCTTCATCTCAGCCGCGATCATGCCCTCCCGTGGTCAGAAGCGGACTGCAAAGGACACGCGTGCCACGCCGTGCCAGTACCGGAAGAGGCGCGAACACCTCTTGATCAGGGATTTGTCGCTCATCGCACGTCTCGCGGTGGCACGATGTGGCACGGGCCTCGCCGGCAACCTCAACCGGATTCCGGCTGCTGAGCGACCCCGCTCTCGCGAGCAAGGTGCACTCGTGCCCCCTCGTGCCACGCCGCACGGCCATCCTGTTCATTGCTGTCCTCCTCTGTCCATTGAGAGAAGGCACGAGAGAGGCCCGGATCCGCAGAATTCCGCGGATCCGGGCCTCTCACCGGCCGTTTCGGGCCGGAGTCAGAATCGGGAGATCAGAAGTCCCAGTCCTCGTCCTCGGTGGCCTCGGCCTTGCCGATGACGTAGGAGGAGCCCGACCCCGAGAAGAAGTCGTGGTTCTCGTCCGCGTTGGGCGAGAGCGCCGACAGGATCGCCGGGTTCACGTTCGTGACCGTCGAGGGGAACATGGCCTCGAACCCGAGGTTCATGAGCGCCTTGTTCGCGTTGTAGTGCAGGAACTTCTTGACGTCCTCGGTGAGGCCGACGGCGTCGTAGAGGTCCTGCGTGTACTGCACCTCGTTGTCGTAGAGCTCGTACAGCAGCGAGAACGTGTAGTCCTTGATCTCGTCGCGCTCGGCCTGCGTGATCAGCTCCATGCCTTTCTGGAACTTGTAGCCGATGTAGTAGCCGTGCACGGCCTCGTCGCGGATGATCAGGCGGATGATGTCGGCCGTGTTCGTGAGCTTCGCCTTGGCCGACCAGTGCAGCGGCAGGTAGAAGCCCGAGTAGAACAGGAACGACTCGAGCAGGGTCGAGGCGACCTTGCGCTTCAGGGGCTCGTCGCCACGGTAGTAGTCCATGACGATGTGCGCCTTCTTCTGAAGGTTCTCGTTCTCGACCGACCACCGGAACGCGTCGTCGATCTCGGGCGTCGACGCGAGAGTCGAGAAGATCGACGAGTAGCTCTTGGCGTGCACCGACTCCATGAACGCGATGTTGGTGTACACCGCCTCCTCGTGCGGGGTCAGCGCATCCGGGATGAGCGAGACCGCGCCGACCGTGCCCTGGATCGTGTCGAGCAGGGTGAGGCCGGTGAACACGCGCATCGTGAGCGTCTGCTCGTCGGGTGTCAGCGTGTTCCACGACTGGATATCGTTGGACAGCGGCACCTTCTCGGGCAGCCAGAAGTTGTTCACGAGGCGATTCCAGACCTCGAGGTCCTTGTCGTCCTGGATGCGGTTCCAGTTGATCGCCTGGACGTGGTCGATCAGCTTGAGCTTCTCGGGGGTCATGTCAGTGTCCTTGCAGAGATCGGTTGTTGAGCGAGCGGAGCGAGTCGAAACGCGCTGGTCGTCAGAGCATGCAGCTGACGCACTCGGACATGTCGGTGCCCTCGAGCGCCATCTGCCGCAGG
>NZ_JAHZUT010000029.1:0-851 GCF_022788845.1 Microbacterium sp. CIAB417 | reverse complement strand
TCTGGCACTTCGGTGTCCAGGGCCCTGATCAGAGCGAATGTCTCTGCAGGGTGCTCATGGGTGGAACATTTGACGAGGCATCAGGGTCTGAGGATTCTGCTGAGTACGCCGCTTGCGGTGGGAAAGGTGGGGTTGGAGGAGCCTGGTGCATGCACGCTGTTGGGTCCTGAGGGACCGGGTGTGACTCCTTTGGGGGTTGCTGCTGTACCTCTGGGCCTTCTTCTGCTGCCTTTGGTGGTGGGGGTTGGTACCGCCCGTACTTTGAGAACTACACAGTGGACGCGAGCATCTTAGAGATGAATCTTCGGATTCATTTCACAGGTGATCTTTTTTAGATCATTTAGTCAATTTTCGAGTTGACGATTCAAACTCATGTGATTTCAAGTCTTTAAGAGCAAACGGTGGATGCCTTGGCATCTGGAGCCGAAGAAGGACGTAGCAATCTGCGATAAGCCTCGGGGAGTGGATAAGCACACTTTGATCCGAGGGTCTCCGAATGGGGAAACCCCGCTGGGCGGCGTGCCGACCTAGTGACTCCCGCCTGAATATATAGGGCGGGTAGAGGGAACGTGGGGAAGTGAAACATCTCAGTACCCACAGGAAGAGAAAACAACCGTGATTCCGTGAGTAGTGGCGAGCGAAATCGGAAGAGGCTAAACCTAGCGTGTGTGATAGCCGGCAGGCGTTGCACGTTGGGGGTTGTGGGACTTTCTTGATCATCCTGCCGGGTGATCGACGTGACAGAAGCGTATAGACGAATGGTCTTGAAAGGCCAGCCATAGTGGGTGCCAGCCCCGTAGTCGAAATGCGTGTTCTGGCGTGGAGAGTATCCCAAGTAGCACGGGGCCCGA
>NZ_JAHZUT010000028.1:0-928 GCF_022788845.1 Microbacterium sp. CIAB417 | reverse complement strand
GCCTGCAGTGGGTACGGGCAGACTAGAGTGCGGTAGGGGAGATTGGAATTCCTGGTGTAGCGGTGGAATGCGCAGATATCAGGAGGAACACCGATGGCGAAGGCAGATCTCTGGGCCGTAACTGACGCTGAGGAGCGAAAGGGTGGGGAGCAAACAGGCTTAGATACCCTGGTAGTCCACCCCGTAAACGTTGGGAACTAGTTGTGGGGTCCTTTCCACGGATTCCGTGACGCAGCTAACGCATTAAGTTCCCCGCCTGGGGAGTACGGCCGCAAGGCTAAAACTCAAAGGAATTGACGGGGACCCGCACAAGCGGCGGAGCATGCGGATTAATTCGATGCAACGCGAAGAACCTTACCAAGGCTTGACATACACGAGAACGGGCCAGAAATGGTCAACTCTTTGGACACTCGTGAACAGGTGGTGCATGGTTGTCGTCAGCTCGTGTCGTGAGATGTTGGGTTAAGTCCCGCAACGAGCGCAACCCTCGTTCTATGTTGCCAGCACGTTATGGTGGGAACTCATGGGATACTGCCGGGGTCAACTCGGAGGAAGGTGGGGATGACGTCAAATCATCATGCCCCTTATGTCTTGGGCTTCACGCATGCTACAATGGCCGGTACAAAGGGCTGCGATACCGTAAGGTGGAGCGAATCCCAAAAAGCCGGTCCCAGTTCGGATTGAGGTCTGCAACTCGACCTCATGAAGTCGGAGTCGCTAGTAATCGCAGATCAGCAACGCTGCGGTGAATACGTTCCCGGGTCTTGTACACACCGCCCGTCAAGTCATGAAAGTCGGTAACACCTGAAGCCGGTGGCCTAACCCTTGTGGAGGGAGCCGTCGAAGGTGGGATCGGTAATTAGGACTAAGTCGTAACAAGGTAGCCGTACCGGAAGGTGCGGCTGGATCACCTCCTTTCTAAGGAGCA
>NZ_JAHZUT010000027.1:0-964 GCF_022788845.1 Microbacterium sp. CIAB417 | reverse complement strand
CTTCCACATCTGGCCTATCAACCCAGTAGTCTGGCTGGGAGCCTCTCACCCGAAGGTATGGAAGTCTCATCTTGAGGCCGGCTTCCCGCTTAGATGCTTTCAGCGGTTATCCATCCCGAACGTAGCTAATCAGCGGTGCTCCTGGCGGAACAACTGACACACCAGAGGTTCGTCCAACCCGGTCCTCTCGTACTAGGGTCAGATCCTCTCAAACTTCCTACGCGCGCAGCGGATAGGGACCGAACTGTCTCACGACGTTCTAAACCCAGCTCGCGTACCGCTTTAATGGGCGAACAGCCCAACCCTTGGGACCTACTCCAGCCCCAGGATGCGACGAGCCGACATCGAGGTGCCAAACCATGCCGTCGATATGGACTCTTGGGCAAGATCAGCCTGTTATCCCCGAGGTACCTTTTATCCGTTGAGCGACAGCGCTTCCACAAGCCACTGCCGGATCACTAGTCCCGACTTTCGTCCCTGCTCGACCTGTCAGTCTCACAGTCAAGCTCCCTTGTGCACTTACACTCGCCACCTGATTGCCAACCAGGTTGAGGGAACCTTTGGGCGCCTCCGTTACTCTTTGGGAGGCAACCGCCCCAGTTAAACTACCCACCAGGCACTGTCCCTGAACCGGATTACGGTCCGAAGTTAGATATCCAGAGTGACCAGAGTGGTATTTCAACAATGACTCCACGAATACTGGCGTATCCGCTTCACAGTCTCCCACCTATCCTACACAAGCCACACCGAACACCAATACCAAGCTGTAGTAAAGGTCACGGGGTCTTTCCGTCCTGCTGCGCGTAACGAGCATCTTTACTCGTAATGCAATTTCGCCGAGTTCGCGGTTGAGACAGTTGGGAAGTCGTTACGCCATTCGTGCAGGTCGGAACTTACCCGACAAGGAATTTCGCTACCTTAGGATGGTTATAGTTACCACCGCCGTTTACTGGGGCTTAAATTC
>NZ_JAHZUT010000026.1:0-1058 GCF_022788845.1 Microbacterium sp. CIAB417 | reverse complement strand
GGGCGGTTCTTCGCCGGTACGGGAATATCAACCCGTTGTCCATCGACTACGCCTGTCGGCCTCGCCTTAGGTCCCGACTTACCCAGGGAAGATTAGCTTGACCCTGGAACCCTTGGTCTTTCGGAGGACGTGTTTCTCACACGTCTTTCGCTACTCATGCCTGCATTCTCACTCGTGTAGCCTCCACGGCTAGATCACTCTGCCGCTTCGCTGGCCACACGACGCTCTCCTACCCATCAACACGGCTGGACCACGAAGGCCTACCAAAAATGTCAATGCCACAACTTCGGTGGCGTGCTTGAGCCCCGTTACATTGTCGGCGCGGAATCACTTGACCAGTGAGCTATTACGCACTCTTTCAAGGGTGGCTGCTTCTAAGCCAACCTCCTGGTTGTCTAAGCAACTCCACATCCTTTCCCACTTAGCACGCGCTTAGGGACCTTAGATGGTGGTCTGGGTTGTTTCCCTCTCGACTATGAAGCTTATCCCCCACAGTCTCACTGCTGCGCTCTCACTTACCGGCATTCGGAGTTTGGCTGACGTCAGTAACCTTGTAGGGCCCATCGGCCATCCAGTAGCTCTACCTCCGGCAAGAAACACGCAACGCTGCACCTAAATGCATTTCGGAGAGAACCAGCTATCACGAAGTTTGATTGGCCTTTCACCCCTATCCACAGCTCATCCCCTCAGTTTTCAACCTAAGTGGGTTCGGCCCTCCACGACGTCTTACCGTCGCTTCAGCCTGGCCATGGATAGATCACTTCGCTTCGGGTCTAGGACATGCGACTGAATCGCCCTATTCAGACTCGCTTTCGCTACGGCTACCCCACACGGGTTAACCTCGCCACATATCACTAACTCGCAGGCTCATTCTTCAAAAGGCACGCTGTCACACCTACCAGGGGTGCTCCAACGGTTTGTAAGCAAACGGTTTCAGGTACTATTTCACTCCCCTCCCGGGGTACTTTTCACCTTTCCCTCACGGTACTTGTCCGCTATCGGTCATCTGGGAGTATTTAGGCTTATCAGGTGGTCCTGACAGATTCACACGGGATTTC
>NZ_JAHZUT010000025.1:0-1291 GCF_022788845.1 Microbacterium sp. CIAB417 | reverse complement strand
AACGCCGGCTCACTCTTCCTCTACGCACCACACCCACTCGCCGTCCCAGACCCCGCCGTCTGGCAACGACTACTCGCCCTCATCAGCGCACTGCGCACCCGCCTCGGCAGCCGCCTCCCCGAACCACGCACCCCCATCGCCTCCCCACGCCCACCCATCCCGAACGAACCCCCCTACACCACCGCACCCCTCCCACCCGCGACCACCACCGGTCAGGGCCCCGTCCCCCAACCAGCCCCACTCCCCATGCGCTCCAACGGTGGTGCCGTCAACTTCCGACGCATCTGGGTGGTCCTCGCCGTGGTCCTCGGCTTCACCGTGTCAGGAATGGGCGTGGCGGCACTCCTGGGCGCATTCCACTGACCTGCGCGGAAAACATCCATCCCACCGGTCGATAGTCGCGAGACAATGTGCGGGTGGAGCTTGCTGTCGACTACTCGCCGCTCGTGGATCCGCCGTTTCGTGACAAGAATCTGAAACCCGACGCGCAAGCCATCCATGCGTTCGCAGTGACGAACGGATGGGAGTACTACCTGGGCACCGGTTCTCAGCCGCTGCCGGGCGTTCTCTTCCGCGATGAACGCGGAAACGCGCGCCACCTGCAGCGCGCGGGAAATCTGGTGCGGATCCCGGGCCCACCGCTGGTCGAGATCGGCAACTGCGCCTACTCGTACACCGTCAACCTCAATGTCTTCAGCGTGACCTGGGGGTACGTGGCGTGCGCGCTGACCGATCCCTCGCCGGAGCTGGTGGTGGAGACGTCGAACGCCCGCAGAACCAGAGAGCTGCCGGCGCTTCCCGTCGGGGCGGCTCAGGTCGCGCTCGGCGACGAAGGCACCGCACACATATCCACCGAGTCGGTCGCGTGGGCGCAGACGACTTTCGACCCGCAGCTCGTCCGGCTGCTGAATGACCCCTCACTTCCCTTCGACGTTCAGGTCTCGCAGGGCTGGCTCTTCCTCTACTGTCCGGCCGAGCTCTCCGTCGCAGACCCCGTCGTCTGGCAGCGGACGTTCGCGGTGCTCGAGGCGGTACGCGCGGCGATCGCAGCCGCGCCCCCGCCGCAGGTCCCGTCCGCCGACGAGGAGAGGATCGATGGATCCCCGGCATCAGCACCGGCCGACCCCGGGCCTACATCTCTCGTGGTTCGCGACCGGCCCGATCGAAACGCCCGCCGCAGTGCGTGGCGCTACTACGCCGCCGTCGGGGTCGTCTTCCTCCTGGGCGTGATCGCCGTCGCTGTGATCCTCCCGCGGTGAGGCCGCGAGCGGACGCCCCAGGCGAACCATCA
>NZ_JAHZUT010000024.1:0-1341 GCF_022788845.1 Microbacterium sp. CIAB417 | reverse complement strand
TCCGCGTCGTTCAGGCTGTCAAATCGACATGCCGGATGACCCGGGACCAGAGCCGTTCACCGAAGCTCTTCGAGCTTCGAGACAACTTCTCTAGCTTATCCGTTTCGCGGAGCCTGTCAAATCGGCGCCGGCGGATCCAGGATCCGCTGCGCGACCGTCGACCGCGTACCACGAGGTGGATCCCCCATCCTAGACGCGATGGTCCGGACTCTCAAGAGTGAGAAGGATCGGGGGTGGTTCTCCGCTTGAGGGGGTGAGGCTCTCGGCCTTTCCGCTTCCCTGTGGGGCGAACAGGTAATAACTTACGCAGGATCCCCGGGCCGGGCAAATCGGGGCCTCCGCCTGGCGTGTCGCGCGGAAAATCGCGGGATCCCGCGACATCCCGAGCACGACGAAGGGCCCCCACCGAGGTGAGGGCCCTTCGAGCGACGCGATTCAGATGGCGTTGACGTCCAGCGGGATGCCGGGGCCGAACGTGGTCGACACCGCACCCTTCTGGATGTAACGGCCCTTCGAGCTCGACGGCTTCAGGCGCACGATCTCCTCGAGCGCGGCGCCGATGTTCTCGCCCAGCTGCTCGGCGGAGAACGACGCCTTGCCGACGACGAAGTGCACGTTGGCGTGCTTGTCGACGCGGAACTCGATCTTTCCGCCCTTGATGTCCTCAACGGCCTTGGCCGGGTTCGGGGTCACCGTGCCGGTCTTCGGGTTCGGCATCAGACCGCGGGGGCCCAGCACCTTTCCGAGACGACCGACCTGGCCCATGAGCTCGGGCGTCGAGACGGCCGCGTCGAACGCGGTCCAGCCGCCGGCGACCTTCTCGATGAGCTCGGCGCCGCCGACCTCATCAGCGCCGGCCGCGATCGCAGCCTCGGCCGCGGGACCGGTGGCGAACACGATGACGCGCGCGGTCTTTCCCGTGCCGTGCGGCAGGATGACGGTGCCGCGCACCATCTGGTCCGCCTTGCGGGGGTCGACCGAGAGCTTCAGTGCGACCTCGACGGTCGCGTCGAACCTCGACGAGCCGGTCTCCTTCGCCAGGGCGACGGCCTCGGCGGGAGTGTAGAAACGGTCTGCCTCGATCTTCTCGGCGGCAGCGCGGTATGCCTTGGACTTGGTAGCCATGATTGTTCTCCTCAGCCCTCGACCGTGATGCCCATGGAGCGGGCGGTGCCGGCGATGATCTGCGAGGCGGCCTCGATGTCGTTCGCGTTGAGGTCGGCCTGCTTGGTCTCGGCGATCTGACGGACCTGGTCCTTGGTGATCTTGCCCACCTTGACCGTGTGCGGCGTCGCCGAGCCCTTCTGCAGGCCGGCGGCCTTCTTGATGAGCTCCGCAGCC
>NZ_JAHZUT010000023.1:0-1357 GCF_022788845.1 Microbacterium sp. CIAB417 | reverse complement strand
GACGCCGGCGGTCACCGCAGCGGCCGAGGCAAGCGTTTTCGGCCGCGCTCGAACCCAGCTCAGCAGCTTCATACCCGGTTCCCCCCTGGAACGGCCGTGGACGTCATGGTGCGCAGGGCTGTCCGCTCAGCCCATGGACCGCACCGGGACATCCTAACCGTGATCGCTGGCAGTCCGAGATGGGGACCTCTGCCCACCGCGGACGACCAGGTCCTAGGGTCTCGGCCAGTAGTTCTTCTCGGTGTCCACTCCACCACCCCAGCCGATGATGTCGACCCACACGTCGACCCCGTCGCGACCCTGGTGGCAGGCGATCTCCTTGCCGCCGTTGCCGTCGAAGTTGATGCTGTACGTGTAGTTGCTCACGCCGCCGGGGTACGCGCTGGAATAGCACTTGACGTTGTAGGTGCCGATGTTGAGGTTCTGCCAGTTGACGTAGAAGTTCATGCACCCGTTCACGCAGCCCTGCGGGTCGCGGGACCCCTGCGTCACCCACACGCGCGGTGCGGGCGGGTCACTCGTGCGCGCGGATGCCGTGCCGTCGCCAGACCACCCGGCCTTGTTGTGCACCTGCACGCGGATGGAGTAGCTCTGCTGATAGCCGTTGCCGACCGTCGTGGAGCTGTTGGCGCTGACGCTCTGCCAGCCGCCCCCGTTGATACTGATGCGGGCGGCGTCGATCGCGCTGCCGTTGTTGCCGCTCGGGTTCCAACTGAACGTGATCGACTGCCCGTTGTTCTTCGCCGTGACGCTGGGCGCAGGGGGAACACCGTAGGGTGTCTGGGCCGCCGAGGCCGCCGACGGGTCGGAGATGTAGTTCTTGCCGTCGACGTTCGCGACAGCCCGCACGCTCACCGAGTAGGACGTGCCGTTGTTCAGCCCGGTGATCGTCTTGCCGTCCCAGTTGCTCTGCCAGCCTCCGCCCTTGTTGAGGTTGAACTGGTAGCTCGTCTCGCCCGTGGACGCGCCGTTGAGCTGCGACTCGGAAAGTTGATAACCCGAGAGGGTGAGCCTCCCGTCCCCGGCGGCCGCGGACGGACGGGGCGGGGTGTCGGGCTTGATGACGCCGCGACGCGGTGCCGAGGCATCGCTCCATGGACCCCAGTCGGCCTTGTTCTGCGCGCGCACCTGGTATGTGTACGACGTGGTCGAGGTGTCCACGACCACGGCCTGCGAGGTCTTCCCGGCCGCGACGCTGATCGTCTGCACCACGCTCGACCCCTGCAGCACCTGCAGCTGATACCCGCTGATCGCGTCACCGTTGTTGTCGGGTGCGACCCAACTGACGTTCATCTGCGCGCGATCACCGACCGGCGCCATTTCTGCGGTGGTGGGGGCGGCGGGTTGCAGGGGCGGG
>NZ_JAHZUT010000022.1:0-2271 GCF_022788845.1 Microbacterium sp. CIAB417 | reverse complement strand
ACCATCGACACAAGCGTAAACCGTCGTATATGCGTCCGTACCGGGAGCTGAATCGGCCTGACTTTCGTTCCTATCGGGAGCCTTGTCCTGTGATGTCTCAGGACATCGGTGACGAAAGTGCATCAGGAGATCGGTGACGCTTCGTGTGTGGGTCTGCCGCACCGGTAGGTGACGGCTTCTAGTCACGCCGCGAGGGCGACGTAGGTGTTCATGATTGCTTCGTACGAGCGAGCTTGAGCACCCGGCACGTCACCGCGACGGGAATACCGTCGACGGCGAGCTCGGTCACGAGCGTGTAGAGCCTTTCCCGGCAGGTTCGCCTGCGACAGATACGCTGCCGCACGCCGAAGCACCTCGACTTCTTGCTCGAGCAGCCGGATCCGCTTCCGCGCAGCGCGCAGCTCAGTCCCCTCGGACCGGGTCACCCCGGCTTCGCGCCTTCTTCGATGACGGCATGCCGCATCCACTTCGTGAGGGTCATTGGGTGAACCCCGAAGTCGGTCGCGATCTGCTCGATGGTCACTCCGGGCTCGCGGCTCCTGGCGACGCGCACGACGTCGTCACGGAACTCGCGCGGATACGGCTTGGGCACGATGACATCCTTCCAGGGCACCCTCCCGGGTAATCCAACTCAGATGTCACCTACCGGTGCGGCAGACCCTGCAGCAGTCCCCCCGTGTGCGCCAGGCTCGGCATCCGACTCCAGCAGCTCACGACAAGCTTGCCGTGGCACGCGCCGACCCCGCGCGTTGGCCTATGTTCGACATCATGACCGGCAACATCGTAGGAGCGAGCGAGATCTACACCCCCATCCCAGACTTCGTCGACTGGTTTCAGGCAGTGTTCGACGCCAGCGTGGCCGACCGATACCGCGACCTGCTCGCCGCTTCCAGAGCGACCGCCACACCTGAGCAGCTTGACGCCGCCCTTGCCGTGGCAACCAGATACGCCGCGGTGGACACCGGGGCTATCGAGGGTCTTTACACGGTCGATCGAGGCTTCACGCGGACAATCGCCACTCAAGCCGCCGCGTGGGAAGCCACTCTCGCACAGAAGGGCGCGAGGACAGTCGACGCGATCAACGATGCCCTTGGCGCCTATGAATACGTTCTCGATGCGGCCACGCAGGCGGTGCAGGTATCTGAAGTATGGATACGAGAGTTGCACTCGATCATCTGCCGCACTCAATCGACCTACACCGTTTACACGCCTTTGGGGCCTCAGGAGAGAGAACTACCAAAGGGGCAATACAAGTCGATGCCGAATAGCCCGACGAATACAACCACCGGCGTGGTTCATAACTACGCCCCCGTGCTGGACACAGGCCCCGAGATGGGGCGACTTGTTGAACAGCTTCGCTCCGAACCGTTTATGTCGGCACATCCAATTCTGCAGGCCGCTTATGCCCACTACGCATACGTGTGCATCCATCCCTTCGCTGATGGCAATGGGCGCGTCGCTCGTGCGCTCGCGAGCGTCTACTTGTATCGGTCGCCTGGCGTGCCGCTACTTGTGTTCGCAGACCAACGAACCGCCTACTTGGACGCATTGGAAGCAGCGGACGCCGGTGATCCTGCGTCCTTCATCACCTTCATCGAGGCGCGGGTCTTGGATGCCGTTGGGATTGTAAGAAGCCAACTCCAACGCTCTACTCAATCGGTCGATGCTTCCATCGCTCGCATATCGGCCTTCTTCGGCGAGATAGGTATCACCGAAGAATCACTAGCCCTCGCAGCGCGGCTCAAGAAGAGCATCCGAGACGCCGCGGCCGTTGAGGTCGCACGACTGCAGCTACCTCGCCAACTAAGGCTAGATGCTCCCGGAGTATTCGGGATAGGGAGCCGCACCCGCCCGCCCACAGGTTACGGCGCGATCGGCCAGCAGGGAGAGCTGAGCTTTCATGCCGCCAGCGACTGGCCGGTTCGCGTCGCGATCTACCAAGGTGTTCAGATCTTCGTGAAGGACGACGAGAACGCTGGCCCGGACCTTCTTTGCGTCCCACAAGAAGGCGACGCTCTTGAAGTGTGGTACCGCGAGATCGAGCCGACCGTGAGTGAGACACTACGGCTGAAGCTCGAGCCGTGGGTTGAGTTCCAAGTGGCGCGACTTGTCGCCGCGGTCGATTCTCGGATCAGTAACCCCGGGGCGTGACGGCTTGCCTCGCGATAAGCGCAACGTAACACTCGCACGCGTTCGTAGTTGCGCCTTGCATTAGACGCACCCCTGATCAACGTGGATATCGGACGCACTCATCAGTGCGCTCCCGCCGAC
>NZ_JAHZUT010000021.1:0-6364 GCF_022788845.1 Microbacterium sp. CIAB417 | reverse complement strand
GAGCTTCTCCGACCGGCCCTTACTGCTGTCCGCGATGCGTCAGCTCTGAGACTCCGAGACCTGCAGCGCGGGAGCGTCGTCACCCGTGGTGATCTCGACCTTGCGCGGCTTGGCCTTCTCGCTGACGGGGATCGTGACGCTCAGCACACCGTTGCGGTAGCTCGCCGAGATCTTCTCGGTGTCGAGCCCCTGCCCGAGGCTCAGCTGACGCAGGAAGGTGCCCGAGGTCCGCTCGCGCGTGATCCAGGTCACCCCGTCGCCGGCCGAGAGCGTGCGCTCGGCACGGATGGTCAGCAGCTGACCGTCGATGTCGACATCGACCGAGCCCGGGTCGATGCCCGGCAGGTCGGCGGTGAGGACGTAGTGGTCGCCGTCGCGGTAGAGGTCCATCGGCATCTGCCGGGGGCCGCGCCGTGCGGTGTCGAAGAACGTGTTCGCCATGCGCTCCAGGTCACGGAGCGAGTCGTATGCAGCCATAGTCGTCTCCTCTCGAGCGGGATCGGATGCGGATCCGACCCGTAGTCCCTAAGTTGAGCCCCCTTGACTCAACAATCACAGATTAGCACTCTGATGCGGAGAGTGCTAGTTTTCACAGCTCTGTCTGGAGTGCTGTCGACGGCCTCATAGAATCGGCGCGTGAACGACTCCGCCGAGGCGGCGACACGACCGCCTCGACTGCGGCGGATCGCCCTGCATCCGCTGGTCTGGGCGGCAGCCTGCACCCTGGCGGCACTGCCCGGCTACCTCGCCGACGGCGGCTTCTTCTCATACCTGATGTCGGTCGTCGCGGGCGCGCTGTGCGGGATCTGGTTCGTGAACCTCACGGTGCGCATGCCGCAGCCCGCCGGCGCGATCGCACATATCGTCATGGCCATCGCACTCGCACCGACCATGTTCGCCGCGATCGAACTCGTGCCGCAGTGGCTGGCACCCGGTACGCCGCGCGCGGTCTACACGGGCGCCCTCTTCGCATTGCCTCCCGCTGCCGGCTGGGTCTGGATCACGTTGATCAGCCGCATCACGGCCCTCCTGTCGGGAAGGACCCGGGCACAGCCGCGCGTGCCGCTCACCTGGGAGAACGACGGCGACGCGGTCATCGTCCGCTTCCGTGCGATCCCGATGCGGATGCGGGAACTCACCGCGTGGATAGTCGCCACCATCCTCGTGACGGGAACGATCGTCGCGACGGCACTGATCGTCTTCGGCGACATCGTCGAGCGGCTCGGCCCCCGCCTACTGATCCTCGCGCTCGGGGTGCTGTTCGCCTTCCCGGCCTATCTCATCGTCACCGCGCTCCTGCGCAGGCGCTCTGTCGATGCGACCGTACGCGTCTCGCGCGACCGGGTCTGGATCACCGCCGGCGAGACGACGCACGCGCTCCGCTTGAGCCAGATCGAGCGGCTGCGATGGGGCACCGGCAGCGACTACGCGCGGCTCGAGGTCACGGCGCCGGGTGTCGACCTGGCCCTGCTGGTCGGCATGGCGAAGCAGGCGGATGGCCTGGCATCCGAACTCCCGCCGCTGCCGGCGCGAACGCTGCGTCTCGCCGAGTCCGAAGGGCTCGAGAAGACCGCCTCGCGCCGCGGGCTCGTGACGCTCTCGCGCGCCTGACTCAGCGGGCCGAGAGGCGCTCGCGGACGATGCGGCGCAGCACCTTGCCGATCTGCGAGCGCGGCAGATCCTCCACCTCGACGATCCGCTTGGGCACCTTGTACGAGGTGATATGCGTGCGCGCGAAGTCCCGCAGCGCGGACGCGTCGAAGACCGCGCCCTCCCGGGTGACGATCGCGGCCACCACGTCCTCACCGCCGGATGGCCGGGGGATGCCGACGACGGCCGCCTCGGCCACATCCGGGTGCAGCAGCAGCACCTGCTCGACCTCGGTCGGGCTGACGTTGAAGCCGCCCGTGATGATGAGCTCCTTCACGCGGTCGATGACGGTCACGAAGCCGTCCTCGCTCACCGTCACGATGTCGCCGGTGCGCAGCCATCCTCCGGGAAGCAGCACGGCCGCGGTCTCGTCCGGCTGCTGCCAGTAGCCCTGGAACACCTGCGGGCCACGGATGAGCAGCTCCCCCGCTTCTCCGGCCGGGCGGTCGACGCGCGGATCGTCGGGATCGACGACCCGGATCTCGGTGCTCGGGAACGGAACACCCACGGTGCCGGGGCGCCGCGAAGGTCCGATCGGGTTGCCGAGCGCGACCGGCGAGGTCTCGGTCATGCCGTACCCCTCCACGAGAAGCCCGCCCGTCGCCTCCTCCCAGCGCGTCACCGTCGGCACCGGCAGGCTCGTCGCCCCGGAGATGGCGAATCGGATGCTGGACAGATCGACGCCCTTGCGGGTGCTGGCGCGTGAGAGCGCGTCGTAGATCGGCGGCACGGCGGGCAGGAACGTGGGTTTCGATCTCGCGGTCGCGGCGACGACCGCATCCACGTCGAACTTCGGGAACAGCACCACACGCGCCCCCAGGGAGATCGCGAAGGTGAGGCAGAGGGTGAGCCCGTACGCGTGGAACAGCGGCAGCACGGCGTAGAACACCTCGCCACCTTCGGTGAGCCCTGGAACCCACGCGCGCCCCTGCGCGGCGTTGGAGCGAAGGTTGCGGTGCGAGAGGATCGCCGCCTTGGGCATGCCCGTCGTGCCGCTGGTCAGCTGCAGCAGTGCGGTGTCGTCCAGACGCGGCTTCGGCCACTTGCGCGGGAGCTTGCGCACGCGCACGAAATCGGACCACTCGAGCAGGCCGCGGGCGCGCGGGCGGGTGGTCATCGCCTCGCGCGTCTCGCGAGCCTTGGCGACCGGAAGGCGCAGCGCCAGGCGCTTGCCCAGCGGCAGCGCGTCGGGCATCCGCACGGAGACGATGGCCGAGGGCGCGACGTCCTCGGGGAACTCCGCGACCGTGTCCGCGACCTTGTCCCAGACGATGGCGACGACCGCGCCGTGCACCTCGAACTGGTGGCGCAGCTCACGCGGGGTGTAGAGCGGGTTGTGCTCCACGACGATCGCCCCGATGCGCAGCGCCGCGTAGAAACCGACGACGTGCTGCGGACAGTTCGGCAGGATGAGCGCGACCCGGTCCCCGGCCTGCACACCCAGCTTGCGCAGCGCGTTGGCGGCGCGGGAGACTTGCTCGCCCAACTCGTCGTAGGTCGTCTCGGCGCCGTAGAACTCCAGCGCGACCCGCTCGCCGTAGCGCGCGACGGATGCGTCGAGAAGGTCGACGAGCGTCTCGGCGACAGGCTCGATTTCGGCCGGCACTCCGTCGGCGTAGGAAGCGATCCAGGGGCGTGCCTCCAGCGGAGAGCCGTCGGCCTTCGCGTCCGTGGTCATCACGATCCTCCTCCTGGGCAGGACGGGCGGCTCAGCCGGCCGCAGCCTCGTCGAACAGCCACTGCACCGATCCGCCCGCCGCGGTGACGTGTGCCGCGACGACCGCGATCGGCAGCTTCCCCTCCGCGAGCGCTTCGGCCAGCGCATCCTTCTTGCCGGCGCCCGTGGCGAAGACGACCACGCGCTGCGCGCCATCAAGGGCCTTCAGCGTGAGCGTGATCCGGGTGGGCGGCGGCTTGGGCGAGTTGTGGACGGGGATCACGAGCTCGTCCACCGGACGGAAGTCGGGGTGGCCGGGGAACAATGACAGGGTGTGACCGTCTTCTCCGACGCCGAGCCACACGAGGTCCAAACGCGGAGCGCCCGCATCCGTCTTCGGCAGCGCGGCGATCGCCGCGGCGTACCGGCGCGCGGACTCGGCCTCGTCGACGTCGGTGTCCGGACGCAGCTGCACCATGGTGTCGAAGCCGGGCTGATCCAGCAGGGCGGGAGCGATCGTGCCCCAGTTCGACTGCGGGTCGCTGATCGGCACCGAGCGCTCGTCACCGATGAGAACCGTGACCTTCGACCAGTCGATCGCGTCCACATCCTGGGCCGCGAGGATCGCGTAGGCCGCCATGGGCGAGCTGCCCCCGGCGAGCACCCACACGGCGCTGCCGTGCGCATCGATCGCGGCGCCGAGCGTACGGACGGCGTCACGGGCCGCCTCGGCAGCGACGTCCGCGGCCTGCGGGAGGGTGGTGATCGAACCGTAGGTCACGCTGAGCTTCTCTCGTCTCGGATGAGGTCGGATGAGCGGGTGTCGCCGGCAGTCGCGGCGAGCAGCCTCGCCCTCCTCGATTCAACCCCAGGTCGTATGCGATCAGATGCATGGCAGCTGGGAAACTGGCGCACCCTCGGCATAGTTCACGCTTGCGTGTACTATCCAATCCATGACCACCGTGCTCAACCGCGCCACCGCGACGCACACCGCTGCTCTGGCCCGACTCGGACACGCCCTCTCCGATCCGACGCGCGCAGGTGTCCTCCTCGCCCTGCGCGAGGCCCCGGCCTACCCGTCCGATCTCGCCGATGCCCTCGGGGTCTCGCGTCAGGTCATGTCGAACCAGCTCGCGTGTCTGCGCGGATGCGGCCTGGTGGAGGCCATCCCCGAAGGGCGTCGCACCTGGTACCGCCTCGCCGACAGCCACCTCGCTCCCGCTCTGGACGAGCTGCTGAAGGTCGTCCTCTATGTCGAACCGGGCTGCTGCGCCGGCGAGACGTGTCGCTGCGCATGAGCACGTCGGCCACCCCGAGCGCAGAGCGCGTCCGTGTGCTGCAGCGCCGCATCCGCTGGATCGTGACCGCGACGATCGCCTACAACGTCGTTGAAGCGGCCGTCGCTCTCGCAGCCGGCGCCGCCGCATCCTCCGCAGCGCTCGTGGCGTTCGGTTTGGACTCGACGATCGAGGTGCTCTCGGCGGCAGCGGTCGCTTGGCAGTTCACCCGGCGGGACCCGGAGCGCTGGGAGCGCGGGACCCTCCGCGTGATCGCCGTCGCGTTCTTCGCGCTCGCGGTCTACGTCACCGCGTCGTCTGTGTGGGCGCTCACGACGCGCATCGAAGCGGAGCACTCGCCGGTCGGCATCGTGCTCACGGCGTTGAGCGTCGTCATCATGCCGTTCCTCTCCCTCGCCGAGCGACGCGCGGGCCGCGAGGCGGGCTCCGCCACGGCTGTCGCGGACTCCGCCCAGACGCTGCTGTGCACGTATCTCTCGGCGGCTGTGCTGGTCGGACTCGTGCTCAACAGCGCGTTCGGATGGTGGTGGGCGGACGCGGTCGCCGGCCTGGTGATCGCCGCGTTCGCGGTGCGGGAGGGTGTCGAGGCGTGGCGCGGCGACGCCTGCGCGACCTCGGTCGGCATGGTGCTCGAGAGCGAGCACTGAGCGAAGGTCAGCTCTTCGAGCCGCTGACCGCCAGCGCCCCGCCGAGGCCGATCATCATGACGCCCCCGGCTCCGGAGAGAGTGGAGATGCGGCGCGGCGAACGGGCGAACCAGGCGCGCGCCGTCCCCGCGGCGAGCGCCCACACGCTGTCGCACACCAGGGCGAGCGCCTGGAAGTTCAGCCCCAGGAGCAACAGCTGCAGCCACACCGCCCCGGCCGCCGGGTCGACGAACTGCGGCAGCACCGCCACGAAGAACGCGATCGTCTTGGGGTTCGTCAGCCCCACGACGAAGCCCTGGCGAAGCAGCGTGAAGGTCGAGACCGGCGCGCGGTCGACGCCGTCGACGCGGGCGCGGCGGTGACGGATGGCCTGGATGCCGAGCCACACGAGATACACGGCGCGGGCGATCTTGATGACCGTGAACGCCACGAGCGATGAAGCGACGATCGCTCCGGCGCCGAAGGCGACCGCCACGACCGCCGGCACCGTGCCGAGGGCGTTGCCGACGACGCTGAACGCCCGCGCGACGCCCGAGCGCGATCGAGCGCCCGATCACGAACAGCACGCTCGGCCCAGGGATCACGATGATCACCACCGACGTCACGACGAAGGCGACGAGGTTCTCGAACGGGATCGTGGCCGAACTCTCGTGTTCGGTTGTCTCGGCAACGGCGCGTCAGCCGCGTCGATATGGACTGCGGTCAGTCGCGACCGTGGTCGACGACCGCCTCCTCGGCCGCATCCATCGCCGCCTCGCCCTCTTCGTGCGACTCGGAGCCCGCCGATGCGGCGGAGTCGTGGGGCTTCTTCTCGTCGTGCTCGTCGCGTCCGGTGTTCTCGGCGTTGCTCATCACGATCTCCCTCGTGTTCGATGCCTTCGGATTTCGGGACTCGTCAAGTCCACTCCTCCCGCTGGGCTCGCACAGGGGGGTTGCGCCGACGCCGCAGCGTGCACAAGTCCGCCAGAACAGCTCGACGGCGCGCCCGACGGTCTCGCGAACGTCGTCAGTGGCTGAGTCATGCGCTCCGCACCCGACCGGAAGACCCGCGAACCTGGGCTCGAGCTATGCGTGAGAAAAGAATCACGAAAAGGTAACGGAAACCTCTTCCC
>NZ_JAHZUT010000020.1:0-9783 GCF_022788845.1 Microbacterium sp. CIAB417 | reverse complement strand
GGGCCACCCAAAGCTGGGTGGCCCTTTCGCGTTTCTGGAGCCATGTGCTGTCGCCGGACGCGCTTCTGATCGAGACAAACGCTGCGGTCGGGTCGCGAAGGCGACGTCTCTCTAGCGAGGAGCGTGGAGTTGCCACTCTTCGACGACGGGCACGGCCGAGGGCCAGTGATCTCCTGCGATGGGGAACGTGGCCACGGCGCAGGTCGTCATCGTCACCTCGCGCCCGGCAAGTGCGGTGGCAAGGTCACTCAGTCCCGGGTCGTGCGCGACGATGAGGACGTTCTGAGCTCCTGTCGTGGCAGCGGAACGCCAGATGTCGCGGGCCGACGCGGCGTAGAGATCACTCTCGATCTCCAGCGGAACGTCGAGTGCGCGTGCGAACGCTTCCGCGGTCGTGCGCGCGCGGACCGCAGTGCTGCTGAGCAGGCGATCGGGGCGGAAGCCCGTGCGCGCGAGGGCCGCAGCCATGAGTGGAGCGTCGCGTCGGCCGCGCTCGTTCAGGGGACGTTCGTGATCGGGGAGGCCCGCCGTTCCCCAATCGGACTTGGCGTGGCGCACGAGGACGAGAGTGACCATTTCCGCGCTCCCTACCCCACGTAGACCCAGGCGTCGCGTCCACTCTGAAGCACCACGGCTACGCGCCGGTACAGCGAGACTTCATACTCGTCGGCCGCGTCGAGCTCGTCCGGCGTCAGCTCCAGCACGCGTCCGCTGACCTTGTCGCTCGTGTTTCCGGTGCGGCGCAGCACAGGGTGCGTGGCGAGGCCCGAGAGCGTTACGACACGGGTGTCCTCGATGTCGGCTTGCTGCACGTGGTAGCCCGCGAGCACGTCGTCCGTCGATTCGACACGGCGGCCGAAGACGTCCAGCTGCACCTGCGGCAGCAGGAGAGTCCCATAGGAGAACAGGCGCTCGGTCGTCGCCGTGCTGCTCATCCCGCCCCCTAGGCTCCGAAGATCGCGTGCGCGATCGCGAAGATCGTCAGACCCGCGAGAGAGCCGACGATCGTGCCATTGAGGCGAATGTACTGCAGATCGCGGCCGACCATGAGTTCGATCTTCTCGGTGGTCTCTTCAGGATCCCAGCGTTCCACTGTGTCGGTGATGACGGAGGCGATGTCGTGCCGATAGCGCTCGATCACGAACACCGCCGCATCCGTCACCCAGCCATCGACGCGGGCGCGCAGGGTCTCATCGCGCTCGAGGCGCCGGCCGACGTCCGTCAACGTCTCGACCAGGCGTCGGCGCAGCCCGCTCTCCGGGTCGCGCAGACCACGTGTCAGGCCGTTCTTGGCTGTACGCCAGGCTTCGCCTGCCAGCTCGCGGACCCGGGGCGAGTCGAACACCGTCGTCTTGGCGTCTTCGAATCGTCCGATGGTCGTGGGGTCGTGCTGCAGGTTGTCCGCGAGACGTGCGAGGTAGCCGTCCACCGCGCGCCGCGCCGGGTGATCGGGATCCGCGCGGACGGCTGCGACGAACTTGACCGCCTCGTGGTAGGCGGCCTCATCGATCAGCGTGTGCACCATCGACGGAACCCACGAGGGGAGGCGCCGGGAGATGAGGCCCGTGAAGGCCGAGCGGTTCGCTCGCAGCCACGCGGCCATGCTGTCGGCTGCGAGATCCACCGCGCCATGGTGTGCGCCCGTGTCGACCATGCGCTCGAGCCAGCCGCCGAGCGGTGGGCCCCACTCGGGCATGACCAGGTGTTCGCGGGCCAAGTCGCCCAGCAGCTGTTGCACGTCGTCGTCGCTCAACGCCTCGATGACATTCGTCGCGATCGTCGCTCCCTCCGTAGCGACCCGCTCGGCATGAGCGGGCTGCGCCAGCCAGGCACCGAGGCGGGCAGACAGCGAGAAGGACTCGAGTTTGCCGCGGATGACGGGAGCCGCGAGGAAGTTCGTCTCGACGAACTCGCCCAGGGTACGTCCGATCTCGTCCTTGCGCGTCGGGATGATCGCGGTGTGCGGGATAGGGAGTCCGAGCGGGCGACGGAACAGTGCGGTCACCGCGAACCAATCCGCGAGCGCTCCGACCATGCCTCCCTCCGCCGCGGCACGCACGTACGAGAGCCACGGATAGCGGCTCTGCAAGGCGAACGCGATCACGAAGACGATGGCGAGCACGATGAGGGCGCCGAGCGCGATCCCCTTCATCAGTCGCAGCCCGCGCAACCGCTCTCGATCGGCGTCGCTCAGCAGTGCTGTCGGGGTGCGGGGCATGTCGTCATCCTTCCACGGCGTACTCTGTCAGCGTGATCGACGACATCAAGAAGCGCGCCCTGCACCGCACGAGCATCCTGGAAGGGCAGCTGCGCGGGGTGACCAAGATGATCGAGTCCGAGGAGTACTGCATGGACATCATCACGCAGTCCCGCGCGATCCAGCGCTCACTGGAGTCGTTGAACCGCCTTCTGCTCGAGAATCACTTGCGTACCCATGTGGCCCACATGTTCGAGGAGGGCGGCGAGGACCGGGAGCGTGCTGTCGAGGAGCTGCTGCGCGCCTTCGATTTCTCCGGTAAATGATCCCGCCGGTCAGCTCGCAAGATCCTCGCGCTGGCTGGTCCATCCGATATCGAAGCTCCGATTGCCGCTGATCGCCGTCGCGTACGGCTCGAGAGCGGTCATGGTGTCCGCGTCCAGGATGAGGCCGGATGCGGGCAGCCACTCGTCCACGTGCCGCGCGAAGCGCGAGCCGGGGATGGGGGCAGCGGCGATACCCAACTGCGCGGCACGCGTGAAGAGCCAGCCGAGCGCGAGCTGCGCACCCGTCAGGCCGCGCTGGTGCGCGAGGGTGAGGTAATCGGCGCGGAGACCGGCGTTGGCGGCCAGGTTCTCTGCGGAGAACCTCGGGAACCGCGGCCGACCGTCGCCGGCGCCGATGTCCTCGGGCGAGAAGGCGTCGGTCAACCAGGCCCGGCTGAGCGGCGAGTACGGCACGAAGCCGATCCCGAGCTCGGCGGCCGTCGGCACCACGGCGCGCTCCACGTCGCGGCTGACGACGCTCCACTCCGTCTGCACGGCGGCGATCGGATGCACCGCGTGCGCGCGACGGATCTCCTCCGCGGTTGCCTCAGACAACCCGATGTGCCGCACCTTGCCCGCGGTCACGAGCTCTGACATCGCACCCACCGTCTCCTCGATGGGAACGTGCGGATCGACGCGGTGCTGGTAGTAGAGGTCGACGTGATCGGTTCCGAGGCGGGCGAGGCTCTGATCGATCTGCTCACGGACGTAGGCGGCGTCGCCCCGGATGCCGCGCGAGCCGATCGCGCCGCCGGAGATCCCGAACTTGGTGGCCACGGTGATCTCGTCGCGCCGCGTGGCGAGCAGCCGCGCGATCGTGCGCTCACTACGCCCCGCGCCGTAGATGTTGGCCGTGTCGACGAACGTGAGTCCCGCATCCACCGCGTGCGTCAGCGTCGCGAGTGCCGTCGCATCGTCGACGGGCCCGTACACGTCGCTGAGGCTCATCCCGCCGTAGCCGAGCGCGCTGACTTCGAGGCCGTCGCCGAGGAGAACGCGGCCCACTGCGCTCATTCGTTCGCTCCCTGCTGGATCGGACCGAGCCACGCGGCGGCGACGGTCGCGTGTGCGGACTCCGGGTCGGAGGGGTGGAACTGACCGGCGAGCACGTCGCGGTACAGCCGGCCCAGCTCGCTGGACGAGAAGTACGACGATCCGCCGGCGACCAGGATCGCCTCGTCGACGATCCGCTTGGCGCCGACGGCGGCTCGATGCTTGAGCCCGGACAGCAGCGAGAACCATCGCGCGCCGTGATCCGCGCCGGCATCCACGTCGTTCGCGAGCGCGGCGATCTGGGGAACGAGCGCGTCGTAAGTCAGTGCCATCTCGGCCACCCGCCACCGGATGTCGGGGTCCTGGTCGTAGGTCAGTCCCGTCTTGCGCGAGCGTCGTTTCGAGGCCGTCTCGACGGCGACATCGAGCGCGCGTCGACCGATGCCGGTGTACACGGAGGCGAGCAGGATCTCGAAGACGCTGAAGATGCCGAACACGATCGGATCGGCCTGCGGACCGGGTGCGACCCGGCGTACGATCCGGTCGGCCGGAGCGACGGCCCCGTGGAGTTCCGTGGTGCGAGACTGCGTTCCCCTCATGCCCACCGTGTCCCAGTCGTCGCGGGTGCGCACCGCATCCGAGCGCGGCACGAAGCCGTAGACGAGTTGGGGTGCGTCGGGGGAGGTGGTGTCGAGACCATGCACGCCGAGGTGCGTCCACACCGGGGCGAGCGAGGTGAAGATCTTCGTGCCGGTGAACGCGTATCCGCCGTCCGGGAGCGGGACGGCCTCCGTGGCGCTGTCGAAGAGCACGAGGTCGTTGCCCGCCTCACTGATCCCGAAGGCGAAGACCTCCCCTTCGGCAGCACCGGTCTGCACGAACGCGAGATCGTCGATTCCGCGGTCGCGCAGCACCTTCGCGACCCCCGTCCACACGAGATGCATGTTGACGGCGAGGGCCGTCGCGGGCGCGGCGGTCGCGAGACGCTGCTGCAGGATCGAGGCCTCGGCGAGCGTCAGTCCTGCGCCTCCGCGGTCTGCGGGCACGAGGATGCCGAGGTATCCGGCCGCACGCAGCTCGGTGAGATCCTCGTCCGGGAAGACGTTCTCGCGGTCGATGTCCGCTGCACGCCCGCGGATGCGCTCGATCAGGTCATCGGGCAGACAGACGCTCGGATCGAAGGTCATGCCAGCACCTCGCGCAGCGCCGCTACCGTGGCGTCCGGGCGGTCGCGGTGCGGCGAGTGACCGGCACCCGCGACGATCGAGCGCGTGATGAGGGCATTGCGGGCGAGCACCTCGTCGGCGCGTGGCCCGGTGAACAGGCTGTAGACCGCGGGGTCGGAGGCGATGACATGCGAGGGCACCGTGAGGCGTGCGGCTGCATCCGTCACATCCCAGTCGGGGTTCTGCTCCAGCGTCTGCTCGATGGCCCAGGGGCTCGCGAGCTGCGCCGCCTGCGCCTTCAGCTCGACGTCCTGCGGGTGCCAGTGGGGATGCGCGGCGCGCACCTCCTCGATCGTCGGCGAGTCGAACGCATCCTGCTGACTGCGTTCGACGACCGCGCGGTCGGCGGGCAGGAGATACAGCGCGGGGTCGACGAGGACGAGCCGTTTCGCCCACTGCGGATGATCCGCGGAGGCGAGCGTGGCCGACGCGCCGCCGAGCGAGTGGCCGATGACGAGGTCCCAGGCGCTGCCGGAGTCGGGAACCGTCTCGCTCACATCGGCGGCGTAGGCGGCGATCGTGTAGTCGAGCGCTCGTGGTGCCAGGCCGTGACCGCGCAGGTCGACGGCGACGGCTCGCCAGCCCGCCTCGGCCAGGGCTGTTCCGAAGCGCCACATCAGGGCGCCGGACGACCCCAGTCCGTGCACGAGGAGGGCGTGGTGAGCGGATGCGGGGGAGCCCCACGCGAGGGTGGGAAGCGCGACGGATGCGGGCATGTCTACGAGCGTAGAACGCCTGTCGCCCCGCTCGCCCGTCTGCGTCGTTCTGTGGCGCCGCGTGGACCCCGAACGGTGCTCAGGTGATGATCGGCGTGGGCTCGGTGTCGGGGATGGGACTCGGGTCGCGGTGGCGCAGATCCGGGAAGGCGCGCACGCACACGATGGCGACGATCGCGCCGGCGGCGGCGAAGCCCGCGGCCGCGATGAAGGCGCCGGGTGCTTCGACCGCGTCGATCAGGAAGCCGGCGACCGCGGAGCCCGCAGCCGCTCCGATCAGCTGACCGGTCCCGATCCATCCGTAGGCCTCGGCGGTGTCGGAGAACTTGACGCTCACGGAGGTGATCGCGAACAGCACGGCGAGGGCGGGGGCGATGCCGATCCCGGCGAGGAACAGGGTGCCCGAGAGCCACCAGATGTTGAGGGAGAACATCGTCAGCACCAGGCCCACGGCGACGATGCCCATGCGGCGCGCCATCGCCCAGGGCCCCATGGGCACATGGCCGAAGGAGAGGCCGCCGGCGAGGCTGCCGATCGAGAAGACGGCGAGCACGATGCCCGCCTCGAGGCCCCCGTGGTCGAAGGTCGCGACGACACCCGCCTCGACGGCCGCACAGGCGCCGATGAGGAGGAATCCGATGATCGTGGCCAGCAGCACGGTGGGGCGCGTCAGAACCTTGCCGAAGCGCCGCTTGCTGCGGGGGATGCGCACCCGGCCGACCTCGGGCGAGAGGATGAACCAGGTTCCACCGCCGACGAGGATGACCGCGATCAGCACGAGCGCTTCCCAGGTGCCGATCTGCGTCGCGATGAACGTGATGACCACGGGGGCGATGATCCAGATGATCTCCTGCAGCGATGCATCCAGCGAGTAGAGCGGGGTGAGCTGGCGGGAGTTGACCATCTTGGGATAGATCGTGCGTACCGCGGACTGCACCGGCGGAGTGGACAGGCCCGCGATGAGCCCGAACGCCATGAAGCCGGCGAGCGGCAGATCCAGCAGGCCGATGGCGAGGATCGCCAGCGCACAGACGATCATCGTCAGGCTCAGCACGCGCCGCATCCCCCATCGGCCCATCCACCGACTGGTGACGGGGCCCGAGACCGCCTGCCCCACGGACGAGGCCGCGAGAACGAGGCCCGCATACCCGTAGGAGCCGGTCACGTGCTCGACGTGCAGCAGGATCGCCAGGCTCGTCATCCCGTTCGGGAAGCGCGCCGTGAGCTGTGCGGCGATGATGCGCGCCACCCCCGGGGTGCGCAGCAATTCCTGGTATCCGGCCATCCCTTCAGGATATCCCGGAGATCGCTTCGGCCGCCGAGTGGATGCGGCGGCGCGACACGCCGCGACACGCCGAAGACGGTTATCCACCGAGCGGGATCGAGCGGACGACGCCCCGGTGTGGATGGTTGCGTCGTTCATCCAGGATTCGCCCGCGATTCAGGGTTTTTTCAGGTCCGGCGACGCGCCGCAGCTGTGGATGAAACGGTGGACAACCTGTGTTGTATCTGGGGAGAGCGGCACGAAAATCACACGGATGTAACTACTACCCCTTGTGGTGCTACCCGATGTCCGTACCCATATGTAGTATTGAGGTCCCGGCGACGAGAAGTGCTGGGAACAGGTCCGTCCGAGGGGAGAAAGAGGTCGAAATGGCGATCACCGTCTACACCAAGCCGTCGTGCGTGCAGTGCAATGCCACCTACCGTGCACTGGATTCGAAGGGCATCGAGTACGAGGTTCTCGACGTCTCGCAGGACCCCGCAGCCCTCGAGCAGGTCAAGGCCCTCGGGTACCTGCAGGCCCCCGTCGTGATCACCGACGAGGACCACTGGTCGGGCTTCCGTCCCGACAAGATCGACGAGCTGGCCGCGCGCCTGGCCTGACCGATGGCAACCGCTGTCGCAGACCAGGTCGGCGCGGTTGCCCACTCCCTCCGTGAGCCCGCCCCGTCGGCTCCGCTCCTCGTCTACTTCTCGAGCGTCTCGGGTAACACCGCGCGTTTCATCGAGAAGCTCGGGATGCGGGCCGTGCGGATTCCGCTGCGGCCCACGGACCCGACCCCCCTCGTCGACGAACCTTTCGTCCTGATCACCCCCACCTATGGGGGTGGCCAGGGAAGGGGCGAGGAGCGGGGAGCGGTTCCCAAGCAGGTGATCCGGTTCCTCAACGACGAGGCCAACCGGTCCCTGCTTCGCGGCGTGATAGCCGCGGGCAACACCAACTTCGGTGAGCACTACGGGCTCGCCGGAGAGATCATCAGCCGAAAGTGTCGTGTGCCGCACTTGGATCGGTTCGAATTGTTCGGCACGCCAGAGGACGTCGAGCGCATCGGCGAAGGATTGGAACGATGGTGGAAGCAGCACTGAAGGACTTGAGCTTCAAGACCGAGGCGCGTTTCGAGGGCCTGGACTATCACGCCCTCAACGCGATGCTCAATCTGTACGACGCGAACGGGCAGATCCAGTTCGACGCCGACAAGCGTGCCGCCCGGGAGTACTTCCTCCAGCACGTGAACCAGAACACGGTGTTCTTCCACTCGCTCAAGGAACGTCTCGACTACCTGGTCGAGAAGGAGTACTACGAGCCCGGTGTGCTCGCCAAGTACCCGCATGAGTTCATCCAGGAGCTCAACGACCGCGCGTACGGCAAGAAGTTCCGCTTCGAGACCTTCCTCGGAGCCTTCAAGTACTACACGAGCTACACGCTGAAGACCTTCGACGGCAAGCGGTACCTCGAGCGCTTCGAGGACCGTGTCGTCATGACCGCACTGGCGCTCGCCGACGGCGACCAGAAGCTCGCTGTGCAGCTGGTCGACGAGATCATCTCCGGCCGCTTCCAGCCCGCGACCCCGACGTTCCTCAACGCGGGCAAGGCGCAGCGCGGCGAGCTCGTCTCGTGCTTCCTGCTGCGCATCGAAGACAACATGGAATCGATCGCCCGCGGCATCAACTCCGCGCTGCAGCTCTCCAAGCGCGGCGGCGGCGTGGCGCTGCTGCTGTCCAACATCCGCGAGTCGGGTGCACCGATCAAGCAGATCGAGAACCAGTCCAGCGGAATCATCCCCGTCATGAAGCTGCTCGAAGACAGCTTCAGCTACGCGAACCAGCTCGGTGCGCGCCAGGGCGCCGGCGCGGTGTACCTCTCGGCCCATCACCCCGACATCATGCGTTTCCTCGACACGAAGCGTGAGAACGCCGACGAGAAGATCCGCATCAAGACGCTCTCGCTGGGTGTCGTGGTTCCCGACATCACCTTCGAGCTCGCCAAGAACGGTGAGGACATGTACCTGTTCTCGCCGTACGACGTGGAGCGTGTCTACGGCGTGCCCTTCGGCGACATCTCGGTCACCGAGAAGTACCGCGAGATGGTCGACGACCCGCGCATCAAGAAGACGAAGATCAACGCCCGCGACTTCTTCCAGACGCTCGCCGAGATCCAGTTCGAGTCGGGTTACCCGTACATCATGTTCGAGGACACGGTGAACCGCGCGAACCCGATCAAGGGTCGCATCAACATGTCCAACCTCTGCAGCGAGATCCTGCAGGTGAACACGCCGACGACGTTGAACGAGGATCTCTCGTACGACCAGATCGGCAAGGACATCTCCTGCAACCTGGGCTCGATGAACATCGCTCTGGCGATGGACGGCGGCGACCTCGGCGGCACGGTCGAGGCGGCCATCCGTGCACTCACCGCCGTCAGCGACCAGAGCCACATCCGCTCGGTGCGCTCGATCGAGGACGGAAACGACCGCTCCCACGCGATCGGCCTCGGCCAGATGAACCTGCACGGTTACCTGGCGCGCGAGCACGTGCACTACGGCTCCGAAGAGGGTCTCGATTTCACGAACATCTACTTCTACACGGTGCTGTTCCACGCGCTGCGCGCTTCCAACGCGCTCGCGATCGAGCGTGGTCACGCGTTCGACGGCTTCGAGGACTCGACGTACGCGTCGGGCGCGTTCTTCGACAAGTACCTCGAGCAGGAGTGGGTGCCGCAGACGGAGAAGGTCAAGGAGCTGTTCGCCGGGCACCACATCCCCACGCAGGGCGACTGGGCAGAGCTGAAGGCGTCGATCCAGAAGCACGGCATCTACAACCAGAACCTGCAGGCGGTTCCGCCGACCGGCTCGATCTCGTACATCAACAACTCGACGTCGTCGATCCACCCGATCGCATCGAAGATCGAGATCCGCAAGGAAGGCAAGCTCGGCCGCGTCTACTACCCGGCGCCGTTCATGACGAACGACAACCTGGAGTACTACCAGGACGCGTACGAGATCGGCTACGAGAAGGTCATCGACACGTACGCCGCCGCGACC
>NZ_JAHZUT010000019.1:0-11266 GCF_022788845.1 Microbacterium sp. CIAB417 | reverse complement strand
CCCTGGTGAGGCGGTAATTCTGCGGCCCCTATCGGCGTCCTGCTCTGCCTCTGTCGCTTTGCGGGTGAAGCAAGTTGTATCGCGTTGTACGCGCGGAAGTAGAGGCTGTATCCATCGGGTTGGGCCGGTCTGGGGCCGGTTGCGGATCGAAACGCGAAGGATCACAGTCTCTTGGCAAGTCATCGACGAGGTGACGGCAGCAAGCTGAGCCCGCTGTCGTCGACGACGAGCACGTCGCCCTCGTCGGTGATCGTGATGGCTTGGGCAGTACCGTGCACAGTGCCGACGTCCTGCCATGACCCGGTCCCCGTGACGGTCCAGATCGTGTCGTTGTTATCCACGCCGACCAAGCGCTGGCGGTCCGGAGAAGCGGCAACGAGGAAAAGGGTGGGTGCGTCCGTGAGAGCCGTGAAGCTCTCACCGCGGTCCATACTGATCTGCGGACCGTCGGGGGTGACCGCGATGATCCGGCCAGCAGCATCGACCTCGAGACCGAAAGCGAGCAGGGTGCTGCCGGTCGATGACCACGAGACCCCTCCATCGGTACTGTTAAGGACGGCACCGTCTCCGGCATCTTGCCCGTACAGGGTGCCGTCCGGGCCGGCGGTGAGCGCGTGGAAGTCCTTCTCCCCGGTGAACGCGACCGGTTCCCAGGTTTCCCCACCGTCTTGGCTGCGGATGATGCCGAGGTTCCCCTCCCCCAGCTCGGCGGGTGTGTTGCGGCCGGGGTGGCCGGAAGCGATCAGATCCCCATCCAGCGCGGTGAGCCCCATCGCGTCGAAGTCATTACCGCCGATGCGAGGGCCGAGCTCGCCGTCCGCGGTGGCAGAGAAGATCCCTTCATGCGTGCCGAGCAGAAACCCGTCCCCATCCGGGGCGGGGACGATGGCGTGCACGTGGGCAACAGCCTTGGCGTGTTCGGCGCCGGTGGAGGGCGGTACAGCAGCTGCACAGCCGGTGAGAGTGAGAACAGATAACGCGACAAGACTGGTTGTCGCGCGCAGGGGCATGCGCATACGCACCCTTTCGAGTTCAGGGTGAGGACGCCCTCGGGTGGGGCGCCCTCACCGGGTGCAGTCAGAGCTGCGCGAGCAGCTCCTGCATGGTGGCGATCTCCGCGGTCTGCGTGTCGATGATGGTCTGCGCCATCGCGATCGCATCCGGGTTCTGCCCGTTGTCGACTTCGTCCTGCGCCATGGTGATGGCGCCTTCGTGGTGCATGGTCATCTGCTCGAGGAACAGTCGTGACGCCTCCGAGCCGGTAGCCGCTTCCAGCGCAGCCATGTCGTCGTCGCTCATCATGCCGCCGCCGTGGTCCATGCCGTCCATGGAGCCGGTGTCGCTGTCGGCGCCCCACTCGTTCAGCCATTCCTGCAGCTGGTCGATCTCGGGCTGCTGGGCGGTCTTGATGTCGGAGGCCAGGGTGAGGACACCCGGGTCGATGCCTTCCTTGTCCAGGATCATGTCCGACATCTCGACGGCCTGTTCGTGGTGCGGGATCATCATTTGCGCGAACATCACATCCGCGTCATTGAAGTCCGCTGTCGCCGCGGACGAGGAGGAGGATGGGGCCGAGCTGTTGCCGTGGTCCATGCCCGGCATGGACTCTGAGCCGGAGCCGCCGGCGCAGCCTGCCAGGGTGAGCGCGGCGGCGAGGGTGAGTGCGACGGTTGCCGCGGTACGGATCTTCATCAGGGTTCTCCAATACAGGGGTACGTGAAAGCAGCGCCGGTCAGGGTGACGGGCGTGCGGGTGCGGAAGCCGGGCATAAAGGTCCGGCTCGCGCGCATCACGTACGGCTGATGCAGAGAACGGTGAGAGAAGGCGGCCTCAGGGCCGGCCTGGTGGACAATGCCGCCACTACCGAGGGTCTCGGCCGCGGAGGGATCGACAACCATCGCATGACAGCGCTGGGCCGCACCAGCAACAGCACGGTCGCCAGGAGCGCCAGGACGCACGCCATCGCGAGCATGGTGGAGTGTCCGCTGCCGCAGTCCGCGCAGGGCTCATCGGTTGCGGTGGTGCCGGTGTGGTGGTCGCCGGTACCTGTCGCGGCAGAAGCGGTGGCGGTGGTCTGATGGCCGGCGTCGGTGGCGGTGTGGGCGTTGAGGGAGTGCATGGCCAGCAGGCCCACGATGATCGCGCCGGTGATCACGACGAGCAGCAGGAGGGTGCGAACCATGGACCGGCCGGTGTGGACCCGGTCCGTCAGTGCGATCAGCGACATGTCACCTCCCTCCCTTCCACGGTACGTCACACCCGTCAGTGACGGATAACCGCGTCGGGGCTGAGATCCAACCGGCGCAGCAGCTGAGCGTTGAGAGCAACAACGATCGTGGAGAGGGACATGAGGATCGCGCCCACCGACATCGGGAGCACGAAACCGATCGGTGCGAGGATACCCGCGGCCAGGGGCACCGAGATTAGGTTGTACCCGGCAGCCCACCAGAGGTTCTGCTTCATCTTCCGGTAGCTCGCGCGGGACAGCTCGATCACGGACAGCACCGAGCGGGGGTCGTCGCTGGCGAGGATGACCCCCGCCGAGGCGATCGCGACGTCCGTCCCGGCGCCGATGGCGATACCGACGTCGGCCTGGGCGAGGGCGGGTGCGTCGTTCACACCGTCGCCGACCATTGCGACCTTGCGGCCCTCGTCCTGCAGTTGCTTGACCTTGGAGGCTTTGTCCTCCGGTCGCACGCCGGCGAAGAACCGGTCGATGCCCAGTTCAGCGGCCACGGATGCGGCGACCGCTTCGGCGTCACCGGTGATCATCACGACCTGCACGTTGCGGGCGTGCAGCGCGTCGATGGCCTGCCGGGACTCGGGACGGATCTCATCGGCCAGTCGGAGCGCACCGGCGACCTTCCCGTCGATGAGGACGTGCAGGATGATCGCACCCTCCTCCCGCCAGGCATCAGCGATCGGCAGCTCCTGGCCGCCCGTCTGCTCGAGCAGGTAAGGCCCGCCGACCTGCACCACCTGACCGTCGACGGTCGCGCGGACACCGACCGCGGGTGAGGACTCGAAGTCCGTCGCCCTGGGCACGGACAGGCTCTTGTCCCGTGCGGCGGTGACGATGGCGCGGGCCAGCGGGTGCTCGGAGTCAGACTCCGCGGCGGCCGCGAGGGCCATCAGCTGGTCTGCGTCGATCGCGTCGATCGGTTCGACAGCGGTGACGGCGGGGGTGCCCTTGGTGAGGGTGCCGGTCTTGTCGAACAGCACCGTGTTCACGGTGCGCATGCTCTCCAGCGCGAGGCGGTCCTTGATCAGTACCCCGCCGCGGGCGGCGCGCTCGGTGGCGATGGACACCACCAGTGGGATCGCCAGGCCCAGGGCGTGCGGGCAGGCGATCACCAGCACTGTGATGGTGCGGATCACCGCATCGTCGGGCAGCCCGACGACCGTCCACACAACGCCGGTGATGGCCGCTGCGATCAGCGCGAACCAGAACAGCAACCCGGCGGCACGGTCGGCGAGGCGCTGCGCTTTCGAGGAGGAGTTCTGCGCCTCGGTGACCAGGCGTTGGATGCCGGCGAGGGCGGTGTCCTCACCGACCGCGGTGATCTCGACGCGGATGCCGGAGTCGGTGGCGACGGTGCCGGCCACGACCGCGTCCCCATCACCGCGGCGGACAGGCTTGGATTCGCCGGTGATCATCGACTCGTCCATGCTCGCCGAGCCCTGCACCACCCGACCATCCGCCGGAACCCGTCCACCAGGGCGGACCACGACGACGTCACCGACCTGCAGGTCAGCGGGCGCGACGGTGACCGTGGTGTCCCCGTCCACCTTCTCTGCCTCGTCGGGGAGGAGTGCGGCAAGGGAGTCCAGTGCGGAGGTGGTCTGTGCAAGCGAGCGCATCTCGATCCAGTGCCCGAGGAGCATGATGACGATCAGCAGCGCCAGCTCCCACCAGAAGTCCAGCTCGTGATCCAGCAGCCCGAGGCTCGCGCCCCACGACGCCACGAACGCGACGGTGATCGCCAGCCCGATCAGCAGCATCATTCCGGGCTTGCGGGCACGCAGTTCGCTGACCGCGCCGGTCAGGAACGGGGCACCACCCCACACGTACATGACGGTGCCGAGGACGGGGGAGATCCAGCCCACCCAGGCCGCGTCTGGCAGCGGGTAGCCGAGCAGCATCGAGAACATGCCCGAGAACGCCACCACCGGAACGGCGAGGACGAGCATGATCCAGAACAGTCGACGGAACCGTACGACATGGTCCGCACCGTGTCCCGCGTGACCACCATGGTCACCGTGCTGCATTCCCGCGTGCCCGTCACCATGTCCCTCATGAGGACTGTTCTGTGCGTTGTGGTGGGCGTGCGGGTCGTCGACGGTGTCAGGCTCGGCGACGGTCTCTCGCCGTCCCTGCGTGGTGTCATGACCGCCGTCCCCGGTGGCCGTGGGGTGGTGGTGTGCGTGGTGGTCGTGCTGGCTCATGGTGAGCTTCCTTCCACTGTTCGCATCCGACAGATGCGGGTTAGACCTGAGCGGGAACGCGGGCCGGTCCGGGGGTAGCGGTCGGCGAGCTCGCCGGGAGGGTGCGGAATCCGCGCAGGCGCAGACTGTTGGTGACGACGAACACGGAGGACAGTGCCATCGCGGCCGCGGCGACGAGTGGGTTGAGCAGCCCGGCCATGGCGACCGGGATCGCGGCGACGTTGTATGCGAACGCCCAGAACAGGTTGCCCTTAATGGTGCCCAGGGTGCGGCGTGCCAGCCGGATCGCGTCGGCGACCACCAGCAGGTCACCGGAGACGACGGTGATGTCGCTCGCGGCGATCGCGGCATCCGTTCCTCCGCCCATCGCCAGACCGAGGTCGGCGGCAGCGAGAGCGGCGGCGTCGTTGACCCCGTCACCGACCATCGCGACCACGCGCCCGTCGTGCTGCAGCTGGCGGACCACGTCGAGCTTCCCGGCCGGGGTGACCCCGGCGTGCACCTGGTCGATGCCGACCTGTCGGGCGATCTCCCGGGCAGCTCCGTCGTTGTCGCCGGTGAGCAGCACCGGTGTCATGCCCAACGCCTGGAACCGGGCGACCGCCTCGGCGCTGGTGGGTTTGACTGTGTCGGCGACGGCGACGATGCCCAGGTGAGTGCCGTCACGACCGATCGCGACGACGGTCGCTCCCCCGGTTTGCAGCGTCTCGGCGTCGTCCTGCAGCTGCGCGGTGGGCTGGATGCCCCACTGTTGCTGCAGCCAGGACGGACGGCCAGCAACGACGAGAGCGCCTGCGACGATGCCCTGCACCCCGAATCCGGCGTGGGAATCGAACGTCTCCGCCGGCGGGACAGGGACGCTTTCGGCCACGATCGCGCGAGCAACGGGATGCTCCGACCCCGACTCCACCGCCGCGGCCGCGGTCAGCAACTCCTCCCGGGTGACCCCGGAGGCAGGGAGGACAGCGGTGACAGCCATGGTGCCGGTGGTGACGGTGCCGGTCTTGTCCAGCACGATCGTGTCGACCTTGCGGGTCTGCTCCAGCACCTGCGGCCCCCGGATGAGGATGCCCATCTGAGAACCACGGCCGGTGCCCACAAGCAGCGCGGTGGGGGTGGCGAGCCCGAGCGCGCACGGGCACGCGATGATGAGCGTCGCGACCGCGGCGGTGAACGCCAACTCCAGCGATCCCCCGACCAGCAGCCAGCCGACGAACGCCGCGATGGCGAGCAGGATCACGACGGGCACGAAAATCCCGGACACCCGGTCCGCGAGACGCTGCACTCGGGCTTTGCCGGTCTGCGCCTCCTCCATCAGCCGCCGCATCCGCGCCAGTTCGGTGTCCGCGCCGACACGGGTGATCTCCACCGTGAGCCGGCCACCGACGTTGACCGTCGCACCCACCACACGAGAACCCACACCGACCTCAACCGGGGCGGATTCGCCGGTGAGCATGCTCGCGTCGATCGCCGACGACCCATCGATGACGAGTCCATCGGAGGGAATCTTCTCCCCCGGCCGGACCAGAACGGCATCCCCCACGATCAGCTGGCTGACCGGGACTCGCTGTTCCGCACCGTCGACGAGCTTGACGGCATCTTTCGCACCCAGTTCGAGCAAGGCGCGCAGCGCTTCAGAGGACGACTTCCGGGCGCGGGCCTCGGCGTAGCGGCCGGCAAGGATGAACACCGTCACCAATGCGGCGACCTCAAGGTAGATCTCGTGACCGCCTGCCTGCGGGGTGCCGATGAGAGTGAACGTCATCGTCATCCCGGCCATACCGGCGCCACCGAAGAACAGGGCGTACAGCGACCAGCCGAACGCGGCGATCACTCCGACGCTGATGAGCGTGTCCATGGTCGCGGCGCCATGGCGGGCGTTGACCGCCGCGGCACGGTGGAACGGCCACGCCCCCCACACCGCCACCGGGGCGGTCAGGGTAAGCGTCAGCCACTGCCAGTACTCGAACTGCAGCACCGGAACCATCGAAAGCACCGCGACCGGTACAGACAGGGCGGTGCTGATCAGCAAACGCTGCCGCAGCGACACCAAGTCATGGTCCACAGGTGCACGGGGTTCACCGGCATCCTCGGCGACCGGCGGTGCCGGAAGCGCCGCCTGGTAACCAGCGGATTCGACCGCAGCGATCAGCGTGGCCGAGTCGACGTCCTCACCGCGTACGCGAGCCTTCTCGGTGGCGTAGTTGACGGTCGCTTCCACACCGGGCAGCTTGTTGAGCTTCCGCTCGATCCGCGTCGCACACGACGCGCAGGTCATCCCGGTGATGTCGAGTTCGACATCGACCGCGCTCATGACGGGCTGCTGGCCAGGGCGTAGCCAGCCTCCTCCACCGCCGCCTCCACGGCAGCAGCAGCGATCGGCGTCGAGCTGCGAATCGTCACCCGCGACGCGCCGCCCGCGTTTAGGTCGACCGATACACCCTCGACACCGTCGATTGCGGACAGCTCCTCGGTGACGCTTGACACGCAGTGCGAGCAGGTCATCCCCGTCACCAGCACAGCGGACGTCACCGCCGCCGTGGCCGCGCCCGCGGTCTCAGGAGTCGATGCGGTCGTGCAGCAGGCGCAGCCCGCGCCGGTGTCCTTCAAGCCCAGGTCGTTGCGGTTCTCGGTGTTCATCATCGTCTCCTCGTAGTGAGTGGGTTGGTGGGTTAGGAACGGACCAGACGGGCGATCGCGTCGTTGGCTTCGCGGATCTTCTCTTCCGCCACGGCACCGCCCTCGGCGCTGGCTTCGGCAACACAGTGCGAAAGGTGGTCGCCCAGCAGCGACAGCGCGACAGACTCGAGGGCCTTCGTGGCCGCGGAGACCTGCGTGAGGATGTCGATGCAGTAACTGTCCTCCTCGACCATCCGTGCGATCCCACGGACCTGACCCTCCGCGCGGCGCAGCCGCTTCAGCAGGTCATCCTTATTCGCCGTGTAACCGTTCATACCGGATACCATACCCCCCTACCGTATATATGGCAATCACTCTGCTGGTCGCTCACCGTCAGGCCGACTGAGTCTTAGGAGCTCGGGGAGTGATGACGGCGGCCAGTTCACACCGCCGCAGAAATCGCGGCATGATCAACACACAAGAACCGTCCGGGAAACCGGGTCAGGCTCCGAGCCACACGGACCGTCGTTACAACGGTCCCAGAAACCCTCGCCTAGCTTCTACATGGCGAGGGTTTTGCTTTTCCCTGGTGCGGGGCGGTTTCCGTGTCGCCTTACTGCTGCTCCGACTCAACGCTGAGCGAGCGAAGTTCCCGTACATGGAGCGAGCGCGGCGAGACGCGAATCCCTCGTCATGGGAGCTTGGGCCGGTCGAGGGCCGGTTCGGGCGTCAATCGCAGTGCTCCTCAGGAACTACTTTCTCCAGAGCGCCAGCTCCTGCCATCCATCCGGGAATCCCATCGTGTTCTCGAGTGTCATCCCGCCAACGTTGCCAAGCTTCTTTGCTTGAGTTGGCAGGGCCGACCATGCCCAGGTGCTCGACGGGTTCACCGCTCGCTCGAGGTGCGCCGTGAGGGCGATCAGCAAGTAGATCTTCTGCCGTCGGTCGTTGTCCAGATCGTTGAGATGATGCAGGTGGTCCGGCGCGACCTGGGTGGCGAACTTCGGCGGCACATCGACTGTCGCTCGGTTCCAGATTCGATTGCTGTGGGCACAGTTGTTGCGAAGGATGTTGAGCGCGCGCAGCCATCGGTAGAGCGTGTCCGCGCCGTTGCCCCTCAGACCGAACTCGTACGCAATCTTCTTCCGATCGCGAGCGTCCATCAGCGAGTACAGCCGGATCAGACAGCCAAAGTCCATGAACCCCGTCGCTACCCAGATCGGGATCTCACCGCCATAGTGCAGGACGTGGTGCTTTACGTACTCCTCATCCTTCGCATCGCTTCGGAGCTTCTCGTATCGTGCGACCCAAGCTGCGTGCGCCGTGACGCCGTCCCGGTTGACGACCGTGCATGCCGATGCATCGAGGTGCTGGAGCTTCAGGTGGCCGTCTCCTGCCCGCTTGCCGAGCGTGTAGCCAATCTTTGTTGCGAAACCGACCTCAAGCTCCTGGAGAGCCTGCAAGACCACCGCGCGGAGCTTACGATCGAACTCGTAGAGATGAAGCGCGTCCTCAAGGCTCGAGCCGGGCCGGAAGGTCTCCGCGCGCGTTCGCTTGGCTGCAATATCTGCTTCTGATGGCGGCTCGCGGAACGGGTAGGTGTACGCCGACAATCGGTAGTACCCGATTCGCTTGAGCGCAGCGATGGCACCCGGGCGATCGGCGCTCGTGAGCCCGCGACCGAGCATCTTCGCGAGCTGATCGTCGTACGGGAGGTGTTCCTTCACGCTACCCATCATGGCGAAAAAGAAAACCAGCCCATGTCATCTCGGCAACTCGAAAGTTATTGAGCGACAGCGGGGCTGGTATTTATGGTCCTACCCTAACTCCCGGGGCCGGCAGTCGTCAAACTCTGAACAGAGGTTTTTTCAGGTCACTCGGCGTGTCGTCCGAGGGTTGTCCGGCGCTCTCTCGGGGGTTCAGCCCGACCGTCTTGATCCGCCATGGCGGGCGAACCTCAGACGGGTGTTCCGCTGACCAGGAGACGCGCATCTAGCCACCAGCGGTCGCCCAAGTTGCCTTGCGGACTCCCCGCTCTGGATGAACGTCGGGGCAGTCGGCGAGGCAACAACCGCACATAGGGCGCGCAACTGAGCCGGTGTCTGCTTTGTTCTCACAGGCGCACCTGACACAGGAGCAACGCGTGCCGCGCACGGGGAGATTCAATTCGAGGCGTTGCTCGTCGTTCACCTCAGATGCGAACACGATGTCGTACTCGATTCCGCCGAGCACCACAGTGCGGTCTTGATCCTGATTTTCCATAACCTGCCAGGTTAGCTCTCCGCCACTGCTCGTAGATGTTGATGGCTGGCCCGGGCTGGAACTCCGGGGCGCGATGCGATTAATGCCTCTCAGTCGTTGTCGAGTCACCCGGAGATGAGTTCGTAGTCGTCCTCGTCAATCAGGCCCAAAATGAAGGCATACTCGACGGCGTCGAAGCTGTTCGGCCGCGCTTCCCAGTCGTCCGCGAGGCCGGTCGTCTTGTACTGCGGCTCATAGGTCCACGAGCGAAGTGTGCTCACAAGTTCTTCGCGCGAGATCCTGTTCCTCTCCGCGGCGCGGACTACGTCCATTGCGGTCGCGAACCGCGACTCCGACTCGCTCACATCACCACCTCCAGATCGCGTCGGGGATCTCGGCTCCAACGATGAGCGAGAGCTTCCGCTTGGTCTTGTCGAGCGTGTTCCCTAGGGTTGCACGATCCTCGGACGGGACCACAAGATCGGGATACCCGTCGAGCGCTACCCACCCGCTGAGCAGCGTGAGATCCAGATCCCACTCGGGGGTCGAGAGTTCGCGGTAGCGTTTGCGAGAGCGCTCGATGTCCGCCATAGCACCCGCTCGGTCCCACCCGTTCACTCGGCACAGGGTCGCGATGACGGACTCCCACCGGTCGTTGAGCTCCGCCAGCCCGGAGTGCTGTGTTTCATGGCAGGCGCCGCACAGCGCGATCACTCCGGCGAGCCGCTGCACAGGGCGGGATTCGTCTCCGTCAAACTCCCACATCTCGTGACAGTCCGGATCACGCGTGCCGTCGCCGTAGAACGAGGGCTGACCACACACCTCGCACAGTCGACGCGCGCGCTCCGCGGTTCGACGACTGAGCGCGACCCACCTCGACGTTGGGAGGATCGCCCGGAGATTGGAACCCCAGACGCTGCCTGGCAGCCGGTCCGCGCCGAGCGTTATGGTGCGGTCCTCGTTCCGGATGATGGTCATGAGTCGCCGCCCCTCTCATCTTGACCGAGGCTTGAGCCGAAGAGCGAGTCGATTGCAGCGGCCGCCCGCTTGGCGACGTCGGACCGGGCGCGGCTGTAGCGCTCGGTCATCTGCATGCTCGAGTGCCCGAGCACGGCCTGGACGTCGTTGGCCGAGGCGCCGGCATCGAACAGCATGGTGGCGAGCGTGTGGCGTAAGTCGTGGAGCCGGAGGTCGTCGCGGTGCAGCTTCGCTCGGAGCGTCTTCCAGTCGATCGCGCGACGGACGTTCGAGGCGTTGATCCGGCCCCCGCGAGGACCGGTGAAGACGAGGTCGCCGCGGTGCTTGCCGGCCATGGCCTCGGTCAGCGGCGCGACGAGCGGCGTAGGGATCGGCACGTCCCGTTCCTTATGACTCTTCGGCGTCAACTCAACGCCGCGCCTGTCCGCGCCAATGCTGAATGCGCGCCGCACGTGGATCGTCCGATGCAGGATATCGTCTATGCGCGACCGGATATCTCGGTCCTTTACGCTTCCGGCGCGGAGTACGTTCTCGATGCGAAGTACAAGACGCGGCTGGGCCGAACCCCGAGCATCCAGAGTGCCGATCTATACGAGTCACTCGCATTCATGCGAGCTGCGGATACCAAGTACATCGGTCTGCTGTATCCATCGACCCGCTCGATGGTGGATTTTCCTCTGGGCACATGCAGTGTGTTCGACTCAGTCACAGTGGACGAGCATCACGTGGACGGAATCGAAATACAGATTCAGGGCCTCGCCATGAAGGGCGGTCTGAACACCCTAGTAGGCGGCGTGCGCGCAACGCTCGTGGACCGAGCGAAGCACGTGCTCTCTGATGAGCTCGCGGAAGAGTCCGGGCCGGTCCCGGGCCGGGAACCCGGCTGAAACCACCCAGAACCAGCCACCACCAACGAGCGCGACTGTCGCGGAATCACGCGGCAAACGAGCACTCGTGAGCACCCATCGACCCCGCGAATACA
>NZ_JAHZUT010000018.1:0-49160 GCF_022788845.1 Microbacterium sp. CIAB417 | reverse complement strand
ACCTCACTGGTTGGCGGTCTGGGCGCAGGATGACCTGCTCCCGGGAACGAGGCACCGAAAAAATGCCTCGGATAAGTCTAGCCGACGTCGGCGATCGGCCGCTGCACGGCCTCTGAGACGGCGGATTCGGGCACCCGATAGCTGCGCCCGAAGCGCACCGCGGGCAGTTCACCCGCGTGCACGAGGCGGTACACCGTCATCTTCGATACGCGCATGATCTGCGCGACTTCGGCGACGGTGAGAAAGCGCACATCGGGCAGCTCAGCCATGTCCCATCCTCCCCCGCGGTTCAGCACACTCTAGGGCGATACAGAGACGCGTGTAAACCGGGGTGACGCGTGTGACGCGCATAGCGACGACATAGTCGGCACCGACGGAACGCCTCATCGTGCACGAGAACCTCTTCTCATGACCACGGACGACCCCACCCCCACGACCCCTTCCCCGGCCGTACCGGTAGCCGCACCCGCGCCTCCCACGATGGCCGCCGCGGATGCCGCCGCCTCCCACATGCCCCCTACGGCGCCGGAGGCAACGCCGACTCGGGCGCAGCCCCGGCGGCCGCGCGGTCTCGTGATCGGCGCCATCGCCGCCGGCGCCGTGCTTGCCCTCGGCGCCAGCTTCGGCGGTGGGATCGCGACCGGTTGGGCGCTGTCGGGGACCGCTTCGACTTCTCAGTTCCAGGACGGCGGGTTCGGTCCGGGCGGATCGGCGGGCGACGGCGAGCGCCCGGAGTTCGGTCAAGGCGGTCCGGGTGGCCCTCAGCAGGACGGCACGATGCCGACCCGACCGGACGAGGACTCGACGAGCCCCGACGAGGATTCCGGCAGCGGGTCCTGAGCTCAGCGACCGCGCTTGCCGAACGCGGCCGCCACCGCGCGGTTGACGGATGCGGCCGCGCGACCGACGGCTGCAGCCGCGTTCGCGGCCGGCTCCGGCAGCGTCGAGACGAACGCGGCCGTGGCATCCTCGTCCTCCGTGAGGAAGGGCATGAGCCACGCGTCGATCTCGTCGAGAGGTTCGCGCGACAAGCTGTAGTAGCGGTGCTGTCCCTCTTCGCGCACCGAGACGAGGTCGCTCTCACGGAGCACCTTGAGGTGCTTCGACACCGTCGGCTGGCTAACCCCCAGCTCGCTCACGATGTGCGAGACGCTCGTGCCGTCTTCGCCGGATGCCGAACGATCCAGCAGAAGACGCAGGATGTCGCGCCGGGTCGCGTCCGCGATCACGCCGAAGATGTCCGCCATGCGCCTTAGGTTAGTCGGGCTCCGAGCGGAGTACCATGACACGCGTTCCGGTCGCTGACCGCTCCGCATCTCCGAAGGGTCCCACGGATGACGTCCGACTCGGCGAGCTCTGCGACGCGGCGTCGGCTCAGCGCCCTGTGGGAGCGCATCAGCGACGCGGCCAAGACCTTCACGACCTCGTCGCCGGCGCGCTTCGCGGTTCTGATCTTCTCCGCCCTCATCCTGCTGTTCACGGCGCTCCTGTCGCTGCCCGCGATGGCGGCGGACGGCCGGGTCACCCCGCTCGCGGACGCCCTGTTCACCGCCGTGTCCACGATCTGCGTCACGGGTCTGTCGACGGTCAACATGGGATCGCATTGGTCACCGCTGGGGCAGGTCGTCATCTACATCGGCGTCAACGTCGGTGCGCTGGGTGTGCTGACCCTCGCCTCGATCCTCGGGCTCATCATCTCGCGCAGGCTGGGACTGCGCGCGAAGCTCATCGCTGCCGGCGACAGCAATCCCATGCGCGTGCACGGCGGCCCCGTCAACGAGGGACAGACCGTGCGCCTCGGCGAGGTCGGTGCGCTTCTTCGCACCGTCGCCCTCTCCACGCTCGTCATCGAGGCGGGGCTCGCCGTCCTGCTGTACCCGTCGCTGCTCGCCGGCGGAGTGGACCCGATCACGGCGCTGTGGGAGGCGCCCTACTTCGCCGCGATGTCGTTCACGAACACCGGCTTCACCCCCAACGCCGACGGTCTCGCACCGTTCTCGCACGACTACCTGTTCATGACGGTGCTGATGATCGGCGTGTTCCTCGGGTCCATCGGCTTCCCGGTGATCTTCACCCTGTGGCGGCACCAGTGGCACGTGCGCCACTGGTCGCTGCACACGAAGCTCACCCTCATCACGACCGTCATCCTCTTCTTCGCCGGCGCCGTCGTCTTCGTGAGTCTGGAATACGACAACCCCCTGACCTTCGGCGGGATGGATGCGTGGGATACGACTTTCCAGTCCTTCTTCCTGTCGGCGATGACCCGCTCAGGCGGCTTCTCCGTGGTCGAGATCGGCGATCTGCACGGCTCCTCGCTGCTGGTCGGCTCCATGCTCATGTTCGTGGGCGGCGGGTCGGCGTCGACGGCGGGCGGCATCAAGGTCACGACGCTCGCGGTGCTCGCGCTCAGCGTCTGGTCGGAGGCCAAGGGACGCCCGTCGGTGCAGGCGTTCGGCCGCCGCATCCCGAGCGACGTGCAGCGCGTCGCTCTCTCGGTCGTGGCGTGGGGCGCGACGATCGTCGCGATCTCCACGGTCACCATCGCGCAGATCACGAAGGCGGATGTGGACAAGGTCCTGTTCGATGTCGTGTCCGGCTTCGCTACGGTCGGGCTGTCGACGGGACTCACCAGCGACCTGCCGGACCCGGCGGTATACGTCCTGGCGGCCACGATGTTCATGGGTCGTGTCGGCACCGTGACCCTGGCGGCCGCGGTGGCCGCATCCTCCCGCTCCCAGCTCTATTCACTGCCGGTCGAGCGCCCCATCGTCGGCTGAACGGCGCGGCTCATCATTTCGGATGAACCGCCCCGACGAAGGATCGAAACCGCCCCGATCGCCGTCTTCACGCGCGCGCCGTCGCCTACCGTGAGGGCATGACGAAGCTGCTTGCGCACCTGCTCATGCCGATCGTCGCCGCCGTGGCGTTCGGCGCGTGGCTCGCAGTGGAGAGCCCCCGGCTTCTCACCTCTGCCGTTCCGATGCGCGATGAGACGTTCACAACGAGCCCGTACGCACTGCTGTGCGCGATCGGCCTCGCCCTCGCGCTCGCGCTGACCCGGTGGCGCCCGGCGTGGAGCCTGACGCTGATCAGCCTCATCCTCGCCGCCCAGCTCTTCTTCTGGCCGGCACGCTTCAGCCAGACGGGATGGACGGCGTACCTGCTGCTGCTTCCCGTCACATACGTGGTGGCGTCACGCATCGTCGAACGACGCCGCCTGCTCCTGGGCGCCCTGCTCACCGGAGCTCTCGTCGTCGTCGCGCTCCTGACCGTGCCCGCACTGTCGTTCTCCGGCGTGGAGGGGACGATCCACGGCAAGTCCTGGCCCTCAGTAGAGGCGGCGCAGCACATGGGTTGGTGGTCCGCACTGGTCCTCGCCGCGACCGCGGCGCTCTGGCGTGCGGGACGCCGCCGCGACAGACGCGCGTCGGTGCCGCAACCCGCGGCTGGCGACATTCGCCACGAGGGCCTCGAAGGTCTCTCGGCGCGCGAGCGCGAGGTGTTCCGCCTGGTCGCCCGCGGGCTCTCCAACAGTGCCGTGGCCGCACAGCTCGTGGTCTCCGAAGCCACGGTGAAGTCGCACCTCAGCGCCGCACTCTCAAAGCTCGGGCTGACCTCGCGGAGCGAGCTGATCGTCTACGCCTACGAGCGAGGTGTCATCCGGCCCGGGGCGATCTGAATCGAGATCACGGTCGATGGGAGCGGAGCGATCGCCGTAATCTGTTGCCCATGGTTGAGAAGCTCCGCAACGACGCCCCTGTGCTCGTGATCGGCCTCGGTCGCTTCGGCGCCGCCTGTGCGGGCGAGCTCGACCGCCTGGATCGCGAGGTGCTGGCGATCGACGACAACCTCGATCTGGTGCAGAAGTGGTCGGAGCGGGTCACCCACACGGTGCAGGCGGATGCCCGCAACATCGAGGCGCTCACGCAGGTGGGGGCCGCGGACTTCCAGGTAGCGGTCGTGGCCGTCGGCTCGTCCATCGAGGCGTCCGTGCTCATCACCGCGAACCTCGTCGACCTGAAGGTCCCGCAGATCTGGGCGAAGGCCGTCTCGCAGTCTCACGGCAAGATCCTTGCCCGCGTCGGCGCCAACCACGTCATCTACCCCGAGCGCGAGGCCGGCGAGCGGGTCGCGCACCTCGTGAGCGGTCGGATGCTGGACTTCATCCGCTTCGACGACGACTTCGTGCTCGCGAAGATGTACCCGCCGCGCTTCATCCGCGGCGTCGGTCTCAACGAGTCGGGCGTTCGCACCAAGTACAAGGTGACGGTCGTCGGCGTGAAGAGCCCCGGCAAGCCGTTCCGCTACGCCGAGGCGAACACGGTCGTCACCAACCACGACCTCATCATCGTCTCGGGAACCAACAGCGACATCGAGCGCTTCGCCTCCCTCGACCGCTGAGCCTCAACCGCCGGCGGCGAGCTCCTTCGCGCGCTCGAGGGCGGCATCGGTCGCCTCGGCGAACACCCGTTCGAGGTGGGCGTCCTGCAGCACCGCGACCGCACGTTCTGTCGTGCCCTTCGGGCTCGTGACACGCCGACGCAGCTCCGCCGGGTCTTCGCCGGTGGCATCGAGCAGCGCCGCGGCGCCGATGAAGGTGTGCTCCGCCATCAGCCGCGCCGTCGCGGCGTCGAAGCCCTTCTCCACCGCGGCCTCGGTGAGCTTCTCGATGAGCAGGAACACGTAGGCGGGCCCGGAGCCGGAGATGGTCGACAAGGCGTCGATCTGCTCCTCCGCCACCTCCACGACGGCGCCCACGGTCTCGAACACCGCCCGCACGACGCCCATCACGCGCTCGTCCGCGAGCGAGCCTGCAGCGACACCCGTGACGGCCTTGCCGACCACGGCCGGCGTGTTGGGCATGGAGCGGACGACGACCGCATCCGGACCGAGAATCCGCTCGAACGTGGCGATCGTCACGCCCGCCGCGAGGCTCACCACGATCGTGCCCGGGCGCAGGTGCGGGCCGATCTCGGCGAGCAGATCCGGGACCATGCCGGGCTTGACGCCGATCAGTACGACCTCGGCGGATGCGGCCGCGGCCACGTTCGCGGCCGCGTCGTGCTCGAGCGCGAGCGAGCGGATGCCGGGGTGTGTCAGCAGGTCGGCCTTGGCGCGGCTGCGATTGGTGACGACGACCTCGCCGGCACGCCCGGAGGCTGCGACTCCCTGGGCGATCGCGCCGCCCATGGAGCCGGCGCCGAGGATCGCGAGAGGGGGGAGCTGACTCATTTTTCCACCCTACGACCCGGGGCGACTTCAGGTGCCCCGACTATCATCGGAACGGCCGGGGCCGCGATGTGCCCCCTCCTGGAGGCGTCCATGATCGAACCCACCAGCCCCCTGTTCGACGGCATCACCGCCCGACAGGTGGACACTGCACGTATCTCCGCGCGCGTCCTGCTGCGCGACGGCGACCGTAGCGACACCCCCGCCGAGCGCACTGTGGTGCTCCTGCACGGGCTGCTGTCGTCGTCGCTGATCTGGCAGGAGTTCATGGAGGAGCTCCCGAGCGACCTGCGCGTCGTGGCGATCGATCTGCGCGGATTCGGCGGCACGGAGTCCCTGCCGGTCGATGCCACCCGCGGACTCGGCGATTTCGCCGACGACCTGCGCGCCGTCCTGGACGCCCTCGAGATCCGTGCGGCGCACCTCGTCGGCACCGACCTCGGCGCATCGATCGCGGCGCAGTACGCACTCGACGGCCACGGCGTCCTGTCGCTGACGCTGCAGGCCCCCTTCTCCCCCTACGGCCTGGGCGGCACCCGCCTCGATGGCACCCGCCTCACCGACGACGGCGCCGGAACCGGGGCCGCGACCGCGAACGCGGAGTTCGTGCGTCGGCTGACCGCCCGCGACAAGAGCGACGAATCGCCCGCGTCGCCGCGGAGCGTCTTCCGCGCCGAGTTCGTCTCGGAGGCGTATCGGAGCGCGCGCGAAGACGTCTGGGTCGACGCGATGCTCTCCACCTCCACCGCCGGCGGCAACTACCCGGGCGATACCGTGACGAGCCCGAACTGGCCCGGAGCAGCCCCCGGCGATCTGGGGGTGCTCAACGCACTCGCCCCCACCCACTTCGACCAGTCCGCGCTCGCGCACCTCGGTGCGCGCACCCCGGTCCTGTGGATCCACGGCGAACTCGATGCGATCGTCTCGGACGCCTCGTTCCTGGACCCGGCCCACCTCGGCTCGCTCGGCATCCTGCCCGACTGGCCGGGTGCGGATGAGGCGCCGTCCCAGCCGATGGTCTCGCAGACGCGTGCCGTGCTGGATGCGGACGCCGCGACCGGGGCGGACGTGCGCGAGCTCATCGTCGAGGGCGCCGGCCACCTCGTTCACCTCGAGCGTCCCGCCGCTGTGCGGCAGGCGCTGTTGGAGGTCATCGGATACATCGGGCACGCCCCGAATCCGGCTCCTCCCACCGAGACGATCGTGCTGAAGTCCTCGGACTGAGAACCGTCACGGGGCAGACTGACTCCATGGAGTATTGCGTCTTCACGGAACCGCAAGAGGGGTTCGGCTACCGCGACCAGCTGGCATTCGCGCAGCGCGCGGAAGCGCTCGGCTTCGACGGGTTCTTCCGCTCCGACCACTATCTGCGGATGGCCCCCGGCGATCCGCTGCCCGGGCCCACGGACGCTTGGACGACCCTCGCGGGTCTGGCGCGCGAGACCTCCCGCATCCGGCTCGGCACGCTCGTGTCTTCCGTCACCTACCGCGTGCCGGGCGTCCTCGCCGTCCAGGTCGCGCAGGTCGACGACATGAGCGACGGCCGGGCGGAGCTGGGACTCGGAACCGGCTGGTTCGCCCAGGAGCATGCCGCGTACGGCATCCCGTTCCCCGAGAAGCGCTTCGGGCTGCTCGAGGAGCAGTTGGAGATCCTCACCGGGATGTGGCAGACCCCTGTCGGCGAGACGTTCTCCTTCCACGGCGAGCACTACCGGCTCGATGAGAGCCCGGCGCTCCCGAAGCCGGTGCAGGAGCGCGTGCCGGTCATCGTGGGCGGCGGCGGGCCGCGGCGCACGCCTGCCATCGCGGCGCGCTTCGCGAGCGAGTTCAACATCGGGTTCGCGACCGATGAGGTGATCGCGGAGAAGTTCCGCACCGTGCGAGTCGCCTGCGAGAGCATCGGACGCGATCCCGGGAGCCTCAAGCTCTCGGTGGCACTGCCGACCATCGTCGGACGCACCGCCGCCGAGCGTGAACGACGCGCGGCCGCCATCGGGACGGATGCGGCGAGCTTCGACAACGGAGCCAACATCATCGGCGAGCCGGCCGCCGTGCTCGAGCGGGTCGAGCGGCTGCAGGCCCTCGGCGCCGATCGCGTCTACTTCCAGCTCATGGACATGCGCGACCTCGAGCACCTCGAGCTGCTCGGCACCGAGGCGCTCCCCCACCTGCCGTAGTGCGGTGCGAGATCGCTTCAGCGGCGGGCTGTGAAGAACGCCTGCAACTGCGCGGATGCCGCCTGCTCGGCCACTCCGCCGATGACCTCGACGCGATAGGGCAGCCGGCGATCGCGCAGCAGGTCGTACATGGATCCCGCGGCTCCCGCTTTGTCGTCCCACGCGGCGAACACGACGCGGTCGATGCGTGCCTGCAGGATCGCGCCCGCGCACATGACGCATGGCTCGAGCGTCACCACGAGCGTGCAGCCGCTGAGGTTCCAGGACCCCGTGGATGCGGCCGCCCGCCGCAACGCGACGACCTCGGCGTGGCCCGTGGGGTCCCCCGTCAGCTCGCGCTCGTTGCGTCCCTCGGCGATCGTGCGACCATCGGCATCGAGAACCACTGCGCCGACGGGGACGTCACCGTCCGCCGAGGCGTGCTGCGCCAGCTCCAGCGCACGCGCCATGGCGGCCTCGTCCGCGGGTCGGGTGGGCAGATTCACCCGGCCAGACTAGCTCCGCGGCCCGCATCCGCGTGACGTAATCTGGACCCATGCGCCTGCACGTCGCCGACCACCCGCTCATCACGCACAAGCTCACGGTGCTGCGCGACAAGAACACCCCCTCCCCGGTGTTCCGTCAGCTCACGGAAGAGCTGCTGACCCTGCTCGCATACGAGGCGACGCGCAACGTGCGGGTCGAAGAGCTCGAGATCGAGACGCCGGTCACCTCGACGACGGGCGTGCGGATCTCCGAACCGCGCCCCCTGGTCGTCCCGATCCTGCGCGCCGGTCTCGGCATGCTCGACGGCATGGTGAAGCTGCTGCCCACGGCCGAGATCGGCTTCCTCGGCATGGCGCGCAACGAGGAGACCCTGCAGCCGTACACGTACGCGGAGCGTCTGCCCGACGACCTCAGCGACCGCCAGTGCTTCGTGCTCGACCCGATGCTCGCCACCGGCGGATCGCTGGGCGCGGCGATCGACTTCCTCTTCGCCCGCGGCGCGCAGGACGTCACCGCGATCTGCATCCTCGGCGCGCCGGAGGGCGTCGCCAAGATCGAGGAGCTCGTCGGCGATCGCGACGTCACCCTCGTGCTCGGCGCTCTCGACGAACGCCTGAACGAGAAGGGCTACATCGTGCCCGGTCTCGGCGACGCCGGCGACCGCCTGTACGGCACGGTCTGACCCCCGCTCAGAGCCACTTCTTCTTCCGGAAGATCACCCACAGGGCGACCGCGAACACCCCCATGCCGCCGACGGCGAGGGGGTAGCCGTACTCCCAGTGCAGCTCGGGCATGTTCTCGAAGTTCATGCCGTAGATACCCGCGATGAGTCCGGGCGCGAAGATGATCGCCGCCCACGACGAGATCTTCTTGATCTCGTCGTTCTGCGCGAGGTTGGCCTCGGTCTGCCGGCGGGCGACGAGAGCGGAGTGCACCGTCAGCGCCTTGTCGAGCAGCGCACGGAACCCGTCGATGCGGTCCGCGATGCGGATGACGTGGTCGAGCACGTCACGGAGGTTGCGCTGCACCTCGAGGTCGACGTCGTACTTCTCGTAGCCGCGACGCAGCCACTCCAGCATCCCGGCCATCGGCTGCACGGCACGCCCGAAGCTGATGACCTCACCGAAGAGCTCGTAGATGCGGCGTGAGAGCGCGTCGTCGTCGCTGTCACCGAAGAGCTGATCCTCGATCTCGTCGATGTCGTTCTCGATACCGGCGACGACGGGCTCGTACTCGTCGACCACACGGTCGAGGATCGCGTAGAGCACGGCCTCCGGACCCAGCTCCAGCAGCTCCGGCTGGTGCTCGAGCCGCTGCCGGACGGCCGCGAGGTTCGGCGACTCCGCGTGACGGATGGTCACCACGAAGCGGGGGCCCACGAACAGGTGAAGCTCGCCGAAGTCGACGTGCTCGAGCTCGTCGTCGTAGTGGGCCGGACGCAGCACCACGAACAGGGTGTCGCCGTACCGTTCCACCTTGGAGCGCTGGTGCCCCTGGAGGGCGTCCTCGACGGCCAGAGGGTGCAGACCGAACTCGCCCGCGACGCTCGCGAGTTCTGCCGGCCCGGGCCGATACATCCCGATCCAGGCGAAGCCGTCGTGGGCGTCGAGGAGTTCGTATGTCTCGTCGAGGCTGCGCGGGGTCTCCACGCGGTGTCCCTGGACGTAGATGGCGTTGTCGATCAGGGTCATGAGGTTCTCCGGTGTTGCGGGCGCGACACGGCGCCAGAGGATGTGGTTGCGCTCTCCGCCAGGGCGCGGCCACCGGATCCCGTCTCTACCGGAGGGACGCGGCGGTGTGCGCCGTGGCGCACGAACTATCGCCGGCCATGGCCATCACCGCCTCTCGGTCTTCTCGGGTGAGCTCTCTCTCGTGCGCGGGACGTGCGCGCGCTCCGCCCGCTCAGCGGGCCCGGGCGATCATACCTCTCTCGGGTGACCGGTTCGCATCCCTGTCGCCGGGGCCGGTGACCGCTCGTCCTCGCCGACCAGCCGGGCGAACGCGCTCAGCCGCGCCACGCCCTCGGGGGTACGCGGCAGGTCGTCGAGCAGATCGGGTGAGAAGACGACGTATGCGGCGAACTGCGCCCGGGACGCGGCGACATTCAGTCGGTTCTGCAGCAGCAGGAACTCGAGCCCGCGCGGGGCCTCGCGGCCCGAGGACGCGGCGAGCGACACGATCGCGACGACCGCCTCCTGCCCCTGGAACTTGTCCACGGTCCCCACCCGGATGCCGGTGAGCCCCGCCGCCTCCAGCGCGCTCTCCACCTCGACCTGCTGACCGTTATAGGGCGTCACGACGATGATGTCTGCGGCGGTGAGCGGCCGCGCGACCGCCTGGCCGTCGTCATCGCACGTCCAGGTGCGGCCGATCGAGTCGCGGACGATGCGCACGACCTCCGCAGCCTCCTCGGGAGAGGCGACCGCGTTGCCCGTGTGCACCACCGGCACCGGGTGCACGCCCGGCTCGACGCCGTCGAGCGAGCGAGTGGCCGTCACCGGGGCGGAGGCGAGCTCGCCGTCGTAGGAGAGCTCCGACACGGCACTCGCGAGCGCCGGGTGCATCCGCCATGTGTGCGAGAGGAAGTAGCCGTGGGATGCGGGCAGTACCGCCTGCCCATCCATGACCCACCCCAGCGCCGACTCGTCGACGGGCTCGGGATGCGTGCCCTGGCTGACCTGCGGCAGCTGCTGCGGGTCGCCCAGCAGCAGCAGACGGCGCGCTGCCCGCGACACGGCGATCGTGGAGGCGAGGGAGAACTGGCCGGCCTCGTCGATGACGAGCAGATCGAGACTGCGGCGCGGAACGCGGCCGGCGTGGCTGAAGTCCCACGCGGTTCCACCGACGACGAAGCCGCCCGGCCGGTCCGCGGTGAACGCCGCAAGTGCATTCTTCTCGAACACCGTGAACGACACGGCATCCGCCTGGCTCGGATCTTTCAGCGCCTTGCCAACGAGGTTCGCGGGGAGCCCCGCGGAAACGATCCGATCCAGCATGTGTTCCACGACGGCGTGCGACTGCGCGACGACACCCACCCGGAAGCCGCGCTCGGCCACGAGGCGTGCGACCACGTGGGAGCCGACGTAGGTCTTGCCCGTACCGGGAGGGCCCTGCACCGCCAGATAGCTGTCATCGAGGTCGACGACGCTGCGGACGATGGCGGCGACGTCGTCGCCGGCCGAGGGTGTGAGCGCGTCCGTCGTGGTACGCGGAGCGACGCGACGCAGGATGTCGGTGGCCGCGTCCAGCGGGAAGTGCGGATCGGCGTCGATCAGCGCGTCCGCCCAGGCGTCGATCGCCGCCTGCTGATTGCCTGCTGCGGGGGGAGCCGCGGGCGCGAGGGCGATCGGCAGATCCGACCAGGTCTCGCCGTCGGCGGCGAGCTCTTCCACGACGGCGCCGTCATCGAGCGCCTCGACGATGCGCACCGCACGCGCCGCATGGATCCACCGCGGGGAAGCCTCGCCGAAGGGCGCCGGGGTCGCGTACACGAGGAAGGGCTGGGTGCCGACGCTCAGCCGAGTGCCCGGCGCGGGATCCCCCCGGAGCTCGAGGCGGCGACGCAGCGCACGCTGACGCCCCTGACCCGGCTGCCAGTCGTCGACGACACGCGTGCGCGTACCGTCGAGCACGACGACGTCGCGGGTGTCCTCCCACAGCGACACCGGCTCGCGGAGCCGGAGGAAGTGCGAGGCCCAGAAGGTCTTCGCCTCGCGCGGGTAGTAGTCGATCGCCGCGGCGCCGAGGCGGAGGGCGGCCGCATCCGCTTCGTCGTCGGTGACGGCCGCACGGCGCTGAAGAGCGACGGAGCGGAAGGACGGCTCGTAGACGGCCTCGCCCACGACGGGATCGGCCGACGGGAAGAGCCGGGCCTCGCGTGCACGGTCGACGAGCCAGTCGCGCAGGCGCAGCGTCGAGACGCAGTCGTCGCGGTTGTACTCGGCCAGATCGTCGAGCACGGCCTGAGCCTGGTCGTCCTGCCCCGCCTCGAGCAGCGTGCGCGCCTCGACGTATCGCACGATCGAGTCGTCGCCGCGCTGCACGCCGCTCGTACGGCGCTGGGCCCCCATGTACAGCGGCTCGAGCTTCTTGATGGAGTACGACCGGGACCCGACCCGCAGCGCCCGGCGGACGATCGGATACAGGTCGACGAAGACGCCGTCGCGCAACAGACGATCGACCTCGGCCTCGCGGGTGCCGTGGCGCGCGGCCATCGCCAGCAGGTGCGTCGGCTCGTAGGGCGCGTAGTGGTAGATGTGCATGCCCGGATGGGCGCGCCGACGCAGATCGACGAAGTCGATGAACGTCTCGAGCGCCGCCTTCTCGTCGGCGAACGAATGCGCCCACAGCGCCGAGTACTGCTGCTCGGGATCGATCCATCCGAAGAGGTAGTCGATCCCCCAGTCGCCGCCGCCCTCGGTGTACAGCGGGTCGCCCTCGAAATCGAAGAAAAGATCGCCCGCATCGCGTCGCGGCAAGGCGGCGAGCGCCTGCGGCAGCACGACCTCGTAGCGGGGCACGGCGTCGACCGGCACCGTGCCGTCGGGTCCGGGAACGCCCGCCGGACTCTCCAACTGGAGGCGGGCCTGCGTCCGCAGCGACGTGAAGACCTCGTCGCTCATGCGCTCCGGCGCCCCCGCCGCTGCCGCCAGCTCGTCGATCGTCGTGATGCCGGCGGCGCGCAGACGCTCACGCTGCACGGGGCGCATCCCGGCGACGAGCAGCAGGTCGCGGTGCGCTGCCACCTCCGTCTCGCACGTCGCACAGCGCCCGCACGCCACGACACGCAGCGCCCCGCGGGTGTCTCCCCACGCGAGCGGCGCGTCGGCGGCACCCGCGGCGAGGTCGCGGTCGGCGATCAGCGCACGCAGTCGTGCACGACGCTGCCGGTACACCGGCATGAGGTCGCGCACCCGATGGGTGCTGACCGAGCCGTCGCCCAGCAGCAGCTCCACGCGATCGGCACGGGCCACGCCCGCCGCATCCAGCTGATCGACGTATGCCGCCAGCTGCATCAAGGCCGTCACGCGCGCGTGGCGGGCGAGTTTGGTGTCCTGCACGATCCACGCGCCGTCGTCTGTGCGCACCAGGAAGTCGGCGAAGCCGACGAACTCGTCGGTTCGGAACGCCGCCTGGTAGACGACGTGGGCGCCCGGATCGGCGAGGGCGGAGACGGTCGCGGCGACCGCGTCCGTCATCGCCGCCTCATCGCCCGAACGCGTCTCGGGGATCTCGACGACCGCATCGCCGAACTCGTCGCGATAGCGCTGCAGCACGGCCAGCTCGTGCCGCGTGCCGAGTCGCGCGGCCCGCTCGAGCATGAGGTCTTCGGGTTCGATGACGGCGGGGATGCGACCCAGCCGCGCATCGAGCTGGCGTAACCACGCGAACTCGCACTCCGCCGCGGCCTTGAGGTCGCTCGCGCTCCACACCACGCGCCCACTGTCGGACCCCGCAGGCTCGATGTATCGCATTCGCTCCCTTTCCTTCATCGACCCTAGTTGCGGCCCCCGACAGCGCCTCCCGGTGACGCAACCCCGTTCCGCGCCCCCGCACGGGTGCCAGACTGGACCCGTGAGCACGCACCTGCCCTTCACGAACCCCTACCGCCACGGCTTCGCCCGCGTCGCCGCCGTCACGATCCCGGTCAGCGTGGCCGATCCCGCGACGAACGCGGAGGCCGTGCTCGCCCAGGCACGTGCCTGCCACGACGACGGCGTCGCGGTCGCACTCTTTCCCGAGCTGAGCCTGAGCGGCTACGCGATCGAGGATCTCGTCCTGCAGGACCCGCTGCTGGATGCTGTGGTGGTGGCCATCGAGCGGCTCGTGGCCGCATCCGTGGATCTGCGCCCCGTCCTGGTCGTCGGCGCACCGCTCGTCCACGGCAACCGGCTGTACAACTGCGCGGTCGTCATCCACCGCGGCGAGATCCTCGGCGTCGCCCCGAAGTCGATGCTGCCGACCTACCGCGAGTTCTACGAGCGCCGCTGGTACGCCCCAGGCGACGACCAGCGCGGTGGCGACATCCGCGTCGGCGATCGCTACGCACCCTTCGGGCCCGACCTGCTGTTCGAGGCGCTGGATGTCGACGGGCTCGTCGTGCACGCCGAGGTCTGCGAGGACATGTGGGTTCCCGTGCCGCCTTCGTCCGAGGCCGCCCTCGCGGGTGCCACGGTGCTGCTGAACCTCAGCGGCAGCCCGATCACGATCGCCCGTGCCGACGACCGCAAGCTGCTCTCGCAGTCCCAGTCGCTGCGTTGCCTTGCCGCCTACGCCTACGCCGCGGCGGGTCAGGGCGAGTCGACGAACGATGTCTCCTGGGACGGCCAGACCATGATCTACGAGGGCGGCCAGCTGCTCGTCGAGACGGATCGGTTCCCGGACGCGGCGCGCCGCAGCGTCGCCGACGTCGATCTGGACCGCCTGCGCCAGGACCGCCTGCGCCAGGGCACCTTCGACGACAACCGCCGCTCCCTCGCCGAGCGCGTGGGAGCATTCCGCACGATCCACTTCCGCCTGGACCCGCCCGCCGACCTCACGGGGCTGCGTCGGCCCGTCGCACGGTTCCCGTTCGTGCCGGCCGACCCCGCGCGCCTCGCGCAGGACTGCTACGAGGCCTTCAGCATCCAGGTCTCCGGACTCGAGCAGCGGATGCGGGCGATCGGCTCCCCGCGCCCCGTCATCGGCGTCTCGGGAGGGCTCGACTCCACCCACGCGCTCCTGGTCGTCGCCCGCGCGATGGATCGGATGGGGCGCCCGCGCAGCGAGATCCTCGCGTACACGATGCCCGGCTTCGCAACCGGCGACGGCACCAAGTCGAACGCGATCGAGCTCGCCGAGGCGATCGGTGCAACGATCGAGACGATCGACATCCGTCCCGCCGCCACCGAGATCCTGCGCGGGATCGGCCACCCGGCCGCGGACGGCGAGCCTCTCTACGACGTCACCTACGAGAACGTCCAGGCGGGGGTCCGCACCGACCTGCTGTTCCGGCTCGCGAACCGCCACGGCGGCATCGTGATCGGAACCTCGGACCTGTCCGAGCTGGCGCTCGGCTGGGCCACGTACGGCGTCGGCGATCAGATGAGCCACTACGCCGTCAACGCCGGCGTCCCCAAGACGCTCATTCAGCACCTCATCCGCTGGGTCATCGCCGACGGCGTCGGGATCGACGAGCGCACGGCCACCGTGCTGCAGGCGGTCCTGGACACCGAGATCAGCCCTGAGCTCGTCCCCGCCGGCGAGGACGGCAAGGTGCAGTCGACCGAGGACACCATCGGCCCGTACGCCCTCCACGACTTCACGCTGTTCCACATCCTGCGGTTCGGGATGCGGCCGTCCAAGATCGCGTATCTCGCCGAAGTCGCCTTCGCCGACGCGGAGGCCGGGCTCTGGCCGGCGGGCTTCCCCGACGACGAGCGCTACGCCTACGACCGCGAGACGATCGTGCAGTGGCTGCGGGTCTTCCTCACGCGCTACTTCGGCTTCGCGCAGTTCAAGCGCACCGCGATCCCCAACGGCCCGAAAGTCTCCCCTGCGGGATCGCTGTCGCCGCGCGGGGACTGGCGGGCACCGAGCGACGGGAACGCCGCCACGTGGCTCAACGAGCTGGACGCGGCCCTCGAGGCCTGAGGCGGATCAGTCCTCTTCGGGAGCCCAGGCGAGCGTGATCACGAAGGCATTCCGGGACAGATCCTGGATCGTGTAGCTCGTCGGCCGATCCCGCACCCACCCGCGGTGGCCGCCCTGGTCGAGCTTCACGGCAGTGGCCGACAGGCGCGGCCCGCGCCCGTCCGCGGCCAGCACCGCCTGCGCGCGGCTCCAGTGGGTGAGCAGGTCGAGATCGGTCGCGCCCTCCCACATCTGGCTCTGCGCCCGCATCACGGCGCGGGTGTGCGTGTCGGGGTGCAGGTCGCGCAGGTCGATGCCCACGCGGACGCCGGGTTCACTGACCGCGACGACGTTGGCCGCGCGGTACTCGGCGACCGTCACGACCAGGTCGAGCTCCTCGCCGTCGAGCGAGGCGATCAGGCGCGTGTGGTGGCCGAACGTCGTGGGCGCTTCGCGTTCGATGCGCACGGAGGCCGGGTCGACGCCGAGTCGCGCACCGATGATCGCCCGGGCGAGCAGACGTTTGCGGTCGTGCGCGGTGACCGAGGGGTCCCACCCGAGTCGAGCGTCGATTCCCGCCGGGGTGTCGAGAACGACCGATTCCATCGCTGCCTCCCGAGATCGCGGGCACAGCCGTCTGCGCCCTGTCTTCGACCCTAGCCCGGGCCCGCCACGCGGCGATCGGCCGATCCCGGAAGTAATGGGAATGGACGGCGGTATCCCCGTCTTGTCCATAGGGAGTGCGCGCACACTGGACGTGCGCAGCAGCGACGAAAGGACATCATGACCCGCATCGGACGCAGCGACCTCGACGTCTTCGGCCTCTCTCTCGGCGGCAATGTGTTCGGCTGGACGGCCGACCGCGACGCCTCCTTCGAGATCCTCGACACGTTCCACGACGGCGGCGGCAACTTCATCGACACCGCCGACGCCTACAGCGCGTGGGTGCCGGGCAACAGCGGAGGTGAGAGCGAGACGCTCATCGGCGAGTGGTTGGCCGCGCGCAAGCCCCGCGACATCGTCATCGCTACCAAGGTGAGCCAGCACCCGGAGTTCCGCGGCCTGTCCGCGAAGAACATCCGTGCGGCCGCGGAGGCGTCGCTGAAGCGACTCGGCGTCGACACGATCGACCTCTACTACGCCCACTTCGACGATCCGGGGACGCCTCTCGAGGAGACCGTCGCCGCGTTCACCGACCTGGTCAACGACGGCCTCATCCGCTACACCGCCGTCTCCAACTACTCGGGCGACCGCATCCGCGAGTGGATCGAGCTCGCGCAGGCGGCCGGCGGGCCGCTCCCGATCGCCGTGCAGCCGCACTACAACCTCGTGCACCGCAACGACGTGGAGGAGCACATCATCCCCGTCGCCGAGGAGTTCGACCTCGCGCTCGTGCCCTACTACGGACTGGCCTCGGGATTCCTGACGGGCAAGTACCGGTCGGCGGATGCGGCGGGTGCGGGTTCCCCGCGCGCGGAGGGCGCCGCCAAGTACGCGACGCCGCAGGGGCTCGCGATCATCGACGCCCTCGAGCGCATCGGCGCCGAGCACGGCGCGTCGATCGCAGCGACGGCATTGGCCTGGCTCCGCCAGCGGCCCACTGTCGTGGCCCCCATCGCGAGCGCCTCCCGCGCATCGCAGGTCCCCGACCTGCTCACGAGCGTCGGCGTCGTGCTGACCAGCGAGCAGATCGCGGAGCTCGACCGCCTCTCCGCCTGGTAACCCGCCTCCTGAGCACGCCGGACGAGCCCGCGACGACCACGATCGTCGCGGGCTCGTCTACGCTCGCAGGGTGAGTCTTTTCGGTTCCGGTCCCAGCGACGACCAGGGCAAGCCCTCCGCCACCCGCATCGGCATCTGGATCGCCGTCGCCGGCGTCGGCCTCTTCTTCCTCATCTCGGGGATCATCGGCATCGTCAGCGGAGGCGGCAACTGATGCGCCTGCTCGTCGCGGCGCTCGAGAGCGAAGTCGTCGCCTTCCCCGCAGAGCTCGAGGGCTTCGACCGGCTCATCACCGGGCCCGGCAAGCTGCCGGCCGCCGTCAACCTCACGCGCGCGCTCAGCGCCGCCGACTACGAGGAGATCGTCGTCGTCGGCACCGCCGGCTGCATCGATCCGCTGCTGCAGGGCGACCTGCACGAGATCGCCGGCGCGATCCAGCACGACGTGACAGACCCCGACGGCGTCGTCGGTCAGCACCTCTCGCTCCCCGCGAGGGTCGGTCACGATCGTGAGGGTGTCGTCATCGCGACGGGCGATTCGTTCGTCGACGACGCCGAGACCGTGAAGCTCATCCGGTCGCTGGGCGCCGGCCTCGTCGACATGGAGACGTACGCGTACTTCTGGGTCGCCGCCGAGTTCGGTGTGGCGATCCGTGTGCTCAAGGCGGTCTCCGACAATGCCCAGGACGATGCGATGACCGACTGGGACGCGGCCGTGACCGCCTGCAGCCACACCCTGCGCGAGCGCATCCGCTCCGACTACGGGGTCTGATCCCGGATCAGGATGCGGCGTCGGCCACCTTCTGGGAGCGACGCCTGGCGCCGAGGTCTGCCACGGCGATGACGAACGCCACCGCGAGGAACAGCGCGACAGTCACCATCCCGAATCCGTACGCGTCGTGGAACACCACCGCGTCGTCCGCGGTGGCGCCGTCTTCGCGATAGACCGTCGCGTAGAAGAGCGCGAGCGCCACCGCCGTGCCCACCGCCGTGCCGATCCGCTGGCCGAGCTGGCCGACCGAGCCCGCGAGCCCGCCCTCGCGCACGGGGATATCGGCGAGGGTGAGGGTCTGGTTGGGCGAGACCACGAGGCCGCCGCCGATGCCTCCGAGAAGCATCGCGCCGGCCATGACGAACGGCGTGACGGCGTCGGGCACGTAGAGCGCGGTGGCGACCAGGCCCGCGACGCAGGCCAGCATCACGCCGAGCCCCACGACGACGACGGGCCTGCCGAACCGCACGACGAGCGACCCTCCGATGTAGGAGGAGACGGCGCTCGCGAGCGCGAATCCGATCGTGACCATTCCCGCGAAGACGGGTTCGATGTGCAGACCGCTCTGCAGATAGAGCGTGGTCATGAGGAACATCGACGGCACGGCGGCGAAGTACGTCGTCTGCAGGAGCGTGCCGTTGCGGTACGAGCCGATCCGGAAGAGCTTCAGCGGGATGAGCGGCTGCTTGCCGATGCGGGTGTAGCGCTGCTCCCACGCCACGAACGCGGCGGCGAAGAGCACGAACAGCACGAGCAGCCACCACCGTCGCGGGTCGTCCCCGGGCGCCCCCGTGGTGAACAGGAACGGCCACATGAGCGAGATCACCGTGAGGGCGAACAGGAGCACGCCGACCGGGTCGAGGGCGAGCTTGCGGTGCGAGCGGGTGCGGGTGGCCGGGAGGAGGAGCGCCGCCAGCAGGATGGCGATCAGCCCGAGCGGCAGGTTCATCCAGAAGATCCACCGCCACCCGTCCTGAGCGCCGCCCACGGCGATGAGCAGACCGCCGAGCGTCGGTCCGAACGCGGTCGCCACACCGATCGTGGCGCCGAACAGCCCGAACGCGCGGCCGCGCTCCTTGCCCTGGAAGAGCTGCTGGATGAGACCGAGCACCTGCGGCATCTGGATGCCGGCGGCCGCGCCCTGCAGGAGGCGTGCAACCAGGAGCACCGTGGAGTTCGGCGCGAGCGCGCAGACCACGCTCATGGCGGTGAACAGCGTGAGCCCGATCAGGAACAGGGCACGGCGGGAGCGCTGGTCGCCGATGCGTCCCATCGGCACGAGGAACAGCCCGAAGGTGAGCACGTAGCCGGAGACGATGAGCTGCAGCTCGGTCGCGCCGGCGGAGAAGGCCGTCTCGATCGAGGGCAACGCCACATTGACCTTGGACAGATCGAGGATCGTGAGACCGGCGACGGCGACGCACACCCAGAAGGCGCGCCAGCGCGCGGCGGAGCTCAGCGGGATGTCGGTCGTGACCGGGTGCGCCTCGGATGCGCCGTCGGCCGCCACGCTCAGTCCCCGCTGCGGCTGAGGGCCGAGCGCAGCACGAGGAAGACGACGAGCGCGACGGCGGCGACGATGACGAGCTTGAAGACGAAGGCGATCACCGAGAAGAGCAGGTTGACGAGGAACCAGCCGATCACGATCGATGCGATGACGGCCAGCACCGTCCACAGGGTGTTCTTGCTCACCCCTCCACCTTAGGCGCGCGTGCCGACTCGGGGTCCCGGCTTGCGTCGCACGACGATTCGTCGATCGTCGTCATCACTGCCGGATGACGCTCGGTCCCTGCGGCGTCGCCTCGATCGTCAGCTGAGCGGGCAACTGGTCCTTCATCGCCTCGACGTGGCTGATCACTCCCACCGTCCGACCCCCCGCGCGGAGCTCGTCGAGGACGCTCATCGCGAGTTCGAGCGTCTCGGCGTCGAGCGACCCGAACCCCTCGTCGATGAAGAGCGTGTCGAGCCGCATCCCGCCGGCGCGAGCGGTGACGACCTCGGCCAACCCCAACGCGAGTGACAGCGATGCGAGGAACGTCTCGCCGCCCGAGAGCGACTGCGGCGGGCGCAGCTGGCCGGTGAACGCGTCCATGACCTCGATCCCGAGTCCGGATGCGGCGCCGCGAGCGGCCAGCGCATCCGAGTGGTGGAGGCTGTACCGGCCCGCCGACATCTCAGCCAGTCGTACGTTGGCCGCGATCACGATCTCCTCCAGCTCAGCGGCCAGCACGAACGTCTCGAGGGTCATGCGCCGCGTGTTCGGTGCGCGCCCGAGCAGGGTGTCGGCCAGACGCGTGACCACTGCCGTCTCGTGGGCGAGTTCGGCCACCGACGCGTAGGCGTCGTCGATGCGCACGACGAGATCGGACAGCCGATCCGCCGTCGATTGGGCCCGGCTGAGTTCCGCGATCGCGTGCCCGCGCGCCCGGTCCGCCTCGTCGGCCTTCTGCCGCGCCAGACCGACCTCGACGGGCGCCTCCGGCACGCCGGCCAGCTCGAGCTGCAGTTCGAGCAGGCGCGCTCGTACCAGCGCGAGATCGCGCTCGTGCGTCTGGACCCGGTCGACGAGCGCCGCCGTGTCGGTGCGCGAGCGCAGGGCATCGGCAGCGTCCAACGGGTCGGCGAATCCTGCCCGCTCGGCTCCCTCGGCGACCTCGGCCACCGCGACATCCGCCGCTTCCTGGGCGATGCCGAGCGCCGCCCGCGCGCTGCGCCGACGACGTGCGCGCTCTCGTCGTGCGATGAGCGCCGCGCGGCGGTCGGCCACGCTCTCGAACTCCTCGCGCGCGCGCTCGACGGTCTGCGCGATCTCCTCCCGGCGCGCCGCCAGCGCGGTGACGCGCGTCGCTGCTTCCCGTTCCTCGGCCGTCGCGCTCTCGACCGCCGCGGCGAGTTCGACCTGCTGCGTGTCGATCAGTGCGAGGTCGCGTTCGATCACATCGAGACGCGCCTCGGCGTCACGGGCCCGCTGCAACGCCTCCTGCGCGTCGGCGAGCGCCCGGTCGAGCTCTTCGGCGTCGGCGCCTCCCGCCACGGAGCGAGCGTCGGTGAGCTCGTCGCGCAGACCACGGGCCTCGTCCGCCGCACGTGTCTCCTCTGCGCGCGCTCGCACGACAGTCGCTTCGGCTTCGGCGATCGTCTCGTCGGTCACGGCGTCGTGGGCGCGCGGCGCGGGATGCGGGTGCTCGGTCGAACCGCAGACGGCACAGGGCTCGCCTGGCACCAGTGCCGCCGCGAGTTCGCCCGCACGCTCCGCGACGCGTCGACGCATCAGGCGCGCGAGCGCCGCGGATGCCGCAGCCGACGCGTCGAGCGCGGCGGTGTAGGCGGCCTCGGCGGCGGTGAGTCGTGCGTCCGCATCCGATGCCCGCTTGCCCGCCTCCTGCCGGAGCCGAGCGGCCTCGACGGCCCTCTCCCCCTCGACGATCCGGCTTGCCTGGGCGGCGGCTTCGGCGCGGGCGGCGAGCAGAGCCTCGCGGCGGACCGGCGCTTCGGTCGTCTCGGCGGTCAGGCGTCGCAGCGCCTCCCCGGCATCCGCGAGGGCACCGTGTGCGAGCACGAGCTCCGCATCCAGCCTCTCGAGTTGACGCTCGTTCTCGGCCGCGGCGTCGACCCGGGCGAGCTCGCCCGTCAGCTCTTCCTCGGCCGTGTCGAGATCCGCGTCCGGGTCCTCACCGGCAGCGAGCCACTCTTCATCGGCTGCCGCGGCCTCGGTCTCGGCGGCCCGGGCGGCGAGGCCCGTCCGGGCGGCACGTTCGATGGCACCGCGCAGCGCCTCGGCGGCGACCGCGCGATCACGTTCGAGGCGTGCTTGCGCGACGCTGTCGGCCTCGGACTCGAGCGCCGCGAGCCGGGCATCCGCCTCGTCGCGGGCGCGTTGCGCCTGAAGCTGGCGCTCGCGCAGCGCGAGGTCGGCGGCGGCCGCGGTCCACACCTCGTCGGCCTTCGCCCGCGCGATCTCTGCCGTTTCGACCCGGTAGCGCGCCCGCTCTGCCGCGGTGCGCACCGCCTCTCGCCGCGCGGCGAGATCGTCGGATGCGGGAAGCTCGGTCTCGTCGTCGATCAGCAGTTCGGCTTCGGTCAGCAGCGCCTCGGCGTGCACGCCTCGCTCACTCAGCTTCTGCTGCGTCTCGCGCCGCCGGTCGTCGAGCTCGCGGGCGTAGTCCTCGTAGCGTCGAGTGCCGAACAGGGTGCGCAGCAGTGCCTGGCGCTCGTCGTTTCGTGCCAGCAGGAAACGGGAGAACTTGTTCTGCGCGAGCAGGATGACCTGTTGGAACTGCTGCAGATTGAGCCCCAGCACCCGATCGAGGATCTCGGCGACATCCCGCGGTCGGGAGGCGCGACCGATCCAGGCCTCGTCGACGAGTTCGAACAGCTCGGCGCGCGCGGGCTCTGTCGTCATCCCGCCGCCGCGCAGCTTCGGGCGCGCATACTCGGGCGAGCGGACGACCCTCCAGCGCACCTCGCCCACCGTGAACTCGAGGCTCACCTCGGTGGGGTCGTCGGGCGACGCATGGTCGCTGCGCAGACGCTTGTCGGGACCGTCGTAACGCGGGACGTTGCCGTAGAGCGCGAATGCGACACCGTCGAGAACGCTCGACTTCCCGGCGCCCGTGCGGCCGGTGATGAGGAAGATGCCGTCGTCGGCGAACGCGTCGAAGTCGACGATCTGCCGATCGCGGAACGGACCGAAACCCGCCAGTTCGAGCCGGTGAAGCCTCACGCCCCGGCCTCGGCGAGGGCGTCCTGCTTCTCGGCGAGCGTGGTGCGCAGCAGCTCCGCTTCGGCGGGCGATGCGGCTTCGCCCTCGCGGACGTGCCCGAGGAACGCGTCGATGAGCTCGCGGTCGCTGCGTGCCTGACGGACGCGCTGCGCGTAGCTGGCGAGAACTCCGACATCCGCGCGGTCGGGGACGTGCGCCACGTTCGCGCAGAACGGGAACCGCTGCTGCAGCCGACGCATGACGTCGCGCTGCGGCAGCGCGTCGGTGTACTCGGCGCTCACCCATGACGACTCGGCGTCGGCGAAGCGCGGATCGGTGAGCAGGTCGTCGAGCGGCGCACGCAGCACCTCGAGACGGCGCGGGATGCTCACATCGCGCCAGGCGACCGACGCGAGCCCCGTCTCGTCGAGGTCGACGATCCAGACGCCCCGGCGGCGCCCCTTCTCGCCGAAGCCGTAGTGCAGCGGCGCCCCGGCGTAGCGCACCCGGTCGCTGAGCTGCTGACGCCCGTGGATGTGGCCGAGCGCGACGTAGTCGGGCCCGTCGAACACCGACAGCGGCACGACATCGAGGGAGCCCTGCCGGATCTCGCGTTCGAGCCCCGGCGTTGCCTCGATCCCCGCCGCGAAGCAGTGTGAGATGACGACGGAGCGGCCCCCGCGCTCACCGCGGTCGGCGCGCACCAGATCCATCGCGTGCTGAAGGGTCTGCGCCTGGGTGCGCAGCTCGGCCTCCGGCCACAGATGACGTACCTGCGCGGGGGCGAGGTAGGGGATGCCGTAGACGTGCACGGGGCCGTGCGCGTCGTGCACCGTGATGGGCGCGGCGAGGCGGGTGGGATCGGTGAGAACGTGGATGCCGTCGCGCAGCAGCCGGGCCTGGAACCCGAGGCGTGCGGCCGAGTCGTGGTTGCCGCTGGTGACGATCACCTGCGCCCCGGCCTCGCGCAGCCCGACGAGGGCGTCTGTCAGCACCGTGTAGCACTCGGGCGCAGGGGCTGCCGAGTCGAAGACATCGCCGGCCACGATGACGAGGTCGACCGATTCGTCTCGCACGATCGACACCATCTCGGCCAGCACACCGCGCAGGGCGTCGATCGTGGTGTAGCCGTGGAAGGTACGCCCGATGTGCCAGTCGGAGGTGTGCAGGATCCGCATGTGTTCACGGTACGGTCGGCCTCGGACACGGCGTCGGATGCTCGCCACAGTTCCGAAACATTGCCGCCGTAAGGTGACGGACATGGCCATCCGCGACGTCTGCGTCGTCTACATCCTGCGCGGTCATGCGCAGGATGCGCAGGTGCTGCTCGGCTACAAGCGCACGGGCACGGGACTGGGTCGTGTCGTGGGCATCGGCGGCAACACCGAACCGGGCGAGAGCGTCGTCGACGCGGCCGTGCGGGAGGTGCGGGAAGAGACAGGGCTCGAGATTGACCCCGCGCTCCTGGAGCCGGTGGGCCGACTCGTCTACCGATTCCCCTCACGCGACAGCTGGTCGCAGCGCTCGCACGTCTTCGTCTACCGAGCAACGGTGGCGGAGCCCGTCGAGACGGACGAGATCGTGCCGGCCTGGTTCGGCCTCGACCAGGTGCCGTACGACCGGATGTGGGACGACGCTCGCCGGTGGCTACCCGCGGTGCTTCGCGGCGGCACGGCGTACGGCGGCTACACGTTCGGGGACGACCTCGCGACGGTCGTGGCCGAGATGCCGGGAACGCCCGCCGCGTGAGGATCAGGCGTTGACCTGCTCCGCGAGGCGCGTGAGCTCGTCGTCATCGGTCTCGATGGCTGCGTCCGCGAACCGCTGACGCAGCACCTCCGCGACGCGTTCGAGAGGCAGACCCCTGACATCGACACGCGTCTGGGCGATGATCCCGTCGACCTTGTCCTGTCGCGTGGCGAGGTGCTGGTCCATGACGGGCTCGTCCTGCGTGCCCTCGGGGAACGATCCGGTGCTCATTCGCTGTCTCCGCTCGTCAGGTCGGGGTCGGCGCCCTGCGACGGCTCGTCGGACTCCACCAGTTCGGGCGACGCCTCGGCGCGCTCGTTCTGCTCTGCGGCCTCCTCGTCGGAGGTGCCCTCCCAGCCGCCGGGCGGGTCGGCGTTGATCACGCCCTCGGGCAGATCACGATCGTCCATGCCGCACTCCCTTTCCTCGGGTCTCAGCATCCCGGAACGCGCAGGCGCAGGTTCAGGGGATTGACGCCCGTGGACGGCGACGGTAGAGCGGTCAGACGCGCTGCTGCAGGATGCCCGCACGCTCGGGATGAGCGGCGAACCAGTCGGCGACGTACCAGCACATCGGCACGATCTGACGATCGCCCGCCTTCTCGAGCAGGCTCACCGCCCGCTCGACGATCTCGCCCGCGTAACCGTGGCCGCGGAAGCTGGGCACGGTGAAGGCGCGCGTCATCGAGACGCTTCGTCCGTCGTCGCGGTAGTCCAGGACGCTCACGAGGTCGTCGCCGAGGTACAGCGCGTAACGGGACGCATCCGTCTGGTCTTCGAAGCGGAACTCGGTCACCCCGCCAGGCTACGCCGTCGGCGGGGCTACCGAGGCCGTCTCAACCGAGCTCGTCGGCGGCCGGGATCGCGCGGGTGCGCGCGAGACGCCGGTACCAGAGTCCGGAGTCCTTGACGGTGCGCTCGAGGGTGTCGAAGTCGACCCGCACCACGCCGAAGCGCTTGGCGTAGCCGTAGCCCCACTCGAAGTTGTCCAGCAGCGACCACACGAAGTATCCGCGCAGATCCACGCCCTGCTCCAGCGCACGGTGCGCGGCCGTGAGGTGGCGCTGCAGGTAGTCGACGCGCTCGGCGTCGTGCACCGCGCCGTCCGGGGCGACATCGTCTGCGAAGGCGGCGCCGTTCTCCGTGATCATGAGCGGCTGCGCGGGGAACTCGTCGCGCAGCGCCAGCAGCAGCTCTTCGAGTCCTTCCGGCGCGATGTTCCAGCCCATCTCGGTGTACGGCCCCGGCTGCTCGACGAACTCGACGAGCTGGTCGCTGCCGGGCCAGGCGGTGCCTCCGGCGCTCGCCTTGTGCCCGTCGTTCTGCTGGCGGGGCGAGGAGCCGTCCCAGAGGCGAACGGTCGCCGTCGAGTAGTAGTTGACGCCGAGCACGTCGATCGGCTGGTTGATCTGAGCCAGGTCGCCGTCCTCGACGAACGACCAGTCCGTGATGGATGCGGTGTCCGCAAGCAGATCGGCGGGGTACGCGCCCTTCAGCATCGGATGCGTGAACGCGCGGTTCGCGAGCGCATCGATCCGACGCATCGCCTCGCCCGCGTTCTCCCCCACGCCGCGCAGAACGTGGAAGTTCAGGGTGACGGAGTACTGCGGGTCTCCCGTCGATGTCGCCCGCAGCGCCTGGACGGCGCGGCCGTGCGCGAGGTTCAGATGGTGCACGGCCGCGAGCGCCGCCGCGGGCTCGTGGCGGCCGGGGGCGTGACCACCCTGGCCGTAGCCGAGGTAGGCCGAGCACCACGGCTCGTTCAGCGTCGTCCAGGTGTGCACCCGGTCGCCGAGCGCTGCACCCATGACCTCGGCGTAGCGCTCGAAGGCATCCGCGGTCGCCCGCACGGGCCACCCGCCCGCATCCTCCAACGGCTGAGGAAGATCCCAGTGGTAGAGGGTCGCCACGGGACGGATACCGCGCTCGAGCAGCCCGTCGACGAGGCGCGAATAGAAGTCAATGCCGGCGCGGTTGACCTCGCCCGTGCCGGTGGGCATGATCCGCGGCCACGCGATCGAGAACCGGTAGGCGTCCAGTCCCAGCTCGGCCATCAGGTCGAGGTCGCTCTCCCAACGGTGGTAGTGGTCGCACGCCACGTCGCCCGTATCGCCGTTCCAGACCCGTCCGGGCGTGTGGCTGAAGGTGTCCCAGATCGAAGACCCGCGACCGTCTTCCGCGGCCGCCCCCTCCACCTGATACGACGCCGTCGCCGACCCGAACGTGAATCCGGGAGGGAACACCAGCCCGCTGTCTCGGAAATCCGCGTTACCGGTGCTCATCGGGTCACCTCCGCAAGGTCTGCGCGCAACGTTTCGCTGCGTCCGTCGGGCGTGGTCACGATCACCTCGGCGATGCCTTCTCCGCCGGGGAACACCCGCAGCGTCAGCCCTTCCAGGTAATCGTAGTCAGGCCGGTCGTCGCGGGCGCCCCACGGCAGGACGGCGCCCGGGCGCACGTACAGCGGCAGCGAATCGACGCCGTGACGGTCGCGGCGCCACCCGCCGTCGGCGCGCTCCCCGGTCAACAGGTGAGTCCACTCACCCTCCGGCAGATAGAACTCCACCTCGCCGTCCGCCGAGAACACCGGCGCAACGAGCAGGTCGCCGCCGAGCATGTACTGCCGATCGAGGTGGGCGCAGGTCGGGTCGTCGGGAAACTCCATCGCCATCGGGCGAAGCAGCGGCACGCCATCGGATGCGGCCTCCACGCCGCGCTGGAACAGGTACGGCATGAGCCGCATCTTCAGCTGGGTGAAGATGCGGGTGACCTCGACGGCCTCGTCGTCGAAGTTCCACGGCACGCGGTACGACTCCGAGCCGTGGAAGCGGCTGTGGGAGCTCAGCAGACCGAAGGCGGTCCAGCGCTTGAAGACCTCGGGATCGGGGGTGCCCTCGAATCCGCCGATGTCGTGGCTCCAGTGGGCGAACCCGCTCCACGCGAGCGAGAGGCCGCCGCGGAGCGTCTCCGCCATCGATACGAAGGTCGACGTGCTGTCCCCGCCCCAGTGCACGGGCATGCTCTGCCCGCCGACCGTCGCCGACCGCGCGAACAGCACCGCGTCGTCCGCTCCGCGCGCCTCGACGAGCACCTCGTGCACGGCTTTGTTGTACAGGTGCGTGTAGAGATTGTGCATCCGGTCGGGAGCGCTGCCGTCGGCGTAGACGACCTCGAGCGGGATGCGCTCGCCGAAGTCGGTCTTGAAGCAGTCCACGCCCTGGGCGACGAGAGCGCGGAGCTTGTCCTGGTACCAGCGGGTCGCGTCGGGGTTCGTGAAGTCCACGAGCCCCATGCCCGCCTGCCAGAGATCCCACTGCCAGACCGAACCGTCCGGGCGGCGCACGAGGAACCCCTGTGCCGCCGCCTCGGCGAACAGCGGCGAGCGCTGGGCGATGTAGGGGTTGATCCACACGCACACGCGGAGGTCGCGCTCGTGCAGTCGCCGCAGCATCCCGTCGGGATCGGGGAACACCCGCGGGTCCCACTCGAAGTCGGACCAGTTGAACTCGCGCATCCAGAAGCAGTCGAAGTGGAAGACCGACACCGGCAGCTGGCGCGCGGCCATCTCGTCGATGAAGGAGGTGATGGTCGCCTCGTCGTAGTCGGTCGTGAAGCTGGTCGACAGCCACAGACCGTACGACCAGGCGGGCACGATCGGCGGACGGCCCGTGAGCGCGGTGTAGCGGGTCAGCACGTCCTTGGGGGTCGGGCCGTCGATCACGAAGTACTCGAGCACCTCGCCGGGCACGGAGAACTGCACCCGCTCGACGGTCTCGGAGCCGATCTCGTAGGAGACGTGTCCGGGATCGTTGACCAGCACGCCGTAGCCACGGCTCGACACGTAGAACGGGACGTTCTTGTAGGCCTGCTCACTGGAGGTGCCGCCGTCGGCGTTCCAGATCTCGACGCTCTGCCCGTTCTTGATGACGGGGCCGAAGCGCTCGCCGAGCCCGTAGATCAGCTCTCCGACTCCGAGGTCGAGCTGCTCGTGGACGAACGTGTGCGCGCGGACGCCGCTGCCGCCCGCCCGGGCGTTGTCGACGATGCCGGGGTCGACCTGGGCGTCGTGGGCGAGGGTGATGTAGCCCTGCGCCTTGTGTCCGCTGCCGGTGAGCCGCCTCTCGCCGGAGAAGAACTCCAGCGACCACGGTGCCCCCGCGGCGATGCGCGCGGTGAGCGATCCGGTGCGCAGGTGCGCGCCCGCCGCATCCGCCGCGACCTCGGTGGCGCCGGGCGCGGATGCGACACCGAACGAGAGCGGCGCGGTGCCGCCGTCGTGGTGGACGATGCGCACGCGCACCACACCCTCGGCGGGCGAGGAGAGCGTCACCGTCAGCGTCGCCCGGTTCAGGGTGTCGCCCCGGCGCTCGATGACCTTGGTCGGTGCGGTGATCACCAGCCCCGGACCGTCGAGCGTGTCGGTCTCCCAGATGTCGTACGCCTCCTGCGCATACAGCGCGGTGACCCCGGGACGCAGCTGCCAGAAACCATCGGTGAACTTCATTACTTGACTGCTCCTGCGGTGATGCCGCGCGTGAGGGTGCGCTGGAAGATGAGGAAGAAGAGAAGGGTGGGGATGAGCCCCAGCAGGGCGGAGGCGCTGGTCGTGGTGACGTCCATGAGTCGGTCGCCCTGCAGGACGCTGATCGCGACCGGCACGGTCTGGTTGGCGTTCGACACCAGGAACGTCAGCGGGATGAGGAACTCGTTCCACGTCCAGATGAAGAAGAAGATGACGAGCACCGACAGTGTCGGGCGGCTGATCGGGAAGACGACGCGCCACAGGATCTGCCAGCGGCTGGCTCCGTCCATCGCCGCGGCCTCCAGGACCTCCTTCGGGAAGGTGCCGTAGACCGAGGCGAGCAGGTATGTACCGAAGGCGGCCTGGATCACCGTGAAGATGATGATCACCGACCACACGTTGTTGTAGAGCCCGACCGCCTTGGAGAGGTAGTAGAGCGGGTACAGCAGCGCCTCCTGCGGCAGGAGGTTCGCCAGCAGGAACAGCAGCACGATCCAGCTGCGCCCCCGCACCCGTCCGATGCCGATCGCGAACGCGTTCAGCACCGAGATGAGCACCGCCAGCAGCGCCACCATTCCGGAGATGAAGAACGAGTTCCACACCTTCTCGGGGAAGTTGACACGCTCCCAGAACGCGGCGAGACCCGTGACGTCGATCTGGCTGGGGAGGGCGAGAGGTCCCCCGTTCGAGTAGTCGGCGGGCGACTTGAACGAGTTCACGAGGATCAGGTAGAACGGCGCGATCACGACGATCGCACCGACGATGACGAAGGCGAGCATCAGCCAGTCGATGCCGCGCGGGCGGGTCATGCCCCCGCGACCGCGCCGCGGCACGCGCGGCGACGGGCGCCGCCCGTCCTTGGTGGTGGTCACAGCCATGGTGGCGGCCATCAGCGGCCCTCCCTTTCGTTGCGCTCCACCGCGTTCTGCGCACGGATGAAGAGCACGGCGACGATCGCGATGACGATGGTGAGTGCGGTGGCGATGGTGGCGCCGTACCCGACCTGCTGGGCCTGGAAGAACTCGCTGTAGGCGTAGTAGGCGGGCACGATGGTCGACGTCCCGGGGCCCCCGCGGGTCAGCACGTACACGGGGCCGAACACCTTGAGGGCCGCGATCGTGCAGGTGAGGGTGACGACGAAGATCTCCGGGCGGATGATGCTCATCGTGATCGAGCGGAAGCGCTGGAACCAGTTCGCGCCGTCGAGTTCGGCGGCTTCGTAGAGTTCGGGGTCGACGCGCTGCAGCGCCGCCATGAAGACGACGATCGGATAGCCGAGCTGCACCCAGACGAGCACGACCATGATCGCGCCGAGGGCGGTGTCGGGGCTGCCGAGCCAGTTGTGCGCGAGGGATCCGAGACCGATGCTCTCGAGGATCGTGTTCAGGGCGCCGTCGTCGGGGCGCAGCACCCAGCCGATGACGATGCCGGCGATGGCCGCAGGAAGGATCTGCGGCAGGTAGTACGTCGCGCGCAGGAAGCTCGCGAGCCGCCCGCCGTACTTGCGCCCGACGACGTCGAACAGGAGGGCGGCGATGATGAGGCCGAGCACCGTGGGCAGGATCACCATGGCGACGATCATCCAGATGCTGTTGCCGAAAGACGTCCAGAACTTCGTGTCGCCGAACAGGCGCACCCAGTTCTCGACACCGATCCACTCCGGCGGCTTGATACCGCGCCAGCTCGTGAAGGAGAGGTAGACGTTCCACACGAGCGGGATCAGGATCACGACGCTCAGCAGGATCAGGCCGGGGATGAGGTAGAGCCAGTAGCCGGCGGATCCGCGCCCGCGCTGCGGGATCAGCGGCTCCTCGGGAAGGGGCTTGGCACGCCGCGCTCTGGGCGGCCGCACGAACGGGACGGCGGACATGACCGTCTCCTCACTTGGTCGAAGGAATGGGGGTGGCGGAGGGGCGGGCACCCCTCCGCCACCGGGGATCAGCCGCGCAGACTCGAGACGTACGACTCGTACTCGTCGCCGAGTCCGGTCTGCACCTGCTCGGGCGTCGAGCTGCCGTTGGCGAGGTTCTGCAGCTGGGCGACGAGGGTGTCGTAGAACGTCGGCGTGGGCCAGTCCGGGTAGAACGAGAGGCCGTCGGAGTCGAGGATCGAGTTGAACGCGGTGATGAGCTCCTTGCTCTTCTCATCCGTGATGTCGGACTCGTTCGCCGCCACCGGAACGCCGCCGTTGTTGCCGATGATCGCCTGGATCTCGGGGCGCAGCGTGATGTCGATGAACTTGTAGGCCAGGTCCTTGTTCTTCGCGTTCTCCGGAACGACCCACAGGTTGCCCGAGGAGCCGAGGCTCAGCTTGCTGCCGGGGAAGTTGAAGATGCCCCAGTCGTACCCGCTGATCTCCTCGGTGAAGCGGCCGTACCACCAGCTGCCCGACACGAAGATCGGGTAGTTGCCGGCGATGAACGCGGTGCCCGCATCCTCCGCCTTCATGCCCGCCACGTCCGGGGAGATGTAGCCGGCGTCGACGTACTCCTTGAGGGTGTCGGTCGCGTAGGTGATGGGCTCGTCGTTCCAGTCCACCGGGTTCTTGTAGAGCTGGTAGTCGTCGACCCACGAGCGGTCTGCCTTGCTCAGTGCCAGCTGATACCAGAGCTGGCCGAGCGGGTACTCCGCACCCGCCTCGGCGAGCGGTGTGATGCCCTTGGCGACGAACGCGTCGAGCACCTTCACGAACTCGTCGTAGGTCGTCGGCACTTCGAGGCCCGCATCCGCGAAGGCCTGCTTGTTGTAGTAGACCGTGACGAACTCGCCGTAGTTGGGGATGCCGTACCAGGCGTCTCCACCCATGACGCCGTCCTCGCTGTAGCGGGCGGTCGTCTGCAGCGACGGAGCGAGCTTGTCGGCCCAGCCGTTCTCCTCGACCGCCGAGGTGATGTCGGTGAGCAGACCCTGGCTGGCCAACAGGCCCGCCGTCGCGTTGCCCTTGTTGTACTCCATGATGTCCGGCGCCTCGTCGGAGTTCAGGACCTGGCTGGCGGTGGAGCGGATCTGCTCGAAGCCCTTGGCCTCGAAGTCCACCTTCGCACCGGTCTCCTCCTCGAAGACCTTGATCGCCTCGTCCCACGCCTTGCCCATGGCGCTGTCTTCGCCCTCGTAGTGCCAGAGCGTCAGGGTGTTGGAGTCCTCCGGGCTGCCGCCGCCGCCCGAGCACGCGCTCAGGGCGAGGGCGGCCACGGCGACGCCGCCGAGCAGGATGAGGGAGCGGTGTGTGGTGCGTGATGTGATGCGTGCCATCTTCGGCACTCCTTTCATGGTGACCGTCAGTGGTCGGGTGTTGCGGGACGGGCGAAGCGCGTTATCGAAGCGCTTCGATAACGCGCAGGAGAAGGGACGGGGGAAGGAGGGTCATCTCGACCGGGCGGCGACGGAGCCGACGTCGAGGTAGTGGGGGGCGATGAGGTGCACGCCCGGTTCCGGAGCGGATCCGGCCAGAGCGGCGACGGCGAGCTCGACGGCGAGCTCGCAGCTTTCGGCGGGAACGAGAGGAATCGAGTCGAGCGGCGTGCTGAGGGCGGCGGTGTCGAAGGAGGAGCCGACGGAGACGATCGAGATGTCCCCCGGAACGCTGAGCCCCGCATCCGCGAGCGCGTCGAGCACGCCCTGGTGGACGTCCTCCGCGCAGTGCAGCACGATCGCGCTCACCCCCTCGGCCAGCAGGCCCCGGACTCCGTCGCGGATGGTCGCGGTCGTGGGCCGCGACTGCCCGGCGTAGCGGAACCCTGTGGGCACGCCGCGGCGTTCTGCCGCGCGCTCGAAGCCGACACGCACGCGCGGCGGGAAGTTCGAGCGCTCGTAGGAGATCTCGGGATGGCCCAGCATGCCGATCGAACGATGGCCCAGATCGATGAGCCGGTCGGCGGCGAGGGCGGCAGCGCGCTCGAAGTCGAGGTCGACGCACACGAGACCGTCCCGGTCGTTCGGCACTCCGATGAAGATGCTCGGCAGGGCGATCTCTCGGGACAGCGCCACTCGGGCATCGTCGGGGGCGACGTCGAGCACCAGGATCGCGTCGACCAGGCCACTGGCGGCCACCCGCCGCATCCCCGCCTGCGCGTCCTCGTCGGTCAGCAGCAGGATGTCGTAGTCGTTGCGCCGAGCCGCGACCGCTGTGGCCAGCACGAACGCCATGTGCGTCGGCGCGTGCGTGTCGATGCGTAGCGGCTCGGTGAGCGCGAAGATCTGCGTGCGCCTCCCGGCGAGCATGCGCGCGCCGGCGTTCGGGCTGTAGCCGAGCTCCGCGACCGCCTTCTCGATACGCCGACGAGTGTCCACGGCCACGGGCCGCTTGCCACTGAGCGCATAGGACACGGTCGAGATCGACACGCCGGCGGCCTGCGCCACCTCGTTGATCGTGACCATCTCATCCTCTTCGCCGGGTTGGTCGAAGCGCTTCGACGCTGCTTCGTCCAGGACTGTAGAACACGATCGGATGCCAGCGCAACACGTTTCGCGGAGAAAACAACAAATCAGGGGTCCCATCGCGCGTTTGACGCAGACACGCCCGGCACGTCATAATCGGCCACATGACTGACAATGCACGTTCTCTGTCCGCCTGGGAGGCGAACGGGACTGCCGGCTCCATGATGGCCGGCCGCATTGTCATGTGTTGTCGAATGTGCCGCTGACTCGGTCACCCCGTCCGACGCCGCCGCGCATCTGAAGCGCCGCGCGTCCTCTGCATCCGCTCTGTGATGCTGCGCACCCGGCCCTGACCCTGGGCCGCGACTGACAACACCTGAATCGGGCACGAGTCCCGGTTCCTCTTCCGGCAAGGAATCCGCACATGTCCACTCCCGTTGCTCTCGATAACCGCACCTCCGCCCGCCCCGCCCTGCGTCTGGTCACCGACGCTCCCGCAGCTCCCGCTGCGGCGCCCGCCGCCGAGCGCAGTCTTCCCGCCGGCACCGCGCCGCGCGGCTTCGCGCTCTACGTCGGCTTCGACGAGGCGAAGGCTGCCGCCTCCGGCGTCTCTCTCGGAACGATCGTCGAGGCCCTTCGCCGCACACTGCACGATCTCGCTCCCGCCGCAGAGACCTACGCGACCGTCGCCCTCGCCCCCGTCGGCGCCGGCGGCCGTGACGTCGACGTCGTGCGCCTGGCACTGCACGAGCCCTCGGCGGTGGCCCGCACGAAGCCCGAGATCGAGGTCGAGGAGCGCGCCGAGGCCGGCGTCGTCGTCGACATCTCCCGCAAGCGCGTGTTGATCGACGGCGAGTCCGCCGCCTTCACGTTCAAGGAGTTCGAGCTGCTGCAGTACCTCGTGCTGCGCGAGGGACGCACGATCGAGCGCGCCGAGCTGGTCGGCTCCCTCTGGCAGCAGGGCGACGCGGACGCGCCGGGCGAGCGCACGATCGACGTGCACGTGCGTCGCCTGCGCGCCAAGCTGGGGCGCTTCGAGGACATCGTGCGCACGGTGCGCGGAGTCGGCTACCGCTTCGACCGGCACGCCGACGTCGCCATCCGCTACGGCCACGGCACCCCCTCCCCCGACCGGTTCTGAGTCGGTCGGTCCGCTGTCGGCGGGCCGACGTAGGGTGTGCACATGGATGCGGGCGCCTCGACGATCGGGCGACGCCCGCCTCGGTCCGCTGCGCCGACGCATTCGCGACCTCGCGAAAGCGTCTACCGCCCTCGCGACGAGGTGGATCTCCATCGAACCGTCGTCTTCCAGCGGCGCGGGGCGCACGACCCCACCCTCGTCGTGGACGGCCACGTCGTCTGGCGCGCGAGCAGGACCCCCGAGGGGATCGCCACCCTCGCTCTTCGCGCGAGCGGCGTCGGGATCCGCCTAGCGGCTTGGGGCCCCGGCGCCAGCTGGGCACTCGACCAGGCACCCGCCCTCTGCGGCGCGGATGACGACCGCGGCGACTTCGACGCATCCCACCATCCGCTCATCGCCGCGACGCACCACCGCCACCCGGGGCTACGCCTGGGCCGCACCGACCTCGCCTTCGACGCCCTCGCGAGCGCGATCTTCGAGCAGAAGGTCACGGGCCTGCAGGCATTCGGCGCCTGGCGACGCATCGTCACCTGGTTCGGCGAGCGCGCGCCCGGCCCCACCCCGCGCCCGATGTTCGCACCCCCCACCATCGACGAATGGCGACGCATCCCCTCTTGGGCGTGGCACCGCGCAGGACTCGAACCACCGCAGTCACGCACCGTCGTCAAGGCGGCGTCCCATGGCGACAGCATCGTGCGCGCCATGGCGGAGGCCTCCGACAACACCGAGCGCGACCGCATCCTGACGAGCCTTGCGGGCATCGGCCCCTGGACGTCGGCCGAGACGCGCATCCGCGCGTGGGGCGATGCGGACGCGGTGAGCATCGGCGACTACCATCTCGCGCACGAGGTCGGGCATGCCCTCATCGGCCACCGTGTCGACGACGACGCCATGCTCGAGTTGCTCGCCCCGTGGGCGGGACAGCGACAGCGGGTGATCCGGCTGCTGGCAGCCAGCGGCGTCCACGAGCAGCGCCGCGGTGCGCGTCTGGCGCCCGAGGATCACCGCTCGCGCTGAAGCGTGCAACCCCTACGCTGGGGCCATGACGAACTCGCGCACGGGCTGGCCCCGCGGTCGCACCATGTGGATCCTCGGCACGCTGGCCCTGTTCGCTGCGGGGGTCATTGTCGGCATCGCCCTGGGATCGGTGTGGATCGGCCTGCTGCTCGCTCTGATCGTGTCGATCGGATGGCTCATCGCCTACGAGTCGTGGCGGGGTCGCAACGTCGGCATCTACGACCGGGACGACGACGGCGCCCAGCTCTGAGGCATGGCCGTACCTTCGACCAAGGTCGAGTTGCGCGCCCAGCTGCAGGACGCGAACCGGCGCATCGTCGAGCTCGTCGAACGCCACACCGACGAAGAGCTGTACGGCGCCGGCTGGTACGGCAAGTGGACCATGGGGCGCATGATCTCGCTGAACACGTCTTCCCCGTATGCGAACGCCCGCACCCGCATCCGCGGCTGGCTCCGCACGCAGGCCGAATAGCGCGCCACCCGTGGAGGGCGCGCATAGCGCACTCCTAGGATGGGGCGCGTGACCACCACAGATCCTGCCCTGCCACCGATCGATCCGCCCGCCGCATCCGGGCCTGCTCTGCAGCTTCGCGGCCTGACCAAGCGCTTCGGTGACAAGGTGGCCGTCGCGGGCATCGATCTCGATGTGCCCACCGGCTCCTTCTACGGGCTCGTCGGCCCCAATGGAGCGGGAAAGACGACCACGCTGTCGATGGCCACGGGTCTGCTGCGACCGGATGCGGGAACCGCCGTCCTGCACGGGGTCGACGTGTGGCGCGACCCGGTCGCCGCGAAGGCGATGATCGGCAACCTCGCCGACGGCGTGCGTCTGTTCGACCGACTCACCGGTGAGCAGCTCATCACCTACACGGGGATGATGTTCGGCCTGGCGCGCGACGAGGTGGCCGCTCGCACCGCTGATCTGCTGTCCCTCATGGACCTCACGGAAGCCGCCGGCACCGCCGTCGTCGACTACTCCGCCGGCATGACCAAGAAGGTCGCGCTCGCGTGCGCCCTGGTGCACGCGCCCCGCATCCTCGTGCTCGATGAACCGTTCGAGTCAGTGGACCCCGTTTCCGCCGCGAACATCGAGGACGTCTTACGCAGCTACGCGGGCAGCGGCGGCACCGTGATCGTCTCGAGCCACTCGATGGACCTCGTGCAACGCATGTGCGACCACGTCGCGGTCATCGCCAGCGGACGTGTTCTCGCGGCGGGCACGATCGACGAGGTGCGCGCGGGCCAGAGCCTGCAGGACCGTTTCGTCGATCTGGTCGGCGGCCGCCATCACTCGGAGGGACCGCAGTGGTTGCGACTCTCCTGAAGCTGCGCTTCCGCGTCCTCGGCAACACCCTCGCCGCCAACCCCTGGCAACTCGTCGGGTTCATCCTCGGCGGACTGTGGGCCGTCGGGCTCCTGATCGGCGTGTGGATCGGACTGTTCGCGGCGGGCTTCGCCGGGCTCGACGTCGTGTCGACGGTCGTCACGGCGGGCGGCGGCATCCTCGTGCTCGGGTGGGCGCTCGGTCCGTTGTTCATCGCCGGGGTGGACACGACGCTCGATCCCGTCAAACTCGCCCCGTTCCCCCTGACGACCAACAAGATGATGGTCGCCCTCACAGCCGCCGGACTCACCGGCATCCCCGGCATCGCCTCGATCGCGGGCGCACTGGGCCTCTTTCTGGCCCTGTGGCGCTGGCCGATCGCCCTCGTCGCCGCGCTCGTGTGCATCCCGCTCGGCATCCTCACGTGCGTCGTCGTGTCGCGGCTCATCGCCGCGCTCAGCAGCAGCGCCGGCGGCAACCGCCGCACGCGAGAGCTCCTCGGCGGTCTCGCGTTCCTTCTCATCATGCTCGCCGGCCCCATCACGATCGGCATCATGAACCTGCTGGATGCGGGAGTCAGCGCCGCGGGCGATCCCGCCGACCGCATCGGCGGCATCATCTCCGCGGCCTCGTGGACCCCGATCGCCGCCGCGTGGGCGGCGCCGGCGACGCTCGCCTCGGGCGACATCCTCGGGGGCATCCTGAAGCTGTTGATCGGGGCCGCGACCCTGGTCCTCCTCTGGTGGCTGTGGCGACGTTCGCTTGCCGCGGCGCTGGTCTCACCGCCGCGGGCGCGCACCGCGACCGTCAAGGCGGGCAAGATCGGCTGGTTCGGGCGCATGCCCACCGGCGGCACGGGCGCGACGTGGGCTCGTGCGCTGACGTACTGGCTGCACGACCCGCGCTACCTTCGTCAGCTCCTGGTGGTGCCCATCTTCCCGGTGCTCATGCTGTTCTACTCGGGCGGCGACGTGCGCAGCCCGCTGTTCGCGTACTCCGCCGTGCTCGTCGCCTTCGTGCTCAGCATCGTCTCCTATGCGGATGTGTCCTACGACGGGACCGCCTTCGCGACGGTGCTCGCCACCGGCGTGCGCGGCCGCCAGGACCGCGCCGGCCGCCTCCTCGCCGCGGCGGGTCTCGGGGTGCCGCTGACCATCGCGATCGCGATCATCACGGTGGGCCTGTCCACCGAGTGGTCGTTGCTGACCCCGGTGCTCGGGGCCAGCCTCGGCCTCCTGCTGACCGGATACGGCGTGTGCGCGATCAGCTCCGCCTCCATCGTGCAGCCCGTACCCGCCCCGGGTGACAGCCCGTTCAAGCGCGTTCCGGGAGCGAGCGTCGTGACGGCGCTGCTCATGTTCGTGATCTGGATCGGCATCGCGGTGCTCTCGCTGCCATCCCTGATCCCCGCGATCCTCGCCGGCGTGACGGGCGACGCGATGTGGGGATTCGTGGCGCTCGCGGCGGGCCTCGTTCTCGGCGTCGTGTTCGCGATCGTCGGGGTGCTCGTGGGCGGCCGCGTCTTCGACCGCAATGCGCCCGCCCTCCTCGCGCAGTTGCAGAGTTTCAAGGGCGCCTGACCGCGCCGCGATGAGGGCCCCGGGAGCGCACGCTCCCGGGGCCCTCATCGCGGGGTGGCATCAGGCGGGAAAGAGCTCCTCCAGCACCCGGATGACGCCGTGCTCCAGGTGCGAGGGCGCACGCAAGCGCGCGCGGGCCGCCACATCCGGGTGCGCGTTGGCCATCGCGTACGAGTGGTACGCCGCATCCATCATCTCGAGATCGTTCAGGTAGTCGCCGAACACGGCCGTCTGCTCGGCCGAGACGCCCAGCACGTCCTGCAGTCGCCGCAGCGCGACCCCCTTGTTGATACCGCGGTTCATGACATCGACCCAGTGCGCCCCGGAGACGACGACCTGGTGGGTGCGGGCGATGTCCGACAGCTCGGGAGCTGCGCCCGTCTCGGCGTCGCCGAAGTCGTAGACGGCGATCTTCAGGATGTCGTCGTCGACCCGCTCGAGGTCGGGCACGCGCTCGAGCAGGGCGTAGTACTTCTCCGCCTCCGCGCGGAACGCATCGTCGTCGCGCTCGATGTACGCGGAACGCTTGCCGCAGAGCACGACGCCAACATCCTGGCCCATCCCCCGCGCACGTCGGAGGACGTCGGCCACGAGATCGCGGTCGAGGGTATCGGAGGCCAGCTCCTCGCCGTCGCGCACGACGTAGGTGCCGTTCTCGGCGATGAAGACCATCCCCTCGGCGTGGTCCTCGAACTCCCGCCGCAGGGTCGCATACTGCCGGCCGCTGGCCGGCGCGAAGAGGGCTCCGACGCGCCGCATCCGCTCGAGGATCGGCCACAGCCCGTCGGGGACGCGGCCATCGCCGTCGAGGAGCGTCCCGTCCATGTCGACGGCGACCAGGCGGATGTCGGATGCGGGCTCACTCATCCCTCCATCCTCCCCGATCCGTGGGGACGTCCGCGCTCAGGCGGTCGCCGCAGCCTGGTCGGCGAGCGGGGCCGGCGTCTCGGCGTAACTGCGCGACAGACGCCGGTACTGCGGCGATAGGAACGCGACGACGACGATCAGCAGCATGACCAGGCTCGCCGCCACGAACATGAGAGCGATCCCCCGCGCCTCACCGTCGCCCAGCAACCAGCGCCACCCGTCGCGGCCCTCGTCGGTGCGCATGTACGGGATGAGCCAGAACTCGGCGAGCGGGCCAATGAGGAAGGCGGAGATCGGAGCGGCCGCGGACTCGATGCTCGCCGCAAACCCGAAGACGCGCCCCTGCGTCTCGTAGGGCACCACCCGCTGGATGATCGTCTGCTCGGCGGCCTCTGCCACCGGCATGAGTGCCATGAACACCAGCATCCCCACCGCGTACAACCACCACCATTCGCGGAGGGCGAAGGTGAGCCCCAGCACCGAGACGCCGACGTTCACCCACAGGAGCGTTCGCACCGGGTTCTTGCCCAGACCGAACTTGGCGACGAGACCGCCGCCGATGATGAAGCCGACGCTGGTGATACCGAGCACGATGCCCCACACCTCGACGCTGAAGAGCGTCAGACCGTACGGGTCCATGAGCGCCATGAAGACGCCGCCCACGAGGTTGTTGAACGTCGTGAACAGCAGGAGCGGCATGAGCCCGGGCACCGAACGGATGGCGGGAAGCACGCCGCGGAAGGTGAGCCGGCGAGGCGGCGCGTCCGGGTCGTGAGCCACGCCCCGCTCGGGGATCGGCACGAACAGCAGGTGAGCGAAGGCGACGGCGGTCGCGACGATCGCGATGAACACCGTCGGCCCCATCCCGAGCAAGCCCACCGACAGCCCTGAGAACACGCTCGTGACCATGAACGCGACGCCTTGGACGGTGCCCACCAGTCCGTTCGCGCGGTCGCGACGCTCGGCGGGCACGAGGAGGGTGACCGTCGTCGACAGGGCGATGTTGCGGAGGTTCTCGACGACCCCGCCGATCAGGATCACGCCCGCGAACAGCCAGAACCAGGGGCCGCCCCAGTCGATGAGCGCGGATGCGGGGATCGCGAGAAACAGGGCGCCCGCCAGCAGATACGCGGCCAGGGTGATGAGGCTGGAGAGCACCATCACGGCCTTCTTCTTCATGTGGTCGACGATCGCTCCGAAGACGATGCCGAAGACGGCCACCAGCAGCATGTAGCTGCCGCCGATGATGGAGGTCGCGAGCACGTTCCGCGTCTCGAGATACGCCCAGAACGTGAGCGCGAACCAGAGGTAGCTGGTGGTCACGTTGGCCACGAGCGTGTTCGCCAGTACCTGATAGAAGCTGCGCATGCGCGAGGCGCGGGTGGGCTCGGCCGTGGCGGGACGTTCGAGCATGACGGGCTCCGCTTCGCTGGATGGTGGCTCCATCATGACGGCGGGGGCCGACATCCGCGAGGGTTCGGGTTTTCCCGAACCCGGTCGTCGGGATTGCTCCGATGTGGCCCGCGCGGTGCGCCCCTACGTTGGAGACATGACTTCCGCAGCTCCCACCGTGCGACCCGCGCGGCGCTTCGCCCCGGCGCAGACCGCCGGGGCGGTCGCCCAGCTCGCCGCGCTCGGCCTCATCGGCCCCTTCATCCTGAGCACCCTGCTGGGCCTGCTCGGCACCGGAGTCGGGCTCGTCCCCGCCCTCGGCGTAGGCCTGGTCGTCCTCGTCGGACTCGTCTACGTCATGTACGCGATCGGGTGGCTGGAGATCGCGCGGATCGACGGGCTCTACGGACTCGGCCTCCCGGCACCGCGCTTCAGCCCCCGACCCCGACCGGGCTTCGGCGGCTACCTGCTCTCGCTCTGGCACCAGTTCATCGATCCCTCGATGTGGCGCGCGCTGGCCAACACGGCGATCGCCACCGTCATGGGCGTCACGGTCATCAGTCTCGTCTCGATCGTCACCGGCGCGATCGGCGTCGCCTTCGCGCCGCTGTCGGGAGTCGACGAGGTGTGGATCGGCGTGGGCATGGTCCCCGCCGGCTGGGCACCGGTGGTGGGCATTCTGGCGGCGCTGCTCGCCCTGGCCGCGACCGTCGGGCTCGGCGTGTTGCACGGCGTGATCAGCCGCGCCATCCTCGGTCGCTCCCGGGCTGCCATGCTGGCGCAGGCCGCACGCACCTCCGACGCACAGCGGGCCGGCGCCATCCGCGCCGCCGATGTCGAACGCACCCGCATCGAACGGGATCTGCATGACGGCGTCCAACCGCGTCTCGTCTCGGTGGGCATGACCCTGGGGCTCGCGCAGCAGAAGATCGACGACGACCCGGCCACGGCCAAGGCGCTGCTCGAGGAGGCGCACACCTCCACGAAGGCGGCGATCACCGAGCTGCGTCAGCTGGCCCGCGGCATCCACGCCTCCGTCCTCGACGACCGTGGACTGGATGCGGCGCTGTCGGCCCTCGCAGCCCGCTCGCACGTACCGGTGGCGCTGGACGTGCGCCTGGACGGCCGCTGCTCGCGCGAGGCCGAGACCGCGGTCTACTTCGCGATCGCCGAGTCGCTCACCAACGCGGCCAAGCACTCCCGCGCCGCCGAATGCCGCGTGGTCGTGCGCGTCCGCGACGGCGGCACACTCTGGGCACGCATCGAAGACAACGGCATCGGCGGAGCGCGGGTGCTGCCCGGGGGCGGCCTCGACGGGATCTCCAACCGCATCCTCGCCGCCGGCGGCAACGTCCGCCTTGACAGCCCGCAGGGCGGGCCGACCGCTCTGGAGGTGAGTGTGCCGTGCGCATCCTGATCTGCGAGGACTCGGTCCTCCTGCGCGAAGGACTCGTCCGACTCCTGGCAGACGCCGGGCACGACGTGGTCGCCGCCCTCCCGGACGCGAGCGAGCTCGATGACAGCGTCGTCGCCACCGACCCGGAGCTCTGCATCCTCGATGTGCGCCTGCCCCCGGCCTACACCGACGAAGGCATCCGTGCAGCGCTGCGCCTGCGCGCGGCGCACCCGCAGCTGCCGGTCCTGGTGCTCTCGCAGTACGTCGAGGAGCGGTACGCGAGCGAGCTGATCGCCGCGAACGGCGGGGCGCTCGGCTATCTGTTGAAGGATCGCGTCGCGGATGTGGCGGACTTCCTCGACACCGTGCGCCGCATCGGCGGCGGAGCGACCGTGCTCGATCCCGAGGTCATCGCGCAGCTGCTGAACCGTCGCACCCGCGACGAGCGGATGCGGCGGCTCACCGAGCGCGAGTCGACGGTGCTGGCACTCATCGCCGAGGGGCGGTCGAACCAGTCGATCGCCGCGACTCTCTTCCTCTCGGAGGCCTCGGTCGAGAAGCACATCACCGCCATCTTCCAGAAGCTCGAGCTCGAGCCCGGCGAGTCGGGCAACCGCCGCGTCCTCGCCGCCCTCGCGCACGTCGAGCACGGCGCCGGCGACGCCGGCCCTCAGACACCTCAGACAGGAGCAACACGATGAGCACGCTCACCCCTCCCCCCGCGGCCCCCGACGAGGCCGCACCCTCCAGCACGGCGACGCCGCCCCGGCATCCCGCCGGCAAGGCCGTCGCGATCACCGCGATCGTCATCGGCGCCGTCATCCTGGGCGGGACCGTGGTCTCGGGCGCCGCCAACGCCGTCACCTCCTCGCTGCCGACCTCCTCGCAGACGCTCACCGCGTCGACCGCCGGCGTCACCGAGGTCGACGTGGATGCGAGTGCGGCGCTGTTCGAGCTGCGATTCGACGACGTCGACGAGGCCACGCTCCAGGTCACCTCCGGCCGGTCCGCCTGGCGGATGGAACGTGACGGCGACGAGCTGAGGATCAGCGCTCCCGATGGATTCTTCGGCATCGGCTGGATCGGCCAGCAGCCGCGGGTCCTGCTGACCCTCCCGCAGTCGCTCGAGGGCGTGGATGCGTCGCTCACACTCTCCGCGGGAGAGCTTCGCGCCACGGGCACCTTCGGCGACCTCGAGACGCACCTCTCCGCGGGCAGCCTCATCGTCTCCGGTGAGGCCCGCACGATCGACTCGTCCATGAGCGCAGGAAGCTCCGACATCCGCCTGTCGGGTGTCACCGAGGCCGAGTTCGAGCTCTCGGCGGGTGACCTGACCGCCGAGTTGACCGGCAGCGCTCCCCGCAGCATCGACATCGGCGTCAGCGCCGGATCCGCGGATGTCACCGTGCCGCGCGGCAACTACGACATCCGCTCCAACGTGGAGGCGGGCGGCGTCGACAACCGGCTCTCCGCCGGCAGCGGCCCCCGCATCCCCGTCGAGGTCCGCGTCTCCGCGGGTGACGTGACCCTCCGCGACAACGGCTGAGCGCGAACGAGCATCCATTGAGCGAGCGAGCATCCGATCGGGTGCTCGCTCGCTCAATCAATGCTCACTCGGCGAGCGCAGGAGGAGGATGAGAGGGTGTCGTCCTCCTCCTTCTCCGCGTGGCTGCGGGCGCAGCCGTCGCTCACCGGGTCGGCACCGGATCTCGACACGGCGAACCTGCCCGACGAACCCCACGTGCTGTTCGAACAGTGGCTGAGGGGCGCGGCGGCCGCCGGTGTCGCCGAACCGCACGTGACCACGCTCTCGACCGTCGACGCGAACGGACTCCCGGACGCCCGCGCGCTGATCCTCAAGGACGCCGGCCCCCGCGGATGGGCGATCGCCGGTCCGCGGTCGTCCGCGAAGGCCGAGCAGCTCGCCGTGCGCCCGGTGGCCTCGCTCAGCTTCTGGTGGCAGCCGATCGTCCGGGCGGTACGGCTGCGCGGCGGGATGCAGCCCGCCACCGCTGGTGAGATCGCCGGGGACTTCGAGGCGCGTCCGGAGTCCGCACGCGTCGGACTGACGTCCGCGGATTGGATGCTCTGGTGGCTCGCGCCTACGCATGTCGAGTTCTGGCAGGGCTCGCCCGACCGACGCCACACACGCATCATGTACGAGCGGCAGGGCGAGAGCTGGCACCACGAAGTGCGCGGGGGCGAGACGAGCGCCCCCGCGCAGGGAGCCGCCTCTCGCCGATAGCCTCGAAGGATGCAGCAGGAGCAGGGTCTTTCGGGAGGCAACTCGGCGGGTCCCGTCTTCCGCGCGGGGAACACCGTCCGCAAGGCTTGGACGCCGGCGTCTCCGCACGTGCACGCGTATGTCACCTCCCTGCGCGAGGCCGGCGTCGACGCGCCCGCCCCGCTCGGCCGCGACGAGCAGGGTCGTCAGGTGTGGGAGTTCGTTCCCGGCGCGCTGGCGGAGAGGGGCCTGACGCGGCCGGAGCTTCATCGCGTGGGCGCGATCGTGCGCGCCATCCACGATGCGAGCGCGGGGTTCGAGGTCCCATCGGGCGCCACCTGGGATTCCGCGATCCCGGCGCCCGGGGACGATCTGGTCTGCCACAACGACCTCGCCCCGTGGAACCTCGTGACCGGCGAGAGATGGGTCTTCATCGACTGGGATGCGGCGGCTCCCAGCACCCGGCTCTGGGATCTCTCGTATGCCGCGCAGGCGTTCACGCTCAACGACCCGCGGCGTTCCCCCGCCGACGCCGCAGCGGATCTGGCCGCCTTCATCGACGGCTACGGCGCGGATGCCGACCTGCGTGCCGCGCTTCCCGCCACCATGGCCGCACGGACGGAGGCGATGCACGAACTCCTGCGTTCTTCCCATGCCGAGGGTCGTGAGCCCTGGGGCTCCATGTACACCTCCGGCCACGGCGATCACTGGCTCGCCGCATCCCGCTACGTGCGAGAGCACGAGGGTGACTGGGCCGGGGCGCTGAACGCGCACGCGCTATGAGGCACCGAGGATGCTGTGCAGAGCCTCCGTGTAATCCTCGAACGCGCGGCGTCCCTCTTTCGTCAGAGACAGGTAAGTGACCGGCGTCCGCCCCCGATGGGTCTTCTCGACCGTGAGGTAGGAGGCCTCCTCGAGCTTGCGCACATGAGTGGAGAGGTTGCCGGCTGTCATGTCGAGCAGCTCCTGCAGTCGCGGGAACGACACGCTTGTGCCGGGGTCGAGAGCCGCCAGAGCGGCGGTGATGCGCAAGCGAGCCGCGGCGTGGATGACAGGGTCGAGCTCCATCACTGCGCCACCGAAGCACCCGGTCGACGTCCGATCCACAGCGCGACATAGACGGCGGCCAGCAGGAACCCTCCCCCGCCGGCGACAGCGAGCACGAGCAGAGACGCACCCGTGAACGGCGCGACGACGGCGACGAGCACGAGCCAAGCCCCCATCGCGATCGTCGGCCAGTTGGGCCAGATACCACCCGCGATCATGTACATGACTCCGACGAAGAGCACGCCGGCCACCGGAAGGAAGACCCACAGTAGGGCAGGGTCCATTCCGTTGCGCACGAGCCCGAGACCGACGAGGAACATCCCGAGCAGTCCGACTGGCCACGTGAGACCGAAGACGGGGCCGACCCACTCGATCGGCCCACGGTGTCGCAGACCACGCCCCATCCGCGCCCCGAAGATCGAGCTGACGGTCAGCGCTCCAGCCATCGCGACACCGCAGACTATGAGGGAGACGGGGGCGGGCACCGCGGCACGCTCCACAAGCCAGAGCGCTCCGAACCCGATCAGGAGCGCGAGGCCCCATGCAAGCAGGATCCACGGCACACCCCGCGCCTGCTGTCGCGCGAGCGCGCGTTTCTCATGCTCGATCACCTGGAGCATGACGGCTGGGGCGTCGGAGGAGGCAGCGTTCGCAGAAGTCATATTCACTTTGTACTGCAAAGTAGTCTGCGAAGGCAAGAGCGGAGCCGATGCCTCAGAGTCCCAGCATCCGTTCGCTGCGCTCCCAGAGCTCGCGCGCCAGGGCGGCATCGCTCGCCTGCGCGTGCGTGCGCGCCGGCTTGCGCTTCACGTAGTACTCGCCCGTCGCGTAGTCGCGGCCCGGCTCGCCCTCGGCGAGGTACACGAGGGTGTCCGCACCCTTCGGGATGCTCGTGAGGAAGAGCTTCTTGAGGGGCGTCTGGTAGATCAGGCGCATGGGTGAGCTGGGGGCGTTCGAGAAGCTCGTGGCGATGTTGCCCGGGTGGAAGGCGACGGCACCCACGCCTTGCGAGCGATAGCGGCGATCGAGCTCCTTCACGTGCAGAATCTGCTCGAGCTTGGCGGTACCGTAGGCGCGCGTCGCGCTGAAGGAGCGTTCGTTGTCGAGGTCGTCGATATCCAGCTGACCGAACAGACGCGCGCCGACGCTCGAGGTGTTGATGATCGTGGCCGTGGAGGCGATCAGTCGTTCCATGAGCAGCTGGGTCAGGAGGAACGGGGCGAGATAGTTCACTTGGAAGGTCATCTCGTGCCCGTCGATCGTGCTCTCGCGCACCTTGCCGAAGATGCCGCCGGCGTTGTTGGCGAGCACGTCGATGCGGTCGTACTGCGCGAGCAGATCGTCTGCGAGCTCTCGGACGCTGGCGAGGTCAGCGAAGTCCGCGACGTGCACACGCGATCCGACCTCTCGGGCGATCTGCGCGGTGCGCTCGGGATTGCGCCCGACGGGGATGACGGTGTGCCCCTGCGCGTGCAGCACCCGCGCCGCCTCTCGCCCGATGCCGTCGCTCGCACCGGTGATCACGATCGTCTTGCCCGCCATGTGGCCTCCTCCGCCGTAGCTCGCGAAAGCCTAGCCGTCACAACTAGCGAGGCAGCATGAAGACCAGCCCGAGCACGACGACCAGAAGCGCCGCGAGCGACACCACGAGCGCGTGCGCGTTCTGGCCGTATCGCGCGGCGCGCGCGAGCGCGAAGATCGCCAGCAGCGAGCTCATGTCGTCCTTCGGCATCGGTGGACTCGGAACTGTCACCGTACCGGCCTCGTTGCGGTCAGGACACGCGACAGATGATCTCCCCGTGGAGCAGGGAGAACCAGCCGTCCTCGGATGCAGCCCACTCCCGCCACCCGGCGGCGATCCGATCGAGCTCTTCGGCGTCGGTGTCCGGTCTCGCCTCCAGCTGGCGCGCGAGCGCGGACTGACGGATGCGGTCCGCCCAGAGATTGCCCCACCACATCCGCTCGTCCGCGCTCGCGTAGCACCACGTGCTCGACGACGCGCTGATGTCGGTGAGCCCCGCCGCTCGCGCCCAGGAGAGCAGGCGTCGCCCGCAGTCCGGCTCGCCTCCGTTGGCACGCGCCGTCGCCTGATAGAGCTCCAGCCAGCGGTCCAGCTCAGGTAGCTGCGGCCACCAGGCGAACCCGGCGAAGTCGGCGTCGCGCACCGCGATGATCCCGCCGGAACGGGTGACTCGCGCGAGTTCCCGCAGCGCCTGCACCGGATCCGCGATGTGCTGGAGCACCTGATGGGCGTGCGTCACGTCGAACGAGTCGTCGTCGAACGGCAGGGCGTGCACGTCGGCGATCCTCACGTCGACGTTCGACACTCCGCGCTCGTCCACCGTCGCGCGCGTCAATGCCGCCTCGTCTTCTCCGATCTCGGTGGCAGTGACGTGGGCCACGCGCTCCGCGAGATCGACCGTGATCGTGCCGGGGCCAGCTCCCACATCCAGCAGCCGGTCGTCATGGCCGAGGAAAGGCAGGAGGTAGGCGGCGGAGTTCTCGGCTGTGCGCCAGCGGTGCGATCGCAGGACGGATTCGTGGTGACCGTGCGTGTACGTGGACATGCCTCCACATTCCGGCTTCGAGGCGCTGCCGCGGAAGACCGTACTGTTCATAGGAGCGATCCACCCACCCAGCCGAGAGGAGCCGGTCATCTCGAACGAACTCGGCGACTTCCTCCGCGCTCGCCGTCAGGACAGGGCGCTCGCACCCGAACACGACTCCCCCGGCGCCCGGCGGACGCCGGGCCTACGCCGTGAAGAGGTCGCGACCCGCGCCGGGATCAGCGTCGACTACTACATCCGCCTGGAGCAAGGACGGGAGTCCCACCCGAGCGACGCCGTGATCGCCGCCCTCGCCCACGCGCTCGAGCTCTCACCGGATGCAGCGCGGCATCTCCTGCGACTTCGCGATGCGGACGCGGCGCCGACGGAGCCGACCTCCGACGCCGATCTCGTCCCACGGATGTCGGCTCTCGTCGCGGCGGTGCGCCCGCAGCCCGCGTACGTGCTCGACAGACTCAGCACGGTCGTCGCGGCGAACGAGGAAGGCATGTCGCTGTACGCCGGGCTCGCCGAGCTTCCGCCGGAGCAGCGCAACACCTGCCGGTACCTGCTGACCGACCCGCGCGCCCGCGAGACGTTCCTCGACTGGGAAGAGCTCGCCCGCGGCGCCGTCGCGCACCTCCGCGCGGCGAACGTCGACCGCCTCGACGATCCTCGGCTGAGCGATCTCGTGCGCGAACTCGGGGCCCAGAGCCCGCAGTTCGCGGCGTGGTGGAGCGGGCACATCGTGGAGCGGCGTCGGGGGGCGACCACCCGCATCCGCGGGATGGACGGGGTCGTCGTCGAGCGGAGTTACGAGATCCTGCACCTGCCAGACGACGCCGTGCGGCTCACGATCTGGCTCCCGCCGGCGGCATGAGCACCCGACCTACACTCGTGCCATGAGTGCCTTCCTCCCCGGTTCCCGCGGCACGCAACCGTGCCCCAACTGCGGCGCCCAGGTCGCGCAGTCCGACCGGTATCCCGCGTATCTCTGCGACGAGTGCGAAGCGCGCGCGGTGGATGCGGACGGCGCCCGCGTCACCGGATCGAACGCCTCCTTCGGCGGCGGGTTCGTCTTGCACTGGCCGGACGGCGAACACGAGTCCCTCCCGTGCGCCTCGGCACGGGTGTGGGTCGACGGACGCGAGTGGGAGTACTCCGAGGCGCGCTTCGGCGGGGTGCTGATCACCCCCGTCCGCGAGCGCTGACCCGGCCGTCGCCTGGGCGTCATCGATGCGTCAGCAAAGAATCACGAAAAGGTAACGGAAACCTCTTCCG
>NZ_JAHZUT010000017.1:0-50827 GCF_022788845.1 Microbacterium sp. CIAB417 | reverse complement strand
TGCCGCTCGGCCTCTCAGCCTCGCCCGCAGGGCAACTTCTCCATCTTAGCCGTTTCGCTCGCCGTGTCAAATCCGCCGGAGCGGATCGTTCTCACCGCCGAGGCGGCGATCGACGGAACGATCGGCACCCCACACGCACGTCAGATCTGAGATCTTCTCGCTTGTGTGGGAGTGTGTTCTCCGCTTGAGGGGAACGGGGCTTCAGCCTCTCCGTTCTTCCCTGTGGGGCGAACAAGTAATAAGTTACGTGGGTTCCGGGCATCTGCCAACTCGGGCGCACACCCCGGGCGTGTCGCGCATGTTTCCGGCCGATGACGTCCCGCTCCTCCCCGCGCCTCTCACTCCCACTCCCACTCCCACGAGACTGCATCTGCGTGACGAGATCACGGGTAATGACAGTGATCTCGTGCGAGAGATGCAGTCTCGCGGGTGGTGGGGAGCGCGAACGACCAGAACGAGGACCACCGACGTGCGGCATCGCGTCAGGTGGGTCACTGCTTCGCCCCGACCGTGAGCGCGGGAAGCACCACGTGGTCGACGAGATCGAGGACGCTCTGCCGTGGGAGCCCGCGCTGTTGCAGCACCACGCTCCTGAACGCGGCCGCCGGCACGATGTCGGCGCTCCGTGCGACCGGGACATCCGCGGACACGACACCGCGGCGGATCCAGCGCTCGATGACCTCGACCAGCATCGCCACCGGCGGTGCGCCGATTCTCTCGCGCGCCGCCCACGCCCTGCCCACCGTCCCGGTTGGCGCCCGATCGCTGAGGCTCCTCCCGCATCCTCTCGACAATGCTGCCGAGAACGACGAAGGCCCCCGCTGAGCGGGGGCCTTTCCGGTGGACCTGAGGGGATTCGAACCCCTGACCTCTTCATTGCGAACGAAGCGCGCTACCAACTGCGCCACAGGCCCGGAACTCAACGAGCCTATCACGGCCCGAAGAGGCGAATGAACCTCATCAGCCCGCTGCGCGGCGGGTGGAAAGCAGCCGGCGAACGTGATCCTCGATCTCCGCATCGTCGACGTATCCCATCCGCGCGAAGGGCGACTCCTCGGGCGCTTTGGCGACCCGTGCGGTGTCGATCGACGGCGGTGCGGCCTGCTCCGCACGCTCGCGCTTGGCCTCCTCGACGGCGGCACGACGAAGCGCCTCACGGGCATCCGCCGCGTCCTGAACGAGGGACGCGCGCGACCCCGAGGTCGCCGCCAGCGGACGGGGCAACGAACGCGGCTCCCAGGTGGCGGGCGCCGACCGTGTCGGCAGTGCGACATCCTGCACATGAGCCTGGCGGGTCTCGACCGCCACGTGCGGAGCGGGAGCGACTCGGCGAGCCGCACGGCGAGCCACACGCGACATCTGCTGCAGCATCAGCACCGAGACGACGAAGACGGTGCCCGACGCCCAGAGCACGGTGGCGCTCGCCATTGTCAGCTGCACCCAGATACCCAGCCCCGCTCCTGCGAGCGAGAGGAGCGCGAGGACGGTGGCGGTCAGCCGTGCGCGCCTGCGGGCCCGCGCCATGCGCACTTCAGGGCGCTCGCGTACCGCGCGGGCCTCCTGTTTGGCCGCGGCAAGCTCTTGGCGCGCGACCTCGAGCTGAGCCCGCTCGCGCTCGGCAAGCGTCTGACGGGCGAGCTTCTGCTGCGCGGATGCGGTGCGAGCCGTCAGCTCGAGCCGTACCTCTTCGGGGGTCTCGCTGGTCTCGGCGAGAACGCGCAAGGCCTGATTGAGTCGGACGGCGTTGCGCTCGGCCGCGTTGTACTGGTGCCGGCTGTGCCATGACGGCAGAAGATAGAGCAGCCACAGCGTCACAGCGACGAGGAAGATCACTCCTCCGCCCAGCACCTGTCCACCCATGCCGTCAACGGTAGGCGACGCATCCCGGCCGACACGGCAAGCGTCGGCGTGTCGGCGTCAGTCGGAGGGGGCGATGCGGTCGCGCTCCGGCACGTGCGCGGCATCAGCCGGGGCACGCCCGGCCACCCATCGAGCCAGCACGCCTTCGGGGACCTCTTCGCGCGTGAGGGCGAACGCGTAGTGGTCGCGCCAGTCGCCGTCGATGTGGATGTAGCGACGGCGCAGACCCTCGTAGCGGAACCCGAGCTTCTGCACGACCCGCAGACTCGCATCGTTCTCCGGTCGGATGCAGATCTCCATCCTGTGCAGCCGCAGCTCCGTGAAGCAGAGATCGGTCGCGAGAGCCACCGACGTCGGCGTGATGTCGCGACCGGCGAACTCGCGGGCCACCCAGTAGCCGATCGTCGCCGACGCGAGCGATCCCCGCGCGATCCCCCACACATTCAACTGGCCGGCGACGCGGCCGTCGTACTCCATGACGAACGGTACGCCGGCACCGTCACGATACTGCTGGAGCAGCCGACGGATTCCGATCTTCATGTCGAGGAGCACGGCACCGTCGGGGCTCGTCGCCTCCCACGGGCGCAGCCACGCGCGGTTCGACATCAGATGATCCTGCAGCACGCGCGCGTCGCGCGCACGGATCAGACGGATGCCGACCCGCCCGTGCTCGCGCGGTGCCGACAGGTCCACCTCGAACCTCCCCCGGTTCAGAGTCCGGCGACGAAGTCCTTCAGCCAGGGACGCAGGTCCGGGCCGAGGTCGTCGCGATCGCTGGCGAGCTGGACGATCGCCTTGATGTAGTCGAGTTTGTCACCCGTGTCGTAGCGCCGGCCACGGAAGACGACGCCGTACACGCCGCGCTCCGAATCCGTAGCGAGCTCCTCCAGCGCATCGGTCAACTGGATCTCGCCTCCCTTACCGGGCTCGGTGCGCTCGAGCACCTCGAAGACCTCGGGCCCGAGCACGTACCGGCCGATGATGGCGAGGTTGGAGGGGGCGTCTTCCTTCTTGGGCTTCTCGACGAGGCCCGTGACCTTGACGACGCCGTCCTCGTCGGTCTCCTCGACCGCTGCGACGCCGTACAGGTGAATGTTCTCCGGGTCGACCTCCATGAGGGCGATGACCGCCGCGCCGCGCTTGTCGTACTCAGAGAGCATCTTCGACAGCAGCGGGTCGCGCTCGTCGATCAAGTCGTCTCCCAGCAGCACCGCGAACGGATGGTCTCCGACGTGCGCCTGCGCACGCAGCACCGCGTGCCCGAGTCCCTTCGGCTCTCCCTGGCGCACCATGTGCACGTCGGCGAGGTCGGAGGAATGCTCCACCTTCGCGAGCTTGCTCGTGTCGCCTTTCTCCCGCAGCTTCTGCTCCAGCTCGGGCATCGCGTCGAAGTGATTGGCGATGTTGTTCTTGTTGCGGCCGATGATGATCAGCACATCCTGGATGCCGGCCTCGACAGCCTCTTCGACCACGTACTGGATGGCGGGCTTGTCGACGACGGGCAACATCTCCTTCGGCATTGCCTTCGTGGCGGGCAGGAATCGTGTTCCCAGACCCGCAGCGGGAATGACGGCCTTGAAGGGCTTGTGACTCATGCCGCGATCCTATCGGCACGCCTGCGGCGGTTGCGGTCCTTAGAATCATGTGCATGTCAGACGGTGACGATCGCAATGCAGTGGACGACGTCAAGCGCGCACTCCGCGCCGACCTGCGTGAGCGGCGGCAGACGCTCTCGGCCGCCGCGCGGGAGAGCGCAGGCGCGGGAGTCCACCAGCAACTCGACGCCCTCACCGCGGCGCACCACGTGAGATCGCTCTCCTGCTTCCTGTCGACCAATGCCGAGCCCGACACGCGTGAGTTCGTGCGCGAGGCTGTGCGGCGCGGCATCCGGGTGCTCCTGCCCGTCACGCGGGTGGACGGCCTGCTGGACTGGGCCGTCGCCACGGAGGACGGCGAGATCGCGGAGGGCCTGTTCGGCCTCCCCGAGCCCGTGGGCGAACTGCTGGGCCCGATCGCCGTCAACGACGTCGACCTGATGATCGTGCCCGCCGCCGCCGTCGACCGTCGAGGGATGCGGCTGGGATGGGGGCGCGGCTACTTCGACAAGACGATCGGCTCGATGCAGAAGTGTCCTCCCGTCTACGCGGTCGTGTATGACTCCGAGATCCTCGACGACGTCCCGACGGACGTGCACGACCAGCCCGTCGATGGCGTCGTCACCCCCACCCGCACCCTGACCCTGCGCGCGCGCTGAGCGCCCGACCCCGGAGGCACCATGCCCACCTACGCCTATGCCTGCAAGTCCTGCGGGCATCGCTTCGAGACCGTCCAGTCCTTCTCCGATCCTGCGCTGACCGAGTGCCCGACCTGCGGCGGCGTGCTGCGCAAGGAGTACGGCTCGATCGGCGTCACGTTCAACGGTTCCGGCTTCTACCGCACCGACTCGCGCGCCGGCACCTCGAGCTCGACCTCGACCTCGACCGGCACGTCGGGTGGAGACTCCGGCTCGTCCGGGGCATCATCGAGCACGGGAGCCCCCGCTCCCGCCGCCCCCGCGGCATCCTGACCGGCCGGGCGCCGGAGACATGAGGAGAGATTCGATGATCAAGGGTTTCAAGGAGTTCATCCTCCGCGGCAACGTGATCGACCTCGCGGTCGCTGTCGTCATCGGCGCGGCCTTCACCGCTGTCGTGAACGCGATCGTCGCGTCGATCATCACGCCGCTCATCGCCATCTTCTGGAAGGCGGACGAGAACGGCGTTCCCGGCATCGAGGTGCCCGACATCTACGGCGGCACGGTGACGTTCCCGATCGGCGGTCTCATCACCGCGATCGTGAGCTTCTTCGCCGTCGCTATCGTCGTCTACTTCGCGTTCGTCATGCCGATGAACCTCTGGAAGGCGCGCCAGGCCGCGCGCGCCGGTGTTCCCGAGCCCGAGGCAGCTCCGGCTCCCACCGAGCAGGAACTGCTGGTGCAGATCCGCGACCTGCTCGAGCAGCAGAACAAGACTCAGCCCTGACGCGTCAGTAGTGCGGCGGGACCTCGCGCCGCATCCGTTCATCGTTCGGGCCCGTCTCGGACGCGGATGCGGCGTCGTCGTCTGCGCCCTCGGGTGCCTCGACGGCACCGGGAGCAGGTGTCAGCCGCGCGCGCCGTGCTCCCTGCACGCGGACGACGCGCTGGCGGTCGTCACTCGGTGACATCGATCGGCTGCGTGCTCGCCTGCGGCGACGCAGCCGCCTCGACACCGAGCAGCGTCGCCACGCGCGCCGCGACCGCCGCGGGGTCGCTGTAGAGGTCGAAGGCGTGCACCCGCAGGTAGTGCCACCCCAGACGTCGAAGGATCTGCGGCCGCAGACGCAGCGACTCGCGCAGGGACTCGGGACGCGTCTCCGGGTCGCTCTCGACGACGACGGCCTTGCCATCATGGCCCGCGACGAGCGGCAGCAACCCGCGGTAGTCGAGATCGACCTTGATGCCCTTCGCGCGCAGTTCACGCGCGAGGGCTCGGGTGAGCGGATCGGCGAGGTCTTCGAGACGCGTCTCGCGCGCTCTCGCCGCCACTCCGCCGAGGATGCTCATGAGCGTCGCCGCACCGTGTTCGAGCCGGCCGTCCTCGAAGGCGCTGGGGCGGATGGAGGAAACGATCACCATGGAACGACGAGCACGAGTCATCCCCACCGTGAGCAGTCGCTCGCCGTCCGCCGTGGACAGGTCACCGAAGTCACTGAGGACGCGGCCGTGCTTGGTCAGCCCGAATCCGAGCGAGAAGATGACACGGTCGCGACTCTCGGCGACCGACTCCTCGAGCGTCAGCACGGCGAACGGCTCGGCCGTCTCGCGCGACACGAAGTCGGCCACGTCGGCGCGGCCCGCGAAGGCGACGTCCACGGACGCACGGATGCGCTCCGCGTGCCGCCTGCTGGCCGTGACGACCATGAGGCTCTCACCGGAGCGGTTGACCGCGTGCTCGGTCACGAGGGTGACGACGCGCGCGACCTCGGCATCGGGGCTCTCGACGGCGCCCGAGATCGGATCCGGGGTTCCCGTTCCCCCCTCGACGTAGTCGACGCTGAGGCTCCCCCGACCGAGGTAGGCACCGGCCCAGGGCAGCGAGACCAATTCACCGCCGTAGAACGCGTCGTTCACGAGCTGCGCCAGATCCTCGCCGCCGGCGCGGTAGCTGCGGGTCAACGTGGCGACGTCGAGCAGTTCCGCCATCCGTTCGAACACCGAAACCTCATCGAACGGCTCGTCGAACTCGTCAGTCACCGCGCGCTCGCCCGCGCCGACGGCGAAGGGGGTCGGCTTCTGGGTGACGGGATCGCCGAAGAGCACCACCTGCCGCGCGCGGCGCAGGGCAGGCGCCGCCTCCGCGAGGCAGAGCGCTGCCGCATCCGCGATGATCACGACGTCGAACGGCGGGTGATCGGGGATCTCAGGCACCTCGTAGGGCGAGGCGAGCCACACGGGCGCGAGAGTGCGCATGAGCGTGGGCGCCGCTCGCACGAGCTGCTCGGGGGCGGAGACACCGCCCTTGAGCGCCTGCTTGAGGGCGGCGGCCTCGTCGGCGTGATCGACCAGACCGATCTTCCACTGCGTCGCGAGCTGCGCCGCGAGGACGGGCCCGGATGCGGCGGCGTGCGCCTCGTCCACCAGCCGGAAATCGCGTTCGAGGCGGTCCAGGACCGCGGTGTTCGCGCCGAGGAGTGCACGGTCGGTGCGCAGCAGATGCTCGAGGGCGGACTGCCACCACGCGAACTCGAGTTCGGCCGCGACCTGGTCCTCGGGAGCGTGACGCACCGACAGCTCGGTGAGCAGAGGGGCGAGACCCATACGGTCGAGTTCTGTGCGCAGAGTGGCACGCTCGACGAGGTTCTCGAAGTACGCCGACTCGGCGGCGAGACCGGCCAGCACGCGCATCAGCTGCGCCACCGGCAGCGAGGCCAGTCGGTTCGACTCGCGACGGCGCAGGATCTGGTCGAGTTCGCCGAGCTGCGCGTGCACCCGCTGCCAGGCGACGTGCACGTCGGCGAGACCGACCGGCACCTCGGGCACGACGCCCGCGTCGACCAGGCGCTGCCAGTCGGCGCGCTGCTGCTGGATGCGCACGAGCGACTCGTACATGTCGCCGACGTGTACGCCGGGACGCACGTACTCGCGCGACAGGCGCTTGAGACGGCGTCGGTTCGCGCTGGACATGTCGGCGGAGTCTCGTTTGGGCGCGTGCGCCTGGATGAGCTCGACGAGCGGGCGCTCGAAGACACTCGGGCTGAACTTGTCGAGTGTCTCGCGGATGCCCTGCAGCAGGCGCAGATAGTCGCCGAGCTCATCGATCGTGCGGAAGGGTCGCATCCGCGTCTGCGCGATCATCTCGTAGCCGCGCTCGAGCAGACTCGGGACCTCGCGGCCGCTGAGCTTGCCGGCGAGCGCATGTGCGGCGCGCGCGGACTCGGTGGTGTCGAAGCTCACCCCGTACCAGGGCGAGTCGTCGGGACCGAAGCGGAACTCCCCCAGCTTCGCCGCGGCCACGAGCTTCGCCGCCGCCTCCGGCCGCGCGTCGCGCAGGGCCTCGAGCGTGGCGATGTCGAAACGGGCGGTGGTGGACGGCGCCGGCGACAATGCGCTCAGCTCGGTCAACCGGCGCACGACCTGCAGGGCCGAGGTTCCGAGGCTGGGATGCGAGGCGGTCAGCGCGCCTCGATAGTCGCGCAGGACGGTACGCAGTCGCAGCAGCGCGTCGTCGATCTCGGCGACCTTCGGCGGCTGGGCCTTCTCGTTGCGTCCGATGGCGCGGATGAGATCCCGATGCAGGTGTCGCGGCGTGACGGCGAGCGCATCGAGACCGATGCCGGCGAGCCGATGGCGGACGCCGTCGAGGGTCGAGCGGCGAGCGCTCACCACGAGAACGCGTCGACCGCTCTGCACGAGGGCACCGATCGCGTTGATGACCGTCTGCGTGCCTCCGGTGCCGGGCAGGGTGTGCACCGCGAGCGAGTGACCGGCGGCGATGCGCGCGAGCACCGCCTCCTGCTCCTCATCCGCATCCAGCAGAAGCGTGTCCGCCGCGGGCGTGCGCTCATCGGGACTCGTGACGCGGGGAAGCGCGGGACGCACAGCGAGGCGCGCGCGCTCGTCGGGGTGACCGGCGAGCGCGTTGAGCACGGGGTGGTCGAGGTCGGCCGTGTCGCGAGCCATGCCCGATCCGACGTCGACGAAGTTGGAGACAACCAGGCGCGGGACGACCGTGAAGGTCGGGATGTGGGTCGTCAGCGCCCGCAGGTGGTCGATCACCGGCTGCGGGCGGAACACGGCGCCGTCGTGAGCGAGGCCGGCGAGGGCCGCCGAGTCCAGATGGATGCCGAAGTGGGTCCCCAGCGCGCGCACGAGCTCCGGGTTGACGACGAAGGAGCCGTGGAGCTTGAGCTCGAAGTCGGTGTGGTGACGCCGGATCGCGAGCGGTCGCAGCAGCACCGGGGCCGTGCACATGATCCCGCCGATGCGCCAGGATGCCATGCCCACGGCGAGCGACACCGTCTCGAGGCCCCGTGCGGTTCGCAGTTCGACGTTCTTCGCGGTGATCCGCTCGGCCGCCATCCGTGCGGTGCGCAGAGCCACCTCGTCGCGGTAGAGGTTGGATAGCAGCGTGGAGCGGCCCGTCAGGAACTGCGGCAGGCTCCCCGGGTGGGCCTTGTTGATATCAATACCGCGCTCGGGCGAGTCCTCATAGAAGAGGAGCGTCGAGCGTCCGCCGAGCAGAGCCGCCTGCGCGCGAAGCCGGGCACGCTCCGGGTCGGCCACGTGCGCGACGACGACACCCGGCTCTGCGACGCCGAGATCACTCGGGCGCACCGGATTCGTCGCCTCGTCTGCACCAGAGATCATGGTGCCTTCTCCACGCCACACACGTGTCACCATAGGCGTGAGATGGGCGAGCGGGCCTCAACCACGGCCGAGTTTCGCCGGATTCACGACACGCCGGACGGACCGGCCGCTCCTCCCCACGATCACCCGACCCGCGCGTTGTGCGCCGGTCGGACGCTTCCACCGGGGACGGACTGCGCGCACGAGAAGGATGAACTCATGACTCCGACCGGCTTCCGCATCCATCCCACGCCCCTCGGCGACGCGCTCGTTCTCACGAGCGACGCCGGCCTCATCGGCTTCGAGTTCCTCTCCGCCCCGCTCGGCTCCGCCCTCGCAGCGTGGACCGAGCGTCTGGGCCGGGAGCCGGTGCCGATCGACGACGACGCGGACGCTCTGCTGGCGCAGGTGGACGAGTACTTCGAGGGATCGCGCACCGCGTTCGACATCGACCTGGATCTGAGTCTCGTGGGCGGCTTCGCCCGCGACGCGCTGGAGGCGATCTCCCGCATCCCTTACGGCGCGACCGCGAGCTACGGCGAGATCGCGGCGGAGGCCGGCTCGCCGCGGGCGCATCGCGCTGTCGGCTCGGCCTGCGCTCACACGCCGATCTCGCTCGTGATCCCCGCGCACCGCGTCATCCGTTCCGACGGCTCGATCGGCGAGTACGGGGGGCGCCCCGAGCACAAGCGCTACCTGCTCGATCTGGAGGCCGCGCATCGTCCGGCGGGCGTGTAGGCCGCCCGCCGGACGATGTCGCTAGTGGTCGACGGCCTTCTCGGCGCCGAACCCGGTGAGTGAGCGCACCTCCATCTCCGCGGCCTTCTTCCGATCCTCAGCGCGGCGCGAGGTCACCGACCCCAGCCATCCGAGGAAGAACCCCAACGGGATCGAGATGATGCCCGGGTTGTTGAGCGGCCAGATCGCGACGCCGACGTCCTTGAACACGCTCGTGGGCGTGCCCCAGAACACGGGCGACAGCACGATCAGCACGATCGCCGCCCCGAGCCCGCCATACATGCTCCACACCGCCCCGCGCGTTGTGAACTTGCGCCAGAACAGCGAGAACAGGATGGTGGGCAGGTTCGCCGAGGCCGCGACGGCGAACGCCAGAGCGACCAGGAACGCCACGTTCTGTCCCTGCACGCCGATGCCGCCGAGGATGGCCAGTACGCCGATCACGATCACCGTGCGCCGCGCGACCTTGACCTCGCCGTCCGGCGGCACGTTGCCCTTCTTCACGACGCTCGCGTAGATGTCGTGCGCGAACGATGCTGCCGCCGTGATCGTGAGGCCCGCGACGACCGCGAGGATCGTCGCGAAGGCCACCGCGGAGATGAAGCCGAGCAGGACCGGACCACCCAGGTAGAGAGCGAGGAGAGGAGCCGCGGAGTTGACGCCGCCCGGCGCCGCCGCGATCGTCTCGGGACCCACCAGCGCACCCGCGCCGTAGCCGAGCACGAGCGTGAGCAGATAGAAGAGGCCGATCAACCAGATCGCCCACACCACCGAGCGCCGTGCCTCCTTCGCGGTCGGCACCGTATAGAAGCGCATCAGCACGTGCGGCAGACCCGCCGTGCCGAGCACGAGCGCGAGGGCGAGGGAGATGAAGTCCCACGGGTTCTTGCCGTACTGCAGGCCCGGGCCGAGCACCGCGTCACCCTTCGGCGAGGCGGCCACCGCGCCCTCGAGCAGCGTGTTCAGGCTGAAGCCGTTGATGGCGAGCACCCAGACGGTCATCACGACAGCGCCGCCGATGAGGAGGAAGGCCTTCACGATCTGCACCCAGGTCGTGCCCTTCATCCCGCCGATGAGCACGTACACGATCATCAGCACGCCGACCACCGCGACGACGATGGACTGCCCGATCTGGTCGCCGATGCCCAGCAGGAGCGAGACCAGGCCGCCCGCGCCCGCCATCTGCGCGAGCAGATAGAAGAAGCACACCGCGAGGGTCGTGATGGCTGCCGCCATCCGCACCGGCCGTTCCTTGAGGCGGAACGACAAGACATCGGCCATCGTGAAGCGGCCGGTGTTGCGCATGAGTTCCGCCACGAGCAGCAGCGCGACCAGCCACGCCACCAGGAAGCCAATCGAGTAGAGGAACCCGTCGTAGCCGTTGATCGCGATGGCACCGCAGATTCCGAGGAAGGATGCGGCCGACAGATAGTCGCCGGCGATCGCGAATCCGTTCTGCGGTCCGGTGAACGAGCGTCCGGCGGCGTAGTAGTCGGCGGCGGTCTTGTTGTTGCGCGACGCGCGGATGACGATGAAGAGTGTCACCGCGACGAACGCCGCGAAGATGGAGATGTTCAGGACGGGATCGTTCTCGACCGTCTGCACGGCAGCATGGATGGCTCCGAAGACCTCGTTCATCGCGCACCCGCCTCTCGCCGCTCCAGGTCCTCGCGGATCGCGCGCGACTGCGGGTCGAGGCGCCGGTTGGCATAGGCGACGTAGGCCATCGTGATGGCGAACGTCGAGACGAACTGGCCGAGCCCGAGCAGCAGACCGACGGTGATGTCACCCGAGACGCGGGTGGCCATGAAGTCCGCGGCGAACGACGAGAGAAGCACGTAGGCGAAGTACCAGAGCAGGAATGCGATCGCGAGAGGGAAGACGAAAGCTCGTTGTGCGCGTTTGAGGCGCTGGAACGGGGGTGATTCCTCCACCTCGATGTAGTCGATGCCCGCGCTGTCGGCAGCGCGATCGTGCGATTCAGTCATGTGGCCTCCTTGCCTCATGCCGCGGATGCGGGGTGTCCATCCGAGCCGTCGTCGCCTCTTCGCGGCGATGGTAGGGTCGACGCTACGAAAATCGGCAACGAGGCCGACACCCCCGGAAGTAGGTAGCACCTATGTCCCCCGGAACCACCAGCGACCTGCAGCTGATGACGCGCGCCGTGCACGATCTGGTCGCCCGCACACGCTTCCCCGTCGCCTTCGGCGGGCTCGTACGCGAGCACTCCGTGCACGTGAGTTCCATCGTCGGCGCGCGCGGCCGGACGATCGAGGGTCTCATCGTGCGCGAGCAGCGCGGACTCGGCGGACGGGCGCTCACCGAGAAGCGTCCGCGCCTCGCGTTGGACTACCGCAGCGCGCGCGGGATCACCCACGACTACGACGGCCCCATCCTCGGCGAAGGCATCGCGACGCTCTTCGCGGTTCCCGTCATCGCTGCCGGCCGCACCCGCGGAGTGCTGTACTGCGGGTCCTGGGGCCAGACGGTCGTCGATGATGTGACGGCGGCGCCGGCGTTGAAGATCGCAGACGCCCTCGCCTCGGAGCTCCGCATCCGCGACGAGGTCGCGCGCCGTGTCGAGCGTGCAGAGGATGCGGCCCCCGAGAGCGCATGGGATGCGGCGGCGCGCGAGCAGGTGCGGGAGAGTTTCGCCCAGCTACGGGCGATCTCCGCCACGGTCAGCGACGCCGCCTTGCGCGAACGTCTCGCTGCCGTGGAACGCCGCCTCGCCGAGGTGGTGGCGGGCGATCGTCCCGCATCGTCGACAGCGGTGCAGCTCTCCCCACGCGAGTTGGACGTTCTCGCGTGCGCCGCTCTCGGGTCGACCAACGCACAGATCGCTCAGGAGCTCGCGTTGAAGGAGACGACCGTCAAGTCGTATCTGGCTGCGGCGATGTCGAAGCTGGAGGCCACGACGCGGCACGCCGCGGTGGCGAAGGCGCGCCGGGCGCGGCTGCTGCCCTGATCAGCCGCGGATCTGTATGGTGACGTCATGGCGCGCAGAATCGTCCACCAGCTCGTAGACGACCTCGACGACTCCGTTCTGGAGGTGGGCGAGGGTGAGACCGTGCTCTTCTCCCTCGACGGCATTGCCTACGAGATCGACCTCTCGGATGCGAACGCCGCCGCCCTGCGCGACGCGATGGCGCCCTACGTGTCGGCGGCCCGTCGCATCTCGTCCGCTCGGTCAGCAGCGCCCGCCAGGTCACGCGCGCGCTCGACGTCCTCCTCGCACGACCTCACCGCGATCCGTGAGTGGGCGAAGGCCAACGGTCACCAGGTGTCGGAGCGCGGACGCGTCGCCGCATCCGTCATCGACGCATACGACGCCGCGCACTGACGCGGTCTACAGCCCCAGCTGCTGCCGCAGTTCGGCGTCGCCGGTTCCCGAGAACTCGACGATGCGCCCACCCGTCACCCGATACATCGCGAACTCCGCGACGTTCACATGGCGACGTGTGGCGGAGATCCCGCGGTAGTCGCCGGTGTGGGTTCCGCTGCCGCGCAGGTGCGCGGCGATGCGGTCGTCTTCGATCACGAGCTGGATGCGGCGCCACTGCCAATCCGGGAAGGCGTGGAACAGATCCGCGAGATCGTCGATCCACGTGCCCTGCCCGCCGGGCAGGTGCGCCCGACGCACCTGCGGATCGACGAGGCCGCGCACCGCATCGAGGTCGTGACGGTTGCAGGCGTCGAGGTACTCGGCATGCCACTCGCGCAGTTCCCACGGCTCCATCCGCTCCATTATCGCGGGCTCCGTGGGGCCGAGCCGCGAGACGACGGTACGGTCGAGGCACGGGCGGACGACAGAGGGTGGACTGGATGGCGGACACGCGGGCGGCGGTCGTCGCGGGAGCGAGCGGGTTCGTGGGGCGCGAGATCGTCGAGGCGCTGCGAGCCGACGGATACCAGATACGACGCATCGGTCGCACGGAGCACGTGAACTGGGACGACCCGGCCGCCCTGGCGGCTGCCGTCGACGGCGCGGAGCTCCTCATCAACCTCGCCGGCAAGTCCGTGAACTGCCGGTACACCGACGTCAACCGGAACGAGATCCTTCGCTCCCGCGTCGACACCACTCGGGCCCTCCGCCACGCCGTGGCAGCCGCCGAGAATCCGCCGTCGCTGTGGGTGAACGCGTCCACGGCGACCATCTATCGGCACGAGGAGCAGCGTCCCAACGACGAGGCGTCCGGCATCGTCGGAGAGGGATTCTCCGTGGATGTCGCGCGTGAGTGGGAACGGGAGTTCTTCGCGGGCGAGCTGCCCCGCACTCGGCGCGTGGCGCTGCGGATGGCGATCGTGCTCGGCGACGGCCCAGCGCCGGATCTGCTGCGCAGGCTCGCCCGTTGGGGACTGGGTGGGCCGCAGATCGACTCGCCCTGGTTCCCCCACCGCCGCTACCGAGGCATCGGAGCGCACCCCACCGGTCCCACGCGCTCGAGCTGGCACCGCACGCGGGGACGTCAGAAGTTCAGCTGGATCCACATCGACGACGTGATCGGCGCCGTCCGGTTCCTGGGCGAGCACGAGGAGATCGAAGGCGCCGCGAACCTCGCGAGCCCCGAGCCGACCGACAACCGCACGCTCATGCGCGCGCTGCGCCGGAAGGCCGGCATGCCGATCGGCCTGACAGCCTGGCGATGGATGCTGGAGCCCGCGATGTGGGTGCTGCGTACCGAACCGGAGCTCGTCCTCAAGAGCCGTTGGGTCGTCCCGGGCGTGCTCGGCTCGGCCGGCTACGTCTTCCGACGGCCGCATCTCGAGGATGCGATCTGACGCGAGGTCGCTGCCCGGACCACATCGGATAGGAGGGGTCACTGCATGGTCTCGAGTTTCACCGTCGTCACCCGCGCTCCGGTGTCCGTCGAGCGACTGTTCGATCAGTCGCTGAGCATCGACGCGCACATCGAGTCGATGGCGCGTTCCGGTGAACGCGCCATCGCCGGAGTCACGAGCGGCCGCATCGGTCTCGGCGAGACCGTGACCTGGAGCGCGCGGCACTTCGGTTGGCGCTTTCGGATGACGTCCGAGATCACCGCGCTCGATCGTCCTCGCCGCTTCGTCGACGAGCAGGTGCGCGGCCCGTTTCGCGTCTTCCGTCACGAGCATCGATTCGAGACGCACGATGGGCAGACGGTCATGACCGATGTGCTCACGATCGCGTCTCCCGTGTTCGGTCGACTGGCCGAACGACTCGTTCTGGTCCCGTATCTGCGGCGGCTCATCCGACAACGCAACGACGTTCTGGTGCGGGCAGCGGGAATCTGACCGCACGCCTGTCCCGGCCCGCGGGCACAATGGCAGCGTGTACAACGAGCTCGCGCTGCCCGATGGATCGGCGCTCTGGCGCTCGACCGGCGGCGCCGGCGGCGCGGTACCCGCCGACGGATGCGTCGATCTGATCCTGCTGGACGACGCGGTGTACGTCGCCGGCCCGTCGACGCGATGGATCGCGACCGTCGCCGACCCGGCGAACGGCTCGTTCGGGCTGCGTCTGTCGCCCGGCCGCGCGCACGGACTGCTCGCCGCGGCTCTCCCCCAACTGGCGGATCGGCTCGTGCCCCTCGCCGACACCGTGGCCGCGGATGCGGCGCGTCGCCTGCGCGAGCGGATGGTCCGCTTCGGCGACGGGCCGCATCCCACCGCCCCGCTCGTCGAGATCGCCGGCCGCGCCGCCGCGGATAATTCGTGGTCGCGCGCCGTCCAGACGCGTGCGGAGCACGGGATGCCCGCCGCCCGCGCCGCTGCCGAGATGAACGAGACCGAGCGCACCTTCCGCCGTCGGATGCGTGAGCGCTTCGGGTACGGGTACGCCACCCTGGTGCGTATCGAGCGGGCGCGGCGCGCACAGGAACTCCTGCGGACGGGCCTCCCCCTCGCGGACGTCGCCGCGGCTGCGGGCTTTGCCGACCAGCCGCATCTCACACGAGAGTTCCGACGACTGGTGGGCGCGAGCCCCGCTCAGTTCGCGTCGAGCGCCGCGTAGAGATCGATCGAGTTGCCGTCGGGGTCGAGGAGGGTCGCGTACCGCTGACCCCACGGCGCATCCCACGGTGCGACGTGACCCGCGTACCCCGCTGCCTCGAGCCGCGCGAATGCCACATCCACCTCGGCCGGAGACTCCTGATCGAACGCGAGCGCGATCCGATGACCTCCGGATGCGGGCTCGTACGCCGGGTCGAAGCTGCGGATCGTGTCGACCGTGTCCCACGCGAGGGCGACCCCGTCATCCATCCGCGCATCGACATGCGGGGCATCATCCTGCCCGTGGGGAATGTCGACTCCCAGCGAACGGTAGAACGCGAGCGAGGCGGCCATGTCCTGCGTGACGATGCCGATGAATCCGAGTCTCAGTGCCATGAACACCACGGTAGGTGCGCGCCGCTTCCCGCGTCTTGAACCGAACGGCCACGCGGCCCACGCTCGAGCCGATTCACACGCCGCATCCAGTCATTCTGCCGGCGCCTGCGGCGATGCGTTCGCGTCAGGCGGGGATACGGTCAGCGGTATGACCGATTGGCAGGCGCGGTTACGTCAACTGCCCGTCGAGGAGTGGGCGCCCCTGCTCGACGAGAACTCCCGGCTGCCCGGACCCCGCGCGAACACGGCCCTCGCCGCGGCCTTCGCCATCGTCGCGGACGAGCCCGTTCTCGCCGCGCTGCGCTCCCGCGACGATGAGTTCACCGCGATGTGCGCCGCGACGGCGTACGGCGCTCGCGCCAATGAGTCGGAGTACGCTGCCGCCGCGCTGCGCGCCGCATCCGATGGGCGATGGCGCGTGCGAGAGGGCGTGGCCATGGGGCTGCAGCTTTTGGGCGATCGCGACTTCGACCGCGTCGCCGACATCGTGACCGTATGGGCCGAGTCGGAGGATCCGCTCGTGCAGCGCGCCGCGGTGGCAGCGATCTGCGAGCCGCGTCTGCTGCGCTCCCCCGCGTCCGCCGCCGTCGCGGTGCGGGTGTGTCAGCGCACGACCGATCTGGTGGCCCAGCGGCCCGCCTCGCAACGCCGAGGCACGGACGTGCGAACGTTGCGCCAGGCGCTGGGTTACGGCTGGAGCGTTGCGGTCGCCGCCGATCCCGCACCAGGTCTGGCCGCCTTCCTGACGCTCGACGCGTCTGATGCCGACGTGGCGTGGATCATCGCGGAGAACCGCAAGAAGAAGCGCCTCTCGGCGCTGCTGTGACCGACGCCGGCCCCGGTCAGTTGATGATCTGCGCGTCCGGGTTGCTGTTGAGAGCGTCGATGCGATCCCGCCACGACTGCAGCGCTTCGGGCGTCAGACGGGTCCAGTCGGTCACCTCCCGCACGATCCGCAGCGGCGCCGCGCTGCGGTAGGAGCGCGTGGGATTGCCGGGGAACTTCTTGTCCGTCACATTCGGATCGTTCTCGAACGGTCCGGTCGGCTCCACCTCGTAGACGTGCGAGGTCTCATCGTCACCTCGCGCCGCGATCTCTGCCGCAAGCCCCGCACCGTCCACCAGTGCCGTGAAGTAGATGTGGTTCATCACGACCTCGGGACGGTAGTTCGAGCGGTGTCCCGATCACCGGGCGACAGGTGCGCCCTCGTGCCGTGAAAGAAGGGGCCGTCGTCGAGTGCATCGCTCACTCGGCACAGGTTAGTCCTGCGGGCGGGCGGATCGCCGCTAGAGGTTCCGATCCGCCTTGCACTGGTCGCGGATCATCTCGAACGCGTCGGATGCGGCCTCGAACGCAGCCTTGCCCTCGGGATCCGAGGGGGCGGCGGTGACGGCGTCGAGAGCCTTCTCCGCGTCCTTCATCTTGGCCAGCATCCATTCCGGCGCGCCGGTCGAGGCGCGACTCACCGCATCCCGCACCGCGGCCCGTCCCCCGGCGACCGCGCCGTCGGCGCGTCCGGGGGTCTCGGCGAAGTTCGCGTACTCCTGCCACGAGTTCATGACGTTGAGGCAGGCTTCCGCGCTGGTGCGCGCGGAGGCGGAGGCACATCCGGCCAGCGCCAGCACGGCGAGCAGGGGCAGGACGGCGAGTCGGCGGTACACGCCGCTCAGGTTAGGAGCCGAACTTAGGCGCTGGTTGACAATGCCGCCTCGCGTGCCGCCGGGCTTGAACGCCTCGGCGTTGAGGAATCCGAAGCCGTCGTCGCCGACGTCGATGACGAACTCAGGAGTGGCCGCGAAGCCCTCGTACTGCTCGCCGCTGGTCTGCCCCACATCCCGGATCAGCGGCGAGACGTAGACGAGGCCCGCGACCTTCTCGTGCACGCCGGCCTCCGTGATGACGGCGCCACCCCAGGAGTGCCCGACGAGGATCGTCGGGCCGTGAGCACCAGGGCAGGCTTTGCGCGGTCAGGCGTGTCTGAGTTGTGCACGCCGCGTCGTCTCAACGCGTGCACGATGGGGACACGCACGAGGCGACCCGCGCTTCGTGTCTCATTGGTGCACGCCGGAGCGACCCCGAGCGTAAACCGTTGAGACACGCAGGTCTCGTGGGGCGGCGCGACAGATTCCGCCCGTGGTGCAGCGCGGCAGATTCGGCCCGAGACGGGGCGGCGCATCGACCTGCGACGGGGCGGTGCGTCAGAGGTGCAGCACACGAAAGGAAGGGTGAGAAAGGAACTCTGCCCGCGAGACTGCATCGTCTTCACGAGATCACGGGTAAACCCCATGATCTCGTGACGCATATGCAGTCTCGCGATGACGGATGCGGCTCGGCCGCGACAGATCGGAGCGCGATGGTGCCCCTGGAGGGATTCGAACCCCCGACCCGCTCCTTAGGACGGAGTGGCTCTTCCACTGAGCTACAGAGGCTGGCCCGTCGAGTCTATCGGCAGCGACGCGACGGACAGGTGACCGGATGACGCCGCGTCAGTCGAACAGACGACGCCAGAGGTTCGTGTCGGCGAGATCGAGCAGTTCGTCGCCGCGACCGGAGAGCACGGTGCGCAGCGCCCACAGCGAGAAGCCCTTGGCCTGCGCGGCGGTGATCGAGGGCGGCATCGACAGCTCCTCACGGGCGACCACGACGTTCACGAGCACCGGACCGGGATCGGCCAGCGCACGCCGCAGCGCGGGCTCGAGGTCGGCGGCGCTCTCGACGCGGATGCCGGTGATCCCCACGGCCTCGGCCACGGCCGCGAAGTCCGGGTTGTGCAGGTCGGTGCCGTAGTTGACGATTCCGGCCGCCTTCATCTCGACCTCGACGAAGCCCAGCGCGGAGTTGTCGAACACGACGATCTTCACCGGCAGATCGTTCTGACGGATGGAGAGAAGATCCCCCATGAGCATCGCCAGCCCGCCGTCGCCGGCGAGCGCGATCACCTGGCGGGAACGGTCGACGGCCTGCGCGCCGAGCGCCTGGGGCAGGGCATTGGCCATCGACCCGTGCGTGAACGAGCCCAGCAGTCGTCGCTGCTCGGTCATGTGCAGGTAGCGCGCCGCCCAGATGACAGGCGTGCCCACATCCGCCGTGAAGACCGCATCCGGCGCTGCCAGTTCGTCCACCAGGCGCGCGACGTACTGCGGGTGGATCGGCTTCTTGCCGTCGTCGTTGGCGAGCCCGTCGAGCTCGCGCCGCGTCTTGCGGTAGTGCTCGACCGACTCCTTCAGGTGGTGGTCCTTGCGGTCCTGATCGATCAGCGGCAGCAGAGCGGATGCGGTCGCTCCCGCATCCCCGACGAGTCCGACGTCGATGGGCGTGCGGTGTCCCAGCTGCTCGCCGCGGATGTCGATCTGCACGATCTTCGCCTTCTCGGGGAAGAACTGCCGGTAGGGAAAGTCGGTGCCGATCATCAGCAGTGCGTCGCACTTCTCCATGGCGCGGTAGCCGGACGAGAAGCCCAGCAGCCCCGTCATCCCCACGTCGTAGGGGTTGTCGTATTCGATGTGCTCCTTGCCGCGGAACGCGTGCACGATCGGCGCCTGCAGACGCCCGGCGAGCGCGAGCACCTCGTCATGGGAGCCCGCCACCCCGGCCCCCGCGAGGATCGTGACCTTGCCCGCCGCGTTCAGCACGGCGGCGGCCTCTTCCAGCTCGGATGCGGACGGCACCACGACCGGCCGTGTGGCGCGGATCGGAGCGGACGGGCGACGGTGCGGCGCGTCCGCGAAGAAGACATCGCCCGGGACGACGACGACGGCCACGCCGCGCTTCTCGACCGCGGTGCGCATGGCCGTCTCCAGCACCCACGGCAGCTGCGCCGGGTCGGAGACGAGTTCGGCGTAGTGGCTGCACTCGCGGAAGAGCTCCTGCGGGTGCGTCTCCTGGAAGTAGCCGCTGCCGATCTCGGCTGACGGGATGTGGGAGGCGATCGCCAGCAGCGGCACGCGCGAGCGGTGCGCATCGAAGAGGCCGTTGATGAAGTGCAGGTTGCCGGGACCGCAGCTGCCGGCGACGACGGCGAGCTCCCCCGTGATCTCCGCCTCGGCCCCCGCCGCGAACGCCGCGGACTCCTCGTGCCGGGCGTGCAGCCATTCGATGCCGCCGTCCTTGCGCAGGGCATCCGTGAAGGCGTTCAGGGAGTCGCCGGGCAACCCCCAGATGCGGGTGATGCCGGCGTGACGAAGAGTGCGGACGAAGAGTTCTGCGACGTTTCCGGCCATGGCTCCACACTAAAACGGACTGCCGGATCCGGCTAAGACGATTGACGAACGGGTGCCCGACGTGTGTCAGATCGTCACGGCGGAGACGACGCCCTGCACGCTGCGCTCGAGGAAGCCGACGATGTCATCGATGTCGACGTCGTCATCGACAGCCAGCTCGATCAGCACCTCTTCGGCGAACGCCACCCAGGACCGCAGGGCGACGTCGAGCAACGGACTGGCGGAAACTCCCAGCTCGGCGAACACCTCGCGTAGGCGCTGGGCGTTGGCATCCCTGGCACGGTCCACGACCAGCCGTACCTCGGGGTCTCCGCTGGCGACGCCGCGCACGAGCGAGAAGAACGTGCCACGGTTCTCGCGCACGAACAGCGCGATACGGCGGAGGGTGTCGCGCAGCCGCTCCACCGCGGCCAACTCCTCACGGGGATGGGTCGCCTCCAACAGCGCGTCACCCGCACGCGCGACCACCGCCTGATGAAGGCCCTGCCGCGAGCCGAAGTAGTGGAAGATCAGCGCGCGCGAGACCTGCGCCCGCTCCGACAGCTCCTCGATCGTCAGGTCGTCGAGCGGCCTGTCCGCAAGGAACGCGACCCCGAGGGCGATCAGCTGCGCGCGACGCTGGTCCGGACTCAGCCTGGTGCGGCGCTCACTCCCCATAGCCCGAGCCTAGGCGAGAGGCCCGCGGGGCTCGGGGTGAGAGTCCTCTCATACCCGCCGTCACACTATTGACACTTCGTCAACGAGGTCTAGGCTCGCTCACCGACGGCATTGCCGCCGTCCCCTCACCCCCGGAGGATCGATGAAGTTCCCCAACATGGTGCGCTCGCGCGCCGGTCGTGTCGCCCTGGCCACCATCCCCGTCGTGGCGGCATCCAGTCTGCTGTTCGGCGGTGTCGCCCAGGGCGCCGTTCCCGTCTCATTCGCGGTGTCCGGCAGCGAGTTCCAGATCAGTGCCTCACAGCTCGAGGGCAGCGGGTTCTCGCAGTACGCCGGCGTCACGCAGGACACCGCGGGCAACCAGCACTCGGTCGCCATCGCGAACATCGCCTCGGCGACACTGGCGGATCTATGCCAGTCCGTCGTGTCGGACACCCCGCTCGGCAAGGTCGGCGTGCTCATCACGGCCGGCGGCGGCGGAAACCCGGCGAGCGCCACCAACCTGCAGATCGGCATGACGGGCCTGCGCGGAGACTCGTCCTTCGGCAACATCCGCATCGGCGTGGATGCGTCGACGGTCAACACCGCGGCGAAGGGATCCGCCGGCGACTTCGCGCAGGACGCCGACACGGTGAGCATCGCGAATCTCCAGCAGAACTCGTGGAGCACGCAGGCGTCGACCTTCACCCTGACCGGGATGAAGCTGGAGCTGACCGATGGAACGAAGACATGCTTCTGAACGCCACACGCCGATCCCTCGCCGAAAGTGAGGTGACCGAGGACGAGACCGAGAAGAAGCCGTCGCGCTGGCGCGCCTGGCGCAGGCAGCGCCCCTTCGTCGGCGGTGTGCTCGTCATCGTCGCGGGTCTGGTGATGTTCCTGTCCAGCCAGCTCGACTTCGGCAAGCTGCACATCCAGCTCGGCATCGAGGGTCTGCAGGCGACCATCGTGCCGCTGGCTCTGGTCCTGCTCGGCGCCCTGTCGATCTTCATGCCGGCGCACCGCATCTTCTACGGCGTGATCACTCTCGGCCTCGCGGTGTACTCGATCGTCGGCGTCAACCTCGGAGGTTTCATCGTCGGGATGCTGCTGGGTTGCGCTGGCGGCATCACGGTCGTCTCGTGGGCGCCGCGGTCCGGTGAGGCCGCATCCGCGCTCGCATCGGGCGAGGAGCAGGGGGTGCGAGCCGACGGCGAGAAGGAGACCGCATGATCCGCCGCCTGCTGCCCGTCGCCCTGGTGGGGGCGCTGCTCGCACCCACGGGCGCCGCTGCCGCTCCGATCGAGCGACCCACGGCCTGGTGCATTCCGCTGTTCATGTCGTGCGACGACCCGTCGCCCACGCCGTCACCCACCCCCTCCCCGAGCGCTTCGTCGGAGCCCGGCCTGCCCGGCCTCCCTGACCTCGGCGGGCAGAGCCCCATCCCGGGCGCGTCGCCGACCCCGCAGGCTCCCGCCGAGCCGGAGGCGCCCGTCGAGGCGGTGCCGGATGAGACCGCGCCCGTGTTCACCCAGCCGCCGGCACAACTCGGCTCGAACGGCCTGTCGATCAGCGGGCTCAGGGGCATCTCACTCGTGACCGTGCCACTCGCCGACGGCACCCGGACCCACGCTCTCAAGATCAGCGCGGACAGCATCACGATCACGGGCTTCGCTCTGACCGTAGGACACGCGGAGGGCCCCGCCCTGGTCACCACGGCGGACACCATGACGCTCTCGGGAAACGTGTCGGTGTATCTGAACTCCCTCACCGCCACCGGCGCCGACGGCACGTCGTACACGCTCGGCGCCGAGACACCCCCGCCCCGCGACGGGATCACTCCGACGCTCTTGCGGGTGACGCTCGGACTCGTCGGTGCGACCGCCGAGTCGATCAGCTACTCGAACACGGACCAACAACTGACGTCCTGAAAAGTTCCCGGTGAACCTCGTGTGAGTTCGATCCGATCCGCGCGGAGGGGTTGATTCCGCTCTCGATTCTCGGAATCGTGGCCGGTCCGCAGACATCGATGGAAGGGAGCACCATGCTCACTCTGACGGAGAACGCTGCTTCGGCGGTCAAGACGATCTCGTCCCAGATCCCGGCGGAAGGTGGCGGGCTGCGCATTCGCGACACCGGCACCGAGACCGGATTCGAGCTCGCGCTCGCTGCCGCCCCCGAGCCGCAGGATGCGGTCGTGGAGACGTCGGGTGCTCGTGTCTTCGTGGACTCCGGTGCGACGGATGCCCTCGATGACAGGGTGCTCGATGCCGAGGTCGGCGACGACGGCTCCGTCCGTTTCGCCCTCGGCGTCCGGGGCTGAGACCCCGCCCAAAGGCCCCTGGGTTCGCCCGGGGGCCTTTGCCGTGTCATTGGAAGTCGCGCGAACGGTGCGAGACCCCCACGCGGAGATCCTCGAACGCATCCGCCACGAGGTTGGTGACCCCCTCCACCGAACGCTCCAGCATCCCGCGCACGATCAGCGCCGGCGAGTCGCGCACGATGCGTCGGTATCGGTTCCATACGCCGGTCGAGCAGATCACGTTCACCAGCCCGTGCTCGTCTTCGAGGTTGAGAAAGGTGATGCCGGATGCGGTCGCCGGCCGCTGCCGGTGGGTCACCAGCCCCGCCACCTGGATGCGTCGCCCCGACTCGTGGGCGCGCATCTCGCGCGAGGTCAGCACTCCTCGCGCATCCAACGCGGAGCGGTAGTGGGTCAGCGGATGGTCGTCGGTGGAGATGCCTGTCGCCCAGAGGTCGGCCGCGAGCGTCTCGTAGCTCGACGGGTCGGGAAACAGCGGCGGCTGCACCGCCATGACGGTCTCGGGGAGGAACTCCGCCCTGTCCTGCGCGGCGGTGCCGGCGGACCAGATGGCCTCGCGGCGGGTCAGCCCGAAGCAGTCGAAGGCACCGGCCGTCGCCAGCGCCTCCAGCTGCGCCACGGAGAGATCGCACCGGCGCACCAGATCGCGCATGTCGCGAAACGGCCCTTCTGCGTCGCGCGCGGCGACGATGCGGGCGGCGACCTTCTCACCGATGCCGGTCACCGCTGCGAGCCCCAGCCGCACCGCGAACGCGCCGTCGCGGCGATGCGCGGCGGACTCGTCGGGAGCCGCTGCATCGAATGGCCCCACGGGCGGCTGCGGGCCGCGGCAGGCGTCCATCCCCGTCGGCTCGGTGCTCTCCCCGAGCGGTTCGAGTCCGGCCTGGGCGCCCGAGAGCTGCACATCGGGTCGGCGCACCTCGACGCCGTGGCGCCGGGCATCCGCGGTCAGCGTGGCGGGTGAGTAGAAGCCCATGGGTTGCGCCCGCAGCAGCCCCGCGAGGAACGCCGCCGGATAGTGCAATTTGATCCATGAGCTCGCGTAGACCAGGAGGCCGAACGAGAGCGAGTGCGACTCGGCGAACCCGAAGTTCGCGAACGCCTGGATCTTGCGGTAGATCGCATCCGCGTCCTCGTCGACGAGGCCGTGGCGCGCCATTCCCGTGTAGAGCTTCTCCTTCAGCGAGTCGATCCGCTCCTGACCGCGTTTGGAGCCCATCGCCCGGCGCATGAGGTCGGCGTCCTCTCCGGAGAGATCACCCACCACCATCGCCATCTGCATCAACTGCTCCTGGAAGACGGGGATCCCCTTGGTGCGCTCGAGCACCGGGATGAGGTCGGGATGCGGGTACGTCACCTCCTCGTGGCCCAGCTTGCGGCGCACGAACGGATGCACCGCTCCGCCCTGGATCGGACCGGGCCGAACGAGGGCGATCTCGATCACGAGGTCGTAGAACGCCCGGGGTTGGAGGCGCGGCAGGAGCCCCATCTGCGCGCGCGATTCGACCTGGAACACCCCGATGGAATCGGCGCGACACAGCATGTCGTAGACCGCCGCCTCCTCCTTCGGCAGGGAGCGCAGCTCCCACGTCTCCCCCGTCGCCGCGCGGATCAGATCGAAGCAGTACTGGAGGGCGGAGAGCATTCCGAGTCCGAGCAGGTCGAACTTGACCAGTCCCATCCACGCGGCGTCGTCCTTGTCCCACTGGATGACGGTGCGCCCCGGCATCCGGGCGTGCTCGATCGGCACGACCTCGCCCACCGGCCGCTCGGTGAGCACCATGCCGCCGGAGTGGATGCCGAGGTGGCGCGGCGCCTTGAGCAGCTCAGTCGCATAGGCCACGACCTGATCCGGGATGTCGTGGTCGGGGGCGCTCTCGAGCGACGCACCCCAGCGCTCGACCTGCTTCGACCAGGCGTCCTGCTGTCCGGGCGAGAACCCGAGCGCCCGTGCCATGTCGCGCACGGCGTTCTTGGGGCGGTACTGGATGACGTTGGCCACCTGCGCCGCGCGCTCACGCCCGTACTGCTGGTAGACCCACTGGATGATCTCCTCGCGCCGATCGGAGTCGAAGTCGACGTCGATATCGGGCTCCTCGTCGCGCAGGCTCGACAGGAATCGCTCGAAGGGGAGGTTGTAGGCGATCGCGTCGACCGCGGTGATGTCGAGCAGATAGCAGACGGCACTGTTGGCCGCCGAACCGCGACCCTGGCAGAGGATGCCGCGCCGCCGGGCCTCCTGCACGATGCCGTAGACGATCAGGAAGTAGCCCGGAAAGTCCTTCATCTCGATGACCTCGAGCTCGCGCTCGATGCGCCGGCGCTGGTCTTCGGTGAGGTTCGGATAGTTGCGCGGCACTGCATCCCACACCAGTTGCCGCAGCCACGACATGGGCGTGTGCCCCTCGGGAACGGGGAGTTTGGGCAGCGCGGGTGCGGCCTTGCGCAGCGGGAACGCCAGCTCGTCGGCGAGTGCGACGCTGCGCGCGACCGCGCCGGGGTACCGGGCGAAGCGGGCCGCCATCTCGGCCCCCGAGCGCAGGAACGCTCCCCCGTGCGCGGGAAGCCACCCGTCGAGCTCGTCCATGCTGCGATTCGCCCGCACGGCGGCGATCGCCGCCGCCAGGAGCCTGCGCTCGGGCACCGCATAGTGCACGTTCCCGGTCGCGACGAGGGGCAGCCGGCGCTCGGCGGCGAGGGCTGCGAGCACGTCGTTGGTCTGGGTGTCGCGAGGATCGCCGTGATCGATGAGCTCGACCTGCACCGCATCCCGTCCGAACAGGTCGATGAGCAGATCGAGCTCACGCGCCGCCCCCGCCGGCCCCTCGAGCGTGAGCGCTTGGCGCACGGCACCCTTGCGGCATCCGGTGAACACGGCCCACTGCGGATCCTTCGGGCCACCGGACTGCTCGGCGAGCTCGGTCACGTCGTACACCGGACGCCCCTTCTCGGCTCCCCGCAGCTGGGCGCGGGTGAGCGCACCGGCGAGACGGTGGTATCCCTCCTGCCCACGGGCGAGCACCAGCAGGTGGCGCCCGACCGGATCGGGGCGGCCCTTCTGCGGCGCGGGCAGATCGAGTGACAGCTCGGCACCGAACACCGTCTGCAGCCGGCGGGGCTCCGCCGCCTCCGCGAAACGCACCGAGCCGTAGAAGCCGTCGTGGTCGGTGACGGCCAGCGCATGCAGACCCAGCCGCTCCGCCTGTTCGACGAGCTCTTCCGGCGAGGACGCCCCGTCGAGGAACGAGTACGACGAGTGGGCGTGCAGCTCGGCGTAGGGCACGACCTGCTCGGGGCGCTCGATCACCGGTGGCACATAGGGGCCGCGCTTGTGCGACCACGCCGGACTGTCGCCGCCGTCCGCCCCGGCAGGAACGGGCCTGGGTCGCCGCGCATCGCTGAGGGCGCGTTCGAGCTCCGACCACGGGACCGGCGGGTTGTGCCAGCCCATCAGTCGTACCTCGCCTCGACGCTCCAGCGGCCGTTCTCGTGCACGAGCAGCCAGGCGACCTGGGCCGCGTCGACGATCTGGAACCGGTGCGCAACCCGGCGGCGGGCCGCATCCCACTCCCGCTCGATGACCGTCCACGGCCCCGCCCACGAGAGCACCCCGCGACGGGCTCCCCCGACGGCGATGTCGGCGGGCGTTCCCGACAGCGCCCCGCGCTCATCGACGAGGATGCGGGCGCCTTCGGCATCACGCACCTCCGCCGGACGGGGCTCGGGGAACACCGTGGTCGGCAGCGGCGCCGGCAGCGAACCGGGCCAGGGCAGCGACACATCGCGCGGGGCGACCGCGCGGTCGCCCCAGGGCACCATCACCTGTCGCTCGTCGAGCCAGCGCCCGCCGGCGATGACCGGCGTCAGAACGCTCCGATGCCCGAGCATCGCCTGCACTCGCGAGAGCGCGTGATGCACCTTCTCGCGCTCCCCCCGCCCGAACAGCCCCGGCACGTGGTGAGCCTGGTCGTCGACGGCCTCGGGAGAGATGCGCACGCGGGCCACAGGACTGCGCAGTTCCTGCTGCTCGGCAAGCTGCCAGCGCACCCGGTCCACGACCGCCGCGGCGTCGAAGGTGCCCGGATGCAGCCAGACCCGTTCGCTGCGCTCTGCCCGCTCCGACTCGAGCTCCACCCGCAGCTCGGTGCACACCAGCCGCAGCGCGTCGAGACGCGCGATGAACTCCTCAGCCGCCACCCGCATCCCGAACGCCGCCTGCTCGGCGAGCTCGACCGGCGGCTCGAACACGACCTCTCGATCGAGTTCGGGCGGCACCTCGCGGGGGGTCACCGTGCGGGAGTCCGCTCCCGCGGCGAGCGCCTGAAGCCGAACTCCCTGCTCTCCGAGGCGATCGCGGATGCCGTCGGTCGGCAGTTCGGCGAACGCGCCCAGCGTGTGGATGCCCAGGCGCGCCAGCAGCGAGGCGAGCGAGGACTCGGCCCCGGCATCGTGCAGCAGCGTGGCGGGCAGGGGCGCGAGGAACGGGCCCGAAAGCCCCGGCGGTACACACCGGACCGGTGCCTCGGCGGTCGTTGCGGCGCGGGCAGCCTGCTCGGCGGTGAAAGGACCGTCGGCCACACCGATGCGGACGTCGCTCACCCCCGCCTCGTGCAGCGCCGCACGCAGCACATGCGCGGCCTCCTCCTCGCCGCCGTAGTACCGGGCAGGGCCCCGCGCCTTCAACGCGCACAGCCCGGAACGGATGATCTGCACGTGCGGCGCGAGGCGTTCGATCGCCGCCACGAGCGGCGCGAAGGCGCGGTGGTCTCGCGCCGCATCCATCGCCACGATCCGCAGGCGAGGACAGGCGCCCTGCGCGTCGCGGCGACGCTGGCCACGGCGCACCCCCTCGGCGCGGGCCGCGGCGGAACAGGCGACCACGACGTTCTTCTCGACGACGGCGACCGCCGCCGCCTCCTCGCCGCTCTCGCGTCCGAAGGCGACCACCGGCCAGTCCGGGATCCAGACCACGAGAGTGCGCACGGGCATCTAGCCCACCGCCCTCATGGGCACGGGAGCTGCGGGAGCGACGGGAGTGAGGGCGCCGTCGCGATCGGGGAGCATGAGTCGCGCTCGCCGGGGCACGGGCGAGCGGCGCGACTGCACGGCGATCGTCACCGTGCGAGACGACAGATAGCCGTAGCCGTCGCCGAGGCCGTCCCACCGGGAATCGACGATCTGCAGAGCGGCCTCCGCCTGCGGCCAGACCCCCTGCACCAGAAGGCTCGCTCCGCGATCGCGCAGTCGCGCCATGAAGCGGGAGGCCTCGGCATCCGACACCGCTCCGGCAGGCCGCACGGCGACCACCGGCATGACCTCGGCGAGGGTGGCGGCCACGGCGAGCCAGCGCGGGCCGGGCTCGGGGACGAGGACGAGGCGCTCGAGCGCCACACCCAGTCCCGCCGCGGCCTCGGCACCCAGCTCCGGCATCCCCACGGCCGCGCACCACGCCCCCTCGCGCGAGGGGCGTGCGAGCAGCGAGAGCAGCAGCGACGTCGAGGGGGCGACCGTGTACGCGGAGCCGGCGCGAAGCCCTCCACCCGGGAGGAGCTCCGCCAGCGCCGGATGCACCGGCCGCACGGCCGCATCCATCCGCCGCCCCTGAACGCGCTCGAGCTGCGCGCGGAGGCGGTGAACCTCACCCACGGCGTCTTCTCGCACGATCACCTTCACTCCGACAGGCTAGAACGGATGTTCTACTTCTTCAATGTCAGATTCGAAGATACGAACGAGTTCGGACATCTCCTCGCGAGGCGACCCGCGACGTGTGCACGAGGAGTGGGACAGGCGGCACCCTACGTGCCGCCTGTGACATCACCTCAGCGATCGATCGTGCACATCTCGCTCGGATGCGACGATCTCGGCCGTCGTCCGGATGCGGGCGAACCCGCCTTGCTGAAGAACGAGGGCCGTGGTCGCCATGATCTCCGCCGCCGTGCGCGTCACACGCCCCATACCGCTGATCTCGGCATCGAGATCGAAGGTGCGGGTCGCATCCCACACCACCGTGGTGTCGTATCCGAGATTGCCCGCCATGCGCGCCGTCGTCTCGACGCACATGTTGGTCTGGATGCCGCAGATCAGCAGCTCCCCTATGCCCCGCTCCTGCAACCAGGCATGCAGGTCGGGGTCGCCGTAGAACGCCGAGTTCACGCTCTTGGTGACCAGCAGCGCGGCCGGGGCCCGGTCGACGACATCGACGAGCGCGTTGCCCGTGGCGGTCGGATGCAGCACGGATGTCTCGCTGCGCGAGTCGTGACGGACCACGACGACCGGGATGCCCTCGAGCTCGGCATACCGCAACAGCGCGGCGACGTTCTGCTCGCACTGCGGATTCGCCGTCGGCCCCCAGAACTCCAGGTCGTCGAACCCCTTCTGCATGTCGATCACCACGAGCGTGCGCGTCATGTCTTCATCCCACCACGCGACACCGGCACCGGCGCCTCATCCGACTGCCGACCGGCGACCGATTCCTGCCGCCGCATGCAGCGGCGATGCGGCAGCACGCCCCACACCACACCGCCGAGCACCAGGACGAGTCCGAACACCTGCGCGGGACCGAACGGCTCTCCCGCGAGCACGACCCCCAGCACCACGCCGGTGACCGGGTTCAGCAACCCGACGAGGCCGACCGCGGCGGCGGGCAGCCCCTGGAGACCGGCGAACCAGGCAGCGTAGGCCACCGCTGTGCCGATGAGCATGACGTAGGCGAACCCGACGAGAGCCTCGGGCGTGAGGTGCGGGGGCGGCCCCTCCACGACCAGCGCGACGGGCACGAGAACGATGGAGCCCGCCAGCAGCTGCCACGACGTCATCGCGAGGGCTGGCACCTCCTGCCCCCAGCGCGAGGTGAGGACGAAGCCGAACGAGGAGGCGACCATGGCCCCCAGCGAGGCGGCGATGCCCCACGGGTCGATCGAGCCCGCGCCGACACCGAGCATGAGCACGACGCCCGCGATCCCGACCGCCGCGCCCAGCGCGGCGGCGACGCGCGGCCGCTGCCCCAGCAGCACCCAGGCGAAGAGCATGATGCATGCCGCCGAGGTGGACATGAGGGTCGCCGCCAGGCTCGAAGGAAGTCGCTGCCCGACGATGTAGATCAGCACGCTGAAGCCGCCGACGTTCAGCACTCCCAGCAGCAGGGACCGCCACCACCACGAGCCGCGCGGGAGGCGGCGGGCGAACAGCAGCACGAGCAGCCCCGCGGGCAGACACCGGATGACAGCGCCCCACAGCGGCACGTCGGGCGGCAGCAGGTGCCGGGTCACGACGTAGGTGCTTCCCCACGCGATCGGGGCGATCGCAGTGATGAGGACCCATCGTCGCCATTTATCTTCCATGGAAGGAAATACTATCTTCCATGGAAGATATTGTGGTCGCATGAGCGGAACCGAGGATCGCGTCAGCCGCATCCAAGACGACTGGCGACGGGAGCGTCCCGATCTCGATCCGTCCCCGCAGGGCGTCATCGGCCGCATCCACCGGGTGGGCATGGCCCTCACCCGCGAGCTCACCGCGGTCTACGCTCGCTTCGGGCTCACCGAGGCGGAGTTCGACCTGCTCGCCTCACTCCGGCGGGCGGGCGCGCCCTACAGCCGGCCGGCCGGCGAGCTGGCAGAGCACACGATGGTCACCTCGGGCGGACTCACCAAGCGGGTCGACCGACTCGTCGAGCGCGGCCTTGTCACGCGCTCAGGATCCGACGCCGACGGCCGGCGCCGCCTGGTCTGCCTGACGGATGCCGGGCGCGCGCTGATCGATGACGCCTTCACCGCCCACATCGCCAACGAACACCGACTGGTCCAGATGCTGGACGCACCGGATGCGGAGCAGCTCGCCCGCATCCTGCAGCACTGGAGCGAGCGGCTCGAGCGATAGCAGGGCTCAGGCGGCGAGCGCCAGGTACGGCTCCCACCGGGGATCGGCGCGCTCGGTTCCGCGCACGCTCCAACCCGAGCCGTGCGGCACGTCGGGCACGAGCCGCAGCGTCCACGACATCTCCTGCGGCGTGCGATCCCCCTTGACGTTGTTGCAGCGCAGGCAGCATGCCACCAGGTTCTGCCAGGTGTCACGCCCGCCGCGCGAACGCGGCAGCACGTGGTCGATGGTGGATGCGGCCTTCCCGCAGTACGCGCAGCGGTGTCCGTCGCGGCGCAGCACTCCCCGGCGGGTCACGGGCACGTTGCGCACGTTCGGGATGCGCACATAGCGGGTGAGGATGATGACCGCGGGCCGGTCATAGATCTGCGTCGTGCCCCAGATGGGCACGTCCTCGACGCGTTCGACGATGGTCGCCTTCTCGTTCATGACGAGCACGAGCGCTCGTTTGAAGGAGACGACGGCCAATGGCTCGTAGCCGGCGTTCAACACCAGTGTGCGCATTCCTTGTCCTCTCGAATGGCCCGGACGGCTTCGCGGATATTCGATTCGATGGACGCATCGGGGGTGCGGGGGCATGAAAAAAGGCGCTGTCTCATGGACAGCGCCTTGAACACACGGGAAACCCGTGAGTGTCGGTCACGTGATGCCGAAGGACGAGCAGACCGAGCGCATCCATGGTTCGGATGCGTGGTGAACTGCCCATCGGCGCCCTCCGCTTCTCTCAGCGTCGTGCCCTCAGGGTAGCCCACCGCGACGCGCCCGGGACGCGTGCTTAATGAACTCTCGGAATCGTGTCGGGGTCAGCCCGCGTTGGCTTGCAGCCAGGCGTACGGGTCGACAAGGCCGCCGCCGATGCGCACCTCGAAGTGGAGGTGGTTGGCGGTGGAGGAGCCCGTGCTTCCCATCAGGCCGATGATCTGGCCGGCCTCGACGTAGTCACCGGGGTTCACCAGGGTCTGGGTCATGTGGCCGTACAGGGTCGTGACGCTCTGGCCGTTGATCACGCTGTCGAGCACGACCGCGTACCCGTAGCCGTAGTACCAGCCCGCGACACGCACGGTTCCCGCGGCGGCGGCGAACTCGGGGGTGCCCGCCGCGCCGAGCAGGTCGACGCCCTGGTGGTAGCCGTCGGCGCCGAATCCGCGGCCGACGCGGATCTGCGACATGTCGAGAGGCCAGCGCACGGCACCGCTGCCGGGGGCGACCATGTTCAGGTCGATGTTGGCGGCGGAGAGGGAGGCGGCGGAACCGGCGGCGGCGATGCGCGCGGCGGCGGCTTCAGCGGCCTTCTTCTTCTCGACCTCTTCGGGCGTGGTCGCGCCGTAGCTGCCGCGGTCGAGATCTGCCGAGGTCACCGTGGAGGCGACGACGAGCGACTGCGGGTTCTCTGCAGCGACCTGCTCGATCGTGGCTGCATCCGCATTGCCGTTGAAGGCTGCGTAGGCGGGAAGGGCGACGGTCGCGACGAGGCCGCCGACCATGCTCAGGATCACGACGCTGCGCAGGGGCTTGCGGAAGCTGCGGCCGGTGCGGGCCGGACGGGCGGCGCGTGCGACAGCGGTCTTGGTGCGGGTCACCTGACCCTGGGCGGTACGAGCCAGTTCGCGCATGCTGCGGCGACTGGTCACGGGATTCGCGGCGGCCTCGGGCGCGCCTGCCGACGAATCGTCGTTCTGTTCAGCCAAATCATCCTCCGGCGCCTCTGCGCTCATGGCGCTGGCTCGTCGGCACTCGATGTCGGGGCACGATATGCGGGTTGCACCACACGGACGACGAGCCGGAGAGGCAATCCGTGCGGGATCCATCGGTGGGCTTCTCACCTGCGGACTGTCCGAGGCTACCCGAAGGTAACGAATAAGTCACGCCGGCGTGGGCCGGATCAATACCCCGACGGGCTGTGGAGGACAGCTCTCAGCGAGCGTCGGCGACGAGGAAGATGTGGCCCGCGACCTCGACAGGAAGCTCCAGCCCCTCCTCCGAACCGTCCATCTGCACGAGGACGTAGCCCTCGTTGTATTGGAACGATCCGGCGGCGCCGGGGACGACACCGGCGGCCCGCAGCTGCTGCAGGAGTTCGGGGTCGACCTGGGCGGGCTCGGCGAGGCGACGCACGGTGCCGGTGATCGGGCCGCCCTCGGCGTCGAGCTTGCGGACCAGACCCACGACACCCTCTTCGAACGTGGAGGTGGGCAGATCCCCCAACTGGTCCAGACCCGGAATGGGGTTGCCGTAGGGCGACTCGGTGGGGTGTCCGAGCAGCTCGACGAGCCGACGCTCCACCTGCTCGCTCATGACGTGCTCCCAGCGGCAGGCCTCTTCGTGGACGTACGCCCAGTCGAGCCCGATCACGTCGCTGAGCAGACGCTCGGCGAGGCGGTGCTTGCGCATGACGTCGACGGCCTTCTGCCGACCGGAACCCGTCAGCTCCAGCGAGCGGTCGTCGGAGACGATGACGAGACCGTCGCGCTCCATCCGACCGACGGTCTGCGAGACGGTCGGGCCGGAGTGACCGAGTCGTTCGCTGATGCGTGCACGCAGCGGAACGATGTTCTCCTCCTCGAGCTCGAGGATGGTGCGCAGGTACATCTCTGTCGTGTCGATCAGGTCGGTCATGAACGTGTCCTCGAAGTCATAGGGGCCCGAGGAGAGCCTATCCAACGTGACGATGGTCACGGCGGTCGGCGGCGAGCACGCCCCTAGAATCGAGCCATGTCCCACGTCGTGCTCCCTCGCGAGATCCTGCCCGCCGACGGCCGCTTCGGATGCGGTCCCTCCAAGATCCGCCCGGAGCAGGTCGCTGCTCTGGCCGAGCGCGGTTCGTCGCTGCTGGGCACTTCGCACCGCCAGGCTCCGGTGAAGAACCTCGTCGCGAGTGTGCGGGAGGGTCTCGCGGCGCTGCTGCGCCTGCCCGAGGGATACGAAATCGTCGTCGGCAACGGCGGATCGACCGCCTTCTGGGATGCGGCTGCCTTCGGCCTCATCGAGAACCGCGCGCAGAACCTGGTGTTCGGCGAGTTCGGCGGCAAGTTCGCCGCCGCTGCAGCCGCGCCGTGGCTGCAGGCGCCCGACGTCCGTAAGGCCGAGCCCGGCACGAGCGCCTCCCCCGAGGTCGTGGAGGGCGTCGACGTGTACGCCTGGCCGCACAACGAGACCTCGACGGGCGTCGCCACCCGGATCGCCCGCGTCGCCGGGGATGCCGGCGCACTGACGGTGATCGACGCGACGAGCGCGGCGGGCGGCATCGACTTCGACGTCGCGGAGACCGACGTCTACTACTTCGCCCCGCAGAAGAACCTCGGCTCCGACGGGGGCCTGTTCTTCGCGGCCGTCTCGCCCGCGGCGATCGAGCGGATCGAGCGCATCGCCGCATCCGGCCGCTACATCCCGGAGTTCCTGAGCCTGAAGAACGCGCTCGACAACTCCCGCCTGCAGCAGACGCTCAACACTCCGGCGCTGTCGACGCTGGTGCTGCTCGACGAACAGGTGCGCTGGATCAACACCAACGGCGGCCTGGGCTGGGCGGCGTCTCGCACCGCCGAGTCGTCCCAGGTGCTCTACGACTGGGCCGAGGCGTCGAGTGTGGCAACGCCCTTCGTCGCCGATGTCGCCGACCGCTCCCCCGTGGTCGTCACGATCGACTTCGACGAGAGCGTGGATGCGGCGGCCGTGGCCGCGAGCCTGCGCGCGAACGGCATCGTCGACACGGAGCCGTACCGCAAGCTCGGACGCAATCAGCTGCGCGTGGCGACGTTCACCTCGATCGATCCGGACGACGTGCGTCAGCTGACGCGCAGCATCGACTACACCCTCGAGCACCTCTGACCGGAGGGGCTCCGCACCCCCGCCGGGTGAGTACACGTTCGCCGGGTGAGCATTCGATGTGATGCTCACCCGGCGAACGGATGCTCAGTGGGCGTCGCCCGTGGCGGACTCAGTCCTCGGACTCGTCGTCGCCGGGATCCTCGTCCTCGTCCTCGTCGGAGTCGGACTCGTCGTCCGCGTCTTCCTCGGACTCGTCGTCGCCGGGATCCTCGTCTTCGTCGTAGTCGTCGTCGAGCTCGTCGATGTCGACGCCATCGACATCGCCCGCGTGCAGGATCGACTCGCCGCCGTCCTCCGCGTCGTCTTCCTCGTCTTCCGACTCGTCGAGGTCGTCCGCATCCTCGTCGGAGTCGTCGTGCTCGGCGTCGTCCTCATCGTCCTCGGCTCCCGCGGCCGCCTCCGCCGCCGCGGCCTGCTGGGCGTGATACTCCGCCAGGCGCGTCGCCCACGGCACCCACTCGGGCGCGAGGAGGGCACCGTCACCCGGCAGCAGCTCGACCTCGAGGACCGTGGGCTCGGCTCCCTCGACGCGCGCCAGCGAAACCGTCCAGTACCAACCCGGGTATCCGGCCAGGCGGTTCTCGAAGCGGAGCGAGACGACACCGTCGGGCTCGAGCGTGTACCCGGCCGCCGGCCCCACGGTCTGAGGCTTGGTGATCTCGTGGAGAGCGGAGAGCGCCAGCTCATGAGCGGCGAGAAGCTCGGCATCCGGCTCACGAGGCTCAACCTCGGGCTCGGGCTCAACCTCGGGCTCGGGCTCGACGGTGTCGGCATCGGCGATGGCGGCTTCCTCCGCCGCCACCTCCGTCACGACGGCTTCGTCGGCCTGCGCGACGAGCTCCGCATCGACGGCCTCGTCGGAGACCGGCTCTGCGCCGGACTCAGGCGTCGAGGTCATCGGCTACCTTGCGCAGCACCGCAGCGATCTTCTTGGAGTGCGACGACGACGGGTAGCGCCCTCGACGCAGGTCACCGCCGATCCCGTCGAGCAGCTTCACGAGGTCTTCGAGGATGATCGCCATGTCGTCGGCGGGCTTGCGCGCACGCTTCGCGAGGCTGACGGGGGCATCCAGCACCCTCACCGACAGCGCCTGCAGACCACGCTTGCCGTCGGCCACACCGAACTCCAGCCGCGTCCCGGGCTTGACCGAGGTCGTGCCCTGCGGGAGAGCCGTGGCGTGAAGAAAGACGTCCTGACCGTCATCCGAGGAGATGAAGCCGAACCCCTTCTCCTCGTCGTAGAACCTGACCTTGCCGGTGGGCATGGACACCTCGCTGCTGCTCTGCACCCGGAAATCGTTCGCGGGCGCGACGGAACGCGGATCGGAAGATCCCCTGGTTCCAGCCTACGACACCCCCGGCGAGGCGATAGGCTGATGCGGATGAGCAAGCCCACGCCCGACAGCGACCTCCCGGTCAGCCGCCTCGACCGCATCCTCGCGTTCATGGCGCTGGGGCTTCTCGCGCTCTCGGTGCTGTCGTTCCTGTCGATCATGATCAGCACCGCGATGGGCCTCACCCACGAGGACTACGGCACGGGCATCTGGCCCGCCGTGAGCGCCGTCGTATACATCGCTCCCCCGCTGGCATTCGTGCTCATGCTCACGGTCATCATCCGCGCCTTCATCAGAAGGGCTCGGGCGAACCGAGCCAGGTGACGGTGGCGGGCCCCTCGGACGAACGCGCGCTGGCGTCGCTGCTTGCCGCGTCCGGCGACGAGGAACTGGCCCAGCTCTTCGCCGCACGAAAGCTCCCGCCGTCGACCCCCGCGCAGGATTTCTTCGACGTCGCGGCAACGCTTCTCACCGACGCCAGCGTCGATCGCGCCCTGACCAGACTGGCCGCACCCGAGCTCGCCGCCCTGGCCGCCGCACAGACGGGGCCGGTGGCTGCACCCCTTCGTTCAGCGCTCGCATCCCGCGCCCTGCTCGATGCCGACGGTGTCCCGTTCCAGACGGTGCGGTCGCGACTGGCCGAACGGGCCGGGTCCGAGGCGTTCACCTCCCCCGCGGTGGCGCCTCTCGCCCCCGCGGATCCGCCGAGCGTCGCGGCTGCCGCGGAGCGCGCTTTCGAGCAGGTCGCCTCGCTCGCCGACATCCTGCTCGCCGCCGCATCCGCTCCTCTGTCGCGCACGGGCGCCGGCGCGATCAGCGCGACCGAACGCCGTCGACTCATCGACGACGGCGCGGTCGCCTCGGCGGAACAGCTCGAGGATCTCATCGTGCTCGGAGCCGACGCGGGGCTGCTCAGCGACGAGGATCGCAGCTGGCAGGCGACGGATGCGGCACCCGAGTGGCTCGACGAGGGCACGAGCGACCGGTGGGGCGAAGTGGCGTCGGCGTACGTGCGCGCTCTCCCCGAGGCTCTACGCACTCCCGAAGGCGGCTTCCTCCCGCCTCCCGCGTGGCCGGGCGTCTACCGCCTCGACCCCGAATGGCCGGAACAGGCTGCGGCACTGGTGCGCCGGGGGGTGCTGTGGGGGGTTCTCGCCGACGATGGGCTGCTGCCCTGGACGGCGCAGCTGTCCCGCACGGGAGAAGTGGACACGCGCACCCTGACGGCGGCCTTGCCGCCGGAAGTCGACAAGATCTACCTGCAGGCCGATCTTTCCGCGATCTCTCCCGGCCCGCTCGCGCCGCGACTCGAGCAGCGCCTGCGTCGGATGGCGACACGCGAGACCAGGGCGCAGGCCTCGACCTATCGCTTCACCGCCGAGTCGTTGACAGCCGCGATCAGCGGCGGCGAGAGCGCGGAGTCCCTGCACGCCTTCCTGTCCGAAATCTCGCTCACCGGCATCCCCCAGCCGCTGGCGTATCTCATCGACGCGACCGCGGCGCGTCACGGCGCGATCCGCGTCGGCACGGATGCCGCCACGGGCCGTACGGTGGTGCGCAGCTCGTCGCCGCAGCTGCTGGCGACCATCGCCGTCGATCAGTCGCTGCGCCCCGTCGGTCTCGTGGAGCACGAGGGCGCCCTCGTCTCGCGCGCCGGGCGGGACGCCGTGTACTGGTCGCTCGTGGATGCGCGCTACCCCGTGGTCGCCGTCGACGAGAACGACCACCTCGAGCGGGTCTTGCGCCGCTCGATGCGACAGGCCGCGTCCGAGCCGCCGCCGCGCGAACAGTACCGGGAGCTCATCGCGGCCCTGCGCGGCGCGCAGTCCGGGGACGCGGACGCCGCCTGGCTCGAGCGTGAACTCGAACAGGCCGTGCGCGCCCGCGCGACGATCGACGTCACGGTGAGCCTGCCGGACGGTTCGACGAGGGTCTTCGCGCTCGAGGCGACGGGTCTCGGCGGCGGGCGCCTGCGCGGGCTCGACCGTGCCGCCGACGTCGAGCGCACGCTACCGATGACGAGCATCGTCTCGGTGAGCCCGCGCTGACGGCGAGCCGACCCTCATCCGCCGCCGCGCCGGTAAACTCGACGGTTATGTCCGACGGCCCCCTGATCGTCCAGAGCGATCGCACGGTTCTGCTCGAAGTCGCCCACCCCGAGTCCGAGAACGCACGGCACGAGCTGGCCGTCTTCGCCGAGCTCGAGCGTGCTCCCGAGCACATCCACACCTACCGCATCACGCGCCTCGGACTGTGGAACGCCCGCGCGGCCGGACACGACGCGCAGGACATGCTCGACACCCTCGACCGCTGGTCGCGCTTTCCCGTGCCGCCGTCGGTCGCCACCGACATCCGCGAGACCGTCGGCCGCTACGGACGCCTCGTCATCGAGCGAGGTCCGTACGGCGACGACGAGGACGCCCTCTTGCTGCGCTCCACGGATGCGGCCGTGCTCGCCGAGGTCTCCCGCAACAAGCGCATCCAGCCCCTGCTCATCGCGCACCCTTCCCCTGGCGTGCACGTGATCGACGCCTGGGCGCGGGGTCAGATCAAACAGGAGTTGCTGAAGATCGGCTGGCCCGCCGAAGACCTGGCCGGCTATACGCCAGGCACCCCGCATCCGATCGACCTCGAAGAGACCGACTGGTCGCTGCGGCCCTACCAGCGTCAGGCCGTGGACATCTTCACGGAGGGCGGCTCCGGCGTCGTCGTGCTCCCCTGTGGCGCGGGCAAGACCCTCGTGGGGGCGGCCGCCATGGCCGACACCAAGACGACGACGCTCATCCTCGTGACCAACGCCGTGAGCGCGCGCCAGTGGCGCGACGAGCTGCTCAAGCGCACCACCCTCACCCCCGAGGAGATCGGCGAGTACTCGGGCCAGGTCAAAGAGGTCAAGCCCGTCACGATCGCGACGTATCAGATCCTCACCGCGAAGCGGAAGGGCGAGTACGCGCACCTCGCGCTGCTCGATGCCCTGGACTGGGGCCTCGTGGTCTACGACGAGGTGCATCTGCTTCCGGCACCCGTGTTCAAGCTGACCGCCGATCTGCAGGCTCGACGCCGCCTCGGCCTCACGGCGACGCTCGTGCGCGAGGACGGACGCGAGGGCGACGTCTTCAGCCTCATCGGCCCCAAGCGCTTCGACGCGCCCTGGAAGGAGATCGAAGCCCAGGGGTTCATCTCCCCGGCCGCCTGCTTCGAGGTGCGCGTCGACCTGCCCGCCGACGAGCGGCTCGAATACGCCGCAGCCGTCGACGAGGACCGCTATCGTCTGGCCGCCACGGCCCCGGCGAAGATCGACGTCGTGCGGGCCCTCGCCGCACGACACAGCGACGAGCAGATCCTCGTGATCGGCCAGTACCTCGACCAGATCGACATCATCGCCGAGGCGCTCGGCGCCCCGAAGATCACCGGCGCGACCCCGGTCGACGAGCGCGAACAGCTCTATCAGGCCTTCCGTGAGGGAACGGTGCCGCTGCTTGTGGTCTCGAAGGTCGCCAACTTCTCGGTCGACCTGCCGGATGCGTCCGTGGCGATCCAGGTCTCCGGATCGTTCGGGTCCCGCCAGGAAGAGGCGCAGCGTCTCGGACGCCTCCTGCGGCCGAAGAGCAACGGCCACACGGCCAGCTTCTACACGCTCATCGCCCGCGACACCGTCGATCAGGACTTCGCGCAGAACCGTCAGCGATTCCTGGCGGAGCAGGGCTACAGCTACACGATCCTGGATGCGGACGACCTGCTGGCCGCAACGCGCTGACCCGCCGGGAAGGCCCGCATCCAGCCATCCCACCGAATCGGTCACCATAATGGGCCTATGACCGCACCGCGCATCCTCGTCGTCGACGACGAACCGAACATCCGCGACCTGCTCATCACGAGTCTGAAGTTCGCCGGTTTCCAGGTTCGCGCCGTCTCCAACGGGGCACAGACGATCTCGGCCGTCCTCGAGGAGGAGCCGGATCTCATCGTGCTCGATGTCATGCTGCCCGACATGAACGGCTTCAGCGTGACCAAGCGCCTCCGCGAGGCCGGATACACCGCTCCGATTCTCTTCCTCACCGCGAAGGACGACACCGAAGACAAGATCACCGGACTGAACGCCGGTGGCGACGACTATGTCACCAAGCCGTTCTCGCTCGACGAGATCGTCGCCCGCATCCAGGCGATCCTGCGCCGCACGATGCAGGCGGACGAGGAGTCGGTGATCCGCGCCGGCGAGATCACCATGGACCAGGACACCCACGACGTGTACGTGGGCGACGCGCAGATCGAGCTGAGTCCCACCGAGTTCAAGCTGCTGCGCTACCTCATGCTCAACCCGAACCGGGTGCTGTCCAAGGCGCAGATCCTCGACCATGTCTGGGAGTACGACTTCAACGGTGACGCGGGCATCGTCGAGAGCTACATCTCGTACCTGCGTCGCAAGATCGATCCGCACTCCTCGGAGCCTCTCATCCAAACCAAGCGCGGCTTCGGCTACATGCTGAAGACCAAGTCCTGACACCGGAGCGCGCCCTGGGCACCGAGAGCGACAGCGTCACACGCTGGTGGCGCGGGATCAGCCTGCGCGCGAAGGTGACCGGCGTGACGGTGGCGGTGCTCGTCATCGGACTGCTCGCGGCGGGCCTGGGCACCATGGTGTTCCTGCGTACGACGCTGCTGACGAACCTCGACCAGAACCTCAAGCAGGTCGCCCAGTCGGCGATCGCGAGTGCGCTGGTGGAAGCCACGATCGACTCCGACGGCAATCTCGAGTTCGCACCGCGAGCGGAAGCCGGCGGCACCGCCTACACGGTGGCGCTGTACGCCTGCACGGCGGAGGGCACACGGCTCGCGGTCGCGGGAGGCCAGGATGCGTCCACGACGCCAGTGCTTCCCGACACCTATCCCTGCGACCGCGCCTACATCGACCAAGACACCGTCACGACGCTCGACGGCAGCAACAACTCCCACTTCCGCGCGACGGTCATCGTGACGCCGGTGGAGGGGACCAATGCGACCGTCGTGCAGCTGGTCGCGGTGCCCACCGGTCCGACGGAGCGGATCGTCGCCACCTATCTCGGCATCTACGCGATCCTGGCGTTGGTCATCGTGATCGCGAGCGCCTTCCTCATCCGCTGGGTCGTGACCCTCACCTTCCGCAGCCTCGGGCAGGTGGAGCGCACGGCCGATGCGATCGCCGGCGGCGACTTCAGTCAGCGCATGACCGACATCGAGCCGGACACCACCGAGGTCGGCCGCCTCAAGCGCGCCATCAACACGATGCTCGGGCGCGTCGATGCGGCGATCTCGCAGCGCGATGCCACCGTCCGCCAGATGCGCCGGTTCATCGGAGACGCGAGCCACGAGCTGCGCACGCCCCTCGTGACCGTGCGCGGCTACGCGGAGCTCTACCGGATGGGCGCGATCCCGGATGAGGAAGCCACCGCGCAGGCGATGGAGCGCATCGAGAAGGAGGCCATGCGCATGACCTCCATGGTCGAGGATCTTCTGGCCCTCGCGCGCCTCGATGAGAAGCGCGATCTCGTGCTCGCGCCCGTGGACCTGCGCCCGATCGCTCGCGATGCGGCACTGGATGTCGGCGCCTCGGCCCCGCAGCGCAGCGTGAGCGTGATCGATACGACCTCGGCCGCCCCCGAGCCCCTGCGGACGCCCCCGGTCTCGGCCTCACCGCAGGCACCCGCAGATGTGCCGCCGCGGCGGCGCGGCGCCGTTCCCACGGCCGCGATCACCCTGGCTGCGCGCCTGCGACGACGCTCGCGCGACGGCGGCGACACCGGAGAGGTACAGCCGCTGCCGGTGGCCTTCCATCCGCGCACGCCGATGATGCCGCCGGTCGTCATGGGCGAGGAGAACCGCATCCGTCAGGTCGTCGCGAACCTGCTGGGCAACGCGCAGCGCTTCTCCGCGCCGGACTCCCCCATCGAGCTGCGCGTGGGCACGGACCTCGAGAACCGCATGGGTTGGATCGACGTGATCGATCACGGCGAAGGTATTCCGGAGCAGATCCGCACGCAGATCTTCCAGCGCTTCTGGCGCGCCGACACCTCCCGCGCCCGGGAGACGGGCGGATCGGGGCTCGGTCTGTCGATCGTCGCCTCCATCGTGGAGTCGCTGCAAGGCACCGTCGAGGTGCGCGACTCCGAGGGCGGCGGAGCGACCTTCCGGGTCTCGCTCCCCCTCGCCGTCGACCAGGATGCGTCCGCGCACCTGCTCATCGACACCCAGCCCTTGGAGCGTCTACCGGATCTGCCGCTGTCCTGATCTCCCCAACCGGCACGATCCGATGAGTGCTCCCCGTCCCCGCGGCAGGGTCGGCGGCGCGAGGGACGCGGCCCCTAACGTCGGAGTCTCCGACAGAGAGGGGCTCCCATGGCGACCTTCGCCGTAGACAGCGATCAAGTGGCGTCAGCGACCATCGCGATCCGTGGAACCATCGACCGACTGCAGGGAGAGTCCACCGCGCTGCTCGCGCAGCTGGGCGCACTCCAGAGCTCGTGGACCGGGGCCGCATCCGGCATGTTCCAGGGCACGATCGAACAGTGGCGGGCCGCCCAGCGCACCGTGGAGGATGCCCTCGCGAGCATCCACGTGGCGCTGGGTGTGGCCGCGCAGCACTACACCGAGGCGGAGCAGGCGAACATGACGCTGTTCCGCTGACGTCTCCGGTTCCCCCGCCGGAACGGCGGATGCCCCGGTCCCTTGCGGGGCCGGGGCATCCGTTTTCGTGAGGTCTGGACTCAGAAGTCCATGCCGCCCGACGGGTCAGCGGGAGCGGCAGCAGCCTTCTCCGGCTTGTCGGCGACGACGGCCTCGGTGGTCAGGAACAGACCGGCGATGGACGCGGCGTTCTGCAGCGCCGAACGGGTGACCTTGGCGGGGTCGATGATGCCCTGCGCGAAGAGGTCGCCGTACTCACCGGTCGCGGCGTTCAGGCCGTGACCGACGGGCAGGTCCGCCACCTTGTTGGCGACGACACCGGGCTCAAGACCGGCGTTGAGGGCGATCTGCTTGAGCGGAGCCTCGATGGCGACGCGCACGATGTTCGCACCGGTCGCCTCGTCGCCCGACAGGGTCAGACCCTGGAAGGCGGTCTTGCCGGCCTGGATGAGCGCGACACCACCACCGGCGACGACACCCTCCTCGACGGCAGCCTTCGCGTTGCGGACGGCGTCCTCGATGCGGTGCTTGCGCTCCTTGAGCTCGACCTCGGTGGCCGCGCCCGCCTTGATGACGGCAACGCCGCCAGCGAGCTTGGCGAGGCGCTCCTGGAGCTTCTCGCGGTCGTAGTCGCTGTCCGTGTTGTCGATCTCGCGACGGATCTGGGTCACGCGACCCTCGATCTGAGCGGAGTCGCCGGCACCTTCGACGATCGTGGTCTCGTCCTTGGTGATGATGACCTTGCGGGCACGGCCGAGCAGGTCGAGGGTGGCGTTCTCGAGCTTGAGACCGACCTCCTCGGTGATGACCTGTCCACCCGTGAGGATCGCGATGTCCTGCAGCTGGGCCTTGCGGCGGTCGCCGAAGCCGGGAGCCTTGACGGCGGCCGACTTGAAGATGCCGCGGATCTTGTTCAGCACCAGGGTCGCGAGAGCTTCGCCCTCGACGTCCTCGGCGATGATGAGGAGCTCCTTGCCGTCCTGGATCACCTTGTCGACGATCGGCAGGAGGTCCTTGATGTTCGAGATCTTCTGGTTGGCGATCAGGATGTAGGGGTCTTCGAAGACCGCTTCCTGACGCTCCGGGTCGGTCACGAAGTAGGGGTTCAGGTAGCCCTTGTCGAAGCGCATACCCTCGGTGAGCTCCAGTTCGGTGCCGAAGGTGTTGGACTCCTCGACCGTGACCACGCCCTCCTTGCCGACCTTGTCGATCGCCTCGGCGATGAGCTCGCCGATCGCGGGGTCGGCGGCGGAGATCGACGCGGTGGCGGCGATCTGCTCCTTGGACTCGATCTCCTTGGCGTCGGCCAGCAGCGCCTCGGTTACCGCGGCGACAGCCTTCTCGATGCCCTTCTTGAGCGAGATGGGGTCAGCACCGGCGGCGACGTTGCGCAGACCCTCGCGCACGAGTGCCTGTGCGAGGACCGTGGCCGTCGTGGTTCCGTCACCGGCGACGTCGTCGGTCTTCTTGGCGACCTCCTTGACGAGCTCCGCGCCGATCTTCTCGTACGGGTCGTCGAGCTCGATCTCCTTGGCGATGGAGACACCGTCGTTCGTGATCGTGGGTGCGCCCCACTTCTTCTCGAGGACGACGTTGCGGCCACGGGGACCCAGGGTCACCTTGACGGCGTCGGCCAGGGTGTTCAGGCCGCGCTCGAGGCCACGACGGGCCTCCTCATCGAAAGCGATGATCTTTGCCATGTGTGTCTCGTCCCTCCCGGACGTTGGCTTGTGTCTTTAGCACTCAGTGATATCGAGTGCTAATCCATTCTGGCACTCGCCCCCGGGGAGTGCAAGCCGCCGCGAACGCGCCGCGAGAGCGCGGCACACACGACGAGACCCCCGGGCACCGACGGGTGCTCGGGGGTCTCGTGAGCGGGGTCTCAGGCGACGATGCGAACCGACTCGGCCTGCGGACCCTTCTGTCCGCTGCCGACCGTGAACTCCACGGCCTGCCCTTCTTCGAGGACGCGGAATCCGGTCATATCGATGTTCGAATAGTGGACGAAGACGTCCTCACCGTCGCCGGAGGTGATGAATCCATACCCCTTCTCGGCGTTGAACCATTTGACGGTGCCCTGGGCCATACGAGTCTCCTGATGCTGTAGAACGCAGTCATCGTATGCAGCCGAAACAGCGCCGAAGCGACGGATTCGGCACAGTTGACACAGCAGCCGCGAACTATTTACGCCGCGGAAACACGGGACCCTCGGCGATCAACTTCAGGAGGTCGGACTGGGGCTGGGTGCCCCCGCAGCGGTGCGATCGAGTCCGATGACGACCGTCAGCTGCTTCGCCTGCGACTCGTCCACATCGGCCGTGCCGGCGTCATCCGTCGGCTGATACTGGGTGCTCTGGGCGATCTCCGCTCCGCCGATGAGCTCCGCGAGCCCCTTCGCCGCCGCCTCGTCGCCCGGGAACGCGTAGTAGACCGTCGTCTGGGGGAAGTCGGTGGCGCTGGCGCTGCTCGCGTTGACGAGGTCGGCACCCCAGCCCTTCGCGATGAGTTCGTCCTTCAGGGTGGTCGCCAGTCCCGTCTCCGGCGTCGCGTTGAGCACCAGCACGGAGAAGGACATGTCGACGACGGGCGTCACTTCGGGGGTCGGCGTGGGCGTGGGCGTCGGGGAGGGCACCAGCACGATCCGCCCGGAGAGCACCAGGCTCCCGAAGATCCCCGCAGCGATGAGGACGATCGTGACGACGATCGCCCAGAGGGTGACGACACCCGCTCGCATGCGCGGGTTCTCGGCACGATGGGCTCCCACACGCCCCGAGGTGTTCGGCAGGTCGTCGAAGCGGTCGCGGGGATGCGGGGTTCGGGACACCCCACGATGCTACCGGAGCGCGTCACCCCGCCCACGGAGCGAGGCCTCAGGCGCCGCGTCGAACCGTCGATCGCTCGCGTCGACGCTCGTCACGGATGCGCCGCAGGCGGCCGACCAGGAGCGGGTCGTGGGCAAGGGCGGCCTGCGAGTCGATCAGCCGCCCCAGCAACTGGTAGTACCGCGCCGGAGTGAGCTGCAGCTCGACGCGGATCGCCTCCTCCTTGGCACCGGTGTGTCCGAGCCAGCGCGCCTCGAAGGCGAGCAGCTGGGAGTCCCGCTCACTCAGAGCGTCGGATGCGGAGTCGCGCACAGGCACGGGGCAACGCTAACCGAGTCCTCCCGCCGCATCCGGACGCCACTCCACGGCTGATCCCAACGGGTCCACCGCGGCGAGCACCTCGCCGTCCAGCGCCAGCGCGAACCGGTCGCTCGGCCAGGCGGACGCATCGATCGGTCGCCGCCACCCGTCGTGCAGCCCCGGGGCGTCGATCGTGATCCAGCGTCCTGATGCGCGTGCAGCGTCGATGATGCGCCGCCGCCCGTCCCGAGGGACGTGGGCGAGGACTCCGGGCGTGGTGACCACGAGGGTCGCGTCCGGCGGGGCGTCGAGCGCGAGTCCGGCGATCACGTCGGGCGCCGCCGCATCCGCTGCGTGCAGGATCGGCGGCTGCGCGGCCGCGATGTCGAGTGCCGCGTCGATGCGCTCCCGGCGCCCGCTCTCCCCCGGCCACACGAGCCCTGTGAGCCAGCGGCGGTCGTCGGTGGAGCGAGCGTCGAGCGGATGCAGGTCGATACCCGCCCGCCACACCACGGTCGGGAGGTGCATGTCCACCTCGGGACCGCTCCACGTGGATGAGAGCACGACGGGTGCGGGGCCGCCGGCCGGATCCAGCACGCGTGTTCGGCCGGAGTCCAGGGTGTAGCGATAGGAGTAGCGATCCGGGTACAGGCACAGGCCCGCGCTGGCGCCGATCTCGAGCAGCGCGATGGGCCCCTCGATCCGAGACAGCGCCGGAAGCAGCGCCGCACAGCGCAGCGGCTCGTTGGTCTGCACGGAGCGCGCCGCGGACTCCGCCACCAGGGCGTCGGCGTGCGCGAGCACCCACGCCGCCCAGTCGGCCCCCTCTGTCTCCGGCGCTCCCAGAAGCCTGCTGACGGCGAACACCAGGGGCGGCTGCCGATGGCTCGCCGGAATCCGCGCCAGGACTGCGGCGAGTTCCGGCGTGGTCCACACCGAGTACGCCCACTGCTCGTAGAGACTGCTGCGGCCCGGCGCCTCTTCTTCGGCGAAGCGCCGGTAGCGCGCGATGACGGCCTCGAGTTCGCTCACCCGCTCATTCTCGGTCACACGGGAACAGTGCCCTCGCGGGTCGGGTTGAATGGAGCAGAAGGAGGACCAATGAGCTACGCAGTGAACAAGTCCGAGGAGCAGTGGCGCGAGGAGCTCGGAGCAGACAAGTACGCGGTCTTGCGTGAGGCGGCGACGGAGCGCGCGTGGACGGGCGAGCTGCTCGACGAGTCGCGAGCGGGTCTGTACGCGTGCGCCGCGTGCGGCGCCGAGCTGTTCCAGAGCGGAACGAAGTTCGACTCGCACTGCGGCTGGCCGAGCTTCTACGAGTCGGTCCGCCCCGAGGCCGTGGAGCTGATCGAGGACAACAGCCACGGGATGGTGCGCACCGAGGTGCGCTGCGCCTCCTGCGGCTCCCACCTCGGCCACGTGTTCCCCGACGGCTTCGGAACCCCCACCGGCGACCGCTACTGCATGAACTCGATCGCGCTCGAGTTCACGCCGGAGGCCGGGGATTGACCACCGGCGCACGCGACGCGATGCGCGTGCGCCGATCGTGGTCCAAAGTGACCGACGAGGCGCCGACGCATAACGAGCTCGTCGACATGGTCGCGGCCGCGGGACGGGTGGCCGACCACTCGTCGCTGCGGCCGTGGCGGCTGATCGAGCTGCGCGGCGCGGACCGCGAGCGCCTCGGACGCGCCATCCACAAGGCGGAGAAGAAGCATGGCGCATCGACCAAACCGTTGCGCGCCCCGCTGCTGATCGCGGTCGTCGCCCGCATCCAGAAGGACAAAGTCCCGGATTGGGAGCAGGAGGCGGTCGCATCCGGAGTCGCGCACATGCTGAGCCTCGCGCTCGACGAGGCGGGATGGGGCGTCATCTGGCGCACCGGGAGCTACACCCGCAGCAAGGCCGTCGCCAAGGCGCACGGGCTGCGCAAGAACGAACGGCTGCTGGGCTGGCTCTACGTCGGCGGTAAGCCCGACCGTTCCCGCGAGACCCGGGTCAAGCAGATCGACGGCGCCGCGTTCCTCACCAGGATGCCGCGCTGATCACCGGCGTCGCCACCGGGGAATGGTCGCTACGACGATGCCGGTGACAGCGACGACCACGGCGATGACTGCCACCTCGAGGGGCGGTCCGGCATGCCCGGGAAAGAGCGCGTCGATGATGACGGAAGCGCTGAGCAGCCCGACCACCGATCCGAGCCCCAGCTGCAGCACGCCGGTGTGGCGGACCAGCGCCGCCGACAGGAAGATGTAGACCACGCCGATGACGCCACCCGTGTAGAGCCACGGCTCCGACGGCAGCCGCGGTGGGCCTGCGATCCCGAGATGGATGGCGGCTCCCGCCGCCAGGATCACCGTCCCCCCGGCGAAGTTCACGAGCGTGGCCGTCAAGGGACTGCCCACCTCGTTGCGCAACCGCCCGTTCGTGGCCTGCTGCCAGGCGATTCCCGCTCCCGCGAGCAAAGGCAGCACGAGCAGCCAGACCGGGGCGGATGCCGCTCCCTCACCGAACATGGAGACCGCCACCGCCGCGACGACGAGCAGAGCGCCGACCAAGCGCCCGACCGTGACCCCAACGACGCCCGCGGGCCCGTAGCCGATCCGGTCGAGGATGACACCGTTCACTGTCTGACCGGCGACCACACCGACCGTGAAGGCTGCGACACCGATCGCAGCGACCGCCAGCCCCTGCGTGACGACGGTGAACGCTCCCGCCCCGCCGCCGAGGATCATCCATACCGGGATGCGGCGCTCGCGGACGCCTCCGACGAGGCGGACGACTCCCGCGCGACCGGCTGGCAGCAGCGAGCTGAGGGCGAGCAGGATGACGAAGCCCGATCCGAAGGAGATCGCGGCGGCCGTCAGCGCATCTCCGATCGCTGCACCCAGTGCTCCGTTGACCTGCGTCTGGGTGGCGGTGAGCACCCCGACGAGAACGGCGCCGGCCACGGCGATCGGTCGCGGCAGGCGTCGCGGGTGGAGCGGGGGCACCGATCGAGCCTACCCGGGCGCCCGGTTCACGACCCCCAGATGTCAGCGACCAGGTCGGTCAGCAGCGCCTCGCCGTCGGTGTTCGTCGCCGACTGATAGATCCACACGCCGTCGCGCACGTAGATCGTCTCGACGGTGTCGACGGGGTACGTGGTACCCGCGATCGTCTGCGTGCAGATGTACGCGGGCATATCGCCCACCTGGCACGAGTAGCCCTGCTCCGGCAGGGTCGACTCTGCGTACGACTGCGCGGCGGCCGCATCCGCTCGGCTGACCAGCAGGAGGTATCCCGTCGCATCCCCCACGATCCAGTTGCAGCCGAGGGCGAGGCTCGCGCCGGGCGGCACCGGGCGCGTGAACTGGGCCGCGTCGCCGTACTCCGTCATCTGATCCACGGTCGCCGCGCGCGTCTGGGCTGAGCCGACCGCACCGCAGTCGGCGGGGATCTGCACCGGCTTCGACTCCGGGGTCGGAGTGGTCGTGGCGGCTGGCGTCGACATCGGCGTATCGACCGGCGTGGCCGCCGCGCTGGTCGCCGCGGGAGATCCGGCCGGGCCACCGCATCCCGTCAGCATGAGCGTCAGGCCCGCGATCACGGCGGCACCGATGAACGTGGTCTTACCCATCGCCTACCCCCTCGTGCGGGCGAGTGTACGCCGCGCCCGTCGCGGACGGTATGGGGGATCAGGCGGGGACGGAGCCCTGCACGAGCGGCGGCTCGACCGCATCGACGGCTTCCGTCATCGCCTGGAGGAAGCCGACGATGGCATCCGCGTCATCCGGGTCGAGGGACCGGACCGCGGCCATCATCCGCGCGTGCATGCCGTCGAGAGTGCGGCGCACCTCGACGTGCGCGAGGTCGGTCGTCTCGACGAGGAGGCGCCGTCGATCCTGCGGGTGCGGTTTGCGTCGCAGATGCCCGCTGCGCTCGAGGCGATCCAGGATGCCGGTGACCGAGGGCGTGGAGACCCCGAGGTAGCGGCCGATATCGACAGGCGAGACCTCCCCGCCCTGGTTCGCTGCCCGCATCAGGTACTGCAGTACGAGGAGATCGTTCTCGCCCATCCCCATGGAGTGCTGCGTACGACGACGCATCGCCATCTCGGAGGCGCGATAGGTACGCAGGGCGTCCAGGACTCGCCGGCCGGCCTGCTGGCGCACATCATTCGCGTCGTACCAGTACATCGCGCGGTCGCTCATCGGACCTCACGATTCGCGAAATGTTTGTTTGCCATATCGCTAGCCTAACTAGTAATGTCCCCCTCGAACAAGCTTCTCTCGATCGAAAGGCACCCTCATGGGACAGCTCTACTACGCCAACGCCACTGCCCCGATCGAGATGAGCGATCGTCTGCTGGCGCACGTCAAGGTCGTCGCCACGACGAAGCTGCGACGCCAGGAGTCCTTCACGATCAATCTCCGCGGCGCCGCGGGCCGCGAGACGTTGTGGATCCACTCGTCGATCCCGCTGCGGTTCGTCTTCTCCTCCGCCGAGCCGGAATCGCTCAACCCCGGCTTCCTCCAGTCGCTCGCCGAGGCGGCCAGCTCGACGGCGGGGCTCACGGTGGACATCGACGAAGAGGTCCCGGCCGCTCAGCAGCAGCCGCGACGGCGGGCGGCATGACGACGACTCTCGCGCCGTTCGTCGCCGTCGCTTCCCGGACCACGTGGAATCAAGCCGACGACGGACTGTACGTCGCCCAGCGCGACGGCGACTTCTTCGGCTACATCGATCGGAACGATGACGGCAGCTTCGTCGCCTTCGACCGCTTCTCCTCGCCGGTGGGGCGCTACACCACGCTCGCCGCCGCGAAGGCGTCGCTGATGACGGTCGTCTCGGACCCGGTCAACCGTCAGCGGTTGCGCATGCGCGAGCGCCTGCCCTTCGTCGCTGCGACGTGGGCGGGGCTCGCAGCCATCGCCGTGGCCATCACCGCCGGCGTTCTGCTCCCCGGCTTCTGAGGCTTCGCAGCTCTGAGCGTCGAGTTCACATCGAAGCCCGGTTTC
>NZ_JAHZUT010000016.1:0-51256 GCF_022788845.1 Microbacterium sp. CIAB417 | reverse complement strand
CCAGACACGAGCGCCCCCGACAGCTCCTCGAGCGAGTCGACAGGGGGCGCTTTGTGTCTCTGCCGCAGAACCGATCCGAGGAAGCCATGAAGTCGATCACCGTCGCCGAACTCGCCGAGCGTTCGGGCACCCCTCTCATCGACGTGCGTGAGCGCGACGAGTTCGCCCGCGGCCACGTGCCCGGTGCCGTCAACATCCCGATGTCCGAGATCGGCGGTCGCCTGGGCGAGCTCCCCGGCGAGGCGTTCGACGTCATCTGCCAGATGGGCGGCCGCTCCGCCCGTGTCGTCGAGGCGCTCGAGTCCCGCGGCTACGACGCCACGAACGTCGACGGCGGCACGGGGGAGTGGATCGCCCAGGGGCGCGAGATCGAGATCCCCGCAGCGTGACGACGCTCACGCTCATCGGCAAGCCCGACTGCCACCTCTGCGACGTCGCGCGCGAGGTCGTCGACGCGGTGCTCGCGGACCTCCCCGAGGAGACCGCGGACCGCATCGAGGTCATCGAGTCCTCGATCGCCGACGATCCCGCCCTGTACGAGCTGTGGTGGGAGAAGATCCCCGTCGTCCTCGTCGACGGCGAACTGCACGCGCACTGGCGGGTGTCGCCCGACCGGCTGCGCGAGAGACTGGAGAGCGCATGACCGTCCGTCACGTCGTCACGTGGAAGCTCGCGAGCGACGATGCCTCCGAGCGAGCCGCCCAGGCCGCCGAGGTCGCGCGGCGACTGAACGCCCTTGCGGGCGTCGTCCCGCAGCTGCTGTCGATCTCGGCCGGTGCGAACAGCCTGTATCCCGACGCGAACTGGGATGTCACCCTGGTCGCCGACTTCGCGGATGCCGCCGCTCTCGAGGCCTATCAGGTGCATCCCGCGCATGAGGAGGTCGCCGGGTACATCCGCTCGGTCGTGGCGGGCCGGGTCGCGGTCGACTTCGAGGTCTGAGGATCGGATGTGGAACCGGGTTCCACATCCGATGAAACCGAACCGTAACCTGTGACGGGCGAATATCCACGGTCAACGTCGCCGCGACGTGTTTAGATGTGTTCACCAACCCGTCAGCGGGCGTTCTCGCCCCGTCACACAGGAGCGATCATGTCCCGACGTCGCACCATCGCCTCCGGAGTCGCCCTCGCCGCGGCCTCCGTCCTCGTCCTCACCGCCTGTGCCGGCGGCACCTCACCCGACCCGGAGTCCCCCGCCTCCGGCGGCGAGGACTACGGACTGATCCAGGAGGGCGTGCTGACGGTCTGCTCCGATGTGCCCTACCCGCCTTTCGAGGACTTCGACGACAGCACCGAGAGCGGGTACACCGGCTTCGACATCGATCTGCTCACGGCGATCGCCGAGAAGCTCGACCTCACCATCGCGGTGCAGGACGTGAGCTTCGACGCGCTGCAGTCCGGCACGACCCTCGTCGCCGGCACGTGCGACATCGGGGCCTCGGCCATGACGATCACCGAGGAGCGCAAGGCCAACATCGACTTCTCCGACCCGTACTACGACTCGCTGCAGTCGCTGCTGGTCCCCGCCGACTCCGGCATCGCCTCGATCGACGACCTCGCCGGAAAGGTCGTCGGCGTCCAGCAGGGCACCACGGGCGAGGCGTACACGACCGAGAACGCGCCCGAGGACACCGAGATCGTCCGCTATCCGTCCGACGGCGAGCTGTGGCCCGCGCTGCAGGCCGGGCAGATCGACGCGATCCTGCAGGACCTGCCGGTCAACGTCGAGCACGTGCGCGCGGACGACACGTACACGATCGTCGAGGAGTACGACACCGAGGAGAGCTACGGCTTCGCCTTCGCGAAGGATGAGAAGCCCGAGCTGCTCGAGGCGGTGAACGGCGCGCTCGCCGAGCTGCGCGAGGACGGCACCTACCAGGAGATCTACGACACCTACTTCGCCGCCGAGTGACCGCCCCCGACGAGTACGACGAGGTACGACGATGGCGATGAGACGCCGCACCCGGCAACGGCTCTACCGCTTGGCGATGTACGCGATCTTCATCGCGGTGGTCGCGTGGGCGATCGTGGCGACGGACTGGCCGCGCCTGAGCAAGCAGTTCCTGAACCCCGAGGTCGCGGCGAGCCTGTTCCCCGACATCATCACGGTGGCTCTGGTGAACACGCTGATGTACACCGTGATCGGATTCGTCGGCGGCGCGCTGCTCGGCATCCTGCTGGCGATCCTGAAGCTCTCCAGCATCCTGCCGTTCCGCTGGTTCGCGACGGCGTGGATCGAGCTGTTCCGCGGGCTCCCGGCTCTGCTGACGATCTTCGCGGTGGCGTTCATGCTGCCGATCGGTCTCGGCATCAAGATCCCCGGCGGTGCCGCGGCGCAGGGTCTGGTCGGACTGATCCTCGTCGCCTCGGCGTACATGGCCGAGGTCATCCGCGCCGGAATCCAGGCCGTCCCGAAGGGTCAGACCGAGGCATCGCGGTCGCTGGGCATGTCGCCGACGAAGACGATGTTCTGGGTCGTGCTGCCGCAGGGCTTCCGCATCATCATCCCGCCGCTGACCAACGAGTTCGTCCTGCTCCTCAAGGACACCTCGCTGCTGTACATCGCGGGGACGACGATCCTCACCCGCGAGCTGACGACCTTCGCGCGCGACACCTCGACGGCGACCGCGAACGGCACGGCGCTCGTCGTCGCGGCGGCGCTGTATCTGCTCGTGACCATCCCTCTCACGCGCCTGGCCGCGTGGCTCGAACGACGACTGGCGAGGCAGCGATGAGCACGGATCTGATCGACATCCACGCTCCGGCGATCGAGGCTCGGGGCCTGGTGAAGAACTTCGGCGACAACGAGGTGCTCAAGGGGATCGACCTCACGGTGACCGCCGGCGAGGTCGTATGCGTGATCGGGCCGTCCGGCTCGGGCAAGTCGACCCTGCTGCGCTCGGTCAACCTCCTGGAAGAGCCCACCGACGGCGCGATCCTGATCGAGGGCATCGACATCACCGATCCCGACGTCGACATCGACCGGGTGCGCACCCGTATCGGCATGGTCTTCCAGAGCTTCAACCTCTTCCCGCATCTGAGTGTGCTCGGGAACCTGACGCTCGCGCAGCGCCGGGTGCTGAAGAGATCCAAGACGGATGCCGAGGCCATCGCCCGCGAGATGCTGGACCGGGTCGGACTGGCCGAGAAGGTCGACGCCTATCCCGGTCACCTCTCCGGCGGGCAGCAGCAGCGCGTCGCGATCGCCAGGGCACTGTGCATGAACCCCGACATGATGCTGTTCGATGAGCCCACGTCGGCGCTCGACCCCGAGCTGGTGGGTGAGGTGCTGCAGGTCATGCGGTCTCTCGCCGACGAGGGCATGACGATGCTCGTCGTCACCCACGAGATGGGCTTCGCGCGAGAGGTCGGGTCGAGGCTGATCTTCATGGACGGCGGTCGCATCGTCGAGGAGGGCGACCCGCGCGCCGTGCTCGCGGACCCGCAGCATCAGCGCACGAAGGACTTCCTCTCCCGCGTGCTGTAGGCGCGGCGGGCGCGGCTACGCCGATTCGCGCAGAACGAGGCGATGCGGCACGACGCGGTGCGGGCCGACGTCGCCGTCTCCTTCGCCGAACGCGACGGCGAGTTCGAGCGCATGGCGGGCGACCTCGTCGAAGTCCACCGCGAGGGTCGTGAGGGTGGGAGCGACGAGCGTGCCGACCGTGAGACCGTCCACGCCGGCGACCCGGATGTCGCCGGGGACGTCGAGCCCCGCGTGACGGCACGCCGACAGCACGCCGAGCGCCATCAGGTCGTTGAACGCCAGGATCGCATCGGGGCGCGTCGTGCGGCGGATCACCTGCGCGGCGACGGCGGAGGCGTGCTCCGGCGTCGGAACGGACGCATGGACCACCTCGGGGGAGAGGCCCCGTCGTTCGAAGGCCTCGACCATCGCGATGCCGCGCCTGCTCGGCATCGGGGGTTCGGAAGCGTCCAACACGACCGGTCGGCGCGTGCCGAGTGCGACGAGGTGTGCGGCGAGGTCGTCGATCGCCGCGATCGGGTCGAGGTCGACTCCGGCATGCGCGATGTCCTCTCCGGCGTCGAGGAGGACGAGCGGCGTCGCGCCGAACCGGCTCTCCCACGCGGAAGCCCACGTGCCGAGGTAGCCGACCACGACGTCCGCCTGGGCGTGCAGCGAACGCAGCAGGCGGTCCGCGGCTCCGGCGAGGCCGATGTCGACCAGCGAGACGCTCCATCCCTCGTCGGCGGCGCGGCGCACGACGGCCGCGGCCAACTCGGGCGAATACGGGTTGCGCAGGTCGTTCACGACGAGCCCGAGCTGGCGATCGCCGCCGGTGACCAGCCCGCGGCCGAACCGGGACGGCCGGTACGAGAGGGCTCCGGCGGCGTCGAGCACCCGCTTCTTGGTGTCGGCGCTGATGCCCGGCATGTCGTTGATCGCGCGCGTGACCGTCTGCCGGGACACGCCCGCCGCGGCGGCGACATCGAGGATGGTCGCGCGCCGGCGCGCGGCGGGCGCCGCGGGGTCACCCGCGCCGGTCAGCTGCGCAGATTCAGCCATGCCACCTCTTCGGGCGTGAGATCGACGGTGAGTCCCCGCATCGACGAGCGGGTCTCCTCGATCGTACGGGGTCCGAAGAGGGGGAACGTCGGGAACGGCTGCGCGAGCACGTAGGCCAGCGCGATCGCCGTCGTGGGCACGCCGCGCTCGGCCCCGAGACGCTCCGCGCGGCGGAGACGCTCGAAGTTCTCGTCGCTGTAGTAGCAGCGCACGAGCTCCGGGTCGCTGAGGTCCTCCGGGCGGGCGCGGCCGGCGAAGAACCCGCGCGCCTGCGACGACCACGGCAGGAGAGGCAGCTGCCGGTCCTCGAGCCAGCGCTTCGAGGCCTCGTCGGTCACGTGGACGCACCCCTCCCATGGCACGTCGTAGGCCTCGGCGAGTCCGAAGTGGTCGCTCACGACCCCGAATCCCTGCCGTCCGTTCGCCCTGGCGTAGGCGTTCGCCTCGTCGATGCGCGCGGGCGTCCAGTTCGATCCCCCGAACACGCGGATGCGCCCGGCGCGCGCGTGCTCGTCGAGTACGTCGACGAACTCGCCGACGGGAACCTCCGGGTTGTCCCGGTGGAGCATGTAGATGTCCGCGTAGTCCGTGCCCTGCCGCTCGAGGCTCTCGAGCAGCTGGCGCGAGACGGATTCCGGATCGCAGTACGGTGTGTGCCCGCCCTTCGTGATCACCACGACGTCCTCGCGGACGCCGCGGTTCGCGATCCACCGGCCCAGGCGCTTCTCCAGCTCGCCGTCGCCGTAGATGTACGCGGTGTCGAACACGTTGCCGCCGCGCTCGGCGTAGACGTCGAAGATCGCCGATGCGTGCGCGAGGTCCGGCTGGTTGTCGACGCCCATCACGAGCCGCGATACCGGTTTGCCGACCCCGGGGATCTCCCCGTACCGCATCTCGCCGTCACGGGTGTCGCCGCCCGGGACGAACGCACCGCGCACCGGGGGGATGTCGGCGTCCTCGGCCTCGAACGGGTAGCGCAGCCCGACGGCGGCGCGCCAGCGGTCCAGTGCGCGCGCGGTGGCCAGCGTCTCGGCCGTCGTCATCTCCGGGACATCGAGGCGACCCTCGCGCAGCGCGGCCAGAGTCGCCTCCGCCTCGAGGGCGTAGGCGTCGGCCTCGTCGATCACGATCGTCTGCACGCCGTCGGTCGTCGCGAGTTCGATCTCGGTGGCGCCGACCGGCACCCAGGGCTCGGCGACGCGGATGCTGCCCCGCTCGCCGAGGATCGTCACCGTGTTGGGCGCCGGGACCATGACACCGGTCGTGAGCGTCGCGGTGATGCCGCTGCGATAGGTGGCCCTCGCCACCGTCCACTCGTCGACACCGGTCGGCCCGATCGACCCGTCAGCCGTCAGCTCGACCGGCTCGGAGGCGTGCACGCCGTCGGCCGCGTCGACGACGGCGGCGGCCATCGTCACGGTGTACCCGCCGACATCGAGGATGCCTCCGCCGGCGACCCCCGGATCGAGGAGGCGTCCGCGGCGTTCACCGACGCGGAACGCGAACGACGCGTCGATGTGGAGGACCCGGCCGATGGCGCCCTCGCGCACGAGATCCAGCACGGCGCGCGTCTGCGGGTGGAAACGGTACATGTAGGCCTCGACGAGCGGCACGCCGGCCTGGCGGGCTGCGTCCACCATCGCCATGGCCGTGCCGTGGTTGACGGCGAGCGGCTTCTCGCACAGCACCGCCTTGCCGGCGGAGATCGCCGCGATCGCGAGTGCGGGGTGCGACGTGTGGACGGTGGAGACGTAGACCGCGTCCACGCGCGGGTCCGCCAGGGCCTGGGTGTAGTCCCCGGCGGTCACCTCCTCAGCGCCCTGCTGCTCGGCTTCGTCCGCGAACGAGCGGGCACGAGCGGCATCCGAACTGCCGACCGCGACGATCCGTCCGTCGCCCGAACCGATGCCGGTCAGGAATCGCCGCGCGATGCCGCCGGGGCCGAGCACGGCCCATCCGCCGGTGCGGGTATGCGTCTCTTCGACGGGGAGCTGAGGGGTCACCATTGTCCTTTCGAGCCGGGACCGTGAACGCTCACGGTCCTGTCACGCTAGCCCCGTATCCCTTGATCGTCAAGCCCGTCGTGAACGTTCACACGCTCGGTTCTCACCTCCGAGATCTCTCCCGAGCGACGGAGAGACCTCTCCGGAATGACGAGACCCCGTCGTATCCACGCGGATACGACGGGGTCTCGCAGGTAAGGCGGGGTCTCGAGCGAGCGTCAGCTCTCGACTTCGACGACCTCGGCATCCGCGGCGTTGCGCCGCACCGAGTCGATCCCGCCGAGTGCACTCGCCTTGGACGAGTATCCCTGGCCGGTCGCGATGACCTCGCCGTTGCCCGCCTTGAGGCGGAACCGGTAGTCGCCGCCCTTGTCCTGGAACACCTCGAACGTGCCTGCCATGCGGCATCCTTCCCCTGAACGATCGGGGACGGAGTGCCCCCGGATCACACGCTATCGACGCCCGCATCCGAGCGGAAGCGTCGGATCCCCGGCCGATCCGCCCCTCGAGACCCCGCCTGCGTGACGAGACCTCCCCGCATTCGCGTGAATGCGGAGAGGTCTCGTCAACAGGGAGAGGTCACTCGTGACGGGGATCCGTCGAGGGACCGAGAGGGGATGACGTGCGTCAGGCCTCGGCATCCTCGGGGACGAAGTCGACGCCGGCCTCAGCGCGCTGCTGGTCGGTGATGGGAGCGGGCGCAGCGGTGAGCGGGTCGAACCCGTTGCCGGTCTTCGGGAACGCGATGACCTCGCGGATCGACTCGGTCTTGGACAGGTGCTGCAGCACGCGGTCCAGGCCCAGCGCGATGCCGCCGTGCGGCGGTGCGCCGAACTTGAACGCGTCCAGCAGGAAGCCGAACTGCTCGTCCGCCTGCTCCTCGCTGATTCCCATGACCTCGAACACCCGCTTCTGGACATCCTCGCGGTGGATGCGGATGGAGCCGCCGCCGAGTTCGGAGCCGTTGCAGACGATGTCGTACGCGTAGGCGAGCGCCGAACCGGGGTCGGAGTCGAAGGTGTCCTCGAACTCGGGTTTCGGGCCGGTGAAGGCGTGGTGCACGGCCGTCCAGGCGCCGGCGCCGACCGCCACGTCGCCGGATGCCACGGCGTCCGCGGCCGGCTCGAACATCGGGGCGTCGACCACCCAGGTGAAGGCGAACGTGTCGGGGTCGAGCAGGCCCAGACGACGACCGATCTCGACGCGCGCCGCTCCGAGGAGAGCGCGGCTGTCCTTGGCGGAACCGGCGGCGAAGAACGCGCAGTCGCCGGGTGCCGCTCCCACCAGCTCGGCGAGCCCGGCCTGCTCGGCCTCCGAGAGGTTCTTCGCCACGGGGCCGCCGAGGGTGCCGTCCTCGTTGAACAAGACGTATGCGAGACCCCGGGCGCCGCGCTGCTTGGCCCAGTCCTGCCAGGCATCCAGCACCTTGCGCGGCTGCGAGGCGCCGCCCGGCATCAGCACGGCGCCGACGTACTCGGACTGGAAGACGCGGAAGGGCGTCTCCGAGAAGTACGAGGTCGCCTCGACGAGCTCGAGGCCGAAGCGCAGGTCGGGCTTGTCCGAGCCGTACTTCGCCATGGCGTCGGCGTAGGTGATGCGCGGAAGGGGAGTCGGCACCTCGACGCCGATGGTGGCCCACATCGCGGTGATGACGGCCTCCATCATCTCGATGACGTCCTCCTGGTCGACGAAGGCCATCTCGATGTCGAGCTGCGTGAACTCCGGCTGGCGGTCGGCGCGGAAGTCCTCGTCGCGGTAACAGCGCGCGATCTGGAAGTACTTCTCCACGCCGCCGACCATGAGCAGCTGCTTGAACAGCTGCGGCGACTGCGGCAGGGCGTACCAGCTGCCGGGGTGCAGGCGTGCGGGCACGACGAAGTCGCGGGCACCCTCGGGAGTGGAGCGGGTGAGCGTGGGCGTCTCGATCTCCGTGAACTCGCGCTCGTGGAGCACGTCGCGGATCGCCTTGTACACCTGCGAGCGCAGGCGCATGACGGATGCCGGCTGCGGACGGCGCAGGTCCAGGTAGCGGTACTTGAACCGGACGTCCTCGCCGATCGGGTCGCCGCCTTCGAGGCCGGTGGAGACCTGGAACGGCAGCGGGGCGGACTCGTTGAGGACGACGACCTCGGATGCGATGACCTCGATCTCCCCGGTGGGCAGGTTCGGGTTCTCGTTTCCGGCCGGACGCGCGGACACGGTGCCGGTGACCTTCAGGACGAACTCGCTGCGCAGCGGATGCGCGGTCTCCTCGTCGCGGATGACCACCTGGGCGATGCCGGAGGCATCCCGGAGATCGATGAACGCGACTCCTCCGTGATCACGACGACGATCGACCCAACCCGTGAGGGTGACGGTCTGACCGATGTGCTCGGCTCGCAGAGAGCCGGTCGTGTGAGTGCGAAGCACGGAAGATTCCTCCAGTTCGGAAAAGGGAACCTGGCTATTCTACGGGGGAGGGTTCACGCTCCGAGAGAGCCCGCTCGCTAGACTCGCGGCCATGGACTCCAACCTGATCACCGAACAGCTCTTCTCGACCAGTTCGGTGCTGCTCGGCGTCGTTCTGTACGTCCTGTACGCGGTGACGATGTGGAAGGTCTTCGCGAAGGCCGGCTATCCCGGCATCCTCGCGCTGATCCCTATCGTCAACTGGATCTTCCTGGTCAAGATCGCCGGGATGTCCGGCTGGTTGGCGCTGCTCTATCTGATCCCGCTCGTGAACGTCGTGTTCGCGCTCGTGGTCGCGTTCAAGGAGGGTGCCAACTTCGGCAAGGGCGGGGCGTTCTCGTTCTTCCTCCTCTGGCTCTTCCCTTACATCGGTCATCTGATCATCGGCTTCGGATCCGCCGAGTACCGGCGGGTGTGACCGGGTGCCTGCCGAGCGTCTGCACCTCGTCCGCCACGGCGAGGTGCACAATCCCGATCGCGTGCTCTACGGTCGGCTGCCGAACTTCCGTCTGAGTGAAGCGGGACGGGGGATGGCACGTGCTGCGGCGGAGTACGTGATCGGACTCGGGCACACGCTCGCAGAAGTGCGCTGCTCGCCCCTGCAGCGCGCCCGCGAATCGGCCGAGCCCTTCACCGAGCTGACGGGACTCGCGGCCGAGATCGACGAGCGGATCATCGAGCCCACGAACGTGTTCGAGGGCACCAGGATGCGTCGCGCACTGCGCGACCCGCGCAACTGGTGGCACCTGCGCAGCCCCTCGACGCCGAGCTGGGGCGAACCCTACGCCCTGATCGCGGCACGCATGCGTCAGGCCATGGACGACGCCTGGCACGAGACGGATGCCGGGGACATCGTCTTCGTCTCGCACCAGGCGCCCATCTGGATCACGCACCTGTCGGTCGCCGGTCTCCCGCTGCGCCACGACCCGCGGACCCGACGGTGCTCCCTCTCCAGCGTGACGTCCTTCGAGCGCGTGGGCGACGTGTGGCGCGAGGTCGACTACGCCGAGCCCGCGTCGGGCGGGGTGGACCTCGGCGCTGTCTGAGCGCTTACCCTCGCGGTCAGTGCTCCGCGGCCAGCTCCTGGACGAGCACAGCGGCCGCCATCTGCCCGGCAGCGGCCGCCATGACGACTGACGCCACCACCCCCGGCAGCGTCGCGCGGTGGGCGAGGTCGCCCGCCGCGCTCACACCGGGGACGGAGGTGCGCCCGAACTCGTCGATCTCGATCGCACCGGACGGCAGCACCTGCAGCCCGAGCTGCTCGGCGAACGGCGCCCGCTGCCGGATGGACCCTGCAGCGACGAAGAGCCCGGCGACCGCGATGTCTCCATCAGCGGTGCGGACCACGACCTGGACTCCATCGTCCTCGACGCGCTCGACCGGCACGGGGTGCACGCGCACGGAGGCTCGCTCCAGCTGGCCCACCACGGCCGGGTCGGGGGCCTCGCCGACACCGAAGACGGTGATCTCGCCGACGATGGGAGCGAGCATCCCGATCAGGTGGGCGGTCCGGTCGCTCGCGCCGAGGATGCCGATGCTCGCGTCGCTGAACTCGTGGCCGTCGCAGAACGGGCAGGTGAACGCGCGTCGTCCCCACAGCGCATCGAGGCCGGGCACGGCGGGGAGGTCGTCCGCGACGCCAGTGGCGAGCACGATGCGCCGCGCGCGCTCCGACGTGCCGTCGGCGAGGGCGACGGTGAAATCGTCCACCTCGCCCTCGATGCGCTCCACCGCCACATCTCGCACGCGGACGTCGGCGTACGCACCCAGTTGGGCGCGTGCCTTCGCCCGGAAGTCGGCGGGCGGCGTGCCGTCGTTGCCGATCACGTTGTGCATGTGCGCCACGGGGCCGTTGCGGTACTCGCCGGAGTCGAGCAGCAGGGTCGAGCGGTGCATCCGGCCGAGGCTGAGCGCGGCCTGCAGGCCGGCGGGGCCGGCTCCGATCACGATCACGTCGTACATGGTGTCTCCATCCTGATCTTGCGTTCGCGAACAGTCTGTGACTTCATGTCAACATGAAGTCAAGCGCGAATCATCCCTGGTCCGTCGGAGACGTCGCCGAGCGCTTCGGTCTGCCGACGAACGTCCTCCGGCACTGGGAGAGCGTCGGGCTGCTCCGACCCGATCGGGATGCGGCGGGGCGCCGGAGATACGGCGAGGACGAGGTGGTGCGCATCGCGATCATCCAGCGCAGCAAGGCCGCCGGGATGAGCCTCGAGCAGATCGGCGTCCTGCTGGACGACGGCCGTTCCGGCCGTCACGAGGTGCTGCACGCGCATCTGGACGACCTCGACCGGCGCATGGAGGAGATGCGCCGGTCGCGCGAGATGACCGAGCACGCGCTGCGCTGCCGCGCTCACGACATCACGATGTGTCCGAACTTCCGCGCCGGCGTCGAGGACGTCCTGGCACGGCTGTGAGGCTGGCAGAAGGCTCAGAGTACCCATAGAATCCGCCACGTAGACTGGGGCCCGTGCCCGATCACACGGTTCTCTCCGACCGCGCCGGCCAGCCCTCCCGATCCCGCTTGCGCGGAATGCTCGGAGTCGCGCTCGCCGCGGCGCTCGTCGTCGGCGTGACCGCGTGCGCTCCCGATCCCGTCGCCGAGCAGTACCTGAACGGTGAGGACAAGGGCTACATCGCCGCCGACGGATTCACCGTCGTCGAGATCGCGCCGGAGGATCGCGGCGAGCCCGTCGAGTTCGGCGGCGTGACCGAGGACGGCGAGCAGTTCGACAGCGCCGACATCGCCGGCGACGTCGCGGTCGTGAACTTCTGGTACGCGGGCTGCGCGCCGTGCCGGGTCGAGGCGCCTGAGCTCGAGGCCGTGTGGCAGGACTTCCAGGACGACGGCGTGTCGTTCGTCGGCGTCAACACGTTCGACGAGGCCGACACCGCCAAGGCGTTCGCCGAGACCTACGGCGTCACCTACCCGAGCCTGATGGACGCGAAGACCGGAGAGGCCAAGCTCGCCTTCGCCGGCGCCACGCCGATCCAGGCGACGCCGACGACGCTCGTGCTCGACAAGCAGGGCCGAGTCGCCGCCCGCATCATCGGACAGCTGGAGAGCGCGTCGATCCTGTCGACGCTGGTCAAGGACGCGCTCGCGGAGAGCGCGTGAACGTCCAGACGCTGATCGGCGACGGCAGTCTGCTCCTCGCGATCCCGGTCGCGATGCTCGCCGGACTCGTGTCGTTCCTCTCGCCCTGCGTGCTGCCGCTCGTGCCCGGCTATCTCGGCTTCCTCGGCGGCGCGGTCGCTCCCCGGGGCGGCGCAGGCGCGCAGTCGAACGGGAAGGGCCGGCTCCTGCTGGGCGTGCTCCTGTTCATCCTCGGCTTCACGATCGTGTTCGTCGCCTGGACGATCCTGGGCGGCGCGACCGGGCACTTCTTCGTCCGGTGGGGCGAGCTGGTCACGCGCATCCTCGGCGTGGTCATCATCCTCATGGGGCTGGTGTTCCTCGGGCTCTTCGGCTTCGCGCAGCGCGAGTTCCGCTTCCACGTCGACTCCAGGTCCGGCCTGATCGGCGCGCCGCTGCTGGGCATCGCGCTCGGCATCGGCTGGGCGCCCTGCATGGGACCCACGCTCGCCGCGATCGTGTCACTGTCCTGGCAGGTCGGCGATCCGTGGCGCGCCGCCCTCCTGGGCGTGGCGTACTCCCTCGGCCTGGGCATCCCGTTCGTTCTCGTCGCTCTCGGCTTCGGCTGGGCCGCGCGCGCGATCGGCTTCCTGCGCCGTCACATCCGCACCGTGAACATCATCGGCGGCGTGCTGCTCATCGTGCTCGGTGTGCTGATGGTCACCGGAATCTGGACCGACATCATGTCCCGCCTGCAGGCGGTGATGGCGAGTGTCGTCCTCCCGCTCTAGTTCGATCAAGAAGGATGCCGTGAGCCCCGAGTCCGCCGACCCGTTGCGCCCCTCTGACCACGTCGACGCCGTCGATGACGGCATCACGCAGCCCCGGCTGGGCTTCGTCGGGTGGCTGCGCTGGGGCTGGCGTCAGCTCACCTCGATGCGCACAGCGCTCGTGCTGCTGCTGATCCTGGCGATCGCCGCCATCCCCGGGTCGGTCTTCCCGCAGCGCATGGCCGACCCCAACGGCGTGACGCAGTGGGAGGCGGACAACCCGGATCTGTTCCCGGTGCTCGACGCGCTGAGCATGTTCGACGTCTACCTGTCGCCGTGGTTCTCGGCCATCTACCTGCTGCTGTTCACCTCGCTCGTGGGATGCGTCATCCCGCGCATCAAGCATCACGCGAAGGCGCTGCGGACCCGCCCGCCGCGGACGCCGGCGCGTCTCGCGCGCCTGGCCGATCACGTGGAGACCGACCGCGAGGTCGCGGACGGCGAGGATGCCTCGGCCGAGGCATCCCGTGCGGCCGACGTCGCGCAGAAGCAGCTCAAGGCGCTCGGCTATCGCGTCGAGCGCTACGACAAGGGCAGGACGTTCTCGGTGTCCGCGGAGCGCGGGTACTGGCGGGAGACGGGGAACCTGCTGTTCCACCTCGCGCTGGTCGGCGTGCTCGTCACCGTCGGGGTCGGCGGCGGGTTCGCGTACACCGGGCAGAAGGTCGTCGTCGAAGGGGAGACCTTCGTCAACTCCCTGGTCGACTACAACTCGATGAATCGGGGTCGCTTCGTCGGCGACGACGCCCTCGCGCCGTACGCCATGACGCTGGACTCCTTCGACGTCACATATCAGGAGTTCGGCTCGAAGGCGTCGGGGCAGGCGGGGGACTTCTCGGCCAACGTGTCCGTGCGCGACACGGACGGCTCCGAGTGGGAGGGCGCCGTGCAGGTGAACCACCCGCTCGACATCGCCGGCGACAAGGTCTACCTGCTCGGCAACGGCTACGCGCCCACCATCACCGTCCGCAACGCCGAGGGCACCGTGGTGTTCCGCGACTCGGTGGAGTTCCTGCCACAGGACAACAACATGACCTCCCTCGGCGTCGTGAAGGTGACCGACGGCATGCCGGAGCAGCTGGGCATGCTCGGGTTCTTCTATCCGACCCAGGCGAAGCTCGACTCCGGCGCCTATACCTCCATCTACGGAGACACGTACGCGCCGCTGCTGACCCTGCGCGTGTATCAGGGCGATCTGGGGATCGACGACGGCACCCCGAGGTCGGTCTATGTGCTGGACACGACGGATCTCACCGAGATCGCCGGCGGGGACTCGGGAGTCGAATCCCTCGAGCTCCAGCCGGGCGAGACCGCCGACCTGCCCAACGGGCTCGGCACCGTGACCTTCGAGGACGAGTCCCCGGAGGGGACGGCGGAAGGCGACTTCACCCAGTCCGTCAAGCGGTTCGCCTCGCTGCAGATCCATCACGACGCCTCTGCCGTGTGGGTGCTCGTGTTCGCGCTGCTCGCGCTCGGCGGCCTCGGTCTCGCACTGTTCGTCCCGCGACGGCGGATGTGGGTGAAGGCGACCGCCGCTACCGACACCGTGCACCTGGAGTACGCCGGGCTCGCGCGCGGCGAGGACCCCACGCTCGCCGCAGCCGTGGACGACCTGGCCGCCGGGCACGCCCGGCTGCTCGACGCCCCGAACCGGCGTGCACAGCAGGCCGCCCCTGCTCCGACCGACGACCCGAAAGTAGACTGACACCATGGAAGCGCTGGACGACTACTCGCTGCTGTGCATCTGGACGGCCATCGCGATCTACGCCGGGGCCTTCGTCGCCTATGCGTTCGATCTCGCGAGCCGCTCGGCGGCGACGGCGGATGCCCGCGCCGAGCGCGAGCTCGTGTCGGTGGGATCGGGCGGCTCGGCCGCGGACGCGGCGGCCGTGGCATCCGGCTCCGAGGCGCCCAAGAAGCCGCGCCACGTCATGGCGCGCATCGGCACTGCGCTGACGGTGCTCGCGTTCGTCTTCCACGTCGCAGCTCTCGTGCTGCGCGGCGTCGCGGCCGCGCGCGTCCCGTGGGCGAACCTGTACGAGTTCGCGATGATCGGGACCGCGCTCATCGTCCTCGTGTACCTGGTCGTGCTGACGCGCGTCGACCTGCGCTACCTCGGCACGTTCATCATCGGCCTCGTCGTCGTCCTGCTGGGCCTGGCGTCCACGAACTTCTACGTCGAGGTCGTGCCGCTCATGGATCCGCTCAAGAGCGTGTGGCTCGTCATCCACGTGTTCGTCGCGTCCCTGGCCACCGCGTTCCTGGCGCTGGCCTGCTCCTTGTCCGTGCTGCAGCTGTTGCAGGCACGACGGGAGCGCAAGATCGCGGAGCAGGCCGAGAAGACCGGAGCACGCTTCCTCGCGACGCTGCCGACCGCCGAACGCCTGGAGGCCCTCGCGTACCGCTTCGCGATCGTCGGCTTCATCTTCTGGACCTTCACGCTGATCGCCGGCGCCATCTGGGCGCAGGACGCGTGGGGTCGGTACTGGGGCTTCGACGTGAAGGAGACCTGGACGTTCATCATCTGGGTGCTGTACGCCGGGTACATCCACGCTCGCGCGACCCGGGGATGGCGCGGGAACCCGTCGGCGTGGCTGTCGATCACCGGGTTCGCCGCCGTGATCTTCAACTTCACCGTCGTGAACGTGTTCTTCAAGGGTCTGCACGCCTACTCCGGTCTGAGCTGATCTTCTCGAGCGCCCTCCCGGCGGCGGCGCGGGGCGGCGCTATCATGACGCCATGATCCGCTTCCTCATCCGCACGGCGATCTCGCTGGTGTGCTCCGCCCTCGCCCTCATGGTCTGCGCGTGGGTGCTTCCGGGCTTCGGCTTCTCATGGAGCGGATTCCTCACGGCCGTCGTCGTGTTCACCGTCGCGCAGGCGGTGCTGGGGCCGTTCATCTTCAACGTGGCGCGGCAGTACGCCAGCGCGATCCTGGGCGGCATCGGGCTGGTGTCGACGTTCGTCGCGCTGCTCATCGCCTCGCTGTTCCCCGGCGGGCTGAAGATCGACGGCATCATCACCTGGGTGCTCGCGACGCTGATCGTGTGGATCATCACGGCGCTGGGCACGTGGCTGCTGCCGCTCATCTTCCTCAAGAAGCGGGTCGAGCAGCGCCGCAGCTGACGTGCCCCTTCAGCGCTTCATCCGCACGGGGTACCGCCGAGCGGGATGATCTCGGAGTGCTCGACGCCGTTGTCGTACCAGATGAACTCGGCGTCGGAGATGACCTCGCCGACGGGGGAGAGGTCGCGGCGGGCCGCCGTCTCCAGACCGGACCACGCCTCAGCATCGAGCGCCCTGGCGTACACGACCGAGAGATGGAAGATCCAGTCGTCCACGTCGAGCTCGTCCAGCCGGTGGATGTCCGTCGCGGACAGAGCCGCCGTGAGGCTCGCGTACGCGTCGACCAGCGCCGGAGTCCTGACGAGCCGGACGATGATGATCTGCCAGGGGGCGGGGAACGCGTCCACGGCCTCGGCGATCACCTCGATCGGATGCTGCGCCGCAGCCCATCCGCGGATCAGCGACGCCAGCTCCGCCCGGCGTTCTGGCTCGTGGAAGCCGCGCAGCGTGACGTGGCCCGTGAGGGGATGCTTCAGCCCGCGTCCGGGTCCCTCCAGAAGCCGCGCCTGTGTGCGCTCGTACTCCCGCGCGACATCGGCGGTCGGGCGCAGCACGAGGTACTGCTGCCCGTCGAGCGAGTCGTGCTGGCGGGTGTCCATGAACGGTCGTCGCATCCGCCCAGCGTAGGGCGCCCGCGGCGCTGTACGGATCAGCCGGCCGCGAGCACCGCCTTCGCCGATGTCGTCCGGCGCAGCGCGACGGCGAGCGTGGTCGCGCCGAGCGCCAGCACGGCCCAGACGATCAGCGCCGCGACGGCCGAGCCGCTGCCGGAGATCAGGCCGGTGAACGCCGCCTGGGTCGGCAGCGCGGCACCGAGCGAGGCCAGCCACGCCGGAACCGTCGAGATGAGTCCGGTCGCGATCGCCAGGACGCCCACGAGCGCGCTGATCCAGCGGCCGATGCCGCCGAAGAGCGCCACGAGCGCCTGGTTGACCGCGGCGAAGGCGATCCCCGCGAGCACCGCCGTGCCCGCGAACGTCCACCACGCTCCCACCTCGTACTGCGCGACGATCTGCACGATCAGCGACACGAGCACACCCTGCCCCGCCCCGATCAGGGCGGCCGGGGCGAAGGCGCGCAGCGTGAGCGCGATCGACGGACGACGCGACGTGAGCGTGCGGTCCGTGTGCGGACGCAGCACCAGGAAGGTCGCGAGCGCGCCGAACCACAGCACGACCGCGGTGAGGAGCGGGATCGCGGTGGGCCCGAAGATCGTCGACGTCGAGGTGTTCGACGACACCGGATCCGCGATCACGGTCGCGAGTGACGAGGACTCCTCGTCGCTGAACGAGGGGAGCGCGTCGACCGCGGTGCTCAGGCCTCCGGCGAGCTCATCCGTGCCGTCGGCGAGCTGACCGAGGCCGTCGACGAGTTCCGTCGCGCCGTCGGCGAGCTGTGTCGCGCCGTCGCCGAGCTGGCCGGCTCCCGAGCTGAGTTCGTCCGCACCGGATGCGAGCTGGCCGGCCCCCTGACCGAGACCGATCGCTCCCGTGCTGAGGCCGGAGGCACCGGTCGCGAGCTCGCGCGCTCCGGCGGCCGACTGGGTCGTCCCGTCGGCGAGCTGGGTGAGACCTCCGCCGAGCTTCGTCGCGCCGGCACCGGCATCGCGCATCTGCGTCGACAGTTCAGCGGTCGCTTCGGTGTCGAAGGCGGAGAGGCCGTCGGCCGTGCCGGTTGCGGCCTGTGATGCACCTGTGGCGGCCTCCTGGAGGTCGGGCATGCTCTCGGAGATGCCGGTCAGTCCGGTGCATACGGGGTCATCGGTTCGGTCCTCACAGAGGAGGGCGAGCTTCTCGATGCTCGTAGCGAGCTCGTCGATGCCGGTCGACACTCCGGAAGCAGCGGTCGCGGCTGCGCCTGCGGCTTCGGAGAGCTGGTCCGGGACGAGCCCGTTCTGCTCGAGCGCGGTCGCACCCGATGTCAGGCCGGCTCCGAGATCGACCGCGCCTTTCGAGGAATCCGCGATGCCCGCAGCGATGGTGTCGAGCCCCGCAGCGAGCGCACCCGCGCCGCCGCTGAGCTGGTCTGCTCCGCCGGCGAGCTGGTTCGCGCCGTCCGAGATCTCGGACGCGCCATCTCCCAGCTGAGACGCCCCGTCACCGAGCTGGGTGACGCCGTCCGCGAGCTGCGTGGCCCCGTCGGGCAGGGCTGCGGCCCCGTCGGCGGCCTGCGACGCGCCGTCCGCGAGCTCCGTCGCCCCGTCCGCGGCCTCGCCGATCTGGTCGCCGAGCGTGGTGAAGCCGACGAGGACGTTCTCCATGGTCGCCTCGCTGAGCATCGTGCCCATGCTGGAGGTCGCGGCCGCCGCGATCTGCGACGTGATCAGGTCGTCGGCGACGCGACCGTCCTCCGGCGTGGTGACGGTGATCGTGGCCTGCTCCGCCTCGCCCCCGCCGTCCGCGATGGCCTGCCCCGAGGACGTCGCTGCGGCGGAGAAGTTCTCCGGGATCGTGATGACGGCCTGGTAGGTGCCGTCCGCGAGCCCCTCGGCCGCGTCGTCCTCGTTCGAGATCACCCAGTCGAGGTTCGAGTCGACCTCGTCCGATCCCTCCACGAGACCCGACGCGAGCTGGCGGCCGAGCGGCGTGTACTGGTCGTCGATCGTGACCGGCTCATCGAGGTTGACGATGGCCGCCGTCATGTTGTCCAGCCGCTCGGCCGGATTCTGCAGCGCGGCAACCAGCACACCGCCGATGATCGCCGGCAGCAGCAGCACGCCGATCACCGTCAGCCATGTGATCGGCTTGCGGGAACGTGCGCGTTCGATGGAGAGGGTCATGCGGTCACCTCGGTGGTCTCGGTGCGACGGGGGGATCGGGTGTCGAGCACATCGGCGTCGGGCCAGCCGGCGTCGGCGAGGACGGCGCGCGCGACGTACGCGTCGGATGCCGTGGCGAACACGGCCAGAGGGCGGGCCGTCGCGGCATCCCTCAGCATCGCCGCCGCCTGGTCGCGCTGAGCGCCGCCGAGGCGGTCGATGCCGTCGATGACGACGAGCTCGGAGCGCCCGCGCAGCGCCTCGCGCAGGTCGCCGAGCGCGGCATCCGCGTCGTCGACGAGCACGCAGCCCACGTGCGATCGCACCCAGACAGCGCGCCCCGGCAGCAGGTGCCCGGCCACGCGCAGGCGTCCGCCGTCCGGAGCCACGCGGCCCGCGACCGCCAGGGCCAGAGCGCGACGGACCCGGGCATCCGGACCCGTGGTGATCAGTGCGCTGCCCGGAGCCACCCGGAGGCTCACGCCGTCGACGACGGGAGCATCCGCGGCGAGCACGAGGTCGTCCGCCGCGACGATCGAGTCGTCGCCCGGCCACGCGGCCAGGTGCCGCTCGCGCTCGACGGCCTCGCCCTCGATGTCGACGCTCGGCAGGATCTTCTCCAGCCACGCGGGCAGCTCCCAGGCGCGCTGGCCGAGGATCGCCATCAGCGCGGGGATCAGGGTCATGCGCACGAGGAAGGCGTCGATCGCGATGCCGGCGGCAAGACCGAGGGCGATGGGTTTCAGTGACGAGTCGCCTTCCGGCACGAATGCCACGAACACCGCGAACATGATGAGCCCGGCGGCGGTGACGACCTTCGCCGATCCGCGGAAGCCGGTGCGCACAGCGCGGATCGCGGCCTCGCGGCGCTCCGCGCGGGAGGCGCTCTTCGACGACGGGTCGTGCACGTAGTCCTCGCGCATGCGGGACACCAGGAACACCTGGTAGTCCATCGCGAGGCCGAACAGCACGCCCATCAGGACGATCGGCATGAAGCTGATGATCGGTCCGACCTTCGCGACATGCAGCGCGTCGGCGAACCAGCCCCATTCGAAGACCGCTCCCACGACGCCGAACGCGGCGACGATCGACAGCAGGTATCCGAGCGCGGCGGTGATCGGCACCCACAGGGACCGGAACACGATGGTCAGAAGGATGAGCGACAGCCCGATCACGAAGATCCCGAAGGGCAGCAGCGCCGCACCGAGCTGATCGGAGATGTCGATCGCGACGGCCGTGAACCCGGTGACCTTCACATCGATGCCGTACTCGTCGAGCCATTCGTCGTGATGCGAGCGAAGCTCGCGCACGAGATCGCTCGTGGCGGGGTCGTCGGGTGCGGTCTCGGGGATCACCTGGACGATGCCGGTGTCGGCGGTCTCGTTGGGGGTCGCGAGGGCGACCTCCTTGACGCCGTCGATCTCGTCCACGGCGTCGCCGAGGTCCTCCATCAGCGTCAGCGGATCGGTCGAGGTGACGATCGTGCCGGTGAGGATCAGCGGCCCGTTGAATCCGGGGCCGAACTCCTCCGCCACGAGATCGTAGCTCTGCCGGGCCTCGGAGTCCTTCGGGAGCACACCGGCGTTCGGCAGGGCGAGGTTCAGGCTGAGCGCGGGGATCGCGACGACGCCGAGTCCGATGACCACGGCGAGGGACGTGAGGATCGGTCGCTTCGTGATGCCGCCGACCCAGCGCTGACTGAACGTGCGCTGCGGCGCGGTGGACGCCTTCTTCTTCCGAGGCTTGCGCTTCCAGCCGATCACGCGCCCCTTCATGAAGCCGAGCAGCGCGGGTGTGAGGGTCACCGCGATGGCGACCGCGATGGCGACGGCGACGGAGGCGGCTACGCCCATCGTCGTCAGGAACGGGATGCCGGCGAAGCCGAGGCCGATCAGGGCGATGAGGACGGTGATGCCGGCGAACACGACCGCGGACCCGGCGGTGCCGACGGCCCGCGCCGCGGACTCCTCCGGGTCGACTCCGTCGCGCACCTGGTCCTGGTGCCTTGCCATGATGAACAGTGCGTAGTCGATGCCGACGGCGAGGCCCAACATCAGCGCGAGCAGCGGCGTGGTCGAGGACACGGTGGCGAACGCCGTGGCGGCGAAGATCCCGGCGATCGAGATGCCGACGCCGAGGACCGCCGTGGCCAGCGGCAGCCCGGCCATCGCGAAGGAGCGGAACGTGACGATCAGCACGACGAGCGCGATCAGCAGGCCGACCGCCTCGGTGATCGTGACGCCCGGGATCGAGGTCGCGAACAGGTCGCCCCCGAGGGCCGTCTGCGACCCGTCCGGCAGCGCCGCGGACAGCTCGTCGACGACCGCGCCCAGCTCGTCCTTGGTCTCCTGCGACACGTCGGTGGACTGTCCGTCGAACTGGAGCTGGACGATCGCCGCGGTCTCCTCCTCGTTGACCATGCCAGCGACCATCTCGTCAAAGGGGGACGTGACGGCGAGGACCCCGTCGAGGTCCTCGAGCTCGTCCACGGCATCCTCGATGTCCGTGCGGTACGCGTCGTCCGTGATGCTGTCGCCGTCGGCCGCGACGACGATGAACTGCGCGTTCGTGCCGCTCACCTGCGGGAACGACCGGGAGAGCTGCTCGAGACCCGCCTGAGATTCGGTGCCCGGGATCGAGAACGTGTTGTCCGTACCGGTGCCGAGCACCAGCGCTCCTCCGCCAGCGATGCCGAGGACCAGCAGCCAGGAGACGAGCACGCGCCAGGGGTGGCGGAACGACCAGCGTCCGAGCGACGACAGGAGAGTGGACACGGAATCCTCCGAGGGGCCGAGGTGGATTCGATACACAGGTGTATCCGATACAACTGTGTATCCTACGGTGAGTCGGCGGTGCGAAACTGTGCGCGGGGTGTGAGAGTTGAGGGGAGGAGGCTTCGATGACGATTCCGGTGACCCGACGTCGCGAGAACACGCGTGCCCGCCTGCTGGATGCCGCGGCGCAGGTGTTCGCCGAGGTGGGCCTCGAAGGAGCGAGCGTGGAGGCGATCTGCGAGCGCGCCGGCTTCACGCGCGGAGCCTTCTACTCGAACTTCGAGTCCAAGGACCAGCTCTTCCTGGCTCTGGCGTCCACGGTGGCCGAGCAGCGTCTCGCCTCTGTGCGGGGGCGTATCGACGAGTTCGTGGCCTCCGGCGTCCTCGCCGGTGACGCTGATCCGACCGAGCTGGTCCAGAAGATCATGGATTCCGGTCTCGACGACCGCCTCGGTGTGCTGATGATGAGCGAGATCCGCATCCGCGCGCTGCGCGATGAGGCGTTCGGGCGCGCCTACGTCGAGCAGGACCGTGCGATGGTCGCGAGCATCGAGGGCATCATCCAGGGCATCATCGACTCCGGGCTCTTCTCACTGCGGATCGACGTGCCCTCCGCCGCGCGCATGCTCATGGTGCAGTGGGAGGGGTGCATGGCTCGCGCCGCGATGGAAGGGCTGGACGGCGATCGCCTGCATCATGTCGGCGCCGAGGCGCTCGGTCAGCTGGTGGATCTGATCATCGCTCCGGCCGAGTAGCGCGGACGCCGTTCTCCGAGAGCACGGCATGGCAGCGGGAAAGGCGGTCCAGCCACCAGTCCCGGCGGTCCTCGGAGGCCGCCAGGCGGTCGAGCCGCGCCGGATCAGGCACGACGCGGTGGGCCGGGACGGCTCCGTCGACGGGGATCAGCTCCGCGACATCGTCGGTGAACAGGGCGCCGGTGCCGAGGCCGCAGTCGTGCTCGAGATCGGGGAGGGATGCCGCGAGCATCGCGCCCTGCGCCAGGCCGACGGCGGTGTCCAGGGCGCTGGAGACGACCGCGGGGAGACCGGCCTCCGCGACGATGTCGAGCGCGCGGCGGATGCCGCCCAGGGGCTGCGCCTTGATCACCACGAGGTCGGCGGCTCCGGCCCGCGCCACCGCGAGCGGGTCCGCGGCCTTGCGCACGCTCTCGTCGGCGGCGATCGGGATCCCCATGTACTTCACCCGACGGCGCAGTTCGGCGAGCTCCGCGACGCTCCCGCACGGCTGCTCCGCGTACTCCAGGTCGAACGGGGCCAGCGCGTGGATCGCGTGCTCGGCCTCGTCGACGTTCCAGGCGCCGTTGGCGTCGACGCGGATGCGCCCCTCCGGACCCATCGCCTCACGCACCGCGCGCACGCGCGCGACGTCCTCGGCGAGCACCTGGCCGGACTCGGCGACCTTGACCTTCGCGGTGCGGCACCCGGGGAACCGTGCGAGGACCGCGTCCACCCGGGCGGCCGCCACGGCGGGCACGGTCGCGTTGACCTGGACGGTCTTCCTGCGCGCTTCGGGCTGGGCTGACCAGCCGAAGTCGATCGCGGCGGCGAGCCACGTGGATGCCTCGGCATCCGGATACTCGACGAACGGCGAGAACTCCGCCCAGCCGTTCGGGCCCTCGATCAGCAGGGCTTCGCGCACGTCGACGCCGCGGAATCTCGTCGCCAGGGGGAGCGCGACCACTCGTGCCGTGTCGAGCAGGTCTGCCAGCGCCGGGATCATGACCCTATTCTGCTCTCGGTGTCAGCCTACATAAATGTGCGATTGACAATAGTGTGTGACGCACAGTAATGTGGCGGACATGGACGAGACGTTCGACACACATCTGCAGGAGCTGCGGCGCGGCACGATCGTGCTCGCGTGCCTGCAGCTGCTGCGGGAGGCCGGCTACGGCTACAGCCTCCTGGAGCAGCTCGAGGCGCACGGCTTCGCGACCGACGCCAACACGCTGTATCCCCTGCTGCGACGGCTGGAGAAGCAGGGATACCTCACGAGCGAGTGGAACACCGAAGAGGCCAGGCCCCGGAAGTTCTACCGCACCTCCGAGGCGGGCATCCGCCTCGCCGACACACTCACAGACGAATGGCGCGCGCTCACCGGAGCGATCGCCTCGCTCACCGAAGAGGAGCACTGACATGACCGCCACACTGACCGAACGCTACATCTCCGCGACGATCCGGAGCCTCACACCTGAGACTCAGGGCGACGTGCGCGCCGAACTCGAGGCCTCCATCGCCGACGCCGTCGAAGCGCGCGTCGAGCAGGGCGAGGATCCGGCGGAGGCCGAACGGGCCGTGCTGACCGAGCTCGGCGACCCCGGCATCCTGGCCGCCGGTTACGCCGACCGCTCGCTGCACCTGATCGGCCCGAAGTACTACCTCACCTGGTGGCGGCTGCTGAAGCTGCTGCTGTGGATCGTGCCGGTCAGCGTCGTCGGCGCCCTGGTCCTCGGGCTGCTGCTGTCCGGGGCCGGCGTCGGCGAGACGATCGGGCAGGCGGTGTCCGTCGGGATCACCGTGATGGTCCACATCGGCTTCTGGACGACGCTCGTGTTCGCCGTGCTGGAGCGCACCGGCGCCGACACGGGCGCGAAGTGGGACGTCGATCAACTGCCGGAGATCCAGGAGGACGGGGCCGGCCGCAGCGAGCTGATCGCCTCCCTCGTCTTCCTCGGCATCGCCGTCGTGGCGGTGATCTGGGATCGCGTGCGCGGGTTCTTCCCCACCGGAGGCGAGCCGATCCCGATCCTTGACCCCGCGCTGTGGCCGTGGTGGATCGGTGCCCTGTTCGTCCTGATCGCTTTCGAGGCGGTCTTCGCGGTCGTGATCTTCCGGCGCGGGTGGACGACGGCGCTCGCCGTCGTGAACACCGTGCTCGCTCTCGCCTTCGCGGCGTGGGTGCTGATCCCGCTGATCTCCGGAGACCTCATCAACCCGGAGTTCCTGGCGCACATCGTCCAGGCCGGAGGCGAAGGCTTCGCGGCGGGTGACGCCGAGGCGGCCGGCAACGGCGGCATCTTCCGCATCCTCGCTGTGCTCGTGGGCTTCGGCATCGGAGCGGGAGTCATCTGGGACATCATCGACGGCTGGCGGAAGGCCCGCCGCGCGGTGCGGGCCTGATCGCTGCGCAGGATCCTGCAGCGGTTCCCCGGGGAGCGGGCATGCTCCCCGGGGAACTCCGCGTTCGGCTCAATCGTCGGAGAGCATCTTCGGCAGATAGCCCAGCGCGTCGAGCTGACGGATGAGGCGCGGTGCCAAAGGGCCGCGAGACAACGCGAGTCGGTAGAACCGCGGACCCTCGACGGAATGCTGAAGAAGTTGTCGGTCCAGAAGGTCGCGAATGATGCGGGAGCGCTGCGAGGCTGTGCCGAGCAGCACCTCCGCGAGGTCCCCGGCCTTCACCGTCCCGCGGTTCAGGACTTCATTCAGCGCTCGATGCTCGCTGGTCGTGATCTGTCCGTCGCGGGCGAGGCGCGCCAACGCCGGGCCCACGAGTGCATCGATGACATACTCGCGATCTTGAAGTCGGATCAGACGAGTGATGTCCTCCCGGATCCCCTTCGCGAAGAAGGAAGCCCAGGCGATCGTCCCTTCGTCATCGAGTGCGTCTGCCGCTTCCAACGCGGCGATGTATGCAGCGCGGTCGTTGCCGAAGACGGCTGTGGGGTTCAGCGCGCTGAACCCCCGAGTGGCGAAGATCGTCCGCCGCAGCATGGCGTACGTGAACAGGCGGGAGACGCGACCGTTTCCATTGCGGAACGGGTGGATCCAGACGAAGCGATGATGCGAGAGAGCGATCTGCATCATCTGCTCATGAAGCGGGCGCTCCGCGTTCGCGAACTCGAGCAGAGACGACATCTCAGCATGAACGGTCACCCAGGGCGGTGGCCGGTGAGCGGAACCGGTGATGGCGACGTCCTGGTTCCGGTAGGCGCCGGGGGTCGGATCACCTTCGCGCGAGAGTCCTTGGACCGTGCGGGCGTGGAGATCGCGGATGAGTCCGTGCGTGAGCGGTTCGGCCGGATCAAGCTCGTCCAAGTGTCGAGCGACTTCGGTGATGTTCGCGATCTCGCGCAGCTGCTCAGTGAGCGGATCCTCAATCCCGTCGACAAGATCGATGGCCTCGTAGACGGTCGTATGGTTGCCCTCAATGCGGGCGGATACCACACTCATGACGGTATCGAATAGGCGATGCAGTTCTGCGTACGTGTCGCGTGGGGTGGTTCCCGTTCCGATGTCGGCGCGCAGCCGTTCGATCTCGAACAGGGTGGCGACGAGATCCGAGTCGAAAGCGAGAGGCGGCAACCGGTAGAGGTCGGTCATGGTCCTTGCTCCTGGATGCGTGAGAAATTGCAGTCATTTCCTCGATTATTTGCAGTCTAGGTGTACATACACCCGAAAAGAAGCTCCTTCTCGCATATGACAAGCCCCAACTAGTTGCGCACAGGGTCTGAGAGACTTGCAGGTCCAAGGCGGCCGACTTGCTTTCTACTCCCTGCCGACGCGGAATATGCTCGTAGACGTGCACAATGCGTTCGTCTCCGACCTGTTCGACCCCGCCGAGTGGGTGCTCGCCCCCGGCGCCGAGGCTTACACCGACATCACGGCTCATGTCTCGGTGGACGGCGGCGTCGCGCGCATTGCATTCGACCGACCGGAGGTGCGCAACGCCTTCCGCCCGCACACGGTCGACGAGTTGTACCGGGCGCTGGACGTCGCGCGTCAGGACCCGAAGATCGGCGCCGTCCTGCTGACCGGCAACGGGCCGAGCCCCAAGGACGGCGGCTGGGCGTTCTGCTCGGGCGGCGACCAGCGCATCCGCGGTCGCGACGGCTACAAGTACTCCGAATCCGCGACCGAGGTGGCGGATCCGGCCCGCGCCGGACGTCTGCACATCCTCGAGGTGCAGCGCCTGATCCGCTTCATGCCGAAGGTCGTGATCGCGGTCGTACCGGGGTGGGCGGCCGGCGGGGGCCACTCGCTGCATGTCGTGTGCGACCTGACGATCGCGAGTGCCGAGCACGGCAGGTTCAAGCAGACGGATGCCGATGTCGGCAGCTTCGACGCCGGATACGGCTCGGCGTACATGGCGCGCCAGACCGGACAGAAGTTCGCGCGCGAGGTGTTCTTCCTCGCTGAGGAGTACTCGGCGCAGCGCGCGTATGAGATGGGCGCCGTCAACCGTGTCGTCCCGCACGCCGAGCTCGAGCGCGAGGCCCTGGCCATGGCGCGGACAGTGCTCACCAAGTCGCCCACCGCCATCCGGATGCTCAAGTTCGCCTTCAACGCGGTCGACGACGGGATGGTCGGCCAGCAGGTGTTCGCCGGCGAGGCGACGCGCCTGGCCTACGGCACCGACGAGGCGGTCGAGGGACGGGACTCCTTCCTCGAGAAGCGCGCTCCGGACTGGAGCTCCTTCCCCTGGCATTTCTGAGCGCAGACCCATGGCACGGCTGATCACGAGTTCCGCGGACGACCCCCTGGTCCTTCAGGATCAGCTGCGCGCAGCGCTCGACGGCGGGCCGGCTCTGGGGCTCGGTCTGCTCGGCGGGGAGCCGGAGGCCGTGCCGGAGGGCACGGCGGTGGTCATCGGGACGTCCGGATCGACCGGTATCCCGAAGCGCGTCGTGCTCAGCGCGGACGCCCTGCGTGCGAGCGCCGAGGCGACCGGCGCGCGCATCGGCACCGGGCGCTGGCTGCTCGCCCTGCCGGCGGGATACGTCGCAGGACTCCAGGTCCTCGTGCGATCCATCCTGGCGGGTACGCAGCCGGTCGTGCTGTCCGACGGATTCTCCCCGACCTCCTTCGCCGAGGCTGTGCTGTCGAATGTTCGCTCGACCGATGAGGCGATGTACACCTCGCTGGTCCCCGCGCAGGTCGCGAGCCTCCTGGACGCGATCGACGAGCCGGGTGTGCGCGCCGCGCTGGGGACCTTCCGCGCGATCCTCGTCGGCGGGCAGGCGCTGCCGGACGTCCTGCGCGAGCGGGCGGACGAGGCAGGCCTGCGGATCGTGCGCACCTACGGGTCCACGGAGACGAGCGGCGGATGCGTCTACGACGGCATCCCGCTGGACACCGTGACCGTGCGCGCCGTCGATGGCGAACTGCGGATCGCCGGCCCTGTGCTCGCGGACGGGTACCTCGGCGACCCGGCGCTCACCGATCGCATCTTCCACCGCGACGACCGCGGCATCCGCTGGTACCGCACCGGCGACCTCGGCATCGTCGAGGACGGCGTGGTGCGCGTGCATGGCCGCGCCGACAACGTCATCGTCTCGGGCGGCATCAACGTCTCGCTCGACCGCGTCGAACGCATCGTCCGACGGGTGCCCGGCCTGACATCGGCCGTCGTGGTCGGCGTCGACGACGAGCGCTGGGGCGAGGCATCCGTCATCGTCGCCGTGCGCGGCGAAGCGCTGCGACGCAGCGAAGCAGAGCAGCTCGAGCACGCCCGCACCGCCGTCGCCGAGGAGATCGGCAAGCATGCCCGGCCCGCTCGGCTCATCCTCGTCGACGAGCTCTCCACGCTGCCCAGCGGCAAGCCCGATCGTGACGCGATCTCCCGTCTGGCCGCGCAACTGCGCTGAGACCCGCCAGACTGAAGGCATGGCGACTTACACCCACGGACATCACGAATCGGTACTGCGTTCTCACAGCAACCGGACGATCGCGAACTCGGCGGAGTATCTGCGCCCGTTCCTTCACCCGGATGCCGCGCTCCTCGACGTCGGTGCCGGGCCGGGCACGATCACCGCCGAGTTCGCCGAGCACGTCGCGCGCGTCACGGCGACCGAGATCGGGGATGCCGAGCTGGAGCTGTCGCGGCGGGAAGCGGCCGCGCGGGGCCTCACCAACCTGGACTTCTCGGTCGAGGACGCTCATGCGCTGAGCTTCGCCGACGATTCGTTCGACATCGTGCACGCCCATCAGGTGCTCCAGCACGTGGCCGATCCGGTCGCGGCGCTGCGCGAGATGCGTCGCGTCGCGAAGCCCGGTGGTGTCGTCGCCGCGCGCGATGCGGACTACGCCGGGTTCCTGTGGTTCCCGCTGATCCCGGAGCTGGACGAATGGCTGCAGCTCTATCGCGACGCGGCCCGCGCGAACGGTGGAGAGCCGGACGCCGGCCGACGGCTGCTGTCCTGGGCCAAGGCGGCGGGATTCCAGGACGTCACGGCGACGGCTTCCACCTGGTGCTACGCGACTCCGGAGGAGCGCGCGTGGTGGGGCGGCATGTGGGCCGACCGCATCGTGGAATCCGCGCTCGCCCGCCAGGCCGTCGATACGGGACTGGCCACCCGCTCCGACCTCGCTCGCCTGAGCGCGGGCTGGCGGGAGTGGGCCGACGCCGAGGACGGCTGGTTCCTGGTGCCGCACGGCGAGATCATCGCGCGGGCCTGATACATCCGCAGACGGACGCGCCGCATCGTCCCCTCGCGTAGCGTGAGAGGGTGATCCGTCCGCTGTCCCGCACCGCACTCGTCCTCGACATCCTCGGGGCCGTGCTGCTGTTCCTGACGCTGACGCCGATGTCGCTGGTGTTCTACGCGCCGGGGAGTCTCACCTTCATCGGCATCTCCGAGGCGGCGGGCATCGCGGCGACCGTCCTCGCGGGAGCGATCCAGTGCGGAGCCGTCGCGGTCGGCCGGCTCGCCCCCGGGATCGCGCTGACGGTGGCCTGGATCGGGGCGCTCGTGCAGATGGCGGCTGGGCTGTCGCCGCTGCCGTTCAACGTGGCGATCCTGATGGTGCTGTACGCGACGGCGGCGTGGGGATCGCGTCGCGTGATGTGGGCGGGACTCATCTCCGCCGGGGCGGGCGCCGTCATCGCGGGCGTGTACATCTCACTGGTCAACAACGCGTCGTCGGGCGGATTCGGCATCACCTTCGCCGCGGCGACCCTCCTCGTGCTCGTGTCGGTGCTGGCCCTCGGCTTCGCCTGGGTTGGCGGCTTCGGCTGGCGCATGGTGCTGCGCGCCCGCCGCATCCGCGTCGAGCAGATGCGGGCCGAGGCGGCGACCGCGGAGGAGCAGGAGCGCGTGCGCATCGCCAGAGACATGCACGACATCGTCGCGCACTCCCTCGCGGTCGTGATCGCGCAGGCGGACGGTGCGCGCTACGCCTCGGCCGTGGACCCGGATGCCGCACCCGCCGCCCTGACCACCATCGCGCAGACCGCGCGCGGCGCGCTGTCGGACGTGCGGATGCTGCTCACCCAGCTGCGTCACCGGCAGGGCGACGGCCCGCAGCCGACTCTCGCCGACCTCGAGACGCTGTTCGCGCAGGTCAGGCAGGCGGGCATCGAGCCCCGCGTCACCGTCGACCCGATGCCACCGGGAGAGCCACCGGGAGCCATTCAGCTCGCGGTGTACCGGATCCTGCAGGAGGCGCTCACGAACGCGCTCAGGCACGGAGACGGGGGCTCCGTCGAGATCCACCTCGCCTGGCATCCGGACCGCGTCGACCTCACGATCGCGAACGTCGCCGGAGCACCGACCGGTCCGAACCTCGGCGGCGGCCACGGCATCATCGGCATGCGCGAGCGCGCGCAGCTGGTCGGCGGCGTCCTGCGGGCCGAACGCGAGGGCGGGCTCTTCGTCGTCCGGGCGCGCTTGCCGATCGGCGCGGGCGGCACCGGGCAGGATGAGAGCGGCGCACCCGGCGCCGCGGAGGGAGACGCATGATCCGCGTCGTGCTCGTCGACGATCAGGCGCTGTTCCGCGCCGGCATCCGCATGCTCATCGACTCGCAGCCCGACCTCGAGGTCGCCGCGGAGGCGGGCGACGGTCGCGAGGCGCTCGCGGTCATCTCGGCGACGCGTCCGGACGTCGTCCTGATGGACATCCGGATGCCGGTCATGGACGGCCTCACCGCCACTGGTGAGCTGCTCGCGCAGCCGGATCCGCCCAAGGTCGTCATGCTCACGACCTTTGACCTCGACGAGGCCGCCGCACGGGCCATCCGCCAGGGTGCGAGCGGGTTCCTGCTGAAGGACGCCGACCCGGAGTTCCTGCTCGCCGCGATCCGCACCGTTCACGCCGGTTCCAGCGTCATCGCCGCCGCGGCGACGCGGGATCTGTTCGCGCATTTCGCGCAGGAGGCGACGCCGGTGCCGGCATCCTTCGGCGAGTTGACCGAACGCGAACGCGAGATCTTCGCGCTCGCGGCCCGCGGGCTCTCCAACGCCGAGATCGCGGCGCGGGAGTTCCTCAGCGAGGCGACCGTCAAGACGCACATCAGCCGCATCCTCACCAAGCTGGGGCTGCGCGACCGCGTTCAGCTGGTCGTCTTCGCCTTCGAGCACGGACTGGCCTGACTCAGGGCACAGCCCTGCGGTGCAGGATCCGTTCGGGAAGTCATCCTCGGGATGTACGCGGATGCTCCCGGCGGGCGATGTGCCGCCAGGGAGCCGCGAAATAACGTCGAAGGCATGGAGATCACGACCACCGACCTCGGGCTCGCCGCCCGCGTCCAGCACCTGAAGAAGTCCTACGGCTCCGGCGATGCCGCGGTCCACGCGCTCGACGGCGTGAGCGTCGGCATCCGCCGCGGCCAGTTCACCGCGATCATGGGGCCGTCCGGATCCGGCAAGTCGACCCTCATGCACATCATGGCCGGTCTCGACGCCCCGACCGAGGGGCGTGCCTGGATCGGCGACACCGAGATCACCGGACTCGGCGACCTCGAGCTGACCATTCTGCGCCGGCGCCGCGTGGGCTTCATCTTCCAGGCCTTCAACCTCGTCCCGACGCTCGACGCTCTGGGCAACATCATGCTGCCGTTCGAGCTCGACGGCCGGCGTCCCAGTGCCATCGAGCGCGCTCGCATCGATGGGCTGATCCAGACGCTGGGGCTGTCCTCGCGGCTGCGTCATCGTCCGCACCAGCTGTCCGGCGGACAGCAGCAGCGTGTCGCGATCGCGCGCGCCCTGGCCACGGCCCCCGACCTCGTCTTCGCCGACGAGCCGACCGGCAACCTCGACTCGAAGACGGGGCGCGAGGTGCTGCAGCTGCTGTCGGACGCCAGCCGCGAGCACGGGCAGTCGATCGCGATGGTCACGCATGACGCGATCGCCGCGAGCCACGCCGACCGCGTGCTCTACCTCGGAGACGGACGCATCGTCGCCGACCACCCGCAGCAGAGCGCTGAGCAGATCGCGGCCTACATGCTCGCCGCGGAGGTGGCGGCGTGAGCGCCGTCGCGGCGGCCATCGCCGACACCGCCAGGACCGGCCCGCGTCTGGGCTGGCTGCGGGACCGCGGGATGGGGGCCAGCATCCTCGTGGCGGGACTGGCGTCCGCGTTCGGCGTCGTGCTGGTCGAGGCCACCGCGTACATCGGCGTCATGCTCAAGGCCGATCCGTACATCGGCGACAGCGGGACCCTCGCCGTCGTCGTTTCGATCCTCAGCGTGCTGCTCATCGGCGTCGCTCTCTACGTCGCGGCGATCGTCACGGCCAACACGTTCTCAACCATCATCGCTGGGCGCACGCGTCGGATCGCGCTGCTGCGGCTGATCGGAAGCACGTCCCGGTCGCAGCGTGCGGAGGTCGCGCGGCAAGGGCTCGCGGTGGGCATCATCGGCGCCCTCGTCGGTGTGGCGGCCGGCACCCTCATCTCGGTGCTCGGACTGGTCCTGGCCGACCGGATGCTGGGACAGCTGCCGGAGTTCTCGCTCGCGCAGCCCGCGATCGTCGTCCCGGCCGTCGGCGTCGCGTTGACGACCTGGGCTGCGGCCTGGGCGGGGTCGCGCCGCGTGCTCGCCGTCACGCCGCTGCAGGCGATCGGCGGTTCGGTCGAACGGACCCATGAGGATGCCGTGGCGCGCCCCGCGCGGCACGTCGGCGCCCTGATCCTGCTGATCCTCGGTGTCGCGCTGCTCGTGTTCGGCGTGCTCGTCGGCCTGGTCACCCCGCTCGGGGTCATCGTGGCGTTCTTCGGCGGGCTGCTCTCGTTCACCGGTCTGTCGCTCGCCGCCGTGCTCGTCATGCCGCCGGTGCTGCGGCTCGTCGGGAGGCTGTTCGGCTCGTCGGCGACCGCGCGGCTCGCGGCGGAGAACGCGCTGCGCTACCCGGAGCGCTCCAGCCGTATGGCGATCGGCGTCGTGATGGGCGTGACGCTCGTGACGATGTTCGCAGTCGCGCTGGAGTCCGTGAAGGCGCTGCTGACGAAGGCCGCCGGCGGCGAGCTCGACGCGCAGTTCTCGCTCATCATGGACAGCTTCGCCGCCGTGATGATGGTGCTCGTCGGCATCTCGGCCGTGATCGCGGCCGTGGGTCTGGTGAACCTGCTGACGATCGGCGTCGTCCAGCGCCGTCGCGAGCTCGGCCTGTTGCGGGCCATCGGGCTGTCGAATCGGCAGGTGCGCCGCATGATCCTGCTCGAGGCGCTGCACATCACCGTCACGGCTACCGTCACGGGCCTCGTGCTCGGTGTGGCCTACGGATGGATCGCGGCGCAGTCTCTTCTCGGCTCGGTGCGCATGCCTCCCGCGTTCGAGGAGACCGCGGGCCTCGTCGCCCCCGCCGTGCCGTGGATCCCCGTGGTCGTGATCGTGGTCGCGACGGCCGTCCTCACGCTGGTCGCAGCCGCGACGCCGACGCGCCTCGCGACGCGGGTCGCGCCGGTGGAGGCTCTGGCCGTCGACTGACGCTCGCGTTCCCCTCCGCGAGACTTGCTTTGCGGAGTGAGACTTGGCCCGCCAAGGTCGGTCTCACCTCACAAAGCAAGTCTCGCGGCAGCTGCGGCAATGGGCGGCAATAGGGTGGAGGGATGCCGCAGCCGTTCGACCAGTCCACCTACCAGGTCCGCTTCGAGTGGGGCCTCCCCGGTCTCGCCCGGTTGGCTGCGGCCGATGTCGTGGTCGTGGTCGATGTGCTCCGATTCTCCTCGACGCTCCCGGACGTCGTGGCAGCCGGCGTCGAGGTGCAGCTCGCGGATGCGATGACATGGTCGTCCAACGGCGCCGCTGTTGTGGCGAGTGCCGCCGCGGACTCCGCCACGGTGCTCGTCGGCGGCCTGCGCAACGCCTCGGCCGTCGCCCGCGCCGTCATGGCGATCCAGGATCGGCGACAGCGGCGCACCTCGGTGGCGGTGATCGCGGCGGGGGAGGTCACGCCCGACGGCGGCCTGCGCTTCGCGGTCGAGGACCAGCTCGGCGCGGGGGCGATCATCGCGGCGCTCGGCGACCTCGGTATCGATCACACCTCGCCCGAAGCGGCCGTCGCCGCGGAATCGGCGCGCGGGCTCCGGCGTGCGCTGCGGCACCTGCTCTCGGCATCCGGGTCCGGGCGCGAGCTCGTGGACGGCGTCGCGTCGACGGCGCGCATGGAGGCGTCCGGCATCGCGCCCGTCACGACCGCCGCTGCCGCCGAACTGGACGCGATCGACCTCGTCCCGACGCTCGTCGACGGTCGCTTCGTCGCGTTCGCGCGCTGACGTTCTGCGACGCCTCTCGGCGAATGCGCCAGAGGACAACAGACGCAGACTCAGAGAAATGGCGCAGAACCCGCTGAGCGGATCCGTGGCTCAGCGCGGGGTCTGCGCGGCGAGCCGCGTCGCGGCCGTGATCTCGCGCCGCGTCCATTCGAACTGGAACCGCGCATCGTAGTTTCGGGAGCACTTCGCACAACTGGTCGCGCGCGAGGGGCGGCGGTGGCGGTACGTCACGTGCCCCGCCGGGCAGCGGCCCACCCACGGCGCGAGCTCGGTCGCCGTCTCGCCGTGATGCGTCGTCCCGCCGACGTAGCCGAGATCGCGGGCGATGCGCTTCCAGGTCGCGCCGTGACCGGCCTGGTGTCCGGCCAGGGCGTGCGCGACCTCGTGCAGCAGCACCTGATGGATCTCGTCGTCGTCGAACCGAGCGGCGAGATAGCGGGACACGGAGATCCGCTGGGTGCGGTAGTCGCACTGGCCGGCGCGTCGCTTCGCGTTGTCGAACGCGAACGTCCAGCCGTCATCCAGATGCATCCGGATGAGCGCCTCGCCCCAGATGCGCACACGGTCCAAATCCGCCATACGCTCAGGCTAGATCACCCCGGCGACATCGGCACCGGCGACACCTCAGCTGGCGACCGGAGCCTCCACCCGATGGCGCTCGACGGTCTCGATCGCCAGGAGCACGGTCTCGAGGTCGCGATCCTCGGCCCCGGTCTCGCGCCGCAGGAACAGCGCGCGCTTGAAGCTCTCCTTGGCCTGCTCGAACTCGCCGGCGTCGAAGGCGTTCTTGCCGCGGTGCTGGTGCGCGAACGCGGCGATCGACGCCCAGCGCTGTCCTTCCGCTTCGTCGGCGCAGGTCGCGAGTTCCTGATCGGCGGCGGCGTGCGCGCCGCGGTACTGCAGGATCGTGGCGTGCAGCACCCGGGCGCGCAGCACGTCCTTGCGGGTGCCGGCCATCCTCGCCTGGCGCACGGTCTCCTCGGACAGCGCGAGTGCATCGTCCAGCCGGTCGAGCACCTTCAGCAGCCACACCCGCTCGAGCATCGCCGGCAGGCTCCGCTGCGCCTCGATCTCCTCGAGACGACGGGCGCACTCGGTCGTGTCGACCAGTTCCCGGAGGGTCTCGGAGTCGTAACCCCGGATGTAACTCATGTGCTCTCTCCCTTCCGCAGCGCCCGGCATCCAGTCTGCCCTCCGGGGCGCGCGGGGCTGAGGCGGCACGCCCCGGACCGCCGGATCCGGATGCCGGGGACAGCGACCGGACGCTCAGCGCAGGAAGATCGACGCGTCCGGTTTCGGGGAGGCGCTGGCGTCGGCATCCGTCACGATCCGGGCGCCCTGCGCGAACGACGCCACCTCGGCGCCCTGCGCGATCTTGGCCGGATGCGGGCCGGCTGCCAGCATCCGGGGCAGCCAGTCGGTCGGCAGGGGAGAGGCGGATGCCGCGATCACGAGGTTCCCGAACCGACGGCCTTTGAGTACCTGGGTGTCCGCGAGCACCGCCACCTCGGGGAGGACGGCGGAGATCGTGGCGACCTGGCGGCGCGCGAAGGCCAGCCCTGGGCCGTCGGCGACGTTGACGAGCAGCACTCCGGCGGGGGCGAGCAGCTGCGCCAGCTCTCGGTAGAACTCGACGCTGGTCAGGTGCGCGGGCGTCTGGGCGCCGGAGTAGACGTCGGAGACGACGAGGTCGCACGCGCCGGCCAGTGCGGACGGGAGCCGGGTCACGCCCTCGCGGGCGTCGCCGATGCGGATGCGGATGGCGGCTCCGCGCGGCAGCGGCAGATGTTCCCGGACGAGTGCGGCCAGTGGCGCCTCGAGCTCGATGACCTGCTGGCGGGATCCTGGACGGGTCGCTTCGACGTAGCGCGGGATCGTCAGTGCTCCGGCACCCAGGTGCACGGCCGTGAGGGCCGTCCCCGGCAACTGGTCGATCACCGCGCCCATGCGGACGATGTACTCGAAGTGCAGATGCGTCGGGTCGTCGAGATCCACGTGAGACTGCGGAGTCCCGTCGACCACCAGCTCGAATCCGCTGGTGAACTCGCTCGGGACGATGGAAGCGATCCCACCGTGGTCGAGCCGGGCGCTGGGGTGCTTGGCATCCCGTGCGCGTGACCGTCCCATGGCCCCCAGCGTACGTGTTACGGCTGGATGACGATCCTGGCCAGAAGTTGCAGGGAGTTTGTTAGTCGTGAATACTTTTTCCTGATCGGCATGCATCCCTGCGTGACGAGGAACGTTTTCAATGAGGAGATTCACCCGATGAAGAAGCGCATTCTTCCCCTCGTGGCGCTCGGCGTCACGGCGACGCTGGGGCTGGCAGCCTGCTCCGGCGACAGCGGCAACGGCGGTGGCGCCGATGGCGAGGGCAAGACCCTCACCGTCTGGATCATGCAGGGCACCAACCCCGACTCGACCGCGTTCCTCGACGAGGTGGCGGCGGAGTTCAAGGACCAGACCGGCGCGGACGTCGAGTTCGAAGAGGTGCAGTGGGCCGACGCCCACGACCGCTTCGTGACCTCGATCGCCGGCGGCACCACCCCTGACATCGCCGAGACCGGCACGACCTGGACTGCCGAGTTCGCCGACGCCGGAGCGCTGCTGCCGATCGACGAGTACGTGGACGGCGAGGACGGCCTGCGCGACGACCTCGTCGAGGGTCTCGAGGTCGCCGGAACGTACGAGGAGGAGCTGTACGGCATGCCGTGGTACGCCGGCGTCCGCTCGATCATCTACCGCGCCGACATCTTCGAGGAGCTCGGGCTCGAGGCGCCGAAGACGTGGGATGACATCATCGCGGCGGGCGAGGCCATCAAGGCCGCGCACCCCGAGATCATGCCGTTCCCGGTCCCCGGTGACGCCGAGTTCCAGGTCTACCCGTGGGTCTGGGGCGCAGGTGGCGAGATCGCCACGCAGGACGGCGAGACCTGGACCAGCGAACTGGACAGCGCGGAGTCCCAGGAGGGCATCCAGTTCTACACCGACCTGGCCACGAAGCACGGCTTCTCGTCGGCCGGTGCCACGACGTGGAAGGAGACGGACCTGCGTGACGCGTTCGTCGCCGGGAACGTCGCGATGATGCTCTCGGGCTCCTGGACCCCGAACGCGATCATCGAGGCCAACCCCGACCTCGAGGGCAAGCTCGGCGCCGCGGTCATCCCCGGCAAGGACGGCGGCATCGCGCCGTCGGTGCTCGGCGGATCGCACCTGTCGATCTTCAACAACACCGAGAACGCCGACCTGGCCTGGCAGCTCGTCGAGCTGATGACCACGGGCGAGTTCGCCGAGAAGTGGGCGGATGAGACCGGCTACTTCCCGGGTGTCCAGTCCGCCATGGAGGAGGCCCTGGCCTCGACCGACCCGCTCGTCGCCCCGTTCGCCCAGCAGATGGTCGAAGGCGGAGCATCCGTGCCGGTCACGCCGAACTTCGGTGCGGTGCAGGCCAAGAAGACCACCAACGCCATGATGCAGTCGATCCTCAGCGGGCAGAAGGACGTCGCGACCGCGACGGAGGACGCCGCAGCCGAGATGACCGAGCTGCTCAACCAGTAAGCAACGCTAAGGAAGTATTCCTTCATGTCGATGGTGCAAGCACCAGTGCCGACCACCACGGAGGCGGGGAACACCCCCGCCTCCGTGGCCGGAGGCCGAAAGGGCCGAGTCCTCACCTGGGCGAAGGCGCGACCGTGGGTCCTGCTGGCCCCCGGTCTGATCCTCCTCGCGGGACTCATGCTGTGGCCGCTGGTGCAGGTCTTCCTGTACTCGCTGCAGGACTACGGTCTCCGTGAGATCAACACCGGCGAGTCGAACTTCATCGGGTTCGACAACTACGTGGAGGCCGTGACCAACTCCACGCTGTGGACGGTCGTGCTGCCGAACACGGTCGGGTTCGCCGCGGTCGCGGTGTTCGCCACCGTCGCCCTCGGCACGCTCGTCGCCCTGCTCCTCGCGCGTCTCGGGACCGTGTGGCGCACCATCGTCTCCAGCTGCATCATGATCGCCTGGGCCATGCCCGCGGTGACCGGGACGTACGTCTGGACCTTCATCTTCGATGCCGACCACGGCATCTTCAACGCCATGCTCCTCGAGCTCGGCCTCATCGACGGACCGGTCAACTGGTTCACGAACCAGTGGTCGTTCTACGCCATCGTGCTGCTGAACGTGGTGCACCACGGCTTCCCGTTCGTCGCGGTCACCGTGCTCGCGGGGCTCCTCGGCGTCTCCAAGGAGATGCTCGAGGCGGCGGCCCTCGACGGCGCCGGCGCGTGGCGCCGCTTCTGGCAGATCATCTTCCCGACGCTGCGCCCGGTGTTCTCCGTCGTGATCATCCTGTCCACGATCTGGGACTTCAAGGTCTTCGCGCAGGTCTACCTGATGCCCGGAGGCTCCGGTTCGAACCGGTCCGTGCTGAACCTCGGCGTGTGGTCCTACGTCGAGTCGTTCGGACAGAACCGCTACGGCTTCGGTGCGGCTCTCGCCGTGCTGCTCACGCTCGTGCTCATCGGGATCACGATCGTGTACATCCGCTCGCTCATGAAGGAGGACGAACTTTGAGCACCCGTCCGTCCGTCCTGTCCCGCATCGGCATCGGCGTCGCCGTCGCGGCCGTCCTGCTGTTCACGCTGTTCCCCGTGTACTGGATGATCTCCAGCGCCTTCGACGCGAAGGCGTCCAGCGGCGGTCAGTCGTTCCTGCCGCAGGAGTTCACCTGGGACAACTTCGCCTACGTGCTCACCGACGGCGGCTTCGGCGTCTACCTGCGCAACTCGGCGATCGTGGCGATCGCCACCGTGCTCGTCAGCGCTCTGGTCTGCCTGCTCGCGGCCGTCGCCGTCGCGCGCTTCCGCTTCAAGTTCCGCACCACGATCCTCATGATGATCCTCGTGGTGCAGATGGTGCCGCTCGAGGCTCTGGTCATCCCGCTGTTCCTCCAGGTGAAGAGCTTCGGTCTGCTCAACACCCTGCTCGGCCTCGTCATCGTGTACATCGCGCTGTCGCTCGCCTTCGGCATCTGGATGCTGCGCGGATTCGTCGCTGCCGTCCCGGTGGAGCTCGAGGAGGCGGCCTACATCGACGGCGCGAGCTGGTGGCGGATGTTCCGCTCCGTGCTGCTGCCGCTGGTGATGCCGGGCCTCGTCGCGACGAGCGTGTTCAGCTTCATCACGGCCTGGAACGAGTTCATCTTCGCGATGACGATGCTCGGCGGCGCGACCGACCAGTACACCGTCGCGATCGGTCTGAAGTCGTTCTTCGGCCTGCACTCGAACGACTGGGGCAGCATCATGGCGGCGTCCACGATCATCACGATCCCGGTCATGATCTTCTTCGTCATCGTGCAGCGACGGCTGTCCGCCGGTCTCGTCTCGGGGGCCGTGAAGGGATGACGGACGAGCTCACCCGCCTCGCCAACGCGGTCCTCTGGCCGGGGTTCTTCGGCACCGAGGCGCCGGAATGGCTCCTCGCGGAGCTGCGCGATGGGCTGGCCGGAGTGGTGTACTTCGGTCAGAACATGTCCGAGCGGCTGCCCGAGCTGAGCGCGGCGCTGCGCGCCGCCAACCCGGACGCCCTCATCGGCATCGACGAGGAGGGCGGCAGCGTCACCCGGCTCGAATCGGCGACCGGTTCGACGCTTCCCGGGGCTGCTCAGCTCGGCGCCGTCGACGACGTCGAGGCGAGCTGCGCGACGGGGGCCGAACTGGCACGTCGGGCGCGCGAGGCGGGCATCGACGTCGTGCTGGGGCCGGTCGCCGACGTCAACACGGACCCGCGCAACCCGGTGATCGGAGTGCGCTCGTTCGGAGCGGACCCCGCGCTCGTGTCCCGGCATGTCGCGGCGACGATCGAAGGACTCCAGACCGGCGGCGTCGCCGCCTGCGTCAAGCACTTCCCGGGCCATGGCGACACCCACCTGGATTCGCACCACGCGCTTCCGGAGATCACCCTGGATCCCGCCGAGATCGAGGCGGTGCACCTGGAGCCGTTCCGTGCGGCGATCGCCGCCGGTGTCGACACCGTCATGACCGCGCACATCGTGGTCCCGGCGTGGGGGGCGAAGCCGGCGACCCTGAACCCGGACGTGCTCGGACGGCTGCGGGACCTCGGATTCGAGGGGGTCATCATCACCGATGCCCTGGACATGGCTGCCGTCCGCGAGAGCGTGGGGATCGGCGGGGGAGCGGTGCAGGCGCTGGCCGCCGGCGCGGATCTGCTGTGCATCGGCAACCCCACCAACCCCGGCGCCGCCGCGTTGCCCGATCAGGACGAGCGCGACTTCTTCGCTGCCCGCGAGGCCGTCGTGGCGGCTCTGCGCGACGGGTCGCTGCCGCGTGAGCGGGTCGAGCAGGCGCGCGATCGCGTGCGGGCTCTGGCGGCGAAGCTGCGTGCGGCGGAGCCTGCGGCGCAGGGGGCGTACGACGCCGCCGCCATCGTGCGTCGCGCGCTGCGCGTCGTCGGAGAGCCGGATGCCGCGGCATCCGCACTGTCCGTCGTGGACGCCCGGCGGAGATCGACCCTCGCGGTCGACAGCGCGGCCGGATATGTCGCGGCTGCTCTCGCCGGTGACGGCTTCCGCGCGCGGCTGGACGTCGACCGGGCGTCGGAGGCTGAGCGGGACGCGGCGCTCGAGGCCGCACGGGCCGCCGGTGGCCGGCTGGTGCTGCTCGTCGACCGGCCCGAGGTGGAACCGGCTCAGCGCGCGCTCATCGAGCACGTCGCGGCTCGCGATTCCGGTGCCGTCGTGGTGAACGTCGGCCTCCCCGTCCGGGGCGAGCTGCCGTTGCCGTTCATCGACGCGGCGGCCGCGAGCCGGATCTCCGCCGAGGTCGCGCGCGAACTCCTGACGGCCTGACCCGCCCCTTTTCGTTCGTTGAGCGAGCCCGTTTTCGTTCGTTGAGCGAGCGAAGCGAGTCGAAACCGGGTGGTCCGTCGGGACACTGCGTTTCGACTCCTCGCTGCGCTCGTCGCTCAACGAGCGGGGAGGGGGCGGTCCGTTCGCGAGCCGGCCCCCTTTCGTTCGTTCGTCGGGTACTGCGTTTCGACTCCTCGCTGCGCTCGTCGCTCAACGAACGGGGATGGGGCGGCGCTCGTCGCTCAACGAGCGAGGGAAGGGACGGCCGTTCCCCCGTCGCGAGTCGAACGCCCATTTTCGTTCGTTGAGCGAGCGCAGCGAGTCGAAACGCGGTGCGGTCCGGGGAACGAGAGAGGGGCAACCCCGTCGCTCAACGGACGAGCGCGCGGAGCGCGGCATCCGGCGTCGCGTGACGGAAGGCGAAGCCGTCCCGGATCAGCCGTTCCGGGACCGCCTGCTGGTCGGCGAGCAGAAGCTCGTCCGCGGCAATACCCATGCCCGCGCGCAGGGCGAACGCGGGGAGCCGGAAGAGATGAGGCCGGTGCAGGACCCGCGCGAGACCCCGCGTGATGTCTCGTGACGTCGCCGGCGCCGGGCCGACCAGGTTCACCGGGCCGTCCAGCGCGGATGCGGTGGCCAGATGCAGCAGGGCGGCGGCCTCGTCCTCGAGGGAGATCCACGGCCAGTGCTGGCTGCCGCCGCCGATGGTCGCGCCCAGGCCGAGCCTCGTCGTGAGCATCAGCGGCGTGAGCGCCCCGCCCGAGGCGAGCACCAGACCCGTGCGGGCGTGCACGACGCGCGTGCGCGGACGGGCGGGATCCGCAGCGCTCTCCCACGCGCCGACGACGTCGGCGAGGAATCCCGTCCCCGGCATGGCATCCTCGGTCACCACCTCGCCGGGGCGATCGCCGTAGATCCCGACGGCGGATGCCGACACCCACGCGTCCGGCGGCGCCTCCGAGCCGGCGATCGCCCGCGCGATCGCGCTGGTCGCCGCGACACGGCTGCGGAGGATTTCCGCGCGGTAGCGGGCGGTCCAGGGCAGGCGCGACAGGCTTGCCCCCGACAGGCTGATCACGGCGTCCGCCCACGCGATCGGCTCCGCCGGGGCGGTCCGGGCCGAGGCATCCCAGCGGTGCTCGCTCGCGTCCACCGGATCGCGCCGCACCAGCGCGCGCACCTCGTGGACGCCGCCGGCCCGTGCCGCGACGGCCGAGCCGATCAGGCCCGACGCGCCGACGAGGAGGATCCGCATGGATCGAACCTACGCCACCGGAGTGAGGCCCTCGTGCCGCGGTCGTTACACAGCCGATACCGGATCGCAATGCGTGTGGGATTGGATTCCTGGTGCGGGCTGGGTAGCGTCGAGGGATCACCGTATCCGGAAGCGACGACGCTCCCGGTGCGCGCAACGAAGCGCTATACAGGGAAGGGCATCACCCATGCACCAGACACCTCTGCGACGGCGGGGAATCCTCGCCGTGACCGGCACGGCAGTGGCAGCACTGCTCCTGGCCGGATGCGTCGCCAGCGAGCGCGGCGACGACTCCGGTGAAGGATCCGGCGAGGTCGACACGACGTTCATCTTCGCGGCGTCCTCGGACCCGGCGAGCCTCGATCCCGCCTTCGCGCAGGACGGAGAGACCTTCCGCGTCTCACGGCAGATCTTCGAGGGCCTCGTCGGCACGGAGCCCGGAACGGCCGATCCGGCACCCCTTCTCGCCGAGGAGTGGGACTCGGCGCCGGACGGCATGAGCCACACGTTCACGCTGAAGGAGGGCGTGACCTTCCACGACGGCACTCCGTTCAACGCCGAGGCCGTCTGCGCGAACTTCGACCGCTGGTACAACTGGACGGGTCTCGCCGCGAGCGAGGCGTTCGGGTACTACTACAACAAGCTGTTTCACGGGTACAAGGACAGCCCCGAGAACGCCGTGTACAAGTCCTGCTCGGCCGACGACGAGTACACCGCGACCGTCACGCTGAACAAGCCGTTCGCCGGATTCATCCCCGCGCTGTCGCTGCCCGCGTTCTCGATGCAGAGCCCGACGGCGATGAGCGAGTACAACGCGGACGAAGTCGGCGGATCCGCTGAGGCGCCGCAGATGTCCGAGTACGCGATGGGCCACCCCGCGGGCACCGGCCCGTACCAGTTCGAGGAGTGGGCTCCGGGCGAGCAGGTCACCCTGACCGCGTACCAGGACTACTGGGGCGACCCCGGCCAGATCGAGGAGATCATCTTCCGCACGATCGACGACCCGACCGCGCGCCGCCAGTCCCTCGAGGCGGGCGACATCGACGGCTACGACCTGGTCGGCCCCGCCGACACCGCCGCCCTCGAGGAGGACGGGTTCACGATGGTCCCGCGTCCGCCGTTCACGATCCTGTACCTGGCGTTCAACCAGGCGATCCCTGAACTGCAGGACGTCACCGTGCGTCAGGCGCTGTCGCACGCGATCGACAAGGACGCGCTCATCTCGCAGGTGCTTCCCGAGGGCACCGAGAAGGCGATCGAGTTCATGCCGGACAGCGTCAACGGCTACAACCCGGATGTCACCACCTACGACTACGACCCCGAGAAGGCCAAGGAGCTGCTGGCCGAGGCCGGGTACACCGAGGCGAATCCGCTGAAGCTGACGTTCAACTACCCGGTCAACGTCTCGCGGCCGTACATGCCGGACCCGGAGCAGATCTTCACCGTGCTCTCCTCCCAGCTCGCCGAGGTCGGCGTCGAGACGACACCGGTCTCCGAGGAGTGGGTCGAGTACCTCGACCGCACCACCGGCACGGCGGATCACGGCATCCACCTGCTGGGCTGGACCGGTGACTACAACGACACCGACAACTTCGTCGGCGTGTTCTTCGGCGCTCAGAGCTCGGAGTGGGGCTTCGACAACCCGGAGCTGTTCCAGAAGCTTGCCGAGGCACGGGGCGTCTCCGACCTCGAGGAGCAGTCGGCGCTCTACGAGGAGATCAACGAGGATGTCGCGCAGTTCATCCCCGGGGTCCCGCTCGCGCACCCGGCGCCGACGCTCGCGTTCGACCCGCGCGTCGAGAGCTATCCGGCCAGCCCGGTGAACGACGAGGTCTTCACGGACATCGTCCTCACCGAGTGATCGTTCCGCACGTCGTGATCATTTCCGCTCGTTGAGCGAGGAGCGGAGCGACGAGTCGAAACGCCGTCTCCGACGGGCGGCGTTCCGACCTGCTCCGCTCCTCGTTCGACGAACGAGGGACCGAACCGGAGACCTATCCGTGCTGCGCACCATCGGCAGGCGACTGCTGCTCCTCATCCCCACTCTCTTCGGCCTGAGCATCCTGCTCTTCGCCTGGGTCAGAGCCCTCCCCGGCGGACCCGCCGTGGCCCTCCTCGGCGAGAAGGCCACGCCCGAGGCGATCGAGCGGGTCAACGAGCTCTACGGCTTCGACCAACCCCTGATCCAGCAGTACTTCACCTGGATCGGCCGACTCCTGCAGGGCGACTTCGGCACGTCGATTCAGACGAACCGTCCGGTCGTCGAGGAGTTCATGCGACGGTTCCCCGCGACGCTCGAGCTGTCCGTGGCGGCCCTGATCATCGCGATCGGCATCGGCATCCCGCTCGGCTACTGGGCCGCGAGGCGGCACGGCAGGTTCACGGATCACGCGTCCGTCGTGCTGAGCCTGGTCGGTATCACGATCCCGGTGTTCTTCCTCGCGTTCATCCTCAAGTACGTCTTCGCCGTCCAGCTCGGGTGGCTTCCGGCGGACGGCAGGCAGAACCCGCGCATCGACGCCACGCATCCCACCGGCTTCTACGTGTGGGACGGCATCATCACCGGGGAGCTGGATGCCGCGTGGGACGCCATCCTGCACCTCATCCTTCCCGCGCTCGCGCTCGGCACGATCCCGCTCGCGATCATCGTCCGCATCACCAGGGCGAGCGTGCTCGAAGTGCAGAACGCCGACTACGTCCGAACCGGCCGCGCCAAGGGCGTCGCCCCGGGGACGCTGCGTAGCCGGTTCATCCTGCGCAACGCCATGCTGCCGGTCATCACGACGATCGGCCTGCAGGCCGGGCTGCTCATCGCGGGCGCCGTGCTCACCGAGACCGTGTTCGCCTTCCCGGGGATCGGCTCGTTCCTGGCCCGGGCCATCTTCACCCGTGACTTCCCGGTGCTGCAGGGTTTCATCATCTTCATCGCGATCGCGTACGCGCTCATCAACCTCGCGGTGGACGTCTCCTACAGCGTGATCGACCCGAGAGTGAGGGTCCAATGACTTCCCCCATCCTCCCTCCGGCGCAGGGCGCCGGGATCATCGACACCGTCGCCGTCGCCCAGGAGGGCCTGAAGAGCAGCGGTGGATTCTGGCAGGACGTCTTCCGCCGGCTGCGCCGCAATCCCACGGCGTGGATCGGCGCCGCGATCGTGTTCGTGTTCCTGCTCATCGCGTTCCTCGCGCCCGTCATCGCCCCGTATCCCGAGACGGCGCTGCCCGGCGCGAAGTACATCACGCCCACCCACATCCCCGGCCCGGGGGAGCTGGCGCAGTTCCCGCTGGGCCTGGACCGGTTCGGCGGCGACGTGCTGTCCAAGCTGATCTGGGGTGCGCAGGCCTCGCTCCTGGTCGGTGTGGTCTCGACCGCGCTCGGCCTGGTGGGCGGCATGCTGCTCGGACTCATCGCCGGCACGTTCGGCGGCTGGGTGGACACCCTGATCATGCGCATCGTGGACATCATCCTGTCCGTGCCGAACCTGCTGCTGGCCGTGTCGATCGCGGCGATCCTGGGCCAGACTCCGTACGCGGTCATGATCGCGATCGGAGCTTCGCAGGTGCCGATCTTCGCACGACTGCTGCGCGCGTCGATGCTGCAGCAGCGCTCGAGCGACTACGTGCTGTCGGCGCAGACACTGGGCCTCGGACGCGGCCGGATCACGATGTCGCACGTGCTCCCGAACGCGATCGGCCCGGTCATCGTGCAGGGCACGCTGACCCTCGCGACCGCCGTCATCGACGCCGCGGCGCTGTCGTTCCTCGGTCTCGGCGGGGGTCGCCCCGAGACCGCCGAATGGGGCCGGATGCTGACCTACGCACAGGCGGAGCTCGCCATCGCGCCCTGGCTGGCGTTCTTCCCCGGCATCTGCATCGCCGTGACCGCTCTGGGCTTCACGCTCTTCGGTGAGGCGCTGCGCGAGGCGATGGATCCGCGGACGAGGGCACGGTGATCGCGATGGAGGACAGGACGATGAAGACGCAGCTGCTGCTGCAGGTGGAAGGTCTCGCGGTCGATTTCACCACGATGGACGGCACCGTCCACGCGGTCGAGGACGTGAACCTCGAGATCGCGCCGGGGGAGACCGTCGCGATCGTCGGCGAATCGGGCTCCGGCAAGTCGACCACGGCGATGGCGATCATCGGGCTGCTCGCGGGAGGAGGTCGCGTGGCCGCCGGGAGCATCCTCCTCGACGGGCGCGAGATCGCGCATGCGCCGGAGAGCGAGCTGCGCACCATCCGCGGACGGGACATCGGACTCGTCCCGCAGGATCCGATGTCCAATCTCAACCCGGTCGCGAAGATCGGGACCCAGGTCGCCGAGACGCTGCTCGCGCATGGTCTCGCGAACAGGCAGAACGTCTCGGCCAAGGTCGTCGAGGCGCTCGCCGCAGCAGGGCTCCCCGACCCCGAGAGCCGCGCGAAGCAGTATCCGCACGAGTTCTCCGGCGGCATGCGCCAGCGCGCCCTGATCGCGATCGGCCTCGCCTGCAAGCCTCGCCTGCTCATCGCCGACGAGCCGACGAGCGCGCTCGACGTCACGGTGCAGCAGACCATCCTCGACCAGATCGGCGAGATGACGCGTGAGCTCGGCACCGCCGTGCTGCTCATCACGCACGACCTCGGGCTGGCCGCCGAACGCGCCGAGCGGGTCATCGTGATGCACCGCGGCAAGGTCGTCGAGCAGGGGCCGGCGAAGCGGATCCTCGCCGACCCGCAGCATCCCTACACGCAGTCCCTCGTGAAGGCGGCGCCGTCGGTCGCGGCGGCCCGGCTGATCCCGCAGGCGTCCCGGGCCGTCCCCCCTTCGCCTGGTGAGCGGGTCGTTCCCTCTTCATCTGGTGAGCGGGCCGTCCCCCCTTCGCTCGTTGAGCGAGCCGTCCCTCCTTCGCTCGTTGAGCGAGCCGAAGGCGAGTCGAAACGCGGTTCCGACCGCGCGGCGGCAGCTCCGGCATCCGACCACATCGTCGAGATCGAGAACCTGACCAAGGTGTACCCCGTGCGGGGACGCGCGGAGGACTTCGTGGCGGTGAAGGACGTCTCCCTCGCGATCCCGCGCGGCGAGACGGTCGCGATCGTGGGGGAGTCCGGATCCGGCAAGACCACGACCGCCCGGATGCTGCTGAAGGTCATCGAGCCGACGAGCGGCTCGATCCGGTTCGAGGGCAAGGACATCGCGACCCTGAGCCGTGCCGAGACGCGCGAGTTCCGCCAGCGGGTCCAGCCGATCTTCCAGGACCCGTACTCCAGCCTCAACCCGATGTTCACGATCGAGCGGCTGATCGGCGAGCCGCTGGAGTTCTACAAGCGCGGGAGCAGGGGCGAGCGCCGCACGCGCGTGCGCAAGCTCCTCGACGACGTGGCGCTGCCGCAGTCCATGCTGCGCCGGTATCCGTCCGAGCTCTCCGGCGGCCAGCGGCAGCGCGTCGCGATCGCCAGGGCGCTCGCGCTGTCGCCGGACCTCGTGGTGTGCGACGAACCGGTGTCGGCGCTCGACGTCCTCGTGCAGGACCAGATCCTCACGCTGCTCGGCGACCTGCAGCGCGAATACGGGCTGAGCTACCTGTTCATCTCGCACGATCTGGCGGTCGTGCGACTCATCAGCGACTACGTGTGCGTGATGAAGGACGGTGCGCTCGTGGAGGCTGCGGACTCGGAGGAGATCTTCACGAACCCCCGCGATCCGTACACCCGGCGCCTGCTGAGCTCGATCCCGGGCAACGAGCTGGGCATCGCCTCGTGAGCCGGACCGGGCTTTTACCGCAGCATCCGAAATTGGTCAAGGATCTGACTGGACATGTCGCGAAATCGGACGTATAGTTGATCTTTGCGTTCGTATCTCCCTGCCCTCATATGGTGGTCGGCAGATGTTGAGCTCTTTCGAGCGCACTCCACCTGACGACAAAGGAATCGAGAAGCCCTGCGGGGCTCACGGAGGTTATTCCCTTGGCTGCTGCTCGCAACGCATCCACATCCACCACCACCAAGAACGGACGCGGAGCATCCCGTCTCTCGTTCGCCAAGATCTCCGACACGCTGACGGTCCCCGACCTTCTCGCGCTGCAGACCGAGTCGTTCGACTGGCTCGTCGGCAATGAGGCCTGGAAGGCGCGCGTCGCCGAGGCCCGCGAGGCCGGACGCAAGGACGTCAACGAGGTCTCCGGCCTCGAGGAGATCTTCGAGGAGATCTCGCCCATCGAGGACCTCAGCGAGACGATGCAGCTGAGCTTCACGAACCCGTACCTCGAGCCCGAGAAGTACTCCATCGACGAGTGCAAGGAGCGCGGCAAGACCTACGCCGCCCCGCTGTACGTCGAGGCCGAGTTCATGAACCACCAGACCGGTGAGATCAAGACCCAGACGGTCTTCATGGGCGACTTCCCGCTGCAGACCGGCAAGGGCACGTTCATCATCAACGGCACCGAGCGCGTCGTCGTTTCGCAGCTCGTCCGCTCGCCCGGCGTCTACTTCGACAAGACGCCCGACAAGACCAGCGACAAGGACATCGTCTCCGCTCGCGTCATCCCGAGCCGTGGTGCCTGGCTCGAGTTCGAGATCGACAAGCGCGACCAGGTCGGCGTGCGCATCGACCGCAAGCGCAAGCAGTCCGTCACCGTGTTCCTGAAGGCGCTCGGCCTGTCCAGTGAGGACATCCTCGCCGAGTTCGCCGGCTTCCCATCCATCGAGGAGACCCTGGCGAAGGACACCATCCTCACCAAGGAAGACGCGCTGCGCGACATCTACCGCAAGCTCCGTCCGGGCGAGCAGGTCGCCGCCGAGGCCGCCCGCGCGCTGCTGGACAACTTCTACTTCAACGCCAAGCGCTACGACCTCGCCAAGGTCGGCCGCTACAAGATCAACCAGAAGCTCGGTCTGGACGCCGCGCTGAACGAGTCGGTCCTGACCGTCGACGACATCGTCGCGACCATCAAGTACCTCGTCCGCCTGCACCGCGGCGACGAGACGTTCGAGGGCATCCGCGGCGGCAAGAAGGCCGAGATCCGTCTCGCGGTCGACGACATCGACAACTTCGGCAACCGTCGCATCCGTGCGGTCGGCGAGCTGATCCAGAACCAGGTCCGCACGGGTCTGTCCCGCATGGAGCGCGTCGTCCGCGAGCGCATGACCACGCAGGACATCGAGGCCATCACGCCGCAGACCCTGATCAACGTGCGTCCGGTCGTGGCGGCGATCAAGGAGTTCTTCGGAACCTCCCAGCTGTCGCAGTTCATGGACCAGAACAACCCGCTCGCGGGTCTGACCCACAAGCGCCGCCTGTCGGCCCTCGGCCCCGGCGGTCTCTCGCGCGACCGCGCCGGCGTCGAGGTCCGCGACGTGCACCCGTCGCACTACGGCCGCATGTGCCCCATCGAGACGCCTGAAGGCCCGAACATCGGTCTGATCGGCTCGCTCGCGACCTTCGCGCGCATCAACTCGTTCGGCTTCATCGAGACCCCCTACCGCAAGGTCGAGGGCGGCCGGGTGACCGAGGAGATCGTCTACCTCACGGCGTCCGAAGAGGCTGAGCACGTCGTCGCCCAGGCGAACGCCGTCCTGAAGAAGGACGGACACTTCGCCGACGAGCGGGTCCTCGCCCGCCGCGGCCGCGACGGCGAGGTGGACCTGTTCCACCCCGAGGAGATCGGCTACATGGACGTCTCGCCGCGCCAGATGGTGTCGGTGGCGACCTCGCTCGTGCCGTTCCTCGAGCACGACGACGCGCAGCGCGCGCTCATGGGCGCCAACATGCAGCGTCAGGCCGTGCCGCTGCTGCGCAGCGACTCCCCGCTGGTCGGAACCGGTATGGAGGGCTACGCCGCGATCGACGCCGGTGACGTCATCACCGCCGACAAGCCCGGCGTCGTGACCGAGGTCTCGGCTGACCGTGTCGTCGTCATGCTCGACGAGGGCGGGACGCAGGAGTACTACCTGCGCAAGTTCGACCGCTCCAACCAGGGCACCTCCTACAACCAGAAGGTCGTCGTCTCGGCCGGTGAGCGCGTGGAGAAGGGCGAGGTCATCGCCGACGGTCCTGCGACCGAGAACGGCGAGCTGGCGCTCGGGAAGAACCTCCTCGTCGCGTTCATGACATGGGAGGGCTACAACTTCGAGGACGCCATCATCCTGAGCCAGGACCTGGTGAAGGACGACACCCTCTCGTCGATCCACATCGAGGAGTACGAGGTCGACGCCCGCGACACCAAGCTCGGCAAGGAGGAGATCACGCGTGACCTCCCCAACGTCAGCCCGGAGCTGCTGAAAGACCTGGACGAGCGCGGCATCATCCGCATCGGCGCCGAGGTCCGCCCCGGCGACATCCTGGTCGGCAAGGTCACGCCGAAGGGCGAGACCGAGCTGAGCGCCGAGGAGCGCCTGCTCCGCGCGATCTTCAACGAGAAGAGTCGCGAGGTCCGCGACACGTCGCTGAAGGTGCCGCACGGCGAGCAGGGCACGATCATCGCCGTCAAGGAGTTCAACGCCGAGGACGGAGACGACGAGCTCGGCTCCGGCGTCAACCGCCGCGTCGTGGTCTACATCGCCCAGAAGCGCAAGATCACCGAGGGCGACAAGCTCGCCGGCCGCCACGGGAACAAGGGTGTCATCGCCAAGATCCTCCCGATCGAGGACATGCCCTTCCTCGCCGACGGCACGCCGGTCGACATCGTCCTGAACCCGCTCGGCATCCCGGGTCGAATGAACTTCGGCCAGGTGCTGGAGACCCACCTCGGGTGGATCGCCAAGCAGGGCTGGAAGGTCGAGGGCACCCCCGAGTGGGCCGCGCACCTGCCGAAGGAGGCCCTCGAGGCCGCGCCCGGCACCAAGGTCGCGACCCCGGTGTTCGACGGTGCCGAGGAGCAGGAGATCGCCGGTCTTCTCGACTCCACGCTGCCGACGCGCGACGGCATCCGTCTGATCGACCGCTCGGGCAAGACCCAGCTGTTCGACGGCCGGTCGGGAGAGCCGTTCCCGATGCCGATCTCGGTGGGCTACATGTACATCCTGAAGCTGCACCACCTCGTGGACGACAAGATCCACGCGCGTTCGACCGGCCCGTACTCGATGATCACCCAGCAGCCGCTCGGTGGTAAGGCGCAGTTCGGCGGTCAGCGCTTCGGTGAGATGGAGGTGTGGGCCCTCGAGGCCTACGGT
>NZ_JAHZUT010000015.1:0-51552 GCF_022788845.1 Microbacterium sp. CIAB417 | reverse complement strand
GCCATCGCTTCAAGGGTACGCAGGTGGATACCGACTCCCGCGCGTAGCCAACATTGGGATCGCCAGAGAGTTTCGGGGCTGTCGAACCACCGCATGTCGCGGTTCGACCGCTACCTTGGGAGCGTGAAAACTACTTCGGAAGAACTCCCCAGCGACCTCGAGCTTCAGGCTGCGCTGCAAGAGCGCCGTCAGCGTGTCGACACTGACTTCTTCGACCTGAGCTTGCGTGAGCTCGTTCGAATGGTGGATGAGGACGAGCTTCAAGCGCGGCCAGAGTACCAGCGCAAGTTTAGGTGGACTGAGAAGACTCAGTGCGAGTTGATCGAATCGCTCCTGATGGGACTCCCGATACCTGCCGTTTTCGTTGCAACAAACGCAAATGGCTCGTGGGACGTGGTAGACGGTCTCCAGCGAGTAAGCACCATTGCGCGCTTCATGGGCACTGAGAAGACGCGAAAGAAGCTGGGCATGGACGGCCCGCTGATCCTCCGGGACCTACCCCAGTTACAGAGCTTTGAGGGCGTAAGCTTCGAAGCACTGCCTCGACAAATCAAGTTCCTCCTCGAGAAGCGTTACGTCCGGGTGCAAGTCCTGAACGACCAATCCGTCCATGAGGTGAGGTTTGAGCTCTTTCGACGACTGAATGCCGGAGCAATAGCTTTGACCCCGCAGGAAGTTCGAGGAGTCCTTTATCGCGGGCCGTTTAACGCGGCACTCGAGGAGTTGTCAGAATATCCGAGCTTTCGTAGCTTGATCAAACTGAAGCGGTCTGACAAGGACAACGGAACCTACGGAGAGCTTGCGCTAAAGTTCTTCGCCTACCTGGATTGGCAAGAGAAATTCACGGGCGCGGTCACCGACTTTCTCAACGACTACATGGACAGTCGAAAAGACGACACAGACGTTGCCGATGACGTAGCGCTCTTCACAAGTGTGAGCGACGAGCTGATGCGGGTGGTCGGCGGACCCATTAAGCGACCAGGTGTGGGTTGGACTCCGCAGAACCAATTCGAGGCCGTCATGGTCGCAGCGGGGAGGCTAATCCGAAGCGGAACAACCTCGTTCAGTCCGCGTCCTGGTTGGCTTGAGGATCGCGTTTTGGTCAACAGCTCGACGAAGGGCACAAACACGCCGAAGGCCCTCGCGACCCGCATCGATCGATCGGTGCAGCTCCTGACAGGCGCGGCTCCGTCGAAGTAACCGATGTGGCAAAGTGGCAGATTGAGCAGCCGTTCGAGGACTGCCTAGAACGGCTCGAATGGCAACGCCGTAATTTACAGACCCGTGACGTCCAGTGGCGAAAGGCCAAACAGGCTCAACGGATCGCGCAGGACGCACAGTCTCGCGCTGAACGAGCCTTCACCTTCGTCTTCGCGGCGGGTGCGCTGGAGGACTTATTCCGCCGGATCGACACTGATCTCCCTGACGACCTGCGGAGACTAGAGGTAAAGAGACGGCATCTACGGCCCACCGCCATGGCGATGCTGATGCCGGAGGCGTGGGAGTCAATCAGCACCGACCGTGTTCTTCGCATGACGAGGCGATCGGAGGTGGTGCGGGCGGCGAACAACTTCTACATCGATGAAGAGCCGCTCGAGTTCGGCCAACTGCGGCAACTCGGGATCTCTGATGGCAGAACAGTGAATGCCCACCATTTCGAGGCGCTTTGGGAAGGTTTGTGCCTATCAGCAGGTTCCGAGCCCGTTTGGGAGTCTCCGGCTCACAGGCAGGCTGTCGCGAAGTTGGCTGAGACGCGCAATCTCATTGCGCACTTCGAGACGGATCCCCGCCAGGAAGCGTTCCGCTCCACCTACGGTGACCTCGAGACCACGATCAAACGAGTAATCGAGTCCGTGACTCGCCTTAACGAGCACCTCGTGCTTTGGCTCGACAGGTTTGAGAAGGTCCTTTAAGGACTGATCGTGGGTGCGCCCTGCAGAGCTCATCAGGGCTTCGGTCTTGGCATGTTCTGCCGCGCATTGCACGCAGTGCTTCCAACTGGTTGGTCGGCTCATCCAGGGCGATGATGTCCCAGTCCCGGGTCAGCAGCGCGGCGAGCGCGACGCGACGGCGCTGGCCGCCGCTGAGGGCGTCGACGGGCGCGTCCCAGTCGAGATCCCCGAGCAGACCGTGGATCACGTCGCGGACCCGCGGATCACCCGCCCACTCGTGCTCGGGGGTGTCGCCGACGACCGCCTGCCCGATCGTGTGACCGTCGTCGAGCGTGTCCGCCTGATCGAGGACTCCGACCCGGGTTCCGGCGCGCATCGTGACCCGCCCGGCATCCGGCTCCTTCCGGCCGGCGAGCATCGCCAGAAGCGACGACTTGCCGTCGCCGTTGCGGCCGACGATGCCGATCCGGTCCCCCTCCTCGATGCCGAGGGTGACGGAGTCGAAGACGACCTTGGTCGGGTATTCCAGGTGGAGGCCCTCGGCCCCGAGAAGATGTGCCATGTCCTCTCCAGGGTAGTCGCGGGAGAACGCGAGAGCCGCCCGGGTCGGAACCCGGGCGGCTCTGGCTGCACGTCGTGACTTACTGGTAGGACTCGACGATCTCGAGGAGGCTCGGGACGTTGGCGTACGCCTCGGCCGCGTTCTCCTTCGTGACGATCAGCGGCTCCAGCAGGTAGGACGGGACGACCTTGACGCCGTTGTCGTACGACTCGGTGTCGTTGACGTCGACCTCCTCGCCCGCCTGGAGCTGGCCGACCATCTTGATGGCCTGCTCCACGAGCAGCGTGGTGTCCTTGTTGATCGTGGAGTACTGGATGCCCTCCATGATCGACTTCACCGACTCCACCTCGGAGTCCTGACCGGTCACGACCGGCACGGGCTTCCCGGCCTGCTGGACCGAGGTGATGATGGCGCGCGCGAGCGTGTCGTTCGGGGACAGCACGCCGTCGAGCACCGTGTCGCCGCTGTACGAGCCGGTGAGGATCGTGTCCATCCGGTTCTGCGCGTTCTCGGCCAGCCAGCCCTCGGTCGCCGTCTGGGCGATCTCGGTCTGACCCGACACGACGTTCAGCGTGCCGTCGTCGATCTTCGGCTGCAGCACGCTCATCGCGCCGTCGAAGAAGACCTTCGAGTTGGCGTCGTCCGGAGATCCGGAGAACAGCTCGATGTTGTACGGCGCCTCGTGACCGGCGCGCTCCTCGAGACCCTGCAGCAGCGCGTTGCCCTGCAGCTCGCCGACCTTGAAGTTGTCGAAGGCGACGTAGTAGTCGACGGCCTCGGTGTTCTCGATGAGACGGTCGTAGGCGATCACGTAGGCGCCGGCGTCCTTGGCCGCCTGCACCTGCGTGGCCAGCTGCTTGCCGTCCTTGGCGCCGATGATGATGACCTTGGCGCCGTTCGTCACCATCGCCTGGATCTGGTTCTGCTGCTCGGCGACGGTGTTGCTGGCCGGGGCGTACTGAACGTCCGCCTTGAAGCCGGCCTCGGCGAGTCCGTCCTCGAACAGCTGTCCTGCCAGGACCCAGTTCTCACTGGTCTTGTCCGGCAGGGCGACGCCGATCGTGGAGCCGGCCTCGAATCCGGCGTTCTCGCCGGAGCCCGAGCCCTCCTCGGACCCGCCGCCTCGCTGGGAGGAGCAGCCGGTGAGGGCGAGCGCTGCTGCGGCGACCAACGCTGTCGCCGTCACTGCCATTCTCTTCATGCGATCTCTTTCTCTGATGGTGCGGACACTGCCGTCAGGACGACGGAGTCTCCTTCTTCCCGCTCGCGGTGCCCGCGGCGGAGGTCGGATAGTCGGTGAGGTTCGGGGCGTCCTTCTGGTGGCGCCGGCGGGTCAGCAGTCCGATGAGCGACGGCCGCCCCTGCTGCTTGTTCCACACGTCGATGCCGACAGCGAACAGCAGCACGAGGCCCTTGATCATCGCCACGACGTCGGCGCCCTGACCGAGCAGCGCCAGGCCGTTGTTGAGGAACGCCATCACGAGGCCACCGATGATCGAGCCGATGACTGTGCCGATGCCGCCGGCGACGGCCGCGCCGCCGATGAAGACGCTGGCGATCGCGTCCAGCTCCCAGCCGGTGCCGTCGTTCGGACCCGAGGCCTGGGAGCGGGCGACGAAGATCATGCCGGCCAGGGCCGCGAGCATCGACATGTTCATCATGACGAAGAAGTCGACCCAGCGGTCCTTCACTCCCGAGAGGCGCGCGGCCTGCCGGTTGCCGCCGACGGCGTAGATGTGGCGGCCGAAGATCGTGTTGCGCGTGAGGAACGAGTAGATGATCACGAGCGCCAGCAGGATGAGGCCGGGGACGGGGAAGCTGGTCCCCGGACGCCCCGTGGCGAACATCCATCCCGCCGCGAGGACGACGATCGACAGCAGCACGACCTTGGTGACGCTCACCCACGCCGGCGCCATCTCCGACCCCATCCGGCGCTGGACGCGTCGGGTGCGGATCTCCCAGAAGATGAGCCAGGCGACCGCGACGAGGGCGAGGAGCATCGTGAGCACGTTGAAGTTCAGCGGGATCGCGAGCTCGGGCAGATACCCGGTCCCGATGACCTGGAATCCCTTCGGGACGGGAATGGTCTGCGCGTCGCCGATGAACTGCTGAGCGCCGCGGAAGAACAGCATGCCGGCCAGCGTCACGATGAACGCCGGAACGCCGACGTACGCGACCCAGAATCCCTGCCAGGCGCCCACGAGCGCACCCACACCCAGTCCGAGGAGGATCGCCAGAGGCCAGGGCAGGTTCCACTCCGCCATCGACTTCGCCACGATGATGCCGACGAAGGCCGCGACCGACCCGACGGACAGGTCGATGTGACCCATGATGATCACCATCACCATGCCGATGGCGAGGATCAGGATGAAGGAGTACTGGTTGACGACGTTGATCAGGTTGCCCGGCGTCAGCGTCGCCCCGCCGGGGCCGTTGTGCAGCAGCGTCAGCAACTCGAAGAGCAGGACGATGACGATCAGGCTGCCGAGGATGCCGAACTGGCGGAGAGATGACGTGTTGCCGCCGAACATCTTCCTGATGTCGCCGAAGTGGAAGCCCTGCTTCGGTGCCGGGGTGGTCGTCGTCATGCGTTCGCCTTCTGGTTCGTGGAGGTCATGCTGCGCATGAGCGCCTCCGGGGTCGCCTGTTCGCTGGGGATGCAGTCCGTGACGCGTCCCTCGAAGATGGTGTAGATGCGGTCGGAGATGCCCATCAGCTCGGGCAGTTCGCTGGAGATGACGATGACGCCCTTGCCCGCCGCCGCGAGCTCGTTGATGATCGAATAGATCTCGTACTTGGCTCCGACGTCGATGCCGCGGGTGGGCTCGTCGAGGATGAGCAGGTCGGGATCGGTGAACATCCACTTCGCCAGGACGACCTTCTGCTGGTTGCCGCCCGAGAGCTTCGCGACGCCCTCCTCGACGTTCGGCGTCTTGATCCGCAGCGCCTTGCGGTACTGCTCGGCGACCGCGTACTCCTGGCGGTCGTCGACGACACCGCGCTTGGCGATCTTCGACAGCTTCGCCGAGACGATCGAGCGCTTGATCGTGTCGAGGAGGTTGAGTCCGAGCACCTTGCGGTCCTCGCTGACGTACGCCAGGCCGTGGCGGATCGCCGTGGCGACGTCGGGGAGTTCGATCTCCGCCCCGTCCTTGAACAGGCGGCCGCCGAGGTACGTGCCGTAGGAGCGCCCGAAGATGCTCATGGCGAACTCGGTGCGCCCTGCGCCCATGAGCCCGGCGATCCCGACCACCTCTCCGCGACGGACGTTCAGGCTGGAGCCCTTCACGACCATGCGCTCGGAGACGGTCGGATGCTGGACCCACCAGTCCTTCACCTCGAACATCACCTCGCCGATCTCCGGCGTGCGATCCGGGTACCGGCTCTCGAGCGACCGGCCCACCATGCCGCGGATGATGCGGTCCTCGTTGATCTCGCCCTGCGTGATGTCGAGCGTCTCGACGGTGCGCCCGTCGCGGATGATCGTGATCTCGTCGGCGATCTGCTCGATCTCGTTGAGCTTGTGGCTGATCATGATCGACGCGATGCCCTTGGCCTTGAGGCCGAGGATGAGCCCGAGCAGGTGCTGCGAGTCGTTCTCGTTGAGGGCCGCGGTGGGCTCGTCCAGGATGAGGAGCTTGACGTCCTTGTTGAGCGCCTTGGCGATCTCGACGAGCTGCTGCTTGCCGACGCCGAGGTGCTTGATGGCGAGATCGGGGTCCTCCTCGAGCCCCACCCGAGCGAGCAGCTCGGTGGCTCGGGTCTTCGCCGCCTGCCAGTCGATGCGACCGCCCCGGGCGATCTCGTTGCCGAGGAAGATGTTCTCGGTGATCGACAGCTCCGGGATGAGAGCCAGCTCCTGATGGATGATCGCGATACCGGCCTGCTCACTGGCGGCGATGTCCTTGAAGCGCTGCTCCTGGCCGTAGAGGAGGATGTCGCCGTCGTACGACCCGTAGGGGTACACGCCGGAGAGGACCTTCATCAGGGTGGACTTGCCCGCCCCGTTCTCGCCGCAGATCGCGTGGATCTCGCCGGCTCGGACGGTGATCGAGACATCGGACAGCGCCTTGACGCCAGGGAACTCCTTGGTGATGCCGCGCATCTCCAGGATCGGCCCCGACACGACAGGCAACGTTGCTGTGCTGCTCACGGATCTTCCTCGAAACTTGACGGCCACTCCCGATGTGACCGTTCACATGAGAGTCAATATTGCGCTTCCGTCGACCCGCTGTCAAGTGGGCCGGTGATTTCGGCGAGACCGGCGGAACGCCTACCGCGGCGCGCTCGACGAGCGCACGCGCAGGAGCGGGTCCGCGGGACCGAACTCCGGTGCCCGCTCTCCGCGGATCTCCGCGAGAAGGATGGCCACGGCCCTGCGCCCCAGCTCGGGGAAGTCCTGATGAACGGTGGTCAGCGGCGGCCACACGTGCGCGGCGACCGGGATGTCGTCGAAGCCCACGACGCTGACGTCCCGCGGCACGTCCAGCCCGGCATCCCGGAAGCCGTGCATGAGTCCGATCGCCATGAGGTCGTTCGCCGCGAACACGGCGGTGAAGCCCCGCCGGCGGGCGAGCTCGGTGCCGGCGAAGTATCCGAAGTCCGCCGTCCAGTCGCCGCGGATGGGCGGGAAGGTCGGGAGGTCCGCCTCGCGCAGGGCGTCCAGGTAGCCGCGCATACGGGACTCGGCCTCGATCCAGTCCTGGGGACCCGCCAGATGAAGGATGTCGGAGTGGCCGAGCCCGATGAGATGCTCGGTGATCGAACGCGCGCCGGCCACCTGGTCGGCGGAGTGGGTGAACCCGTCGGACCCCGATGCGGTCTGCAGGCTCACCAGCGGCACACCCACGGCCATGCCGCGCAGCACGTTGAACACGCGCACCTGCGGGGCCAGCGCGACGATGCCGCTCACCTGCTCCCGCCCGAGCTGGCGGATCGCGTCGCCGATCGCCTCAGGAGAGGTCGCCGGCAGGTTCACCGTGTTGACGGAGTACCCCTCGGCCCGCGCGGCATCCTCGATCCCGGCGATCGACGAGGTCGGACCGAACTCGCCGATCGTCGCCGACAGGATGCCCAGCGTGCGCGTCGTGCTCGTCACGAGCGCCCTGGCCGCGAGATTCGGCCGGTAGTCCAGCACCGCGATCGCGTCCTGGACCCGCTTCTTCGTCTCCGGGCGGATGCTCGGGTGATCGTTGAGGACGCGCGAGACGGTCTGATGCGAGACGCCGGCCAGCCGCGCGACATCGCGGATGCTGGGGACCCGTGCACGCTCGCCGGAGGACGCCATGGCATCGCCTCCTTCGCGTGTGCACGGTCACATCGATCTTTCCATTATGTCGGGATGGCACAGCAGACGCATCCCGCCGGCGTCCGGAGCGGTCGATGGCGTACAGAAACGGGGCCGGAGTGCTCCCCCGCACCCCGGCCCCTGGGTTCGCTCCGCGACGTCAGGTGCGCGGCGCGAGCCCGGCATACAGCAGGTGTCCGTTCTGCGGCTCCCGCAGCACGAGCACCTTCTCACCCACCCTCGGGATCTCCAGGCGGGACACCAGCGTCGCGACCGCGACCTGCTGCCCCTCCACGTCGAGGGTCAGGACGATGTTCGGGTTGTCGTTGATGGTCTGCCCGGTGTCCTGCATCCCGAGGACGGTCGCCTCCCGGGTGGGCACGCCGGTGGCGCGCAGCTGCGCGACGTACTCGGCCTGGTGCATCGAGGTCGTGGCGCTCTGCATGGCTTCGGTGAAGTCGCGCCCCATGAAGGCCTGGGTCATCTTCCCCATGAGGCCGCGCCCCTGGGCGATGTCGTCGGCCATCTGCATGGCCTCCTGCTGACGCTCCTGCTGCGTCCTGCGGCTGAACAGTCCCATGATCACTCCTGACGTCTCGTGATGTTCGGTCAGGACGACGTTACGAAGCGGCGACCGGCTCCCGATCACAGGTGCGAGAAGACCCGGTGAACGTCAGGCGGACAGGATGCGCGCTCCCGACACCGGGCCGTGCACATGCAGGGCGTCGCGCCCCTGCGCCTCGAGCTCCTCCTGCACATAGCGCGCCGATTCCGGGGTGTCGCACAGGAAGGCGATGGTGGGCCCGGATCCGGAGACGATTCCGCTGAGCGCTCCGGCGTGCAGACCTTCGCGGATGACCTCCTCGAGCGCCGGCCTCTCCTCCAGGGACGCGACCTCGAGGTCGTTGTGCATGCTCGCGGCGAGCGAGTGCGGGTCTCCGGCGCGCAGCGCCTGCAGGACCGGGATGGGCACCTCCAGCGACATCGGGGGGTCGTCGGCGAGCGCCTCGCCCCGCGCCCGGTGCTCGTCGAGACGCTGGTAGATCAGGGGCGTGGACATCCCCTCGTCGCTCATCACCAGCACCCAGTCGAACCGGCCGCGGGCGAGGGCGGGGTTGAGCTGATCCCCGCGCCCGGTGCCGACGGCCGTGCCGCCGTGCAGCGCGAACGGGACGTCCGCGCCGAGCCGGGCGGCGAGAGCGCTCAGCCGGGACGGAGCAAGCCCCGTCCCCCACAGCGTGTCGCAGGCGAGGAGGGCGGCTGCGGCATCCGCCGACCCGCCGCCCATCCCGCCGGCGACGGGAACGCTCTTGCGCAGCTCGAGCGCAGCTCCCCCCTCGTACCCCGTCACCGAGGCGAGCAGCTTGGCCGCCCGCATCGCGAGGTTGCGGTCGTCGAGCGGGACGGATGCCGGATCCGCCACGCCCTTGACGACGATCGAGAAGTCGTCGGCCGGTCGGGCGATGACGTCCTCGTAGAGCGAGACCGCCTGGAAGACGGTCGCGAGGGCATGATAGCCGTCGTCGTGACGGGCGCCGACGCCGAGGTAGACGTTGATCTTGCCCGGCGCGCGCACGTGCACCGCATCCGGAAAGGGCAGCAGGCTCATGTCTCGGTCCTCTCTCGGCGCGGCGGGAGTGTCAGAGTGCGGAGGACTTCGCCCACAGGTCGACGTCGATGCCGTGCGACAGCGCATCGATGCGCGCGAGCTGATCCGCCGTGAAATCCTCCCCCTCGAGCGCGGCGACGTTCTCGTCGAGCTGCTCGGGGCGCGATGCTCCGATCAGTGCGGATGCGACCACCGGATCGCGCAGCGTCCATTGCAGCGCCATCTGCGCAAGACTCTGTCCGCGCTCGGTCGCGATCTCATCGAGCGACCGCAGGATCGCGAGCCCCTCCTCGCTGAGCGGCTTGTCCGGCAGCGAACGGCGCTTCTGCGCACGGTCCGCCGTGCCCCCGGCGAGGTACTTGTCGGTGAGCAGGCCCTGCGCGAGCGGGGTGAAGGCGATCGCCCCGAGACCTTCGGCCCTCAGGGTGTCGGTGAGACCGTCCTCGACCCAGCGGTTCAGGATCGAGTACGCCGGCTGATGGATGACCAGCGGCGTGCCGAGTTCGCGCGCGACCGCGACGGCCTTCTCCGTGCGTTCCGCGCTGTAGGACGAGATGCCGACGTACAGCGCCTTGCCCTGACGGACCAGGGTGTCGAGGGCGCCGATCGTCTCCTCGATCGGAGTCACCGGATCGACGCGGTGCGAGTAGAAGATGTCGACGTAGTCCAGGCCCATCCGGGTCAGCGACTGGTCCGCGCTCGCCAGGATGTACTTGCGGCTGGCGAGGTCGCCGTAGGGACCGGGCCACATGTCCCAGCCCGCCTTCGACGAGATGATGAGTTCGTCGCGGTACGGACGCAGATCTTCGGCGAGGATCCGGCCGAAGTTCTTCTCCGCCGAGCCGTAGGGCGGACCGTAGTTGTTCGCCAGGTCGAAGTGCGTGATCCCCAGATCGAACGCGTGACGCAGCAGGGCGCGCTGGTTGTCGAGAGGGATGTTGTCGCCGAAGTTCCACCACAGGCCGAGCGAGATCGGCGGGAGGTAAAGGCCGGACGTGCCGACCTGACGGTAGGCGAAACGGCCGTAGCGACCGGCATCCGCCGCGTACGGACGGTGCAGCTCGGGGACGTCGGGACGGAAGCGGGGGTTCTCGGTCACGACTCCAGGCTAGCCGCCCGGGCCTCGGCGATCCGCACGAAGTCGTCGATGGTCAGCTGCTCCCCGCGCGCCGTCGGGGCGACGCCCGCGCGTTCGAGCACCGCGGATGCCGAGGCCGATGATCCCCCGAGCACTCCGGCGAGCGCCTGCCGCAGCATCTTGCGACGTTGCTGGAACGCGGCGTCGACGACGTCGAACGTCGCACGGCGCAGGTCCTCCCCTCCGCGGACCTCGGCGGAGCGCTCGAACGCGACCAGCACGCTGTCGACGTTCGGCACGGGCCAGAACACCTGCCGCGAGATGGTCCCCGCGAGTCGCCACGGCCCGTACCAGGCCGCCTTCGCGCTCGGAGCGCCGTACGCCTTGCTCCCCGGCGGGGCTGCGAGTCGCTCGCCGACCTCCGCCTGCACCATGACGACGCCGCGGCGCAGGTTCGGGAAGGTCTCCATGAAATGCAGCAGCACCGGCACCGACACGTTGTACGGCAGGTTGGCGACGAGCACCGTCGGGTCGCCCGGAAGCTCCGCCACGCGCAGGGCGTCGGAGTCCACCACGGTGAGGAGGCCCTCCGGAACGCCGTGGTCCGCGGCGGTCTGCGGCAGCCGAGCAGCCAGGCGGTGGTCGATCTCGACCGCCGTGACGCGCGCGCCGGCCTCGAGGATCGCGAGCGTCAGGGATCCGAGGCCCGGGCCGACCTCGACGACGCTCTCCCCCGGCTGCACAGCGCCGGCCTGGACGATCTTGCGGACCGTGTTGGCGTCGACGACGAAGTTCTGACCGAGCTTCTTGGTGGGGGTGACGTCGAGGTCTGCGGCGAGCCTGCGGATCTCGGCCGCGCCGAGCAGAGTGACGGTCATTCCCCCATTCTTCCCTACCCGCTACTCTGAACGGATGCCCTCGCTCGGTGACCTGATCGCTCCCCGCCGGATGGGCAGGGATTTCCGCTGGCTGCTGGCGTCGTCCTGGACGAGCAACGTGGGCGACGGGGTCGCTCTGGCGGCCGCTCCGCTGCTGATCGCCTCCATGACCTCCTCCCCGATCCTGGTCGCCGCCGGAGCCGTGCTGCAGTTCCTCCCGTGGCTCGTGTTCGGCCTGCATGCCGGCGCCATCGCCGACCGCTTCGACCGCAGACGTCTCGTGATGTTCGCGAATGCGGCCCGGGCCGTGGTGCTCGCGGCGCTGTGCGTGTTCCTGGTCACCGGCACCGCGAACATCTGGATCGTGCTCGCCGTGGCGTTCCTGTACGGCACGGCCGAGGTGTTCGTGGACACCGCGGGCAGCACCCTCCTGCCCATGATCGTGAAGCCCGCGGACCTGGGCATCGGCAACGCACGTCTACAGGCCGGCTACCTCGTGGCGAACCAGTTCGCCGGTCCGCCGCTCGGCGCCTTCCTCTTCGCGGCGGGGAGCGCCTGGCCGTTCCTGATCGAGGTGCTGTGCGTGTCGCTCGCCGTCGTGCTGATCTCACGGATGGCGCGGACTCCCGTGCCGCCGCGCGAAGAGCATGCGCCCGTGCACACCGACATCGCGCAGGGGCTGCGGTGGCTGTGGCGCAATCCCCCGGTGCGCACGCTCGTGCTCATCATCCTCGTCTTCAACGTCACGTGGGCGGCGCCGTGGGGAGTGCTCGTGCTGTACGCCACCGAGCACCTGAACATGGGCGCCGTGGGGTACGGCGCCCTGACGACGGCGTCGGCAGCGGGCGGGCTGCTCGCGACGATGAGCTTCGGATGGCTGGAGCGGCACGTCTCGTTCGCCACGCTCATGCGCGTCGTGCTCTCGATGGAGGTGCTCATGCACCTCGCGTTCGCCCTGACGACCTCGGGCTGGGTCGCCCTGGTCATCATGTTCGTGTTCGGCGCCTACGCGTTCGTGTGGGGCACGATCTCGACGACCGTGCGCCAGCGGCTGGTTCCGACCGCCCTGCAGGGCCGGATCGCCTCGGTCAACATGGTCGGCGTCTTCGGAGGCATGGTGTTGGGGCAGGCCATCGGCGGCGTGATCGCCCAGTTCTGGGGACTCACAGCGCCCTGGTGGTTCGCCTTCGTCGGGGCCGCCCTGACGCTGCTGCTGGTCTGGAAGCCGATCTCGCACATCGTCAGCGCGAAACCGGTGAGCGACCCCGAGCCGGACCCGGTGGCCTGAATCAGTCCTCGAACGGGCCGTAGACGGCCAGGGTGTTGGCCGCGAGCTGCGCGGACAGCTCGTCGACGTCGAGGCCGAGCTCGGCGGCCATGAACCGCACCGTGATCGGCACGAGGTAGGGGGCGTTGGGCCGCCCGCGCAGCGGCACGGGGGTCAGGAACGGCGCGTCGGTCTCGACGAGGATCCGCTCGATAGGGGTGACCTTCAGCGCGTCGCGCAGGTTCTGCGCGTTCTTGAACGTCACGTTGCCCGCGAAGGACAGGTGGTAGCCGGCTTCCGCCGCGATGCGCGCCATGGCGTCGTCGCCGGAGAAGCAGTGGAACACGGTCCTCTCGGGAGCGCCGACGCGGGTCAGCGTCTCGAGCACCGCGTCGTGGGCATCCCTGTCGTGGATCTGCATCGCGAGGCCGTGCTTCTTCGCCAGGGCGATGTGCGCTTCGAAGCTCTCGAACTGAGCGGGGCGGCCCGACTCTTCGGTGCGGAAGAAGTCCAGCCCTGTCTCGCCGATCGCGCGGGTGCGGGGATGCGCGGCGAGTTCGTCGATGACGGCGATCGCCTCGTCGAGCCGCCCCTGTCCGGCGTACACCGGGGCGTCGTTGGGATGGATCGCGACCGCGGCCAGCACGCGCGGATCCTGCTCGGCCGCCGCCACGGCCCAGCGGGAGGACTCGATGTCTCCCGAGGCCTGGACGACGCCGGCGATACCGACGGCCGCGGCACGATCGAGCTGCTCGACGAGGGTCAGGGGCTCATCGCCGTCCAGGATCTCGAGGTGCGCGTGGTTGTCGTACACGGGCACCGCCAGCGCGGCCGGGGCCTCCGGGTACCGCAGGTCCTTGCGCCCGCTCGTCGAGCGTTCGCGGACGTAGGTCTCGGGATCGGTCATGCGTTTCGACTCCTCGCTTCGCTCGTCGCTCAACGAGCGGGTGAAGGGTGTGCCCGTCGCTCGACGTCAGGCCTGCGACTCCACCCGCGGGAACAGCGGAGCGAGGCCGTTCACGTTCGTCCCCGGCTTCAGGATGCCCCACGCGCCGGCCTCGCGGATCGGCTGCTCGTGCAGGCGGCCGATGCTCTCGGCGGCGCCCAGCGCGATCCACAGCTTCTCGGTGGCCTGCGGCATCACCGGCGACAGCAGCACGGAGAGGGCCCGAAGACCCTCGGCACACGTGTAGAGCACCGTTCCGAGGCGTCCGCGCTGATCCTCTTCACGGGCGAGGGCCCACGGCTCGTTCTCGGTGATGTAGCCGTTCAGGGCATCCACGATGGTCCAGATGCGCGCGATCGCCTCGTCGATGCGGAACTGCTCGATCGCGGCATCCGCTGCCGTCGCGGCGTCCGCGACGATCTTCTGGATCTCCAGATCCGCCTCGGTGTACTCGCCGGCAGGCGGCACGATGCCCTCGAAGTAGCGCTCGATCATCGCGACCGTGCGCGAGGCGAGGTTCCCGAACCCGTTGGCGAGCTCGGCCTGGTAGCGGGCGGACAGGTCCTCCCAGCTGAACGAGCCGTCCTGGCCGAACGCGATCGCGGACAGGAAGTAGAACCGGTACGCGTCGGAGCCGAACACGTCGGTGATCTCGGTCGGCGCGATGCCGGTGAGCTTGGACTTCGACATCTTCTCGCCGCCGACCAGCAGCCAGCCGTGCGCGAAGACGCCCTTGGGGACGTCGAGGCCTGCAGCCATCAGGAGCGCGGGCCAGATGACGGCGTGGAAGCGCAGGATGTCCTTGCCCACGACGTGGTAGGCGGGCCAACGGCGCTCGAACTGCGCCTCGTCCGAGCCGTATCCGACGGCGGTGGCGTAGTTCAGCAGCGCGTCCACCCACACGTAGATGACGTGCGACTCGTCCCAGGGCAGCGGAATGCCCCAGTCGAACGTGGAGCGCGAGATCGAGAGGTCCTTCAGCCCCTGGCTCACGAACGAGACGACCTCGTTGCGCGCCGAGTGCGGGCGCACGAAGTCGGGCTCGGTCTTGTAGAGCTCGAGCAGGCGGTCCTGGAACTCGCTGAGCTTGAAGAAGTAGTTCTTCTCCTGCAGCAGCTCCAGCGGCTTGGAGTGGATCGCGCAGACCTTCAGACCCTCGAACGGGCCGGTGCCGTCGACGATCTCCGACTCCGGCTTGAACTCCTCGCAGCCCACGCAGTACAGCGCCTCGTACTCGCCCGCGTAGATGTAGCCCGCGTCGTACAGCCGCTGGAAGAACACCTGGACGTTGGTCTCGTGCCGCTCCTGCGTGGTGCGGATGAAGTCGTCGTTGGCGACGTCCAGCGTCTTCAGCAGCGGGAACCAGCTCTCGGTGACGAGCTTGTCCACCCACTCCTGGGGCGTGACGTTGTTGGCCGCCGCGGCCCGCAGCATCTTCTGACCGTGCTCGTCCGTACCGGTCAGCATCCAGGTGTCATCGCCCGCCTGGCGGTGCCAGCGCGCGAGCGTGTCGACCGCGACCGACGTGTACCCGTGGCCGATGTGCGGCACGTCGGACGGGTAGTAGATGGGCGTGGTGATGTAGAAGGAATCGCCTGCGGGCATGCGCACAATTCTAGGTGCGAATCCGCGCGCGTTACGCCGGGCGGCCGGCCGTCACACCCAGGCCGGCGCCGTTGCCTGCGCAGGAGGAGTCCCCCGTCGGACGGGCCGCTGCTTCCGCTCCGACCTACGCGATCTCTCCGATACCATGGCGAACCGCGACGACGGAGCCGTGCGGTCGTGTGCTCGGTTCGCCGGCGACGCGCTCGCGGCGTTCATGCGCGGTCACGGTGAACCCGGCATCCCGCAGCAGGATGCCGAGCGATTCGGCGTCCCAGAAGTACGCGGTCGTGACGGCATGCGCAAAGGGCTCCCCCGGCGTCCCCTCGAAGTACCCGATCAGGAGGGAGCCGCCGGGTGCGTGCACGCGGGCGAGCTCGGCCACGATCGCGGGAAGCTCCGCAGGCGGAGTGTGGATGAGCGAGTACCAGGCGAGGATGCCGCCGAACGAGGCATCCCGGAAGGGAAGCGCCCGGAGCGACGCCCGTTCGAATCGCAGTTCCGGATGCCGCGCCAGCGCCGTCGCGAGGAACCGCTCTGACAGGTCGACCCCGACGACGTCGCGGCCGCCGTCCCGGAGGAAGCGCGTCCAGTGCCCCGGGCCGCATCCGGCGTCGAGCAGCGCACCGGGCGTCGCGTCCCGCCAGGCCGCGATGAGGCGACGGTCGGCGGCGTCCATCTGCTCGATCGAACCGGCGACGTCGACATAGTCCGTCGCGCGGGAGTCGTAGGCGGCGGAGATCGAAGCGTCGGTCATGATGAGGAGCCTACGGTCCAGCCACGCGGCGCCCGTTCCCCGCAGATCAATACCGATCTCGCAGGAATCCGGCAGGAGTCTTCGAGATGCGCGTCGTCCTGCGAGATCCGCGTCGTCATGCCTTCTTCGCGGCGAGCGCCTGCTGATACAGGTCGCGCGAACTGAGCCCTGTGACCGCGGCGACTTCGGCGCAGGCATCCTTCAACCGCATGCCGGAGGCCACGAGCGACTGGACCTGTGCGGCGGCGTCCTCGGCGGACACCTCGACGGGAGCCGCCCCCTCGACGACGACCACGATCTCGCCCTTGACGCCCTGCTCCGCCCAGGCCGCGAGCTCGGATGCCGTGCCTCGCCGCACCTCCTCGTACAGCTTCGTCAGCTCGCGGCACACCGCGATGCGGCGGACGTCGCCGAAGGCATCGCCCATGTCGGTCAGCGTCGCGGCGAGCCGGGACGGCGATTCGAAGAAGACGAGAGTGCGGGATTCTGCGGCGAGCGCGGCGAGGGCTGCACGCCGCTCCCCCGGCTTGCGCGGCAGGAAGCCCTCGAAGGCGAACCGGTCGGTCGGCAGGCCCGAGATCGCGAGCGCCATCAGCACGGCGCTCGGCCCGGGGATGGCGGTGACCGTCACCCCGGCTTCGACCGCCGCCGCGACCACGCCGTAACCGGGATCGCTGACCGCGGGCATCCCGGCGTCGCTGACGAGGACGACGTCCTGAGCGGCGGCGAGTTCGACGAGCTCGGAGGCCTTGTGCTTCTCGTTGTGGTCGTGGAGGGCGATCAGCCGCGGGCGGTTCGAGATGTGCAGCGCCTGCAGCAGCCGCTGTGTGGTCCTGGTGTCCTCGGCCGCGACGACCTCGGCGTTCTCGAGCACCTCGATCAGGCGCCGCGACGCGTCGCCGAGATTGCCGATCGGGGTGGCGGCCAGGATGATCACACGTTCAGCTTAGGCGGCACGATCTAGGCTTGAGCCGTGACCGAGCCCGTGCCCCTGCTGCCGCCTCCGGCCCAGCGCTCGACCCTGTGGGGGCGGTTCCGGATGCGGTTCCTGGCGGACCCGGAGTGGGCGGGCATCCTCCGATGGTTCGTGCCGCTGCTGATCACCACCCTCGCTGCGGTGCTGCGTCTGGTGAATCTCGACCGGCCGCACGAACTGGCCTTCGACGAGACCTACTACGTCAAGGATGCCTGGTCGCTGTGGGCGCTCGGCTACGAAGGCACCTGGGGGGACGGCGCCAACGAGCAGCTTCGGACGGGAGACACCGGTGCTCTGGACGCCCGCGGCAGCTTCATCGTGCATCCACCCCTCGGCAAGTGGATCATCGCGATCGGCATGGGGCTGTTCGGGCCAGGGTCCAGCGGAGGCTGGCGGCTCACGACCGCGATCCTCGGCACGGCGACGGTGCTCGTCGTCTACCTGGTGGCACTCGTCCTGACCCGCTCTCTCCCGGTCGCCGCGATCGCCTCGTCGCTGCTCGCGATCGACGGGTTGAGCATCGTGATGAGCAGGATCGCGCTGCTCGACGGCATCCTGACCTTCTTCATCGTGCTCGGGTTCCTGTTCATCCTGCTCGACCGGCGACGCACCATGCCCGTTCTCGAGAGGCCGGACGACACGGCCCCCGATCCGCTCTGGGGACGTGTCCTGTGGCGACGGCCGTGGATCGTGGCGGCGGGCCTCGCGCTGGGTGCGGCCACGGCGGTGAAGTGGTCGGGGCTGTACGCGCTGGCGGGCCTCGGGATCTACCTGGTGGTGACGGACGCCCTCGCCCGGCGGCGCGCCGGAGTCCTGTACTGGCCGATGGATGCCGCGGCGCGCCAGGGTCCGATCACGTTCCTGCTGCTCGTGCCGCCGGCTCTGCTCGTATATCTCGTCTCGTGGACGGGATGGCTGGTCACGAGCGCCGGGTACGACCGGCAGAGCGACGCGAATCCGCTCGTGGCGCTGTGGAACTATCACCAGTCGATGTACGGGTTCCACACCGGTCTGACGAGCGGGCACGCCTACGCGAGCCCGGCGTGGCAGTGGCCGTTGCTGCTGCGTCCGACGGCGGTGTGGGTGGACAGCGCCGACCAGTCCTGCTGGGGCACGGATCACTGCATCGCCGTCATCAGCGCCGTTCCCAACCCGCTGATCTGGTACGGCGGCGTCGCGGCCGCCGTGTACTTGCTGTACCGCTTCGTCCGCGGGCTCGTCCGACGTCAGCCGATGCCCTGGCAGTACGGCGTGCCGCTGGTCGGCCTCGCCGTCACGTACGTGCCCTGGCTGCTGGTGCCGGGACGACCCATCTTCCAGTTCTACACGGTCGCCATGATGCCCTTCCTGGTGCTCGCGCTCGCCCTCGCGCTGCGGGATCTCGCCGGATCTCGACGCGACCCGCTCTACCGCCGACAGGCCGGCGAGCGGACCGTGATGGTGTTCCTCGTGCTCGCGGTTCTGATCTCGGTGTTCTTCTATCCGATCTGGACGGGGATGAACGTGCCCTACACGTTCTGGCTGGTGCACAACTGGCTGCCGGGGTGGGTGTAGACGGTCGGGTACCCTCGTCGGATGACTCCCGCTCCGAACGGCTTCGCGTACGTCGTCCACGGCCAGGACGTCGTGATCACGCACCACGGCGCACGCGCCGGAGTCCTGCGCGGCGCGAAGGCTACTGCCTTCCTGGATGCGGTGGACGAGACCGACCTGCAACTGCTCATGGCGAAGGCGACCGGGAACTACCGTCACGGCAATGAGCGCACGGCGAAGAGGCATCCGCGCAACCAGGGGTGAGCGGGTTCACCCCCGCTCCGCCCGCGCTCGCAGGCGCGCTGCGTCCCTTTCGTACATCGCGGCGTGTCCGTCCAACTCGGGCCGCGTCTGCGCGCGACGGCGGGAGTCCTCGGCCAGGGCATCCAACCGCGTCGCCATCATCAGCCAGAGCTCCTGTGCGCTCGCGTCCGAGCCGTACGCCGACAGGAGCAGTTCCCGGCGCCGCTCCTCTGCGTCGAGGACGTGCACGGGCGCACCGGCATCCTCGACGTACGGGACCAGGCGGTAGGCGAGATACGCGAGATCCCAGAGCCGCGGCCCCGGGGAGGCGGTGTCGAAGTCGATGACGCCGACGAGCCGGTGTCGGTCGAAGATCAGGTTGTAGGGCGCGAAGTCGTTGTGACAGACCACCTCGACGGGTTCCCTGACGGGGCTGCGCCATCCCGTCCCGATGCGCGCAAGTCCGGCGCTCGCGTCGTGGATGCGGCGCAGCAGGCGCGCCGAATCCATCAGGATCGCGTCATCCCACAACCACTCGGGCAGCGGATAGTGCGCGGCTTCGCCCGGGAGGTACGAGAGTCGCTCACGGCCGTCCGGTGCTATGCCGAGGGCGCGTGGCGTCTCGGAGATCCCTGACCGCTCGAGCGCACGAAGAAGCGCGTGCACGTTCGCCGTCCATGCCCCGGCCGGTCGCCGCACCTCGGCACCCGCGCGCACGACGGCGTTCATGTTGCCGCCGGCGAGCACGGTCTCGCTCGCGCCCTCGATCATCCCCCGATGCTACGCGGGTGCGCGGGCGGGATGGCGCCTGCGATGCGGCGACCGGGCGCGGTGCCAGTGCTGATGCGGATCCCACCAGGCGGGGCCGCGGACCTCGGGGACACCGCGATTCATCCGGATCGTCCATTCGGTCAGGTGCAGGCTGCGATGATGCCACCAGCACAGCAGCACGCCGTTGTCCGTATGCGTCGGACCGCCGTCGGCATGCTCGCGCACATGGTGCACCTCGCACCATGTCGCCGGCACCGTGCATCCAGGGATGATGCACCCGCCGTCGCGGACCGTGATCGCCCGCCGTTGCAGCGCGTTGAAGATACGCGCGCTGGTCCCGATGGACGCGATGCGTCCGCTCTCGTCGAACAGCACCCGCTGGATCCCGCCCGCACATCCGGTGCGGAACGCGCTGGACAGCGGCACCGGGGCTCCGGTGTTCAGGACCGTTCCCCACCCGCTCCCCCGGGCCAGATCCTCCGCGGTCGCCGTGACGACCAGAGTCGGCGCGGCTCCCCCGACATGAGGGAGAGCGTCAGCCGCGGCGGCGACATCGAGGATCGTCGCGAAGGCGTCGTGCAGCTTCTGCGCCCGCGTGCGATCGTCGACGAACAGGATGTCTTCGGGGGCGTGGTCGAACGAGAGGTCCTCGTCGTCGCTCGGCTCGAAGCGCACGCCGTCCGCCCCGACGGCCGCACCCGGGACGTCGGCCCGAGGACCGAGGACGCTGTCCAGCAGCAGCATCAGCTGCGCGGCCACCTCGGGCAGGACGCTTCCCCGCAGGGCGTGACAGCCGTCGCGCAGCCTCCCGATCGAGAGGAACCGCGAGCGAGCGGCTTCCTGCGCCGAGGGCTCCGCGCCGTCCGGATCCAGGTAGGCGACGATCACCCGCGCGTACGTCTCCAGGTCCTCGGGCAGCGCCGCGGGGCGGGGGACGGTGTCCGTGTCCCGCTCGTCCGGATCGAGCCCGCACGCCAGAGCGGCGAGCTGCTCGTCCGCCGCCAGCCGGTCGTCGTCGGCGATTCTTCGGACGGCATGCTCCAGCGGGCCCGTCGCCGCCAGCAGTCCGCTCACTCCGACCGCTCCGGTCGTGAGCGCTGTGCGCATCGCCGGGTACGACGGGGGCAGGAACTCGCCGTCGCTGATGCCGCGGATCCGGTTCACCAGGCGTGATGCCTTCACCAGCCGCGACGCCGCTCGCGTGTCGGATCCGGTCAGCAGCCGCACCAGATCGACCGGACGCGAGCATCCGTACGCCGCGGTCATCTTCTCGTCGCGGCACCCCTCGGACCGGGTGCGGATGACATCCGCCGCCTCGACCTGCAGCCCCTCGACCCGACGCTGGATGCGCCCCGTGATCGTCAGCAGTTCGGCGACCTCGGCATCGGGCAGTCCCTGGATCTCATCCGTCGAGAACGCGTCGCGCGCCGCGGCGTCCAGCGTCTCTTCGAGACTCCGGAGCCGAGCGACGATGCTGTCCATGCCTCTGATTCAACACCGGGCCTCCGACATCCGAACATCGATTCCGCCGCCGTCCTCGACCCGATCGCACCCCTCGTCGGATGCCCGTCCTCAGCGTCGCGGGACGAGAGCGACAGGATCCTCCGTCGGCAGGCGGCAGACGAAGGATCGGCAGTCGTACGCGACGTTCTCCGCCTGCGCCTTCCCCTCGAAGAGCTCGAATCCGGCATCCGCGAACGCCTGCGCCTCGGCCTGCGTGACCACGGCGACGACGTCGGCGTCCGTGGCGCGGGCCGCCGATGCGAGCGGGGACTGGGCATCCGCCGTCACGACGACCACCTGCCTCGGCGGGTCGGCGAGCCCGGCGGCGACGAGGAGCAGACTCCCGTGCCCGAACGGATGCCGCAGCGCGGCCTCGCCGTGCCGCCGGACCCGCTCGACGGCCGCTTCCCGGTACCGTTCCCCTGCGCCGAGCAGCCACGCCGAGAGCGCGGCGCGGGCGACCGCGGCGATCCCTGACGGAAGATCGCCATCCGTCTGATCCGGCGCCGGAGCGATCCCCTGCGCGCTCAGCACCGGGTCGCGCTCCGCCCCGTCGTCGAGGATCCCGTCGAGCAGCGAGCGCGCCGTGACCGCCCACGACGCCGTCCCGGTCGCGAGAGCGAGTGCGAAGAGCCCGTCGGCGAACAGGCCGACATCGGATGCGGTCGCGACCGCGGGTGACGCCATCCCGTCCAGCGACGTGCGCACCAGACGTCCGGACGCATCGCGGTTCGTCTCCAGCACGAACCCGGCGGCGTGCGCGGCGGCATCCACCCAGGCGGGATCGCCGAGCGCGACGCCGGCCCTGGCGAGGGCTCCGACGGCCAGCCCGTTCCATCCGGTGATGACCTTGCCGTCGACCGCCGGCGGCTCGAGGCCGGCGCGGTCCACGAGAGGCCGGAGGTAGAACCCGCCCTCGCTGCGTTCTCCGTCGATCCAGGATTCCGAGTCCTGCGCGGCCCCGAATCCGCCGTCCTCACGACGCAGCACGTCGAGCAGGAAGGACGCGATGCCCCGGGCGATCTCTACCTCGCCCTCGCGCACGGCGACGTCCAGCAGCTGGGCGTTGTCGGTCAGCATCCGCTCGTAGTGGGGCACGGTCCAGTCGCGCTGCGTGGCGTAGCGGAAGAACCCGCCGTCGAGATCCCGCAGAGCGGATGACGACATCGCGGTCAGGGCACGCGAAGCGGATGCCGCGGCATCCGGTGCGTGCGCGCGCACCGGGCGGGACTGCAGGAAGCCGAGCGTCGTCGCGACGGGGAACTTCGGCGCGCCGCCGAACCCTCCGAACGAACGATCCTCCTGGGCCGCGATCGACCTGGCCGCCGCGGCGAGGTCCTCGACCGAGGGCAGATCCACGGGGGCGGACTCGGATGCCTCGGCGAGTGCGCGGGCGACGGCATCCGCGGTCTCGAAGACCTGCGCGTGACGGAGCATCCACGCCTCCCGCACGGCGGCCAGCACGTCACGGAATGCCGGCAGGGGGCCGCGTGCCTCGGGCGGCCAGTAGGTGCCCGCGAAGAAGGCGCGTCCGTCCGGGGTCGTGAACACGGTCAGCGGCCAACCCAGGTTCTGCGTGAACGCGGAGGCTGCGGCCATGTAGGCGCCGTCGACGTCCGGATGCTCCTCGCGATCGACCTTGACGGCGACGAAATCGCGGTTCATGATCTCCGCGGTCTGCGGATCCGAGAACGACTCCCGCGCCATCACATGGCACCAGTGGCACGTGGAGTACCCGATCGAGATCAGGACCGGCACGCCGCGCCGCCGCGCCTCGGCGAACGCCTCCGCACCCCAGGGCCGCCAGTCCACCGGATTGTCCGCATGCGCGCGCAGGTACGGGCTCAGGGTCGCGGCGAGCCGGTTCGTCATGGTCCCCACGCTACGCCCGCGGGGCGCCGGACGGGTGCGGGATCAGCCCGTGAGCGCCGAACGCGAGGACGCCCCGCGTCGCACGGAGCGACACGGGGCGTCCAGGAGCCGACGACTCAGTTGAACTCGTTGGGGTGCGTGCCCACGCGCCCGGACCCGTCCTGCGGGTCGAGTGCGTCGATCGCGGCGATCTCAGCGTCGGTGAGCGTGAAGTCGAAGACGTCGATGTTCTCGCGCAGGCGCTCGGCGTGCACCGACTTCGGGAAGACGATGAAGTCCTTCTGCAGGTGCCAGCGGAGCACCACCTGCGCCGGGGACTTGCCGTGCGCGGCTGCGGCCTCCGCGACAGCCGGCGTCCCGAACAGGTCGTACTTGCCCTGCCCCAGCGGACCCCAGGACTCGATGCGGATCCCCTTGTCGGCGGCCCATGCGGTGACCTCGCGCTGCTGATAAGCGGGGTGCAGCTCGATCTGGTCCACGGCAGGGACCACCTGGGTCGCCGCGACGATGCGCTCCAGGTGCGGCACGAGGAAGTTCGAGACACCGATGCTGGTGGCGAGCCCCTTCTCGCGGATCTCGATCAGCTTCTCCCACGCGTGGACGTAGTTCTCCTTCGCCGGAGTCGGCCAGTGCACGAGATACAGGTCGACCCGGTCGAGACCGAGCTTCTCAAGGCTCTCGGCGATCGCCGCATGCGGGTCGTCGCCGTCGTGGCGGTCGTTCCACAGCTTCGTCGTCACGAAGAGCTCGCCGCGCGGGATGCCGCTGGACGCGATCGCCGCACCGACTCCTTCCTCGTTGCCGTAGATCGCGGCGGTGTCGATGTGGCGATAGCCGACCTCGAGCGCCTCGGAGACCGCGCGCTCGGTGTCGGCCGGATCGACCTTGAAGACGCCGTAGCCGAGCTGGGGGATCGTGTGGCCGTCGTTGAGGGAAAGCGTGGGAATGGTCATGAACCAAGCCTAGAACCGGTCGACCGGTTCGGCACGGATCATCTGTGATCCCGATCAGCCGCCCAGCACCTGGCGGAGCGCGGCCGTGTAGTCCTCGAACGCGCGCCGGCCGTGCACGGACAGTGACACGTAGGTGACAGGGGTGCGTCCGCGATGCGCCTTCTCCACGACGACGTATCCGGCGTCCTCGAGCTTGCGCAGGTGCGTCGAGAGGTTGCCGGCCGTCATGTCGAGAAGCTCCTGCAACCGAGGGAACGTGATGCTCTCGTCGGCCGCGAGCGTCGCCAGCGCCGCGGTGATCCGCAGACGCGCAGTGGCGTGGATGACGGGGTCGAGGTCGGTCATGAGGCATCACCTCCGCCGACGCGACGCCGAGCGCGCTCGGTCCAGACGAAGGTCCAGACGGCTCCGGCGAGGAACCCGCCGCCGCCCGCGATCGCGAAGACGAGGAAGTGCGCGGGTGCGCCCGCGAACGGTGCGACCGCGCTCACGAGGATCGCCCAGGCGCCGAGGACGACCATCGGAACGGCGCGCCAGAGCGCGCCACCGACGAAGTACATCAGTCCCGCGAAGAACACGTATGCCGACGGATAGAGGATGCCGAGCAGCTCGGGTTCCATACCGTTCGCGACCATGCCCTGCGCGATCGCGAAGATCGCGATGCCGCCGACCCACCAGGCCTGTCCGTACACGGCCCCGACGAACGCGGCGTCCTTCCCGGTGCGCACGCCCCGGTTGGAGCGGATGCCCAGGACCACCGACACCGCGCCAGCGGCGAGGAACAGGACCACGCAGACCGGTGCGGCGACCGCCATCGGGATCGACACCGGGCCCGCCTCGAGCCACAGCACGAGGAACCCGCCCAGCCAGGCGACGGCCCACGCCAGCAGGATGTACGGCACGAAGACCCCCATCCGTCCGTTCACGCTGCGCTGCTGGTCGCGCGCGAGCGCGAGCATGTCAGCCGGATCCGGTTCTGTTCCGTGGATCATGTCAGGCTCCGTTCTGAGTGAGGAGGGACGGCGTCGTCCGTTGACTTTGTACTGCAAAGTCGTTTGTCAGTCAAGACACAAGCGCGGACGAGTCCCTCGCGGCGTCGTACGATGGAGGGCTATGTCTTCCCCCGTGATCTCCTACCCCCCGGAGCTGCCCGTCAGCGCGGCCAGGGGCGAGATCGCCGACGCCATCCGCGAGCATCAGGTCGTCATCGTCGCCGGCGCGACAGGTTCGGGGAAGACGACCCAGCTGCCCAAGATCTGCCTGGAGCTGGGGCGCACCGACATCGCGCACACGCAGCCGCGACGCCTCGCCGCGCGGACCATCGCCGAACGGGTCGCCGAGGAGCTGCAGGTCGAGCTCGGCGGACTCGTCGGATACAAGGTGCGGTTCACGGATCAGGTCTCGGACGCCACGCAGATCGCCCTGATGACGGACGGCATCCTGCTCAACGAGATCCATCGCGATCGCCTGCTGCGCCGCTACGACACGATCATCATCGACGAGGCACACGAGCGCTCGCTCAACGTCGACTTCCTGCTCGGCTATCTCACCCGGATCCTCCCCGAGCGGCCCGACCTCAAGGTCATCATCACCTCGGCGACCATCGATCCGGAGAGCTTCGCCCGGCACTTCGCCGCAGCGGACGGCACCCCCGCGCCGATCATCGAGGTCTCCGGACGGACGTTCCCGGTCGAGATCCGGTACCGGCCGCTGATCGACGAGAACGCGGATGCCGAGACGGACCGGGAGCCGGCCGACGAGGTGTCCGCGATCGTCGGCGCCCTGGCCGAGCTCGACCGCGAGGCGCCGGGCGACGTCCTCGTGTTCCTCCCGGGCGAGGCCGAGATCCGGGACGCCGCGGACGCCGTGCGCGCCGCGACCGCCGCGGACCGCGCGCCCACCGAGGTCCTCCCCCTGTACGGCCGGCTGTCCGGGGCCGAACAGCACCGCGTGTTCGAGCGCAGCCGCGTCCCTGGTCTGCGCCGCCGCGTGATCCTCGCGACCAACGTCGCCGAGACCAGCCTCACGGTGCCCGGCATCAAGTACGTCATCGACGCGGGAACAGCGCGCATCTCGCGCTACAGCAGCCGTTCGAAGGTGCAGCGCCTGCCCATCGAACCCATCTCGCAGGCCTCCGCGAATCAGCGCTCCGGGCGCGCGGGACGAACGAGCGAGGGCATCGCGATCCGGCTGTACGGGCAGGAGGACTTTGACCGGCGTCCGGAGTTCACGGAACCGGAGATCCTGCGCACCTCGCTCGCCTCGGTCGTGCTGCAGATGCTCTCGCTCGGGTTCGGCGACATCACCGCCTTCCCCTTCCTCACGCCGCCGGACTCGCGGGGCATCAAGGCCGCCTTCGACCTGCTCACCGAGCTCGGCGCGGTGTCGCTCGCGGGCGAGACGCCGAAGCTCACCCGGGTCGGACGGGACATCTCGCGCATGCCGATCGATCCGCGGTTCGCCCGGATGCTGATCGAGGCGCACCGGACCGGCGTCGTGGCGGAGGTGCTCCCCATCGTCGCGGGGCTGTCGATCCAGGACGTCCGCGAGCGTCCCTCGCAGGATGCCCCTCAGGGCATACGCGACGAGGCCGACCGGATGCACGCGCGCTTCGCCGACCCGACGAGCGACTTCCTGGCGATCCTGAACCTGTGGAACCACCTGCGGGAGCAGCAGCGGGAGCTCGGATCGAGCGCGTTCCGACGGATGTGCCGCAGCGAGCACCTCAACTATGTGCGCGTGCGGGAATGGTTCGACGTGCACCGCCAGCTGCGCACGCTCGTTCCGGCTTCCTCTCGCCCGTCGAGCGAGCGCACCTCCCCCCGTTCGCTGAGCGAGCGCACCTCCCCCCGTTCGTTGAGGGAGCGCTCCTCCCCCCGTTCGTTGAGCGAGCGCTCCTCCCCCCGTTCGTTGAGCGAGCGCTCCTCCCCCCGTTCGTTGAGCGAGCGCTCCTCCCCCCGTTCGTTGAGCGAGCGGAGCGAGTCGAAACGCGGTCGCGACGAGGAACGCGTCCCGCCCCGGTCGGATCCGCCGTCCTCGGACACCGAGCGAAGCGAGTCCACGCGGGACGACCGAGGGGCCGCCGATCCGGACGCCGTGCACCGGGCGCTGCTGGCCGGGCTGCTCTCGCAGATCGGCATCCTGGACGAACGCACCACCGCGGCGAAGGGCCAGCGCAAGACCCCGGCGAAGGACGCGAAACGGCGCGTCACCGAGTACCGCGGCGCGCGCGGCATCCGCTTCTCGATCTTCCCCGGGTCCGCCCTGCGCAAGAAGAGTCCGCGTGCCGTGATGGCGGCCGAGGTCGTGGAGACCTCCCGCACGTTCGCGCGCACGGTCGCGGCGATCGATCCCGCCTGGGCCGAATCCCTGGCCGGCGATCTCGCCAAGCGGCAGGTCTCGGAGCCGCACTGGTCGAAGGACGCCGGTGCCGCCGTGGCCTTCGAGAAGGTCATCCTGTTCGGCGTCGAGATCATCCCGCGCCGGCGCGTGCAGTTCGCGCGCATCGACCGCGCGGCGGCCCGGGAGCTGTTCGTGCGTCATGCCCTCGTCGAGGGCGAATGGGACCCGAACCGGATCGACAAGCGCGTCAGCGCGTTCTGGCGCAGCAACGGCGAGCTGCGCCGGAGGCTCGAGAAGCTCGAGGAGCGCGAGCGCCGCCGGGACATCCTCGCCGGAGACGAGGCGGTCTTCCGCTTCTACGACGAGCGCATCCCGTCCGATGTCTTCGACGTGCGCTCCTTCGAGCGGTGGTGGCGCGAAGCGCTTCAGAAGACGCCGAAACTGCTCGTCATGCGCGAGAGCGATCTGATCGATGACGACAGTCGTGCGGATCAGAGCGAGTTCCCCACTCGCTGGGCGCAGGGCGATCAGGTCCTGGGTCTCGCCTACCGGTTCGAACCCGGCGCGCCGGACGACGGCGTCAGCGTGGTCGTCCCGCTGGCGCTGCTGGCCCAGATCGAGGATCGCGGCTTCGACTGGCAGGTCCCAGGTCTGCGCGCCGAGCTCGTGACGGCGCTGCTGCGCGCTCTGCCGAAGGCGATCCGACGGCACGTGGTCCCCGCCGCCGACTGGGCGGAGAGATTCGGCGCCGAACTCGCCGCCGACGGTCCGGAGCACCATGCGGGCCTGCCGCCGCGATCGCTCAAGGAGTCGCTGGCGAAACTCATCCAGCCGCTCGCGAATCAGCCGGTCTCGGCATCCGACTTCGACGACGAGCGTGTCCCTGGGCACCTCCGGATGAACTTCCGCGCGGTCGACGAACGCGGGCGGGTCGCGGGATCCGCACGCGACCTCACGCGCCTGCAGGACGAGCTGTCCGATCGCGCCAGGGAGAGCGTCGCGCGCTCGATCGCTCGGCCGCCTGCCGGACGGGAAGCCCGCCCGGAGACCGCGGTCGCGGCGGCGCTGCGCCAGGCCAGGGACGGCCAGGACACCGCGTCAGGTCATCGGGCGACCGGGGCCACCGCCTTCAGCGCGCAGGACGGGCTGACCGCCTGGACGTTCGGAGAGCTGCCGCAGGTGCTGGACACGCGCGTCGCCGGCGGCGTCGTCCGCGGATACCCCGCGATCGTGGATGCCGGCAAGACGGTCTCCGTGCGCGTCGAGGCGACCGCGGAGGCCGCCGAGAAGGCGACGCGCGACGGCATCCTCCGCCTGGTGCTGCTGAACGTGCCGTCACCGGCGTCGTACGTCCAGGAGCACTTGACCAGCCAGGAGAAGCTCGCTCTCGCGGCATCCCCGTACCAGAACGCCGCCGCGCTGATCGAGGATGCCAGAGCGGCCGTCGTCCGCGCGATGATCGATGACGCGGCTCCCGGAGGGATCGTCCGCGACGAGCCCGGCTTCACGCGCGTGCGCGACACCGTCAGCGCAGGTCTCGTCGATCGGCTGTTCGCGTGCGTGTCGCTCGTCGCGAAGATCCTGGCCAAGGCGCGGGAGGTCGAGCGCGGGATCAAGGCGCAGAACTCGCTCGCGCTGCTCGCTCCCCTGAACGACATCCGCACGCAGCTGGCCGGGCTCGTCCACCCCGGCTTCATCTCCGCCACCGGCGCGGAGCGCCTCGTCCACCTGCCGCGGTACCTCGACGGGATGCTCGAGCGCCTGAACACCCTCGCCAACGAACCGGGCAAGGACCGCGCGCGACTCAGCGAATACGAGCGGATGGCGAAGGCGTTCGAGGATGCCGGAGGCACCATCCCGCTCCCGGCCGACGCACCGCCCGCACTCCTCGAGACCCGCTGGCTGCTCGAGGAGTACCGGATCAGCGTGTTCGCGCAGCGCCTCGGCACCGCCCAGCCGGTCTCGCCGCAGCGGATCCAGAAGGTGCTGACCGGCCGCTAGCCTGGGTTCATGGCACGCGCGATCGTCTACACCGAAATCGGCACCCCCGACGTCCTGCAGCTGGTGGAGATCCCGGTCCCCGTCCCGGAACCCGGACAGGTCGTCGTCCGGATCGAGGCGGCGGGCGTGAATCCCCTCGACGCCAAGCTGCGGCGCGGCGCGCGACCCGGACCGCCGATCACCGAGCCCCGGCGCGTCGGATTCGACGGGGCCGGCGTCATCGAATCGCTCGGCGACGGAGTGACCGGGCTCGCGGTGGGCGACCGCGTCGCCATCCGCGACACGGTCGGCACGTACGCCACGCACCTGGCGGTGCCCGTCGATCACCTGTCCCTGCTGCCCGACGCGGTGACGGCAGACGAGGGCGCGAGCCTCGGCATCCCGATCGGCACGGCCTACCAGTGCCTGCGCTCGCTCGGAGTCGGCCCCGAGGACACCCTGCTCGTGCACGCCGGATCCGGAGCGGTCGGGCAGGCGGCGATCCAGTTCGCGGTGTCCTGGGGCGCCCGCGTCATCGCCACCGCCAGCCCCGCTCGTCACGCCCAGCTGCGCGAACTCGGCGCCGTTCCGGTCGCATACGGCGACGGCCTCGCGGATCGGGTCCGCGAGGCGGCGCCCGAGGGCGTGACCGTGGCGCTGGACTGCATCGGGACGGACGAGGCGATCGACGTGTCGAAGCAGCTCGTCGCGGATCACGAACGCATCGCGACCATCGTCCGCGGCCCCGACGCCGCGGAGCTCGGCATCCGCGCCTTCAGTGGCGGCTCCCCTCAGCCGCTCACGGAGCAGGAGCGCGCCTGGCGCGCCGAAGCCGTGCCGCTGGCGATCGCGAAGCTCGCGGCCGGCGACTTCCAGATCGAGCTCGGCCCCGAGCTCCCGCTCGCCGAGGCATCCCGCGCGCACGAGCTGATCGAGCAGCACGCCGCCCGCGGCAAGATCGTCCTGGTCCCCTGACCTCGCGACCACGGCTGCAACACTTCGACACAGGCACGCGCGGCGTGATCGCGGTCAGGACAATGGACGGATGACCGCATCCGCCGAGCCCGGCTCGACCGCCTTCGCCACCCGCCAGATCCAGGCCGGGTACGTTCCCGGCACGCCGCAGAACAGCGCCGTTCCGCCGATCTATCAGACGGCGGCGTACCAGTTCGCCTCGCTCGCGGATGCCGCCGACCTGTTCGCGCTGCGTCAGGCCGGCAACCTGTACAGCCGCAACGCCAGTCCCACGCAGCAGGTGCTCGAGGAGCGCGTCGCCGCTCTCGAGGGAGGCGTCTCGGCGGTCGCCGTCGCCTCGGGACAGGCCGCCGTCGCCGTGACCCTGCTCGCTCTCGCCGGGCGAGGCGGCCACATCGTCGCAGCGAACCAGCTGTACGGAGGCACGGTCGATCTCCTCCAGGACACCTTCGACGACTTCGGCATCCCGGTCACCTTCGTCGACCAGGACGACGCCGATGCGTGGCGCACCGCGATCCGACCCGAGACGCGAGCGCTGTTCGCGGAGTCGGTCGCCAATCCGATCGCCCAGGTGCTCGACATCCGCCTCGTCGCCGACATCGCGCACTCCGCCGGAGTGCCGCTGGTGATCGACAACACCGTCGGCACGCCGTTCCTCGTGCGTCCAGGTGAGCACGGTGCGGACTTCGTCGTGCACTCCGCGACGAAGTTCCTCTCCGGCCACGGCACCTCGCTCGGCGGTGTGGCCGTCGACCAGGGGACGTTCGACTTCGGCGCCGAACCCGAGCGCTGGCCGCAGTTCACCGGCCCCTACCCGCGCTTCGGCGACCTCGTGCTGTGGGAGCGCTTCGGCATCGGGTTCGCGTTCGCGGCACTGGTGAAGTCGAAGTACGTGCACGATCTGGGCCCGTCGCTGTCCCCGTTCAACGCCTGGCAGATCCTGCAGGGCATCGAGACCCTAGATCTGCGCGTCTCGCGCCAGAGCGCGAGCGCGCTGGCAGTCGCCGAGCACCTCGCGCAGCATCCCCGGGTCGCGGCCGTCCACCACCCCGGCCTCGCCGGCAACCCGTGGCACGGACTCGCCGGGCGGTATCTGCCCCGGGGCGTGCCCTCGGTGTTCTCGTTCGATCTCACCGGCCCCGAGGATGCCGGGACGCAGGAGCGCGTGGCGCAGGTCATCGATTCCCTGAACGTCATCCGGCTCGTCGCGAACATCGGCGACGCGCGCAGCATGGTCGCGCACCCGGCGTCCATGACGCACTCGCACCTCAGCCCCGCCCAGCGTGCGGCGGCCGGGATCTCCCTAAACACGATCCGCTTCTCCGCCGGCCTGGAGGACCCGGCCGACCTGATCGCCGACCTCGATCAGGCCCTCGCCCGCCTCTGACATCCGGGAACGGGGAGGCCGGTTCGGAGCGGCGGCGGAGCCGCCCGCTACGCTGAGAGCATGACTGGTCTTCGCTGGGGAATCCTCGCCACCGGCGGCATCGCCGCCGCGTTCGCCTCCGATCTGCGCACCGCGGGTCTCGACCTCGTCGCCGTCGGATCGCGCTCGCAGGCGTCCGCGGACGCGTTCGCGGCACGTTTCGACATCCCTCGCGCGCACGGCTCGTACGAGGCGCTGGCCGCGGACCCGGACGTGGACATCATCTACGTCGCCACACCCCATCCGATGCATCATGCCGACGCCCGCCTGGCGCTCGAGAACGGCAAGCACGCGCTCGTCGAGAAGGCGTTCACGGTGAACCGCGCCGAGGCCGAGGACCTGCAGCGCCTCGCCCAGGAGAATGGTCTGCTCGTCATGGAGGCGATGTGGACCCGGTATCTCCCGCACATGATCCGCATCCGCGAGCTGATCGCAGAGGGAGCGCTCGGCGAGATCCGGGCGGTCACCGCCGATCACACCCAGCTGATCACCGCGGATCCGGCGCACCGCCTGAACGCCCTCGAGCTGGGCGGCGGCGCGCTGCTGGATCTCGGCATCTACCCGATCTCCTTCATCTGGGACATCCTCGGCGCCCCCGAGACCGTCAAGGCGGTCGCCCGTCTCGGAGACACCGGCGCGGATGCCGAGGTGGCCACGGTCATGACGCACGCGGGAGGTGCGGTGTCCACGAGCCTGTCGTCGTCCCGCGCCGCGGGCCCCAACGCGGCATCCGTCATCGGCACGGAGGCGCGGATCGACATCGACCGGGTCTGGTACACGCCGACCTCCTTCCGCCTCGTCGGTCCCGACGGCACGGTGCGCGAGAGCTACTCCTCCGAGGTCGACGGACGGGGAATGCAGTATCAGGCGCTGGCGGCCGAGCGCCTCGTGAGCAGCGGAACGCTCGCGGGCGACGTCCTGCCGATCGCCGAGAGCGCCGCCATCATGGGCACGCTCGACGAGATCCGCGCCCAGATCGGCGTGCGGTACCCGAGCGAGGGGTGAGGACATGGCCGACACGCAGGACACCCGCGTCGCCGTCTACCTGGACTTCGACAACATCGTCATCTCCTGGTACGACCGCGTGCACGGCAGGAACGCCTACGGCAAGGACCGCCAGCGCATCACCGAGAACCCGGACGACCCGGAGGTCGCCGACCGCCTCAAGCGAGCCATGATCGAGGTGGGCGCCATCATCGACTACGCCGCCTCGTTCGGCACGCTCGTCCTCACCCGCGCGTACGCGGACTGGTCTTCGCCCGTCAACGCCGAATACCGCTCTCAGCTCGTCGCGCGGGCGGTCGATCTCGTGCAGCTGTTCCCGGCGGCCGCGTACGCCAAGAACGGCGCCGACATCCGCCTCGCCGTGGATGCCGTGGAGGACATGTTCCGCCTGCCCGACCTCACGCACGTCGTGATCGTGGCCGGCGACAGCGACTACGTGCCGCTCGCTCAGCGGTGCAAGCGGCTGGGCCGCTACGTCATCGGCGTCGGCGTCGCCGGCTCCACCGCCAAGTCGCTGGCCGCCGCGTGCGACGAGTTCGAGTCGTACGACTCCCTGCCGGGCGTGGCTCGGCCCGCCGCGAAGACGCCGGCCGTGCAGCCCGAGCCCGTCATCGCGGAACCGGATCCGGCGGCAGAGGCGCCCGCGAAGACCAAGACGCCCACCCGTTCGCGCGCCAAGAAGGCCGCAAAGGCCCCCGAGCCGGAGGCGCCCGCGCTGACCGAGCAGGAGGAGGCGACGCAGCTGCTGGAGCGCGCGCTGCGCCTCGGGCACGACAAGGCGGATGCCGACGAGTGGCTGCACAGTTCGGCCGTCAAGACGCACATGCGGCGCATGGACCCGTCGTTCAGCGAGAAGGCGCTGGGATACCGCTCGTTCTCGGACTTCCTGAAGTCCCGGGACGACATCGCCGAGCTCGAGGAGACCGGGCACGAGCGGCTGGTCCGCCTGCGCGAGCGCTGACGCAGGGCGCCGACGCCGCACCGGAGGTCACGCCGCGCCGAGCTCCCTCAAGGCCTGGATGCTCCGCTCGGCGAGGGCGTCCTGCGACGGCGCGAGCGGACGCCACACGGACGCGGCGACCGCGATGGTCGCGTTCTCGCCCGTGAAGCTCTCCAGTCCCAGGACGCCCTCGTAATCGGCATCGTCCAGCGCACGAAGGATCCCGGGCCAGTCGGTGTGATCGTCGCCGACGGCTCCGCGGTCGCTGCCGCAGACCTGCACGTGCGCGATGGCGGATCCCGCGCTTCGGATCGCGTCGGCCGGTTTCTTCTCCTCGATGTTCAGGTGATAGGTGTCCAGCGCGAGGCCCACCCCCTCCCCGAGCAGCGGCCCGAGGACGTCGAGGGCCTGCTCGACCGTGTTCAGGATGCTCGTCTCGTACCGGTTCAGCGGTTCGATCGCGAGCGTCTTCCCCGACGCCGCGGCCGCGTCCGCGAGGGGTGCGAGGTTCTCGCGCAGCTCCGCGACGACGCGGGCGCGCTCGGCGCCGTCCATCCGCCAGGTGACGCCGGTCGGCGCATAGAACGGTCCCGCCAGCACCGGCGCTCCGAGGACGGCGGCGGCACGGACGCATGCGGACAGGTAGTCCTGGGTCGCCGCGACATCCCCCGCCCGCGAGACCAGCGAGCGGCCGGGGCCCATGGCCCCGATGACGACGGCGCCGAGCCCGAGCCCGTCGAGCACGTCCCTCGCGCGGGCGGGATCCCAGTCGTCCGGGTTCTCCAGGGGCAGCTCCAGCGCGGTGTAGCCGAGCGCCGCCGCCTTGCGGGCCAGCGGTTCGAGCGAAGCGTCGGTGAGCGGAGACGTCCACACCCAGGTGTTGACCGCGATCGTGCGCAGCATCCGATGTCCTTCCGCACGCGGGCGACCGGAGGAGGATCCCCGGTCGCCCGTGTGCTGATCGTTCCCTACGGGATGACCCGCTCCTGCCACACCTGCGGGTAGCCCGGCAGGTTCTCCCCGCCGAACTTCGCGTAGTGGCCGTCGGGCATACCCTCGTTCGCCGCGAGATACTCGTCCAGCTCGGCAGCCGTGATCGGGCTCTGCGGCAGGATCCACTCCTTCGGCACCTCCTCGCCGGCGAAGATCTTCTGCGCGGCGAGCAGCGGCGTGCGCCACTGGAAGTTGGAGTACACCGGGGCGAGCCCCGTGAGTCCGGTCTCCTTCCACTTGCGCAGGAAGCTCATCTCGTCCTCACCCGTCATGACGGGGTAGTCGACTCCGGCGTCCTCGAAGGCCTCGATCGCGGCGACCGCTCCGTCTCCGGCATCCATCCAGATGCCGTCGACATCGCCCTTGGCCAGCTCGTCGCTGATGATGTTCTTGATCTCCGCCGGGTCCGCGCCGGTGAAGTGATCGACGGCCTCGATGCCCGCCTCGTCGAAGAGCTTCTTGGCTCCCGCCCAGCGCTGTTCGAGGACGTCGACGCCCGGGAGGATCCGCAGACCCACGACCTTGTCGCCCTCCTCGAGGTTGTCGATGAGGAACTCGGCGGTGTCGATGCCCCACGCGAATCCGCCGATCGGATGGATGAAGGTGACCGGGCAGTCCGTGTTCACGCCGCGGTCGAACACGATCACCGGCTTGCCCGTCTCGCAGGCGCGTTCGACGGCCGGGGTCATGGCCGCGGTGCTGTTGGGCGAGATGAGGAAGACGTCGCAGTCCCCCTCGGCGATGAAGTAGTCGATGTCGGCGATCTGGGTGTCATCGGAGTCCTGCGCATCGCGGGTCTCCATCTCGCTGATCGCGCCGGCCTCCTGGAGCACCTTGAGCTGCTCGTTCATCGTGATCCAGCCGGTCTGGCGCCACGGGTTCGAGATCGACGCGTTCGCGAAGCAGGCCTTCTTGGGCCCTTCGCTCGCGAACTCGGAGGTGTCGACCATCTCGGCGTTGATGTACTGCAGGTACGGCTCGTCCTCCGGGCCCTCCGGGACGACGTCGCGCTCGGCGTCCTGCTTGTCGAACAGCTCCTGGTCGAACCACTCGGTGGTCTCGCTCGACGGCTCCGTCTCCTCGGACTCGGGCGGCGCCACGGACGGGTCGGTCGTGCACCCGGCCAGCGCGATGAGTCCGAAGACGGCCACCGCTGCGGTGGCGATCTTCCTTGATCGTCGCATTACTGAACTCCTCTGGTTTCTGTGGAACCCTCGGATGCGAGGGCGGATGGTGCGGGCGGTTGAGCGGGTCCGCCCTGTGGCGGCTCCTGCTCCTTCCCCGGATCGGGGGAAGATCTCGCAGCGCGCCTGCGGCTGCGGAACGACACGGCGGAGTACGCCACGGCGGCGATGATGATGACGCCCTGGACGGCGTCCCGGAGCGTGGACGGGACCCCGGCGATGTTCAGCAGCAGGAACAGGGCCTCCAGCACGAACGCGCCGGCCACCGCCGAGACGATCCAGCCACGGCCTCCGCCCAGGACCACACCGCCGAGCACGACCGCGGTGATCGCGATGAACTCGTAACCCGTGCCGACGGACGGATGCACCCCCGCGTAGCCCACCAGCAGCACGGCGGACAGTGACGCGGAGAGCGCCGAGATGACGAACGCCTGGATGGTGTCCCACGACCGCCGCGCTCCCGCGTAGTCCACGGACCGGGCGTTGTCGCCGATCGCGATGAGGAGCTTGCCCAGCGGACGCCGCGTGACCCAGATGCCCAGGGCGAGCCAGGCCGCGAGGATCAGGACCGACCACGGGATGAAGTCCAGCAACGGGACGTCGCGGATTCCTCCGCGCCCGATCTCGCGGAAGCTGTCCGCGGGATTTCCGGTCGCCGCTCCCCCGGTCCACCATTTGACCCCGCCGAGCAGCGCCAGCATCATGCCCAGCGTCACGATGAACGAGGGCACCTTGAGCAGCGTCGTCAAGATGCCGTTGACCAGACCGACCACGACGCCGAAGACGAGCATGAGCCCGAGCACCGGCAGCGTGCGGGCGTCGTCCTGGCCGACGAGGTTGCCGGCGATGATGACCTGCGCCGTGATGAGCGATCCCTGCGACAGATCGAACTCCCCGGCGATGATCACGAAGTACTGCCCGATCGCGACGATGGCGATCGGCGCGACCCGCTGGATGAACCGCATCAGTTGGCCGGGCTCGGCGAAGTTCGGGTTGAGCACCATGACCGCGACCAGCAGGATCACGAGCAGAAGGAACACGGCCCCCTGGGGGCTGACGAGTGCGCGCAGCGCCTTCATGCCCGGCCTCCGTCCGCCGGCTCGGCGTTCTCGAGGTCGGCCGCCGCCGCGGCCATCGCGGGCTCCGCAGCCCGTGCCGCGTCGTCCCCTCCGGTCCTCGTCCCGCCCGGCCCGAAGCGCGGCCGGCGCCGCACGATCGCGCGGCGGCTGTAGACCGCGACGGCCGCGACGATGACGACACCTCGGACGACGTCCTTGAGGAACGGGTTCACCTGCATGACGCTCATGACGTTGTCGACGACCGCCAGGATCGCGACGCCTCCGATCGTGCCCCAGATCGAACCGCGCCCGCCCAGCAGCAGCGTGCCGCCCAGGACCACCGCCGCGATCGAGAGCAGCGCGTACCCGCCCTGCTGCCCCACGGTGGGACTTCCCACTCCGAGCCTGCTGGCCAGCAGGAGCCCGGCGAGTCCCGCGAACACCGAGCACAGCACATGCGCGGCGATGAGCGGCGGTCGCGTGCGGACGCCGGACAGGCGGGCGATCTCGGGATCGCCGCCGACCGCGAAGAGGTGCGCGCCGGTGCGCGTGCGATCGAGCAGGAACCAGACGAGGACGGCGAGCGCGATCATGATGATCGTCGACACCGGCACGGGACCGAGACCCGTCGCCCCGATCAGCTGGAACTCCCACGGCACGGCGCCCGCCGAGCCCTCGAAGTTCGTGTTCAGCACGCCCTGCAGGATGAGCCCGACTCCGAGGGTCGCGATGAAGCCGTTGACCCTCAGCACGGTGACGATCAGCCCGATGACCAGGCCGATGCCCGCGCACACGAGCAGCGTCACCGCGACGGCGGCCGGGATGTTCGCGGGGTTGCCCGCCATGATCGTGGCCGCGAGGAGGCTCGACAGGCTGATCACGTAGGTCACGGACAGGTCCAGGGACGCCCCCAGCACCACCAGCGTCTGGCCGATCGCGACGAGTCCCAGCACGCTCATCCCGGTGAGGATGTCGCGGATGTTGCCGGCGCTGAGGAAGTTGCGACCGACCGTGGACACCAGCACGGCTCCCACGATGAGCGTCAGGACCAGGATGCCGAGGACGATCATCGTGGAATCGATGCGCACGCGCTTCATCGCGTCTCCCCCTCCGCGTCGGAATCGGCTGGGCGGCTCGCCCCGGTGGCGGCGGCGAGCACCTCGTGCTCCGCCGCGCCGCCCGCGAGCTCGGCCACGAGCTCGCCGTCGTGCATCACGAGGATCCGATCGCTCATGCCGATGACCTCCGGCAGCTCGCTGGACACCATGAGCACCGACTTCCCCTGCGCGGCGAGTTCGCGCATGAGCTGATACACCGCGTACTTCGCCCCCACGTCGATGCCGCGCGTCGGCTCGTCGAACAGCACGATCTGCGGTTCCGTCAGGAGCCACTTCGCCAGCACGACCTTCTGCTGGTTGCCGCCGGACAGGAAGCGCGTCTCCTGATCCAGACCACGGGAGCTGATCTCCAGCGCGCTGAGGATGCCCGGGACCTGGCGTCGCGCGGCGGCGGTCCGGCCGGCGAACACGCTGCGGATCACCAGCAGCGCGTTGTCGAGCACGGACTGCCCCAGGGCGAGCCCCTGCGCCTTGCGGTCCTCCGAGACGAGCGCGAGGCCGGCCCGGACCGCCGCGCGGGCGCTGCGGATCTGAACCGGCGCCCCGTCGACGCGCAGCGAGCCGCGGGCGAAGGCCTGGACGCCGAAGATCCCCTCGACGAGCTCGGTACGGCCGGAGCCCTGGAGACCGGCGACCCCGAGGATCTCTCCGGCTCGCAGCACGAGCGACACCCCGTCGACGAATGCGTTGCCGCAACCGTCGAGCTCGAGCCTCGGTCCGCCGGTGACGGTTCCCTCCGAGCGATCCGGGAAGTACGACTGGATGGACCGGCCGACCATCCGGCGCACGAGCTCGTCCGTGGTGAGGTCGGCGGCGTCGTCGGTCGACACGCGTACGCCGTCCTTGAGGATGGTGATCCGATCGCACAGATCGAAGATCTCCTTCAGTCGGTGCGACACATAGATCACCGCCACTCCGCGAGCGGTGAGGCGGTGGATGATCGCGTAGAGCAGCTCCACCTCGCGGTCGCTCAGTGCCGCGGTCGGCTCGTCCATCGAGATGACCCTGGCCTCGAAGGACAGCGCCTTCACGATCTCGACGATCTGCTGCTCCGCCACCGTGAGCGAGGCCACGCGCGCCCGCGGATCGATGAACGCGACGCCGAGGTCGTCGAGCAGGGCGCCGGTGCGCTTGATCATCGCCTTCTGGTCGACGAACCCGAACCGTCGCGGCTCGCGTCCGAGGTACACGTTCTGCGCCACCGTGCGCTCCGGCAGGAGCGTGAACTCCTGGAACACCGTGACGATCCCGGCATCCATCGCCTGGCGGGGGTGCGTGTGGTGCACCTCGGCGCCCTGGTACTCGATCACACCGCCGTCCGGCGACTGCACGCCCGCGATGATCTTCATCAGCGTCGACTTGCCGGCGCCGTTCTCGCCGACGAGCCCGTGGACCTCGCCGGGGCGGACGTCGAAGTCGATGTCGGACAGGACGCGGACCCCGAAGAACGACTTCCCGACGCCGCGCACGGTCAGGACCGGCTCGGCCTGCTCCGTGGTCATGCCGCCACCTCCGTCCATCGTCCGCCGTCGGCGGCGGACGCGAGGACGGCCTCGGTCAGCTCCGCGGCCCGCAGCCCGTCCGCGAACGTCGGCAGCCCCTCCGGCTCGCCGCCGGCCACGGCGCTGTGCACGTCCGCCATGAAGGCGTCGAACGCGTCCTGATAGCCCATCGGATGCCCGGCAGGAAGCCGCTGGAGCCGCGCGGAGTCCGAGGACGAGACTCCCGGGTCGCGCAGGAGCATCCGCGATTCGCGTCGCGAACCGAGCCAGAGCTCCTCCGGTCGCTCCTGTGCAAAACGCATCGTCTCGCGGGATCCGTGCAGCTCGATCGTCAGGGCGTTCTTGCGACCCGCCGCGGTCTGGGAGACCAGGAGCGTGCCGATCGCCCCGGAGGCGGTCTCCACCAGCAGCGCCGCGATGTCCTCGGTGTCGACGGGGTGCCCGGCGCGTTCGCCGAACACCGTCCGCGTCCGTGCAGTCAGCGCGGCGATCCGATCCCCCGTGACGAACTCGACGAGGTCGCACAAGTGGGATCCGATGTCGGCGAACGCCCGCGACGGACCGCCGAGGGCGCCCCGCGTGCGCCAGTCGTCGTCCTCGGGGAGGAGCATCCAGTCCTGCAGATAGGAGCAGTCCAGGCTCAGCAGGTCGCCCAGTTCCCCGCTGCGGACCCGCGCCCTCGCCTCGCGGACCATCGGGTGGTAGCGGTAGACGAACGGGACGGCCGCGACGCGTCCGGCCTGGTCCGCGAGCGCCACCAGCTCCCGCGCATCCGCCGCGGATGTCGCCAGCGGCTTCTCGCACACCACGTGCTTTCCGGCCCGCAGCGCTTCGGTCGCGAGAGGGACATGCGACGCGTTCGGCGTGCAGACGTGCACGATGTCGATGTCCGCGGAGGAGATCAGCTCCGAGGCGTCCGAGGCCGCGCGGGCGGCCCCGAGCGCTGCGGAGGCTCGCACCGAACCGTCCGGATCCGTCGTCGCCACGGCGATCAGCGCTCCCCCGGCCGCGCGGGTCGCGTCGCGGTGCACACGGGCCATGAAGCCCCCGCCGAGGATGCCGGCGCGGATCGTCCCGATGCCGGAGTCGATGACATCCGTTGTCATGGTCCGGAGTCTGACACAGCCGCGAGACTTTTGCTAGATGTTTGTCAAAAGTCTCGAGTTCGACATCAGGAAGAACTTCGTTACGAACGCGAAAGCGTGTGGTTTACTGGCGCAATGGTCGAGGCACTGCGCGCGGGCACGGCCCCCAGCCCCGGGGCGGGAGAGATCTTCCAGCTGCTCCGGGACGGGCGGGCCCGCACCAAGGCGGAACTCGCGTCCCTCACAGGCCTCGCCCGATCCACGGTCGCACTGCGGGTCGACGCCCTGCTGTCGGCGGGGCTCCTCGCCCCCGCCGGAGAGGCCGCCTCGACCGGGGGGCGTCCGCCCGTGCGCGTGGCGTTCAATCCCGCGGCGGGGCGCACGCTGGCCGTCGATCTCGGCGCGACGCACGCGACGGTCGCCGTCGCCGATCTCGCCGGAGGCATCCTCGAGTCGCGCACCCGCGCGATCGACATCGCCGACGGCCCCGAGACTCTGCTCGATGCCATCCTCGCCGACGGCGCGGCGCTGCTCGAGACCGCGGGAACCGGGCCGTTGCTCGGCGTCGGCATCGGGGTCCCGGGCCCCGTCGAGCACTCGACCGGACGCCCCACCAATCCGCCGATCATGCCGGGCTGGGATCGGTTCGACATCCCGGGATACGTGCAGCGGAGGTTCGCCGTACCGGTCCTCGTGGACAACGACGTCAACATCCTCGCCCTCGGCGAGCAGGTCACCTCGTGGCCCGGGGTCGACGACCTCGTCTTCGTGAAGGTCGCCACCGGCATCGGCGCCGGGATCATCGCCGGAGGGGAGCTCCAGCGAGGCGCGCAGGGTTCGGCGGGCGACATGGGACACGTGCAGGTGCCGCACGGCACCGGCGGAGAGCGCGACCCCGGCGACGAGCGCGATCTGGAGGCTCTCGCGAGCGGCTCGGCGATCGCGGCGTCCCTGCGCGCGCAGGGACTGGAGGCGGCGAACAGCTCGGACGTCGTCTCGCTCGTCCGCGCCGGCCACCCCGCAGCGATCGCCGCCACCCGGCAGGCGGGGCGCGATGTCGGGGAGGTGCTCGCCACGGTCGTGAACCTGCTCAACCCGTCCATCATCGTGCTCGGAGGCAGCATCGCCCGCGCCGGGGAGCATCTGCTCGCCGGCGTCCGCGAGGTCGTGTACCGCCGCTCCATCCCCCTGGCGACCCAGCACCTCGCGATCGTGCAGACGCAGGCCGGAGAGCGCGCAGCGGTCGTGGGCGCCGCCATCATGGTCGCGCGCGAGGTGCTCTCCCCCGCGAGCGTCGACGCCTACGCCGCCGCCTCTGCGGCGCGTTGAGCTCGCACCGCGCGAGTACGCTCGAGGGCATGAGGCATCCCTCCACGTCCCCGTACGCCCGTGCCCTGGGCTCCCGGATGCCGCTGCTGGACGCGTCCACCCGGCGCTACTTCTCGGCGATCCCCGAGGGCCGCGTCGGCGTCGGCGAGGGCGTGTTCGAGCGCGTCGGCACGCGTCGCGGCTGGCTCGCTCCGCTGCTGCGTCCCCTGCAGCGCCGCGGCATCCTCGTGGCGGGCTGGTACGAGGACGTCCCGTTCCGGATCGAGAACCGGACGGTCGCCGGACGTGCCATCGCCGAGCGCACGCTGCGGCTGCCCGGCGGCGACTGGGTGATGCGCGACGCCGTGGCGCTGAAGCCGCACGGCCGGCTGGTCGACGAACTGGGCGAGCCGCCGCTGCTGGCCGCGAGCTTCGACGTCGGGACCGACGGCGGGTCCCTGCGGCTGACGAGCCGCGCGATGGGCCTGCGCGTCGGCCGGATGCGTCCGCGCCTCTCCGGCCGGCTCGCCCCGCGCATCCGGCTGCGCGAGGGGGCCGACGAGGCATCCGGTCGTCAGCGCGTCGAACTCACGGTCGATGTGCCCCTGATCGGCCGGATCTACGAGTATGCGGGCACGTTCACCTACCGGATCGAGGAGGAGTCATGAGCGCGGGCCGGGTCGTCATCGGCGGATCCTCGGGGTTCATAGGGCGCCATCTGACGGACGAGTACCGATCCGAGGGCCGAGAGGTCGTCACGATCTCCCGCTCCGGCGCCGACCTCTCCTGGCCCGACCAGGCCGGCATCGACGCCGCGGTCGACGGTGCCGCGCTCGTCATCGGACTCGCCGGCAAGAGCGTGAACTGCCGCTACACGCCCGAGAACCGCGCCGAGATCTTCTCCTCGCGGCTCGAGACGACCGCGGCGCTCAGCCGGGCGATCGGTCGCGCCGCTGCGCCGCCGCCGCTGTGGGTCAACTCATCCACGGCGACGATCTACCGGCACGCGGAGGACCGCCCGATGACGGAAGCCGACGGCGAGCTGGGCACAGGCTTCTCGGTCGAGGTCGCGAAAGCCTGGGAGCGCGCACTGTTCGCGGATCCGTTGCCGCGAACACGTCGCGTCGCCCTGCGCAGCGCCATCGTGCTCGGACACGGCGGTGTGCTCGGGCCGCTGCGCACCCTGGCACGGCTCGGCCTCGGCGGCGCCCAGCACGACGGCCGGTGGCCGGTGCCCGCCCGGCGACGGGATGCCGGGACGGCGCACCTGCCGGGGGCCCGGCGCGGTCGGCAGCGCTTCAGCTGGGTGCACGTCGACGACGTCGCCGGCATCATCGACTTCCTCGAGGAGCATCCCGAGCTCGAGGGTCCGATCAACGCAGCGGCGCCGGCCCCGGTGGACAACGCGACGTTCATGGCGACGATCCGCGGAGTGCTCGGCGTGCGGATCGGTCCGCCGCTGCCGCGCTGGATGCTGGAGATCGGCGCCATCGGCATCCGCACCGAGACCGAGCTGATCCTCAAGAGCCGGTGGGTCGTGCCCGAGAAGCTGTCCGCGGTCGGCTACGCCTTCCGCCACCCGACGCTCGAGCCGGCGCTGCGCGAGTCCTTCGACCTCGTCCCTGCTGCGGGCTGAGACGGCGTCAGGCCTCGCCGCGCTCCTGCTTGCGCTTCTCGATCTCCGCCCGCAGCCGCCACTCCTCGATCTCGCGATCCAGGTCGGCGATCTGCTCCTCGGTCGTCCTGGTGTCCACCGGCCGCGCCGGCGGAGCGGTGGGGGCGGCCGCTCGCGGGGTGCGCTGCGCGCGCTCTCGACGCGGCATCCGGGGCATCGCGACGCCGTCGGAGGAGTACTCGCGCCCGAGGGCGAACCACAGGACGCTCCCGATCAGCGGAAGCAGGATCACGATGATGATCCAGACGAGTTTCGGCAGGTGGCGCACCTGGGAGTCATCGCGCGTGATGATGTCGATCAGGGCGCCGATCATCAGCGCGATGACCAGGAGCGAGAAGACGAACGGCATGGCTACAGGGTAGACGACGACGCGCGGCGGGTCAGGGCAGCAGGTGTCCGGCGGCGCGGTACAGCTCGTACCATTCGGTGCGGCTGAGCCGGACGTCGGCGCCCTGCGCGGCCGCCGACAGGCGCTCGGGAGTGGTCGTCCCCATTACGACCTGCATCGCGGCGGGATGACGGGTGATCCACGCGACGGCGATGCCGGTCGGCGTCGATCCGTGCGTGTCGGCGAGACGGTCGAGCACAGCGTTGAGCTCCGGGTGATCCGCGCTGCCGACGAAGGAGCCCTGACCGATGGCGGCCTGCATCGGAGACCATGCCTGGATCGTGATGCCGTTGATCCGGCAGTACTCGAGGATGCCGCCGCCGTCGCGGGTGATGCTCTGATCGGTCGCCTCCCGGTTGGCGGCGATGGGCCCGGCGATGATCGACGCGTGCGTGAGCGACAGCTGCAGCTGGTTGGCGACGAGCGGCTGCGCCACCGCGGTGCGCAGCAGGTCGATCTGACGCGGCGTGTGGTTGGACACGCCGAAGGCGCGGACCTTGCCGGAGGACTCCAGCTCGTCGAAGGCGCGCGCGACCTCGTCCGGTTCGACCAGAGCATCCGGCCGGTGCAGCAGCAGGACGTCGATGCGATCCGTGCGCAGCGCGGCGAGAGATCCGTCGACCTGACGGAGGATGTGCTCGGCCGAGAAGTCGTAGGCCCCTTCGGCGGGGACGATGCCGCACTTGGTCTGCAGCGTGATCTCGTCGCGTTCGGACGGACCCAGCTGCAGGGCCTCGGCGAACCGCTCCTCGCACCGGTGCATCCTCCCGCCGTAGATGTCGGCGTGATCGAAGAAGTCGATGCCTCCGGCGCGCGCCGCGTCATAGAGCGCACGGATGTCGGCATCGTCCTTGTCGTGGATGCGCATCATCCCGGCGACGACGGCGGGGGCGGTGGCCTGAGCGAACGGAACGATCTTCATGGGCATCACGCTAGCGCGGACCGCGCACGGCCGGCTGATTGAATAGACGCATGGCCTTCCGCATCGCCCCCGCACCGCTCACCCTTACCGGTCGCCTCGTGGAGCTCCGACCGCTGGAGCGCTCGCATCACGACGGCCTCGTCGAGGCGGTGCAGGAGGGCGAGCTGTTCACGACCGCGTGGTACACCTCGGTCCCGGCGCCGGACGGAGTGGCCGCGGCGATCGAGGAGCGACTGGCGAAGGCCGAGCGCGGTGAGATGGTGCCGTTCACGGCGTTCGATGCGACCGGACGCATCATCGGCCAGACCGCGTTCTACGACCTCGCCGCCGACGTCCCCCGGCTGCACATCGGCTACACCTGGAACCGGCCGTCGGCGCACGGGACCGGGACGAACGCCGAATCCAAGTACCTGCTCATGCGGCACGCCTTCGAAGAGCTCGGGGTGTACCGCGTGGGTCTGACGACGCAATGGGTGAACTTCCAGTCCCGCGCGGCGATCGAACGACTCGGCGCCAAGCAGGACGGCGTGATGCGCGCGGTGATGCGCTATCGCAACGGAGCCCTGAGGGACAGCGTGGAGTACTCGATCATCGAGCCGGAGTGGCCTGCCGTCAAGGCGAACCTGGAGATGCGGCTCGCGAAGCGCGCCTGAGTCCTTGCATGCGCCGGCGCATGCGGCTCAGCTGGCCGAGGGTCCGCCGTCCCAGTTGTTCGAACGACGCGTCGCGCCGCTGCGTCCCTCGCGCATCATGAACGCCAGCGCGATGCAGATGAGGGCGAGTCCGCCGAGGAAGGCCAGCGCCTGGAACTCCGGGAGCCCGAACGAGATGCCCATCAGCCAGAAGCCCCCGAGGAAGAGGATCATGAAGAAGATGAAGCTGAGGATCATCGGGCGCTCCTGACGTCGGGAAATCTCGCTCCGACCAGGATACCGGGACGAGTGGTCGCGACTCGACCTAGCGCACCTCGAAGGGGGATGAAACCCCCTCCTGGGCTCCGCTCGGGAGACCTACCGTTCCGGTATGGATGCACAACTCACCGCACTCGCGATCAACTGCACGCTCAAGCCCTCTCCCGCGGAGTCGAGCTCGGAGGTCCTCGGCCGGCAGATCCTCGAGGCTCTCGCCGGGCACGGAGTCATCGGCACCATGGTCCGGGCCGTGGACCACTCCTTCGCCCCGGGCGTGGGCAAGGACATGGGTGACGGCGACGAATGGCCGGCGCTGCGCGCCCAGGTGCTCGCCGCCGATGTCCTCGTCTTCCTCACCCCCACCTGGCTCGGCCAGCACTCCAGCGTCGCGCAGCGGGTTCTCGAGCGTCTCGATGCCGAGTTGAGCGAGACGGATACCCGCGGTCGCCCCACCCTGTTCGACAAGGTCGCGATCGCCGGGATCGTCGGCAACGAGGACGGTGCGCACCACATCGCGGCCGTCCTGTTCCAGGCTCTCGACGACGTCGGATTCAGCATCCCGGCCCAGGGCTCGGTGTACTGGAACGGTGAGGCGATGCAGACCACCGACTACAAGGATCTGCCCGCCACTCCCGAGAAGGTCGCGCAGTCGATCGCGACGGCGGCCGCGAACGCCGCCCACCTGGCCAGGATGCTGCGGGGAAGCGGATACCCGGCGTGAACAGGCCGCGCGCGGGCGTGCCGGATACGCTCGAGGCATGGACGACGACATCCAGGTCAACGCGCTCGCACTGAACGTCGACATCCCGGCGCATCTGCGGTGGGAGGACGAACGACGCGGCGAGACCTTCGAACTCCAGACGCTGACGGTCAGGTTGCTGCCCGACGACACCCTCGCCGTGAAGGCGTACGGACGGCCCGTCGCCGGAGGCCGCGGCGCCTATGTGTCCTTCCCCGCGCGCCGCTCCCCGGAAATCGACGCGCTCATCGAGGCCGCCGCTTCCGAGGCCGCGAGGCGCTGGAGCGCCAACCGGGGACTGTGACCTGTGACAGGCCCTCGATCAGGGCGTGAACGACCTTCAAGAATCGGCAGCCGCGGCCTGCTCCCAGGGCAGTGTCACGACCGGGAGGATGTACATCCTCCCGGACACGGCGGTCGGGTGCGCGCTCATGTACGCGGCGGCATCGTCGATCGATTCGGCCTCGATCAGGTCGTATCCGGCGAACCATTCCTTGAACTCCGGGAACGGGCCGTCCGTGATGAGCAGCTCGCCGCCCCGGACGGCGACGGATTTCGCCTGCTCGGGCCCTGCGACAGGCGCTCCGGGTCCGAGCATCCCCGCGTCCCTGCCCCTCTCCGCCCAATCGCCGAGCATCCGACGATCCTCCGATTCGGGAAGGGCCGACCCCGTCGAGTCAGTCATGTGGATGACGAGATACCTGCTGGTCATGAGATTCCTCCGTTGTCGTCGATGGTGATGCTCTTGGACCCGGTCGACGCGATCTCTCCGCGCCGGCGGACGAGGTGGGCGGTCTCGGCGGAGTTGACCGCCAGCTCGATCGCACGATCATAGGCTCCGCGGGCGGCGGCGAGGCGACCCGTCAGACGCAGCAGCTCGGCGCGCGTCGCGTGGAACGCGTGGTGACCGTCGAGGGCGGAGCCGAGATCCTCGACGAGCGCCAGGGCGACCTCCGGCGAGTCGTACTCGGAGATCGCGATCGCCCTGTTGAGTCGGACGATCGGGTTCGGGTCGAGGTGCTCGAGTTTGTTGTACAACGCCACGATGCGCCCCCAGTCGGTGTCTCGTGCGTGCCGAGCCGATACGTGCACGGCGTTGATCGCTGCGAGGATCTGATAGCGTCCGGGGCCGTCGTCGGCCGGTCGGCGCCCTTCCCGCTCGTCCAGCAGCGCGATGCCCTCCTCGATCAGGCTCCGATCCCAGGACGTGCGGTCCTGCTCATCCAGGCGGACGAGCGTTCCGTCGACGGAGAGGCGAGCGCCCGCCCGCGCCTGGGTGAGCAGCATCAGTGCGAGCAGCCCCGACGCCTCGGCATCCTCGCGGGAGCCGGGGGGAAGGAGTGCTCGCACGAGTCGCGCGAGCCGGATGGCCTCGTCGGTGAGGTCGCGGCGGATCGGTTCGACGTCCGTTCCGGACGCGAAGTAGCCCTCGTTGAAGATGAGGTACAGCACGGCGAGCACGCCGTCGATGCGCAGGGGGACGTCCTCGCGCTCGGGTAAGCGGAACGGCACGCGCGCTGCCCTGATCCTGGCCTTGGCTCGGCTGATCCGCTGCCCCATGGTCGTCTCCTGGACGAGGAACGCCCTCGCGATCTCGGAGACGGTGAGACCACCGACCATCCGCAGGGTGAGCGCAACCCGGGCTTCGATCGACAGCACGGGATGACAGCACGTGAAGATCAGTCGCAGTCGATCATCGTCGATGATGCCGACGGGTTCGGCCGGCGAGTCGTCCTGCATCAGGAGCGCCTCCTTCTGCTTGTCCGCTCTCTTCGCCTCACGACGAAGCCGGTCGAGCGCCTTGCGGTGCGCCGTGGTGGTGATCCACGCGCCGGGATTCGGAGGCACTCCGTCAACGGGCCATCGTTCGACAGCCGTCACGAAGGCTTCAGCGGCCGTCTCCTCGGCGATGTCCAGGTCGCCGTAGCGGCGAACAAGACCGGCCACGATCCTGGTCCACTCCTCACGGTGCGTGCGCGAGATGACGACGTCGGCGTCGGGCGACGTGTTCTTCCCGCTCACTACTGCCCGCTCGCGGGTACGAGGTACATCCGACCGATCCGCGCGGTCGAGTGCGACTCGAGCAACCGCGTCGCCTCTTCGATGTCGACGGCCTCGATCCATTCCACGCCGAGAAACCACTCGGTGAACTCCGGGAACGGGCCGTCAGTCACCACGACCTCGCCGCGGTGGGCGGTGATGCGCCGCGCCTGTTCGGGGCCCGACACGGTCTGGCCGTTGGCTTCCCACCCATCCGGGCCGTCGCGGAACTCCAGCCAACGCTGCAGCGCGACGCCGTCGATGTCGGGATCCCAGTCCGCACCGGCCCGGTCCGTCATGTGGATGACCAGGAACTTCTGTCGCGCTGTCATCGCGCTCCTCTCGATCGCACGTGCGGCGACCCTCATCATCACCACGAACACGCCCCTGTCGATTCGACAGCACGGCGCGAAGAAGTCGCAAGTTCTTTTCCGATGGCCGTGTCGAAGTCCGCACTACGCGTTCGTGGTCCTGGTGAGGGCGACGGAAGGCGACGCCCCGGTTCGAGAGGACGCGACATGCGACACGACATCATGAGCCCCGACGAGGCGCGCGAGTTCAGCGACCGGATCCGCGAGATGCGCTGGGAACAGCGTCAGGCGCGCGCGGCGCGGAAGCGGGCCGTCGCGGAGCGCCGCGCGGCCTTCGTGCGATCGATCCCGGCGTCCTTCGCCCTGCTGTTCGAGGCGAGAACGCGCAACTGACGGGCGAGGGCCTCACCAACGAGGAGGTGGGTGCGCCCCGATCACGATCGTGCGGATGCCGGCCTCGGTCGCGACGACGAGAATCGCCTGATGCTCGTCGTTCGTGCCGAGAAGAGCCACGTGGCCTGCTCCGCTGTCCACGACCGCGGCGGCCTCCTGGGTCGAGGTCACCGTGCCGATCAGCTCCCGCGTCTCGAGTTCCGCGCCCTGGATCAGGAAGTCGTCGCCGCTCTCGGACTGCGTCACGACGAACCCTTCACGCGCACCAGCGGGCTCGGCGGTCGACTCCTCCAGCAGCACCACGGCGTCCGCGCCCGTCGCCCAGTCGGGCTCGAGCTCATCGCCGCCCGGAAGCCGCACGGTCCGGCTCGTGACGGACCAGGCCTGCGGGTCGAAGGAGTTGCCGGGGATGTTCACGTCCGGGGCCGGAGCGGAGCGGTCGGTCGACAGGATCTCGCCGGTGGCGGCATCCAGCGCGACCAGGCCGTCCGTCGTGCTGACGGTCGCCCGCCGCCCGTCGAGCGCTGTCGGCACGGCGTCGTAGCGCTGATCGGGATCACCGGCGAGGAGCGTGCTCCACAGGCGATCGCCGCTGTCCAGATCGAACAGCGCCGCCTGCACGCTGCGACCGTCCGAGAGCACGCGCGCGAGGTCCGGTGCAGGGAACGTGTCGAGCCGGAACGTGACCAGCGCGACGGTCCGGTCGCCGACCGTGCCGACGACCAGGGCCGGAGCCGCCTGTGTGCGCGCCGGCGGGGAGGCGAGTTGGAGCGCGGCGAGCGGCGCCGCGAGCGCGATGAGCACGGCGAGCGCGCCCCAGAGCGTCCGCCGCTTTCTGCGCGGCCGTGATGCGCCGTCGCCGCTCTCCGCGTTGCGCTGAACCCTCGCCGCGAACGGGAAGAGCAGAGCTCCGACGACGACCAGGACGGCGCCGACCATCAGGAAGGCCGCGCCGTTGCGGTCAGGAATCCGTTCCTCATCGAACGCGCCGGTCGCCAGAGGGATGCTGGAGACGACGAGTCCGATCCCGAGGCCGAGCGGGAACGCGCCGAAGATCCGGGCGGGCGCGAGGCTCGGATCGGCGCCGCGCGCGCGGCAGGTGAGCAGGTCGATGCCGACCGCGACGGCACTCGCGACGAGTCCGATCGGCACGCCGACGGCCGTCCATCCCTCGAGCCGATAATCGAGCGCCCAGGGCGGGAGGGGGATCAGCGCCGCCCCGAGCGCCGTGATCAGGATCGCGCTGATCCACGCCGCCCGCCATGCCGCGTGCGCGGAGCGCGGCCGTTGCCACCACCGACGTCTCTCGGACACGCGCACCTCCCGGACTGTCGGATCAGTCTGGCCGATGCCGCCGGCTCCCGATCACAGGTTCCGACAGGCGACACGGGAAGGGGCCCGGGTCTGCAGTCTCCTGCATCCCGGGCCCCTTCCAGAGGTCCTGCTGACAGACGGTCAGAAGTCCCAGTCGTCGTCCTCGGTGGCCTCGGCCTTGCCGATCACGTAGGACGAGCCCGACCCGCTGAAGAAGTCGTGGTTCTCGTCCGCGTTCGGCGAGAGCGCCGACAGGATCGCCGGGTTCACGTTCGTGACCGTCGAGGGGAACATCGCCTCGTAGCCGAGGTTCATGAGCGCCTTGTTGGCGTTGTAGTGCAGGAACTTCTTGACGTCCTCGGTCAGGCCGACGCCGTCGTAGAGGTCCTGCGTGTACTGCACCTCGTTGTCGTAGAGCTCGTAGAGCAGCGAGAACGTGTAGTCCTTCAGCTCGTCCTTCTTCGCCTGGTCCAGCGTCTCGAGCCCCCGCTGGAACTTGTAGCCGATGTAGTACCCGTGCACGGCCTCGTCGCGGATGATGAGGCGGATGAGGTCGGCCGTGTTGGTCAGCTTCGCGCGCGACGACCAGTGCATCGGCAGGTAGAAGCCCGAGTAGAACAGGAAGCTCTCCAGCAGGGTCGAGGCGACCTTGCGCTTGAGCGGCTCGTCCCCGCGGTAGTAGTCCATGACGATCTGAGCCTTCTTCTGAAGGTTCGGGTTCTCCACGGACCAGCGGAACGCCTCGTCGATCTCCTTGGTCGAGCACAGCGTCGAGAAGATCGACGAGTAGCTCTTCGCGTGCACCGACTCCATGAACGCGATGTTCGTGTAGACGGCCTCCTCATGCGGCGTGATCGCGTCCGGGATGAGCGAGACCGCGCCGACGGTGCCCTGGATGGTGTCCAGGAGCGTCAGCCCCGTGAAGACGCGCATGGTGAGCGTCTGCTCCTCGGCGGTGAGCGTGTTCCACGACTGGATGTCGTTCGACAGCGGCACCTTCTCGGGCAGCCAGAAGTTGTTCACCAGGCGGTTCCAGACCTCGAGGTCCTTGTCGTCCTGGATGCGGTTCCAGTTGATCGCCTGGACGCGGTCGACCAGCTTGAGGGGTTCGTGCGGAGTCATTCTTCGTCGTCTCTCGGGTTCGGGATCGGGCTCAGAGCATGCAGGAGACGCACTCGGTCATGTCGGTGCCCTCGAGCGCCAGCTGACGCAGA
>NZ_JAHZUT010000014.1:0-63193 GCF_022788845.1 Microbacterium sp. CIAB417 | reverse complement strand
AAGCCTCTCCGACCGGCCCTTACTGCGTCGTGGCCACGCGGGCGAAACCACCCGCGAGCACCGCGATCACCGCTTCGACCTGAGCGTCATCCCTGGTCGTGAGCCACCACTCGGCGAGCCCGTCCGCCGCCGCGTGGATCGCCGAGACCACCACCTGCGGCGACGCCAGACGGACGCCTCGCTGAGCGCACCAGAGCTCGAGCCGCTCCGCGATCATCCGCCGGTACGCCGCGGACTCGGTGCGAGCCGCATCCACCAGGGCATCGGATGCACGGGCGAGAGCGGTCAGTTCGGCCAGGCGCTCGTATCTGCGCGGGTCGGAGCGCACCTCCGACAGGAAGGAGCCGAGCGCCGCAGCCACCGCCACCTCGAGCGTGTCGACGGGCAACGGCTCCGCCCACACGCGAACCGCGAGTCGCTCCAACTCCCGCTCGAGCAACGCCGCGACCAGAGCAGCCTTCGACCCGAATGCGTAGTTCACCACGCGATGGGCCACACCCGCCCGCTGCGCCACCGAGCGCAGCGACTGGTATCTGGCCGAGATCAGTGTCAGCGCCCGTGCCCGCGGACGGGGCGTGGGAGCGACTCTGCTCTCGACGCATCTGCGCGCGCTCGACGCGATGCGCCAGAACGCGTACCTGGAGTCATCGACTCCCGACAATCGGCGCCTCTACCGGCGGCTCGGCTTCGAGGAGCTCACTCCCATCACCGGCCTGCCCGGAGCTCAGCCCGTCGCGATGCTGCGCCGCCCGGCCAGCTGCGACACGACGCCACTCGGTCGGCGACAGCCCCACCCACCGCCGGGTGGCGCGCCGGAGCGACCGCGCATCCGCGAACCCGGCCGCAGCGGCGACCTCGTCCAACGACGGAGCGGATGCGGCCAGCAGCCGCTCCGTCACCCGACGACGCTGCTCGTCGACGAGCGCGTTGTACGACGTGCCGGCCTCGGCGAGGCGCCGCCGGAGCGTGCGTTCACTCATCACCGCCGCACGGGCGTGGGCCGTGAGCGGAGGCACCTCCGGCAGCTCGGCCGCGATCCGAGCCGAGATGCGGGCGACCAGCTCACGCCGGTCCACCGCAGATGCGGCCTCGGCCTCGAGCGTGGCGCACGTCGCGACAAACGTCCACGGGTCCGCGTACGGATTCGCCAGCTCGACGGCCCGCAGGCCGATCCACCAGGCATCGTGCGCAGCCGCGAACCGCACCGGCGCACCCAACCCGCGTTCGTAGACCGCCACATCCGTGGGACGCGCCCGCGCGAGATCGACCCGCTCCGGTCGCGCAGTGCCCGCCGACACGTCGTGGATCATGCGCGTGAAGTGCGCGAAGGCGGCGTCGATCAGCACCCGATCCACGGCTGCGTCTCCGGTGTAGGTCTCCGCAACGACCGCCAGCGAGCGCTCATGGTGTTCGAGACGCCACCGCACGGGTGACCCGGCCAGCAGCTGGAACCGTACGGCGACCTCGATCGCGTCACGGATGCGGGCGGCGGAGAGCATCGCCAGACCCAGCATGCCGAGGACGGTGACCGGTTGCCGCCGCCCGAGCTCGATGCCGAGCGCCGGATCGCCGAGGGCCGCCCCCGCCGCGGCGACGACCAGTCGCATCTGCGACAGCGACACCCGTGTGCTGTCCACGTCGAGCGACCGGCGATCCACCTCCGCCCGACGCAGCGCGTCGTCGACACTCACCCCACGCTCGTCGACGAGCCGCACGAGGTGTCGGAGCAGGTGGGGGCCGACGGTCGCTCTGCGGGGGAGGCTCACACGGTCATTCTGTCTGACCGTCTGCGTCCGCGGGAACGGCCGTCGAGGCCCGGGCCGCGCGGGATGCGCCCCCTAGGGTGTTGCGCACCCCCACCGACAAAGGAGGACGCCCGTGAGCTCCACCGCACAGGAGCGCGTCACACGCGCCGTCATCCGCACCCTCGGAGCTCTGCCCGGGCCGCTCCAACGTCTGATCGCGGGCCGGCCGGTCGAGATCGACGGCCAACGCCTGCTCACCGAGGTGCAGATGGCCCTCCGACTGCTGAACGCCCTTCCCGGCGCCGCCTTCGAGGAGCTGCCGCTCCCCCAGGCGCGCGCGCAGGTGGATGCGGAGGCGCGGATCTTCGGTCGCAGCGATCCTGTCGACGTCGTCGAGGACATCCGCATCCCGACGCGTGCCGGGGAGGTCGGCGCCCGGCTCTATCAGGGCTCGACGCGAGGCGCACCGACCGGCACGGTCGTCTACTTCCACGGCGGCGGCTGGGTCGTCGGCGGGCTCACCTCGTGCGACTCCGTGTGCCGGTTCATCGCCGCGCACACCGACCTGCGCGTCGTGTCGGTCGACTACCGGCTGGCCCCCGAGCATCCGTTCCCGGCGGGCGTCGAAGACGCCGTCGACGCGTACCGCTGGGTGCGCGATCACCCGGAGTGGGGCACCACGGTCGCCGTCGCGGGAGACAGCGCCGGCGGCAATCTGAGTGCGGTCGTCTGCCAGCTGACCACCGATGCCCCACCGGATTTTCAGCTGCTGTTCTTCCCCGTCACCGACACGAGCACGAAGCATCCGTCGTACGACCTCTTCAGCGAGGGCTACTTCCTCACCGAACGACAGATGGACTGGTACATCCAGCACTACCTGCCGCGGCCCGCCGACCGCACGGATCCCCGCGCATCGCCGCTGCGGGGCGAGCTCGCGGGGCAGCCACCCGCGCACGTCGCCGTCTCGGGGTTCGACGTGCTGCGCGACGAGGGCATCGCATATGCGCGGCGCCTGCGTGAGGCGGGAGTGCCCACCACGCTGCAGGTCGTGCCCGGTCACATCCACGCGTTCGTCAACGCCACCGGCGTCGGCCGCACGAGCAGTGCTGCCCTGGCCGAGGCCGTGGATGCGCTGGTCGCCGGGATGCGCACGGCCCGTCTGACGCGCTAGTACGCGCCGTGGGCGCGCCGGCGCGCGTGGGACTCGACGACGACTCCCACGGTGCCCACGATCCACAGAGCGAAGGTCGCGCTCATGGCCAGCCGCAACTGGTCGCGCGTGTACGCGGCGGGGTCGGCACCCTGCAGGTCCAGCACCACGCCGATCACATACACCAGCACGAGCGCCGCGATGAAACCGCCCATGTTGACCACCCCGGTCGCGGTCGACAGCCGCGAGAGAGGGTTGTCCCGGCGCACGACGTCGAACGCGATCATGGATGCGGCGCCGCCGCTGGAGAGGGTCACGACCCACACGACGAGCAGCCACAGCGGCGCCTCGCCCGGGGTGATGAGCACGGCGAGCAGAGCCGCCGCCTGCGCCGCGACCGAGCTCAGCGCGATGAGCGGGCGCCGACCGGGATGCGCGGCCGAGAGCATGCCCATGAGCGGGGCGAACACCGCTCCGCTCAGCACGAACACGGTCACGAGGCCTGCGGCCGCATCACGCGAGAGCCCCTCACCCGCCATGAGGAAGGGAATGCCCCACAACAGCGCGAACGCGGTGCCGGCGAAAGGCGTCACGAAGTGGATCCAGAACCCGAGGCGCGTGCCGGGCTCGCGCAGCGCCGCGACCACGAGCGCGAGCTGGCGCGGGCGCGGCTTGCCGTCGGCGGCCACGGGCCGACCCCGCTCGCGGATGATCAGCGCATCGAGAACGGCGAAGACGACGAAGACTCCCGCGACGGCGGCGAAGGCGCTCTCCCAGCCGACGCCGTGGGCGAGAGAGGTGAGCAGCACGACGCTGAGCACTTGGCCGAGCTGGCCGAACTGCGCGGTGATCTGCTGCAGCACCGGCACCCGCTTGGCGGGCAGCCACAGCGCGATGAGGCGCAACACGCTGGGGAAGATGAGCGCGTCGCCGGCACCGGTCAGAAGGCGCGCCAGGATCGCCGAGGGCACGTCGGGGGCGAACGCCAGCCACAGCGAGCCGCCGGCCATCGTCAGCATCCCGACCGTCCCGATGACGCGGGCGCCCCAGCGATCCAGCAGCAGACCCGCCGGGATCTGCATGGCTCCGTAGACCATCAGCTGGAGCGTCGTGAACAGGGCGAGCGTGCTGGAGCCGGCATCGAAACGCACCGCCATGTCGGTGCCGAGGCCCGCGAGCGAGCTGCGACCCACGATCGCGACGAGGTATGTGAACGCGCCGGCGACCCAGATGATCCAGGGCAGGGCCCCGCGAGCCGGGCCCGGGACGCGAATCGTGCCGGTCGAGGCTCCGTAGTCGGTCATTTCGGGTGCGGGGCAGCCAGGAAGGGGCGCACTCCGCGAGCGAAAGACATCGACCCCATTCTACCGCGCGCTCAGACGCCGCCTCCGCCACCTCCCCCACCGCCCCCGCCCGCGGAGCCACCCCCGGTCGAGCCGCCGGAGCTGCTCGAGCTGGAGGTGGCCGCGGCCGAGAGTGAACTGACGCCGCTCGTGAAGGCGCTCACGTTGAACACGGCCGCACCGGCGTACCAGACCGGCGCGCTGGTGCTCTCGTAGTAGACGGCGAGCTGAGCAGCCCACTGCTTCTCGAGACCGAACACCACCGCGTAGGGCAGCAGCGGTTCATAGATCGCGAGGACCGCCGCCGCATCCGTCGTGTCGACCGGGAGCCGCTCAGCCGTCTCGGGTGACTGCAGCATGCGGATGCGGTCGGCCTCCGCCCAGCCGATGAAGAGCCGGAGACCGGCGAGCCGTTCTCGGGTCTCGGCGCCCTTGGGGCTCACGGGACGGTGCGCCAGCAGGAGGAAGCCGATGGCACCGATCAGAGCCGCAACGATGAAGATGAGCACGGGAGGGGCCGGGTCGACCTGTGCGGACAGCGCGAGTGCCCCCGTGACGATTGTCGCTGCCGTCGTGAGGATCAGTGCCCACAGCACGGGCCGTCGGCGCCCCCGCGGCACGGCGCGATACATGCCCCGTTCATCCAGCTCGGCTGCCGCCCACGTCCGCATGTCCTCCGACGTCTGAGCGAACGCGGTGTTGCGCTCACCGAACGCGAACTCGGCACCGGGCTGAGCGCTCTCGTCGAACAGCGCGTCGATGAACTCGCGGCCGTCCGCCCCCGCGAGGGAGGAATCCACCAGTACCGCCCGCAGCTTCGGCCGCACCCGGGAGCCACCCGGCACCTCTTCGATACGGATCGCGCCCCGCACGGCGAGCTCCAGGAGCGCCGCGGGCGCCGCCTTCGACGGCTTGGACAACAGCACGGCCGCGGTCAACGGCGTGACGTCCGCCGGCGGCTCGTACTCCGCGATGACGACACCGCGCCCTGGAGAGTCGCGCAGGATGCGGCGCCAGACGACGATCGCCCACGCGAACGCCCCGAGCAGTGCCAGGAACGATCCGCTCTGGGCCCAGCCCCACCCGGAGGCGAAGTAGCTGCTGTCGAACATCGCGAAGGTGCCCGGCGCGAACCCCACCGACAGCGTGACCGTCTGGCGGGGCGCGACGTTCGCCACCGACACGGATGCGGCCGCCGCATCCGTGTCGAGAGTGATCGGGCACGTGGTCGTATCCCCCTGCGCGCCCACGTAGCAGGCGGCCTGGGCGGTGAGGGAATCGGCGAGCGCCGGATCGACGTGAAGCGTGGCGGAGACGGAGCCGAAGCTCTGCGCCCAGTCGACGCCGTTCACGTCCCAGTAGAACTCCTCGGTCCCCGTGTCGGGGAAGTACCAAGCGACGTTGCTCAGGTCGTAGGTGAAGACGTAGGTCTGTGCGCCGTGCGCGAAACCGTCCACGCGCGACGTCACGCTCCACGTGCCGTCGTCGCTATCGACCTCGGCATCGCGCGGCGCGCCCGTCTCGTCGGTGACGGAGACCAGTTCGGGACGCAGCGGCTGCCCGTTATACGTGTCGGGGATGGCGCGGCGCATGCCGCGGTTCTGATCGGTCTCGGGGAACTCCGCGACGAAGCGCTCGACGACGTGGAGCCGGGAGGTGCCGTCGTCCGCGCGGGTCAGCGTGTAGTCGACGTCGAGGCTCCGGAACGTGAAGTCGTCGACGCCTGCCTGGACGACGGTCGCGGGTTTCGGAGGCGCGACAGCCTCGGGGACGGCGGCGAAACCCGCGACGGTGAAAGCGAGAGCGAGAGCGGATGCGGCGGCGATGGCGCGCGTGATTGCCCCGATCATGGCACCAGCCTATGCCGGGCACAGCGTACGCTATCGGGCATGAGTGACCGCCGTCTGGCCATCGATGCCTGGGAGAGCCTGTTCCGGGCCCAGCACGAGATCTTCGCCGAGGTGGGTGCCGACTTCGAGCAGAGCGGCCTGCAGCAGGGGGAATACGACGTGCTCCTGACCGTCACGCGCGCGCCCGACATGTCGGCGCGGTTGCGGGATGTGACGCGCAACATGCTCATCAGCCAGCCCAGCGTCTCGCGCCTGGTCGACCGGATGGTCGCGCGCGGGCTGCTGTCGAAGTGCACCGACCCCGACGACGGCCGCGGCGCCATCGTGCGGGCCACCGAGACGGGCGCGCGGCTGTTCCGCTCCATCGCGGCCGTGCACAGCCGCTCGATCGCCGAGCACATGTCGAGCCTGGACGACGACGAGCTGCGAACCCTGCTGGCGCTGACACAGAAGCTCCGTCCTCGTCGGGACTGAGCGCCCGGTCAGCACTCGATGACGTTGACGGCGAGACCGCCCTCGCTCGTCTCCTTGTACTTCGTCGACATGTCGATCCCGGTCTGACGCATCGTCTCGACGACCGTGTCGAGCGAAACGTAGTGCGACCCGTCGCCGCGCAGCGCGAGTCGCGCCGCGGTGACCGCGGTGGCTGCGGCGATCGCATTGCGTTCGATGCACGGAATCTGCACGAGCCCTCCGACGGGGTCGCAGGTGAGACCGAGATGGTGCTCCATGGCGATCTCGGCCGCGTTCTCGATCTGCGCGGGGGTACCGCCCATGACAGCGGTGAGACCGCCCGCCGCCATCGCGCAGGCCGAGCCGACCTCCGCCTGGCATCCGCCCTCGGCCCCGGAGATGGAGGCGTTCGCCTTGAACAAGGACCCGAGCGCGGTGGCCGTCAGCAGAAAACGTCGGATGCCGCGGGGTCTCTCGTCATCGGCGATCGCTCGGTCGAGACCGACGCCCGCGTCCGCGAGGAAGCGCCACCAGTACATGGCGACCGCGGGAAGGATGCCGGCGGCACCGTTGGTGGGCGCCGTCACCACCCGCCCGCCCGCGGCGTTCTCCTCGTTGACGGCGAGCGCGAAGGCGCCGAGCCATTCACCGGGAAGTTCGCGGTGGCCGATCGCCTGGGCGCTCTCGAGCTGCGCCCGCAGCGAGCCGGCGCGACGCTTCACGCCGAGCTGCCCGGGAAGCACGCCCTCGTGGGCGAGCCCGGCCGTGATGCAGGCGCTCATCGCGCCCCAGATCGCGTCGAGTCCGGTGCGCACGTCGTCCTCGCTGCGCCAGGCCTGCTCGTTGCGGCGGGCGATCTCGGCGATGGAGAGGCCGGTCTCGGCGCAGAGCGCGAGCAGCTGGGCGGCGCTGGTGTAGGCGTAGGGCACGGCTGCGGGCGCCTGCGCCGCCTCGCCGTCGCGGCGGATGAACCCGCCGCCGATCGAGAAGTAGGTCTCGCTCGCGACGATCTCTCCCGCCGCATCCCATGCCGTCAGCGTGAGGGCGTTGGGGTGCTCGGGACGACGCACACGGGGCGAGAGCACGATGTCCGCGAGCTGGAAGCGGATCGGATGGATGCCGGCGAGCGCGAGCGACCCGTCGTCCCCCAGCGTGGACCAGGCTCCTCGCACCAGCTCCGGATTCACCGTTTCGGGGTGGTGGCCCGCCAGCCCCGCGACGATCGCGTCGGGGGTGCCGTGTCCGATGCCCGTCGCACCCAGGGAACCGAACAGCTCGCATCCCACACGATGCACGCGCTCGAGCAGCCCCGCATCCGCGAGCCGCCGGGCGAAGACACCGGCGGCACGCATCGGTCCGACGGTATGGGAGCTCGAGGGTCCGACACCGATGGAGAACAACTCGAACGCCGAAACGTATGCGCTCACCCCGCCAGCCTACGCTCGGACGCCTGGATGCGGCGGCGTCACTCCTCGACGGTGAGCCGCTCGGGGTGCGCGTAGACGTTCAGCGAGGTGCCGCGTGAGAACCCCACGAGTGTGAGGTGCATCGACGACGCGAGTTCCACGGCGAGCGAGGAGGGCGCCGAGACCGCGGCCAGCACGGGGATGCCCGCCATGATCGCCTTCTGCACGAGCTCGAAGCTCGCGCGACCCGAGACCTGCAGCGCGGTGCCTGCGAGGGGCAACCGGTCGGCGAGCAGCGCCCAGCCGATCACCTTGTCGACCGCGTTGTGGCGTCCGACATCCTCACGCAGCACCAGCAGCTCCCCCGTTGCGATGTCGAAGAGCGCCGCCGCGTGCAGGCCACCCGTCTTCTCGAAGAGCGCCTGCCCACGTCGCAGCGCGTCCGGCAGCGAGGCGAGCCACCGCGCGGACGCGCGGCTCTCGTCGGCGGCCAGGTCGAATCGCGAGACCTTGGTGATCTGCTCGATGGATGCGGCACCGCAGACGCCGCAGGAGCTCGTCGTGTAGAAGGCGCGGGCCGCGTCCCTGGCGGGGATCTCACGCCCGGGCGCGAGCGCCATGTCGAGCACGTTGTAGGTGTTCTCGCTCTGCGGCGCACCGACGGGGGTGCTCCCCGGGCCCCCGCAGTGGATCGCGCTGCGGACGTCGGCGCCGGTGGCGATGACACCCTCCCCCGTGAGGAAACCGGCGGCGAGCTCGAGATCGTGACCCGGGGTGCGCATCGTCACGACGAGCGGCTCCCCGCCCACGCGCACCTCCAGCGGCTCCTCCACCACGACTGTGTCGGCGCGACGACGCGTCGCGACGCCGTCGTCCGTGAAGGCGATGCGCGTGACCGGGGTGCGCTCGGTGAGTCTTCCCATGCCGCGCTCAGCGGTGCTCGAGGCGCACGATGACCGCCTTCGAGGTGGGCGTGCCGCTGACATCGGCGACCGATTCGAGCGGCACGAGCACGTTCGTCTCGGGGTAGTAGGCGGCCGCGTTCTGACGGGGCGTGTCGTAGGAGACGATGCGGAAGCTCTCGGCGCGACGCTCCTGGAGGCTGCCGTCCGCATCCGTCCATTCGGAGACGAGGTCGACGATCTCCCCCTCCGCGAAGCCGAGCTCGCGGATGTCGTCGGCGTTGACGAGCACGACGCGACGGCCCCCGTGGATCCCCCGGTACCGGTCGTCCTTGCCGTAGACCGTGGTGTTGTACTGATCGTGAGAGCGCAGCGTCTGTAGCAGCAGGCGCCCAGCGGGGATGTGCGGGTACTCCAGCGGATTGACCGTGAAACGCGCCTTGCCATCGATCGTCGCGAACCGACGCTCGTCGCGCGGGCCGTTCGGCAGGAAGAACGTGCGTCCCTTCTGGATGCGGCTCTCGTAGTCCTCGAACCCAGGGATCACCCGTTCGATGTGAGAGCGGATGAGCGCATAGTCCGCCTCGAGGGCGGCCCAGTCCGCCTGCGGCACATTGGCCGGGTCGTGAAGACCGGCCGCATCCAGACCTTCGGACTCCACCGTCCCGTGCTCGGGAAGGGTACGTTCATGGTCGCCGTCATGGGCTGTCGGCGCCTCCTGGGGCGAGGACCCGCCGCCGAACAGGAGCGCGCACAGCCGCGCGATGATCGCGACCTCGCTGAGCATGTCTTCGGAGGGCGGGGCGAGCCGACCGCGCGAGGCGTGCACGGCACCCATCGAATCCTCCACCGTGACACGCTGTTCCCGGCCGCCGCGACGATCGCGGTCGGTGCGTCCGAGCGTGGGAAGGATGAGCGCGCGGCTACCGGTGATGACGTGGGAGCGGTTGAGCTTTGTCGACACGTGCACGGTGAGGCCCACGCGCGCCATTCCCGCCTCGACGACCGCGGTGTCGGGCGTCGCCGACACGAAGTTGCCGCCCATGCCCATGAAGAAGCGCACCTTACCGTCGCGCATCGCGCGGATGGCGGCGACGGTGTCGAAGCCGTGCGCGCGAGGCGCGGCGAACGAGAACTCCCGATCGAGAGCGTCGAGGAAGGCATCCGCCGGCTTCTCGTAGATGCCGACCGTGCGGTCGCCCTGCACGTTCGAGTGGCCGCGCACGGGGCAGACGCCCGCCCCGGGGCGACCGATGTTGCCCTGCAGCAGCAGCACGTTCACGACATCGCGGAGGGTGGGCACGGAGTGCTTGTGCTGGGTGAGTCCCATCGCCCAGCACACGATCGTCGCCTTCGAGGCGCGCACCTCGTCGCCGATCGCGCGCAACTCCTGCTCGCCGAGGCCGGTAGCCTCCTCCAGCTGCGACCACTGCGCATCCGCCATCTGCCGGCGGTACGACTCGAACCCGCTCGTGTGGGCGCTGATGAAGGCCGTGTCCAGCACGTCGCCGTCTCGGTCCTGCGCCTCGAGCAGATGCTTGCCGATCGCGTGGAAGAGCGCCTGGTCGCCGCCGGAGCGGATCTGCACGAAGCGGTCGGCGAGCTTGGTGCCGCCGAAGGCCACTCCGCGCGGGGTCTGCGGGTTCTCGAACCGCATGAGCCCCGCCTCGGGCAGCGGGTTCACGGCGATGATGCGCGCGCCGCGCTGCTTCGCCTTCTCGAGGGCCGACAGCATGCGGGGATGATTCGTGCCGGGGTTCTGGCCGGCGACGATCAGCAGGTCCGCCTCGTGGATGTCTTCGATCGAGACGGTGCCCTTGCCGATGCCGATCGTCTCCGTCAGCGCCGAGCCGCTGGACTCGTGGCACATGTTGGAGCAGTCGGGGAGGTTGTTCGTGCCGAGCCCGCGCACGAGCACCTGGTACAGGAACGCCGCCTCGTTCGAGGTGCGTCCCGATGTGTAGAACACCGCCTCGTCGGGGTGCGACAGCGTTTTGAGCTCGTCCGCGATCATCTCGAGCGCCGCATCCCACGAGATCGGACGGTAGTGCGTGGCACCTTCGTCGAGCACCATCGGATGCGTCAGCCGCCCCTGCTGGCCGAGCCACCAGTCATCGCCTTCGCGTAGGTCGGCGATCGAGTGGGCGGCGAAGAACTCCGGCCCGACGCGGCGCACGGTCGCCTCCTCGGCGACGGCCTTGGCGCCGTTCTCGCAGAACTCGGCGACGTGCCGCTTGTCCTCCTCCGGCCACGCGCAGCCGGGGCAGTCGAACCCGTCCTTCTGGTTGACGCGGAGCAGGGTCTCGGCGGATCGCTTGAGGCCCATCTGCTCGTTCGCGATCTGGAGCGCATGCAGCACGGCCGGCACGCCCACCGCGACCTTCTTCGGTCGCGATACGTGCACGCGGGTCTCATCGATATTGGCCGTCGGCGGCTTCATCGGCATGTCGCCAGAGTACGCCCCCCGCGCCGTGACCGGGTCGCGCGGTGACGCCTCAGCCGTCGACCGCCTGCCAGAACGCCCGCGCGTCACGGGCGGCAGCCCCACTCATCGACGAACTGCTGGAGGGCGTTCATGCTCCGCAGGCTAGCCAGGCGAGCGGAAGTCGCGCAGATATCGACGGCTTCTCGACCTAACGAAGAAGACCCCCGCATCGCGGAGGTCTTTTTCGTTACTGTCTCAACACAGTGTGCGCCCGAAGGGACTCGAACCCCTAACCTTCTGATCCGTAGTCAGATGCTCTATCCATTGAGCTACGGGCGCATGTTTCCCGTCGCATTCCTGCGCGCGGGCACTAGGAGAGACTACAACACAACCGGGGTTGCTCGCGAATCGAGACGGCTACTCCAGCTCGCTGACGTCGATCCCGCCCCGCCGCTCGGTGCCAGCGGAGACCGCGGGCGCCGCATCCTCGACCTTCGCGTTCAGCCTGCGCCGGTGCGCGGCGAGACGGGGGAGGTCGACGAGCCGCAGGCTCTGCATCCGCGCCTGCCGCATCTTGTCGTAGCCCGGCTCGAGGTCGGGCCGGGCGGCCTCGATCCGTAGGGAGCTGTCGATGTTGCGCGCGACCTCTGCCCAGGCCGCCTCGCGCGCAGCCTCCACCAGTTCGCGGAGCCCCTCGAGATCCTCCGCGCGCTCGCGGAGCTCCTGGGCGATGCGCAGGGACTGCTTGCGCCGGCGTCGGAGGTTGCGCACATCACGGCTGCGATAGTCGTGCGTGCCCCCGGAGTCGCTGAAGCGGCCACGCGCCAGCTTGCGCTCCCGCTCCGCGCGCTCGGCGTCCGCCTCCGCCTCCGCGGCGAGCTTCAGCAGCGCGTCCTTCGCGTCAGGCACGAACCGATCGGCGTCGAATCCTTCTCCGGCGGAGAGGATGTCCACGAGGATGTGGTTCTTCAACGACAGACGTGTTGCGGCCGCGGCGATGTAGACGCCCTCGGCCACGACATCGGCGAGTTTCGGGCGCGACGCTCGTGCGGCCCACAAGGCTCCGAGTCCCTTGTGATCCGTCGGTTCGTCCGCTCGTGATGCCACAGCACCCCCTCCCTGGATTCTATCGGAGGGGTCTCGGCGACTCACGGGTCGAGAATGGGGAAAAGCGCCCGGGGCGGCTCAGCCCAGCGACTCGACCACCTTGTCGATACGGCGCTGCCGCGTCTCGGCCGCCTTGGCGCCCGTCACCGCGGTAACATGCGCCTTCTGCGCACTCGGCGAAAGAGCGTCGAAGGCGGGGCGGAGCGCCGCGGACGCCAGCGCCTCAGCGAGATCCTCCGGCACCTCGACGGTGCGCGGAGCGGTGTCGAGTTCGACGTCGATCGTGAGGGCATCGCCACCGCCGATGCCCGTCTCACGCCGCTTGTCCGCGCTGAACGGGATCAGGTGTTTGCCGGCCATCACTCCGACGGTCGAGCGATACGTGTACCCGTTGACGGTCACCACCAGAGCGGGACGACGGCCGCCGCCGAGCTCCTCGATCACTTCCCCGGGAACCTCGATACCCGTGTTGTTCCCGAACTGCGACATGGTCGCCTCGAAGCGCATGGGCCGAGTATGCACCCCGAGCGCCGCTAGCAACCAGCCCCATTCGGTGCAACCCCACCGGTCCCGCCGGATGGCCGGATTAACCTGTCGGCACACCTCGACGAAGGGAGCACATCATGGGTTTCATCGATGATGCGAAGGAGGCCGCGGAGACCGCCGGTCGCAAGCTCAAGGACAAGTGGGACGACACCACGGACCGCATCGGCGACAAGATCGACGAGGCCAAGGCCGACGCGAACGTCAAGAAGGCCGAGGCCGAGAAGGAGTCGGTCGAGCGTCGCAACGAGGTCAAGGAGAACCTGCGCGACAGCTGACGCTCACAGGCGTCATCGCGCATCCCTGTCATCGAAGGCCCCGGAGAAGGATTCGTCCCTCTCCGGGGCCTTCCGCGTCCCCGCAAGCAACGTTCGCCTGTCACAGATCGACGCCGGAGGCGCGATCTGTGACAGGCGAACGTGTCGTGGACGCGGGCCGTGACCGGTCAGATGGTGCGGATCGACCAGCTCGCCGAGAGCGAACCGCCGGGCTCGAGCACCTGGAGGCCCACGTCGTACGGGTACCGGTCCGCGTTGAACGCGTCCGGCGCGCATGTCATGGGCTCGATCGCGAGCCCCACGCGGTGTCCCGAGAGACCCGGGCGATCGGCCGTGTGCACCTGGAGCCAGGGGCACGCCGCATCCCACGTCATGGCCACACCGCGGCCGTTCGCATCTGTCAGACGTACCGTCGCGAAGCCGTCCGCATCGCGGATGAGTCCGGTGTAGGCGTGATCGATCTCGGCAGCGGCGATCCGTCGTGCGGTGCGGTAGTCGAACCGCGACGGATCGTCGGCTTCGACCGGCTTCAGCTCGGTCGGCGCCAGTCGGTCCTCCGTGACGTGCAGCACCTCGGCGGCGGGCAGCTCGAACGTCCAGTCGTCGACGAGTCCGTCGCCTGCCACCAGATACGGATGCGGTCCTGTGCCGTACGGCGCAGCCGTGTCGGACTCGTTGACCGCGGTCACCGTCTGCGTGAGGCCATCCGCATCCAACGTGAAACGCGTCTCCACGCGCACACGCCACGGATAGCCGTCCTGCGCCTCGACCACGGCCGACAGGGTGACGTGGTCGGAGCCCTTGTCGATCGCGGTGTAGTCGAGCCATGCCGCGAGTCCGTGCAGCGCATGCCCGCGTGCGGGCTCGGTCAGCGCGAGCCGGTACTCCTCACCCCCGAAGGCGTAGCGGCCGTCCACGACCCGGTTGGGCCACGGGGCGAGCGTCGCACCCCGGTAGGCGGGGCGGACCTCGTCCGCCCCGAAAGGGACGACGAGGTCGCGCCCGGCGTACGTGAGGGCGCGAAGGGATGCGCCGACGCTCGCGATGCTCGCCTCAACGTCACCCGAACGCAGCAGGTGCTGCGTACCCGACAACGGCACCGAACCCGTCATCACAGGCCCTGCGCGAGACGGTAGTACGCCTGGTTCCACCGCAGCTCGCGCTGGAAGTCACGCACCGTGGTCGACTCGTCGATGACGACCAGTTCGGTCTTCGCGATCTCGGCGAAGTCCCGGAACACCTCGATGCCGACGGCGGTCGACATCACCGTGTGGTGGGCGGCTCCCGCCGCGAGCCAGCAGGCGGCGGAGGTCGCGAAGTCGGGAGCAGGCTTCCACACGGCGCGACCCACGGGCAGCTTCGGCAGCTCCGGCGCAGACACGTTCTCGACCACGTTGGCCACCAGACGGAACCGGTCGCGCATGTCGCTCATGGCAACGACGACAGCGGAGCCCGGGTCGGCCGTGAAGACGAGGCGCACCGGGTCGTCCTTGCCGCCGATGCCGAGCGGGTGGATCTCCAGCCGCGGCTTGGCGGTGGTCAGCGACGGGGCGACCTCCAGCATGTGCGCGCCGAGGATCTTCTCGTCGCCGGCCACGAGGTCGTAGGTGTAGTCCTCCATGAGGCTCGCGCCGCCGGGCAGGCCCGCACCCATGACATTGGCCACACGCACGAGGATCGCCGTCTTCCAGTCTCCCTCGGCGCCGAAGCCGTAGCCCTCGGCCATGAGGCGCTGGACAGCCAGGCCCGGAAGCTGCTTCAGAGCGCCGAGGTCCTCGAAGCTCGTCGTGAAGGCGCCGAAGCCGCCCTCCTCGAGGAACGAGCGCAGACCGAGCTCGATCGCGGCCCCGTCACGCAGGGACTGGTGCCGCTCGCCTCCCGCGCGCAGCTCGTCGACGACGTCGTACAGCTCCTCGTACTCGGCCACCAGAGCGTCGATGTCGGACTCGGATGCGGCGGCGACCGCATCCGCCAACTCGTTGACGCCCCAGGTGTTCACCTGCACGCCGAAGCGCAGCTCCGCCTCGGTCTTGTCGCCCTCGGTGACGGCGACATAGCGCATGTTGTCGCCGAAACGGGCGAGCTTCAGCGTGCGAACCGCAGCCCAGCCGGCGGCGGCGCGCTCCCAGTCCTCGATCTGCTGGCGGACGACCGGGTTCGAGACGTGACCCACGACGGTCTTGCGGGCAACGCCGAGTCGCGTCTGGATGTAACCGAACTCGCGGTCGCCGTGCGCGGCCTGGTTCAGGTTCATGAAGTCGAAGTCGATGTCGGCCCACGGCAGCTCGACGTTGGCCTGTGTGTGCAGGTGCAGCAGAGGCTTCTGGAGGGCGTCGAGGCCCGAGATCCACATCTTGGCGGGGCTGAAGGTGTGCATCCACGCGATCACGCCGATGACGTCGTCGCGGCTGTTGATCTCCAACGCCATCCGACGGATCGAGTCCGCGTCCTTCAGCACGGGCTTCCAGACGACCTTCACGGGAAGCTCACCCAAGCCCGCGACGACGGCCTGCGACTGCTCGGCGACCTGCTTGAGGGTCTCCTCGCCGTAGAGGTTCTGGCTGCCGGTGACGAACCAGACCTCGTAGCCGTCGAGGGAGCTGGACAAGGGGGTACGAGGCATGGATATCTCTCTTTCGGTTTTTCAGAGCGCGGCGACGGCGGCGGCTTCGATGGCGAGGCCGGACCGGTAACGCTCGAGGTAGGCGGCGAAGCCGGCGACGTCGTCGGCGTCGGGCTCCGCGGTCGAGGTCGCGGCGCCGGCGAACACGCGGCGCTCGAGGTAGGTGGACAGATCGAGTTCGTCGGATTCGCCGAGATACGCGGCGAGCACCGCGATTCCCCAGGCGCCGCCTTCGGATGCGGTCTCCCCCACCGCGACAGGGGCCGCGAGCGCCCCGGCGAGGAAGCGCTGAGCGACGCCGGCCGTGCGGAACATGCCGCCGTGGGCGAACATCAGATCGAGCGCGACGCCCTCCTCGGCGAGCACCCGCATGCCCAACGCCAGGGTGCCGAACACGCCGTACAGCTGGGCCCGCATGAAGTTCGCGAGAGTCAGACGGCTGTCGGGCGTGCGTACGACGAGTGGACGTCCCTCCTCGAGTCCGGCGATGGGCTCGCCCGCGAGGTGGTTGTAGGCGAGGAGACCACCCGCATCCGCCTCGCCGCCGACAGCCTCACGGAAGAGCGTCTCGAACACGGCGTCCGCATCGAGCGGCTGGCCGGATGCGGCCGAGAAACGGGAGAACATCTCGACCCATGCCGCGAGCTCGCTCGCGCCGTTGTTGCAGTGCACCATCGCCACGGGATCTCCCGCGGGCGTGGTGACGAGGTCGAGCTCGTGATGCACGCGCTCGAGGGGGCGTTCCAGGACGACCATGGCGAAGATGCTGGTTCCGGCGCTCACGTTGCCGGTGCGCGGCGCCACGGCGTTGGTGGCGACCATGCCGGTCCCGGCGTCGCCCTCGGGCGGGCAGAGCGGGATGCCGGCACGGAGCGCGCCGGAGGGATCGAGCAGCGCTGCGCCTTCGGGGGTGAGCGCGCCTGCCTCGCGACCGGCGGGAAGGACCTCCGGAAGGATGTCGACGAGCGGACGATCGATGGCGCCGAGGGCGTCGTAGCGGGCGAGCAGGTCCGCGTCGTAGTCGCGCGTGACCGCGTCGATCGGGAACATGCCCGACGCGTCGCCCACACCGAGTACCGACCGCCCGGTGAGGCGGCGGTGCACATAGCCCGCGAGGGTGGTGATGGAGGCGATGTGCGGCACATGCGGCTCCGCGTCGATGGCCGCCTGGTGCAGGTGCGCGATCGACCAGCGCAACGGGATGTTGACGCCGAAGAGTTCGCTCAGCGCGCTGGCTGCGGGGCCCGTGTTGGTGTTGCGCCACGTGCGGAAGGGCACGAGCAGCTCACCGGATGCGTCGAACGCGAGATAGCCGTGCATCATGGCGGAGACGCCGATGGCGGCGTGGGTCTCCGGGCGAACGCCGTGCCGCTGGATCGCATCGGCCACGAGCGCGGCGTACGCGGTCTGGAGGCCGGCGACGACCTCGTCCAGGGAGTAGGTCCAGAGGCGATCGACGTAGCTGTTCTCCCACGCGTGAGCGCCCACGGCGATCACCGCGCCCGCGTCGTCGATCAGGCATGCCTTGATGCGGGTGGAGCCGAGCTCGATGCCGAGCCAGGTGCGCCCCGTCGTGATGGCGTCTGCAGCGGTCATCGCCGGTCGTCCCCGCTCTGTCCGTAGACGTTCTGATACCGCGCGTAGAGGCTGTCGATCGCCTCCTGCGGGATGGGCACGAGCTCTCCGCCCTGACGTGCGATGTGCACGGTGCGCGCGACGTCCTCGACCATGACGGCCGCCTTAACCGCATCCTTCGCGCTCACTCCGATCGTGAACGGGCCGTGGTTGCGCATCAGCACCGCGCGGGAGCGGTGCCCGCGCAGCGTCTCGACGATCCCGCGACCGATCGAGTCGTCGCCGATGATCGCGAACGGTCCGACCGGGATGGGGCCGCCGAACTCGTCGGCCATCGCGGTGATGACACAGGGGATCTCCTCGCCGCGGGCGGCCCAGGCGACCGCGTAGTCGGAGTGCGTGTGCACGACCCCGCCGACGTCCGGCATGTTGCGGTAGACGTAGGCGTGCGCGGCGGTGTCGCTGGACGGCGAACGCTCGCTCCCGGGCGTGCCGGGGATCACATTGCCGTCGAGATCGCAGAGGATCATGTTCGCGGCCGTCAGGTCGTCGTAGGAGACACCGGACGGCTTGATCACGAACAGGTCGGCACCCGGCACGCGACCGGAGACGTTGCCACCTGTCCACACCACCAGTCCGTAACGCACCAGTTCGCCGTGCAGAGTCGCGACATCCTCGCGAACGGCGTCGATGGCCGTCTGGACGTCAGAGGGGAAGGGCGTGGCTGCGCTGCCTGTCACGGGTGCTCCATTGGTCTCGTGGCCCGCGGGGTCCCATACCCGGCCGGCCGAAACAAATGTTACCGGTCACACAGCGGGTGTGCAACGACCACTCAGCCGACGAGCACCCGCGTGCCCCCACGCTCGCGGCGGTAAGACGCGTCGTTGCCGCGCGAACTGCTGCACGCACGGACGGACGCAGCCGCCGCTAGAGGATGGCGTTGAGGTAACTGATGATCGAGGCGTACACGAGGGCACCCACCCCGAGCGCCAGCAGCGCCACCCCGATGTAGATGAGCCATCGGGACCCGCCCGGCTCCGGATTGCGTTGCCCCTCGCGCGCCATGAGCGCCATGCTACTGAGAAAGGATGACGATCGTGTGACGCGGCGCGTCGGATGACGCACGGACCGCGGGGCCGTTGTCAAGCCCCTCCAACCGGAGCGGCTCACTTCCCATACTGGTGGGGCAACACCGCACGCCGGACGTGTTCGGGTCACCGACGGCGCGTGAAGGCACGGAGCGTTCCGCCCGTGTGATGAGAGGTCCTCTCCGGTTCCCCCAGGCCGCAGAGGGCCTCTCCGCTTTTCGCGGCGAGACCGGTCAGCGGTGGAGGCGACGCCGTGACACCGTCAGCGCGAGCGCGCCCAGCACGGCGAGCGTGGCGACGACGAAGGGGACGAGACTCGCGGCGCGCTGAGCGTGGAGCTCGAGCCCGGGAAGGGCCCCCGCGGCGAAGATGCCGACGGCGACCGCGATGAGAGCGAGCAGGCCGAGAGCGGTGACAGCTACTTGTGTTGCACGATCCATGAGGACTCCTTCGTCCGCCTACCGTGGTGGCACAAAGGTAGTCCTGCGCGGGCGCCTGCGACGCGTACGCGCCGGAACTGTGGAGATCCGCTCAGCGGACGACGGCTGTCGCGGTCGTCATCTGCGACACGACCTCCTCGCTGACCGAGCCGAGAAGGAAGCGGGCGAAGGCTCCGCGCCCGTGCGAGCCGACGACGACGAGGCGGGCCGCGCCCGCCGCATCCGCGATCGCCGCCGCGGGATCGCCCTCGACGACGCGGGTCTGCACGTCGAGATCCGGATACGCCTCGCTCACGTTTTCCGCGACGCGGTCGACGGCGGACTGGGTGATCGCGTTGAGGTCGGTGAGATAGAGGTCGGGGTACACACCGAAGTCGCCCGGAACGGCGACCGGCATCCACGCCGAGACGATCGTGAGGGTCTCACCGAAACGCTCCGCTTCGGACGCCGCGAACGCCACCGCCGCATCGGAGACCTCGGAGCCGTCGACACCGACCACGACGCCCGCGCCGTCAGCGGGCGCATCCAACGGCACCACGACGACCGGCGAGTGCGATCCGGCCGCGATGCGGTAGCCGTGCTGACCACGACGACCCTGTGCGCGCTTCTCTCCGCCGATCACCAGCAGCCGCGCATCCTTCGACGCCTCCACGAGCTCCGCAACCGGATTGCCGTGCGTGACGCGCACCTCGCACGAGACACCCGCCGACCGCAAGAGGCCCGCCTGCTGTTCGAGGCGCTCACGCGTCGCGGTGACGGCCGCCGTCAGCACGTCGTCCTCACCCACGGCTCCGGTGGCACCGCCCACGACGGAGAAGAGCACGAGAGACTCCCCGCCGCGGCGCGCACGGGCCGCCGCCCAGTCGACCGCACGCTGCGAGCTGTCCGCATCCGTTACGCCCACGATGATCGAGTCCGACATCCTGTGTCCTTCCGGTCGTTGCAGCCAGGGTAGCGCGGGCGCACGGTACAGTCCTTGCGTGAGTTCCACGCCAGCAAGGCCCGCCCGTGGGCGTCGGCGCGCCTTCCCCCGCTGGCTGCTGATCACCGTGCTGGCGGCGAGCCTGGTGATCGTGATCACGGCCATCGGAGTCGTGGGATGGGCGATCACCTCCGGGCTCCAGTTCCTCGGCGCGCAGGCACCGGGCGTGGGCACACGCATCGTCGTGCCCGAGGAGTCCAAGGCCAGCAAGGCCGCGACCGAGGGCGGGCTGGACTCCGACGCGCAAGCGGCGGCCGACTATCTCGCCGCCCAGCCGACCGCATACTGGCTCACTCCCGAGATCGACCCGATCGGCGACGCGGGTCCCCGCATCCTGAACCTCGCGGCCGAGGCCCGCGATCAGGATGCCGCGCTCGCCGTGGTCGTCTACGGTCTGCCCGAGCGCGACTGCGGCAGCCAGTCCGCGGGCGGGCTGGACGACGCCTCCTACGCCACATGGACGGCGGAGATCGGTCAGGCGTTGGCGAGCGTGAAAGACGTGCAGAAGATCGTCGTCCTCGAGCCGGACAGCCTCGCCCAGGCACCGGACTGCGATGCCAACATCGACCAGCGGATGAACGCACTCCACGATGCCGCGCTGCGACTGGTCGGCGTCGACACGTGGGTGTACCTCGACGGCGGCCACTCCAACTGGCGTCCCGCCTCGGAGATGGCCTCTCTCATCCAGCGAGTCGGGGTCACCGACAAGGTGCGAGGCTTCGCCACCAACGTGTCGAACTACAACCCCACCACCGACGAGTTCGCCTACGCGCACGAAGTGTCGCGGCTCCTCGGCGGCAGCCACGCCCTCATCGACACGTCTCGCAACGGCGCCGGCACCTCCACGAGCGAGTGGTGCAACGACCCCACGGCGCTCGTGGGCGAGCCCGGCGGAACGTACGGCGACGACGTCGTCGACACGAATCTGTGGATCAAACCGCCCGGAGAGAGCGACGGCGTGTGCAACGGCGGCCCGCGCGCGGGATCGTGGTGGCCGGACGGTTCCGTACAGCTCACGCGCAACGTGCTCTGACCGCGCACGTCATGGTACCCGCGGTGCATCGCGGGTAATCCGGCGGATATGGAACAATGGCGACGCGTGCGGTGCCACGAGCCGCGGCCTTGAACCGAGAATCGAGGATGCCGGACTCATGAGCGACGCTTCTGACGGGCAGAAGACCGCGGTCATCGTCGAAGACGATCCCGATGTGCGCCACCTCCTCGCCGAGGTGCTCGAGGCGGCGGGTTTCTCCACCGTCTCGGTCGGAAACGGCATCGACGGCGTGCGGGCCGTGCTCGCCTACCAGCCGCTCATCACGACCCTCGACGTCAACATGCCCGGCATCGACGGCTTCGAGGCCGCCCGGCGCATCCGCGAGAAGTCGAACACCTTCATCATCATGCTGACCGGGCTCGCCGATGAGGCCGACGTCGTCCTGGGGCTCGGTGCCGGCGCCGACGAGTACATCGTGAAGCCGTTCCGTCCTCGGGAGTTCCGCGCCCGCGTCGAAGCACTGCTTCGCAGGCCCCGCCCGGAGCCTGCGGGCCAGACCCGTCGACAGGAGAGCGTCGGTCCGTCGTTCCCCGGAGCGCGGCCGCAGACGCAGTCGATCCCCGTGCAGCCCGAGGTCCGGCAGTCCCCCGCGCCGGTGCACATCGAGGAGAGCTCCTACCCGCCGGAGGCGGCGATGCCCGCCGACCGCATGACGTACGCCACGCCGCCGACTTTCCAGCCTCAGCAGCCTGCGGTCCCGGCGCCCGCGGCCGGAGCGGGGGCCGAGCTCGCCCCTCAGGCCTCTGGCGCTCTCGTCCCCGGCGGCGGGTTCTGGGTGACGCACCGCGACCTCCAGCTGAACCCGGAGACGCGCATCGTGCTCGTCAACGGTCAGCAGATCGAGCTGACGCGTACCGAGTTCGATCTGCTGGCGACCCTCCTCGAGTCCAAGCGGCGCGTGCGCAGCAAGGCCGATCTGACCCTCGTGCTGCGCGGCGAGTCCTACGTCACGTCCTACTACGTGGGCGAAGCCGACAAGCGCGCCGTCGAGGCCCACATGACGAACCTCCGCCGCAAGCTGGGCGACAACCCGAGCAACCCGCGCTACATCGAGACCGTGCGCGGCGTCGGCTACCGACTGACCACCGAGCTGCTCGCCCCCTGATCAGGCGGGTGATGAACGAAGAGGGCTCACGGGAAACCGTGAGCCCTCTTCGTTCGGATGGTGCGGGTCAGACCTTGTAGCCCTGGTACCGACGCAGCAGCTTCGAGAACATGAGCAGCGTCTGCAGAACCGTCACGACACCGACGATGGGCCATCCGATCCAGAGGATGGAGGACTGCACGACCGGGCCCAGCATGTTCCAGATGATCGCCATGGCGACCAGTGCTGCGGCCAGCAGGATGAAGGGCGTCCAGTGGCCGATCGACCCGCCGCCGCGCTCCGCCTTCGCTTGCATGGCCCAGTTGTCGACCTTCTTCCGTGAGAGGAAGCGGGTCCACGAGCGGAGAAAGTGGCTGAGGCGGATCCACATGAAGATCTCCGCGGGGAAGACCAGCAGGGCGAAGAGGATGTCGCGCTGATTGCAGTACTTCATCGTGCGGGCGATGCGCAGGTTCAGCAGCACGGCCGTCAGCACGGGGATCAGCCACAGGGGCGAGAAGACGAAGGCGTTGATCGACAGCGAGCCGGCGAGCAGCACGAGGAAGGCGACACGGACGAAGAGGTTGGTGAGCATGCCGAAGTTCTCGAACCAGCGCAGGCGCAGGTTCGGGTGGAACGGCTGTCCCTTGGTGTCGCCGCGCTGCCCGGGCCACATGAGCTCGATCGCACCGAACGTCCACTTGACCTGCTGCGCGTCGTATCCCTTGAGCGTCGTCATACCGCCCACTGCGGCGCGCGCGTAGGGGCTGATCTTGGTGAGGTAACCGGCGCTCTTGATCTGCAGCGAGAGCAGCGAGTCCTCCACCTCGCTGTCCTTGACCCACGGGGTGTTCTGGTGGTTCTGCTTCATCGCGTCACGCAGGGCGTTGGTCGAGAAGATCGAGAACTGACCACCGAGCACCGCCATGTTGCGGCCGCGGAGGAGGTTCTGCAGGTTGAAGGCCGCGAACTGGGTGCGCTGGCCGGCGATGAGCCACTTGGCCGTGAGCCCCTTGATGGGGCGATCGTCGATCGTGTAGATCGCCGAGATGCCTCCGATGCGAGAGTCGCTGACGGCCTCGGTCTCGAGGTACTCGACGGCGCGCGGTTCGGCGATCGTGTCGCCGTCCACACCGAGGAGATAGTCGCATCCCTCGACGAGCGAGTAGCCGTAGTTGAGTGCGCCGACCTTCTTGTCGGGGTTCTTGCCGATGTCGTGCACGAAGACCTCGGTGAACTGCTCGCCGAGGTCAGTCATGATCTCGTGCGGGCCGGCATACTCCGACGCGATCTTCGCCGTGTTGTCGGACGTGTTGTTGATCACGACGTGGATGACATCGGGAACCCGCGTCTGGGCGAGGAGGGCCTCGATCACATCCGCGATCGACTCCTCCTCGTTGTAGGCGGGGATGACGCATCCGATCGTGGAGCGGTGCGTGGTCGAGTTCTCGAGCACGGACATGAAGTCCTGCTCGAAGTGCGTTTCGAGGTCGGCGCCGGGCGCCGTCGCCGGGTACACGGGCTCCAGCTCCTGTGAGGGCACCTGCTGATGCGCCATGCGGGGGTCCGACACAGTGATCACTTCCTGACATTCATGGGCCGCGATGCGGCGGGAGATCAGCACGCTGTTCGTGCGATGAGTCCAGAATGCACGCTCAACCGCAAGATCAGGGAGGGTCCGGCGAGAAGCTCAGCGCAAGATTGGCGCAAGATCAGCGCCGGTGGTCGTCGGCTCAGCCGGGGAAGATCGCGATCGGCAGGTACTGGTACACCGTCTGCTGCTGGAACGAGGTGTCCGTGTTGGCGGTGCCCTCGACCGAGATCGTCAGTGCGAACTCGAGAGTGAGACCGAACGTATCCGCCGGCAGTTGATGGATGCTCTGCTGGGGAACGTAGAGCCCGCCCTGGAAGCTGTTGAGCAGCAGCCCCCGGTCGGAGCGCAGGGTGTCGCTGGGAACCAGCGTGCGCGGGTCGGCGCTGAACTGGTAAGGCGACTGCATCTGGTTCGAGGTCTGCGTCGTGGTGGAGTTGATCTGCACCGACGAGATGTAGACCCGACGCTTGTCCGTCAGCACCGCCTTCTCATCGACGCGGTGGTCGTAGACGTTGACCGCGAAGCCGAAGACCTTCTCGTTGTTCGCGGTCCACTCCTGGGTGCGCTTGGGATCGACGGCCCACACATTGAGCACGAGCTCGAGATCCTGCGCCACGTCGCTGCGGAGCTCGACCGACCCGTCGTACGTGAACTGCGAGTTGAACGCCATGCTCGCCGAGGGGGCGGGCGAGGGCACGACGGTCGTCGGCTGCACGGCAGTGTTGGTGCCCTGCAGGGAATTGAAACCGTCGACGATCTGCGAACACCCGGTCAGAGCCAGGGTGCTCGCGAGGGCGAGAGCGGCCCCCACGCAGAGCCGACGCATACCGCGATCGACGAAGGGGATTCTCACAGGGCGCTCCTCGGAGACGTGGCCTCACGAGGCTCACAGGATTTCGGGTCGGTGCCGGCCCGTTTCCAGAAAACCCCGGGGTCAGCGCCGAAAGTATACGCGATCCACCCCCGTGCGCCATGCACGGAATCCCGGTCAGTCCTGCGATGCCCCTGCGATGGCGATCGTCAGCGTGTCGCTGGCGGTCTGCTTGGCGTATTCGGCCGAGGTGGGCGTGGTCTGCACGAGGAAGTCGTAGGTGAACTGCACCTGCACGAACGTCGCTTCGGCCGGTACGTCACCGATGTTGAAGGTCTGCGAGTAGCTATAGGGGTCGAGCACTAGATAGCCGGGGCTGACCGACGACTGGTCGGTCTGGGGCTGGAGGGGGTCGAAAGAGCGCGAAGCGTTGCCGGGGACGGCGACCATGGTCGCCTTCTGGAGGAAGACCTTCTGGCCGTCGTTGGGGGTGACGGTGGTCACCATCGAGATGCTGACGGGCTTCAGAGCCGTGGCCGTCCAGCGGTCCATGGACAGCGTCGACCAGTAGTTGATCGTCGCACTCACCGCGCCGGCGGGCACGACGCGCTGCGTCGAACCGCTGGACAGATCGTTGGTCACGGGAGTCGGAACGGGGGTGCTCGAACGCGACGCCGCCGTCGGACTCGGCGTCTGGCCGCCGGTGTTCCACGGCGCCGGACCGCATCCGGTCAGCAGGGCCGTGGCCAGCAGCGGAGCGACGACCGCGACGGGTGTCCAGTGTCTGCGGCGCATGGCGACTCCCGGTGTGAGGTGGAGTTCCCACTCTAGCGGCGAGGCATGACCGCTTAAGGTGAAGGCGTGACCAATCCCCTGCTGCCGGCGCCCGCCAGAACGGCCGGACGGATTCTCGTCTGGGTGCTGCTCGCCCTGCTCGTCGTCCTCGTTGCGGCAGCAGCCTGGCTGGGAGTGCGGGGGTACCTCGCCTACGGCCATCTGACCGCGGCGCAGCGCGCCGCCGGAGAGGTCACCCGCAACCTCGACGACACGGATGCGGCGACCGCACGGTTGGCCGACATCGCCGCGGACACGGCGGCCGCGCGCTCCTTGACCTCGGACCCCGTGTGGCGGGCGGCCGAGGTCCTGCCGTGGGTCGGGGACCAGCTCTCGGCCGTCGCCACCGTCACCGCGGCCGTCGACGACGTGGCCGGGAAGGCGCTGACTCCCCTCGTGCGCGTCGCGTCGGATTTCTCGGCCGGAGCGCTGAAGCCGGTCGACGGACGCATCGATGTCAGCGGGTTCGGCGAGATGCATGAGGCGGCCCAGAGCACCACCGCGCAGGTGGCTCTCGCCTCGGACGCCGTCGACGACATCGACCGCGCCGCCCTGCTCCCCCCGGTGGCGAAGGCCGTCGAGGACGTATCCGGGCTGCTCGCCTCCGTCGAGACGGGCTCGGATGCGGTCAGCCGCGCGACGGCGCTGATGCCGGCCATCCTCGGCGCGGACGGTCCGCGCAACTACCTCGTCGTCTTCCAGAACAACGCCGAGTGGCGTTCGCTCGGCGGCATCGTCGGCGCCATGGCTCTCGTGCACACGGAGAACGGTCAGATCTCCCTCGCGGCGCAGGCATCCGCCTCCGGCGACATCACTCAGTATCGCGACCCCGTGATCGATCTCGGTCCGGAGATCACCGGCTTCATGGACACACGGCCGGCGCGCTTCATGCAGAACGCCACGCAGGTGGCGTCTTTCCCCCTGGCGGCGCAGATCGCGCAGGCCATGTGGGAGCGCGAGTACGGCGTCCGAGTCGACGGCGTGATCTCCCTCGATCCCGTCACCCTGTCCTACATGCTCGCGGCGACCGGCCCGGTGGCGCTGCCCACGGGCGACGAGCTCACGAGCGAGAACGCGATCCCGCTGCTGCTGAACGAGGTGTATCTCCGGTACGACCCGGCGACCCAGGACGCGTTCTTCCAGGTGGCGGCCGCGTCCGTGTTCGCCAAACTCGCCGCAGGGGACGTCGCCCCGTCTGCGCTCGTCTCCGCCTTGGCGAAGGCCGGCGAGCAGGAGCGTCTGCTCATCTGGAGCAACGCGCCCGAGGAACAGGCGATCCTCGACGGCACGAGCCTGCAGGGTCTGCTGCCGGTGACCGACAGCGAGCGGACGAGCTTCGGCGTGTATCTCAATGACGCGACCGGCTCGAAGATGGACTACTACATGAGGGTCGGCACCGGAGTGCAGTGGTGCACCGCGCAGGGCGGGGCGAGCGAAGCCGTGCTCGACGTATCGCTCACCAACGATGCACCTGCCGATGCGGCCGGCCTGCCCGCTTACATCACCGGAGGCGGCGGCTTCGGCACCGAGCCGGGGCTGACCCGCACGACGGGGTATCTGTACCTTCCCGAGGGCGCCTCCGTGCTCTCCTCGGAGAACTCGGACGGCACGGGCTTCCAGTCCGGAACCGACCAGGGTCGACCGGTTCTCATCTGGTCGTCGTTGCTCGCTCCGGGCGAGCAGGCCAGCGCCAGCATCCGTGTCCGGACACCCTGGACCCCCGAGCTGAGCGCGCAGGTCACGCCGGTGCTGCCGGGGACGGACTCCGCTCTCGTCGCCTCCTGCGGCTGAGCGGGGTCAGCCCACCTCGACGCGGGCGCGCGACGACGAGAGCGTCGCGGTCACAAGGATCGGCAGGTGGTCACTGAGCCCCTGCGGCAGCGTTCGGATGTGCTCGATGTCGAACCCGGCGGATGTCGCGAAGTCGTAGTGCCCGCGGAAGAAGCGATAGCGCGTATACGTGCGGGTGTCGCTGAGCGTGAGCTCGTAGCCCTGGTCCCTCACCCGCTCGCCGAGTCGTTCCTTGAAGACGGGATAGTTGTAGTCGCCCACCATCAGGGCGGGAAGCTGCGGTCCGAGATCCTGCAGCTCGGCCAGTGCCGTGCGGATCTGGTGGCGACGCAGCGAGTTGAGCGCCGTGAGGGGCGCCGCGTGGAAGGACGCCACGATGATCTCGCGCCCCGCGTCGATGTCGTGCAGACGCACGCCCAGCATCCGCTCCTCCGCGGGCTTGAGCACCCGATCGTGCAGCGACTTCTTGAGTGAGAGCGCGCGCACCTCCTGCAACCGGAAGCTGCTCTCGCGGTAGTAGACCGCCAACCCCAGCCGGTTGCGGCTCGTCGCGTCCGCGAGGCGCAGGCCACCGCTCACCTCCGGGATGTCGGTCGTGTCCGCCTCCTGGAGACAGAGCACATCGACGCCGTGCTGCTCGGCCAGATCCGCGATCTCGCCCGCAGCGCGATGTTTGCGCAGGTTGTAGGAGATGACCTTCATCAGGCCATCCACACTATGCCCGGCACGTGAACGGCGGATGCCGGTTGCGCAACGCCCAGCGAGTTCATTCCTGATCGCGACGCGCGCGCGTCTGCTCGGCCCGCGCCGCCATGAGCTCCGGTTCCGGATAGCCGACCTCCGTCAGCACCAGCCCGCGCGCGGCGAGGACCGCGAACTCACTGGTCCGCGTCGCCTGCTCGCGCAGTCGCACGACGTCCTCGATCCCCAGACGCCCCTGGCCGACCGCCACACACGCTCCCACGAGCGCGCGCACCATCGAGTGGCAGAACGCATCGGCTTTCACGTTCGCGACGATCGCCCCCTCGGCGTCGCGTCGCCAATCGAACTCGAGGAGCGTGCGGATTGTCGTCGCCTCCTCACGCGGCTTGCAGTACGCCGCGAAGTCGTGCAGCCCCCGGAGCGAGCGCGCCGCCTCATCCATCGCCGCCACATCCAGCGCGGCCCGAACGGTGGTGGTGAACTCCCGCCGCAGCGGGTCGTAGCCGGTGACGTCGTCGGCGATCCGGTACGCGTAACGGCGCCACACGGCCGAGAAGCGCGCATCGAAGCCGTCGGGAGCGAGAGTGGTGCGGCGCACCGTCACATCCGAGTACGAGCTCAAGACGCCGCGGATCCGGCGCGCCAGAGCATCGACGGGGTCAGGCTCCGACCGGCGCGACGCCGCCAGCCTCGCCTGCTGGGCCTCGTCGAGATCGAGGTGGGCGACCTGGCCGCTCGCGTGCACGCCCGCATCCGTGCGCCCGGCGACCGTCAGCTGCGGCGCGCCGGCGACGATCCGAGCTAAGGCCTCCTCCAGCGTGCCCTGGACGGTGCGCAGGCCCGGCTGCCGCGCCCAGCCGCGGAAGTGCGTGCCGTCATAAGCGATGTCGAGTCGGATCCGCACCGCACAAGCCTACGGGTGCACCCCACCGGGGCGCCCATGCCCGGATCGTAGAATGGCCGGGCTCCCCCTCCCGGATCCTCCCCCATGATCGCTGACACTCCTCCTGCCCCGCGCGCCCGCTTCGCAGGTCTCGACGGCCTCCGCGCGGTCGCTGTGACCCTCGTCGTGATCTATCACCTGTTTCCCGAATGGTGGATGCGGGGCGGCTTCATCGGTGTCGACGTCTTCTTCGTGATCAGCGGGTTCCTCATCACCTCGATCCTGCTCCGAGAGCGCGATGACACCGGCCGCATCGCGCTCGGGGCCTTCTGGCGCCGGCGTGCCCGGCGGTTGCTGCCGGCGCTCGTGCTCGTCCTGCTGGCGTGCTCGAGCGCGGCATGGCTGATCGGCGGCGACGTGCTCGTGGGGCTTCGGCGGCAGCTCATCGGCGCGCTGGTGTTCGGGTACAACTGGACGGCCGTCGTCGACGGCGCGGACTACTTCGGCTCCGGCAGCGGTGAGCTCTTCCGCAACCTCTGGTCGCTCGCCGTCGAGGAGCAGTTCTACCTCGTCTGGCCGCTGCTGCTGCTCGTGCTCCTGCTGCTTCCCCGCGCCTGGATGCGTGCCGGGGCGGCACTGGTCGCGGCGGCCGCATCCGCGGTCTGGATGGCGGTGGTCGTCGCCTCCGGAGCCGCCGATCCGCTGACACTGGGAGCCCGCGTCACCCGCGCCTACTTCGGCACCGACACCCACTCCTTCGGTCTCCTGCTCGGAGTAGCCGTCGCATTCGCCTGGTGGGCGGCCGTGCGGGTCGAGCGCGGCTGGATGCAGGCTCGTGTCGTTCGCGGTGGCGCGTTGGTGCTGGGGACGGCTGCTCTCGCGGGTCTCGTCCTGCTGGCCACGATCGCTCAGAGTCAGAGCACCGCGACCTTCCCCGGCGCGCTCGTCGCGGCGAGCGTGCTCTCCGCGATCGTGATCGTGGCGGGTGCGTGGCCCGGGTCGCTGCTGGGGCGCGCACTGGATGTCCTCCCCCTGCGGTGGATCGGCGAACGCTCGTACGGCTTGTACCTCTGGCATTGGCCCGTGCTGGTGCTGCTGGTGGCGGCCTCGCAGGGCACGAGCATCGATCGCACCTTCCCGGCGGCCATCGGCGCCGCCGCATTGGCCGTGACGGTGGTCGTGTCCGCACTGTCGTACCGGTTCCTCGAGATGCCGGTGCGTCGCCGCGGCGGAGGTCCGGTCATCGGCGAGCTCCGACAGGCGTTCGCGACCAGCGCGCGCCGCCGTGCGGGAGCCGTGGGCGTCACGGCAGCAGCTGTCCTGCTTGTTGCCGGCACCGCCGGCGCGGTCGCCTCGGCACCTGCGGTCTCCAGCGGCGAGGCCGTGGTCGCCGCCGGCGTGGACGCGCTGCAGAGTCAACCCGCGCCGACGAACACGGGCGGGGATCCCGACGACGACGTCGTCACCGGCGACGAGGTCACCGCCGTCGGCGACTCCGTCATGCTCGCGTCCGCCCCGAGTCTGCTCACCGCGCTACCGGGCGCGGATGTCGACGCCGCCGTATCGCGTCAGATGTACGCGGCACCCGACATCCTGCGCTCCCTCGCGGACTCGGGTCGCCTGCGCGAGTTCGTGGTCCTGGGTCTCGGCACCAACGGGTCGATCTCGCAGCACACGCTCGAGCAGGTGCTGGAGGTCATCGGCCCCGACCGTCAGCTCGTGCTCGTCACGGCGTCCGCACCGCGCTCCTGGATCCCGGGGGTGAACGCCGACCTCGCCGCTTTCGCCCGCACGCATCGCGGTGTGCAGATCGCCGACTGGCAGACGGCGATCGCGCCGCACCCGGATCTGCTCGCCGGCGACGAGGTGCACCCGGGGGATGCGGGCGGCCGGATCTACGCCGATGTCGTCGTCGCGGCACTCACCGAGGCGCAGCGTGCGAAGGCGCGATTCTCCGCGTTCGCCGAGCAGCGCGCCTTCGAGCAGGAGCTGCGCCAGTCGCAGCTGTTCCAGGCGCCCGGCTCGCCTAGCGCAGGCTGAGCGTCCGCGCGCCACGCACGACGGAGAACGTCACCTCAACGGCGCGAACCCCGCGGGATCCGAAGATCACGCGGGGTTCGCGGTGCAAAGGGGCCGGGACGGGTCCCGGCGGGTCCGATTACTCGGACTTCTTCTCCTCCGACTCGGCCGGAGCCTCGTCAGCGGTGGCCTCGGGCGCCTCCTCGACGACAGTCTCCTCGACCGGAGCCTCTTCGACAACCGTCTCCTCGGCGGGAGCGGCCTCGACGGGAGCCTTGTCGGCCTTGGCGGCCTTCTTGGCAGGGGCGGCCTTCTTCTTGGTGACGGGCTCGAGCACGAGCTCGATCACGGCCATGGGAGCGTTGTCGCCCTTACGGTTGCCGATCTTCGTGATACGGGTGTAACCACCCTCACGCTCGGCGACCAGGGGCGCGATCTCGGTGAACAGGACGTGCACGACTTCCTTGTCACCGATGACCGACAGCACGCGACGGCGGGCGTGCAGGTCGCCGCGCTTGCCGAACGTGATCAGGCGCTCGGCGAGCGGACGAAGGCGCTTGGCCTTGGTCTCGGTCGTGGTGATCGACTTGTGGGTGAACAGTGCCGCGGCAAGGTTCGCCAGCAGAAGACGCTCGTGTGCGGGGCCGCCTCCGAGGCGGGGTCCCTTCGTGGGCTTGGGCATTCTCAGTTACTCCAGGATTTCGCGGGTGAGCCGGATCAGGCGTTGTCTTCTTCGTATCCGCCGTAGAAGTGGGCGCCGTCGAAACCGGGCACCGAGTCCTTCAGCGACAGACCGAGCGAGACGAGCTTGTCGCGCACCTCGTCGACCGACTTCTGACCGAAGTTGCGGATGTTCATGAGCTGGGTCTCCGAGAGGGCGACCAGCTCGGACACCGTGTTGATGCCCTCGCGCTTGAGGCAGTTGTACGAGCGCACCGAGAGGTCGAGATCCTCGATGGGCATCGACAGCTCGTTGGAGAGGACGGTCTCGACCGGCGCGGGGCCGATCTCGATACCCTCGGCCTCGACGTTCAGCTCGCGGGCGAGGCCGAACAGCTCGGTCAGGGTGCGACCGGCCGACGCGACGGCGTCGCGCGGGGCGATCGAGGGCTTGGTCTCGACATCCAGCACGAGCTTGTCGAAGTCGGTGCGCTCACCGGCACGGGTGGCCTCGACGCGGTAGCTGACCTTGAGCACCGGGGAGTAGATCGAGTCGATCGGGATCTGACCCGCCTCGGCGTACTCGTTGCGGTTCTGCGTGGCCGACACGTAGCCGCGACCGCGCTCGATCGTCAGCTCGAGCTCGAAACGAGCGGTGTCGTTCAGGGTCGCGATGACCAGCTCGGGGTTGTGCACCTCGACACCGGCCGGAGCCGAGATGTCGGCGGCGGTCACTTCGCCCGCACCCGTCTTGCGCAGGTACGCCGTGATGGGCTCGTCGCGCTCGCTCGAGACGACCAGCTGCTTGATGTTCAGGATGATCTCGGTGACATCCTCCTTCACACCGGGGATGGTGCTGAACTCGTGCAGCACGCCGTCGATGCGGATGCTGGTGACAGCAGCACCGGGGATGGACGAGAGGAGGCTGCGACGCAGCGCGTTGCCGATGGTGTAACCGAAGCCGGGCTCGAGCGGCTCGATGACGAAGCGGCTGCGGAACTCCCCGATCTTCTCCTCGGTCAGAGTGGGACGCTGTGCGATGAGCACGATGTGTTCCTTTCGGCTAAGTGCCCGCTATATGACACTTGCGTGGATGAGGTGTTGAGTTTTTCTCGCGGATGCCGGGGCGCACCGTCAGGCGGCGTGCCCCGGCATCCAGAAGCTGTGAGACGTCAGACGCGGCGACGCTTGGGCGGGCGGCAGCCGTTGTGCGCCTGCGGCGTGACGTCCTGGATCGACCCCACCTCGAGGCCGGCAGCGGTCAGCGAACGGATCGCCGTCTCGCGGCCCGAACCCGGACCCTTCACGAAGACGTCGACCTTCTTGACACCGTGCTCGGCGGCCTGACGGGCGGCCGACTCGGCGGCCATGCCGGCCGCGTACGGGGTCGACTTGCGCGAGCCCTTGAAGCCCACTCCACCCGAGGACGCCCAGCTGATGACAGCGCCGGACGGGTCGGTGATCGAGACGATCGTGTTGTTGAACGTCGACTTGATGTGGGCGTGACCCACGGCGATGTTCTTCTTCTCCTTGCGGCGGGGCTTGCGCGCCGCGGACTTGGCCTGTGCCATGTGCGTGTTCTCCTAAACCCTGGGGGCCGCGCCTTAGCGCGCCTTCTTCTTGCCGGCGACGGTGCGCTTGGGACCCTTGCGCGTGCGGGCGTTGGTCTTCGTGCGCTGACCGCGCACAGGCAGGCCGCGGCGGTGACGCAGGCCCTCGTAGGAGCCGATCTCGACCTTGCGGCGGATGTCGGCGGCGACCTCACGACGAAGATCACCTTCGACCTTGTAGGTGCCTTCGATGTAGTCGCGGAGCGCGACGAGCTGGTCGTCGGTCAGGTCCTTGACGCGGATGCTCTCGTCGATCGAAGTCGCCTTCAGGATCTCGACGGAGCGGGTACGGCCGATGCCGTAGATGTACGTGAGTGCGATCACCACGCGCTTGTCGCGCGGAATGTCGACGCCGGCAAGACGTGCCATGCGGCTCTCCTAGGAGTGAGTGGAGGTGTGGAGCAGGATCGGTGCCCGGGCCTCCGCCCGAGGTGTCCCCCTTACGGGTTCTGATCCTGCCTGTATGCGTATTGAGTTGTGTCTTGGTGCCGAGGTTTCGACTCGGCCGCTGCGCGGCCTCGCTCAACCTTGACGTTCGCGTGTCAATGCCGCTGTGCGGCATTGACACGCCTCACGTCAGCCCTGGCGCTGCTTGTGGCGCGGGTTGGACTTGCAGATGACCATGACGCGTCCGTGACGACGGATCACCTTGCAGTGATCGCAGATCGGCTTGACGCTGGGGTTGACCTTCATGATGCTTCCTGTTCGCTGTCTTCGTGCTCCGAGGCGGAGCCGTTACTTCTCGACCGGATCAGCGGTAGCGATAGACGATGCGGCCGCGGGTGAGGTCGTAGGGCGAGAGCTCCACGACGACGCGGTCCTCGGGGATGATGCGGATGTAGTTCTGCCGCATCTTGCCGGAGATCGTGGCGAGCACCTTGTGCCCGTTGCTCAGCTCGACGCGGAACATCGCGTTGGGCAGAGCCTCGGAGATCACGCCTTCGATCTCGATGACACCGTCTTTTTTAGCCATAGCCTCGCTACCCTCGTGCAGACCGGTCGATCTGCGGTGGATGGGATTCGGTGCCGGAAACGCCTCGACGGCGACACGCCAACGAAGGCGCAAAGCACCAAAGATCAACTATAGGTGATAGAGCCGCTTCGCGCCACTCGGCGAGTGGCGCGAAGGGCGCACCCCGCTCAGGAGATCCTGCTGAGGATGTCGGTCTGCGGGTTGTACGTGATCTGGACGAGGTCTCCGTTCACGCGGAGCGTGGGCGTACCCGTCGCCCCGTCCGGCAGGGACCGCGACTTCGCGAACTTGATGTACTCGTTCGAGGTGATCGCGTTCTCCAGGTCGGAGGTGACATTCACGCCGGCACCGCGGGCGAGATCCACCAGCTGCTCGTCGGTCAGGCCGGTCGAGTTCTCGGCGGGCTGGTTCGCGTACAGCGCCTGCAGGAAGGCGTAGGCGTTGTCAGGGTCGGCGGCGGCCACGGCGTACAACGCGCTCGCGGCGCGGCTGGAGTACTCGGTGCCCTGCGACAGACGGTCCAGGATCGCGACCGGGTAGACGTTCAGCGTGATGTCGCCCGACGCGACGAGGCCCTGGATGGTCTCGCCCTCCGTCTGCTCGAACTGGTTGCAGTAAGGGCACATGAAGTCGATGTACGTGTCGACGGTGTGCTCGCCCGTCCCGAAGGAGATCGCCCCCGTGGACGGGTCGATGTTGGATGCCTCGGGCGCCTTGCCCGGGTCCGAAGCCATGTTGTTGAACACGACCACGAGACCTCCGACGGCCACGATGGCGACGACAGCGATGACGCTGATCCAGATCGCGAACCAGTTTGTCTTGCCCTTTGCCGCTGCCATGACGCTCTTTCCTACTCGATTTCGACCGGCTTCACACCATACGGAGCCAGCCCCGCGGCTCCGCCGTCGGGGGCCGTGAGAACCCAGATCCCTCCATCATGGACGGCGACGCTATGTTCCCAGTGGGAGCCGGCTGAGCCGTCGACCGTGGAGACGGTCCAGTCGTCGTCTTCGACGAAGGTCGCCTCGGACCCCGCCACCACCATCGGCTCGATGGCGAGCACCAGACCGGGCTGGATGCGAGGGCCCGGATCCGGGACGCGGTAGTTGAACACCGAGGGCGCCTCGTGCATCTTGCGGCCGATGCCGTGCCCGACATAGTCGCGCAGGATGCCGTACTCCCCCGCCGCCGTGATGTGGTCCTCGACCGCGGCGCCGATCTCACCGATGTGGCGTCCGGTCGCCATCGCGGCGATCCCGGCCCACATGGACCCTTCGGTGACCCGGGACAGCTCTTGCCGTGCTGCGACGAGCTCGGGCCGCTCGGGGTCGGGCAGGACGATCGTGATCGCAGAGTCGCCGTTCCACCCGCGAAACTGCGCCCCGGCGTCGATCGAGACGATGTCACCGGCCTCGAGCACCCGGTCGCCGGGGATCCCGTGCACGACCTGCTCGTTGACCGACACGCACGTGGTGTGGCGGTAGCCGCGCACCAGCTGGAAGTTCGATTCCGCCCCGCGCGCGGTGATCACGGCCGCGGCCGCCGCATCCAACTCGGCCGTCGTCACGCCGGGGGCGATCATCTCGCGCACCGCCTGGAGGGCGGCGGCGGTGATGAGCCCCGGCTCGATCATCTGGCGCAGCTGCGCCGGGGTCTTGTAGATGGAGCGTCGCAGCACGGCTCAGGACGCCGGCGTCAGCCCGCGGGCGATGAGGGCCGTGAGGATGCGCTCGGTGATGACGTCGAGGGAGCCGATGCCGTCGATCGCGACGACGAGACCGCGCTCGCGGTACACATCGAGGATCGGTGCCGTCTCGTTCTCGTAGATGCTCAGGCGGTGCGCGATCACCTCGGCGGTGTCGTCCGTGCGGCCCTGTTCCTCGGCGCGCTTGGTCAGGCGGGCGATGCTCTCCTCGCGGGGCACGTCCAGCTCGATCACGGCGTCGAGGCTCTCCCCGCGCTCTTCCAGGAACGCATCGAGATCACCCACCTGTCCGAGATTGCGGGGGTATCCGTCGAGGAGGAAGCCGGGAGCCGCGTCGTCCTGCGCCAGCCGATCGCGCACGACCGCGCTCGTCAGCTCGTCCGGAACGAGGTTTCCCGCCGCGATGATGGCCTGGACCTGCTGGCCGAGCTCGGTGCCCTCGGAGATGTTCGCCCGGAACACGTCGCCCGTCGACACCGCCGGCACACCGAACGCCTCGGCGATGCGCACGCCCTGGGTACCCTTGCCGGAGCCCTGAGGCCCCACGATCAACAAGCGCGCGGTCATCGCAGGAGCCCTTCGTAGTGACGCTGCTGGAGCTGGGCGTCGATCTGCTTCACGGTCTCGAGTCCGACGCCGACCATGATGAGGATCGAGGTGCCGCCGAACGGGAAGTTCTGGTTGGCACCGACCGTCGCCAGAGCGATCAGCGGGATGAGTGCGACCAGACCCAGATAGATCGAGCCGGGCAGGGTGATGCGGGTGAGCACGTAGTCGAGGTACTCCGCGGTGGGACGGCCGGCACGGATGCCCGGGATGAAGCCGCCGTACTTCTTCATGTTGTCGGCGACGTCGACCGGGTTGAAGGTGATCGCGACGTAGAAGTAGGTGAACCCGACGATCAGCAGGAAGTACAGCAGCCAGTACAGCGGGTGATCGCCGCGCGTGAGGTAGTTCTGGATCCAGACGACCCAGCCCGGCAGCGCGCCATCGGCATCCGGGGTCTGGTTGAACTGCGAGATGAGCGCGGGGATGTACAGGAGCGACGAGGCGAAGATGACCGGCACGACACCTGCCATGTTCACCTTGATCGGGATGTAGGTGTTCGTCCCGCCGTAGGTACGACGGCCCACCATCCGCTTCGCGTACTGCACGGGGATGCGACGTTGCGACTGCTCGACGAAGACCACGAGCGCCACGATCACGACGCCGACCGCGAGCACGAGCAGGAACACCTCGAAACCGCGGGCCTGCCAGATCGACCACATCGCGGCCGGGAAGGTCGCGGCGATCGAGGTGAAGATCAGCAGCGACATCCCGTTGCCGATGCCACGCTCGGTGACGAGCTCGGCGAACCACATGATGAGGCCGGTGCCGGCGGTCATGGTGATGATCATGAGCAGCTGAGCCCACCATGCGTCGTTGGTCAGCAGCTGCTCGCAGGAGGCGACACCGGTGTTGCCGAAGAGCTGGCCGCTGCGCGCGACTGTCACGAGGGTCGTCGATTGCAGCAGGGCGAGGGCGATGGTCAGGTAGCGCGTGTACTGCGTCAGACGCGCCTGGCCCGACTGGCCCTCCTTGTAGAGGGTCTCGAAGTGCGGGATGACCACGCGCAGCAGCTGGACGATGATCGTCGCGGTGATGTAGGGCATGACGCCCAGCGCGAAGATCGACAGCTGCAGAAGCGCGCCGCCCGAGAAGAGGTTGACCAGCGACAGCACGCCCTGCGTGTTCGATGTGTCGGCGAGACACGACTGAACGTTCGGGAAGTCGACGAACGGCGACGGCACGTGCGCACCGAGACGGTACAGCACGATGATGCCCAGGGTGAAAGCGATCTTCCGACGCAGGTCAGGCGTGCGGAACACGCGCGCGATGGCGCTGAACACGTGGATTCCTCCAGAAAGGGTTCCCGGCGCAGGAGGCGCACAGACCACCAGGGTATCCCACCCCGCGCGTGACCGAGCGGCCGCATCCTCCGGGTATGCGACAGGGGCCGGAGATGTCCTCCGGCCCCTGCACGCGGCTTACTTGACGGTGCCGCCCGCGGCGACGATCTTCTGCTCAGCGGAGCCGGAGACCTTGTCGACCTCGACGTTCAGCTTCACCGAGATCTCGCCGGTGCCGAGCACCTTGACCTTCTCGTTCTTCCGAACCGCACCCTTGGCGACCAGGTCGACGACGGTCACGTCGCCACCGGACGGGTACAGCTCCGCGAGCTTGTCCAGGTTCACGACCTGGTACTCGACGCGGAACGGGTTCTTGAACCCGCGCAGCTTCGGGGTGCGCATGTGCAGCGGCATCTGCCCACCCTCGAAGCCGGCCTTGACCTGGTAGCGGGCCTTCTGGCCCTTGGTGCCACGGCCGGCGGTCTTACCCTTGGATCCCTCACCACGACCGACGCGGGTCTTGGCGGTGTTGGATCCGGGGACGGGACGAAGGTGGTGCACCTTCAGCACGCCCGGACGCGCCACGGCGACGTCCTTCTTCTCCGCCTTCGGCGCTGCGGCCTTCTTGGCGGCGGGCTTACGGGTCGTCTTGGCAGCGGGCTTCTCAGCCGTCTGCTCGACGTTCTCGTTCTCAGCCATTAGTCGATCTCCTCAACCTTCACGAGGTGAGCGACGGCCTTGACGTAGCCGCGCGTCTGCGCGTCGTCGGGGCGGACGACCGAGTCGCCGATCCGCTTGAGGCCGAGGCTGCGCAGCGTGTCACGCTGGTTCTGCTTCTCGCTCACCTTGGACTTGACCTGCGTGACCTTCAGACGCTGAGCCATCAGGCACCTACCTTCGATGCGGCCGCGGCCTCAGCCTCGGCGCGAACCAGACGGGCCGGAGCGACCTGATCGAAGTCGAGGCCACGACGCGCGGCCACCTGACGCGGCTCTTCGAGCTGCTTCAGAGCCTCGACGGTCGCGTGCACGATGTTGATCGTGTTCGACGAGCCGAGGGACTTCGAGAGGACGTCGTGGATACCGGCGCACTCGAGCACGGCACGCACGGGGCCACCGGCGATAACACCGGTACCGGCAGCAGCGGGACGCAGCAGGACGACACCCGCGGCGGCCTCACCCTGGACCGGGTGCGGGATGGTCGATCCCGAGCGGGGGACGCGGAAGAAGTTGCGCTTGGCTTCCTCGACACCCTTCGAGATCGCGAGCGGGACCTCGCGGGCCTTGCCGTAGCCGACACCCACCACACCGTTGCCGTCACCGACGACAACGAGAGCGGTGAAGCTGAAGCGACGGCCACCCTTGACGACCTTCGACACACGGTTGATGGTCACGACGCGCTCGAGGAACTGGCTCTCCGAGCGGTCGCGCGACCCGCGGTCACGCTGGTTGGCGTTGCGCTCACGGCCACCGCGACGCGGCTCCCGCTCACGCTCGGCGGGCGCCGTCTCCGTCGCCGCCGCCTGAGTGGCATCGGTCACTTCGGTCTCCTGGTTGGTGTTCGTTGCATCGCTCACAGGTTCAGCCCTCCTTCACGGGCGCCCTCGGCGATCGCGGCGACACGACCGGCGTAGCGGTTGCCGCCACGGTCGAAGACGACGTCGGCCACGCCGGCTGCCTTCGCGCGCTCGGCGACGAGCTCGCCGACCTTGCGGGCCTTCGAGGTCTTGTCACCGTCGAAGCCGCGCAGGTCGGTCTCGAGGGTGGACGCACTGGCCACGGTGTGGCCCTTGCTGTCGTCGACGACCTGCACGAAGACGTGGCGGGCCGAACGGGTCACGACGAGGCGGGGGCGCTCTGCGGTGCCGACGATCTTCTTGCGAAGACGCGAGTGGCGACGAGCGCGGGCCTCGGACTTGGAAGTCACGGCCATGGTTACTTACCAGCCTTTCCGGCCTTGCGCCGGACGACCTCGCCGGCGTAGCGCACACCCTTGCCCTTGTACGGCTCGGGCTTGCGGATCTTGCGGATGTTGGCAGCGGCCTCACCGACGGCCTGCTTGTCGATCCCGCTCACGGTGAGCTTGTTGTTGCCCTCGACCGTGAACGTGATGCCGGCAGGCGGGTCGACCAGGACGGGGTGCGAGAAGCCCAGCGCGAACTCGACGGACGAGCCCTTCTGCGCGACGCGGTAACCCGTGCCGACGACCTCGAGGCCCTTGGTGTAGCCCTGGGTGACGCCGATGATGTTGTTGTTGATGAGCGTGCGGGTCAGGCCGTGAAGCGACCGCGACTCGCGCTCGTCGTCGGGGCGGGTGACGAGAACCTGGTTCTCCTCCACCTTGACCTCGATCGGGTGGGCTGCGGTGAGCGTGAGCTCGCCCTTCGGGCCCTTGACGGAGACATCCTGACCGGACACCGAGACGGTGACGCCGGCGGGGATGTCGATGGGAAGACGTCCGATACGCGACATATCAGGTCACCACACGTAGGCGAGGACTTCCCCACCCACGCCCTTCGACTCGGCCTGACGGTCCGTGAGGAGGCCAGAGGAGGTGGACAGGATCGCGACGCCGAGGCCGCCGAGGACCTTGGGGATCTCGGTCGACTTCGCGTACACGCGAAGGCCGGGCTTCGACACGCGCTTGATGCCGGCGATCGACCGCTCGCGGTTGGGGCCGTACTTCAGCGTGAGCGTCAGCGTCTGGCCGACACGCGCGTCGGTGACCTCCCAGCCGGAGATGTAGCCCTCCTGCTGGAGGATCTCGGCGATGTGGGTCTTGAGCTTGGAGCTCGGCAGCGACACGGAGTCGTGGTGCGCCGAGTTCGCGTTGCGCAGACGGGTCAGCAGATCTGCGACCGGGTCTGTCATCGTCATGATGGTTTTCCTTCGTTCACCAGGTTTCGACCGCCGTTACACGACGGCCGACCTGTGGTGGATGCCGACGGATGTCGGCACGGGGTGTTACGCCTGAGCGTCCGCCTGGCGGAACGGGAAGCCGAGGTGACGCAGCAGAGCGCGACCCTCGTCGTCCGTGTTCGCCGTCGTGACGATCGTGATGTCGAAACCGCGGACGCGATCGATCTTGTCCTGGTCGATCTCGTGAAAGACCGACTGCTCCTGCAGACCGAACGTGTAGTTGCCGTGGCCGTCGAACTGGCGGTCGTTCAGACCACGGAAGTCGCGGATGCGGGGCAGCGCGAGGTTCACGAGACGGTCGATGAACTCCCAGGCGCGGTCGCCGCGCAGGGTGACGTGCGCACCGATGGCCTGGCCCTCACGCAGCTTGAACTGCGCGATGGACTTGCGTGCCTTGGTGACGACCGGCTTCTGTCCGGTGATCTTGGTGAGGTCGTCGACCGCACCATCGATCACCTTGCTGTCGCGAGCTGCCTCGCCGACACCGGTGTTCACGACGACCTTGACCAGGCCGGGGATCTGCATGACGTTCGCGTAGCCGAACTCGTCCTGCATCGCCTTCTTGATCTCGGCGTTGTACTTCTGCTTCAGGCGGGGCTGGGTCTTGCCAGCCTCCACGGCAGTGGCGGTGCTCATCAGAGGTCCTTACCTGACTTCTTCGCGTAGCGCACGCGGACGGTGCGCTTGACGCCGTCCTTGACCTGCTCCTCGACACGGCGGCCGACACGGGTCGGCTTCTTGGTCGAGGGGTCGACGAGGGCGACGTTGGAGATGTGGATGGGGGCTTCGGTCGTCTCGATGCCACCGGTCTTGGTGCCGCGCTGGGTCTGACCGACCCGCGTGTGCTTGGTGACGTAGTTGACGCCCTCGACGATGACGCGGTTCTGCTCGGTCAGGACCTTGCGGACCTTGCCCTGCTTGCCGCGGTCGCCGCCCTTGTCCTGCTTCTTACCAGTGATGACCTGAACCAGGTCACCTGCCTTGATCTTGGCCATGAGGGTCAGATCACCTCCGGAGCGAGCGAGACGATCTTCATGAACTTCTTGTCACGAAGCTCGCGGCCGACCGGGCCGAAGATACGGGTGCCGCGGGGCTCCCCGTCGTTCTTCAGGATGACGGCGGCGTTCTCGTCGAACTTGATGTAGGAACCGTCGGGACGACGGGTCTGCTTGACGGTACGGACGACGACGGCCTTGACCACGTCGCCCTTCTTGACGTTGCCGCCGGGGATCGCGTCCTTGACCGTGGCGACGATGACGTCGCCCAGGCCGGCGTAGCGCCGGTTGGAGCCGCCGAGCACACGGATCGTGAGCAGCTCCTTGGCGCCGGTGTTGTCGGCGACCTTGAGGCGGGATTCGTTCTGAATCACTTGTTACTCCTTGGGTTCCAAGTAAGCCCGAGGCTTACTTGGCCTTCTCGAGGATCTCGACCAGGCGCCAGCGCTTGGTGGCGCTCAGCGGGCGGGTCTCGTTGATGAGCACCAGGTCGCCGATGCCGGCGGTGTTGCCCTCGTCGTGCGCCTTGACCTTGGAGGTGCGGCGGATGACCTTGCCGTAGAGCGGGTGCTTCACGCGGTCCTCGACCTCGACGACGATGGTCTTGTCCATCTTGTCGCTGACGACGTAGCCGCGGCGTGCCTTGCGGTAGCCACGGGCACCGGCGTCACGGACGTCGTGCTCCGAGCTCTCGTGCCCAGCGGTCTGCTCGACCTCTGCAGCCTTCTTCGTGGTGGCCATCACTCAGCCTCTCCTTCGGCGGCGGCCGAGGTGTCCTCGGTCTTCTTCGCCTTCGTCTTCTTCGCCTTCGCCGGCTCAGCGGCGACGGGCGTGGCACGGATGCCCAGCTCGCGCTCGCGGATCACGGTGTAGAGCCGCGCGATGTCGCGCTTGACCGCACGGATGCGGCCGTGGCTCTCGAGCTGGCCGGTTGCCGACTGGAAGCGCAGGTTGAACAGCTCTTCCTTGGCCTTGCGCAGCTCCTCGACGAGGCGCTGGTCTTCGAACGTGTCGAGCTCGCTCGGGGCGAGCTGCTTGGTGCCGATCGCCATTACGCGTCGCCCTCCTCGCGCTTGATGATGCGTGCCTTCAGCGGCAGCTTGTGGATGGCACGGGTCAGCGCCTCGCGAGCGAGCTGCTCGTTGACGCCCGCGACCTCGAAGAGGACGCGGCCCGGCTTGACGTTCGCGACCCACCACTCGGGCGAGCCCTTACCCGAACCCATGCGGGTTTCAGCGGGCTTCTTGGTCAGCGGACGGTCGGGGTAGATGTTGATCCACACCTTTCCACCACGCTTGATGTGACGGGTCATCGCGATACGAGCGGACTCGATCTGACGGTTGGTCACGTAAGCGGGGGTCAGCGCCTGGATGCCGAACTCGCCGAACGACACCTGGGTGCCGCCGGTGGCCTGGCCGTCACGCTTCGGGTGGTGCTGCTTGCGGTACTTGACCTTGCGGGGAATAAGCATCAGGCAGACGCTCCTTCTGCGACGGGGGCCTCGTTGCGGGGGCCACGACGGCGGTCGCCACCACGGTCGTCACGACCGCGGGACTTCGGCGCGTTGGCCTGCTCGCGAGCGAGTTCCTTGTTGGTGAGGTCGCCCTTGTAGATCCAGACCTTCACGCCGATGCGGCCGAAGGTGGTCTTGGCCTCGTAGAAGCCGTAGTCGATGTTCGCGCGCAGGGTGTGCAGGGGCACACGGCCTTCGCGGTAGAACTCCGAACGGCTCATCTCGGCGCCGCCGAGGCGGCCGGAGACCTGGATACGGATGCCCTTGGCGCCGGCGCGCTGAGCGCCCTGCAGGCCCTTGCGCATCGCGCGGCGGAACGCCACGCGAGCGGAAAGCTGCTCGGCGATGCCCTGCGCGACGAGCTGAGCGTCGGCCTCGGGGTTCTTGACCTCGAGGATGTTCAGCTGGATCTGCTTGCCGGTGAGCTTCTCGAGGTCGCCACGGATGCGCTCGGCCTCCGCACCACGACGGCCGATCACGATGCCGGGACGCGCGGTGTGGATGTCGACGCGCACGCGGTCGCGGGTGCGCTCGATCTCGATGTTGCTCACGCCTGCGCGGTCGAGGCTCGACAGCAGGAGCTTACGGATCTTGATGTCCTCGGCCACGTAGTCGGCGTAGCGCTGTCCGGGCTTCGTCGAGTCCGAGAACCACCGCGACACGTGGTCGGTGGTGATGCCGAGGCGGAAGCCGTACGGGTTGACTTTCTGTCCCATTACTTGCTCGCCTTCTTGCTCTGGGCCGGGGCGGTCTCTGCCACCTCGGGCGTCGCCAGGACGACGGTGATGTGGCTGGTGCGCTTCTTGATCTGGAACGCGCGGCCCTGGGCGCGGGGCTGGAAACGCTTGAGCGTCGTGCCCTCGTCGACGAACGCGTTCTTGACGAACAGGTCCTGCTCGTCGAAGAACTCGCCTGCCGCATCCGCCTTCACACGGGCGTTCGCGATCGCCGAGGCGACCAGCTTGTAGATGGGCTCGCTGGCGCTCTGCTGCGCGAACTTCAGGATCGCGAGAGCTTCTTCAGCCTGCTTGCCCTTGATGAGAGCGACGACACGACGAGCCTTCTGAGGGGTCACGCGGATGTGTCGCACGCGTGCGATGGACTCCACCATTTCTTCTCCTCTGCGTCACCGCGTCAGCGGCGACGGCCCTTCTTGTCGTCCTTCACGTGGCCGCGGAAGGTGCGGGTGGGCGCGAACTCGCCCAGCTTGTGACCGACCATGGTCTCGCTCACGAACACAGGGATGTGCTTGCGACCGTCGTGGACCGCGATCGTGTGACCGAGCATCGCGGGCACGATCATGGATCGGCGCGACCAGGTCTTGATGACGTTCTTGGAACCCGCCTCGTTCTGCGAGACAACCTTGCGAAGCAGGTGCTCGTCGACGAAGGGGCCCTTCTTCAGACTGCGTGGCATCTTCTTGACTCCTACTTGCGCTTCTTGCCGGCGGTGCGACGGCGGACGATGTACTTGTCGCTTTCCTTGTTGGCGTGGCGGGTGCGGCCCTCGGCCTTACCCCACGGCGTGACCGGGTGGCGTCCACCGCTGGTCTTGCCCTCGCCACCACCGTGCGGGTGGTCGACCGGGTTCATCGCGACACCGCGGACGGTCGGGCGAACGCCCTTCCAGCGCTTGCGGCCGGCCTTACCCCAGTTGATGTTCGACTGCTCGGCGTTGCCGACCTCGCCGATCGTCGCGCGGCAGCGCGCGTCGACGTTGCGGATCTCGCCGGAGGGCAGACGCAGCTGCGCGTACGGACCGTCCTTCGCGACCAGGCGCACGCTGGCGCCGGCCGAGCGAGCCATCTTCGCGCCGCCGCCGGGGCGGAGCTCGATGGCGTGGATGACGGTACCGGTGGGGATGTTGCGCAGCGGCAGGTTGTTGCCGGGCTTGATGTCGGCGCCGGCGCCCGACTCCACAATGTCACCCTGCTGCAGCTTGTTGGGCGCGAGGATGTAACGCTTCTCGCCGTCCACGTAGTGCAGCAGCGCGATACGCGCGGTGCGGTTGGGGTCGTACTCGATGTGAGCGACCTTCGCGTTGATTCCGTCCTTGTCGTTGCGACGGAAGTCGATCACGCGGTACTGGCGCTTGTGGCCACCACCGATGTGACGCGTCGTGATGCGGCCCTGGTTGTTACGTCCACCGGTCTTGCTCAGCGGGCGCAGCAGGGACTTCTCGGGCGTCGATCGCGTGATCTCGGCGAAGTCCGCCACCGACGAGCCGCGACGACCGGGGGTCGTCGGCTTGTACTTGCGAATAGCCATAATCTGTGTCCTCTATCCCGACCGTCAGCCGACTGCCGTGAAGATGTCGATGGTGCCCGACTTCAGGGTGACGATGGCGCGCTTGGTGTCCTTGCGCTTGCCGATGCCGAAGCGGGTGCGACGGGCCTTGCCGACGCGGTTGATCGTGTTGACCGAAGCGACCTTGACGCCGAAGATCTTCTCGATGGCGAGCTTGATCTCGGTCTTGTTGGCGCGGGTGTCCACGTAGAACGTGTACTTGCCCTCGTCGATCAGTCCGTAGCTCTTCTCGGAGACGACCGGCTTCAGGATGATGTCGCGCGGGTCCTTGTTGACGGCGGTCATGCCGAGACCTCCTCGGTGGCGGTCCGCGACGCGACGAACGCGTCGTAGGCGGCCTTGGTGAAGACGATGTCGTCGGAGACGAGCACGTCGTAGGCGTTCAGCTGGTCGAAGGCGAGCACGTGGACGTACGCGAGGTTGCGCACGCTCAGCAGGCTCAGCTCGTCGTCACGCTCGATCACGACGAGGACGTTCTTCGCGGGAGTCAGCGCGTTCAGCACCGCGGCAGCGGCCTTGGTCGAGGGAGCGCCCTCGACGCCGAACGAGTCGACGATGTGCAGGCGCTCGCCGCGAGCACGATCGCTGAGCGCGCCCAGGAGGGCGGCCGCGATCATCTTCTTGGGCGTGCGCTGCGAGTAGTTGCGCGGCTTCGGACCGTGGACGATGCCACCGCCGGTCATGTGCGGCGCGCGGATCGAGCCCTGACGGGCGTTACCCGTGCCCTTCTGCTTGAAGGGCTTGCGGCCGGCACCGGAGACCTCGCCGCGACGCTTGGTCGAGTGCGTGCCCTGGCGAGCCGCCGCGAGCTGCGCGACGACGACCTGGTGGATGAGGGGGATGTTCGTCTTGACGTCGAACAGGGCGGCGGGCAGCTCCACGGAGCCGGCCTTCTTGCCGTCTGCCTTCACGACGTCGAGCGCGAGAGTCGAGTCAGCCATGTTCTCAGGCACCCTTCACTGCGTTGCGGACGTAGACGATGCGGCCACGAGCGCCGGGCACAGCGCCCTTGACGAGCAGCAGACCCTTCTCGGCGTCGACGGCGTGCACCGTGAGGTTGAGGACGGTCACGCGCTCGCCACCCATGCGGCCGGCCATGCGCATGCCCTTGAAGACGCGGCTGGGCGTCGAGGAGGCACCGATGGAACCGGGCTTGCGGTGGTTGCGGTGCGCACCGTGCGAGGCGGAGACACCCTTGAAGTTGTGGCGCTTCATGACACCCGCGGTGCCCTTGCCCTTGCTGGTGCCGACGACGTCGACCAGCTTGCCCGCTTCGAAGACACCGTCGACCGTGAGCTCCTGACCGAGTGAGTAGTCAGCGGCGTTCGCGGTGCGGATCTCGGTGACGTGGCGGCGCGGCGTGACGCCGGCAGCCTCGAAGTGGCCCTCGAGGGGCTTGGTGACCTTGCGGGGGTCGATCTGACCCGCGGCAATCTGAACGGCGTTGTAGCCGTCCTTCTCGGGGGTGCGGATCTGCGTGACCACGTTCGGGGTGATCTGGATGACCGTCACGGGGACGAGCTTGCCCTGCTCGTTCCAGACCTGGGTCATGCCGAGCTTGGTGCCCAGGAGGCCCTGGGAGATCTTGGAGTTGATGTCAGCCATGTCGAACCTCAGAGCTTGATCTCGATGTTGACGTCGGCCGGAAGGTCGAGACGCATCAGCGAGTCGACGGCCTTGGGCGTCGGGTCGATGATGTCGATGAGGCGCTTGTGGGTGCGCATCTCGAAGTGCTCGCGGCTGTCCTTGTACTTGTGCGGCGACCGGATGACGACCACGACGTTCTTCTCGGTCGGCAGCGGCACGGGGCCGACGACGGTGGCGCCGGCTCGGGTCACGGTGTCGACGATCTTGCGCGCCGAGCTGTCGAGCCCCGCGTGATCGTACGACTTCAGGCGAATGCGGATCTTCTGTCCCGCCATAGTCTGCTCACTCTCTTTCTCGCGTCATACCTCTGAGGGCATCGGACGCACGGTGACGCTTGCGCGCCGGGCACTTCTCCCGCTTTCGCGGTGATGCTGCACCACTGTTCTCGTGTCAAACCGGCCCCTTCCGAGGCCGGCCCCGCACTTCACGCGCAATGCACGCCCGTTTCCGGGAAGAAGTGTGGGAGATGTTGTTCTGCTGCCCGCGGCCTAGACCCCGCGCTCGAGGCGCTGGTCTATGCACTGCCCTGGCAGTGATCCGGGCAGCAAAGCACCCGGAATGTGGAACCTGACTAGTCTACGTGTCGCCCGGGCGTGTCGCAAACTCGGGCGTGTCGGAACGGCGTGTCGGGCACAACGACAGAACCCCCGGACCGTGGCCCGGGGGTTCTGTCGTTGAGCGTGGTGCGTCAGGCGCCCTGGCGCTGACGACGGACGGCGAACACGGTGACCGCGAGGCCGCCCAGCAGCAGCACGCCGCCGCCGATCCAGACGCCCATCAGCGAACCGCTGTCGACACCGGTCGCGGGAAGTCCCGTGCCGGAGCCCGTGCCGCCGCTTCCGGTGCCGATCGCGAAGCTCGTCGTCTCCTGGGCGGGCTGACCATCCTTCTGGCCGGAGGCTGTGACGGAGTACGTGCCGGACGCGTTGGAGGGCAGCTTGACGTTGAAGGACGCGTCACCCGAAGCGTTCGTCGAGGTGTTGAAGGTCGGCGACGCGCTGACCGCCAGCTTGACCGAGGCCTGCGTGATGCCGGCGCCGTTTTCACCGGTGACGACGAAGCTGATCGGCGTGTTGCCGTCGAACGCGGTGGCGACGAGTGTCACCGTGCCGCCGGGAACGGGAGCACCCGAGACGGCCGCGTCGGGCTCGCCGGGCGTGGGGACGTATGCCTGCGCTGCCGCGGGAGCAGCAACGAGGGCGGCAGCGGTCAGGATGACCGCCGCGATCTTGGTGCGAAGGCTCTTCATTTTCAACTCCGTGGGGGTGTGAGGCGCAGCCTCAATGGGTACCAGAACGGTCCGGGAGTTGGGTTGGTGTGAATCATCCAACCTACCCCCGCAGGCCACGCTAGCTCTTTTCCCAGCCCGCTCACAAGTCGAGGGCGCGTTATGCGGCCATTTTTTACGTCTCCGTAATCTCGCGGCCCACGCACGACACACGCTGAAATGCCGACAGGGGCCGGGCCCGAAGGCCCGACCCCTGTCGGCGAAGTCCTAAAGGACTTACTTGAGGATCTTGGTCACCGTGCCGGCGCCGACGGTGCGGCCACCCTCACGGATCGCGAAGCCGAGGCCCTCTTCCATGGCGATCGGCTGGATGAGCTCGACCGACATCTCCGTGGTGTCACCGGGCATGACCATCTCGGTGCCCTCGGGCAGCGTGATGACGCCGGTCACGTCCGTGGTGCGGAAGTAGAACTGCGGACGGTAGTTCGTGAAGAACGGGTTGTGACGGCCGCCTTCCTCCTTGGACAGGATGTACGCCGTGCCCTCGAAGTTGGTGTGCGGGGTGACCGAACCGGGCTTGACGACGACCTGGCCGCGCTCGACGTCGTCACGCTTGGTGCCGCGAAGGAGCAGACCACAGTTCTCGCCGGCCCACGCCTCGTCGAGCTGCTTGTGGAACATCTCGATACCCGTGACGATCGTCTTCTGCGTCGGGCGGATGCCGACGATCTCGACCTCGGAGTTGATCGCCAGCGTGCCACGCTCGGCGCGGCCCGTGACGACGGTGCCACGACCGGTGATCGTGAAGACGTCCTCGATGGGCATCAGGAACGGCTTGTCCTTGTCGCGCACCGGGTCCGGGATGGACTCGTCGACGGCCTCCATGAGCTCGACGATCGAGTTGACCCACTTCTCGTCACCCTCGAGAGCCTTCAGGCCCGAGACGCGGACGACGGGGGCGTTGTCGCCATCGAAGTCCTGCGACGACAGCAGCTCGCGAACCTCGAGCTCGACGAGCTCCAGGATCTCCTCGTCGTCGACCATGTCGCTCTTGTTCAGGGCGACGAGCAGGTACGGCACGCCGACCTGCTTGGCCAGCAGCACGTGCTCGCGGGTCTGAGCCATCGGACCGTCGGTGGCGGCGACCACGAGGATCGCGCCGTCCATCTGGGCGGCACCGGTGATCATGTTCTTGATGTAGTCAGCGTGACCGGGAGCGTCGACGTGAGCGTAGTGACGCTTGGGCGTCTCGTACTCGACGTGCGAGATGTTGATCGTGATGCCGCGCTGGCGCTCTTCGGGAGCGGAGTCGATCGACGCGAAGTCGCGCTGCACGTTGGTGGCCGACGGGAACTTGTCGGCGAGCACCTTCGAGATCGCCGCGGTGAGCGTGGTCTTGCCGTGGTCGACGTGACCGATCGTTCCGATGTTCACGTGCGGCTTGGTCCGCTCGAACTTGGCCTTAGCCACTGGGTCCTCCTCAGGACGTCGTGTAGAGACTCCGGTCGCTGGGTTGCGACCGGCTCGCTACGGGGATTGTTCTCAGTGTAATAGAGAGGGGTCGTGTGAAGTTGTGAGCCAGAAGTGCGGACGGGACGAAACCGCCCCGTCCGCAGACGAGACCTCCGAGGAGATTACTCGCCCTTGGTCTTCTGAACGATCTCGTCCATGACGTTGCGCGGGACCTCGGCGTAGCTGTCGAACTCCATGGAGTAGACGGCGCGACCGGAGGTCTTCGAACGCAGGTCACCGATGTAACCGAACATCTCGGACAGCGGGACGTTGGCACGGACGACCTTGACGCCGGCCGCATCCTCCATCGACTGGATCTGGCCGCGACGGGAGTTCAGGTCGCCGATGACGTCACCCATGTACTCCTCGGGAGTACGCACCTCGACGGCCATGATCGGCTCGAGGATGACGGGGTTCGCCTTGCGGACGGCCTCCTTGAAGCCCATGGAGCCGGCGATCTTGAACGCCATCTCCGAGGAGTCGACGTCGTGCGACGCGCCGTCGAGCAGGATCGCCTTCACGCCCACCATGGGGAAGCCGGCGAGCACGCCGACGTTCATGGCGTCCTGGAAGCCCTGGTCGGTGGGGCTGATGTACTCGCGCGGGATGCGGCCGCCCGTGACCTTGTTCTCGAACTCGTACGTCTTGTCCGCCGTGACCTCGAGGGGCTCCAGCGCGAACTGGATCTTGGCGAACTGACCCGAACCACCGGTCTGCTTCTTGTGCGTGTAGTCGTGGCGCTCGACTGTCTTGCGGATCGTCTCGCGGTACGCGACCTGCGGCTTTCCGACGTTGGCCTCGACCTTGAACTCGCGCTTCATGCGGTCCACGAGGATGTCGAGGTGGAGCTCACCCATGCCCTTGATGACCGTCTGACCGGTCTCGGCGTTCTGCTCGACGCGGAACGTCGGGTCCTCTTCGGCGAGCTTCTGGATCGCGAGACCCAGCTTCTCCTGGTCGGCCTTGGTCTTGGGCTCGATCGCGACCTCGATGACCGGCTCCGGGAACGTCATCGACTCGAGGACGACCTGGTTGGTGCTGTCGGAGAGGGTGTCACCGGTGGTGGTGTCCTTCAGACCGATGACCGCGTAGATGTGACCGGCGGTCACCGAGTCGACCGGCATCTCCTTGTTGGCGTGCATCTGGAAGATCTTTCCGATGCGCTCCTTCTTGCCCTTGGTCGCGTTGACGACCTGGGCGCCGGAGTCGAGGTGACCCGAGTACACGCGGATGTAGGTCAGACGACCGAAGAACGGGTGCGTGACGATCTTGAACGCGAGGGCCGCGAAGGGCTCGTCGCGGTCGGCGTGGCGCTCGATGACGATCTCTTCGTCCTTGGGGTCGTGCGCCTCGATGGCGGGCACGTCCAGGGGCGAGGGGAGGTAGTCGACGACAGCGTCCAGCATCGGCTGCACGCCGCGGTTCTTGAACGCCGATCCACACAGGACCGGGTAGACCTCGGAGTTGATCGTGAGCTTGCGGATCGCGCCCTTGATCTCGGCCAGCGAGAGCTCCTCGCCGCCGAAGTACTTCTCGAGCAGCGTCTCGTCGCTCTCGGCGACCGTCTCGAGCAGCTTCTCGCGGTACTCGGCAGCGCGGTCGGCGAGGTCGGCCGGGATCTCCTGGATCTCGTACTTCGCGCCCATGGTGACGTCACCCTTGGCATCGCCGGGCCACACCAGAGCGCGCATCTCGACGAGGTCGATGACACCGACGAAGTCGTTCTCGGCACCGATGGGCAGCTGCAGGACGAGCGGCTTGGCCTTCAGGCGGTTCACGATCGTATCGACGGTGAAGTAGAAGTCGGCGCCCAGCTTGTCCATCTTGTTGACGAAGCAGATGCGCGGCACGTCGTACTTGTCGGCCTGACGCCACACCGTCTCGGACTGGGGCTCGACGCCCTCCTTGCCGTCGAAGACGGCGACGGCGCCGTCGAGCACGCGCAGCGAACGCTCGACCTCGACCGTGAAGTCGACGTGGCCGGGGGTGTCGATGATGTTGATCTGGTTCTTGTTCCAGAAGCAGGTCACAGCGGCGGACGTGATCGTGATGCCACGCTCCTGCTCCTGCTCCATCCAGTCGGTGGTCGCAGCGCCGTCGTGCGTCTCACCGATCTTGTGGTTGACGCCCGTGTAGAAGAGGATGCGCTCGGTCGTCGTCGTCTTGCCGGCATCGATGTGCGCCATGATGCCGATGTTGCGGACCTTGTTGAGGTCGGTGAGCACTTCTTGTGCCACGGGGATGTCCTTACGTGTTGTCGGGTGCGCCGGCCGGGGCGGTGGCCCCGGCCGGCGCCGAGCTGCTGATTACCAGCGGTAGTGCGCGAAGGCGCGGTTCGACTCGGCCATCTTGTGGGTGTCTTCGCGGCGCTTGACCGCGGCACCGAGGCCGTTCGAGGCGTCGAGGATCTCGTTCTGCAGACGCTCGGTCATCGTCTTCTCACGACGACCCTTCGCGTAGCTGACGAGCCAGCGCAGCGCCAGGGTGTTGGCGCGGTGCGGCTTGACCTCGACCGGCACCTGGTAGGTCGAACCGCCGACGCGGCGGCTCTTGACCTCGAGGGTGGGACGGACGTTGTCGAGCGCCTTCTTCAGCGTCGCGACCGCGTCCTGGCCGTTCTTGGCCTCGACGCCGCGGAGCGCCGTGTAGACGATCGACTCGGCGAGTGACTTCTTGCCGTCGACGAGGATCTTGTTGACGAGCTGGCTGACGATCGGTGCGCCGTAGACCGGGTCGTTGACGACCGGACGCTTCGGGGCGGGACCCTTACGAGGCATCTAACTCAACCCTTCTTCGCGCCGTAGCGGCTACGGGCCTGCTTGCGGTTCTTGACGGCCTGGGTGTCCAGGGCGCCACGAACGATCTTGTAACGCACGCCGGGGAGGTCCTTCACACGACCGCCGCGCACCAGCACGAGCGAGTGCTCCTGCAGGTTGTGGCCCTCGCCGGGGATGTAGGCGGTGACCTCGGTGCCGTTGCGGAGCTTCACACGAGCGACCTTGCGCATCGCCGAGTTCGGCTTCTTCGGGGTGGTGGTGTACACACGGGTGCAGACACCGGCCTGCTGCGGGTTCGACTTCAGCGCGGGAGCCTTGGTCTTGGTGACCTTCGGCGTGCGCCCCTTGCGAACCAACTGCTGAATAGTTGGCACGTTCTCTCCTTGTCAGTGCTGCACGGTGACAGCGTCGTGGTCTCCCCCGCTCCGACGGGATTCTTTCGATTCATGTCGGAGAGGGCTCACGCGGACCCACCGGGGCGACAGAATGACTGGCGCCCGTTTCGTTGGTGGATATGCCGTGGGGGTGGCCTGTTCGCAGGCCGTTCCCTGAGATGGTGTGCTCCTGTTCACCCTGTTCGTGCCGGGCACGACGCAGGGCGCGCGAGAGCGCACACCCGCTCAATGATACGCGTCGAATCGGGATGCGGTCAAACGATCGCGATCATCCGTCGGCCCGGACGATGCGCAGCTCCGCATCGCCCAGCAGGAAACGCTCCGTGACCTCGTGCTCGGTACCCGGCGCCACGTCGATCTCCTCCTGCGCGGCGAACACGACGACGCCGTTCGTGGAGTCCAGATCGCTCACCATCCAGGCATCCGCACGACGACGGAGCAGCGCATGGGTCTTGGAGACCGTGCGCGTGTCATCGACGACGGTCACCAGCTGGGCGCCGGGCGCGGCGTGCACGGGGACGGGCCGGCGCCCGAGCACGACGGCATCGCCGGTGAGTTCCATGGGCGATCCGTCGGGCAGCAGCAGCGCCCACTTCGGCCGACGGCGCGAAGCGATGACGGTGTCCTCGACGATGTCGCCGACGCCGGGGCGCGAGGCGGCGACGGATGCGGCCGCCGACCGCGGCATCCCCGCGATCGGCGCTCCGGCCACGGCCGAGACCTCGCCCGAGGCCTCGGGGAACGCGTCGGGCTCGGCGACGAAGGACTCCCGCAGCACGGGGGGCGCCGCGGGCGGCACGAAGGAGTCGGACGTCGCGGGTTCTGCCGCGGCAGGCGCTACGGGCGTCTCCGGCTCCACCCATGCGGGCGTCGCGGCGGCGGGTGCGGGCTCGTCCTCGACGATGGCCGGCTGCCACCACGACATCACCGGTGCCGGCTCGGGCGCGGCCGGTGCCACGTAGGGGTCGTCGACCGGCGCTGCAGGCGCATCGGCGACGGGCGGCGCGTAGGGATCCACCGAGGGCGCCGAGTACGCGTCGTGAGCACCCGCTGCCGGAGCCGGCTGGGCGTAGGGGTCCGCGACGGGGGCGGGGAACGCCGGCGGGGCGTATGCGTCGGGCGCGGGTGCCGCGTACGGGTCGACGGCGGGCGCCGGAGCGGCTGCGGCATACGGATCCGCCGGGGCCGCGGCGTACGCGTCCGCCGGAGCGTAGGGATCAGCGGCGGGAGCCGCCGGGGCGGGCGGCAGAGGCGGCTCGCCCCACGCTCCGGCGATCGGCATCGCGGCGGTTGCGGGTGCCGCCGCCGCGCCGGGCGCGGGCGGTGCCGGGGGGATCCACGCCGACGGTGCCGGGACATCGCGGCGGGCGCCGAATTCGTCGGTGGCCGGGGCGTACTGCGGCGCGAACCCCAGGAGGTCGTCGACGCCCCCTGCGGCCTGGCGCGCAGGGGCCTGCTCGATCGGCCTGGCGGAGCCGAATCCCAACACGCTCGCCCAGACGGGGAAGAGCAGCGCGGCCAGAACCGTCATCCCCACCCCCTGCCCGAACATGACGTTCACGCGGTGCGCGGCGGTGATGAAGGCGACGTAGACGAAGATCTGCCCGAAGAACGGGATGAGGTAGAGCAGGAGGAGCCAGGGGCTCAGGCCGCCGATCATGAACAGGACGGCGACGTTGTAGACCGGGATCCACGCCTTCCAGCCCTCGATGCCCAGCTTCGCATACACCCGCGACAGCGCGAGTGCGCCCCAGACGTAGACCAGGAGCGAGGGCACGAGCGACACGAGAACGAGGACCACGACCGTTCCCGCGTCGGGGACCAACGGCGAGGAGTAAGCGGCGACAAGTGCGTTGAGCATGGATGAACTGCCTCAGGGAGTGGGACCGTCGAGGTCTCGGGGGTCGAAAGGAACGTCGAGCGAACGCGTCAACTCTTCCAGCATGGCGGTGATCTGCGGTTCTACATACTTCGCGACCGCTGCTTGGATGCGGATGCGGTGGTGCAGCAGGACCTGGCATACTTCGCGGCCGATCAGGTTCGCGTAGTCGTCGGCCAGCGCCACTTCGTGGCGCAGCGCTGCCTTGGCCTCATCGGACAGCGGCGGCAGCGCAGGGATGCCCGCATCCGCGTCGGCGGCCATGCCCGCCAGGGTGAAGAGGAACGGCGCACCCGGGATCGGCTCCGGATCCAGCGGCAGACCGTCGTACTCGGGCTCGAGGTTCTCCGTGGGCCGGTAGCTGCGTGCCCTGTTGCGCGTGGCCTGCTGGTCGAGCTCGGACTGTAGAAGAGGGAGGTTGCGCGCCGTGTACTCCGCGACCGCGTGGTCAACGACGGTCTTCAGGCGGGTGGACAGCCCGTGCTGCACCGCATGGGGGACGTCCCCGCCCAGGCCCGCGGCCGAGAGGATCGGCGAGCCGAGGCAGCGGCGGCACACCGCGAGACGTCCTCGGTGCGTGGCCGGCTCCCAACGGGGCAACCAACGCAGCCAGGCGTCGACAGCCTGGCTCACCTGCGTCTCGAGCGAGCGCTCCACGCTCTAAAGGTAGCCGCCACCCGCGTCTTTCCGCGGGAAATCCGCGCATCCGGTCGGTCGCGTCCGCGATCAGGCCTCGTCCGGGCCCTCCCAGGGCCATCGGGGACGGCCCGCGTGCGTGCGAACCAGCGCGATCGCGCACCATGCGGCGACCGCTGCGCCAAGAGCCACCACAGCCCCCTGCCACCCCGTCAGCAGACGGGCCATGAGCGCGAGCCCCACCGCCACATCCTCCGAGGTCACGGCGCCGACGATGCCCGCACTGAGGCTGTAGCAGAACCACACGGCGACCGCGATGAACACGGCGCCCGTATAGGCGGGGTTTCCCGGTCGGAGCACGAGAGCCGCGCCCGCGGCGTAGACCGCGCATGCGACGACGACGCCGACGATTCCGGGCGCCTGCCCGACGCCCGCCACCGGAACGACCTCGACGTCGGCGAGCAGGCTCACCACCCCGAAAGCGGCGACGATCAGGGCGAAGAACGCCGCGAGCGTCAGAGCGATGGCGACCGCCGGGCGCACCGGCGGAGTCCGAGGCGCGTCCGGCTGCGACATCACACCTGGTGGAGCTGCGGACCCGCCTCGAGGGTGCGCTCGTACTCGCGCTGCGCCTCGTCGTTGAGCGCGGTGACACGACGTCCGCGGGCGGCGACCCATGCACCGAACCACACCGTCAGCTCACGGCCCAGCACGAAGGCGAGGATCGGCAGCGGGGAGAACAACGAACCCTGCAGCAGGTCGGCGCCCTGACGCGCGGTGAGCTCCCAGAACGGCGCCTGGAACAGGATGCCGAGAAGCGATCCCGCGTAGGCCGCGACACCGACGAGCAGACCCCAGATGACCCAGTGCGCCCAGCGCGCACGATTGAGGATGGCGCCGAGGATCCAGAAACCGAGGTAGAAAACCACCACCGGCATCCAGAACGTCCACGAGCGGATCAGAGCGAGCGCGTAGTCGGCGGCGTCGGCGTCTGCGCCGCCGAAGCCGCCGTAGAAGTAGCCGTAGGCGAAGAGCACACCGAACGACAGCACGGCGAACGCGAGGGCCGCGAGCAGGCCGATCGCACCCGCGGCACCGCGGTTGCCCCGGGGGCGGGGCGCCTCGGGCGCCTGCACGAAGATGGGCTGAGCCGCAGCGGCGGCATAGGTCGGCTCGGGTTCGGCGACCGGCGCGGCAGCGGACGGGATCGCGGTCGTGGCAGCCGGCTCGGGGTCCATGGGGACGGTCTCCGGACGGTCGTACCAGGGCACGTCGTCGTCGGCGCGGGTCTGGTCGGCCGCGGCCTCGGTGACCACGACCTCCTCGACGACACGCTCGCCGTCGGGGGTCGGGGTCTCGACGACCACCACGTCCTGCTCGACGACGCGCTCCGCGGCGACGTCCTGTTCTCCGGTCGCCGTGCGCTGAGCGGCCTCCGCGTCGGCCAGCGCCTCGTTCGCGTTGCCCACGACGTCGTCCACGACGACAGTCGGCTCCTCGACGGGTTCGCCGGCCGAGGGCGTCTTCTGCTCGGTCATCGCTGTCGCTCCTTCAGCGGGGGTGCACATCCGCTTCCCGAGGGTAACGCCGGGTCGCGTCGGGTCGCGTCAGGCGCGCGGCGCGCGCCGCGGCTAACCTGACCCCATGACCCCACGCCGGCGCACGAAGACCACTTTGCTCACGACCTCGTCGGCTCTTCTCGCACTGTTCGCCCTCGCAGCCTGCGCTCCGGATCCTGCACCCGCACCGACGGGCACGACGCTCGATGCACCGCCGTCGAGCTCGCCCACTCCCACGGCGACGGCGACGCCCACGACGACTCCTGTCGCCATTCCGACGGACTGCCGCGAGATCCTCTCCGACGCGGTGCTCGCCCAGCTCGCCGACGTACCGCTCAACGATCCGGCGTTCGGAACGGCCGGCGCCCAGGCCGACGGAAGCCTCACCTGCATCTGGGGAAGCCCCGCGACCGACACCGGCCGGCTCACGACCACCATCTCCAAGAAGTCGCGCGGACCCGCCCTCGACATGCTCAACGCTCTCGTCGGCGAGGGCTTCACGTGCTACACGCCGAACAACGGCACACGGTGCGAGAAGGTATGGGTCGACCCGCAATACCCGGTCAACGACGGACGGACGCTGTTCTGGCGCGACGATGTGCTCATCGACACCCAGTACGTCGGCCTCGCCCCTTCCGGCTACACGGATGCGGTCATCTCGCGCGTCTTCGGCTGAGCGCGCTCAGCTCGGCCAGAGCTGCAGCGCGACCCGTTCGGTGTAGCGATCGGGGTGCCATCCCGTGAACACGCTCGCCAGCCAGGTGCCGTCGCGGATGACCTGGTCCTCGGAGCTGTCCGCGGTCGTCAACCGACAGCGCACGCCGTCGCCGAAGTCACTGCACGCGTAGCCTGCGCTCTCCAGGGTCGCACGCGCGACGCGGGCGGCGTCCGCATCCACCTTCGCTACCGTCGTCACGATGGAGCCGGCGTTGATGCCGGTGAACGTGCACGAGACCGACACCTCAGGCGACAGCGAGGCCCCCAACGTGGTCACGGACACGCGCGGCGCGCTCGTGTCCTGTACCGGCACTCCGCCCGCACGCTGGGTCAGTTGCGCCCACAGCGCGTCCGTGTAGAGGGCCTGGCACAGCGGGGTCGATGAGGTGGGGGCGGGCGCGGGCGCCTCCCCTTGGGCGATGGGGGCGGACGTCGAGGACCGCAGAGTGTCGCCGACCATCTGGATGCCGGCCGGGATCGCGGGAACGGCAAGCACCACGAGCGCCGCCACCACAGCAGCACTTCCGAGCCCCACGACCCACGCCATGAAGCTGTTCCGCCCGCCGATCCGTGCCACCCCGACCTCCCCGATCCACGCTACGCGTCGCATCCGGCGAAGCGCGGCAGCGGCACGCGGCGTCAGGCGCGGGCGGGAATGTGATCGGCGATCCAGCCGTGGACGAGTCCCATGAATCCCGCGTGGTCGTCACGGAAGACGGTGTGCCCCGACCCCGGCAGCACCGTGACCGTGAGCCCGTCACCGCGCATCGCCGCGGCGACGGTACGGGTGATCAGCAGGCTCTTCTCCGCCAGCACGACCAGACTCGGCTGTCGGGGTCGACGCGGCGCGACGAGCGCGCGGGTGTCGGCGAGTCCGAGGATCGTGCGCTTGTCCCAGGCCTGCAGCGATGACAGCTCGAGGTCGATGTCCTGCGTGCTCCAGCCGGGGTTCATCCGGCGCAGCATCCGCCGACGCGGCTTGGGTGCGATGGCGAACGCCAGCTTGTACGCGAGCCCGCGCACGCCCCTCGGGAAGGCGAAGGCGGGGTCGACGTAGACGGCGGCACGGGGGGCGAGGCGCTCGGCCACGATGCTCGCGACGAGCGCTCCGAGGGAGTGCCCGACGATCAGATCCGGCGCGTGCGCGAGCAGGGGTTCCAACGTCTCAACGACATCCTCGGCCCAGGCGGCGGGCGAGTAGCTCCGAGCCCGGGGGCTCCGGCCGTGTCCGGCGAGGTCCACGGCCAGCACGCGGAAGCCCGCATCCTCGAGGTCGTCGCTCACACGGTGCCACGCCCGCGAGTCGGACATGATGCCGTGGATGAGGATCGCGGTGCGCGCACCGGAGCCTGAGGAGCGGACGGCGAGCTGCATGCCGGAAGGCTAGCCTCCGGGCCTTGGCGCGAGCCGAACGCTCGCTATGCGGACGGGGAACGACGAAGGCCCCCGAGCCGGAGCTCGGGGGCCTTCGTCGTCAATCGTCGATCAGTTATACGTCCCGGGGGTGAAGTCATCCGTCGAGAAGCTGTCGAAGTCGACGTAGCTCAGGTCGGAGTCGCTGTACGCACCGTCCGAGGCGAAGATGCGGTTGGGGTACCGCTCGCTCTTGGCCTCTTCGGTCGCCTCGACCGTGACGTTGCGGTACTTCGACAGGCCGGTCCCCGCGGGGATCAGCTTTCCGATGATCACGTTCTCCTTCAGGCCCACGAGCGGGTCGCTCTTGCCCTCCATGGCGGCCTGCGTCAGAACGCGGGTCGTCTCCTGGAAGGAAGCGGCCGACAGCCACGACTCGGTCGCGAGCGAGGCCTTCGTGATACCCATCAGCTCCGGGCGGCCCGACGCGGGGCGCTTGCCCTCGGCCACAGACGCGCGGTTGATGTCGATGAAGCGACGCGAGTCGACCATCTCGCCGGGCAGCAGCGTGGTGTCGCCGTGGTCGACCACGGTGACCTTGCGCAGCATCTGGCGGACGATGACTTCGATGTGCTTGTCGTGGATCGGGACACCCTGCGACCGGTACACACCCTGGACACCGCCGACGAGGTACTTCTGCACCTCGCGGGCGCCCATGACGCGCATGATCTCCTTCGGGTCGAGCGTGCCGACCTGGAGGGGCTGACCGACCTCGACGCGCTGGCCGTCCTCGACGAGCAGGGTGGCGCGCTTGAGCACGGGGTAGACGTGCGGCTCGTCACCGTTGTCGGGCGTGAGGATGACCTTCTTCTGCTTCTCGGTCTCTTCGATCGTGATGCGTCCGTCGGCCTCTGCGATGGGCGAGGACCCCTTGGGGGTACGCGCCTCGAAGAGCTCCTGCACGCGGGGCAGACCCTGCGTGATGTCCTCGGCCGAGGCCGAACCACCGGTGTGGAAGGTACGCATCGTCAGCTGGGTACCGGGCTCACCGATCGACTGGGCCGCGATGATGCCGACGGCCTCGCCGATGTCGACGACCTTGCCGGTCGCGAGCGAACGGCCGTAGCACTTCGCGCACACACCGACGGCGGAGTCGCAGGTCAGGACCGAGCGCACCTTGATGGAGGTCACGCCGCCCTCGACCAGGCGGTTGATGAGCACGTCGCCCACATCCGAACCGGCCTCGGCGAGCACCTCGCCGCTCGGGCTGACCACGTCCGCGGCGAGCGTACGGGCGAACACCGAGTTCTCGACATTGGCGTCCTTGATGAGCACCCCGTCGGCACCCGCGGCGGCGATGGGCAGCTCCAGACCCTTGGTCGTGGCGCAGTCCTCCTCGCGGATGATGACGTCCTGCGACACGTCGACGAGTCGACGCGTGAGGTAACCCGAGTCGGCGGTACGCAGAGCGGTGTCGGCGAGACCCTTACGGGCACCGTGGGTCGCGATGAAGTACTCGGCCACGCTCAGACCCTCGCGGTACGAGGAGATGATCGGGCGGGCGATGATCTCACCCTTCGGGTTGTTCACCAGACCACGCATACCCGCGATGTTGCGGATCTGCAGCCAGTTACCACGGGCACCCGAGCTCACCATCCGGTTGATGGTGTTGTCGGCCGGGAAGTGGCTCTTCATGGCCGCCTGGACCTCGTCGGTCGCAGCCGTCCAGATCTTGATGAGCTCCTGACGACGCTCGGCGTCGGTGGTGAGACCCTTCTCGTACTGGGACTGGACCTTCGCGGCCTGCTTCTCGTAGCCCGCGATGATCTCCGCCTTGTTCGGCGGGGTCAGCACGTCGCTGAGCGCGACGGTCACACCCGAACGCGTGGCCCAGTAGAAGCCGGCGTCCTTGATGCGGTCCAGGGATGCGGCGACCTCGACCTTGGGGTACTCCTCGGCCAGCTTGTTGACGATCTGCGACAGCTTGCCCTTGTCGGCCTGCTCGCGGACGAACGGGTAGCCCTTGGGGAGCGTGTCGTTGAAGATCGCCTGACCGAGCGAGGCGTCGACGAGACCGTGACGCTCGTAGCCCTCGGGGGCTTCGCCCTCGAGGAAGGTCAGACCGGGAACGCGGATGCGGACCTTGGCCTGCAGGTCGAGGGTGCCCTCGTCCTTGGCCAGGATCGCCTCGCCGACCGAACCGAACACGCGGCCCTCACCGACGGCACCCTCCTTGACCGTGGTCAGGTGGTGCAGGCCGATGATCATGTCCTGCGAGGGCAGGGTGACCGGACGGCCGTCCGACGGCTTCAGGATGTTGTTCGACGCGAGCATCAGGATGCGGGCCTCGGCCTGCGCCTCGACCGACAGCGGCAGGTGCACAGCCATCTGGTCACCGTCGAAGTCCGCGTTGAAGGCGGCACACACGAGCGGGTGGAGCTGGATGGCCTTGCCCTCGACGAGCTGCGGCTCGAACGCCTGGATGCCCAGGCGGTGCAGCGTGGGGGCACGGTTGAGCAGCACCGGACGCTCGCGGATGATCTCCTCGAGCACGTCCCAGACCTCGGGACGCGTACGCTCGACGGCGCGCTTGGCGGCCTTGATGTTCTGCGAGTGACCGAGGTCGATCAGGCGCTTGATCACGAACGGCTTGAACAGCTCCAGCGCCATCTGCTTCGGCAGACCGCACTGGTGCAGCTTCAGCTGCGGGCCGACGATGATGACCGAACGGCCCGAGTAGTCGACGCGCTTACCGAGCAGGTTCTGACGGAACCGACCCTGCTTACCCTTCAGCATGTCGCTGAGGGACTTGAGGGCGCGGTTGCCGGTACCCGTGACCGGGCGACCACGACGACCGTTGTCGAACAGCGCGTCGACGGCCTCCTGCAGCATCCGCTTCTCGTTGTTGACGATGATCTCGGGAGCACCGAGGTCGATCAGACGACGAAGACGGTTGTTGCGGTTGATCACGCGACGGTAGAGGTCGTTCAGGTCGCTGGTGGCGAAGCGGCCACCGTCGAGCTGGACCATCGGGCGCAGCTCCGGCGGGATGACCGGGACGACGTCCAGGACCATCGACGCCGGCGACATGCCGGTCGACAGGAACGAGTTGACGACCTTGAGGCGCTTGATCGCACGGATCTTGCGCTGGCCCTTGCCCTCCGAGATCTGCAGACGCAGGCTCTCGGCCTCGGCGGCCAGGTCGAAGCTCTCCAGACGGCGCTTGATCGACTCCGCACCCATGTGGGCCTCGAAGTACTGACCGAAGCGGTCAACGAGCTCGTTGAAGATCTCGTCCTCGGGCTTCAGGGCACCGACCTCGAGGGAGCGGAACTCCTCCCAGACGCGCTCGAGCTTGGCGATCTGCTCGTCACCGCGCTTGCGGATGAGAGCCATCTCCTTCTCGGCCGCATCCTTGGCCTTCTTCTTGGCGTCGGCCTTGGCGTCCTCGGCCTCGAGGGTCGCGAGCTCCTCCTCGAGGGCGGCCAGACGAGCGGCCACACGGGCGTCGCGGCGGTCGCCGAGGTTCTTGATCTCGAGACGCAGGTTGTTCTCGTGGGTGGGAAGGTCGCGGTGGCGGCCTTCCTCATCGACGGAGATCACCATGTACGCGGCGAAGTAGATGACCTTCTCGAGGTCCTTCGGCGCCATGTCCAGCAGGTAACCCAAGCGCGAGGGGACGCCCTTGAAGTACCAGATGTGGGTGACGGGCGCGGCGAGCTCGATGTGGCCCATGCGCTCGCGACGGACGGAGCTCTTGGTGACCTCCACGCCACAGCGCTCGCAGACGATGCCCTTGAAGCGGACGCGCTTGTACTTGCCGCAGGCGCACTCCCAGTCGCGCGAGGGTCCGAAGATCTGCTCGCCGAACAGACCGTCCTTCTCGGGCTTCAGGGTGCGGTAGTTGATCGTCTCGGGCTTCTTGACCTCGCCGAAGGACCAACGACGGATGTCGTCGGCCGTGGCCAGCCCGATGCGGATCTGGTCGAAAGTGGTGGATTCGAGCACTGGTTCTCCTGTGTGCCTAATAAATCTCGGTGAGTGAGCCGGGGTCAGATCTCGTCGATGGACGAGGACTCGAACCGGCTGGAGATGTTGATGCCGAGCTCCTCCGCCGCGCGGAAGGCGTCGTCATCGGTGTCGCGCAGGTTGACAGCCGTACCGTCGGCCGAGAGGACCTCGACGTTCAGGCAGAGCGACTGCATCTCCTTCATGAGCACCTTGAAGGACTCGGGGATA
>NZ_JAHZUT010000013.1:0-106920 GCF_022788845.1 Microbacterium sp. CIAB417 | reverse complement strand
ATCGACACAAGCGCCTGTCCCCTGGACGGGCGCTTCGTGTCTGCGGTCTAGCCTGGTGACATGAATTCGATCACGGTGCAGCAGCTGCGCGAGCGCGAGGGCGTTCCTCTCATCGATGTGCGCGAGGTGGAGGAGTTCGCCTCCGGCCACGTCCCCGGTGCCGTCAACGTTCCCATGTCGACCATCGGCGACAACCTGGATCGCCTCCCCGAGGGACCCTTCGACGTCATCTGCCAGATGGGCGGTCGCTCGGCCCGCGTCGTGCAGGCGCTCGAGGCCCGCGGGTACGAGGTCACGAACGTCGACGGCGGCACGGGCGAGTGGATCGCCGCGGGCTACCCGGTCGAGTCCTGAGGTCGTATACCCGATTTAGGATGTGAGCGTGAGAACAATCACGCTCATCGGCAAAGAAGGCTGTCACCTCTGCGACGTCGCGCGCGGGGTGATCGAGCACGTCCTCGCCGAGCTCCCCGACGAGGCGGCTGACCGGATCCAGCTCGAGGAGAAGTCCATCCTCGAAGACGCGGCGCTGCACCAGCAGTGGGCCGAGAAGATCCCCGTCGTCATGATCGATGACAACCTGCACGCGTACTGGCGTGTGAACCCCGAGCGGTTGCGTGCCGCCGTCGACGATGCCACCCGCCCCGAAGGAGCAACACTGTGACCATCCGCCACATCGTCGCCTGGAAGCTCGCCGCCACCGACGCCGATCAGCGCGTCGAAGACGCCGCCGGCATCACCACGCGGCTTCTCGCCCTCGACGGCGTCGTGCCCAGCATCCGCGCGATCTCCGTGGGGGCGGACGTGCTCGGCGGCGAGAACTGGGATGTGGCCATCGTCGCCGACTTCGATGATCTCGACGGTCTGCGCGAGTACATCGACCACCCGGCGCACCAGGAGGTCGTCGCCTACGTGCGCTCGGTGGTCTCCTCACGCGTCGCGGTGGACTTCGAACTCTGATCCTGCTCGTCCCCGCTTGAGACGACGGGGATCGCCTGCGTGAAGGTGTCTGCGCGAGCCTCGGCCTCGGCGCTGCCCGTGAACAGTCCCGCATCCTGTGGGGTCGGCTCGTGTGTCTGCACGGCCGGACCGCCCGGTTCCGTCATGAGCACCCGCTGGACGGGCAGGGCCGTGGGCATGGCGGCCTGGGTCCAGGTGACCATCGCTTCCCGCACCAGGCAGCGCAGGTCGAACAGGGTCGGCGCGTCCCGCGCCGTGACCAGGATGCGCACGCGCACGTATCCACCGGTGGCCTCGGTCACCTGCAGGACGCTGGCGCGGCCGTCCCACAGGTCGGTGTGCGCGAGCACCTCATCGAGGTGTTCCCGCATCCGCGCGGGCGACACGCGCCAGTCCAGGTCGAGCTCGACGGCGCCGAGCAGCTCGGAGCCGCGACGGGTCCAGTTCTGGAACGGCGTGGTGGTGAAGTACGTGCACGGCAGCACGAGTCTGCGCTCGTCCCACAGATCCAGCACGACGTAGCTGAGGGTGATCTCACCCACCCGGCCCCACTCGCCCTCGACCACGACGACGTCATCGACGCGCAGGGCGTCGCTGAACACGATCTGCAGGCCCGCGAAGATGTTGGCGAGCACGGACTGCGCCGCGAGTCCGGCGACGATCGAGGCGATTCCCGCAGATGCCAGCACGCTCGCGCCCACCGCCCGGACGGCCGGAAAAGTGAGCAGCGCTGCTCCGATGGCGAGCACGACGATGAGGACGATCGCGAGACGCTTGACGATGAGCGTCTGGGTGCGGATGCGGCGAGCGAGCCGGTTGTCGGGGACGTCGATGCGGTAGCGGCCCAGGGTGAGGTCGGTGGTGAAGGCGACGAGGGCGCCCAGCAGCCACGCGGTCGCACCGATGACGAGGATCGTGAACGCCTGGTCGAGCACCGGACGCCACTCCCGCAGCGGAAACGCGGCCGCCACCGAGATCCAGGTCGCGACGAGGAACGCGAGGACCCGGAAAGGGGCCCGCGCGCGGCGCACGAGGCCCGCAGGCCACGACTTCCGCCGTCCGGTGAGTCGGGTCAAGACGGTCGCGGCGACGGCCACCACCGCGGCGGCGACCAGGGCGATGGCCAGGATCAGGGCGAACTGGGCCCAGGGGTTGTCGAGCATGGTCCTCCTTCGGGTCCGACCACGCTAGAGGGTGAGCCCGAACCCGCCGCTCGACTCGACAGCAGGTGCCGCCTCCGTGATACTTCGCGGCCTCGGGGGTCTCTCTTCGTGGCGTGACACCTCTCCGCATCCGCTCGCCGCCTCATCCGCCGGGAGTGTGGCGCCACACTTTTCCGCATCCGCGCCAGAAATTCACTGTCGCGGATGCGGAAAGGTGTGGCAGGTGCGCAACTGCGTCGCAACTCGGGCAGGGGCAGTGGCCAGGCGCAGGGGGCAGGGGGAAGGGGCGGTTCGCTCGGGCCGTGTGGTCGGGCCGTTCCGATCAGTCGCGGGGGCGTGTCGCGACCGGCACGGGATCGAGGGTGATCCGCACCGTGTCGCCGTACTGCACGCGCTCACCCGCGTCGTGCTGCACGTTCAGCATCGTGCCGTCGGCCGTGCGCACCACCGAGCGCCGGAAGCTGCCGAGGAACGTGCTCTCCTGCACGGTCGCGTCGACCCCCGGGGCATCGGATGCGGTGAAGCGCACGTTCTCGGGCCGCACGAAGACCTCGACGGGGCCCGCATCCGCCGGCGTCTGCAGCGGGAGGCGCTGTCCCCAGACGTCGACGAACTCACCGACGACGCTACCCGGCACCAGGCTGGAGACGCCGACGAAGGCAGCCACCTGCGCCGTGGCCGGCCGCAGGTACAGCTCCTCCGGCGTGCCGATCTGGTCGATGCGGCCCGCGTTCATCACCGCGATGCGATCGGACACCGCGAGCGCCTCCTCCTGGTCGTGGGTCACGAACACGGTCGTGATCCCGAGGCGCAGCTGGATGCGGCGGATCTCGTCGCGCAGCTGCACACGCACCTTCGCGTCGAGCGCGGACAGCGGCTCGTCGAGCAGCAGCACCCGCGGCTCGGTCACGAGTGCGCGCGCGAGGGCCACACGCTGCTGTTGTCCGCCGGAGAGCTGGTGCGGGAACCGGTCGGCGAGGTGGCCGAGGCCGACGAGGTCGAGCGCATCCCCCGCGCGCCGAGCAGCCTCGGCCTTGCCGACGCCGCGACGGCGCAGTCCGAACCCGGTGTTCTCGAGCACCCGCAGGTGCGGGAAGAGCGAGTACGACTGGAACACCATGCCGATGTCGCGCTTGTTCGTGGGCACGCTCGACACGTCGCGGCCCGCGAGGAGCACGGCGCCGTCGGTGGCGCGCTCGAGGCCGGCGAGCACGCGCAACGCGGTGGTCTTGCCGCACCCCGATGGGCCCAGCAGCGACACGAACTCGCCAGGGGCGATGTCGAGGTCGACGCCGTGCAGCACGCGCGTGGCGCCGTAGTCCTTGACGACGCCGCGGAACTGCACGCGGGTGCCGGAGCCGGCCTCCGCCAGCAACATGTTGTCGGAGGTGGAGGGGAGCCCCCGCAGCGGGGTGTCTGCCGTGGTCATGAGTTCTTCCTTCCGGCGCCCAGGCGTCCGGCCCGGCCGATGATGAGCAGCAGCACGAACGCGAAGGCGAGTGCCAGCAGGGTGAAGATCGCGGCGGCCCAGGCATCCTGTCGGTTGATGAGAACGAGCGCCGTCTGCAGCACCTGGCGGTTCAGCAGGGACGCGATTGTGAACTCGCCCAGCACGACGGCGACCGAGATGAGGGATGCGGCGAGCAGCCCCTGTCGGAGGTTGGGGACGATGACACGCACGAGCACGGCGAACCACCCCGCGCCGAGGGTGCGTGCGGCCTCCGAGAGCGTCTTGATGTCGATCGCGTCGATCGACGCCTGGATCGAGCGGTACGTGAACGGCAGCACCAGCACGCCGTATGCGAAGGCGAGCGTCCACGCGCCGGTGCCGAGGGTTCGACCGATCTGCAGGTAGATCGGCGCGAGGCCGACGACGAGCACGATCGCGGGGATCGAGATCGGCAGCAGGGCGAGGAACTCGAAGCCGCGCCGCAGCTGCGGGAACTTCAGCGCGACGAGCACCATCGTCGGCGTGAACAGGAACAGCACGAGGGCGACGGTGACGGCCGCGAGCGAGAGCGAGTTGCCGAGGCCCGTCCAGATCGGGGCGTACTTCGCCGCGTTCGCGGGATCGAAGACGGCCAGCCACCGCGTCGGGGTGAGCGCGTCGGTGCCGGGCAGCGGCGCGAGCGTGAACAGGACCGTTGCGACGAACGGGACGGCGAAGACGGCGCCGACGACGATGCCGATGATCCAGCGGGTGAGGGGGGAGGGGGCGAAGGTCTTCACGCCTGCCACCTCGCTGTCCGCCGCTGGATGAGGGCGTACACGCCCATCACGACGGCGACGACCACGATCATGCCGAACGCGAGGGCGCCGGCGAGGTTCTCGCGTCCGAGCAGCGTCTCGCTCGTGAGGGCCGTGCGGATCTGCAGCGGCACGATCTGCGAGCCCTGGCTCGCGAGCGCCGCCGCTGTCGCATACGACGAGAACGCGTTCGCGAACAGGAGCAGGAGGCTCGCGAGGAACGACGGGGCGAGCACCGGGATTCCGATGTGCAGCCAGAAGCTGCGAGGCGTGCCGCCGAGGGTGAGGTGCGCCTCGGCCCACTGGGGCTTCAGAGCCGCGAGAGCCGGCATGAAAGTGATGATCATCAGGGGCACCTGGAAGACGATGTACGCCGGGATGAGGCCGGGAACCGAGTAGATCCACGCGCCGTCGGCGTACGGGTCGATGCCGAGCAGGTTCTTCAGCATCAGGGTGACGACACCCTGCGTGCCGATGGCAGCGACCATGACGAAGGCGAGCATCACGCCGCCGAACTGCGCGAGGACGCCGGATGCGGCATCCACCGTGCTGCGCACGAAACCGGTCTCGGGAAGGCCCAGCATCGCGTAGCAGACCAGGGCACCCACGACCGCGCCGAGCAGTGCCGTGAGCAGCGATACCCAGGTGGAGTTCCAGAAGGTCATGAGGATGACCGGGTCGCCCAGCGCCGCGATGTTGTCGAGCGTGAAGGCGCCGTGCGCGTCGAAGTGCCCGGAGCCGACGGCGAGAACGGTCGGCAGGGCGAGGAAGAGGGCGATGTACGCCGCGAACGGAGCAAGGCCGAGCCAGGACAGGTCACGCCCGGCGCCCCGCCGCCGGGGAGCCTGGGGCTCCCGGGCGACGGGGCGCGCGTCGTGCGTGTCGCGGGCGGCCGCGACGGATGCGGTCACGAGACGGCCGCGGCCCACTTCTCGCCGAGCAGGGTGCCGGCGTCGGTGCTCTGCTGCTCCGTGGGCACGACGGTCTTGTCGGGCGTGGCCGGCAGGGAGGCGGCGAGCTTCTCGTCGAGCGTGCCCGCGGTCTGCATGGCGTCCATGCGCGCCGGGCGGGCGCCGCCGGCGAGCCACAGGTTCTGAACTTCGTCGCTGTAGAGGAACTCCTGCCACAGGCGAGCCGCCGCAGGGTGCGGGGCGTTCTTGTTGATGGCCTGGTTGTAGTAGCCGGCGTAGCCGGTGCCGTCGAAGACGACGACCTTCCAGTTGGGGTTGCTCTGGCTGTGGGTCGCGTTGAGGTAGTCCCAGTCGAAGACGACGGGCGTCTCGCCGCTGGCGACGGTCGCGCTGGTGACGTCGAGCTTGAGCATGTTGCCGGCCGCGTTCAGCTTGCTGAAGAAGTCGATGCCAGGCTGGTAGTCGTCGAGCGTGCCGCCGGACTGCACCGTGGCCATGCCCACCGCGGCGAAGGCGGCACCGGCCTGCGTCGGGTCGCCGTTGATGGCGACCGCGCCGCGGTACTCGTCGCCGAGGAGGTCGTCGAGGCTCTTCGGGGCGGGGAAGCGCGACGAGTCGTAGCCGACCGACATGTACCCGCCGTAGTCGCCGACGAACAGACCCGTCGGCTCCTTGAGGGCGTCGGGGATGTCGTCCCAGGTCTGCACCTTGTAGGGCGCGAACGAGTCCGTGTTCTGCAGGGCGACGGTGAGTCCCAGGTCGAACACGTCGGGGGCGGTGTCGAGTCCCTCGTTGGTCTTCGCCGCCTGGATCTCCTCGGCGCTCGAGATGTCGGGCGACTGCTCCTCGATGGAGATCTCCGGGTAGCGCTGGGCGAACAGGTCGAGGATCGCGCCGTAGTTGGCCCAGTCGCGCGGCAGCGCGATCACGTTGAGCTTGCCCTCGGTCTTCGCCGCGGCCTCGAGGTCGGCGAAGGTGCCGAAGTCGGCGACGCTCGTGGCGGACTGCGCCTTCGCGGAGTCGTCGGAGGCTGCGCCGGCGGTGCCTGCGCAGCCGGCCAGGGCGACGGCGGCGATCGCCGTCAGAGCAATCCCGGCGGCGGCGCGGCCGCGGCGGGTGGAGCGGATGGTCATGCGGATTCCTCTCGGGTAGTTCGATGCGGCCGCGCGCGAGGGGCGCGACAGATCGGGACGAGAGGAAGGTATGAGGAGGCGGTGACGGATGCCGACAGCAGTGGTGAACGGGCGGTGTACGCAGCGTGGCCAGTACGGTTGGCCGGGGCGCGGGCCCGCCGCATCCGCCGGCTCGGCTCAACGCAAGAGCGCCACTTCTGCGCACCTGCCACAGGATCAACCTGTCGCGGCTGCGCAGAAGTGGCGCATCTGCTCACCTGCGTCGCAACTCGGGCACCGGAAGAGGGGGCCCAGAGCTTCGGCGGATCAGGGGGCGAGGCGTGTGGGCCCGCGGAAGAGGAAGGTCACCTCGCGGATCGAGTCCTGCCCGAGCATGAGCATCAGCACGCGAGCCAGACCCATGCCGAAGCCGCCGTGCGGCGGGATGCCGTAACGGAAGAAGTCGAGGTAGTGCTCGAGGCCCTCGAGCGACAGGCCCTTCTCCAGCGCCTGCGCCTCGAGCACCTCGATGCGGTGCTCGCGCTGCGCACCCGTGGTGATCTCGGTGCCGTTGAACAGCAGGTCGTAGCTGTTCGTGAGCCCGGTCTCGGCGTTGCGCATGTGGTAGAACGGCCGAATCTCCGGGTGATAGTCGGTGATGAACACGAACTGGTGGCCGTAGGTCTCGCGCACGTGGGCGGAGATCTGACGCTCGCCCTCGGGGTCGAGGTCGCCGTCGGTGCGCGGGATGTCGTAGCCGCGCGCCTTCACGATCTCGCGCGCCTCGGCGAGCGGGATGCGGGGGAACGGGAGCGTCGGCACGACGACGTCGATGTCGAACAGCTCCTTGATCTCGTCGCCGTGCTTCTCCTTGACCGCGGTGAAGGCCGCCGCGAGCAGTTCCTCCTGCATCGCGGCGACATCCTCGTAGGAGTCGATCCAGGACAGTTCGGCGTCGACCGAGGTGAACTCGGTCGCGTGGCGGCTGGTGAAGCTGGGGTCGGCGCGGAACACGTCGCCAATCTCGAAGACCTTGCCGAAGCCGGCGGCCTGCGCCATCTGCTTGAAGTGCTGCGGACTCTGCGCCAGGTACGCCGTCTGGTCGCCGAAGTACTCCAGCGCGAACAGTTCCGCGTTGCCCTCGGCGGGCGTGGACATGAGCTTGGGGGAGTGGATCTCGACGTAATCGCGCTCCACCCAGTACGTGCGCATGGCGTGCTCGAGCGTCGTCTGGATACGGAAGATCAGGTTGTTGCGGCGCTGACGCAGGTCGATGAAACGCCAGTCCATGCGCTTGTCCAGACCGCTGTCGGCGGCGATGGGCGTCTCCGGCAGCGCCGCAGCCGCGATCTCCAGCGACGCGATCTTGATCTCGACGCCGCCGAGTTTGACGCGCTCGTCGTGCTTCAGCTCACCCGTCACCGTCAGGAACGTGCCGGTGGCGAGGTTCGAGATCGTCTCGGTCAGCGCGAGCGCTGCCGCCTGCTCGGCCGTCGCGTCCTCGCCGAGCTCGCGGGTCGCGGGGTTCACCAGCTGCACCGCGCCGGTCTCATCGCGCAGGATGACGAACTGCACCTTCTTCTGGTCGCGGACGGTCTCGACCCAACCGGACACCGAGACACCTCCCGCGGGGAGGGACTTCAGCTGCTTGACCAGAACGCGTTCACTCACGAGAGAGCAGTCTACGGGCCGTGCCCCGCGCCCGTACGATGGCGGCGTGAGCAGTGAACGCCCCGGCGAGGAGCCCGCGATCTTCCGGTTGCCGCCCGAGTCGTTCCGCGTCGGCTCCGACGAGGCTCCGCACGCCCGCCCCGAGCCTGCTCCGCATCGCGAACCCGCCGAGCCGAGGCCGCAGCGCGACGCTGAGCCGACCGCTCCGCGTCGGCGGCGCAAGGCATGGGACATTGTCCTGACGATCGTTCTGCTGGTCTCCACCGCGGCGGTCTCGGCCGTCGCATCGACGTTGGCGCTCCTGCTTGCCTCCTCCTCCACCGGATGCGGCGCCGACGGCCGCGTCTGCCGCACGGAACTGCTCCAGGGCGGAGTGTGGACCATGCTGACCGTGCCGTGGATCGTCTTCGTGCTGACCGCGTTCTTCGCGGTGCTCCTGCTGGTCGTCCGGCGCCGTGCCTTCTGGGTGCCGCTGGCGGGAAGCGTCCTCGCCGCGCTGGGCTGGCTCGTGGGCGCCGTCCTGCTCTGGGCCGCCGTCTAGTCGTCTCGACCGCCGGGCCTTTTCCCAGCCGCGGTTCACCGGGGACGGGTACCGTGTGCGCGACGCACGACATCCTTCGCCCGATCACCGAGAGTCTCGAGGACCCCGATGACCCAGGTCGCCCTGCCTGTCCGCGCCTCGTCGAGCGAATCCTGGCTGAGCCAGCTGATGGACGCGCTGGTCGGACTGATGGAGTGGATCGGCCCCATCGGCGCCGGAATCGCGATCGCCCTGGAGAGCGTCTTCCCGCCGCTGCCGAGCGAGGCGATCCTTCCGATGGCGGGCGTCACGGCCAGTCGCGGTGGCTTCACCCTCGCCGAGGCGCTCCTGTGGACGACGGCGGGCTCCGTGGTTGGTGCGCTCGCCCTTTACGGCATCGGCGCGTGGCTCGGCATCGACCGGTTGCGTCGGGTCGCGGCGAAGGTCCCGCTGCTGCATCCGGAAGACATCGACCGCACGGTCGCCTGGTTCCACAAGCACGGCGGCAAGGCCGTGTTCTTCGGGCGGATGGTGCCGCTGTTCCGCAGTTTCATCTCGATCCCCGCCGGTGTCACCCGCATGCCGCTGTGGCGCTTCGTGCTGCTGACGGCTGCCGGGAGTTTGTTGTGGAACGCGATCTTCGTGCTGGCCGGCTACTTCCTCGGCGAGTCGTGGCACATCGTCGAGCAGTATGCCGAGGTGTTCCAGGTGATCGTGATCGTGGGCGTCGCCGTCGGCATCGCCTGGTTCGTCTACGCGCGCGTGCGGTCCCTGCTCGCCCATCGGCGCCGCGTGGACGCCCGCGACTGACCGCTACCAGCTGACGCTCAGTCTCTTCATATCCGCCATCCACGTAAAATCGGGGGGTGCCCGCCGAACGCCTCCACCTCGTGCGCCATGGCGAGGTCCACAATCCCGGCCGTGTCCTCTACGGTCGGCTGCCCGAGTTCCGGCTGAGCGCGGCGGGCCGTCGGATGGCGCGCCAGGCCGCGGAGCACGTGCACGACGCGGGGCGACCCGTCACCGCGCTGATCTGTTCGCCGTTGCAGCGCACACGGGAGTCCGCCGAGCCGTTCACCGAGCTCTTCGGTTTCGAGCCCGTCGTCGAGCCCGACGTGATCGAGCCCTGGAACGTGTTCGAGGGCAAGAGGATGCGGCGGGCCCTCGCCAACCCCCTGAACTGGCGTCATGTGACGCGCCCCGCCGTCCCGAGCTGGGGCGAGCCGTATGCCGAGGTCGTCGCACGGATGCAGCGGGCGATGGCGAAGGCGTGGAACGCGGTTCCCGCGGGCGACGTGGTCATCGTCAGCCATCAGCTGCCCATCTGGGTCACCCATCTCGCGATCGCGGGCCTCCCCCTGCGGCACGACCCCCGCGCCCGGCGCTGCGCCCTGTCCAGCGTGACGAGCTTCGAGGGCGGCCCGGGAGCCTGGCGCGAGATCGCCTACGCGGAGCCCGCATCCGCCGACGGCGCCGTCGATGTAGGAGCAGTATGAGATTCCGTCCCCGCCGCCTCGCCGCAGCCCTCGTCGCCGGCGCGCTGGCCGTCACCCTCGCCGCCTGTTCGGCCAACGATTCCCTGGCCGCCCAGTACCGGGAGGGCTCGAACAAGGGCTACATCGGTGCCGACGGCGTCGCGGTCATCGAGACCCCGCCGGCCGAGCGTTCGGATCCCATCGTGTTCACGGGCGTCAGCGAGACGGGCAAGACGGTGACGAACGAGGACTACGCCGGTCAGGTGCTCGTCGTGAACTTCTGGTACGCCGCGTGCGGCCCCTGCATCGTCGAGGCGCCGCGGCTCGAGAAGTCGTACGAAGACCTGAAGGGCGAGAACGTGTCGTTCCTCGGCATCAACACCTACGACCAGGCGCCCACGGCCGCATCCTTCGCCAAGGACAACGGCATCAGCTACCCCAGCCTGCTGGCGGTCGACGACAGCAAGCTCAAGCTGTCGTTCGCCTCCGCCACGCCGCTCACGGCCACACCGACGACCCTCGTGCTCGACAAGGAGGGCCGGGTCGCCGCGCGCATCGTCGGCGAGCTCGGTGACGCCTCGATCCTCACGACGCTCGTGCGCGACGCCCTCAAGGAGGGTTCGTGACCGGCATCGTCGCCGAAGGAGCGCTCTGGGTCGCGATCCCGCTGGCGCTCGCCGCGGGCCTCGTCTCGTTCCTCTCGCCGTGCGTGCTGCCGCTCGTTCCCGGTTACCTCGGCTTCCTCGGGGGAGCGGCGGGCACCGCATCCGGTCGCAAGGGTCGCGGCCGCCTGCTGCTGAGCGTGCTCCTGTTCATCGCCGGGTTCACGGTGGTCTTCATGGCGATGACCGTGCTGGGCGGCTCGCTCGGTCGGTTCTTCCTGGAGTACTCCGACATCATCACGCGCGTGCTCGGTGCGGTCGTGATCGTCATGGGGCTCATCTTCATCGGTCTGTTCGGCTTCGCGCAGCGCACGTTCAAGCCCAACGTCCGGGGAAACCTGGGGCTGGTGGGCGCGCCGCTGCTCGGCCTCGCGCTCGGCATCGGCTGGGCGCCGTGCATCGGCCCGACGCTGGCGACGATCCTCGCGCTGTCGTGGAACATGGGCGACCCCGGCCGCGCGGCAGTCCTCGGACTCGCGTACTCGCTCGGCCTCGGCATCCCCTTCCTCCTGCTGGCGGCCGGCTTCGGCTGGGCCAGCAAGTCGGTGTCGTTCCTGCGCCGCCACATCCGTGCCATCAACATCTTCGGCGGCGTCCTGCTCATCGTTCTCGGTGTGCTGATGGTCACCGGCGTCTGGAGCTCACTCATGTCGCAGTTGCAGGGGGTGCTGGTCAATGTCCCGCTCCCCATCTGATCGAACCGACGTCTCCGAGCCGCTGCGGCCATCGGACCACGTCGACGGCCGCCCCGCTCCAGCGCGCGACGACGATGTGACGTCGCCGCGTCTCGGACCGATCGAGTGGCTCCGGTGGGGATGGCGGCAGCTGACGAGCATGCGCACGGCCCTCGTGCTGCTGCTGCTGCTGGCGATCGCCGCGGTTCCGGGCTCGATCTTCCCGCAGCGCTCGGCCGACCCGAACGGCGTGACGCAGTTCCGGTCCGACAACGCGGACCTCTTCCCGGTGCTCGACTGGTTCAAGCTGTTCGACGTCTACAGCTCGCCCTGGTTCTCGGCGATCTACATCCTGCTGTTCATCTCGCTCATCGGCTGCGTCATCCCGCGCACGCGGCACCACTGGAAGGCGCTGCGCGCACGCCCGCCCCGCACGCCCGCGCGCCTGTCGCGCCTCGACGACCACCGCGAGATGGTGGTGCGCCTGCCCGAGGGCACGGATGTCGCTGCCGCCGCGGAGGACGCGATCGCCTCGGCCGCAGCGCAGCTGCGCACCGCCCGCTACCGCGTCGAGCGCTACGACGGTCGCGGCGCGTTGTCGGTGTCGGCCGAGCGCGGATACCTCCGCGAGACGGGCAACCTGCTCTTCCACATCGCCCTCGTGGGTGTGCTCATCGCGGTGGGCGTCGGCGGCGCGCTGACGTACACCGGCCAGCGGGCCATGGTGCAGGGGACGAGCTTCGTGAACGCCCTGACGGACTACTCGTCCTTCAACCCCGGACGCTTCGTCGACGCCGACCAGCTCTCGCCGTACTCGATCACCCTCGACAAGTTCGACGTGACGTATCAGCCCTCCGGAACCGCGGCCGCGGGACAGGCCGGCGACTTCGTCGCGCACGTGACCACGCAGCTGCCGGGCCAGGATCCGCAGGACGGCGAGGTGCGCGTCAACCACCCGCTCGACATCGCTGGCGACCGCGTCTACCTGATGGGCAACGGATACGCGCCGATCGTCACGGTGCGCGACGCCGACGGCGACGTCGTCTTCCGCGACGCCGTGCCGTTCCTGCCGCAGAACAACAACATGACCTCGCTCGGCGTCGTCAAGATCGCCGACGGCATGCCGCAGCAGCTCGGTCTCGTGGGGTTCTTCTACCCGACCGCGCAGCCGCTGGACACCGGTGCGTACACCTCGGTCTACCCCGACCTGATCTATCCGGTGCTGAGCCTCGACGTCTACGAGGGCGACCTCGGCATCGACGACGGCACGCCCCGGTCGGTCTACACGCTGGATCCCACCGGGATGACCAAGCTCACCGGCATCGACACCGACAAGTCCTCCATCCAGCTGCTGCCCGGCCAGACGACCGACCTGCCGAACGGCCTCGGCACGATCACGTTCGAGAACGCGGCCGACCCGAGCCAGAACGAGATCACCGACGGCACCCTGGACTCGGGCTCGCCGGGCGCCGACTACTCGCAGGCCGTGCCGCGGTTCGTTTCGCTCTCCATCCACCACGACGTCGGAGCGCCCTGGGTGCTGCTGTTCGCGGTGATCGCGCTCGCCGCGCTCCTGCTGGCCCTTTTCGTGCCCCGTCGCCGGATGTGGGTGAAGGTCACTCCGCGCGAGGGAGCGCTGCTCATCGAGTACGCGGGTCTCGCGCGGGGAGAGGACCCACAGATCGCGGTCGCCGTCGACCAGCTCGCGGATCGGCATGCACGCGCCTTCGCCGACGCGGCGGAGGGCGAGATCATCGACGCGAATCGGCCGACCCCCGCCGCAGACCCGAAAGTAGACTGACCCCATGCCCGAACAGCTCTCGCTCGACGCGGTCTCGCTGCTCACCGTCTGGACGGCGGTCGCGATCTACGCCCTCGCGTTCATCGCTTACACGATCGACCTCGCCCGCCGCTCCGCCGACGCCGTCGACCGGCAGGACGCCCTCGTGCGCGAGCGCGAGCTCGTCGCCGCCGGCGGCGAGACGATCTCGCAGGTGCGGGCGAGCGAAGAGCGTGCCGCCGCATCCCTCTCGGCGCGCGGACGCGAGCGCTCGCGTCCTGTGTGGGCGCGCATCGGCACGTCGCTGACGTGGCTCGCGTTCCTCTTCCACCTCACCGGCGCGGTGCTGCGCGGCATCGCCGCCGAGCGGGTGCCGTGGTCGAACATGTACGAGTTCGCCCTCACGGGCACCGTGCTGATCGTGGCCGTGTACCTGGCCGTGCTGTTCCGTTACGACCTGCGCTTCCTGGGCGCCTTCATCACGGGCCTCGTCGCCGTGCTCATGGGCTGGGCGACGCTCCTCCACGTCGACGTCGTTCCGCTGGCCGACCCGCTTAAGAGCGTCTGGCTCGTGGTGCACGTGTTCGTGGCATCGCTGGCGACAGCGTTCTTCGCGCTCGCCTTCGCATTGTCGGTGACGCAGCTGCTGCAGGCGCGACGCGAGCGCAAGGCTGCTGCCGCCGACGCGAAGACGGGGCCGCGGTTCCTGCGCATCCTCCCCGGAGCCGACACGCTCGAGTCGCTCGCCTACCGGTTCGCGATCGTCGGCTTCATCTTCTGGACCTTCACCCTCATCGCCGGCTCCATCTGGGCCAACGACGCGTGGGGCCGTTACTGGGGCTTCGACACCAAAGAGGTGTGGACGTTCGTCATCTGGGTGCTCTACGCCGGCTACATCCACGCCCGCGCCACGCGCGGGTGGCGCGGCACGCGGTCGGCGTGGCTGTCGATCATCGGCTTCAGCGCCGTCATGTTCAACTTCACGATCGTGAACCTGTTCTTCAAGGGCCTGCACGTCTACAGCGGCATCAGCTGACCCGCATCCCTGCGACATGCCCCGGCGCCTTCGAGCGGCCGGGGCATGCTGCTGCCTGGGTGCGGCGGGTGTCGCATCCGAGCGTCCGAGCGTCCGAGCGTCCGAGCGTCCGAGCGTCGGAGAATCGGCCGAATGTCGGAGGATGCGGCGTGGATCCTCCGACGGGGGTGCGTTTCTCCGACCGGGGCGCAGGCCGGCCCCGCCACACGCCCGCGCCGGCGCGGCCCGGCCCCGGGGTCAGGCGGAGCAGGGCGGTGGGTCGTCCGCGTCCGGCCGTCGGGCATCCCGCATCCGCGCGTCGGAGAATCGGCCGAATGTCGGAGGATGCGGCGTGGATCCTCCGACCGGAGTGCGTTTCTCCGACCGGGGCGCAGGCCGGCCCCGCCACACGCCCGCGCCGGCGCGGCGCGGCCCGGGGTCAGGCCAGCGCGGCGCGGGCCGAGATGGTGCGGCGTCGGGAGACGACGACCGTCGTCGCCACGAGCGACAGCAGCAGCCACACGACAAGGGTCGTGACTCCGGCCGTCACCCCGCCGGCGCTCGTGAGAGCGCCGAGCATCGCGGCGTAGGCGGGCTGCACCGGCAGCACGGTGGCGATCGAGGTCAGCACGCCCGGAACGGTCGAGACGACCCCCGTGGCGACGACGAAGGCGCCGATGATGGCTCCGATCCACCTGCCTGCTCCGCCGAAGACGGCCACGAGCGCCTGGTTGACGCCGGCGAAAGCGACACCGGCGAGCACGCAGATCGCCGCGAAGATCGACCAGTCCGCCCAGTCGTAGCTGGCTGCGAGCTGCACGACGCCTGCCACGAGCAGCCCCTGCACGGCGCCAAGGATGGCCCCGGGAGCGAAGGCGCGCAGCGCGAGCGTCACCGAGGAGCGTCGGCTGGTGAGTGCTCGGGCGGATACCGCCTGGAACGCGACGTACGAGCCGAGTCCGCCGAACCAGAGCACGAGGGCGGTGAGCAGCGGGATGGCCGCCGCGCCGAAGAGGTTCGAGCCGATGCCCTGCGCCGAGACAGGCTCGGCGACGACGGATGCGGTCTGCTGCGCCTGCTCGTCGGTGTACGTCGGGACCTGGTCGACGGCCGTGTCCAGCCCGCTCGCGAGCGAGCTCGCCCCGCTCGAGAGCTGCCCCACGCCGTCGGCGAGCGAGGTGGCGCCCGTCGAGGCCTGGTCCGCCCCGCTCGCGAGGGCGCTCGCCCCACCTGCCAGTTGCGAGACGCCGCCCGAGAGCTGGGCGGCCCCCGCCGCGAGCTGGTCGGCGCCGGTCGCCAGATCGCCCGCCCCGGACTGCAGCCCGCGCGCACCGGCGGCGGCCTGCGCGATACCGGCGCTCGTGTCCGTCATGAGCTTGTCGATGCCGTCGGCCGTGCCCTGGCCGTAGCCCGCAGCCGTGCCGGCCGCCGTGCCGATGCCCGCGACGGTGCCGGGGGTCGGGTTCTTGGCATCGCCGATCGTGGCGAGCAGGTCGGCGCACAGGGTCGCCGTCGGGCCGTAGGTGACGTAGCACTGCTGGACGAGGCCGCCGAGGGTCTTGCCGAGCTCCTGCGTCTGCGTCAGGGCGCTGTTCGCGGCCGTCGTCGTGGCGGCGGCCGCGTTCTTGAGGTCCTGGTTCACGACGGCGCCGGACGCGGCATCGAGACCGGATGCGAGGCTCCCCGCCCCGTCGGAGAGCTGACGCGCGCCGGAGGCGAGCTGTTGAGCACCGCCGGGCAGGGCCGCGGCGCCCGTGGCGGCCTGTGCAGCACCGGAGGCGAGTTGATCGGCGCCCGTGGCGAGCTGGCCGACGCCGCTGGAGAGCTCGGTCGCGCCCTGCGCGGCACTCGCCGAGCCGTCGGCCAGCTGGGTCGCGCCGCTCGCGGCGTCACCCAACTGGTCGTGCAGCGTCGTGAAGCCGAGCAGAACGTTCGTCAGGTACTGCTTCGAGACGGCGTTGCCGAACACGGATGCGGCGGTCTGCGTGATCTGCGCCGTGATCGCCTGGTCGACGACGCGCCCGTCCGGCGCGGTCTCGACCGAGATCGTCGCCTGCTCCGGGGTCGAGCCGGGAGCGGTGGAGGTGGCCGCGGCCGAGAAGTTCTCGGGGATCGTGATGACGGCGCTGTAGGTGCCGTCGGCGAGGCCCGCGGCCGCATCCTCGTCGTTGGAGATCGTCCAGTCGATGTTGCTGGGAACATCCGACGAACCCTCGACGAGTCCCGCGGTGAGCTGGCGCCCGAGCGGGGCGAGCTGTCCGTTGATCTCGACCGGCTTGTCGTCGTTCACGATCGCGGCCGACATGTTCTCGAGTCGTTCCACGGGGTTGTAGAGGGCCGCCACGAGGAGCCCGCCGATGATGACGGGCAGCAGCACGATCCCGAGCACTGTCAGCCAGGTGACGGGACGTCGGGCGTGGGAGCGTTCGATGGGGACGGTCATGCGAGCACCTCCGCGGGGGACGTGGGAAGGGTGACGGGCTCGCCGGCGCGGTAGCCGGCGTCGGTGAGCAGGGTCCGTGCGGCCGCGATGTCGGATGCGGACCCGACCGCGGTGGCGACGAGGGTGAGTCCGCGTGAGGCGGCATCTCGGAGGACGGTGAGCGCCTCGTCGCGCTCGATGCGGGGCAGTCGTTCGAGGCGGTCGATGCCGTCGACGACGACGACCGCGGGGGAGCCCTCCACCGCGTGTCGGAGGTCGTCGACGGGGTCGGATGCGGTGGCCAGAAGAGCCATCCCGGCGCGCGCACGCACCCAGGCGCCGCGCTCCGGCAGCAGGTGGCCCGCGACCCGGAGGCGCCCGTCGCTCGGGCTCAGCCGGCCCGCCAGCACGAGCGTCAGCGCGTGCGTCGCGGCGGGGTCCTCCGCGGCCACCACCAGCGCCTCGCCCGGTTCGACGGTCGCATCCACCGGGCCGAACACGGGCCTCGCCTCGGTGCGCAGTGCGAGTCTCTCGGCGACGACGACGGCGGAGCCTTCGCTCGCCCACTCGCGCAGCGACAGCTCGCGTTCGACGGCCTCACCCTCGATGTCGAAGTGCGGCAGGATGCGCTCCAGCCACTTCGGCATCCACCAGGCCTTGTCTCCGAGCAGCGTCATGACGGCGGGCACGAGCGTCATGCGCACGAGGAACGCATCGATGGCGATCCCCGTCGCGAGTCCGAGCGCGATCGGCTTGAGATTCGAATCGCCCTCGGGGACGAAGGCCGCGAAGACGGCGAACATGATGATGGCCGCGGCGGTCACCACGCGGGCGGATGCGGTGTAGCCGCTGCGCACGGCCTCGAGCGCGATCTCTCGCGCCGGGCGGTGGGGGTTGTCGCGGCGAGCGTGAACGAAGTCCTCCCGCATCCGGGAGACGAGGAACACCTCGTAGTCCATCGCGAGACCGAACAGCACGCCCATCAGCACGATCGGCATGAAGCTGATGACCGGGCCGACGCGTGCCACGTGCAACAGGTCGGCGAACCAGCCCCACTCGAACACGGCGGCGACGACGCCGAACGAGGCGGCGACCGAGAGCAGGTAGCCGAGTGCGGCTTTGACCGGCACCCAGATGGAGCGGAAGACGATCATCAGAAGGATCAGGGAGAGCCCGACGACGAAGATGCCGAAGGGCAGCAGCGCCGCCGACAGGCGGTCGGAGATGTCGATGGCCACGGCCGTGAAGCCGGTGACCTGGAGATCGACGCCGTACTCGTCGAGCAGGCGGTCGTGCTGGGCGCGGAGCTCGCGCACGAGCTCGGCCGTGGCCGGGTCGTCGGGTGCGGTCTCCGGCACGATCTGCACGATGCCGGTGTCGGCCGCCTGGTTCGGGGTCGCGAGGGCGACCTCCTTCACACCCGGGATGCGGGAGATCTCGTCGCCGAGGTCTTTCATGAGGGTGAGCGGGTCGGTGGAGGTGACGATCGTCCCGGTCATGATGAGGGGGCCGTTGGCGCCGGGACCGAAGTGCTCGCTCGTGAGGTCGTACGCGACGCGGGCCTGGTCGCCCTTGGGGAGCTGGCCGGCGTTGGGCAGGGCGAGCGCGAGGCTCGTCGCGGGGATCGCGGCCACGCCGAGGGCCGCGACCACCGCCACGGTCGTCACAACGGGGTGGCGTGTCACCATGCCCACCCATCGCGCCGAGAAGCCGCGCCGGGCGGACGTGGCCGCATCCTGGGCCACGCGGCGGTCGCGCCTGCTCCAGCCGCGCACGCGCCCCTTGACGAAGCCGAGCATCGCCGGGGTGAGGGTGACCGCGACGAGCACGGCGATCGCGACGGCGACGGCAGCCGCGATACCCATCGTGGTTAGGAACGGGATGCCGGCGAAGCCGAGGCCGATGAGTGCGATGAGCACCGTCATGCCCGCGAAGAGCACGGCCGAGCCCGCGGTGCCGGTGGCCCGGGCGGCGGACTCCTCGGGGTCCGCTCCGTCTCGCACCTGGTCCTGATGTCGGGAGATGATGAACAGCGCATAGTCGATGCCCACGGCGAGCCCGAGCATCAGCGCGAGCAGCGGGGTCGTCGACGACACCGAGGCGAACGCGGTGGCCACGAAGATGAGCGCCATCGACAGTCCGACCCCCAGGATCGCCGTCATCAGCGGGAGTCCCGCGACGACGAACGAGCGGAAGGTCACGATCAGCACGATCAGCGCGATGATCAGGCCGACGAGTTCGGTGACGGTCACACCGGGAAGCGAGACAGCGAAGAGGTCGCCGCCGAGTGCGACCTGCGAGCCCGCGGGGAGGTCCGGCTCCAGCGCGTCGACGGTAGATTGCAGATCGGTGCGCGTGGACTCCGGCACGTCGGTGGCCTGACCGTCGAACTGCATCCGCACGATCGCTGCGCTGTCGTCGTCGGAGATGCTGCCGGTGATGGACGCGTCGTAGGGGTCGGTGACCGCGAGCACGCCGTCGAGCTTCTCGATCGTCGCGATCGTGTCCTCGATGTGCGTCCGGTAGTCGTCGTCCGTGATCTTCGTGCCGTCGGCGGCGACCACGACGAACTGCGCGTTGGTGCCGCTGACCTGGGGGAAGGTGCGCGAGAGCTGCTCGAGGCCCGCCTGCGACTCGGTGCCCGGGATCGAGAAGCTGTTGTCTGTTCCCTGCGAGAACACCGCGGCGCCGCCGCCAGCCAGGGCGAGCAGCAGCAGCCAGGCGACCAGGACGCGCCACGGGCGACGGTACGACCAGCGGCCGAGCGAGTACAAGAGCGTGGACACCGGTGCCTCCGTGGGTCGAGGTGATCGGGTTTCGATACAGGAGTGTATCCGATACAACTGTGTATCCTAGAGTCGCCTCCGTGGTGAACCTGGGCGATCGATGAGAGCCACATGGATGTGGTGGAAGGAGAGATCGTGACGCAGCCGGCCGTGCCCCGAAGTCGCGAGAACACCCGTGCGCGGCTGCTCGCCGCCGCATCCGAGGTCTTCGCCGAGTCGGGCCTGGAAGGCGCATCCGTCGAGGCGATCTGCGAGCGCGCCGGCTTCACGCGCGGCGCCTTCTACTCCAACTTCGCCTCGAAGGAGGAGCTGCTGCTCGGGCTGATGCAGCAGGTCGCCGATCAGAAGCTGGAGCAGGTGACCGAGCGGGTGCGCGAGCTCGGCGAGGATACTTCGGTCGACCGCAGTGTCGCCGCGCTCGTCACGAGCATCCTCGACGTCGGAACCGACGTGCCATCGGGTGTCGTGCTCATGAGCGAGATCCGCACGAACGCGATGCGCGACGAGCGGCTCGCCGCGGCCTACCTCGCCTGGGAGACCGCCATGGCGGAGCGGGTCGCGGAGATCATCGGCGATATCGCGGGTGCGTACCGGCTGCGGCTGCGCATGCCCGCGATCGAGTTCGCACGGCTGATCCTCGACGTGTGGGACGCCACTTGTGCCTTCGCGGTGATCTCGGGTCTCGCGCCCCTCGCCGCCAAGGACCTGCTGACCCGGCGCACGGCGACGCTGGCGGCGGCGGTCACGGACGCGGAGTGAGCCCGGACTCGCTCACGAGCCGATAACACCGCTCGAGCCGTTCCTCCCACCAGCTGCGGCGGGCGGCGTCAGCGGCATGCCTGTGCAACAGGTCGGCGTCCGCCACCGCACGTCGCACCTCGATCGCGCCGTCGGCGGCACGTAGCGGCGCGACGGTGACGTCGGCCGCCAGGAGCGACGCGGTCCCCAACCCGCAGTCGTAGTCGAGCTCGGGAATCGCCGCCGCGAGCGCGAGTCCCATGCCGAGTCCCACCGACGTGTCCAGGGCGCTGGAGACGACGGCGGGAAGCCCCGCATCCGCGACGATCCGCAGCGCTCGGCGCACACCTCCGAGCGGCGCCGCCTTCACCACCAGCAGATCGGCCGCCTGCTCGCGGGCGACGAGCAGCGGATCCGCGGCCTTGCGAACGCTTTCGTCGGCGGCGATGTCGATGCCGGAGCGGTGCACGCGCCAGCGAAGCTCGGCGAGCTCCGCCACGCTCGCGCACGGCTGTTCCGCGTACTCGAGGTCGTATTCGGCGAGCGCGCGCAACGCGTGCTCCGCCTCGTCGACGTTCCATCCGCCGTTCGCGTCGATGCGGATGCGGCCGGCCGGCCCCATCGCCTCGCGCACCGCGGCGACCCGTGCGATGTCGTCGGCCAGGGTCTGTCCGGCCTCGGCGACCTTCACCTTCGCGGTGCGGCAGCCGTCGAAGTGGCTGAGCACCTCCGCCACGTCGGATGCGGCGACCGCGGGCACGGTGGCGTTGACCGGGATGCGGGTGCGCACCGCATCCGGCTGCGGATTCCAGGCGAAGTCGATCGCCGCGGCCAGCCAGGTCGCCGCCTCGTCGTCGCCGTACTCGGTGAAGGGCGAGAACTCCGCCCACCCGGCGGGGCCCTCGAACAGGAGCGCCTCGCGCACGTCGATGCCCCGGAAGCGGGTGCGCAGCGGAAGCGCGACCACGTGGAGGTTCGAGCGGATGTCGGCGAGTGCGGGAGTCACCTCTCCATTGTGCGGGCGGTCGTAGGCTGACGGCATGCCTCTTCTCGACACTCCGGTCCGCCTCGGGCTCCAGCTCCAGCCGCAGCACGCCACCTACTCCGACATCCGCGACGCCGTCGTGCGGTTCGAGGACATGGGCGTGGACATCCTCTTCAACTGGGATCACTTCTATCCGCTGTACGGAGAGCCGGACGGCGCGCACTTCGAGTCCTGGACCATGCTCGCCGCGTGGGCCGAGCAGACCGAGCGCGTCGAGTTCGGCGCGCTCGTGAACTGCAACAGCTACCGCAACCCCGACCTGCAGGCCGACATGGCCCGCACGATCGACCACATCAGCGCCAAGGGCGGCGAGGGACGGTTCATCTTCGGCACGGGATCGGGCTGGTTCCAGCGCGACTACGACGAGTACGGCTACGAGTTCGGCACCGCGGGCTCGCGTCTGAACGACCTCGCCGACGGCCTCGCGCGCGTGACGACGCGGTGGGGCAAGCTCAACCCGGCGCCGACTCGCCACATCCCCATCCTGATCGGCGGCGCGGGTGAGCAGAAGACGCTGCGTCTGGTCGCACGTCACGCCGACATCTGGCACAGCTTCGTCGCGCCCGAGGACATCGCGCACAAGGTCGGCGTGATCGAGAAGTGGGCGGAGACCGAGGGGCGAGACGTCTCGAACCTCGTGATCTCGAACGAGCTCAAGGATCGCGACGAGGAGTACGCCGACGCGCTGTTCGCCGCGGGTGTGCGCACCTTCACGCTGGGACTCAACGGCCCCGACTACGACCCGGAGATCGCTCGCCGCTGGCTGCGCTGGCGCGACGCGAAGAACGGCTGAGCGTGAGCGTCTCCGAACTCTTCGACCCGGCCGAGTGGGAACTCGCTCCCGGGGCTGATTCCTACACCGACATCACGGCGCACGTCTCGCGCGACGGCCGCATCGCGCGCATCGCGTTCGACCGCCCCGAGGTGCGAAACGCCTTCCGCCCGCACACGGTGGACGAGCTCTACCGCGCGCTGGATGCGGCTCGCCAGAACCCGCGCATCGGCGTCGTCCTGCTCACAGGCAACGGCCCGAGTCCGAAGGACGGCGGGTGGGCCTTCTGCTCCGGCGGCGACCAGCGCATCCGCGGCCGCGACGGCTACAAGTACTCCGACGACCAGGCGACGGTGGCGGATCCCGCTCGGGCGGGGCGCCTGCACATCCTTGAGGTGCAGCGCCTCATCCGATTCATGCCGAAGGTCGTCATCGCGGTGATCCCCGGCTGGGCGGCCGGCGGCGGCCATTCGCTGCACATCGTCGCCGACCTGTCGATCGCCTCGGCCGAGCACGGCCGGTTCAAGCAGACGGATGCGGATGTGGGCTCCTTCGACGCGGGCTACGGCTCGGCGTACATGGCCCGTCAGGTCGGTCAGAAGATCGCGCGCGAGGTGTTCTTCCTGGCGGAGGAGTACTCGGCTCAGCGCGCGTACGAGATGGGCGCGGTCAACCGTGTCGTCCCGCACGCCGACCTCGAGCGCGAGGCGATCGCGATGGCGCGCACCATCCTCACCAAGTCGCCGACGGCGATCCGGATGCTGAAGTTCGCCTTCAACGCCGTCGACGACGGGCTCGTGGGACAGCAGGTCTTCGCCGGCGAGGCGACCCGTCTGGCCTACGGCACTGATGAGGCGGTCGAGGGGCGGGATGCGTTCCTCGAGAAGCGCGAGCCGGACTGGTCGCCCTACCCGTGGCACTACTGACGGCAGGGCCCCCATCGACGCCCGGCGCCCGCGGGGTGCTGGCAGCGGTGCGCGCGGCCCTCGAGGGCGCGGGTCCCGCCGTGCATCTCGGCGGCACGTCCCCTGTACCGGTGCCGGCGGGGGTGGCCGCGGTCGTCACGACCTCGGGGTCGACGGGCTACCCGAAGGACGTGCTGCTCAGTCGCAGCGCGCTCATCGCGAGCGCGAGCTCCACGGCCGCGCGGATCGGAGAGGGCGCCTGGCTGCTGGCGGTGCCCGCGACGTACGTCGCGGGCCTGCAAGTACTCGTGCGCTCGCTGCTGGCCGGCCACGAACCGGCGATCCTCGAGGGTCACTTCTCGGTGGAGGGCTTCGTCGCCGCCGCACGGGGCATGGCCTCCGCCGCGCACGGCACGCGCACGCCCACCTACACCTCTCTCGTCCCGGCGCAGATGAACCAGCTGATCGCCGCGGCCGACGCTCCCGAGGTGCGCACCGCCCTCGCGTCGTTCGAAGCGATCCTCGTCGGCGGGCAGGCCCTTGCGGATACCGTGCGCGAGCGGGCCGTATCCCTCGGTGCACGCATCGTGCGCACCTACGGGGCGAGTGAGACGAGCGGCGGATGCGTGTACGACGGCGTGCCGCTGGACGGGGTGCGCGTGCGGGTCGCCGACGGCGAGGTGCAGCTGTCGGGGCCGATGCTCGCCGAGGGCTACCGCGACGATCCCGCGCGCACGGCGGCCGTCTTCGTGCACGACGACGCGGGGCGGCGCTGGTATCGCACGGGCGACGCGGGATCGTTCGAGGACGGTCGCCTGCGGATCACCGGTCGCCTCGACAACGTGATCGTCTCGGGCGGCATCAACGTGTCGCTCGATCGTGTCGAGCGCGTCGTGCGTTCTCTGCCCGGATTCGAGGACGCGGTCGTCGTGGGCGCCGCGCACGAGCGCTGGGGGGAGTCGCCCGTGGTGGTCGTGCCGGAAGCGGATGCGGCCACCGCCGCGCGCCTGGACAAGGTGCGGGCTGCGGTCGGCGCCGACCTCGGAGCACCGGCGCGACCCGATCGTATCGAGGTCGTTGCGAGCATCCCGCTGCTGTCCAGCGGCAAGCCGGATCGTCGAGCGCTCCGCGCGCTCGTCGAGCGCTGAGGTCGCCGCAATAGGATGACTGCTCGTGGCCAGTAAGACCAAGAAGAAGCGACCCGGCGTCTCGGGCAACCCCCAGAAGGCACGCGCACAGGTCGGTCCGCGTCCTGTTCGGCGTGCAGGCGTGGGGGATTGGATCGAGGGTGCGAGGCTGCGTACGCTCCCGCTCGCCGTCTCCCCGGTGCTGCTGGGCACGGGTGCGGCGCTCGTGATCGACAACGCCCTGCACTGGCTGCTCGCGCTCGGCTGCCTGGCCGTCGCCGTGCTCCTGCAGATCGGTGTGAACTTCGCCAACGACTACAGCGACGGCGTCCGCGGCACGGACGACTTCCGCGTCGGGCCCGCTCGTCTGACGGGCGCCGGCAAAGCGAAGCCGCGCACGGTGCTGATTGTCGCCCTCACCTTCTTCGCGTTGGCCGCGCTCGCGGGACTCGCCCTCACCGTACGCACGCAGCAGTGGTGGTTCCTGGCCGTGGGTGCCGTCTGCATCATCGGGGCGTGGTTCTACACCGGCGGCAAGCGCCCCTACGGCTACGCCGGCCTCGGCGAGGTCGTCGTCTTCGTGTTCTTCGGGCTGGTGGCGACACTCGGGACGACCTGGGTGCAGGTGCAGGTGCTGCCGCAGGAGGCCTGGTTCGGCGCGGTCGCCGCGGGACTGTTCGCCTGCGCCGTGCTGCTGGCCAACAATCTGCGCGACATCGAACCCGACAAGAAGGCCGGCAAGAAGACGCTGAGCGTGCGGATCGGCAAGCGGGCGACGCAGGTGCTGTTCACCGTGATCGTGCTCGTGCCGTTCGCGATCTCGATCTTCCTGGCGTTGTTCTACCCGCCCGCGTGGCTCACCCTGCTCGTGCTGCTGCTGGTGCTTCCCGCGGTGCTGATCGTGTGGACCTACCGCGAGCCGAAGGAACTGGTGGTCGCGCTGAGTCTCACCTCGCTCGGCTCCCTGGCCTACGCGGCGCTCGTGTTCTGGGCGCTCCACGGCTGAGCGGCGGACGATCATGGTCTTCGTCGCGGACACCGATCCTGCTCGTCTCGACCGCGCCTGGATCTGGCGGATGCTCTCGAGCGAGGTGTACTGGCATCGGTGGCGCTCACGGGAGCAGATCGACCAGCAGATCGATGGGGCCTGGCGTGTGGTGGGCGTGTACGACGACGCCACCGGGGCGCAGGTGGGTTTCGCGCGCGCGGTGTCGGACGGCGTCAACGACGCCTATCTCGCCGACGTCGTGGTGGATCCCTCCGCGCGCGGCGCCGGCGCCGGCAAGCTCCTCGTGCGCACCATGATCGACGAGGGCCCCGGTGCCGAGTTCCGCTGGACCCTCTTCACCGCAGACGCGCACGAGCTGTACCGGCAGTTCGGCTTCGGCGCCCGCGACAAGACCGCCATGGTCCGACCCGGCTCGCGTCAGGTGCGCGAGAGCTGAGGGCTCAGTCGCCGGATGCGGCGTCTTCGGCCTCCGCGTCGTCGGCGCCGAGCGGGCGGCGCAGCTCGCGCGGCTTGCCGAGATCGGCGGTCGCCTCGGCCAGGGGCCGGCGCAGGAAGAGGATGGACAGGCTCAGCCCGATGAGGGCGGCGAAGATGGCCGCGAGCCAGTACAGCTCCTGGAAGACGGGCAAGAGCATGAGGATCGCGAAGGGCACGAGGAACGCGAGAACGCGCAGCACGGAATAGACGATCGCGGGACGGGCCTTCACCCCCTCATCCTACGCGTCGACCGACTGCGCTCTCGGGGCCCGTGCAGGCCACGCGGCCTAGGATGGGGGAATGGTCCGGCTCCTGCTCATTCTGGCGCTGGTTGCCGTCGTCTTCTGGGTCTACACGGTCGTGGACTGCGCGGTGCAACCGGCCTCGCGCCACCGCGGCGTGAGCAAGGGCACCTGGATCGTCATCGTCATCCTGTTGCCGGTGGTCGGCGGCATCCTGTGGTTCGTGACGGGGCGCGCGCGCAAGAACGCGGTCCCGGTGCGACGGGCGCCCGACGATGACCCGGACTTCCTCCGCACGATCGGCTCGATCAGCGATCAGGACGAGCGCATCCGCCGGCTGGAAGAAGAGCTGGCCCAGCTCGACTCCGACGACGAGACGCCCCGCTCGCCGGAGCGGCCGGCGCCGCATCGGCCCGACGAGGACGAGCCGCGCTGAGATGACGATGCCCGAAGACGCCGGCCGCGCACCGGCGACGGATGCGGCTGCGGCGATGGTCGCGCGGCTGGTCGAGCGCGGCGTCGCGCACATCGTGGTGAGCCCGGGCTCCCGGTCGCAGGCGCTCGCGCTCGTCGCCGCGGCCGCCGAAACCTCGGGCCGTGTGCGCGTGCACGTCCGCATCGACGAACGGGTCGCGGGGTTCACCGCGCTCGGGATCGGGCGGGAGTCGGGTGTCCCGGCCGCCGTGGTGTGCACGTCGGGGACCGCCGTCGCGAACCTCATGCCGGCAGCCCTCGAGGCGCATCACGCCGGCGTTCCCCTCCTGCTGCTCACCGCGGACCGGCCGCCCGAGTTGCGCGGCGTCGGAGCGAACCAGACGACGCGCCAGCCTGGCCTGTTCCAGCCGGCGACGCGTCTCGACATCGATGCCCCCGTGCCCGACTCGATCGACGCCGACGGTTCGTCCGAGCAGAGCCGCATGTTCCGCCGGCTCGCTGACGAGGCCTTCGACGCCGCTCTCGGCGCCGGTACCCGCCCCGCCGGGCCCGTGCACGTCAATCTGCCCTTCCGCGAGCCGCTGGCGGGTGCGCTTCCTCCGTGGTTCGCGGTCGCCGATGCTGGTTCCTCGTCCGCCTCCGAGGAGGAGGAACCGGCATCCGGAGCGCTCTACCAGGGAGGCGGCGGGATCGGCGAGTCCGACGTCCCGGAGGAGCCGGGTGCGGCTCCGCTGCTGCTGGCCCAGGGTCCGCGCACGGTCGTGGTCGCGGGGGCGGATGCGGGAGCCGACGCCGAACGCGTGTCGCACGAGGGCGGCTGGCCGCTCATCGCCGAGATCGTCAGCGGGGCCCGGTTCGGGCGCCTGCTCGTGCACGGCTACCGACAGGCGCTGTCGGATCCTGAGCTCGGGGGGCGCGTCGAGCGCGCCGTCGTGTGGGGCCATCCGACGCTCAGCCGCGAGGTCACCGCTCTCCTCGGTCGCGATGACGTCGAGGTCATCGCGATCCGCGGCCCCGGTGAGCCGTTGAACCTCAACGGTCGCACGACCGCCGTCGACGCGGTCGCCGTGGCGCCCGGCGACGCCGACCGCGCGTGGCTGGGTGAGTGGATGCGCGCCTCCCGCGCCGCATCGGTCGATCTCTCTCCGCCCGCGCCCGACGCGGACGGGCTCGCCTCCGCCGTTCCGCGCGAGCGGCTGTCGGCGGTCTCGGCCGAACTCGACGTGCTGCGCGCCCCGCTCGATCGGGCGGCGCTCGTCGATGCCGTGTGGCGCGCGAGCTGGCCCCACGATCGGCTGGTCTTCGGGTCCTCCCGACTCGTCCGCGTCGCCGATCAGGTGCTGGGCGGCAAGAAGGTGCCGGTGCATGCGAACCGCGGGCTTGCCGGCATCGACGGCACGGTCGCGACCGCGACGGGTGTGGCGATCGCGAGCCAGGACGAAGGGCGCCCGGGTGTGACCCGCGTGCTGCTGGGGGATCTCGCCCTCCTGCACGACGTCGGAGCCCTGCTGCTGCCGGCCGCCGAGGCCGAGCCGCGCATCCAGGTGATCGTGGGCAACGACGGCGGCGGAACGATCTTCGACGGGCTCGAAGTCGCGAGCGTGGCGGATGCGGCGGCGATCGACCGCGTGCAGTACACGCCGCAGTCGGTGCGACTGGAGCATCTCGCCCTCGCGTACGGGTGGGAGTACCGCCGGATCACGACGCGGGCCGCGCTCGACCAGGCGCTCACGTCGCCCGCCGGCGGCCGTCAGCTCATCGAGGTGCCGCTGGAACGCTGAGCGCTCAGGCCAGAGCCTCGACGATCGGGCGGAACTTCACGCGCGTCTCGAGCAGCTCGGATTCGGGATCGCTCGCGGCCACGATGCCCGCACCGGCGTACGCGGTGAGGGCGACGTCGCCCTCCGAGTCCGGGGTGTCGAACTGTGCGCAGCGCAGCGCGATGGCCCACTCGCCGTCGCCAGCCTGGTCGATCCATCCCACGGGGCCCGCGTAGCGGCCGCGATCGAAGGGCTCCAAGCGGCGGATGACATCGAGCGCCGCCTGCGTCGGGGTGCCGGCGACGGCGGCCGTCGGATGCAGCGCCGCGACCAGATCCAGAGCGGACGCCGTGTCGGAGAGGGCGCCCTCGACGTCGGTCGCCAGGTGCCAGACGTTCGGCAGCTTGAGAGTGAACGGCTGCTCGCTCGAGCGCAGTGCGCGGGTGTGCGGATCGAGCGCGGCCAGGACGCTGCGCACCGCGAACTGATGCTCGTCCTGGTCCTTGGTGCTCGTGGCCAGGGCCAGGGCGGCCGCCGCATCCGCATCCGGATCCGCGCCGCGTGCCGTGGTCCCCGCGAGCACGCGTGCGGTGACGGTGCCCTGCTCGACGGTCACGAGGGTCTCGGGGCTGGCGCCGATCAGCCCGTCGACGGCGAAGGCCCACGTGTCGGGATAGCCGGATGCGAGGGCGCGCACGAGGCGGCGGAGGTCGGAGCCGGCGGGCACGGTGCCCGCGAGGTCTCGCGCGAGCACGACCTTGCTGACCTCGCCCGCCGCGATCGCCTCGACGGCCTCGCGCACCGAGGCGATGTAGCCGGCGGGATGCTGCCGGCCGGGTCCCAGGGTGGCGGACCAGTGTGCACCGTAGAGCGTCGCCACGGGCGTGATGGCCGCCTCGTCGCTCCAACGGATGCGGGTGAGCCAGGAACGTCCGTCGCGGCGTCCGATCACGACGGGAGGAACGAGCAGGGCCCCCGGCCTCTCCGAACGGCGATCGAAGGGCAGCGCGCCGAAGGCGACGAGACCCGTGCCCGGAATCTCCAGCGGGTCGTCCACGACCGCGGCGGCGGCTAGCTCTCGCCAGCGGTCCGCGCGCGCGTCGGCATCGGAAGCGAAGGGGAGCGCGAGCGGCTCGCCGAGACCCACCATGCCCTCGCCCCGGCGCTGCCACACGAGAGGGCGCGCGGGGTCGGTGAAGGCCAGCAGATCGTCGATCGGGTCGATCTCGCGGGTCTCGACGAGCAGCCGAGGCCGCGAGGCACGAATCACCCTGCCAGCCTAGACGCGCGCCGCGGGAGCACGGCTCAGCGAGAGGGGTGCGAGCTCACGGCTTAGGCTGGGGGCGTGAGTGAGAGCCCCGACCAGCATCGCGCCGACCTCGGCAAGGATCCGGGCCGTGTCAGCGGCATGTTCGACGAGGTCGCCGCCGGCTACGACCGCACCAACACGGTGCTCAGCCTCGGCAACGACCGACTCTGGCGCGTCGCGGCGACGCGCGCGATCGCACCGCGTGCCGGGCAGCGCATCCTCGACCTCGCCGCCGGCACCGGCGCCAGCGCGGTGGCCCTGGCCCGCAGCGGCGCCGAGGTCGTCGCCGCCGACTTCTCGCCGGGGATGATCGCCGAGGGCGTCAGGCGTCACGGGCACATCATGAACCTCACCTTCCAGGAGGCGGACGCCACCGCGCTCCCGTTCGAGGACGCCTCGTTCGACACCGTCACGATCTCCTTCGGACTGCGCAATGTGAACGACCCGCACGCGGCACTCGCCGAGATGCGCCGCGTGACCAAGCCCGGTGGACGGCTCGTGGTCTGCGAGTTCTCGCACCCGCCGCACCCGCTGTTCGCCGGCCTTTATCGCTTCTACAACGACCGCGTCCTGCCGATCGTCGCCCGCCGCGTCAGCTCGAACGCGGACGCCTACGACTACCTCAACGAGTCGATCAAGGACTGGCCCGACCAGCGCACGCTCAGCGCCTGGATCCGGGATGCGGGATGGGTGGACGTCGCGCACCGCGACCTCACGTTCGGCATCGTGGCGCTGCATCGCGCGCGTGCGCCGTTCGCCGATCCTGCAGCGAACTGACGGCTGACAGCGGGTCGAGCGCCTGCGGCCCGCGGGTAGGCTAGAGGAGTGACACGGAGCCCCTCTGCGCCTGGCGCGCACCTCGCGAACAGACTCGGCCTCGCCGATCGTGTCTTCGCCGGTCCCGTCTCCCGCCGACTGCAGAAGACCGTCGAAGACGGTCTGGCCAAGGTCGAGGCACACCTCGCCGACGAGCTGCACGTGGCCGATGCGCTCGCCGACGCCACCAGCCGCTACCTCTACGAGGCCGGCGGCAAGCGTGTGCGTCCGATGCTGACGGTGCTCACCGCGCAGTTGGGCGACGGCGTCAACGAGCAGGTCATCGACGCCGCATCCGCGCTCGAGCTGACCCATCTCGGTTCGCTGTACCACGACGACGTCATGGACGGTGCGGACGTGCGCCGCGGCGTGCCCGCCGCGCACTCCGTCTGGGGCAACAGCGTCGCCATCCTCACCGGAGACCTGCTCTTCTCCCGCGCGAGCCAGATCATGTCGCGCCTGGGCGACAAGGCCATGAAGCTGCAGGCCGACACCTTCGAGCGGCTCGTTCTCGGGCAGATGCACGAGACAGTCGGGCTTCAGGCGGGCGACGACCCCGTCGACTTCTACCTGCAGGTGCTGAGCGACAAGACGGGCTCGCTGATCGCGGCCTCGGCGCAGGCCGGCGTGCTCTTCTCGCACGCCCCCCTCGCCTACGAACAGCCGCTGCTGACCTTCGGCGAGAAGGTCGGCGTCGCCTTCCAGCTGCTCGACGACGTCATCGACCTCTCCGCGGATGCGGCCGAGACCGGCAAGGTCCCCGGCACGGATCTGCGCGCGGGCGTGCCCACCATGCCGTATCTGTTGCTGGGGCGCCTCGACGATGCGGCATCCGTCGACCTGCTCGCCCGCATCGACGCCGGCGTGGCCCAGATCGCCGACGGTGCCGACCCGGCGCTGCTGGACGACCCGCTGACCGAGTTGCGCGAGCACGCCGCCACGGAGCAGACCCTGGCGCTCGCGCACGAATGGTCGGACGCGGCGGTCGCGGCTCTCGAGCCGCTCCCGCGCGGTGCGGTGCGCGAGGCGCTGACGCGTTTCGCGGACGCGGTCGCCGATCGCAGCAGCTGATCTCCGCGCCTGCGAACCAGAGCGCTCGAGGCGTCGCCCCCGACGCCGCTGTACCCCTCGAAAGGACTTCCATGACCAAGCTCCGGCTGGCCATCGTCGGCGCAGGGCCCGCGGGTATCTACGCGGCCGACATCCTGCTGAAGGCCGAGCGGGCGTTCGATGTGTCGATCGACCTGTTCGAGCACCTCCCCGCTCCCTACGGACTCGTGCGCTACGGCGTCGCCCCGGACCACCCCCGCATCAAGGGCGTGATCACCGCCCTGCGCGACGTGCTCGACCGCGGCGACATCCGGCTGTTCGGCAACGTGCGCTTCGGTGAGGACATCACGCTCGACGATCTGAAGAAGCACTACAACGCGGTGATCTTCGCGACCGGCGCGATCCGCGATGCGGACCTCGACATCCCCGGCATCGACGCGGAGGGCTCCTACGGCGCCGCCGACTTCGTGAGCTGGTTCGACGGACACCCCGACGTGCCGCGCACCTGGCCGCTCGACGCCTCGTCGGTCGCTGTCATCGGCAACGGCAACGTCGCCCTCGACGTCACCCGGATGCTCGCGAAGCACGCCGTCGATCTGCTGCCGACCGAGATTCCGGACAACGTGCACGCCGGGCTCGAGGCCTCCACGATCACCGACGTCCACGTGTTCGGGCGCCGCGGTCCTGCCCAGGTGAAGTTCACGCCGTTGGAACTGCGGGAGCTCGGCGAGCTGCGCGACGTCGACATGGTCGTCTACGACGAGGACTTCGACTACGACGAGGCGTCGCTCGCCGCGATCGCGAGCAACAAGCAGGTCAAGGTCATCGACCGCGTGCTGCAGGAGTGGCGCACCCGTCCGGGCGCCAACGGTGCCGGTGGCGAGGCGTCCCGCCGACTGCACCTGCACTTCTGGGCCAAGCCCGTCGAGGTCAAGAAGGATGCGGCGGGCCGCGTGGCTGCGTTGGTCTACGAGCGCACGCGTCCCGACGGCGAGGGCGGAGTGGTCGGCACGGGCGAGCTGCGCGAGGTCCCGATCCAGCAGCTGTACCGCGCCGTCGGTTACTTCGGATCACCGCTTCCCGGCGTCCCGTTCGACGAGCGCCACGGTGTCATCCCGAACCACGAGGGCCAGGTGCTGCACCCCGACTCGAACGAGGTCGTCCCCGGCGTCTACGCGACCGGCTGGATCAAGCGCGGACCGGTCGGCCTGATCGGACACACGAAGTCCGACGCGATGGAGACGGTGCGCCACCTCATCAACGGCCAGGCCTCGTGGTGGCAGCCCGAGGATCCCTCCCCCGAGGCGGTCCCGGCCCTGCTCGCCGAGCGCGGCGTGCGCTGGACCGACCTCGAGGGGTGGCACCGGCTCGATGAGCACGAGATCGCCCTCGGCGCCCCCGCGGAGCGGGCACGCATCAAGGTCGTGCCGCGCGACGAGATGGTGGCGATCTCGCGCGGCGAGTGAGCTCGCGACCGATCGGTCGCTTCCCGGACGTGCGTCGCTAGGCTGACGGCATGAGCGCCTGGGTCCCCGACATCCTCGGGCCCGGGTTCGCGCAGCAGACCTTGCCGCTGGATCTTCCTGCGGACGATGGTCCGCTGGTGGCGACCCTCGTGCGGCACCTGCCGCATCCGGTCGGCCGGCTGGTCGCGCCCCTCCGCGACGTCGACGTGCTCTACGTCCACGGCTGGTCGGACTACTTCTTCCAGACCGAGTTGGCGCGTTTCTGGGCCCGGCTCGGTGCGCGCTTCTACGCCCTCGACCTCCACCGGTACGGCCGGAGCCTGCGCGAGGGGCAGGTGCCCGGCTACGCCGACAGCCTCGACGAGTACGACGCCGACATCGCCGCAGCGCTCGCCGCGATGGGTCCGCGCGGCAACAGACGTCTCGTGCTCCTCGGGCATTCCACGGGCGGCTTGACGCTGTCGCTGTGGTCGGCGCGCCACCCGGGGACCGCGTCCGCGGTCGTGCTCAACAGCCCGTGGCTGGAGTTCCAGATCGGGTCGTTCGGGCGCCAGGCCATCGCGCCCCTCATCCAGGCGCGAGCCCGCGTGCAGCCCCGCGGTGCGCAGCCGGTCGTCGACCTCGGGTTCTACACGCGCGCGCAGACCGAGCTGGGTGTGCTGCCGATCCCGGGCTACCGCGAGCAGTGGCGTCCGGCGCAGGGCTTCGCGACGCATCCCGGCTGGCTGCACGCCGTGCTGGAGGGGCACGCGCGCATCGCCGCGGGCGTGGATGTGGGAGCGCCCGCGTTCGTCCTGCTCTCCGCGAGGTCGTCGTCGCCGATCCGCTGGAGCGAGCAGATGACCTCGACGGACTCCGTGCTGGTGGTCGACGACATCGCGCGCGCCGCGCTCAAGCTCGGCCCGCTCGTGACGATCGCGCGCATCCAGGGGGCCGTGCACGACGTCTTCCTGTCCGCGCCCGAGCCTCGCCGTCGGGCGTATGCGGCACTCGAACAGTGGGCACGCGCACGCTTCCACTGATGTTTGGGAAGCCGAAAAGCTGACAATCGTGCGCTGGAGTTGAGTTCGGTTTTCCGAAATCGGCAGGCTGGATCACGCGGGCGATCGCCCCGCATCCTCCCTCCATCCCACCAGGAGCGTCATGTCGTTCTGGGCACTGCCTCTGCTCGCCGTCGGTGTCTCCGCCGACGCCTTCGCGGTCGCCCTCGGCAAGGGCCTTCAGCTGCGCTCGCGGATCGTGCGCAACGCCCTCGTGCTGGCGCTCGCCTTCGGGCTCGCGCAGGCGCTCATGCCGCTGCTCGGCTACCTGCTCGGAAGCGCGTTCGCCGCGTTCATCGAGCCGTTCGATCACTGGGTGGCCTTCGCGCTGCTCGCCGCGGTCGGGGTGAAGATGCTCTGGGAGGCGCTGACGCCCGACAAGGACGGAGCAGAAGCCGGAACCTCGCGCCTCTCGACGCGCGAGACGATCCTGCTCGCCGTGGCGACCTCCATCGACGCGCTCGCCGTGGGGCTGAGCTTCGCGTTCCTCAACTTCCCGGTGTGGATCGCCGTCATCGCGATCGGCGTCGTGACCTTCGTGCTCTCGTTCGCCGCGGTGCTCATCGGGCACCGGATCGGCACCCGTTTCCGTCGTCCTGCCGAGATCGTGGGCGGCCTCGTGCTCATCGGAATCGGGACGCAGATCCTGATCTCGCACCTCACCGCCTGACAACTTCGCGAACGTCCCGTCATAGAAACGGGGCGACACGGTGCGCGCCGTCATCGTGGGCGGTTGGCTGGAGCACATGCAGCGTCGAACCTCCCTTTCCCTCGGACTTGCCGCCGTCCTCCTCTGCGCCGGGGCGGGGCTCAGTGCATGTAGTGCCCCCGCGGCCCCCGCCGACCCTTCCGCTGCCCTCTCGTTCGCCCAGGTCGAGGCGATGAGTGCCGCCGAGGCGATCGACGCACTGCAGGCGGTCCCTGTCGCCGATCGGGCGACCGATTACTCGGCATCGGTGCGCCCCGACACGCTGTTGCTCACCGCGGGGGATGGCCGCGAGGTCGATAAGCCGTTGCCCGAGGATTCGTTCCACCTGTCGGTGGCCCCCTACGAGAACTCGACGCACGAGTGCTTCTTCCACAACCTGACGAGCTGTCGCGGCGAGCTCGCGGGACGCACGTTCGAGGTGACGGTGGTCGACGGCGCCGGCGCCACGATCTTCGATGAGACTCTCGTGGCGGCGGACAACGGTTTCGTCGGCTTCTGGCTGCCTCGCGGCATCGAGGCAACGCTGACCGTGCGCGCCGGAGATGAGGTCGCCGTCTCGTCCATCGCGACCGGACCCGACGACCCGACGTGTCTCACCGACCTGAAACTGCAGGCCTGAGCCCACCACGAAGAAAGCCCCTCCCGCGGAGGGGGAGGGGCTACACGACACGACATCGCGCTTCACGCGACGACGATGACCCGAACATCCCCGGCGCGCGGTGTTGCTTAAGACCAGGGTTCCATCCCATGACGTTCCTCGGCGGAATGTGAAACGACTCTCATGACGTTCTCACGCTGAGCGAGACCTGGCTGCCGTCGGCGGCGGTTCCCTCGAGCTTCCAGTCGGCGATCGCGAGGCCGATGGCGCCGTTGACGAACACGGTGCGCACGGCCATCGAGATCGGCAGGCCGATCGCGAGGAACTGCTCCAGCGCGCCTGCGACCGCCTCGTCGCCCGTGACCGGCTGGCCCGGGGCCGGCACGAAGACGGCGCCGGGGGCGTTCAAGACGGTGAGGGCGTCGAGGTCGCGGGCGTTGAAGCGACGTGCGAATTCGGCGGGCAGCTGGTCGAGCGAGCTGACGGGGGAGGTCATGGTCTTCCTTCCTCTGTGACCGCGAGGTGCGGTCACAGAGGAAGACGCCGCAGCCGGCGAGCTGTGACGAGAAAGCTCGTCAGGCCCGGCTCACCGGTAGTTGGTGAACTGCAGATCGACGTCGAGGTCGGCGGCCTTGAGCAGTCGCTGGACTTCCTGCAGGTCGTCGCGAGACTTCGACTGCACGCGCAGTTCGTCGCCCTGGATCTGGGACTTGACGCTCTTGGGGCCCTCGTCGCGGATGATCTTGTTGATCTTCTTCGCGATCTCCTGCGAGATGCCTTCCTTCAGCGTCGAGACGATGCGGTATTCCTTGCCGCTGGCGGTGGGCTCGCCTGAATCCAGGCTCTTCAGCGAGATGCCGCGCTTGATGAGCTTCGTCTGGAACACATCCAGCACCGCGTTCGCGCGATCTTCGCTGTTGGCCTTGATGAGGATCGACTCGCCGCTCCACTCGATGGAGGCGTCCGTGCCCTTGAAGTCGTAGCGCTGCTCCACTTCCTTGCGGGCCTGGTTCAGAGCGTTGTCGGCCTCCTGCCGATCGATCTTGGAAACGATGTCGAACGAGGAATCTGCCATGCCGCGATTCTTCCATGGGCGGATGCGGGCCGCATCCGGGCGCTCGCGCCGATTCGTAGACTTGTCTCATGCGGGCTCTGACCGAGGAACAGGTGCGCGAGTCGTTCGTGAACGCCGCGCCGGAGGAAGTCCGGGTGGCCGCGATGCCGCACGACTTCCTGCTCACCGACTGGGATCACCTCGACTTCTTGGCGTGGCGCGACCCGCGCTCGCGCGGCCGGGGGTACCTGGTGACCGAGTCCGATGGTCGGCCGGCGGGCGTCGTGCTCCGTGCCGCGGAGGGCAATGGCCGTGCGCGGTCGGCGATGTGCAACCTGTGTCACACGATGCAGCCCGGCGACCAGGTCGCGCTGTTCACCGCGCGCCGGGCGGGCGAGGCGGGGGAGAGTGGTGACAGCGTGGGCACGTACATGTGCGCCGATCTGTCGTGCCACGAGACGGTGCGGTTGGCCGCCCCTCTTGCGCCGAGCGAGATCCGGGCGAGCGTCGATCGCCGTATCGATGGCACACGCGCACGGGCTGAAGCGTTCGTCGGGCGCGTGAAGGGGGAACGGCTATGACCGCAGCGGGACGGGTCGCAGTGATCGGAGACGCACTGATCGATGAGCTGCGCGACGACACCGGAGTGCGCGAGTTCGTCGGGGGAGCGGCGCTCAACGTGGCCGTCGGGCTCGCCCGGCTGGGCCTGCCCACGACGCTCATCGCGATGGTCGGCGACGACGAGCCCGGCGACCGCATCCGCGCGTACCTGGACGACTTCGGCGTCGAGCTCGTCGCGACGCCGTCGCCGCACGGCTCGTCGCGTGCGGTGAGCACCCGCAACGCCGGCGGGGAGCCGGTCTACGTGTTCAACGAGGCGGCCTGGAACCGCCGCATCCGTTTCGGCGACGACGAGCGTCGCGTGATTGCGGATGCGGCGATCACGGTCGTCAGCTGCTTCCCGTTCGACGACGCGGCGCAGACGGCCGAGCTCGTGGAGGCGGTGCGCGACGCCGACGGGCTGCTCGCGGTCGACCCGAATCCGCGCGAGGGGATGATGCACGACCGCGCTGCCTTCGTCACCGGCTTCGAGGCGCTCGCCGCGCTCGCCGATCTCGTGAAGGTCGGCGACGACGACGCGGAGCTGCTGTATGCGACGCCGCTGGACGCCGTGCGCGACCGGATGCGGGAGCTCGGTGCCGTGGCCGTGCTGACCACGCGCGGCGCGCAGGGTGCGGGCGTCGTCACTGATTCGGTCGCGATCGAACGTCCGATCGCCTCCGTCCCCGGTGTCATCATCGACACGATGGGAGCGGGCGACGCGGTGCTCTCGTCCGCCGTCGCGTCGCTGTTGTCCGAGCATCCGAGCGACGAAGCCGCCTGGGTGACGCTCGTCGACACGGCGATGGCGGTCGCCGCCGCCACCTGTCGTTTCGAGGGTGCGCTGCTGCGCTTGCCGTCCGCGCTGTCGGGGCTCGATCAGGGCTCCTGAGCCGCCGCGCGCGGGCCCGTCGCGGATTTCTGAGTATGTCGGCGAGGGGGTAGTATCGGAGATCGCGCCTCTGGTCGACTGTACAAGCTGGGCAGGTGCGCACTTGGCGAGTTACCCAAGCGGCCAAAGGGATCTGACTGTAAATCAGCCGGCGTAGCCTTCGGGGGTTCGAATCCCTCACTCGCCACCACCAAAGCCGAAAGCCCCCGCACGGGGGCTTTCGGCTTTTCCAGGTTGTGCCCGTGTGCGCGGCCTGCTCGCCTGTCACAGATCGACGCGATGAGCGCGATCTGTGACAGGGGAACAGGGCTTCTCTGCGCACCGACGCGTCGCCGGTCGGTTCTGCACGCCGCCCACAACCCTCCTCGGCGAATCGGCGCGGCGTGCCAGGATGAGGGTGCGGGCGAGGGGCGCCCGCGAAGGGAGCCGTGATGTCCGCGCCGCAACCGCCCGTCGCACCGTCCGCTGCACCGATCGCTGAGTCGTCGAGCCCGAACCGCCTCGTGCGGGCGGGCATCTGGGTCGCCATCGGCGCCCTGATCGCCGCGGCGCTCGTGAGCGTGGTCTGGGTGCTCATCGGCTCACAGAACGGGATCGTCGGACGCGCCTTCCTCACGATCTTCCTGCTCGCAGCCTTCGCCGGCGTCGCGATCCTCGACGCGCACCTCGCCCCCAGGCGCCCCGGATGGTTCGTGCTGACGAGCATGATCGCGTGGGTGCTCATCCTCATCGTCGGCGCATTCCTCATCTGGATGCCGGAGCGACCCTCCCTCGACGCGTACCGCTACGGCGACGGGCTCACGAGCTTCACGCGGTTCTTCTCGTTCCTGCTGATCGTGCTGATCGTCCAGCTCGCGGTGCTCCACGTGCGTCTGTACATCAAGGCCATCGTGCGCGTGCCCACCCTGTTCAACCGCATCGTCGGATACGTGACCGTCGGCCTCGTGGCAGCCCTCGTCGTGCTGCTCGTGCTGCCGCTGACGATCCAGGAGTGGGTCGACTTCTACGACGTCTACTGGCGCATCGTCGTGGCTGTCACCATCCTGGCTGCCGTCGGCACCGCGCTGGTCCCGCTGGTCAACCTGCTGTTCGGTCCCAAGACGCCCCGCTCTCAGGCGACGCCGCAGACCTGGCCGGTCGCGGCTCCACAGGCGTGGCCGACATACGCCGACCGCGTCACCCCGCTGCCGGTCCTCCCGGACGGCTCGCCCGACTGGCAGGCCTACTACACGGGATACCCCACGGGGTGGCACCAGGCGCCGCCGGCAGTCTCGCCCACGGCGGAGGCGGCGTACGGCGCCCAGCCGCCCGCATCCGCCGCGCCCGTCACGCCGTCGGAGCCTCCCGCAGCCCCGGGCTACGAGGGCTTCCCGCCCCCGCCGCCGCTGCCCCCGCGCTGATCATTCGCGGTGCATGGAGCAGTGCAGCGGCTCCGGCATCAGCACCCAGGCAGCAGCGCGAGCGCGGCCATCGCCGCGTTGTGACCGCCCAGCCCGCTGACGGCGCCGCCCCGCGCGGCACTCGATCCGCAGCGGAGGATGCGGGAGTGCGCCGTGTCGACGCCCCACGCCTCGGCGGGGGCGGCCGCATCCGCCTCGTCCTCACGCCACGGCCATGACAGCGGACCGTGGAAGATGTCGCCGCCGGTCATGCCCAGCGACTCCTCGAGATCTGCAGTGGTGCGCGCCTCGATGCACGGGGCGCCGGTCGGAGTCTCCCAGATGCAGTCGGCGAGCGGCTCGGCGAGCACAGAGTCGAGGGAGCGCTCTGCGGCCGCCAGGAGCGTGGCACGCATCGCATCGGGGTCCGAGCCGTCCAGGAGTCGATGCGGCACCTGAAGTCCGAACAGGGTGAGCGTCTGCGCACCCGCCTCCTGCAGCTCCGCCCCGAGGATCGAAGGATCGGTGAGCGAGTGGCAGTAGATCTCGGCCGGGAGCGGCTCGGGGATGCGGCCGACGACCGCTTCCGTGTATGCGGTATTGAGCTGCGTCATCGTCTCGTTGACGTGGAACGTTCCCGCGAACGCCGCCGCGGGTGCGACGTGGCGGTCATGCAGACGGGGGAGCCGGCGCAGGAGCATGTTGACCTTGACCTGCGCGCCCTCGGGTTCCGGCGCGCGCTGCACGTCGGCTCCTGCCGCGGCGAGCAGGTGGTCGAGCACGGCCGGCCCGACGGCTGCGAGTACGAGGCGACCGGCGACGACGCCCGCATCCGTCCCGCCATAGCGAACCTCGCCGTCGGGGCTCACGCTCGTGACCGGAGCGCCGGTACGGATCTCGGCGCCCGCGTCCCGCGCGGCTCGGTCGAGCTCCGCGGTGACGTGGCCCATCCCGCCCACCGGCACGTCCCAGTCACCCGTGCCGCCGCCGATCACGTGGTACAGGTAGCAGCGGTTCTGCCGCAGGGACGCGTCATCGGCGTGCGAGAACGTGCCGATGAGCCCGTCGGTGAGCGCGATGCCGCGCACGAGGTCGCTCTCCAGACTGTCGCGCAGCAGCGTGCCCAGCGGCCGCGCCGTGATCGCGTCCCACAGGGCGTCGTCGCCGAGCGCCGCGCGCAGAGCGGATGCGGTGGGCAGCGGTTCGGTCATGGAGGGGAAGACCGTGCGCGCGAGCGGCGTCACCCGCGCGCTGAGGCGCCGGTAGCGATCAGCCTCGGCGGTGGAGCCCGCCGTGCGGTGGAAGCTCGCATCCGTCACCCGCGCGTCACCGGTGTCGACGAGCACGCCGCGCGCCGGGTCGGTGGGATCGGGCGTGTACGAGGAGTAGCGCCGGCGTCGCAGGGTCAGCCGCAGCCCGAGGTCGTCGACGATGCGGGCGGGCAGCAGGCTCACGAGATAGGAGTAACGCGACAGTCGTGCCGAGACGCCGGCCCAGGGCGACTCGGAGACGGCCGCTCCTCCGGTGTGGTCGAGCCGCTCCAGCACCACGACTGAGCGACCGGCACGGGCGAGGTAAGCAGCGGCGACGAGGGCGTTGTGGCCCCCGCCGACGATCACGACGTCATGGGTCGGCCGGGTGACGGTCATGCCGCCACGCTAACGGCCTACGGCTGCCCGGCGCGAGGGTAGCGTGGGAGCATGCCTTCCGCTCTGGATCTGCAATCGCTCGCCATCGAGGTCGCGAAGGAGGCGGGGGCGCTCGCCGCTCGACGGCGCCGTGACGGCGTGCAGATCGCCGCGACGAAGTCGGCGCTGGCGGACATCGTGACCGACGCCGACCGGGAGGTCGAGCAGCTGGTGCGCGAGCGTCTCGCGGCGGCGCGACCCGACGACGGTTTCCTCGGCGAGGAGGGCGGCGTGGCCGCATCCGCCTCGGGGATCACGTGGGTCGTCGATCCGATCGACGGCACCGTCAACTACGCCTACGGAATCCCGGCGTACGCCGTGAGTATCGCCGCCGTGTCGGGGGAGCCCGACCCGCAGAAGTGGGAGGCACTGGCGGGCGCCGTGTACAACCCCGCCGTCGACGAGCTGTTCACCGCGGCGCAGGGCGAAGGTGCGCGTCTCGTGTCCTCGATCGAGGGCGAGCGGATGCTGCGCGTCGCCGAGCCGTCGGACGCGGGTGCGCTTCTGGCCACGGGATTCGGGTACGACCCCGCGACCCACGCGCCCGCGCTCGAGCGTCTCGCCGGGGTCATGCCGCTCGCCCGTGACCTGCGTCGCATCGGCGCTGCCTCCCTGGATCTGACGGGTGTCGCAGCCGGTCGCATCGACGGGTACTACGAGAAGGGCCTGTGGCCGTGGGACCATGCGGCGGGCGCGCTCATCGTCGTCGAGGCCGGTGGCGTGGTGGCGGGACTCGGTGGCAAACGAGCCGATCGCGAGATGACGATCGCGGCGGCGCCGGGTCTCTTCGCAGCTCTCCTCGCCCGCCTCGAAGACTGATGCGCGCGCATGGCATTCTCAGGCTCAGGGTTGTAGTGTTTACCTATTCGTTATCTTCGTCACCCGAACGAGGATGAGCATCTCCTTCCGTTTTCCCTGTCGCTTCCCGTGCGACCGAGACCGAGGCTGACTACGTTTTGACCCCCCTAGATCCCCAGGCGGAGACCGCTCCCACGCGACGCTCCGGCCGGAACCGCGCTGCTGAGGCGGCTTCTTCGGGGACCTCGGATGTGGTCGCTCCGCTCACCCGCGCACAGCTGCGCGCGCGCCAGGTTGCTGCGCGTCCCGCTCCCGTCTGGTCGGCGCAGCGCACCGAGACTGCCGTCGCGGATCCTGCGGTCGCCGCCGAGCCCGAGCTGGTGCTCGAGGTCGTGCCGGAGCCCGTCGCTGCCGCCGATGTCACGCTGTCGATGCCCGCTGAACCGGTCGCTGCCTCCGAGGTGAGACTGTCTGTCCCCGAGGCGCCCGTCGCCGAGGCGCCGCTGACCCGCCGCCGTGCGCGGTCGCTCACCCAGGCTTCCGTCGCTAGGGCGACGCCCATCGACGTCGCCCTGGACGCCATCGACGACGAACCGGTCGCTCTGCCGGTCGTTGACACCGTCTCGGTCGTTTCGGAGACCGAGGCCCGCCCGGCCGAGTTGCCCGTCGCGGATGTCGCGGCGGACCTCGACGACGAAGCGCGTGTGTTCGCCGAGGCGGTTCTCGCTGACGAGGCTGAAGCGCACGCGATCGTCGACGAGTTCGAGGCCGCTGCCCGGCTCTTCTCGTTCACGGGGGAGACCCCCATTCAGGTCGCCGCGGCCGCGATCGCCGACGAGCCGGTTGTTGCGCAGGCTGTTGCCGAGCCGGCTCCCGCGAAGCGCCGCCGCTTCAGCGGTGCGGCGTTCAAGCGTGCGACGGCCGCATCCGCCACCGTCGGTGCCATGGGAATCGTCGGCCTCCTGGCGATCGGCATGACGACGCCCGCCGAGGCGGTCTCGGGCGCAGGCAACTCCGCCGCCGCATCGCTCGCGACCGGCTCGAAAGCCGGCACCTCGAGCGCCCTGTCGAGCGACGAGATCCAGGCGTACGTGGCTCCGGCCGATGCGCAGGTCACCGCACTGAACCGCAGCGACTACTCCACGGCGTCGACCGCGCAGCTCGCCGCCGAGTCGGGCATCACGCACTACTCGAACTTCTTCACCAACAACGCGAACAGCCCGATCCAGTGGCCGTTCAAGGTGGGCGTTTCGATCAGCTACGGCTTCGGAATGCGCGACGGCACGATGCACGAGGGCCTGGACTTCACGCCGGGTGAGGGCGCCGAGATTCAGGCTGTCGCCGACGGCGTCGTGCGCACCGCGACGGAGAGCGGCGGCGGCTACGGCGTGATGATCATCATCGATCACGTGATCGACGGCAAGCTCGTCTCGACCCGCTACGGCCACATGCAGTACGGCTCGCTGCAGGTGAAGACGGGCGACACCGTGAAGGTGGGCCAGTTCATCGGCCGGGTGGGCGACACCGGCCACTCGTTCGGCGCGCACCTGCACTTCGAGGTGCTCGACAACGGCACGACGGCGATCGACCCGCTGTCGTGGCTGCGTCAGCACGCCGGCGGCTGACCGGCCGTGTTTCGTCGGGGCCCTCGGCTCTGATATTCTTTTCTGGTTGCCCGGATTGCTCCGGGCAGCGCCCCGATAGCTCAGTGGCAGAGCACTTCCATGGTAAGGAAGGGGTCGTCAGTTCAATCCTGACTCGGGGCTCGCAGCATCCGGTGGTCCACCGCCGGAACGTCGCGGCAGGGTAGCTCAGTTGGTGAGAGCGCACGACTCATAATCGTGAGGTCGCGGGTTCAAGCCCCGCTCCTGCTACCAAAGTACTCATACTCGAACAAATGACCTTGAGATAATGGTCTAGGCGTTCGGAATCAGAAGCGCCGGAGTTTTCTCCGGCGCTTCTTTTATTGGCGGACGTGCTGCGAGTGTTGAGCACGGCGTCGCGGAGATCAGCGACGAGGGGCTGGAACTCGCGGGCAACAGTGGACTGGTGGCCGTCGTCGTCCACCCAGATGCGGGAGAAGAACGCGGCGAGGAGCTTGCGCTTAACGGCACCGGTTGCTGCAGTGAAGAGGGCATCGGGTCGGGCCATCAGGTCGAGGTAGCTGAGCACCATCTCGGTGCGCTGCTGGAGCGATTCGGTGGTGGTGTCCAGGCTGGTGCGGATCTCGTGCTTCTTGACCTGCAAATCTCGGAGCCGCGTGCGGAGCTTGTCGGTAGCGAGCGCTCCGTCGGCAGCGAGGTCGACCAGACGTTCTTCTTGGACGTCGAGCTTCTTGAGTTCCTTCTGCAAGCGTGCACGCTGTTCGGCGTGACGTGAGAGGACGTGGTTCAGGGCCGCCTGTACTTCCCCTTTCGCTTCGTCGATGGCATCGGGGGAGAGGCGGAGGCTGGCGAACTCACGGGTGAGCGCGCGCTCGAGTTCGTTCGTCGGGAGGTAGGGCAGATCGCAGAGACCGTCTTGGCGTCCTCGGCAGAGGAAGTACTCGTAGACCTGGTTGGCGTGGTTCTTGGCCTCGGCGAAGATGAGGCGGTGTTCGCGTCCGACGTCGTGGCAGCGGCCGCAGTGCAGCATGCCTCGGGCGAAGTGGTTGTGGACGCGGTCACGCTGTCCCCTCTTCACGCGGGCGTCGATGACCTGTTGGACACGGTCGAAGAGGTCTGGGGTGATGAGTGCCTCGTGTCGCCCCGGGTACACGTGTCCACTGGCACGATGATCTGGGAGTTGTTGTCCACAAGCCCGTACCGCACGGAGCGCCACGACGTCCAGGTGACGAGGGATCGGGGCACTTGGGCCACGCAGATCGGGCATCTCTCTTGAGCAGCGAAGGTACCGCGGGCGAGAATGAGCCCGAAGATTGGGGGCTCATGGGACGTCGACTGACTCGACGCATCGTTCCAACAGCGACCGCAAGCATCGCGCTCACGCTGGCCGTCGTCACGCCCGCGCTGAGCGCATCCGCGAACGACGCCTTCCCGCCGCCGGAAGTGGAGAGCGCGCTCTCATGCTCCGCGTCTGCCAGCGTCTGGCTCGAGGACGATCTCTGCACGCAGGGTGTGCATTTCAGCGCTCCGCGCCCCGTTCATCTCATGAATCAGGCCTACATCGACGGAAAGAGCAGTGACCCTGTCGGCGAGACCGATTACTGGATCGCCGCGGCGTACGACCAGAACAATCAGGTGCTCGGCACGGTCGCCGCACGCCCGGCCAATGATGCGTGGCAGCTGTATCCGCTCGACACTCGTGAGTCCTTCACCGTGGGGATCGTGACCCATCCCGATGCAGATCTGGTCGAGCTTCGTATCACCGGCGGCGCCTTCTACGCCGTTGAGAACGACACCATCGTCGGGCTCAACGAACCCGCGCTGACGATCGCGGCCACACCTCGTCCAGTTGCGGATGCTCAGGCCGACATCACCACCGCCCACGCTCGGTCATCGGGTGGTGGCGGCGCCGTGCCGGCAACCAATGCAGGGGTGGTGCCGGTGATCGGGTTCTCGATCTTCGCGGCGCTCGTGATTGGAGCGTTCGCGGCGTTCAGCGCACGCGACCGACGACACGGGCGAGGAGCGGTCCGCGCGCAGAGCTAAGCGCCGCGAGTCGCCAGCGCCTCGTTCGAACGCGGCTGCAACCTGAGGGGGAGGCACGGATCGGCCTACCTGCGGTCGGGGCTCCACCGAGTGATCAGGAACGCACCGGCCAGCCAGACGACCGACGCCACAACAAACGCTGTGAAGGCGCTGTCCGGTTGGGTCAGCAGCGTGAAGATCTCAGAGCGATCCTGATTCGCCCGCGGGATGAGCAGCGGAGGCAGGATCGTCCACACGATCGGCAGAACCCAGCCGAGCTGCGTCCCCAAGATCCGGTAACTCACCGTCGCTATCCCTGTCAGAGCGAGAATGTTGCGCACCACAGCGATGGCGCCCTGGTCCATGCTGACGTCGGAGCCCATCCTGGATGGGAACAACAAGCTCGCACCTCCCACGAGCGCGATGGTGAGCGCGGTGAAGGCGAGAAGATGTGTCAGCTCGGGTCGTCGCAAGCTGCGTGATCCGACCCGCTCCTGCCCACCAAGCGGTGTCACCAGAGACGCTGCAATCGCAAGGGCAGGCAAGAGAGGAACCAGTAGCGCAACCCGCACCTGCGCATCGCCCGTCGGGCTCAGCGATACGGCCAGTGGTCCGCAGGCAATGGCGAGTGCCGCGGCAACCAGAACACTGACACAGACCGCTCGCCATCGACGAGTGCGGGCGAAGAGGGCGACGCCGCTCACATCAGATCGGACAGAGACAGATTGCATGCGAGGTAGTCCTGCTCGTGATCTCGAAGCCAGGCATTCCCTTCCTCAGTGGAAAGCTGCGAGAAGTGCTGCCACTCAGCGAACCCGAGAGATTGCGCGTCAAGTTGGGAGAGTCCATAGTCGTCGAAGTCCGCGAGCCACGTGTCAACGATGGCGACGGCGGTCACCTGCTCGTAGCCGGCCTCTCGCTCGACGCACGCTGGGTACCCGCCGTACTTGGTGACGTAGCGGAACACCGCGAGCTTCAGTCCGTCGGGATCGATGCCCTCGAGATACACGCTTCGGGCGCCTTGCGCGGGAGCGTCCCCAATCCCCTCTACGTTCTGTTCGAGCACCGTGGCGACAAGGGGCGTTCCATCTGCCTTCTTGTTGAACTCTTCGAAGAGCGATTCGAGTTCTTGCATGGCTCCTGCGTATCCGCGGTTCAGGCAGAGGGTGAGAGGAGACGCGCTGCACTCGAAGTCTCGGTGGTTGTATCCAGTGAGGTACTGCCCATTCGTGCTGATGATGACGGAACCGTCCACTACCGCAAGAACGACGGCTGCGGCGGCCGCCGCAGCCGTAGGAATACGCAGGCGACGTCGGTACGAGGCTGCGATAAGGATGAAGAGAAAGCCAGCGGCGCTGAACAGAAGCACCTGACTCCACATGGTCGCGTCTATGTAGCGTGCGAACTCCGTGTCGCGATGGGGCAACGCGGGGAACAACGATCGGCCGCCCTGTTTCAAGGGCAAAGCCTGCACAAGGACGTAGCCGCCGAAGACGATGAGCGTCGCGAGCGGCGCGGTGAACCAGCGCCGTCCGACGACGGCGCCGACCATGTATCCGAGAGCAGCTGTGACGAAAAGGCATGCCCAGAGAGAAAAGAGCCACGAGAGCGAGGGGGCGCCGTATGTACCGCTGAGTCCCGCGTAAATCACGAGGACGAGGACTGCCAGCGGGAATGCCAACACGATCGGGCCAAGGAGCTCTGCGATGCTCCTCAGGTACACCAGAGGTCTGGCGCGCGACCCGTTCTCCATTCGTGCGCGTGCGGGCGATGCCCAGCGAGAAGCGAACCACGCCGTGAAGCCTGCCGCCAGCGGCCCCGTGAGCACGGACGACTCCGAAAGGCCCGTCACCAGGTCCGACCAGAGGTTCAGCCCGGTTCGTCCGCCGGAGAGGGCGAGCCAGATCATGACCGCGGTCAGGGCGAGGGCGGACAGTGCAGGGGCAACGTATCGGCGCGATGCAATCCACAGACGATGAATCATGCCGCGCTAGCTCCATGTTGCGCGAGGACCGTTAGGTACCCATCCTCAAGCGGCGAGGGTGTCATCCCTGACGAGCCACCACGCAATGCAAGCTCCGCAGGACTTCCGTCGAACAGGAGCGCGCCCTGGGCGACCACGAGGACGCGATCCGCAATGGCCGCTACGTCGTCCGTGAGATGTGTGCTGAGCAGCGTGATTCGCTCATCCTTGTCGCGCTGCAGGGCACGCCGGAAGGTACTCCGCTGTTCGGGGTCCAAACCGACGGTGGGCTCGTCCAGCAGGAGTACCGCGGGCTGATTGACCAGGGCTTCGGCGAGGCCTACTCGCTGACGCATGCCACCGGAGAACTTCGCGACGCGTTCATCCTGCTTCTCAACAAGGTCCACGGTGGCGAGCGCCTCAGTCACCGCCGAAGACCGAAGACCGCGCGGGACCTCCTTGAGCCACGCGACGTACTGAACGCTCTCACGTGCCGTGAACCCAGGGAAGAACTGCCAGTGCTGTGGCATAAATCCCGAGCGGCGCAGGAACGCGCGCTCGGCTGCGGCGGAGTCGGTGGCGCTGTCACCGTCGAGAAGCACCTCGCCGTTCGCCGCCCTGGTCGGCTTTGCCAGCGCCTCGAGAAGTGTGGTCTTGCCCGCCCCGTTCGGGCCGAGGAGCGCCGTGATGCCCCGCCCGAGGGTAAAGCTGAGATCCTGGAAGATTACGCGGCGACCATGCCGCAGCGTAAGGCCGCGTGCGCTTAGCACGCGGCCCACGCTCTCATCGGGAGAAGTTAGCAATGCGTAAGGGTCCTCATCGAGCTGCTGCGGATGACGTCGCCGCCGGCCTCACCGTGACGGTAGTAGCCCGTCTCGGTGTAGTACTCCGTCGTGTTGCCGTTGTCGCATGTCGTGTCCGAAAGCGAGTAGTTCGGTGCGGCAGCCGGGGACTGGGACTTGGTCTTCACGCGGACATCAGGAAGACCGTTGAAGTTGTGCACCAGGCGAATCACGAACGAGTTGATGTACGGAGCGTTGCAATAACCGCTTCCGCTGTACTTCACATACACCCCGCTCAGACTCGGCGCATTTGACTGAATGGAACACCCAGACGGCATTGTTCCTGTGTCGTCAGCGAATGCTGCCTGCGCCCCCACGACAGTTCCGCCGAATCCAACTACTGCTGCCAAAAGAATGGCTCCCAATTTGCGTTTCATATGCCCGAGCGTAGGGGGAGAGTTTGCATGCGTCTGTCCCCCAAATTTCCTACATCGCGTGCTGAGCGGCCTAGCTAGCCTACGCGCGTTGCGCGCGCAGGTGCTTAATATCCCCACTCATCGACATCGCCCTGTTGATAACTCTCGAAGAGGGTCGGCGCACTGTATCCTCGGGAGTCGTCAGAGGTACGCTGCACGGCCATGGACGATGTCCTCGCTGCCGCGGCTCAGCCACGGTGTACGGAGTGTGGCACCGTCTTGCGCACGCGCGCCTACGGGCTCTACTGCGGTGGCTGCAATCTCGACGTTCTGGGCGTCGGCACCGGAGAGTCTATCCGCCTGTCTGCGCTCGCGGCTGGGCTCTGGAGAGTGTCCTGGATTCTTGGGTTCGTCTTACTAACGAACAATTGGCCAATGGGTCACCTCCAAGAGACGCGGCAGCTTTGTATCGAGAAAAGTTCAAAACCATGGGTAGCGGAGAACCGTTGAATGCCCTGCATGGTTTCTCTCGCGTCGGAGATCGTTCACGTTGGACTCCTGTAAAGGGCTTCTATTCGGCGGCAGGCGTTGAAGTTCGTACGCGGGACGGTTCTGGGTCACAGATCTTGTGGCCTCTCATTGCGATGGAACTTCGTGAGAGGAACTCGTTTCTGGAAATGTCCCTGCGTGTTGGGATCTTCTATTTGGACTCGGGTCAAGTCGCAGCATATGGATGGCGATTCGATTCTGCCGATTCTGACGGAGATCGGACTGGGCTTGGGCTTCATCACTATCCTCATGTCCAGCAGATCTCCAGTTGGGAGGAGGGACGGTTTAACTTCATGCCGCCGAATCACAGGGCCCCCTCGCCCAGCGATGTGACGCACTGGGTGGAGGAGGAACGGCAAGTGCTGGAGACCCGCCCTGCGTTTCCTCTTGCGTGCTCAACGCCTGCGGGGCTGATGGTTGCTGTTCTGGTGGCAATATACGGGGGCCGTCGAGCTATGGGTATTATCGCGGGTGCAGGAGCGATGCCGTTGAGGGAGTTTCACTCGCTCACGTCAAACAGGCTCTTCGGGGCGGATGCTTGAGTAACAATCCGGCCGACGAGCCCGTCGAGACGTAGAGGTCGTCTTGCATCGGTCGCCGGCCGACTGTTGGAGGCTCTAAGCAACCTAGCGTCTGTGGCGCTGGGGGTGCCACAGACGCGGAGCTGCGAAGCCTTATCGACTCCGCGAAACCGCGGCAAGAAGACGCGACTGAGGTGTGAAACACGCCCCGACGGCGACCACTTAGGGGTTGCATCTCAAGGCGCACCCGGTCTCTGGGTGGTGGCTCCGATCTTGTAGCTACCGCCGCGTGGACGCAGGGTGACTCCTTCTTTGATGAGTCGCTGTCTCACATTGTTGTAGCTGGTGTCGAGGCGCGCTGCGATGACAGCGATCGGATGGCCGCGCTCGTATAGCTCTCGAGCAAAGTCGATCTGGTCTGTAGTAAGCGGACGACGTCGGAGCGTTGCTCCTTCGTCTCGAAGCAGCCGAAGGAGACCCGTCTTGGACAGGCCATAACTCGCGCAGAGCGCGGGGGAGCTCGTGCCGGACTCGTATTCGGCAACGATCTGGCTGATCAACGCCGGCTCGAGACGCCTGCGGAGCGATCGACTCGCTTGGTCTCGTGTGGCGTCCGGATGGGTGGCGTATGGCACTAGATCAGCCAGTGTCTGCAGTTCCGCTAGAGACGGCGGCAGGAGCACCGATTCATTCGAGTACTCGTGTACCGGGCCTACAGACAAGGCCCCCGGTTCTGCCGGGGGTTTTCTGCATTCCGGGTCGGGGCGTGCATGCAAGGAGTGCGCGGATTGACGCGCCCGGTCACTCGATCACGGTGGGTACTTTCGTGTGTATTCGTATACCGCGCCCGCCGTGAAGGCAGTCGCCGGTCATCACCCCAACACTTCCACACCGAAGCCCGACACCACCGCGCGCACCTCGTCGAGGTAGCGCTGCGCCTGCTCGGTGAGCCCGAGGGCGGCCTGGCCGATCCAGCCGATCTCGATCCTCTCGTCCACCTCCAGCGGGACGGCGACGATCTCCGGATCGAGGTCGTCGCTGATGATGCCGGTGGAGATCGTGTAGCCGCCGAGCCCGATCATGAGGTTGAAGATGGTCGCGCGGTCGGACACCCTGATCTCCTGCTTCGCGGAGAGGGTCGAGAGGATCTCCTCGGCGAGATAGAACGAGTTGTTCGCACCCTGATCGAAGGTGAGCCGCGGCAGGTCGGCGAGGTCGTCGAGCGTTGCGCGACCCCGTGCCGCGAGCGGGTTCTTCCGCGAGATGAAGATGTGCGGCTCTGCGAAGAACAGCGGATGGAAGGCCAGTCCCGCATCGCGGAGCAGCTTGTTGATGACATTCCGGTTGACGTCGTCGCGGTACAGGATGCCGATCTCGCTGCGGAGCGTGCGGACGTCCTCGAGGATGTCCCACGTGCGCGTCTCGCGCAGCGAGAACTCGTACTCCGCCGCCCCGAAACTCCTCACCATCCGCACGAACGCGTCGACGGCGAATGAGTAGTGCTGCGTGGAGACGCCGAGCAGGCGCCGGGCAGGCGGACGACCGAGGTAGCGCTGTTCGAGGAGCGCGACCTGCTCGACGACCTGCCGGGCGTAGCCGAGGAACTCGGTGCCATCGGCGGTGAGCGTCACGCCCCGCGCCGACCGGATGAGGAGGGCCCGCCCCACCCGGGTCTCGAGGTCCTTCATCGCCGCCGACATCGTGGGCTGCGACACGTAGAGCAGGTCCGCCGCGGCGGAGATCGACCCCTCTGCCGCCACCTCCACGAAGTAGTGGAGCTGCTGCAGGGAGATGCCCGCGGTGGTCTTAGCCATAGTCGAAGACTATAGGAGCGCATAGCCAGCCTGAATTACCTGATGGGTTCAGTTCCTCGACACGATGGCATGACACCCCCGCGCCACCCGCCGCGCGAGAACCCGATTGGCTGCGCATGACGAACGAACTCACGTTCCGCATCTCCACGACACCGTTCGACGAGGACTACTCGCCCTCCGCCGAGTCCCGTGCCACGACGAACTTCGCCAACCTCGCCCGCGGGGAGGATCGGCAGGAGAACCTCCGCAACGTCCTGACGATGATCGATCGCCGGTGCAACGACCTCGCGCGTTGGGACAACCCGAACGGCGATCGTTACGCCGTCGAGCTCGAGATCGTGTCGGTGGATGCGGCGCTGACCGTCGACCGGGAAGAGCGCCACTTTCCGCTGCTCGAAGTGCTCGACCTCCACATCCGCGACCTGCACACCGGCGTTCGTCATCACGGGATCGTGGGCAACAACTTCTCGTCCTACGTCCGCGATTACGACTTCAGTGTGCGTCTTCCCGCCGTCACCGCGGAGGCGGGCGCCTTCACGGTGCCCGACGACTTCGGCGCCCTGCACGGCGCGCTGTTCGAGGCGTTCGTGGATTCGGAGGTCTACCGCGAGCGCTTCGAGATGCCTCCGGTGATCTGCATCAGCGTCTCGACGAGCAAGACGTACCGCCGCACCGACAACACGCATCCGGTGCTCGGTGTGGAGTACCTCCAGAGCGACTACTCGCTGACCGACGAGTACTTCGCGCGGATGGGGCTGCGCGTGCGGTACTTCATGCCCGCAGGCGCCACGGCACCGCTGGCGTTCTACTTCCGCGGCGACCTGGCCAACGACTACACCAATCTGCAGCTGGTCGGCACGATCAGCACGATGGAGAGCTTCCAGAAGATCTACCGCCCGGAGATCTACAACGCCAACGCGGCCGCGGGCAGCGTCTACCGCCCGAGCCTGGAGCACGGAGACTTCTCACGCACGCAGGTCGACTACGACCGCGTCGAGCGTGCGCAGCTGGCGATCACCCAGGGCACGTACGCGGCCGAGCACTTCCTGACGCCCTACGGCGATGTGCTCGCACGATGGGCCGGTCTCGAGCCGGCGCTCGCGCGATGACCCGCGGGGAAGCCCCCGCGCTCCTGCCCACCGCGATCGTAGGGAGCCTGCCGAAGCCCTCCTGGCTCGCGAAGCCCGAGGTGCTCTGGTCGCCGTGGGAGCTGGAGGGTGCCGGCCTCGTCGAGGGCAAGCAGGATGCGTTGCGCATCGCCGTGCAGGAGCAGCAGAGGCGCGGCATCGACATCATCAGCGACGGCGAGCAGACCCGGCAGCACTTCGTGACGACGTTCATCGAGCACCTCGACGGGGTCGACTTCGAGCGCCGCGAGACGGTGCGCATCCGCGACCGTTACGACGCCAGTGTGCCGACCGTCGTCGATGCCGTCGGCCGCACGAAGCCGGTGTTCGTCGAGGACGCGCGCTTCCTGCGCCAGCAGACCGATCGCCCCCTGAAATGGGCGCTTCCCGGCCCCATGACGATGATCGACACGCTCGCCGACCGTCACTACAGAAGCCGAGAGAAGCTGGCGTGGGAGTTCGCGGTCCTCCTCAACGAGGAGGCGAAGGAGCTCGAAGCCGCGGGCGTCGACGTCATCCAGTTCGACGAGCCCGCCTTCAACGTCTTCTTCGACGAGATGCGCGACTGGGGGATCGCCACCCTGGAGCGCGCGGCCGAGGGGTTGCGAGCCGAGACCGTCGTGCACATCTGTTACGGCTATGGCATCGAGGCCAACACCCGATGGAAGCAGACGCTGGGCTCCGAGTGGCGTCAGTACGAGGAGTCCTTTCCGCTGCTCCAGTGCTCGGCGATCGACATCGTGTCGCTCGAGAGCCACGGCTCCCGCGTGCCGATGGAGCTCATCGAACTGCTGCGCGGCAAGAAGGTCATGCTCGGCGCCATCGATGTCGCCACCGATGAGGTCGAAACCCCGGAGGAGGTCGCCGGCACCCTCCGTGACGCGCTCCGCTACGTCGACGCCGACAAGCTGATCCCGAGTACCAACTGCGGCATGGCGCCACTGCCGCGGGACGTGGCGCTCGCGAAGCTCAGTGCGCTGAGCGCCGGGGCCGCCATCGTGCGCGGCGAGCGGGGCTGACCGACGCCGTCACGCGTTCGCGCGAGGCGAGCCCATCTGTCTCGCGTCGGCCGCAGCGGCAGCCTGCCGCCGCGCCCGCTCGAGGAACACCGCGGTGAGCACCGCCCCGATCCGAGCCGACCCCGGCTCGAGCGGCCCGAGGACGGCGGTGATGCGTTCGAATCGCTGGTAGAAGGTCTGCCGATGGATGCCGAGGGATGCGGCCGCATCCGTCTTGCTGCCGAGATTCTCGGCCAGCGCGCGCAGGGTGTCGAACAGCTCGCCGTGCGAGACGGCGTCCCGATCAAGGAGCGCGCCGATCTGCTCGTCGATGAATTCGGAGACCGGCTCGATCTGCGACAGCAGCGGCCAGAGCCGGGTCACGGCGATGCTCGCCGCATCGACCACCGGCTCCGCATCCGAGGCGTACGGCACGCTCTCCCGTGCGGATCGTACGGCTCGCACCGCGCGGTCCACGCTCGCGCTGGTGGGCCCGACCGCGGCCCGCACGCCGCCGCGCGAGGCGAGGCGCCGCAGGGCGTCCGTCACCGCGTCGCGCACGTTCTGCGCGTCCCACGACAGGGCGAACCCCACGATGCCGACGTACTGTCCGTCGGCGAACTGCCCGGTCGATCGTGGCGAGATGGCAGCGATGGCGTCCTGCACCGCCGCGACGGTCGAGGGGTCGCCCAGTTCGACGACGAACGGGATGAACCGGTCGTCGGGCTCGAATCCCAGCCGCACGGCCAGCGTCGTCAGCTCACGCGCGTGCTCGGCGGCGGAGGTGCGCGGGCCGCTCGACGCGAGCAGCGAGATGAAACGGCTGCGTCGCCGGTCGTGGGGAGAGAGCGGATGCGTGCGCAGCAGCGCGATGGCGAGGATCTCGGGCGCCCGTGACAGCGCACCCGAGAGGAGGTGGATGTCGGCGTCCGCCGCCGGCCGCAGCGTGAGCGTCGCGACGACCGTGCCGCCGAACGACACCGGTGCGGTGTACTCGATGCCGAGCGACGGCGTCTCGGCGTCGACGAGCGCGACGCCGAGGGTCTGGCCAGACAGCGACGTGAGCTGCGCGGACGAGTTCGCCCGATCGCGGATGAGGGCGAGAAGCTGGTCGATGCTCGCCAGATTCTCGATCGCCTCGGAGAGCGCGAGGGATATCTGATCGGCGATGCGCAGGCGCCGCAGGCTCACATCGGCGAGCTGGCTGTTGATGCTCTCGCAGATCTGCACGAACGGCACCCGGCGCCGCAGGTGGATCACCGGAAGGCCGCTCGCCTCGGCGTGTTCCAGGAGCGCGTCGGGGATCCGGGGAAGTCGGGGTGTCGTCTCGACGGCGAGCGCGGCGATGTCACGCGCGACGAGGGTGTCGACATAGGTGCGCAGCTCGGCCGCATCCGCCGTGATGAGGTTGACCCCCTCCATGAGGATGAGCTCCCCGCCGCGCAGAAGCGGCGCGATGTCGAGCTGCTCGCTCGCGTGCACCCAGCGCACATCGACCTCGGATGCGGTGCCGCAGACGAGTTCGGGTTCGGTCTTCTGGACGACGGCGTCCGCGAGGATCTGGTCGAGCAGGAGGGGCATACATTCTGTCCATTCGCCGTGACCGCGAGTTTACAGAGCGCCAGGGGCGCGGAAACACCGTCGCCGCATGCTGGGTGCCGACCCGCTCCACTGATCGCTCCACCTCGCGAGAAGGACACCGCCCATGTCTTCTGCCAGTCCGCACGACATCGAAGAGACACTCCAGCCCATTCCCGAGTCGGCACGCACGACCCGCGTATCCGGCCAGTTCTGGATCTGGATGGGGGCGAATATCGCCCCTATCAACTGGGTGCTGGGAGCGCTCGGCATCAGCATGGGTCTCAGCCTCCTCGACACGATGCTCGTGCTCGTGATCGGCAACCTGATCGGCATGGGTCTGTTCGGCATCTTCGTACTGTTCGGTCAGAAGACCGGCGTCACGGGCATGCTCCTCGGCCGTGCGGTGTTCGGCCGCCGTGGCAACTACCTGCCCTCGGTGATCCAGGCGGTCGTGGTGATCGGCTGGTGCGCGGTCAACACGTGGATCGTCCTCGACCTCGTGACGGCTCTGCTGGGTCAGCTCGGCTGGCTCGATCCGACACAGGCGAACATCGGCTGGAAGATCGGTATCGCCGCCCTCATCATGGCCATCCAGGTGGGCGTGGCGCTCGCCGGATACAAGGCGATCGCGGCGTTCGAGCGGTGGACGGTGCCGCCGACCGTGCTCGTTCTCGTGATCATGTCTGTCGTCGCGTGGTTCTTCCTCGACATCGACTGGGGCTACGCAGGCCCCGCGGGCGCGGAGCTCTCCGGTGGCGAGCGCATCGTCGCGATGTCCGCGGTGATGACCGCCATCGGCATCGGCTGGGGTATCACCTGGCTGACCTACGCGGCGGACTACTCGCGCTTCATCAGCACGAGCGTGCCGCGCCGCAAGCTGTACCTGGCGAGCGCTCTGGGGCAGTTCATCCCCGTCATCTGGCTCGGTCTGCTGGGGGCTTCCCTCGCCACGAAGAACGGCACGGTGGACCCGGGACAGCTCATCGTCGAGAACTTCGGCGCGCTCGCCATCCCGGTTCTGCTGCTGGTGCTGCACGGGCCCATCGCCACCAACGTGCTCAACATCTACAGCTTCAGCGTCGCCGCCCAGGCGCTGGATCTTAAGGTCGGTCGCAAAGCCCTGAACATCCTCGTCGGCGTGCTCTCGCTCGCCGCCGCCGTCTTCTTCATCTTCCAGGAGGATGCGGCCCAGACCCTCGACGCATGGCTGGTGGGGGTCGTCGGCTGGGTCGCCACCTGGGGCGCGATCATGCTCGTGCACTACGGCATCTTCGAGCGCCGCTCCCGCCGGTTCGACCACCTGTTCGACGCCGTCGGCTCCAAGCGTCTGCCCGACGTAAACCCGCGTGCGTTGATCGCCTTCTTCGTCGGGATCGTCTTCACCTGGCTGTTCCTGAACGGGATGGTGCCGGCGCTGCAGGGCCTCGGCTCACAGGCGCTCGGCGGCCTGGACATCTCCTGGCTCACCGGCGGCGTCGCCGCAGGTCTTACCTACTGGCTGCTGGCACGCAACAGCCACAAGCCGTGGGTCGAGGCGCAGCAGTTCGCCCAGGCTCCCGAATCCCGCGAGACCGTATCCACCCGCTGAGGGTCCCCGCAGCGCCCCGCCCCACCCCCCACGGAGAACCACATCATGAGCACCTTCATCCGCGACGCCCACGTCATCACCATGGACCCGATCTCGGGCAGCACTCCGCTCGTGCGCAGCATCCGCATCGCCGACGGCGTCATCGTCGCGATCGGCGAGCACCTGGAGCCCGAGCCCGGCGACGAGATCATCGAGGGCCGCGACCGCCTGGTCGCGCCCGGTTTCGTGAACGCGCACACCCACTCGTGGGAGATGCTCTACAAGGGGCGCTACGACAACCTGCCGCTGGAGATGTGGATGGCGATGTCGTACCCGATCCTCGGCGACAGCCGCGTCGCGCCGGACCTCGTGCGTCTTCGCACCACCCTCTTCGGGATCGAGTCGCTCAAGGCGGGCGTCACGACGCTCGTCGACGATGTGCTCGAAACTCCGGGGCAGGATCACGAGCAGCTCGCGGCGGTCTTCGACGCGTATGAGCAGCTGGGCGTGCGGGCGAACGTCTCGGGGCACGTCATCAACCGCCCCTTCCTCGACACGGTGCCCTTCGCCGAGGACTACCTGCCCTCCGACGTGGTGAGCGAGATCCGTTCCGCGCGCGTGCCGACCACCGATGAGTACCTGACGTTCGCCCGCGAGGCCTTCGCCGCGCACCACGGTCGCGCGAACGGCCGGCTGCGGTTCATGGTCGCGCCCTCCGCGCCGCAGCGGTGCGAGCCCGCCCTGCTGACCGGGGCGACCGAGATGGCGCTGGAGTTCGCCGCCGAGTGCCACATCCACGTGCTCGAGACCAAGACGCAGCTGGTCACCGGGGACGAGTCGTACGGCGGGAGCCTGGTCTCCTACATGGCATCCATCGGAGCTCTTTCGCCGAACACGACGCTCGCGCACGGAATCTGGCTCACGGATGCCGACATGCAGACCGTCGCCGCGGCGGGTACCTCCATCTCCCACAATCCGATCTCCAACCTCAAGCTCGGGTCGGGGATCGCCGCGTGGCGGAAGCTGCAGAACGCGGGCGTCAACCTCGGGCTCGGCACGGACGGCTGCTCGAGCAGCGATTCGCCGCGGATGCTCGATGTCGTCAAGACCGCGGCTCTGCTGCACAAGGTGACCGAGCCGGACATCGACCAGTGGCCCACGGTCGCCGAGGTGCTGGCCGCGGCAACGATCGGGGGAGCGCGCAGCGCCGTGCTCGATGACGTCGTGGGCTCGCTCGAAGTCGGCAAGCAGGCGGACCTGGTGATCTACGACCTCGAGACCATGGCCTTCACGCCCCGGCAGAAGCTCGACCTGCAGCTCGTCTACTCCGAGAACGGGTCCTCGATCGACATCGTCATGGTGCAGGGGCGCGTGGTCGTCGCCGGCGGCGAGGTGATCACGGTGGACGAGCGCGCCGCCCGGGCTGAGCTCGCCGAGCGCCTCGACGAGATCATCGAACGCCAGGACCGCCTCGACGAACGCAACCAGGCGGTCATGCCCGGTCTCGCGCGCATGTACGAGCGCGCGACGTCCACGCCGGGCGCCGTCAACCGCTTCAGCGGCGACGAGCGCGCCTGGCTCGTCTGACCGCGACGCGGGTCGGGGGCGGGCGGTAGCCTGCCGGAATGGCCGCCCCCGTCCCGTACCTGCAGTTCGCCGGCATCGCCGCGGACGCGCTGAAGACCTACCGCGACGTCTTCGGCGGTGAGCTGGAACTCCACACCTTCGCCGAGTTCGGCCGCCAGGACGGCGCGCCGTCCTGGATCGCGCACGGCGAGCTGCGCGGCCCCGTCGACCTGTTCGGATCGGATGCGGCCGACGGCGCCGCATCCGTCCAGGTGCACGGCGTGCTCTTCGCGCTGCTCGGAGCCGGCGACGCGGCGACGTCCCGGCGATGGTTCGACGCGCTCGCCGCGACGGGAACCATCATCGAGGCCATGGGGGAGCGACCGTGGGGCGACGTCGACGGGCAGGTGCGCGACGCGTTCGGGGTGACGTGGCTGATCGGTTACTCGCCCGCCGACGCCTGACCGCCGAGCTGTCCCGGGTGGGTGAGCCGCCACCACTCGGTCGGCGGCTCAATGTCGCCCGAGACGACGACGTCCGCGGTGGTCGTGTTCGGCCCCGCCGTCCAGGTGATCGTGCCCACGACCTCGCCGTCTGCGTACGTTGTGGGCGCCGAGACATCCATGGCGACGGTGATCGCGGTATCCGACCATGTCAGGATGCCGGGTGCCGAGGCGACGACGAGGGCCGCTCGGGAACCCCAGATGGTCGAGAGGGAGCCGATCTGCTGTCCCTGCTCGGCGAGCTGCACCGTATGGAACCCGTCGCGGATGCTCTGCAGCTGTGCGCGCACGACGCTGTCCACGGTGTCGCGCGAGTACACCCCGAGCACGACGCCCGTGATGTGCAGCGGCTCGCCGATCCCCACATCCAGCGTCGAGGTGTACAGCAGGTTGTAGTTGTCGGGCCCCAAGTTCCCCGTCTTGAGACCGGTGATCCCGTCGATGCCCAAGAGGTTGTTCGTGTTGCTCACGGTGCCGAGCTCTCCGAGCGACGCGGACGGCATCGCGGTGATCGCGGCGATGGTCGGTTCGGATGCGGCGAGCTTGCCGAGGGTGATGAGGTCGGCGGGCGTGCCGGTGTTGCGTGCGCTGATTCCCGTGGGCTCCACGATCGTGGTGCCGGTCATCCCGTGCGCGTCGAGCCAGGTGCGCGCGGCCGAGAGGAACCCGCTGCGCGAGCCGAACGCCCAGGTGGAGACGGCGTCAGCGTAGTTGCTGGCGGAGGGGAGCAGCATCGCGGTCAGCGCATCGCGCAGCGACATCGAGCTGCCGGTCGGCATGGCGAGGATCGTCGCACCCTGCACGTAATACTCGTCGTACAGGTCGTGGTCGGCCTTCGAGAACGTGAGGGTCGGCCCGGGGTCCTCGGGCCCGCTGAGCGGTGACGCATCGAGCACCACGAGCGCCGTGATGAGCTTGCTGATGCTCGCCAGCGGGCGGGCCTGGTCACCGCCGCTGGAGGTCCAGATGCCACTGGCGCCCGCGCCGAGATAGGCGTCGCCTCCTGACACGCTCAGAGCCGACGCGCCTTCCGTCGGCATCGCGATGCCGACGGCACCAGGTGTCGACACCGACGGCTTCTCCGCGGCCATGACCGGCTCCGGCAGCGGAGCATTCAGCGCCCAGACCGTATAGCCGCCTCCCGCCGCGAGAGGAAGCGCGACGAGAACCAACAGCACGATCGCGACGATCCAGCGGCGTCGGCGGCGCACGCGACGATCGACCGGCGGTGGGTCGTCCTCGCCGTCGTTCAGCAGGCCGGCGAACGAGACCAGTTGATCGGTCGGGTCGTCGTGCGTCGTCATCTCGGGGCCCCCATCCCTCGCGCGCAGCACCATCCTGCCGCATCCGGTGCGGGAGCGGTGCCGCGCTCTCAACCGCCGACGGCGGCGCGCAACGGATCGGTCACGCCGTCGACGCAGGCGTAACGCGCGATGTCCCATCCGGCCAGTTCCGCCCCGGCGAGATACGCGGCCTCGAAGAAGTCGAGCGCGGCCTTTCGCGGGTCACCCGTCTCCTGGGCGCGCGCGAGCGGATACACGGCGAGATGGGAGGCGCCGCGATCCAGCCAGTGCGCTCCCTCCGGAAGCGGGCGCCGCGCGATGCCCGCCGGCTCCGGCGACGTATAGGAGTAGAACGCGGGCTCGGGCACGCTCGCATCGCCGAACCAGAACCCCGACGAGACGACCTCCCGCGAGTAGGCCTCGCGCGTGACGCTGTCGGCTTGGTCGGTGTGCGGCACGACCGTGTCGGAGAAGCGGGTCGCGGCGATGTCGAACGTGTGCCAGAAGTGATGCACGGGACTCGTCTTGCCGCTGAAGCGACCGCAGAACTCCTCGAGAACGAGACCCGCATCCGAGAGCAGCCGCCAGTACGCCGTGACGGATGCGGGGTCGTACGCGTCGTGTTCGGTGTCATCGCGGAACGGGCGGGCTGCGTCGGGCAGGTCGAACGGCGTCGCCTCGAGGATCGGAGCAGGGTCGAGACCGGCGCCCTCGAGGGCGCGGACGAGGTGGGCGTGGAAGCCCGCCACGGACAGCCCCGGCAGTGAGAACGAAGTGCGGACGCCGTCGCTCGTGACCACGCTCAGGCGGTGATCGATGAAGTCGAAGTCCACGGCGAAGGTCGGGTCGGATCCCATCGGACGGGTCGTGATCCCGGTTCCGGTGAGGTGGAACGGCACGTTCCACCAGTGATTGCGCCGCACGCTGCGCGCGAGCCGCAGCTTGCCCACCACCTGCACGAAGCGGTGCAGGGTCTCCTTCGTCGGCTGCCAGGCCTCGTAGGGCAGACGCGTCTCGAGCATGCGGACCTCTTCTCGGCACGGATGCGGCCGCCGTGGCCGCGTCTTGTGATTCGAGCATGCCAGCGGCGGCACGCAACGCGCGTGGAGGAGGCCTCGACACCTGTCGCAGCAGTGCGGCCCGATCCGCTTCTATCGTCGTCGCACAAGACCACGTCCCACGGATCTCGGGAAGGACAGCGCAGATGCAAGAGCGACTGCGGATCGGCATCGCGGGCGGATCGCTCGGCGGGCTCGGCGCCGCGGCACTGCTCACCCGGGCCGGTCACGACGTCACCGTCTTCGAGCGTTCCGCGAGCGGGCTCTCGGGCCGGGGCGCGGGACTCGTCGCGCAGGACGAACTCCTCGCGCTCCTGCGAGCGGCAGGTCGCCCGGATGCGGCGCGCGGCACCGTGACCTCCGAACGCATCGTTCTCGACCGCGCGGGACGCGTCGTCTCCCGGGATCCCACGCCGCAGACGCAGCTCTCGTGGGACGTCCTCTACGATGCGCTGCGCTCCACGCTGGCGGACGCGGCATACGTCACGGGGATGCGCGTCGCGGGGGCGGGCGGCTCGCCGGGCGGTGCATACCTCGATCTGGGCTCGAGGGGCCGACGCGAGTTCGACGTCGTGATCGGAGCCGACGGCCTGCATTCGGCGGTGCGGGGATTCGTGGCGCCCGAGCAGAAGACCAACGCGTACAGCGGCTACGTCACCTGGCGCGGACTCCTTCCCGAGACGGCGCTGCCGTCGCAGGCCGCCGAGGTTTTGATCGGACGGTTCGCCTTCTTCACGGGGCACGGCGGACACGCGCTCGGGTACCTCGTGCCTGGGCCGCGCGGCGAGACGGAGCCGGGTCGACGGCGCTACAACTGGGTCTGGTACCGCACGCTCACCGCCGGCGCGTTGAGCGACATCCTGGTCGCATCGGGCCGGCGCCGGGATGCGGGCTCACTGGCCCCGGGCGAGCTCCCGGCCGGCTTACGCGAGGGCTTGGTGGATGACGCGGCGCGGCTGCTCCCGCCACCGTTCGCCGACGCGGTGGCGGCTGAGTCGCATCCCTTCCTGCAGGCCATTTACGACTATGTCCCGCCGCGGATGACCGCCGGCCGTGTTGCCCTGCTGGGCGACGCTGCCGTCGTCGTGCGGCCCCATACCGCGATGGGCGCGGCGAAGGCGGCCGCCGATGCGCTGGCGCTGGCGGGCTTACTCGCCGAGCGGGCGCCCGCCGATGCGTTGCGTGCCTACGACGCGGCGCGGCTCCCCGTGGGGCGGTGGATCGCCGACTACGGGCGCAGACTGGCGGCCGGCCTGCCGTTGTGAGCGAGACGGCAGGCTCGGGCAGGGGCGGTCAGAACGGCGGGTCGCCCGGTGGCGACGCATCCGCAACGAACGTGGGTGTTCGCCGCTCCGGGACGACCGTGTAGATGCGCCCCGTCGGACTCGTCCACTCGGTGGACGCATCCGCGAACTGCCGCACCTTCCATCCGCCGTGGTGCTTGAGGGTGTGGTGGCCCTTGCAGAGTGGGGTGAGGTTGTCGGCTGCGGTCGACCCGCCGTGCTCCCAGGCGATCGTGTGGTCGATCTCGCACCGATGAGCCGGAACCATGCAGCCGGGAGCGCTGCACCTGGCGCTGCGCCACCGCGCGAGCCGTCGCAGGCTCGCCGGTGGGCGGTACTGCGTGCGCCCGACCGACAGGACGAGCCCGGTCTCGGGGTGGGTGAGCACGCGCATCCATCCGTCGGCCCCGCCGCACAGCTCGCGAGCCTTCGCGAGGGGGATGGGTCCCACTCCGTCGACGACGGCCGGGGCCTCGCTCTTGCCGAGGAGGGTGAGTGCGGGCACCGTGACCGCGACCGTGGCACGGATGCCGCGCGCCTGCTCGCCGTGCTGCGGCACTTCGCCGTCGATCAGGAGGTCGGCCGCGACGTCGGCGCGTGCCTGATCGAGCGTGCGCTTCCGGTTCGCCTCGGCGCCCACGGAGCTCTCCGGGTGTTCGGATGCGGTCGGCTCTGCGGCGATAAGGGCTGCGGCGGTGCGCGTGAGGCGGTCGAAGATTGCCCTCGCCTCGACGGCCGGCAGATACACGGTGAGCCACGCCATCCCGTCGCGATCGTCGTCGACCGCGACCCGACGCGTCTCGAGAGCCTCGCGCTGCCGCTCGGTCAGCGTGACGGCACGGGCATCGTCGACGAGACGGCGCACGGCGTGCCGGAAGACACCGATGGGCAGGCGCATGGCGAGCTCGAGCGCGAGCGGGGCCAGCTCTTCGCGCAGCCACGGCTCGGCGCGATCGACGGCGTCGACGAGAGCCTCGGCGTGCCTCTGGGTGATCTGCGCACGGCTCAGCGCGGTGAGGGTCTCGGGGTACCGCTCGACGAGCGCCACGGCGTGGGCGATCAGGCGGTCGACTGCAGCCTCGGTGGCTCCGATCGCCTGCGCGAGCTCGAGGCGCAGCGATCGCTCGACGATGCCGCGATCGTGACGGCCCGCGCGCTTCGCGTCCGCGTGCGCGTCGGCGCGCATCTGGGCGATCGCCCACACCTGCTCCGCGGCGAAGACGGACAGCATCGCGGAGACCTCGACGACACGATCGACCGCGTCCTCGGGCTCGACCGGCGCCCTCTCGACAGCGCGCGCGAACGCCGCATCGGGGTCCTCTTCGAAGAGGGGCGCATCGTTGGACATACCTTCACCGTAGGGAGGGCCTCCGACACCGCGATCGTGCTCGCGACGGATGCGGGTCGGGATCGCCGCGATGATGGTGGCATGGACGACGTCACCTTCCGCCGCTTCTCGGACGACGAGTTTCCCGCGTGGATCGCCGTCCAGCATCGCGCGTACGCCGAGGAGCGCGTGCGTGCCGGCGATGACCGTGCCACCGCCGAGCGCATCGCCGCCGAGTCGTACACCGAGCTCTACCCCGGCGGGCTTCCCGCGGCGGGGCACCACGTGCTACACGTCGACGCGGCAGGACGCGCCGTCGGGGTGATGTGGCTGGGGCCGCATCCGCGCGGCAACGAGGGTGTGTGGTGGGTCTGGGACGTCGAGATCGACGAACCGTATCGAGGCCGCGGCTACGGGCGTGCTGCGATGCTGCTCGCCGAGCGGTATGTCGCCGAAGGCGGCGCACGAGAGCTCGCGCTCAACGTCTTCGGTTTCAACGAGCGCGCTCGACGGCTGTACGAATCGCTCGGCTTCGGCGTGACCGCGGTGCAGATGAGCAAGCCGGTGCAGCCGGAGTCCTGAGCCTCAGGCGTGATCGCGCCAGGAGTGCTGCGGCGCATACCCGAGCAGGCGCTGTGCCTTCGCCGTCGAGAACAGGCTGTCGTTGACGCCCAGCTCTCCTCGCACCTCGACCCCCGGGAACACCTCGGCGACGAGCTCGGCGTTGGGCCGCGTCATGACCGTGTCGGCCGCGGCGATGAGGAAGTGGTCGAAGCCGTTCGGCGCCGTCTCGAGCGCACGGAGCACGGCCTGCGCGCCGTCGCGGGCGTCGATGTAGCTCCACAGGTTCCACTTGCGCACTCGCGCGTCGCCGTCGAAGGAGGGGAACTCGGCGTAGTCCTCGGGCACCATAACGTTCGAGAAGCGCAGCGCCGTGATCGACAGCTCCGGATGCCACCGCACCAGCTCGATCGCCATCCGCTCCTCGAGGTGCTTGACGAGCGAGTACACCGACTCGGGGCGCGCCGGGTACTCCTCGTCGACGGGGATGTAGGGCGGAGGCACGTCGAAGGGGAGCCCCTGAACGGTCTCGCTCGACGCCGTCACGACCCGCCGGATGCCGAGCCGCGTCGCCGCGTGCAGCACGTTGAACGACACCGTCATGTTGTTGTGGAAGACGGCCACATCCGCGCGCAGGCCCGGAGCCGGGACCGCGGCCAGGTGCACGAGCGCGTCGACGCCGTCGTGCTGGTCGTTCACCGATCCGAGCGCGTCGACGACCTGGCCGTAGTCGGTCAGATCCACCTGCACGAAGCCGGGTCCGCGCTCGCCGACGATATCCAGGCCGATGACCTCGTGTCCGGCCGCTGCCAGTTCGCGAACGACCACGCGTCCGAGCTTTCCCGATGATCCCGTCACTGCGATCCGCATCTCTCCAGCGTGCCACAGGCGTGGAGCTAGCGGCCGGAGCGACCGGAGGCAACCCCGTCGGGGCGTGCGGTCGGCGTGCTTAGCGTGACGCTACGACGATCGGAGGCCGCCATGTCACGCAATGTCCGACGCATGTCCTGCACGCCCGAGGAGGTCTTCGCCGTGATGGCGGACGGCTGGCTGTACCCGTCGTGGGTGGTGGGTGCCTCGCGGATGCGGTCGGTCGACGATGCCTGGCCGGCTGAAGGGGCGCAGCTGCACCACTCTTTCGGCGTCTGGCCCGTGCTGATCGATGACACCACCGAAGTGCGCGAGTACGACGCGCCGCGCCGCATCGTGCTCCGCGCGCGCGGCTGGCCGATGGGGGAGGCGCGCGTCGTGATCGAGGTGCGACCAAGCGAGGACGGATGCGTCGTGCGCATCACGGAGGACGCGGTCGCCGGCCCCGGGGCATGGATCCCGCGCTGGATCCTGAACCCGCCGCTGCACCTGCGCAACGCCGAGACTCTGCAGCGGCTGGCGTTCCTCGCGGAGGGTCGGGCCGCGAGAGGGGGATGATCGAAGAGTGAGCGATCTCGACGCCGTCGTGGTCGGATCGGGTCCGAACGGACTCGCCGCCGCCGTGACCCTCGCCAGAGCCGGACTATCCGTCCGCGTCTACGAGCGCGCCGCGACCCTCGGCGGCGGCGCGTCCTCGGCGGGTCTGACCCTGCCCGGCTTCCTCCACGATGTGTGCTCGGCCGTGCATCCGCTCGCCTTCGAGTCCGCGTTCTTCCGTGCCTTCGGGCTGACCGAACGCGTCGACTTCGTCGTTCCCGAGGTCTCGTTCGCGCATCCGCTCGACGGCGGGCATGCCGCGCTCGCGTACCGGGACCTCGACCGCACGGCTGAGGAGCTGGGGCGCGACGGCGCCGCCTACGCAAGGCTCATGCGCCCCCTGGCCGAGAACACGCGCCAGCTGGCCGAGCTGACCGGCGGGCCGCTGCTGCGCTTGCCCGCCGACCCCGTGTTCGCCGCGCGATTCGGACTCCGCGTGCTCGACCAGGGTTCGCCGCTGTGGGGGTGGCGGTTCCGGGAAGATGCGGCGCCCGCCCTCGTCACCGGCGTGGCCTCGCACTCGATCCTGCCGCAGCCGAGCCTGCCCGCATCCGGGGCCGGGCTTGCACTGGGCGCCTACGCTCACGCGGGCGGCTGGCCGATCCCGATCGGCGGCAGCCAGGCGATCGTCGACGCGATGGTGGCGGATCTGCGCGATCACGGCGTCGAGGTCGTGCGCGACCACGAGGTGCGCTCGCTGTCGGAACTGCCTGCGGCCCGCGCGGTGCTGCTGGATGTCACACCCGCGGCGCTTCTGCGCATCGCCGGCGACGACCTGCCGCCCTCGTACCGGGCCGCGCTCGGCCGGTTCCGCTACGGCGCCGCCGTCGCCAAGGTGGACTTCGCGCTCTCCGCGCCCGTCCCGTGGGCGGACCCCGCGGTGGCGCAGGCGGGTACGGTGCACCTGGGCGGCACCCGTGCCGAGATCGCCGCCGCTGAGAACGACGTCGTGCGCGGGCGGATGCCGGAGCGCCCGTATGTGCTCATCTCGCAGCCCTCGCTCTTCGACCGTACGCGCGCCCCCGACGGCGCACACACCCTGTGGGCCTACACCCACGTCCCCGCCGGCAGTGACGTCGACCGGGAGGAGGCGGTCGTCGCTCAGATCGAACGGTTCGCGCCCGGATTCCGCGACACGATCCTCGCAGCTCGCTCGCGCACCGCCGTGGACCTCGCCCGCCACAATCCGAACTATCCCGGTGGCGATATCGCCGCGGGCACTCCCGACGTCGCGCAGCTACTCAAGCGCCCCGTGCTGCGCAGCGACCCCTGGCGCACGCCGCTTCCGGGGGTCTACCTGTGCTCGGCGTCGACCTCACCCGGCCCCGGGGTTCACGGCCTCGGCGGATGGTGGGCGGCGCAAAGCGCGCTCACGCACGTGTTCGGCATCCCAGAGGCGCCGTCGCTGTCACCGCGCTGAGCGCAGCCGTTCCCAGTCCACGTCGAGCGTGCGCGGAAGCCCGCGGGAGAAGCGCGCGGGAAGAACCGTGCCGGGCTCCGGCCAGTATCGGGTGTCGATCACGACCTCGGCCGACGCGGTCGCACCCTCGAAGCCCTCCGCCGCGAGGGCCAACTCGACCGTGCAGCTCTGGTAGCGCCGTCGAGACGACGGCGGCGTCGCCGAAAGGATGCAGGCGGTGCCGGTCCACGGTGTGCCGAGCCCCGACTCGGTCAGCCGGTCCAGTGCCTCGGCTGCGCCCTCGGTCCAGTCCTCCATGTCACCGACGATAGCGACCGGCGCGGATGCGCCGACGCATGCCGACACACGACTCGGGGCCGTGCCGAGCGGCCGGTAGGCTGCGGGAAACCCGCATCCCCCTTCGAAAGGGCCCTCCATGGCCGACCGCGAATACGGCTTCCGCACGCGCGCCATCCACGCCGGCAACATCCCCGACGCCGTCACCGGCGCCCGCGCGCTGCCGATCTACCAGTCCACGGCGTTCGTCTTCGACGACACGGAGGATGCGGCCGCGCGCTTCGCGCTGCAGAAGTACGGCAACATCTACAGCCGCCTGGCGAACCCCACGACCGCCTCTTTCGAGGAGCGCATCGCCTCGCTCGAGCAGGGCCTCGGAGCCGTGGCCACCTCGAGCGGGCTGTCGGCGCAGTTCATCACCTTCGCCTCGCTCGCGGGTGCGGGCGATCACATCGTGGCCAGCGCCAACCTCTACGGCGGCTCGATCACGCAGCTCGATGTGACGCTGCGCCGCTTCGGGGTGGAGACGACGTTCGTCGCCTCGGCGGATCCCGCCGACTACGCCGCCGCCATCACCGACCGCACCAAGGCGGTGTTCGCCGAGACCGTGGCGAACCCCTCGGGCGAGATCGCCGACATCGAAGGGCTCGCGGCGGTCGCTCACGCGGCCGGCGTGCCGCTCGTGATCGACTCGACGGTCGCGACGCCGTATCTCTGCCGTCCGATCGAGTGGGGCGCCGACATCGTCGTGCACTCGGCCACCAAGTTCCTCGGCGGCCACGGCACCTCTCTCGGCGGCGTCGTCGTCGAGTCGGGTCGCTTCGATTGGTCGAGTGAGCGCTTCCCCCTGTTCACCGAGCCGGTGCCGAGCTACGGCGGGCTCGAGTGGTCGGGCAACTTCGGCGAGTACGCCTTCCTCACGCGCCTGCGCGCCGAACAGCTGCGCGACATCGGCCCGGCGCTCGCTCCGCACTCGGCCTTTCTGCTCGCCCAGGGCGTGGAGACGCTGCCGTATCGCATGAAGGCGCACGTCGACAACGCGCGCGCCGTGGCCGAATGGCTCGACGCCGACCCGCGCGTGGAGTACGTCACCTGGGCGGGGCTTCCCGGACACATCCACCACGACCGCGCCCAGAAGTACCTCCCGGAGGGCCCCGGCGCCGTCTTCAGCTTCGGGGTCAAGGGTGGCCGCGCGGCGGGTCGCACCTTCATCGAGTCGGTCGATCTCGCCAGTCATCTCGCCAACATCGGCGACGCGAAGACGCTCGTCATCCACCCCGCGTCCACGACCCACGCGCAGCTGACCGAGCAGCAGCTCATCGACGGCGGCGTGCTGCCGGGGCTCGTGCGCATCAGCGTCGGCATCGAGGACGTCGACGACATCATCTACGACCTCGACCAGGCCCTCGCCGCCGCGCAGGAGGCATGATGAACGACGTGACCGCCGTCGAGGAGACCGTCGAGACCCGCCTGCCGAACGGGCTGACGTGCGCCCTGCCCGCCAGCTCGCCCCTCGCCAAGCTGCTGCGCTCGCAGCGCACGTGGGAGGGGCCGGGAGCGAAGGAACGCCTCGCGATCCTCCGCGCCGCCAAGAGCATCGCGATCGTCGGCGCCTCCGCGAATCCGGCGCGCTCGAGCTACTTCGTCGGCACGTACCTCCTGCAGTCCGGCGCCTACCGGGTGTACTTCGTGAACCCGAACGCCACCGAGATCCTCGGTCAGCCGGCCTACCCCGATCTCGCCTCGCTCCCGGAGGTGCCCGACATCGTCGACGTCTTCCGCCGCGCCGACGACATCCCCTCGGTGATCGACGACGCCCTTGCGGTCGGCGCGCCCACCGTCTGGGTGCAGCTCGGAATCTGGAACGAGGATGCGGCGCGGTACGGCGAGAGCAAGGGCCTGACCGTGGTCATGGACCGCTGCATCAAGATCGAGCACGCGCGCTTCCACGGCGGTCTGCACTTGATGGGCTTCGACACCGGTCAGATCAGCTCCCGGCGTACGCTGCGGTGAATGCTGTGCGGCTGCGCCCTGCCGTCGGCCACCTCACCCGGATCGGTGCGGCGACCCTCCTCGCCGGAGTCGGCACGGGGCTCGCGGTGCTGCTGCTGGTCTGGATCGTCCATTCGATCGAGCACCTCGTCTGGGGCGAGGGTCCGGGTCCCTTCCTCGATGGTCTCGCCGCGCCATCCGAGTTCTGGCTGCCGCTGGTCTCGGTCAGCGCCGCCGGCGTCATCGCGGCCGTCGGCTGGTATCTCATCCGCCGCTTCGGCAGGCCCGTCGCGAGCGTCGAGCAGGGTGTCGACGGGCGACGGATGCCGGTGCTGGAGACCCTCGTCGACACCGTGCTGCAGGTCGTCTCCGTGGCGCTGGGCGCATCGATCGGCAAAGAGGTCGCCCCGCGCGAGCTCGCCGCGATGGCGTCGTCGAAGGTCGTCGGCTGGTTCCGCCTGACGCCGCGCTGGCGCCGCATCCTGATCGCCTCGGCCGCGGGCGCGGGTCTTGCGGCCGTCTACAACGTGCCGCTGGGTGGCGCGGTGTTCGCGGTGGAGATCCTCCTCGGCGAGTTCTCGATCGCCGCCGCCGTGACCGCCCTCGCGGTCAGCGCGATCGCGACCCTGGTCGCGCGGCCGCTCGTGGGCGACCAGTCGCTCTACGACCTGGGATCGATCGAGGTCAATGCGTCCCTGCTCGTCGCGGCACTCGTCGTCGGACCGCTGATGGGAGTCGTCGCCACCAGTTTCGTCGCCGCCACCAAACGTCTGAGCGCCTTCCGGCCGACCGGCTGGAAGCTGCTCGTCGTGCTCCCGCTCGTGTTCGCCGCCGTCGGCGCCGTGGGGATGTTCTTCCCGCTCATCCTCGGCAACGGACGCGCGCTGGCGACCGCCGGCTTCGAGCTGAGCGAGCCGGTCGTGTTCCTGCTCATCCTCGCGGTGCTCAAGTACGTCGCGACCACGCTCTCCCTCGGGGCGGGTGCCATCGGCGGCACGCTGCAGCCCTCCGTCGCGATCGGCGCGGCACTGGGAGCGGCAGCCGCGGCGGGGTGGGCGCTGCTCTGGCCCGGAGCGAGCGGCACGGGACTCGCTGTCGTCGCCGCGGCCGCCTTCCTCGCCGCGAACATGCGCGCCCCGTTCACCGCGATCGCGCTGATCATCGAGTTCACCAACACCGGCTTCTCGCTGCTGCTGCCGATCTTCCTCGCCGTGGCCGGCTCGCTCGCGGTCGTGGGCCTGCTGAAGCGCGGCGGCCTCGCGAGCTTCACACCCCTCGATCCCGCCCGCGAGTAGGGCGCGTCTCGCGAGAGGAGACTCCGCGCGTCGCGGCGAGCGCGCATCCGTTTGTCGAGCGCGCATCCGATCGCGTGCTCATTCGACGAACGGATGCTCAGTCGGCGACGCCGGTCTCGACCTCCGCGAGGCGGGCCTCGACGGCGGCGATGACGGCGTCGACGTCGAAGGCGAACTGCGCGTCGCCGTAGGCGTCGAAGCCGCTCCCGTCGAGCCGCCGCAGCACGCTGAGCTCCGTGGCGCCCGTCTCGCGAAGCATCCCGCGGAACTGCGCGACCTGCGGGTGCCCGCCGGCTCCCGCGGCCGCGACCTCCTCTCGGGCGAAGCCCGTGGCGATGGTCGTCAGCAGAAGGAGAGTGCGCCCGGCGGTGACCTCGTCGACGCCGCCGGCGAGCAGACGTTCCAGCACCACCTCGGCCGGCCGGACCGCGCCGAGAGTCGCCCGAGACAGGGTGCGGAAGTGCTCGACGAGGGCGCCCGATGCCACGAGTGACTGCCGCATCCCCTCGGCGAAGGTGCGACAGGCATCCGGCCAGGGAGCATCCGGGGGGATCTCGAGCGCGGCGATGCGGGTCAGGAACACGTCTTCGGCGAGCAGCTCCATCAAGCCCTCCCGCCCGTGCACGTAGTGGTGCAGCGCCTTGCGATCGACCCCGAGGGTGTCGGCGACGCCCTGCATCGTGAGCTCCTCCGCGGGCAGCCGCCGTGCAGCGTCCCGTGGCGTCGCGTGTGCTCCGGGAGGACGGCCGTGTCGTCGCCGTCGACATCTCCGCCGATCGCCTGGACGAGCTGGTGGCGGCGCGCGGCGGGGAGAAGCTCGTGGCCGTCGCCGGCGACATCACCGACCAGGCGGCCGTCGACCGGATCGTCGCGGCCGCCGGAGAACGGATCGATGCGCTCGCGAACGTCGCCGGGATCATGGACGACTTCTCGCCGCTGGGGGAGACGACGGATGCGGTGTGGGAGCGCGTCATGTCCGTCAACGTCACGGGCACGTTCAAGCTGTCGCGCGCGGTGATCCCCGCGATGACCGCGGCCGGAGGCGGCGCCATCGTGAACGTCGCCTCCGAAGCAGGCCTGCGCGGCAACGCCGCGGGGAACGCGTACACGGCCTCGAAGCACGCCGTGGTCGGGCTGACCAAGTCGGCCGCATTCATGTACGGTCCCGCCGGGATCCGGGTCAACGCGGTCGCCCCCGGAGCCGTCGCGACCGGCATCGCCCTTCCGCCGCACCTCTCCGAGAGCGGGCGCGCACGGGTGGCACCCTTCGAGCAGCTCATCCCGACCGTGGCCACAGCGGAGCAGCTGGCCGCATCCATCACCTTCCTGCTCTCGGACGACGCGGCCAACATCAACGGCGTGATCCTCGCGTCCGACGGAGGATGGTCGGTGCAGTGACGCCTCGGGGCGGCGGTAGGCTCTCCCGGTGACCGACGCCCCCGCACGCGTGCTTGCGCCACGCACTCCCGCCTTCATCCTCACCTGCATCGCGACCGGGCTGCTGGCGGGTCTCCTGTCGGGACTGTTCGGCGTGGGCGGCGGCACCGTGATCGTTCCGCTGCTGGTCCTGTTCCTGAAGTTCGACCAGCGTCTCGCCGCGGGAACCTCCCTCGCGGCCATCGTGCCGACGGCCGCCGTCGGCGTGATCTCCTACGCCGTGCACGAGTCGGTCGCGTGGGTGCCGGCGATCCTGCTCGCCGTGGGTGCCGTCGTGGGCGCGCAGATCGGCACGTGGCTGCTCCCGCGGATCTCGCAGACCGCGCTGCGCTGGGGCTTCGTCGCCTTCATCGTCGTCGTGATCGCGAGCCTGTTCTTCGTCATCCCCTCCCGCGACGCGCACATCGAGGTGACGGTCGTCACCGGCATCGCCCTCGTCGTGGTGGGCGTGTTCACGGGCATCATGGCGGGTCTGATCGGTGTCGGCGGCGGCGTGATCGTCGTGCCGATCCTCGTGCTCATCTTCGGCGCGAGCGACCTGGAGGCGAAGGGCACGTCGCTGCTGTTCATGATCCCCACCGCGCTGTCGGGAACGATCGGCAACCTGCGGCGCAGGAACGTCGACCTCCTCGCGGCTGCCCTCGTCGGCGTCGCCGCGTGCACGACCACCGCGCTGGGAGCGTGGATCGCGACACTGCTCGATCCCTTCGTCGCCAACATCCTCTTCGCCGCCTTCCTCGTCTTCATCGGCACGCAGATGGCGATCAAGGCCGTCCGCGGGCGCAAGCGCTGAGCCATTTCTGACGGCGGTCGCCGCCGGGCCGCTCGGTAGGATGGGCCTGTGCCCGTGAATCCCACCCTCGTCGAGCGCGCCTTCGAGCCGACACCGCCGTACCTCGTCGGTCGTGAGAAGGTGCGCGAGTTCGCCCGCGCCGTCTTCGCCACCGACCCCCAGCACACCGATCCGGCTGCAGCGCAGGCGCTCGGCTACGCCGACGTCGTCGCGCCGCCGACGTTCGCGATGGTGATCCAGGACCTCACGCTGCAGCAGCTGCTGGCCGAGCCCGACTCGGGAATCGCGCTCGAGCGCACGATCCACGCCGAACAGCGCTTCCGCTACTCGCGACCCATCGTCGCCGGCGACGAGCTCACCGCGCAGCTGCGGGTGACGGGCGTCCGCGCGGTCGGCAAGGGCGCCATGGTCACGAGCGAGGCCGAGGTGACGGATGCAGTCGGCGCACACGTCGTGACCGCCACATCCATCCTGCTGATCGGGGGCGAGGAATGACCGCGTACGAGATCGGACAGGTCGTCGCCGAGCGCGATGTGCACCTGACCCGCGAGTCGCTCGTGCGGTACGCGGGCGCGTCGGGCGACTTCAACCCCATCCACTTCCGTGACGACGTCGCCGCCCGCGTCGGGCTGCCGGGCGTGCTCGCCCACGGCATGCTCACCATGGGGCTGTCGGTCGAGACGATCGTGCCCTGGCTCGGGGATGCCGGCCGCATCCGCGAGTACGGTGTGCGCTTCACGCGACCCGTCGTCGTGGACGCCGAGACCGGAGCGGACGTGCACGTCGTCGCCACCGTCGGTCAGATGGACGACGAGACGCTGCGCATCGACCTGACGGTCACCCATGCCGACACGACCGTGCTGGGCAAGGCGCAGGTGCGGGTGGCCCGCGAGGCATGACCGCCGTAGAACCGCTGCCGCTCGGGCAGCTGACCACGCTGGCCACGGGCGCCGCTCCCGCGCGGATGCGGGAGGCGCGGTCGCGGGACGAGCTGATCGTCGCGCTGCGCGAGGTGTGGGCTGACGGCGACGACTGGTTCGTGCTCGGCGGCGGGTCGAACCTCCTGGTGGGCGATGAGCCCTTCGACGGCACCGTGGTGCGGGTGCTGACCCGGGGTATCGAACGGCTGCCCTCGCCCCGCGAAGGCTTCGTGCGACTGCGCGTGCAGGCCGGACACGACTGGGACGCCCTGGTCGCCGACACCGTGACGGCGGGGCTCGCCGGCATCGAGGCGATGAGCGGCATCCCCGGCACCGTGGGTGCGGCTCCCGTGCAGAACGTCGGGGCGTACGGGCAGGACATCTCGCAGACCCTCGTCGAGGTCGAGCTCATCGACGAATCCACCGGCGAGATCTCCACGGTCGCCGCCACCGAACTCAACCTCGGCTTCCGCACCTCGGTGCTCAAGCACCACTACGGATCGGTGGCCGCCCGTCGTGCCGTCATCCTCTCGGTGACCCTCGAACTGCAGCAGGTCGGTCACGGCGCGGCTCCGGTGCGCGGCGAGCAGTTGCGCCGGGCTCTCGGACTCGCACCGGATGCGGTCGTCTCGCTCGCCGAGGTGCGCGACACCGTGCTCGCCACCCGCCGCAGCAAGGGCATGGTCCTCGACCCCGATGACGCCGACACGCGCTCCGCGGGTTCGTTCTTTCAGAACGCGGTCGTGTCGCAGGAGTTCGCGCGCACCCTTCCGGCGGAGTGCCCGAGGTGGCCGCTCGAACCCGAGATCGAGCCGGTGCGCGTCATCCCGCTCGACCAGTTCGACGGGTACGTCCCCCCGGCGCCGGTGCGCTCGATCGATGTGAAGGTGAGTGCCGCGTGGCTCATCGAGCACGCGGGGATCGGCAAGGGCTTCCGCATCGGCCGCTCGCGCGCCGCGGTGTCGAGCAAGCACGCCCTCGCATTGACGAACCGCGGCGGGGCGACGGCGGCGGAGATCGCCGAGCTCGCGCGCTTCATCCAGCAGCGGGTGCAGCAGGAGTTCGGACTGATCCTCCAGCCCGAGCCCGTGCTCGTCGGCGTCGAGCTCTAGCCGATCGTCACCGCATCGCGCGCGGCGCGGCGGGCGATGATCACCACGCCCGCGCCCGCGACGCCGAACATCACCGCCAGGATCGCCCATCCGGCGGTGCCGAGATCGATCGCCGTCATCGTCACGACGGCCGGGGCGATCATCGCACCGAGCGCGTAACCGGTGCCGTAGACGCCCTGGTAGCTGCCCATCCGCTCCTGCGACGCCAGATCGAAGCTCAGGCTCCAGCCGGCGGCGCTCGGGTGATCTCGGCGAGCGAGTGCACGAGGGCGGCCGCGAGCAGGATCACGGCGGCGATCGCGATGGGCCCCCACCCGTCGCCGTCGACCCACCCGGCCCCCGCCCAGAGGGCGCAGGCGAGCGACGCCCTTTGCGCGGAGGGCTCGCGAGTGTAGGGCCGGGGCCCGGAACCCGGGGTCGGGGTCCGGGGTGGGTGTCCCGGGGTTGGTGCCGGTGGGTGCCCGAGTTGCGTCGCAGGTGCGCGGATGCGGCAGGTTTCCGCATCCGCGACAGTTTTTGTCTGTGGCGGGTGCGCAAAAGTGTGGCGGTTCCGGGCGGCCGAAGGCGGGTGCCAGCATCCGGCGCCGGCGCGACACGGGTCGCAGGATGCGGAGCCCGCAACTCCCTGTGCACTCATAGGACCGTGCGTAGGCTCGATGACATGACCGATCTCACCCGTCCCCAGACGCCGGACCCCTATCCGCTTCTTCCCGCGGTGGCCTCGTTCACCGTCACCAGTGAGGACGTCACTGACGGCGCACCGCTGAAAGACGACCAGGTCGCCGCCCTCGGCAACACCTCGCCGCAGCTGTCGTGGTCAGGTGCGCCCGAGGGGACGCAGTCCTACGTCATCACTTGCTTCGACCCCGATGCCCCCACCCCGAGCGGCTTCTGGCACTGGGTGCTCGTGGACGTGCCCGCATCCGTCACCTCCCTCGACACCGGAGCCGCGGCGGCCGCTCTCCCCGGCGGCGCCTTCCATGTGCGCAATGACGGCGGGCAGCCCGGCTTCATGGGCGCCGCGCCCCCGCAGGGCGACCAGGTGCATCGGTACTACTTCGTCGTGCACGCCGTGTCCGAGCCGACGCTCGGAGTGGATGCGGATGCGTCGCCCGCCGTGGTCTCGTTCAATCTGGCGTTCAAGACGCTCGGCCGAGCCATCATCCACGGCACCTACCAGCACTGACGATCGAGATGACCGACCTGCTGGGGTGGGGGACCATCGTCCTCGTGCTCAGCGTCCCGCTGCTCTTCGTGCTCGTGAGCATCTCCACCCACCGCCGCCAGCGATCGGACGGTGCGGATGCGGGTTCGTCGGGCGGGCTGCTCGGATTCGACGAGCTCTTCCACCCGGCCGCGCACGAGGCGCGGCTCGTGTGGGAGGCCGAGCAGGAGATCCCGATTCCCGCGCCCACGCCCGACAAGGGTCACGGCGTGATCGAGGGCGGCTCGCGCATCACGATCGAGGTGCCGGGAGCATCCTCGCCGAACGCAGCGCGCTGAGCCGTTTCAGGGACGCGGCCGCGATCAGGAGAAGAGGCGCTGCAGGCGACGCACGCCCTCGAGCAGCGCGTCGTCGCCGAGCGCGTACGAGAGGCGCAGGTAGCCGGACGGGCCGAACGCCTCGCCCGGGACGACGGCGACCTCGGCCTTCTCGAGGATGAGGTCGGCGAGCTCCAGCGTCGTGGTCGCCGTGACGCCGTCCCACTCGCGGCCCAGCAGTCCCTGCACGTCGGGGTAGACGTAGAACGCGCCGAGCGGGTTGGGAACCGTGACGCCCTCGATCTTGGCGAGCTCGTCGACGATGAGCCGACGGCGACGGTCGAACGCGACCCGCATCGCCTCGGCCTCGTCCTGCGGACCCGTCAGAGCGGCGAGGGCGGCGCGCTGCGCGATGTTGTTCACGTTGCTCGACAGGTGCGACTGCAGGTTGGCCGCGACCTTGATCGCGTCGGCGGGGCCCACCATCCAGCCCACGCGCCAACCGGTCATCGCGTACGTCTTCGCGACGCCGTTGACGAGAATTGTCTGGCCGGCGAGCTCCGGCACGGCCTCGACGATCGACACGGCGCGGGCCCCCTCGTAGACGAGGTTCTGGTAGATCTCGTCGGTGATGACCCAGATGCCGTGGGCGAGCGCCCACTCGCCGATCGCACGCGTCTCCTCGGGGGTGTACACGCTGCCGGTGGGGTTAGAGGGGGAGACGAACACGAGCACGGTCGTGCGGTCGGTGCGTGCGGCCTCGAGCTGGTCGACCGTGACCTTGTAGTCCTGGTCGGCACCGGCGAACACCTCGACGGGCACACCGTCGGCGAGGCGGATGGCCTCGGGGTACGTCGTCCAGTACGGAGCGGGAAGCAGCACCTCGTCGCCCGGGTTCACGACGGCCTGGAACGCCTGGTAGACGGACTGCTTGCCGCCGTTGGTCACGATGATCTGCGAGGGCGAGACCTCGAGCCCGGAGTCGCGAAGCGTTTTCGCGGCGATCGCCTCGCGCAACACCGGCAGGCCCGCGGCGGGCGTGTACCGGAAGTTCGACGGGTCCTTCAACGCCTCCGCAGCCGCATCCACGATGAACTGCGGCGTCGGGAAGTCGGGCTCGCCGGCGGCGTAGGAGATGACGGGGCGTCCGGCGGCCTGCAGGGCCTTCGCCTTCGCATCGACCTTGAGGGTCGCGGATTCGGCGATGGCGGAGAGTTTGCGGGAGACGGGGGCGCGTTCGGTCACCCTCCGAGCCTAGCGGGGCAGCGCCCGCTCCAGCAGGGCCGAAGGCCCCCGTCGGGTGTGGAAACATGATCGGGTGAGCGCACCCCGCATGCAGGTCTGGGCCCTCGACGGCATCGCCGAGGTGGCCGCCGGCGACGACCTCGCTACGATCATCGGCGACGCCCTGGCGGCGGATGCGGAGGGCGTCGTCGACGGCGACATCCTCGTCGTGACCTCCAAGATCGTCTCGAAGGCGGAGGGGCGCCAGCTGGCCGCATCCGATCGGGAGGACGCGATCACCGCGGAGACCGTGCGGGTCGTCGCGGTGCGCGGCACGACCCGGATCGTCGAGAACCGCCTCGGGGTCGTGGGCGCCGCCGCCGGTGTCGACGCCTCGAACACCCCCGAGGGGACGATCCTGCTGCTGCCGATCGATCCGGATGCGTCGGCTCGCGCCCTGTGCGCTGCGCTGCGAGAGCGCTTCGGGGTGCGACTGGGCATCGTCGTGAGCGACACTCTGGGCCGCGCGTGGCGCATCGGGCAGACCGACATCGCGATCGGTGCCGCGGGGATGCAGGTGGTCGACGATCTGCGCGGCGAGACCGACGCGCAGGGGAGGCCTCTCGTAGTGACTGTGCCCGTCGTCGCCGACGAGATCGCCTCGGCCGGCGACCTCGTCAAGGGCAAGGCGACGGGGCGTCCCGTGGCGGTGGTGCGCGGACTGTCCCGTTACGTCACCGACGAGATCGACACCCCCGGCGCGCGCACCCTGCCGCGCACGGGCGAGCACGACATGTTCCGCCTCGGCACCGACGAGGCGATCGCGATGGGACGCCAGGTCGGCTACGACGACGGGTTCGCCGCCGGGCGCTCGTCGCGCGGCTGAACCCGAACTCCTGCAGAACGGCGCGTTCGGCGCGGGATAGCCGGTTGATCGGGCGAGGTGCAGGAGTTGGGGCCCTGATCGTTAGCGCTTCGTTGCGCGGGGAAGCCTGCCGCGTGCCTAGCGTGGAGGGATGCGGAAGACGGGGGCCTTCATCGCGGTGCTGCTGGCGGCGACGCTGACCGGGTGCGCGGGGGCGCTGCCGTTCCTGTCGGGCGAGCCGCGCGCCGACGCCGTGCCGATCGACGAGCTGCGCTGCGGCGACGGATTCGGCACCCCGGATCCGGACGTGGTCGCAGGCTCTGTGCCCGAGGACTTCGTGCCGGTCGCGTTCTACCGGTGCGAAGCGTTCGCCACCGAGACAGATGCGGAAGGCATCTGGGCGGGGTCGCGGATCGAGCGGTTCGAGGGCGATCTGAGTGCGCTGCTCGCGGCCCTCGCCGAACCGGATGACCCGCCGAGTCTCGGCGCGTGCACCGCGGACATGTGGATCGGGCCGGAACTGTGGTTCGCCGACGCCGAAGGCCGATACGTGCGAACGCCGTACCCGAGTACCGGATGCGCGAAGCCTCGTCCTGATGTCCTCGACCGCGTCGAGGAAGCGGTCGCCGCGCTCGCCCTGGTCGAGTCGCGCTTCCAGCGTGGCAGCCTCATCGAGTCCGCCGCGGCGACGGCCGCGGCGTGCGCGTCGACGGCGGGCTTGTTGGTGCTGATCGAGACGCTTCCGGGCGTGGACGTCGGAACCGTTCCGGACGTCCCGGAGGTCGGCGTGACGGCCGTCCCCGTGCCGCCGCCCCCGCTTCCCTCCGCCGATGAGGGGACGGCGATGCGGGTCTGTCGATACGCGTCCGCCCCGCTTTCGGCCGAGGGCGTCGTGGCCAGCATCCAGGGATCGCTGCCGTTCGCGGGTGTCGACGAGCTCGATCGGGAGCAAGCGGCGCACGCACTCACCCTCATCGGCGAGGCCGGCCCCGCGGGCACGTGCGAGGTGGAGGCCACATCCACGGTGGTCCTGCATCCGTTGCCGGCGGCGCAGACAGGTGCCACGGTGACCGTGGAGCTCGACGGATGCCGTCGCGTGGTGGGTCCGGATCTGCGTGCCGCTGCCGCGCCGGAGGAGCTGCTCGCTCTCCTCGCCCCCTGACTTCCGCGGCGCCCCCCGCGGGCGGTGCGGATGCTGCCGCGGTCCGAACTCCTGCAGAACACCGTGCTCGCCCGCGGCGAGGCGCGTTTCGTGCGCCGTTTGCAGGAGTTCGGGCGCGCGGGAATCCCCGGCCGCCCCGCGAGCAGCGGGAGCGACCGGGGATCGGGCGGATCAGCGTTCGACGAGGAACCGCGAGTAGGCGCCGAGGGTCAGGAACGAGGGGAACTCCGCGCCCAGGGCGACGTCGCGGAAGACGTCCGCCGCGTCGTCGAACCGGTCGCCGTCGCGGCGCTCCACCTCGCCGAGCACCTGCGCGATCAGCTCCTCGATGTACTCGCGGGTGATGCGGGTGCCGTCCTCGGTCGTGCGGTCCTGGTGGATCCACTGCCACACCTGCGAGCGGCTGATCTCGGCGGTGGCCGCATCCTCCATCAGGTTGTCGATCGCGACGGCACCGAGGCCGCGCAGCCACGCCTCCATGTAGCGGATGGCGACGGAGACGTTGCCGTGCACCCCCGCCGCCGTGATGGGGCGGCCGATGTGCACGTCGATCAGCTGGGCGGCGGTCACCTCGACGTCGTCGCGCTGGCGGTCCAGCTGGTTCGGCCGATCGCCGAGCACGGCGTCGAACTCCGCGCGGGCCACCGGGATCAGATCCGGATGCGCCACCCACGTGCCGTCGAAGCCGTCGCCGGCCTCGCGCTTCTTGTCGGCGGCGACCTTCTCGAACGCGCGCTCGGTCACCTCCGGGTCGCGGCGGTTCGGGATGAAGGCGCTCATGCCGCCGATGGCGAAGGCGCCGCGCTTGTGGCACGTCTTCACCAGGAGCTCGGTGTAGGCCCGCATGAACGGCACCGTCATCGTGACCTCGCTGCGGTCGGGGAGCACGAAGCGCGCGCCGCGGCCGCGGTAGTTCTTGATGATCGAGAAGATGTAGTCCCAGCGCCCGGCGTTCAGGCCCGCGCAGTGGTCGCGCAGCTCATAGAGGATCTCCTCCATCTCGAACGCGGCGGGCAGCGTCTCGATCAGCACCGTCGCGCGGATCGTGCCGTGCGTGATGCCCAACCGCCGCTCGGTGAAGCTGAAGACGTCGTCCCACAGCTTCGCCTCCTCGCTCGATTCGAGCTTCGCGATGTAGAAGTAGGGCCCGGCGCCGTTCTCGATCAGCCGGTGCGCGTTGTGGAACGCGTAGAGACCGAAGTCCACGAGCGAACCGGATGCGGCGAGCGTGCGCCCCGAGCGGTCGGTGAACCCGAGGTGCTCCTCGACGAGGTGCCAGCCGCGCGGGCGCATCACGATCGTGGGCGTCTCGGCGGCGGTGACCTCGTAGCGCTTGCCCTCGCCGCTCGTGAACGAGAGCTGCCCGCGGATCGCGTCGAACAGCGACAACTGCCCCTCGATCACGTTGCGCCAGGTGGGGCTCGTCGCATCCTCCTGGTCGGCGAGCCAGACCTTCGCGCCGGAGTTGAGGGCGTTGATCGTCATCTTCGGGTCGGTCGGACCGGTGATCTCGACCCGGCGGTCCTCGAGACCGGGGCCGGCGCCGGCGACGCGCCAGGACGCATCGTCGCGGATGCGGGCCGTGTCGTCGCGGAAGCGGGGGTCGTGCCCGTTGCCGATCTCGTAGCGGCGCCGCATCCGGTCCGCGAGCCGGTCGTGCCGGCGCCCGGCGAAGCGGTCGTGCAGCTCGGCCAGGAAGCCGAGCGCGTCGGGGGTGAGGATCTCGTCGTACCGCGCGCGGAGCGGGCCGCGCACCTCGATTGTCGGTGTGTGGGGTCCGGTGGCGATCGGGCCGGTGCCGGGGTGGCGTTCGTCGCCGCGGATGCGGGTGCTTTCGGGCGCGAAGCCCGTTGCGGTGGGGGTCATGGCTCTGCCTTTCGAAGGCGGGGAGGAAACGGAAGAAGGGTCAGTGGAACTGGGCGGTCTCGGTGGAGCCGGCCAGTGCCAACGTCGCGCTGTCGGGGTTGAGCGCGGTTGAGACGTGGTCGAAGTAGCCGGTGCCCGCCTCGCGCTGGTGGCGGGTGGCGGTGTAGCCGCGCGCCTCGGCGGCGAACTCGGCCTCCTGCAGCTCCACGTAGGCGCTCATGGCGCGCTCGGCGTAGCCGGCGGCGAGGTCGAACATCGCGTAGTTGACGGCGTGGAATCCGGCCAGGGTGATGAACTGGAACTTGTAGCCGAGGTCCGCGAGGTCCTGCTGGAACGTCGCGATCTGCTCGTCGGTCAGGTGTCGCTTCCAGTTGAAGCTGGGCGAGCAGTTGTAGGCCAGGAGCTTGCCGGGGTAGCGCTCGTGGATGGCCGCGGCGAACGCGCGGGCGAGCTCGATGTCGGGCTCACCGGTCTCGACCCAGATGAGGTCGGCGTACGGCGCGAAGGCGAGGCCGCGGCTGATGACCGCGTCGATGCCGGGTCGCACTCGGTAGAAGCCCTCGGACGTGCGCTCACCGGTCGTGAACTCCTGGTCGCGCGGGTCGACGTCGCTCGTCAGCAGGTCTGCGGCGAGGGCATCGGTGCGGGCGATGATGACCGTCGGCACGCCCGCCACATCCGCCGCCAGGCGCGCGGCGTTGAGGGTGCGGATGTGCTGCTGCGTGGGAACGAGCACCTTGCCCCCGAGGTGGCCGCACTTCTTCTCGCTGGCCAGCTGGTCCTCCCAGTGGATGCCGGCGGCACCGGCCGAGATGAGCGACTGCGCGAGCTCGTAGGCGTTGAGCGGGCCGCCGAAGCCGGCTTCGGCGTCGGCGACGATGGGGGCGAGCCAGTCTTGCGTGATCTCGCCCTCGGCGTGCTCGATCTGGTCCTGGCGGATGAGCGCGTTGTTGATGCGGCGGACGACCGCAGGCACGGAGTTCGCCGGGTAGAGGCTCTGATCGGGGTAGGTCTGGCCGGCGAGGTTGCCGTCGGCGGCGACCTGCCAGCCCGACAGGTAGATCGCCTTCAGGCCCGCGCGCACCTGCTGCACGGCCTGGCCGCCGGTGTAGGCGCCGAGCGCGCGGATGTAGTCCTCCGTGTGCAGGAGGTTCCAGAGGTTCTCCGCACCGCGGCGGGCGAGCGTGTTCTCTTCGCGCACCGAGCCGCGCAGGCGGATGACGTCCTCGGCCGAGTAGGTGCGCTCGACGCCGTCCCAGCGGGGATCCGTGTTCCAGATCTCCTGCAGCTCGGCGGCGGTCTGCGTCATGTCACCCGCGCGCAGCGGGCCCTGGGCGAAGGGGGCGGTGCTGGTCATGTCGGTCTCCTGTGATCGAAGGGACGGTCGTCGTCCCGAGGCGTGTGACCACTGTGGGTGAAGATCAAGGCCGGAAACGGAGATTTCCGGGGAGAAGATTGCTCGTTCTTCTGTTCTTGTGCCACAATCCCGATCCATGACGATCGAAGAAGATCCGATGACCGACGACGCCGACGCCCTGACGATCGGGCGCCGCATCCGCCAGCTGCGCACGGCGCAGGGCATGACGCTCGACGCGCTCGCCGCCGCGGTCGACCGTGCGCCCAGCCAGCTGTCCATGATCGAGAACGGCAAGCGCGAGCCCCGGCTCACACTCCTGCGCGCGATCGCGAAAGCGCTCGGTACGACGGTCGACGCGCTGCTGGAGGCCGAGCCGCTCGACGAACGCGCCGCGATGGAGATCGCGTTGCAGCGGGCGATGAAGGGGCAGACGTTCCAGGCGCTCGGCATCGACGCGTTCCGCATCGGCAAGTCGGTGCCGGACGAGGCTCTGCGGGCGATGCTCGCCCTGCACGGCGAGATCGATCGCCTGCGCGACGAGCGCTCCGCCACGCCCGAAGAGGCGCGACGGGCGAACGTCGAACTGCGCGATCTCATGCGGGAGCAGAACAACTACTTCGCCGAGCTCGAGACCGAGGCCCGGGCGATCCTGGATGCGGTGGCCCACCCCGGCGGCCCGCTCACCCAGCGATCGGCGAGCGACATCGCCGCGCACCTGGGCTTCACGCTGCACTACGTGCCCGACCTGCCCCAGACGACCCGCAGCGTCGCCGACCTGAAGCATGGCCGCCTCTACCTCTCGAGCCGGGTGGCCGCGAAGGGCGACGCGCGCACGGCGGTGCTGCAGGCGCTGTCGAGCCGCATCCTGGGGCATCGGGAGCCCACGAGCTACGCCGAGTTCCTGCGCCAGCGGGTCGAGACCAACTACCTCACGGGCGCCCTGCTCGTCCCCGAGTCCCACGTCGTGCCGGTGCTCACCGATGCCAAGGCCGACCGGGCGATCTCGATCGAGGATCTGCGTGATCTGTACTCGGTCTCGTACGAGACCGCCGCGCACCGCTTCACGAACCTCGCCACGGTGCACCTCGGCATCCCGGTGCACTTCCTCAAGGTGCACGAGTCGGGCACCATCACGAAGGCGTATGAGAACGACGACGTGAACTTCCCGGCGGATCGGCTGGGCGCGATCGAGGGGCAGATGTGCTGCCGCCGGTGGACGAGCCGTGTGGTCTTCGACGTCGACGACCGCTTCAACCCGTACTACCAGTACACCGACACCGGTAACGGCACCTACTGGTGCACCGCCCGCGTCGAGTATTCGAGCGAGGGAGCGCACTCGATCAGCGTTGGCGTGCGCTTCGAGGACACGAAGTGGTTCCTGGGGCGCGACACCGCCAACCGCGGGGTCTCACGGCACTCGGTCGAGGTGTGCTGCCGACGCGCGCCGGCCGAGCTCGAGAGCGCCTGGCGGGAGAACTCCTGGCCGAATGTCCGTACGCCCCGCACCCTGCTCGCGACCCTGCCCACCGGGGCCTTCCCCGGCGTCGACACGACCGAGGTCTACGAGTTCCTCGAGGCGCACGCGCCCAGCTGAGCCAGGCGGGTGCGGGTGCTTCGCCGAGCGAGCATCCGTTTGTCGAGCGAGCATGCAACGGGGTGCTCACTCGACGAACGGGTGCTCACTCGGCGGCGTTCCAGCGCAGCCGGGGCGGCTCGGCGTCGATGGCCGCGAGCGTGTCGGCGGGGGAGGCGATCGGGAACGTCGTCACGAGGCGCTCGCCCGTGCCGCGATCGATCGCGTAGGCGAGGGCGAAGGGGCCGGATGCGGCGCGCCGCCCGATGGCGATCCGTGCGCGCACCGGGCCGATGCGCTCCTCGCGCACCGTGTGCTCGGCCAGCAGGCCCCGGGCGGCGGCGGTGATGCGTGCGAGCGGGGTGACGGAGGGTGCGTCGCCGCCGAGTGCCTCGGCGTGGAAGAGCGTGGGCTCGCCGTAGGCGGTGGCCAGCCCCGCATCCAGCCACCGCTCGCGCTTGAGTCCGTAGGGCGTCTCGGCGAGCGAGAAGAGGTAGCCGTAGACGTGCAGCAGCCCCGCATTGCCCGTGGGCCAGGTCGCTTCCAGCCCCGCCGCGGCATGCAGGTGCTGGAAGACGGCCTCGGGCAACACCGACTCTCCGGTGTTCTCGTCGATGGCCGTGGAGAGGTCCCACGCGTCGAACAGGCCGTTCGCGGCGTCCCGGCGAAGGGATGCGGCGACGCCGGGCAGGAGCGCGAGTGCTGCGGCGGGGTCGTCCAAGGCGCGGCGGGCTGCCGCGTCCACGCGCGCGGTCGATGATTTAACCGGCTGTTCATCGGGCGTGGTCATTGCGTCCACAATCCTCCTTCACCATGGACGAAGCGTCCACCTGAAGGAGCCCCGTGCCACGTCCTGTTCTCATCTTCGACTTCGACGGTACCGTCGCCCTCGGCGACGGGCCCGTGCTGGCCTACGCCGCATCCGTGGCCGCCGCCGGCCGTCTGCCGGAGAATTTCGTCACCGAGGTGCGGCGGGGACTCGACGACCCGGGCGCGGAGGGCGCCGTCGACGGCTACGACCTCGTCCGCATCCTCGCCCTGCGCGCCGGCGCCGACGAGACGCACCTCGCCTTCGGCTACCGGGCGAGCCGCGGGATGCTGGCGACATCCGCCGCCCCGATCGGCGCACCCGCGGGCCTCGCGCGACTGCTCGACGAGGTCGACGCAGAGCGGATCCTCCTCACCAACGCCCCGGACGTGCGCCTGACCGAGGCACTCGACGCGCTGGGGCTCGCGGGGCGCTTCGACCGGATCGTCACGGATGCGGCGAAGCCCGCGGGCCTGGACGCCCTCCTCGACGAGCTCGACCCCGCCCGACCCGTGCTGAGCGTCGGCGACATCTGGCGCAACGACCTCGCCCCCGCCCACGCCCGCGGCCACGCGACGGCGCTCGTGGGCGCATCCTCAGCTCCCGACGCACGGCCCACCTATCGCGCCGCGCGCCTGGACGACCTCCTCGACGACATCGCACGCTGGGCCCTCGCCGCCCGCGTCGCCTGACCCCACCGACCCGCACACCACCCCGATCCGAAGGACACCACATGAACATCACCCGCCTGCGCCTCGGCGCCGCAGCCGCCGTCGTGGCGGCCGCATCCCTGCTGCTCGCCGGTTGTGCCGGCTCGGCCGACCCCGCAACGAGCGGTGCCGCGGCCGATCCCGACTCCCTCGTGCTGGCGCTCGTTCCCTCCCAGGACCAGAACGGCCTCGTCGACACCGCGAAGCCCCTGACCGACATGCTCACCGAGAAGCTCGGCATCCCGGTCACGGGCGTCGTCGCGAAGGACTACCAGGCCGCCGTCGAGGCGATGGGCGCGGGCCAGGCGCAGATCGGCTTCCTGCCCTCGCTGCAGCTCTGGCAGGCGAGCGACAAGTACGGGGCCAAGGTCGTCCTCCAGACCGAGCGCAACGGCAACATCACCTACCCGGCGCAGTTCATGACGAACAACCCCGACAAGTACTGCGACGACACTCCCGTCGAGCGCGACGGCATGCTCTTCTGCAACGGCGCCGACGCGATGAAGGGACCGGCGGGTCTCGACTCGATCACCAAGGTCAAGGGTGCGAAGGTCGCGATGCTCGGCCCCGGCTCTCCCGCCGGCTACATCTACCCCGTGCTGGCGCTGCAGGAGGCCGGCATCAACACCGACAGCGACATCGAGAAGCTGCCGGTCACCGCCAACGACGCCTCCGTCCTCGCGGTCTACAACGGCGACGCCGAGGTCGGCTTCAGCTTCTGGGACGCACGCACGATCGTGAAGAAGGACGTCCCGGATGTGGGTCAGAAGGTCGTCGTCTTCGCGATGACCGACGAGATCCCCAACGACGGCGTCGCCCTCACCTCCGACCTCTCGCCGGAGCTGCAGCAGAAGATCACGGATGCGCTCGAGGAGTACTCGAGCTCCGACGAAGGCTCGAAGGTGCTTCAGAGCATCTACTCCATCACCAAGCTCGCTCCCGCCGACCCCGCCTCGCTCGACGTGGTCGCCCGCGCCGCGCAGCAGCTGGGTCTGCAGTGACGACGTCTCTCCACCAGGAGGTCGGGGCTGCGGCCCCGGCCTCCTGGCCCATTCGCCTGCGCGACGTCCAGGTGCGCTACCCCAACGGCACGATGGGCCTGCGGGGTGTGAGCCTGGACATCCCCGCGGGGGAGATGGTGGCGGTCGTCGGGCTCTCCGGGTCGGGCAAGTCCACCCTCATCCGCACGATCAACGGGCTCGTGCCGATCTCGGCCGGCTCGCTCACGGTCGGCGACATCGAGCTGGCGGGTGCTCGCCCGCGCACGCTGCGGCGCCTGCGCGGCGGCATCGGCATGGTCTTCCAGAGCTTCAACCTCGCCGGTCGTACGAGCGTTCTGAACAACGTGCTCGTCGGGCGGCTGACGCACACGCCCACCTGGCGCACACTGCTGGGCGCCTACACGGCGAACGACAAGCAGCTCGCCTACGAGGCGCTGGAACGCGTCGGCATCCTCGCGAAGGTCTACGACCGCGCCTCGGCGCTCTCGGGCGGTCAGCAGCAGCGCGTCGCGATCGCCCGGGCCCTCGCGCAGCAGCCGCGGATCGTGCTCGCCGACGAGCCCGTCGCGAGCCTCGATCCGCCCACGGCGCATGGTGTGATGGGCGATCTCCGCCGCATCAACCGCGAGCTCGGCATGACGGTGCTGGTGAACCTTCACCTGCTCGATCTCGCGCGTCAGTACGGCACGCGTCTGATCGGGATGCGGGCCGGCGAGCTGGTCTACGACGGGTCGGCCGCCGACGCCACGGATGCCGACTTCGCGGAGATCTACGGCCGGTCGGTCACGGCCGAGGATCGGCTCGGTTCGTGAGCGCGTCGTCGCTGGAACTGCCGCCCAGACCCGGCGGCAGGTGGCGCGGCTGGGTCATCGCGGCCCTCGTCGCCGCCGTCACGGTGTTCATGTGCCTGCCCGTCATCGGCATCGATTTCGACCTCAGCGGCATCGCACGCAACTGGCAGCACGGGGCGAGCAAGGTTCTGGGACTGCTCCAGCCCGACTGGTCGTTCTTCCCGCGCACGGTCGCGCCGCTGCTCGAGACCCTGCAGATGGCCGTCATCGGCACCGCCGTCGGCGCGCTGATCTCGCTTCCGCTCAGCTTCCTCGCCGCACGCCCGACCAACCCGCATCCGTGGCTGCGCGGGGCCGTTCGCGCCGTGCTGAACGTCGTGCGAGCCGTCCCCGACCTGCTGTCGGCCGCCGTGCTCGTGGCCATGGTCGGCGTCGGCGCTCTTCCCGGCATCCTCGCGCTCGTGCTCTTCAACGTCGGGATCATCGTCAAGCTCGTCTCCGAGTCGATCGACGCGATGGATGCGGGCCCGATCGAGGCCGGCCGCGCCGCCGGCGGCACCCAGCTGCAGATCAACCGCGCACTCGCCCTGCCCGACACCTGGCCGGCCTTCGTCGCTCAGACGCTATACGTATTCGAGCTCAACGTTCGCGCCTCGTCGGTGCTGGGACTGGTGGGCGCCGGCGGGCTGGGCCTGCTGATCGATGCGGTGCGCACGTACTACCGCTACGACCAGCTCTCGCTCATCATCCTGGAGATCCTCGTGCTCGTCGTCCTTCTCGACGCCCTGAGCGCCGCCGTTCGACGGAGGCTCGTGTGAGCGCCGTCGGCACGTCTCCCGCGCGCACCGCGCCCGGGTTCGCGCTTCCCGAGCGACCACGTCGACCCCTCGTGCTCGTCGTCGGTGTCGCCGTGACGGTGATCGTCATCGCCGCCTTCTGGTCCGTCGACATCACGTGGTCGCGGCTGGGGGAGCTGCCCGCCGCGATCGTGCGCTACATCTGGCTCATGTTCTCGGCCCCGGACTGGTCGAAGCTGCCCGAGGCTCTCTGGCAGACCTGGCGCAGCGTCGAGATGGCCTGGGTCGGCACCGTGCTCGGCGTGATCGTCGCGACGCCGCTGAGCCTGCTGGCCTCCCGTGGCTTCGGGCCGGCATGGTTGCGCTCCGCGCTGCGTCTCGTGTTCTCCGTCATCCGCGCGGTTCCGGAGATCATCTTCGCCATCATCATCCTGTCGATGACGGGCCTCACACCGCTGACGGGCGCGCTCGCCCTCGCCGTCAACGGCGTCGGCACGCTCGGCAAGTGGGGATACGAGGCGGTCGAGGCGGTACCGCAGGGACCGATCGAGGCGGCGCGCGCTGCCGGTGGCAACACCGCGCAGGTGCTGCGCTGGGGCGTGTGGCCGCAGGCGACGCCCGCGTTCCTGTCGTTCTGGCTCTACCGGTTCGAGATCAACGTGCGATCGTCCGCCGTGCTGGGCCTCATCGGCGTGGGCGGAATCGGCGACATGCTGACCACCTACACCCAGTACCGTGAGTGGTCGACGGTGGGAATGCTGCTGATCGTGGTCATCGCGGTGACGATGACCATCGATGCCATCAGCGGTGCGGTCCGCCGCAGGATCATGGAGGGTGCGCGTGTCCGCTGACGCTCCCACGACCGCGCGGATCGCGGCGCTGCGCAACGTCCTGCAGCCCACCGAACGGCGCATCGCCGATCTGATCGTGTCGGAGCCCGAGGTCGTCGTGGAGCTCACGGCGCAGCAGCTCGCCGATCGGGCAGGTGTCGCGCGGTCCTCGGTCGTGCGGGCGTGTCAGCGCCTCGGCTACCGCGGGTACCCCCAGCTGCGGGTCGCGCTCGCCGCGGAGCTCGGCGCGCAGCCCGATGCGGTGATCGATCACGGCGTGGGCGTCCTCGGACGCATGCGCACCGCGATGGACCGTGCGGCGCAGGCGCTCGCCGGTTCGGCGGGGCTTCTGACCGAGGATGCGGTCGCCGCCGCGGTGTCGCGCGTCGCCGGCGCCCGGCGGGTGCTGGTCGTCGCCAATGGTCTGTCGTCGCCGCTCGCGAGCGACCTCGCGATGAGGCTGACCGCGGTCGGGCGTCCCGCGGAGATCGTCGCGGATCCGATCGCGCAGCAGATCTCCGCGCGCCAGCTCACCGGCGACGACATCTGCCTCGTGATCAGTGGTTCGGGGGCCAATGAGGCGAGCGTGCGGGCCGCGCGCGCGGCCGAGGCCGCCGGTGCCGGTGTCCTTCTCATCACCTCGTTCGTCGCGTCGACACTGACCGAGATCGCCGACCTGTCACTCGTGTTGGCGCCGGCGGGTGCGACGTTCCGCGACGAGCTCGAGCACACCTCACGGGCGGTGCACGCCGTGTTCGGCGAGGTGCTCGTGGATGCCGTCGCCGCCGAGCTGGGGGAGCGGTCGCCCCGCATCCGGGCTCAGGTGCTCGAGATCCTCTCCGAGAACCTCGCCGACCCCGCCGAGTGAGCACCCGTTCGCCGAGCGAGCAGGCAATGGGGTGCTCGCTCGGCGAACGGGTGCTCGTTCGGCGGATGCGGCTGGTCAGTCCAAGGCGCGGAGGGCGAGCCAGAGCTGGGCGCGCACCGCGAAGGAGGACAGGTCCACGCCGAGCACGCGCTCGGTGAGGGCGAGACGAGCTCGCACGGTGTGCCGATGCACCCCGAGCGCCCGAGCGGCGGCCTCGTGCGCCGTATCCGCGGCGAGCCACGCGTCGAGGGTGGCGACAAGCGCCGTCGCGTGCTGGGCGTCGTGGCGCAGCAGCGGCTCCAGCTCCGCGCGGGCGATCGCGCCGATGCGCTCGTCGTCGAGGACGGAGAGCAGACCCCCGCGCACCTCGGCGAAGGCCGCGACCGATCCCGCCGAAGCCCGCTCCCGGGCGACGCGCGCCTGAGAGAGGGCGGCGGGGGCCGTGTCCAGCGTCGCGGGAGCCGAGACGCCCACCCGCACGCCCAGCTTCGCGGCGAGTTCGGCGAACACGGCGTCTCCCACGGGCGCCGCCAGCAGCAGCCCGTCGTCGACGCGTCCGAAGAACAGGGAGCCGCCCCGGGCGGCGACGGCGCTCTCCAGCCATTGCAGGACGTCCTCGCGACGGGCGGCCTCGGCATCCGTCAGCGCGATCGCGATCGCGCCCGTGCCGAGCGGGCCCCACAGGGGCTTGGACACGCGCCGCACAAGGGTGCTCTCGCCGGCCAGCAACGCCTCCGCCAAGCCGGCCCGGAGCGCGGCCGTGGCCTGCGCGAGGGTCTGGCGCTGCTCGAGCGCGAGCCCCGCCATCGCGACGGCCGTCGTCACGACCCCGCGCGCCTCGCGGTCGAACACCTCGGCCGATACGGCGATCGCGCCGCGCAGACGCCCGCCGCGTCCGAGGGTCTGCACGTGGAACGGCGTGGAACCGATGTGCAGCGAGGATCCCGCCCGCGCGCCGCGGCGAAGAAGCGCGGACACCTCGGCGCTGAGGTCGTCGCGCGTGGCCGCATCCAGGGACGCGGCCGGATGCTCGTGCGTCAGCGCCCCGGCGGCGTCGAACATGCCGACCCAGCCGCCCAGCTGCCGCGCGAGCTCGTCCAGGGTCGCGGCGAGCCCGTCCGCACGCAACGCCGCCAGCGAGAGCGCGCGCCCCGCGGCGAGCGCCCAACTGCGCCGCGCGTACTCCTCGGCGGCGATCGCCTGCGCGTTGGCGCGGGCGACGGCGATGAAGGGGGTGCGATAGGGCACCTCGAACAGCGGCAGCCCGTGGGCGCGGCAGGCCGCATCCAAGCCGCGAGGGATGCCCTCGCGCACCACCTCGGTGCCGAATCCGAGCGCGGTGATGCCGCGCCCCCGGAGCCTCGCGACGTAGGCGTCGAAGTCGGGCGAATCGTCGTCGGCGCCCAGGAACTGCGTGCCGGTCGTGAGCAGCACGAGCCCCTCCGCCAGGAAGGGGGTCGGATCGGCGAGGTCCGAGCTGTGCACGCCGTGCACCCGCGTCGCCAACGTCGCGGCATCGAGCTCGCCCGCCGCGCGCAGATCCAGATCCCGCCGGGCGAGAAGAGAGCCGAGGGTGGGGCTGTCGGACGGCGGCGCACTCATGTTGTACATCGTGGCGCATCTCGGACGCGCACGTGTACGGGCAGGCGAGTGCAGCGCGCTCTGCGTTCGCCCTACGCTCGCCGCCATGAGCATCGCCGACGTCACTACCGCGCCCCTGGGCGGACCCTCGTTGCCGCAGGAGCGGCGCCTCGTCACGGCCATCCCCGGACCGCGCTCGCAGGAGCTCCTCGCACGCAAGGCCGCGGCGGTTCCTGCGGGGGTCGGCCACACCGTGCCCATCCAGGCGGTGGCCGCGGGCGGCGGCGTGGTCGTGGACGCCGACGGCAACTCTCTCATCGACCTCGGCTCCGGCATCGCCGTCACCTCGGTCGGCAATGCGCATCCGGGCGTTGTGGCGGCCGTGCAGGCGCAGGCCGCGCAGTTCACGCACACCTGCTTCATGATCTCGCCCTACGACTCGTACGTGGCCGTCGCCGAGGCTCTGAACCGGCTCACCCCGGGCGATCACGAGAAGCGCACCGCGCTGTTCAACTCCGGCGCCGAGGCCGTGGAGAACGCCGTCAAGATCGCCCGCAAGTACACCGGCAGACCCGCGGTCGTCGCGTTCGACCACGGTTACCACGGCCGCACGAACCTCACGATGGCACTCACCGCGAAGGCGATGCCGTACAAGAGCGGCTTCGGACCCTTCGCCGGCGAGATCTACCGCGCCCCGCTGTCCTACCCCTTCCGTGACGGTTTGAGCGGAGCGGATGCGGCGGCGCGCGCGATCTCGATGATCGAGAAGCAGGTCGGCGCCGACAACCTCGCGGCGCTCGTCATCGAGCCCATCCAGGGCGAGGGCGGTTTCATCGTCCCGGCCGATGGGTTCCTCGGAGCCCTCGTCGACTGGTGCCGCCAGAACGGCGTGGTCTTCATCGCGGACGAGGTGCAGACGGGCTTCGCCCGCACGGGCGAGATGTTCGCGAGCGACGGCTTCGGCATCGTGCCCGACCTCGTCACGACCGCCAAGGGCCTCGCGGGCGGACTGCCGCTCGCCGCGGTCACGGGACGCGCGGAGATCATGGATGCCTCGCACGCCGGCGGGCTCGGCGGCACCTACGGTGGCAACCCGATCGCGTGCGCCGCGGCGCTCGCGGCGATCGACGCGTACGAGCACGAGGGCCTCGTCGAGCGAGCCCGCGAGATCGGCGCCCTTCTCACCGCCCGCCTCGAGGAGCTGCAGCAGGCCGACCCTCGCGTCGGCGACGTCCGCGGACGAGGCGCGATGGTGGCGGTCGAGTTCGTCGACCCGGCCACGGGGGCTCCGGATGCGGCGCTCGCCGCCGCGGTCGCGAAGGCCGCGATCGCCGACGGCGTCATCCTCCTGACGTGCGGCACCTACGGCAACGTGATCCGGTTCCTGCCGCCCCTGTCGATCGACGACCGCCTGCTCGGTGAGGGACTGGACGTCCTCGCCGCATCCCTCGCCGCCGTCTGAGTCGCAACACCCGAGCACCACGAAGGAGTGAGATGAGCACCACTGAGATCATGAGAGACGTCGTCGTCATCGGCGCCGGAGCCGCGGGACTCACCGCCGCGAACGACCTCCGCAAGGCCGGTCTGTCGGTCGCTGTCCTCGAGGCGCGCGATCGCGTCGGCGGGCGCCTGTGGACCGACACGATCGAGGGCGCGATGCTCGAGATCGGGGGCCAGTGGATCTCACCCGACCAGCAGGCGCTCATCGACACCGTCGCAGAGCTGGGCCTGACCACCTTCTCGCGCTACCGCGAGGGAGACAGCGTCTACGTCGGCCCCGACGGCACGGTGACCCGCTTCACGGGAGACGTCTTCCCGGTGGCCCCGGCCACGGCCGCCGAGATCGAACGCATCACCGCCGACCTCGACGCGATGGTCGCCGAGATCGATCCCGACCGCCCCTGGGCGCACCCGAAGGCCGCCGAATGGGACACCATCTCGTGGGACGGCTGGTTGCGTTCGCAGACCGACGACGACGAGGCGGTGCGCAACCTCGCGTTCGCCACCGGCTCGGCGATGCTCACGAAGCCGACGCACGCCTTCTCCCTCCTGCAATCGCTGCTGATGGCTGCCAGCGCCGGCAGCTACTCGCACCTCGTCGACGCGGACTTCATCCTCGACAAGCGCGTCGTGGGCGGCCTCCAGCAGGTGCCGCTCCTGCTCGCGGAGCGCCTGGGGGAGGACGTCCTCCTGGGGCAGCCGGTGCGCTCGCTCACCTGGGACCAGGACGGCGTCGTGGCAGAAGCCGCATCCGTCACGGTCCGCGCACGCCGCGCCATTCTCGCGCTCGCGCCCGTGCTGTACCCCCGCATCTCCTTCGTGCCGCCGTTACCGCGGCTGCAGCAGCAGATGCACCAGCACATCTCGATGGGCTTCGTCATCAAGGTGCACGCCGTCTACGACCGCCCGTTCTGGCGGGAGCAGGGGCTGTCCGGCACGGCGTTCAGCCCCTACGAGCTCTCGCACGAGGCGTACGACAACACCAACCACGGCGACGAGCGCGGCACGCTGGTCGGATTCGTCTCCGACCGCAACGCCGACGATCTGTTCCGCCTGGACGCCGCCGAGCGCAAGGAACGCATCCTCGAGTCGCTCTCGCACTACTACGGCCCCGAGGCCAGGAACCCGATCGTGTACTACGAGAGCGACTGGGGCAGTGAGGAGTGGACGCGGGGTGCGTACGCCGCGAGCTTCGATCTGGGCGGCCTCCACCGCTACGGCGCCGACCTGCGCACGGCGGTCGGGCCCATCCACCTCGCCTGCAGCGACATGGCGGGCGCCGGCTACCAGCACGTCGACGGAGCGATCCGGATGGGGCACCGTGCCGCATCCGAGATCCTCGAGGAGCTGCGCTGATGGCCGCGCCGGTGGTCGTCGGCTACACCGCGACGGATGCGGGCGCCGACGCGCTCGCCCTGGGGGCACGGCTCGCGGTCGCGACCGGGTCCGTGCTCGAGATCGTGATGGTCCTGCCGGGCGAACGCTCCGTCATCACCCCGCCCGACGCGGGATACGACCGGCTCGTGCGCGAGCGGGCGCACCAGTGGTTGGCGCGGGCCTCCGAGACGCTGAAGGAGACCATCGCCCACGGTCGTCACGTGCGCTACGGCGAGTCGTTCGCCGAGGGTCTCATCGCGGCAGCCGCCGAATTCGGCGCCGGGATGATCGTCGTCGGCGCGGCCAACGGCGGACTCCGCGGACGCCACCGTCTCGGCACCGTCGCCAACGAACTCATGCACTCCTCCGATGTGCCGGTCGTGCTCGCGCCGGAGGGCGCGCGCGAGGTCGCCGCATCCGTCGGCGTCGAGCGGGTCACCGCCGCGATCGGCACGAGGCCCGGGGGTGACGTGCTCCTCGCCGAGGCGGCGGGTCTTGCCACCGCGTCGGGCGCGCCCCTGCGGCTGCTGTCGCTCGCGACGGTGGACCTCCCCGCCGGCGTCGACACCGGCGTCATCCGGCTCACCGAGGCGACGCACGCCGAAAAGGTGCTCGCCCAGGCGCGCGCCTCGCTGGGCGAAGGATCCGTGGCCGAGGTCGTCAGCGCGCAGGGCGCCGACATCGAGGATGCGGTCTCGCAGATCGAATGGCTCCCCGGCGAGATCGCCATGGTCGGCTCGAGCCGACTCGCGCAGCCGCGGCGGCTCTTCCTGGGCTCGACGGCGGCGAAGATGCTGCACGTGCTGCCCGTTCCCATGATCGTGGTGCCACGCACCCGCAACGCAGAAGGGGCTCGATGATGAGCGCACCCGAATCGCAGGCCGTCGCGGCCGAGACCGGCGGACTCTCCAAGAAGGGGCTCTCCGCGGGAACGGTGGGCCTGATCGGTGCCGTGGTCATCGGCATCTCCTGCATCGCGCCCGCCTACACGCTGACCGCAGCGCTCGGCCCCACGGTCTCCGCGGTCGGAGTGCAGGTGCCGGCGATCATCCTGGTCGGCTTCATCCCGATGCTGCTGGTGGCGTTCGGCTACCGCGAGCTGAACCGGCGTATGCCCGACTCCGGCACCTCGTTCACCTGGGCCACGCGCGCCTTCGGCCCCTGGATCGGCTGGATGGCCGGGTGGGGGCTGGTGGCCGCCACCATCCTCGTGCTCTCCAACCTCGCCGGAATCGCCGTCGACTTCCTGTTCCTGCTGATCGCCCAGGTCACCCAGAACCCCTCGATCGCCGACATCGCGGCGCAGCCGGGAGTCAACGTCCTCGTGTGCCTCGCGTTCATGGCGGCGGCCACCTTCGTCTCGTACCGCGATATGCAGACGACGCAGAAGCTGCAGTACGTGCTGGTCGGGTTTCAGGTGGTGGTCCTGGTCGTGTTCGCGGTCGCGGCGATCATCGAGACGATCAACGGCAATGGCTTCGACGCGACACCGTTCGACTGGTCATGGTTCGACCCGTTCGCCGTCTCGTCGTTCAGCTCCTTCGCCGCGGGTCTCTCCCTGTCGATCTTCATCTTCTGGGGGTGGGACGTCACCCTCACCATGAACGAGGAGACCAAGGATCCCGACAAGACGCCGGGTCGCGCGGCGACCATCACGGTGCTCGTGATCGTCGCGCTGTACCTGCTGCTCGCGGTCTCGCTCATCATGTTCGCCGGCGTCGGCACGGGCGAGTTCGGGCTCGGCAACCCCGACATCCAGGACAACGTGTTCTTCCACCTGTCAGGGCCGGTGCTGGGCCCGCTCGCGGCCCTCGTGTCGCTTGCCGTGCTCACCAGCTCCGCCTCGTCGCTGCAGTCGACGTTCGTGTCGCCGGCGCGCACGCTGCTGGCCATGGGGCACTACGGGGCCCTGCCGGAGCGCTTCGCAAAGGTGAGCCCCCGCTTCTTCACCCCGGGCTTCGCGACGATCGTCGCCTCCGTCGTCGCATCGGTGTTCTACGCCGTCATGCGCTTCGTCAGCGAGAACGTCCTGTGGGACACCATCACCGCCCTCGGCATGATGATCTGCTTCTACTACGGGCTCACGGCCTTCGCCTGCGTCTGGTACTTCCGCAAGCAATGGTTCGACTCGGTGCGCGCCTTCGTGTTCACGTTCCTCTTCCCGCTCGTGGGCGGAGCCATCCTCGCGGTGCTGTTCGTGACGACCCTGGTCGACTCCATGGATCCCGATTACGGCTCGGGCTCGCAGATCTTCGGTCTCGGACTCGTGTTCGTGCTGGGGGTGACGGTCATCCTGCTGGGCGTCGTGATCATGATCTGGCAGGCGGTCAAGCGCCCCGACTTCTTCCGTGGGCGCACGCTGAGCCTGGACGCGCCCGAGAGCCTGCGCCGCCGCCGGCGGTGACGGCAGACTGTGACCACAACCAAGGAGGACGAATGAGCAGCGAATACGCGGTCGTGAACCCGGCCACCGGTGAGCAGCTGGCCACCTACCCCGCCCTCAGCGACGCCGACGTCGAGCAGAAGCTCACCGCATCCGAGAGTGCCTACCGGCGGTGGCGCGAGATGCCGGTGGCCGAACGCGCCGCGCTCGTGCGGCGCGCCGCCGAGCTGCACCGGGAACGCCGTGACGAGCTGGCCGCCATCGCGGTGCGCGAGATGGGAAAGCCCCTGGTCGCAGCCCTGGGTGAGGTCGATTTCGCCGCCGACATCACCGAGTTCTACGCCGACCACGCCGAGCAGATCACCGCGGACCGCCCGATCGACATCCTCGGCGAGGGGTCCGCCGTCATCCGCCCGACGCCGCTCGGGGTGCTCCTGGGCATCATGCCGTGGAACTTCCCGTACTACCAGGTCGCCCGCTTCGCGGCGCCGAACCTGGTGCTGGGAAACACCATCCTGCTCAAGCACGCGCCGCAGTGCCCGGAGTCGTCCGCAGCGATCGAGGCGATCTACCGGGATGCGGGTCTGCCGGAGGGCGCGTACCTGAACCTCTACGCGAGCAACGAGCAGGCGGCCGCGATCATCGCCGATCCGCGGGTGCAGGGGGTGTCGGTCACCGGGTCGGAGCGCGCCGGCGCCGCCGTCGCGGAGATCGCCGGTCGCAACCTCAAGAAGGTCGCGCTGGAGCTCGGCGGATCGGATCCGTTCATCGTGCTCTCCACGCCCGACCTGGATGCCACGGTCGCCGCCGCCGTCGAGGCGCGTATGGACAACAACGGGCAGTCCTGCAACGCACCCAAGCGCTTCATCGTGGTCGATGAACTGTACGACGCCTTCCTCGAGAAGTTCACCGCCGCGATGGCCGAGACTCCCGTGGGCGACCCCTTCGCCGAGGAGACCCTGCTCGGCCCCCTCTCGTCTCTCGCCGCCGCCGAGCGGCTGGAGGCGCAGGTCGACACGGCCGTCGCGCAGGGCGCTCGGCTGGTGACCGGCGGCACGCGTGACGGCGCGTTCTACGCGCCCACGGTGCTCACAGATGTCACGCCCGAGATGGACGTGTATCGCGAGGAGCTCTTCGGGCCCGCCGGCGTCGTCTACCGCGTCCAGGACGAGGAGGACGCGGTGCGCGTGGCGAACGACACGAGCTTCGGGCTCGGCTCGTACGTGTACACGACCGATCCCGCACAGGCCGAGCGCGTGGCGGATCGGATCGAGGCCGGCATGGTCTACGTCAACTGCGTGCTGGCCGATTCTCCGGAGCTTCCCTTCGGCGGCGTCAAGCGCTCCGGCACGGGCCGCGAGATGGGCCTGCTGGCGGCGGACGAGTTCGTCAACAAGAAGCTCATCCGCATCGCCGACTGAGCGGGGACGAAGGTGGGGGCGAGCATCTCGCCCCCACCTTCGTCACGTGGGGAGGGTCGCGCGGATCTCGGCCGCTTCGGCCGGTCGGCCGAGGCTCTCCAGCACGTCGCCGAGCTCGAGCGCGGCGGTCTGCCGCAGCGCCTCGTCGTCGCCGGCGTGCTCGAGCGCTGCGCGGTAGAGCGCGACCGCATCCGCGGGACGCTGGGCGCCCACCAGGATGCGCGCCGCGACGAACTCCGAACGGCCGGCGGCTGTCGCGTCGCCGGCCTGGACGAAGCCGTCGGCCGCCTGCAGGGCCGTGGCCACGGCCTCGTCGGTGCGCTCCGCGGCGGCGAGAGCGCGTGCGCGCGTGTCGAGCACGTCGGCGACGAACCATGCCGCCTCGTGTGCGCGGCCGAGCTCGACGGCCTCGTCCAGCAGGGCGAAGACCTTCTCGAGGTCTCCGCGCTGCTGGTGCGCCTGCGCGAGCGTGTGGAGCCCGTCGGCCAGCAGCCCCACCTGTTCTTCGTCGCCCCGAACGAGTTCCACAGCCTGGGTCAGCGAATCGATCGCGTCGTCGATCTCGCCGAACCGGCCGAGCAGCCGTCCGTGCTCCTTGAGGGCGTAGGCGCGCGCCGCGGGCTCTTCCGCCTCCTCGTGCAGCTGGGCGGCGAACTCCCAGCCGCCGAGAGCATTGCCGAACTGGCCGGCCTGCTCGAAGGCGCGAGTGAGCAGCCCGACGGTGATCGCGCGGGAGCCGGCCGGCTCCTCCGCTGCCGTCTCCTCCTGGAGAACCTGGTCGAGCACCTCGATGGCCTCCTCGCCGAGTCCGGCGCCCAGGAGGGCGCGGCCGAGACGGAAGCGCAGGTCTGTCGCCGCGGCGCCCGTGGCCTCACGGCGTTCGGCGGCGACACGGTAGCGCGACACCGCCTCGCCCATCGCGCCCGCATCCTCGTGCAGCGCACCCGCGAGGAAGAACACGTTGCTGACCAGAGCGTCGTCCGCGCCGAGCTGAAGGTGGATGCGGGTCGCCTCGTCGGCGTCCGCGGCGCCCTGGGCGTACTCGCCTCGCCCGCCGCGCGTGCGGGCGCGCAGCAGCAGGGCCCGTGCGCGGCGTGCGTCGCTGATGCCCTCCTGCGCGACGAGCGCGTCGAGGAGTTCCACGGCCGCATCGAGGTCGCCCGAGGCCGCCGTCATGTCGGCCTGCAGCCAGCGCTGCGAGTAGGCGAATCCGGGCTCGCCGGCCTCGGCGAACAGCGCCGCAGCCTGACTGAACAGCTCGGCGGTGCGTCGCCGCTCGTCCGGTTCGGTCGCCGCCTGGTCCTTCAATCGAAGGAACGCGAGCGTCGCGATGACGTCGGCGCGCAGGCCCGCGGGTGCGTCGTGGAGCTCGTCCAGCGTCCGCTGCAGCGTCTCGGCGGCGCCCTCCGCATCGGCCCCGAACAGCAGCAGCCCGAGGCGCTCCTCGAGCTCCGCCTGCGCGGTGCGGCCGGCCTGGCGCAGAGCCTCGATGCGTGCGGGCAGCGCGGCCTGCGCTTCTTCGAGGCGAGCCAGGGCCACGAGGATTCCGAGCTGTCCGTGCGTGAGCGCCACGCGCTGCTCGGCATCGGCATCGTCGAGGGCGTCGATGATCGCCTCGAGTGCGGCGATCGAGCCGAGCTGATCCAGGGCGAGTGCGCGCTCGACGCGCTCCGCGGGGGTCCGGGGCACGGAGGCGGTGGACCGGGCCGCGAAGTCGTGGGAGCTGATCGGCACCTCGTAGCGCTCGGCGCCGACGGCGCGCTGGCCGGCGAGCCAGGCGGTCTGGGCGTCGGTGCCGTTGCGGGCGTCGAAGGCCTGGGCGATGCTCTCGGCGGCCGCCCACATCCGCGCGGCGAGCTCGGCGGCGGGCCAGACGCCGTCGTGCGCGCCGATCAGGGGGACGAGCGCCTCGGCGTCGGAGCCGCGCACGGCGGCGTCGGGGTGACCGGCGGCGGCGACCGCATCCAGCGCGACGGCGAAGGCCGCAAGGGCCTCCAGGTGCGCGCTGGCGTTGAGCCCGTCGTGGGTGAGCCAGGGCAGGTGGCGCTCGACGAGGGCGAGCGCGCGCGCCTCGTTGCCAGTCACGGCGCAGAAGACGATGTTCTTCGCGACGATGGAGAGGTTGTCGGCGTTGTCCTTCGCGAGGCGATAGCTGCGCAGATGCGCGGTGCGCGCCTCATCCGGCCGGCCGGCGTGCAGGTAGGGGAGGAGGGAGCGTGCGAGGGCGTGCTCGGGCTCCTCGCCGCACGTGAAGCCGCCCTCCACGAGCTCCTCGACCAGGCGGATCGCCTCCGCCTCATCGCCGGTCTCCGCGAAGAACCCGGCGAACTGGCTGCGCGTGCAGGCGTCGCAGTGGCTGTACTCGTCGCGGGGCGTGGCCTCGAGTCGACGCCGAAGCTCGGCCGCCTCGTCGAGGCGTCCCGCCGACCACGCGTCCTCGAAGCGCGCCATCAGCACGCCGCTCATGCCGTGACCGGCGCGTTCGTAATGGGTCTGCATGTCATCGAGCACGGCGGTGATCTGCTCGGACGAGAACTCGGGCGAGCCACGGAGGGCTCCCGCCATCCACTTGTAGTGCCACATGAGGTCGCCCGCGGGCTCCAGCTCGGCGGGGAAGCGCTCGGGGTCTGCGTCGTGATGACCCAGGCACCACGCGAACGAGGTGAGCATCAGATCCGTGTCGCCGCCCATGTTGGCGCTGGCGGTCTGCCGCATCCGCGCCTCGTACTCCAGGCGCTCGTCACCGCTTTCCTGCGCCAGCGCGACCGCCTCTGCGACCAGTGACCTCTCGGCCGGTCCCCAGGGCGTGCGGTCGATCTCGTCGAACAGCGATCGGATGCGGGTCGCGTAACCGGTCATGATGCTCCTTCCGGGTCGGGGGCGGCGGCGAGCGCTCTCTCGAGCAGCTCCGCGAGCGAGGTGCTCATCATGGCGCGGTCGCGCGGGCTGAGCGGATGATGGCCGGCGAGCAACGACTGCACGTGCAGCAGTCGGATGCCGCTGTCGAAGACCGGGGTGTCGCCCGCCGCCGCGAGGGCGCGGACGGTCGGGTTGCCCCAGTTCAGGCACAGCCTCGCGGCGGGCGGTGCCGCATCCGCGTCGGCGCCGGTGACGGCCTTCTCCGCGCGGTCGAGCACTCCCGACCACAGTGCGCCGGCGGCGCCGCGAGCGCGTCCCCGGTCGAGCGCCCGGAGGGCCTGCGGGTCCGCGACGAACAGGCCGGGCAGCTCCCGGCGTTCGAACGAACGCACCGAGACGTCGATGTCGCCGAGAGCCGTGCGGGCGCGTCGTTCGAGCTCGAGGGCTGCATTGCGGTCGTCGAGGGGAGGGAGATCGAGCCGGTCCATCTCGGCGCCGACCTCGACGCGCTCCACGGAGACCTCGGGGAAGATCTCGGGCAGAAGCCGGATGAGCTCGGCGTCGTAGAGGTAACCGCCGTCGACCAGCAGCGTGCCCGGCGGCACGATGCTCGCGAGCTGGCGGAACTCGTCGACGGTCTCGGCGTAGCGGACCTCGGGCGAGCGGCGCACGAGCTCCTCGATCCGCACGCGCCCCGCGGTCGTCTCCACCGACAGCCAGCGCACGATGAAGCGGGCCAGCTCGTCGTCGTGGCGCACGAGGGACTTCAGAGCGACCTCGTGGACGGCGACGAACTGCGCGAGCCGCGCGGGCTCGCGCAACGCCAGCTCCAGGATCCAGCGCCGGATCGCGTCACCGATCTCGCCGCGGGTCTGCTCGAGCGCGTCGTCGTCGACGAGCGCCTCCCGGCTCGCGGTCGGATGCAGCCCGCCCGAGTCGATGACCGCGCGCGCGAAGAACGCCCAGTCGGGCAGCAGATCGTCGGCGCGCTCGGCCAACAGCATCCGACGCAGGTACACGCGTGTGCTCTGGCGCGCCGAGGGCGGCGGCGCGAAGGGCAGCACGTAGGCGACGCCGCGGGTCTGCGTGGCGGCGACCGTCAGCTCGATCGCGTCCAGCGGCTCGACGCCGATGAGCTCGCGCCCGTACGCGAGTCGGGTCTCGAGGTCGCCGTCGAGGAAGGGGGCGGGCTCGGTCACGGTGGTCTCACCGCCGCCGGGCAGATCCACCACGACCGTCACCGGCAGGTAGCGGCCGAACGTCTCGGCCAGCTCCAGCACCGTCGCACCCGTGAGCAGAGATGCACTGTCGCTGCGCGGGGTGAGGTGCACGCTGGTTCCGACCGGGATGTCGTCGTCGCACGGCTGCACGGCGAAGGTTCCGTCCGAGCGTCCGACCCACTCGACGGCAGGACCTCCGGCGGCGCTCCGCGAGCGGATCACGATCGTGTCGCACACCATGAAGCACGACAGCATCCCGATGCCGAACTGGCCGAGGAAGTCGCTGCGCGGAAGGTCGAAGATGTCGCGCTTGGAGCTGCGCCCCACGGTCGCCAGCAGATCGGCGACCTCGCTCTCGGTGAGGCCGATGCCGTCGTCGCGGATGATGAACTCGGGGGCTTCGACGCCGGCCGGGGTGATGCGGATGCGGCCGCCGCCGCCATCCAGCGCGCGACGTGCGGCGATGGCGTCCACCGCATTCTGCAGGAGCTCGCGGAGGAAGACGCGGGGGCTCGAGTAGATGTGCCGACTGAGAAGATCGATCACCCCGCGTAGGTCGACCTGGAACTGCTGGGGGGCCGGCACCTCGTTCACCGTCGCTCCTCGAACCTCGTCGCAGCGCCGCCCATCGGGTGGTGGGCGGCGACCGATTCAGCGTACTGCGGGAGCGCGAGCGGACCTGAGCGCCTGGGGAGAGAACGATCCCGTGCGCCCCTGGCCCGGGTGGGCCAGGATGGGGTCATGAGCGACACGACGCAGACCGACGGGGTACGGGTGCTGGACGAGGAGGCCATGTGGCGCCTGCTCGCGACACAGGAGGTCGGTCGCCTGGTGACCAGCATCGGCGAGCGCATCGACGTGTTCCCCGTCGGCTACGCGCTCGACGGCCGCAGCATCCTGTTCCGCACCGCGCCCGGCACGAAGCTGCTCGAGCTCACCGCCCGCGACGAGGTGCTGTTCGAGGTCGACGACCACAGCGAGCGCGATGCCTGGAGCGTCGTCGTGCGCGGGACGGCGGCGGCCGTCGACCACTCCGACGAGATCGCGGCCCTCGAGTCCCTCGCCTCGGCACCCTGGGCGCCCACCGTCAAGGACGTCCTCGTGCGCATCACGCCGTCGGTCACCACCGGACGCGCCTTCGAGCGGCGCAGTGCCGATCCCGCCGAAGGGGCGATGGCGTGACGCTGGATCCGGCGCCGGCTGCGGGGCCGCCGGCTGCCGCGCCGCGACGCCGCCATCGCGGGGCGGGCTGGATCATCGGCCTCTCACTGGGCCTCATCCTCATCCTTCTGCTCGCCGCCGGCACGGGCGGCGCGTGGCTTATCTGGCAGCAGCGCGAGCGACTGCTCGCTTCGCGGGTGATGAGCCCCGAGCAGGAGTCGGCGGTCGCCGATGCGTTTGCCGCCGCGTCAGAGAAGGTCGCCGCCACCGAGCAGGCGACGGCCGACTACGAGAGCGATCGTCGCGCCTGGGACGACGAGCACGCGCAGGTCGAGGAGTGGAAGACCGGGACCGACTCGCCGCTGCTGGCCGTGCCCAACCCCGGAGGGACAGCGATTCCCGGCCCGGATCCCGACGGGCGCGCGTTCCTCTCGTCGATCGGCGCGGACCGTGTTCAGGTCGCGTTCGATGCCGGGGACGAGAACTGCGGCTACCACCTCTCCGAGCGCACCGGGTACGAGATCGTCGTCGGCGGCTGCTACTCCACTCGGTATCCGAGCTGGTTGTTCCTCGCGTGGGATCCGGGCATGGAATCGTCCGTGTGGGCCGTGTTCGTGCACGAGGCCATGCACTGGTACCAGTACCAGAACTACTATCCTGCCTTCCTCGCAGCCGATCGGGCAGGTGTCACCGACGACCAGTACGGCCCGGAGCTGGAGGCGGACGCGAGCTGTCGTGCCGTGTACGTCTACGGCATCCCGGCATCCGACTACGTCGACACCTCCTCGCCGTGCGACATCGACGGCTGGTACGACGGCTGGCTGCTTGACCATCTCGCATCGCTCGGCGTCCAGGTCACGGAACCCGTCGCGACAGACTACGAGGTGCTCGAGGTGGTGCGACCGTGAGGGCGCGTTCCGGCCTGGCAGCCGCGTCGTTGTCGGCCGTGCTCGCGCTGACGGCGTGCTCGTCGGTGGATGCGGATGCGGCGGATCGCCGGATGAACGAGGTGTTCGACGATCTCGTCGCTCAGGCATCGGCGGTGGATCCCCAGGTGCTGCGCACTCTCGAGACCGCCGAGCCGCGCACGCGGGCGTGCTCCCGGCCCGCCGACACCGAGCAGGTCATGCTCACGGCGACCGGAGTGCTCGCCGTCGCCGCCGACGTCTCGCAGGCGGCCGGGGTGCGCGACGATCTCGGCGAGAGCCTGGATCCCGACGTGTGGCGAGCGCTCGCCGACGCCGATCCGGGCGCCGAAAGCCGGGGCTGGATCTCGGAGGACGGCGTCACCGTGACCCTGGCGGCGGAGGGTCCCGCGGTGGTGATCGCGGTCTTCTCGCCGTGCCTTCCAGCGTGAGCGCGTTCGCGCCCCCGTGTGCCATGCCGTACACTTGAGCGTGCAGTTGAAGTCTGCATTCTTTCGCCGTGCCCGTCATCGGGACGACACATCCCTTTGGATCAGGTCACGGCAGGAGTGCGGGCGCGAGACCTCCGGGTCTCTAGGGCGGTAGCTCAATTGGCAGAGCAGCGGTCTCCAAAACCGCAGGTTGCAGGTTCGATTCCTGTCCGCCCTGCGCGCCAGCGCATGCTGGCACGACGTAAGCGATTCAGGTGGGTGCATGGTCCAGGACGAGCCGAAGGGCGAGGTCATCGCCGCTGGCGGTGCCGTGCGCGAGAAGAAGCCCAACTTCTTCCTGCGCATCGTCATCTTCATCCGCCAGGTCTTCGCCGAGCTTCGCAAGGTCGTCACCCCGACGCGCAAGGAGCTGGTGAAGTTCACCGGCGTCGTCCTGGGCTTCGTCATCGTGATGATGGCGGTCGTCTACGGACTTGATGTCGTGTTCGTCTGGCTGACGACAGTCGTCTTCGGAGTTCCCGGAGCCTGACATCGCGAGGCGCGGGTGTCGCCACCCGCAGACCAGAACGAGAGAGTACGTAAGTGTCTGAGAAATACACCGACGACGCCGATTGGGCGACCGCCGCCGAGCAGTCCAGCGAGGACGACGAGGCGCAGGAGGGCAACACCCTCGCCGCCGAGGAGCGCTCCGTCGAGGCCGCCGAGCACGTCGCGCTGCACATCGAGGGTGACGACGAGGACGAGGACTCCGACACGGGCTACGACGCGGATGCCGACGTGGAAGACCCCGAGGCCGACGCGATCGTGAACGACGCTCTCGAGATCGACGAAGCCGCCGAGGCGGAGGCGGCCGCCGAGGTGCTGACCGAGTCGCTCGCCGAAGAAGAAGCAGAGCGCGCAGCCGAGGAGGCCGACGAAGTGACGCCCTACGACGGACCCGACATCAACGGTGAGCCCGACGCTCCCGTGCTCGACCCCGAGTTCGTGGCGGAGATCGACGACGCGGCCGCTGCGGTGGACGAGGTCGAAGAAGAGGTCGACGCGGACGCCGATCCTTACGAGGCGTTCCGCCAGGAGCTGCGCTCGCTCGAGGGCAAGTGGTACGTCATCCACTCCTACGCCGGCTTCGAGCGCAAGGTGAAGGCCAACATCGAGCAGCGTAAGTCGACGCTCGAGGTCGAGGACGACATCTATCAGGTCGAGGTCCCGATGGAGGACGTCGTCGAGATCAAGAACGGCCAGCGCAAGATGGTCACCCGCGTGCGCATCCCGGGCTACGTGCTCGTGCGCATGGAGCTCAACGAGGACACCTGGTCGGTCGTTCGTCACACGCCCGGTGTCACCGGCTTCGTCGGCAACGCCCACAACCCGACGCCGCTGCGCTTCGAAGAGGCGTTCAACATGCTCAAGAGCCTCGTCGAGATCAAGGACGTCGCTCCGGCCAAGTCCGGCGGCGGCAGCTCCGCCCCGGCGGCCGCCCGCGTCATCGCGGCAGAGGTCGACTACGAGATCGGCGAGACGATCACGATCAAGGAGGGCTCGTTCGCGGGTCTTCCCGGCTCGATCAGCGAGATCAAGCCCGAGAGCGGCAAGCTCACGGTCCTCGTCTCGCTCTTCGAGCGCGAGACCCCGGTCGAGCTGTCGTTCGACCAGGTCTCGAAGATGATCTGACGCACGGATTCCTCGAACGCCCCGCCCGGCCCAGCCGGCGGGGCGTTCGCCGTTTCGCGGCGCGCATCGTGCACCGCAGGGCGCGCATCCCCGCTCGGTGTCTCACTTATCCACGTTTGGGACGAGATTCGGGTGAACGGGTGAGACACGGAGGCCCGTCAGGGCGAGGTGTGTGTCTCGGTGTCTCACTTGTGCACGTCTGGGATGCGTTTCGGGTGAACAAGTGAGACACGGAGGTGTGTCGGGACCGGGTGCGCGGGGGGTGACGGATGCGGCGTCCCGTGGACGGGGCGCCTGTGGATGACCGCGCTCGCCCGTCCGCCGACACGCCCGGTGATGCGGTAGAGTGTTGTGGTTTGCGTGCCGCTCCGGCGCGCAGCGACAACCGCTTCCCTCGACGGGATGCGGGAGAGCCGATGCATCCGGCATCCGCTCGATGAAAGGAAAGAAGAATGGCACCGAAGAAGAAGGTGACCGGCCTGATCAAGCTTCAGATCAACGCCGGTGCA
>NZ_JAHZUT010000012.1:0-119259 GCF_022788845.1 Microbacterium sp. CIAB417 | reverse complement strand
TGCGCTCGCTCAACGAACGGCGTGGAGGGGCGTCCGCGCCGCGGGGCTTCCCTTCCCCGTTCGTTGAGCGAGGCCGGTGTCAGCCGACCGAGTCGAAACGCCTCTTGTCGCGGGCTTCGTTTCGACTCGCTCCGCTCGCTCAACGAGCGGAGGGTGGGTCAGCGGGCGGCCGAGCGATCGCCGGTCGAGACGCGCACCCACTCCCCGGCATCGATCGAGAGTTCGCCGACGCCGGGAACCATGACCCGCCGTGCGACGCGGTCCAGGTTGGCGACCAGAACCGTGTCTCCGGTATCCGTCCGCGACCCGATCGCCCAGATCAGACCGTCCGGACTCGCGCCGGTGAGCAGCTGCCCGCCCCGCAGGGCGATCAGGGCGTCGACAGCTTCCGCTGCGGCTGTCCGCCCGGCAGTCGACTTCAACCCTCGCGGCCCCCAGGTCTCGAACCACGACACGGACGCGACCCCCGACACGGCGAGGGCCGCGGCACTGGCGATCACCCACGCACCGAGCTCGGGGGCGGTCTGCCGAGCATCCGAAGCGCCGGTGAACTCGGCCCCGTATCCCTCGGACAGATCCGCCCGCGTCGGCGCCGGCTCGGCCGTCGTCGCCACGTTGTTGAACCGCGGACGCAACGACACGGGGCCGATGTGCACCGGCAGCCCGTCTGCGATCGCGACCGACTGCTCCGCGACCAGTCGCTGCATCGCCACGGCCTCGAGCAGCTGCTCGGTGTCGAGCGTGTGGAACAGCGGTGTCGTGTTCACGACCACGCCGTCCACGTCCCGCGCGATGCGCGCCTGCTCGCGATTGAGCTCGGTGAAGTGCGAACGGGCCCCCGCCAGCACCGGCACGGAGAGCCCCGCGGCCGACAGTGCCGCGCGCAGAGCCGCGACGGTCCCCGCGTCGCTCACGTGCTCGGCCGCGTCGAAGGCCGTGAGGCGCGCGACCCCGGGATGCTCTGCGACATCTGCGAGAGCGCGCACCGCATCGAGGAGCGTGCGCTCCTCGCCGTCCGTCACCAGCCGCACGTCGAGGGGGACGCGGTCGGCGGCCGCGCGATCGAGGGCCGCTGACCAGTTCGGCGTGGTCAGGTTCAGCTCGACGACCCGGAAGGCACCGGCGTCGGAGGGCGGCACGGGGTCCGGGGAGGTCGACGCCTCGACCCCGACCTCGGGGAACACGCCGCCCTCCGACAGCGTGACCACCTCGGGAAGGGCACTGTCGGATTCCGCCGCCTCCGCGGCAGAGCCGAGGAGGCGGAGCGTGAGGGACTGCTCGACGCGCTCGCCGGCATCCAGAAGGTACGGGTAGGGCAGGCCCAGCGGCCGGCTGTACGTCTTGAAGGAGGCATCCGTCCAGTTGCGCTGATCCTCCATCTCGAACACGTCGCCCGCGAACTCCACCTCGAAGAGATCGTCCACGCGCAGCGCGCGGATGTCCATGATCGGCTGGTGCGGTCGGATGCTCCGGGGAAACGCCGAGCGCTCCACCGACCCGTCCGCATGCCCGACATCCACCGGCCTGCCCGCATCCGACGCGGGGTGCAGCACCACGAGCCCGGTCCGGCAGGTGTGGAAGACCTCGGCGTTCAGCGCCTCCCACGAGATCGTGAGCTCGCCGGCCAGCGCGTGCACCCGAAGAGTCGAGTCGATCCGTGCGCCGAGCCCCTCATGTCGCAGCTGCAGCGTCAGCGCCTCCGACTCCGCGTCGGTCGAGAGCACCCGTACGGGCACGGTCAGCCAACCGCGGTCGCGCACGGCCGCGCGCACCGCCCGCAGGAGCATCCGGCCGTCGTACCGGATCTCGGCGAGCTCGTCGCCGCGCAGTTCGATGCTCCAGCCGTGAGCGCCCCACACCATCGCATCCGTCCGCCACCACGAGTTCGTCGTCGACACCACTCTCCGACTGTAACCGGTTGACCAATTCGCCGATAGTCTCGACGAGGACGAATTCATCGGGAAGGACCGTGATGGCGGGCAACTGGGCAGGCACGTACGAGTACCGGGCGCCGCGGCGCATCGCCGTCTCCACCGAGGAGGAGCTGCGCGCCGCCCTCGCCGGATCCGGCCCGGTCCACGCCCTCGGCACTCGCCACTCGTTCACGGACCTCCCCGACACCTCCGGCACTCTCATCGAGATGTCCGGCTTCGACGCGCCGGCGGTCATCGACGCCGAGAGCCGCACCGTCCGCATCACCGCCGGAACCCGGTACGGAGTGCTCGCCCGCCAGCTGCACGAAGCCGGCTGGGCGCTGCACAACACCGGCTCGCTGCCCCACATCAGCGTGGGCGGTGCCACCTCGACCGGAACCCACGGCTCCGGCGACGGCAACGGCGTGCTCTCGAGCGCGATCGCGGGCGTGCGCTTCCTGGATGCGGCGGGCGACGTCCACGAGATCCGGCGCGGCGACCCCGACTTCGCAGCCGTCGCCGTCGGCGTCGGTGCCTTCGGCATCCTGACCGAGCTCACCCTCGACATCCAACCCACCTATCTCGTCCGCCAGGATCTGTACGCCGGAGTCAGCTGGGACACGCTCCTCGGCGACATCGACGCCGTCACGTCCGCCGGCGACAGCGTGTCGGTCTTCACCCGCTGGGGCGAGGACCTCGGCTGGGTCTGGGTCAAGCGACGCGCGACGGATGCCGCGGCATCCGTCCCCGCGGAGCTTCTCGGCGGCCGGCTCTCCACGACGCTCGAGCCGCTGGGCCTGGGCGACAATGTCACGCTCATCGGCGAAGCCGGTCCCTGGTACGAGCGGCTGCCGCACTTCCGCGCCGACGCGGAGCCGTCGCGCGGCGACGAGATCCAGTCCGAGTACTTCATCGACCGCTCCGACGCGGTCGCGGCGCTGCGCGCTGTCCGCGACGTCATCGCGCCCTTCGCCGAGCACCTCATCTGGACCGAGCTTCGCACCGCGGCGCGGGACGACCTCTGGCTCAGCGGCGCCTACGAGCGCGACGCGTTCATCATCCACTTCACGTGGGAGAATCATCCGGATGAGGTGACCGAGGCGCTGCGGGTCATCGAGCCGGCGCTGGCGCCGTTCGGCGCCCGACCGCACTGGGGCAAGCGCCATCTGCTCGAGCGGGCGCAGATCGAGCGGGTCGTCCCGCGCCTCGCCGACGCCAGGGCGGTCTTCGAGCGCCTCGACCCCGACGGCCGTTTCGTGAACGAGCACCTCGTGCGCGTGGGGCTGCGCGAAACGCGCTGAGCCGGAGCGTTCCGAACTCCGGCACGTCCGGCGCCCGACCCGACGGCATCCGCGTGATCACGCGGCGCGTTCAGGTCGCGGCATCCGACCTGCAGGAGTTCGAAGCGCCTGGTCCGTTCACGACGGCCGGACCGTACTGGCTCCGACGCGGATGCTGATCGGGAGCACCACGCGTTCGTGCGCGTGACCGGCCTGGGCCTCGGCGTCCAGCAGACGGACGCCTTCGGCCCCCATCTGATACCCCGGCAGCACGATCGAGGTCAGCGACATCCAATCGTTGCCGTCGTTGCGGTGGTCGCCGTCCATGCCGACGACGGCGACATCCTCGGGAATCCGGAGCCGCGGGTGTTCGCGCAGCACCTGGAGCGCGCCGATGGCGGTCTTGTCGTTCACGCACAGGATCGCGACCCGCTCGCCGCCCAGCTCCGGAAGCAGCGCCGACAGGGCCGCCGCGCCGTCCGACGCCATCAGCCCGGACACCTCGATCTCGGTCACGGAGACGCTGAGGGCGGCCGCCGCGGCGCGCAGCCCCCGACGGCGCTCGACGACGGGCTGGACGATGTCGGGGATCGACAGGAAGTACGCCCGCCGGATGCCGAGGGACGCGATGTGCTCGATCGCGGCGGTGCCGACCTGCTCGTTGTCCATGAGGACGGTGCACCAGTCGGCATCCGGGACGTCGTAGTTGATCACGACGATCGGTCGCACGTGGTTGCGGATGCGGGCGATCCCGGCACTCGGGTCGCGCATGGAGGCGACCAGCACCCCGCCGGTGCGCGCCTCGGCGAAGTGCTCGAGGAACTCGTCCTGCAGGTCGTGCTGCGCCGTCCCCGCCGCCAGCTCGTGCGCGTTGAAGAGGCTGTTCGCCATCATCAGGTACTGCCCCCGCGCCGACGCCGTGAGCTGGGCGCCGCGCGCGATCTCGACGAAGAGGATGTTCACGAGGTCCGGCGCGATGAGCCCCAGTCCCTCGGAGCTGTTGCGGATCAGCGTGCGCCCCGCCGAACTGCGGATGTAGCCGAGGCGCTCGATGGCGTCCTGCACGCGCTGCAGCGTGTCGGCGGCGAGTCGCTCCGGGTTGTTCAGCGCGTTCGAGACGGTTCCGACCGAGACCCCCGCCTCGCGGGCGACCGCGTTGATGTTCGGATTCGCCCGCTTCGTCGCCTTCGGATCCAGCACCTGCACTCCCACGGTATGCGTTTTCACGCCATGGTACGGGAGTGCAGGTGCCGCGGATCACCGGTTGGACGGCGGTCAGAGGGAGGTCATGCCCCCGTCGACTTGGAAGACCGCGCCCGTGGCGAACGCGCCGTCGTCGCTGGCGAGGTACACCATGATCCCGGCGACGTCGTCCGGCGTTCCCGCGCGGCCGATCGGGATGCGGCTGATGATCGCCGCCCGCGACTCGGGGTCCTCGCTGATCGCGGCGACCAGCGGCGTCTCCGTGTAGGCCGGCTGGACGGTGTTCACCCGGATGCCGCGATCGGCGTAGGCGGCGGCCACCGTGCGGCCGAGGCCATGGATGCCCGCCTTCGTCGTGCTGTAGGCCGTGAAGTCCTTGCCCTCGCCGTTCACGCCCGTGGGGCTCCCGGTCAGGATGATCGATCCGCCGCCGCGCGGCAGCATCGAGCGCACGGCGTGCTTGACCGTGAGGAACGTGCCGGTCAGGTTGATGTCGACCGTCCTGCGCCACACGTCGAGGTCGAGGTCGGCCGCCTGAGCATCCTGCCCGAACAGCTGCACGCCCGCGTTCGCGACCACGACGTCCGGAGCCCAGCCGTCGGCCCCGACCGTGGCGAACCCGGCGGCGACGGCATCCTCATCCGAGATGTCCATCGTCACGGCGCGCGCATTCGCGCCCAGGGCGGCCGCGGCGTCGGCCGCGCCGTCGCCGTTGCGGTCCGCGAGGATCACGCGCGCGCCCTCACGGACGAAGCGCGTGGCGACGGCGAGGCCGATCCCCAGCGCCGCGCCGGTGACGAGTGCGGTCTTGCCCTCGAGCTGACCCATGTCAGCGCTCGATGTGGTCGAGGTGGAGCATGCGGGCCAGGTTCTTGTCGAGCTCGTCATCGCGGAAGATCTTCTTCCAGTCCTCCTTGATGATGCTCTCGCGGCCGTAGTCCATTGCGATCAGGCACGCGTCGGAGAACGGGTTGTCACCGCGCAGGCCGTTGGCGAGCGCCACCTGCGTGTGGCCGTACAGGATGCTTCGGGCCGCCGCCTCCGGCACGCCCATCGTGTTGACGGTCTCCTGGAGAGCCTCGTTGAGGAGGTCGCCGATCATGCACGCGACGGTCTCGACGAGCGTCGGCTCGAGCTGCGCGAGCTGCTTGATCGTCACCCAGTGCACGTCGATGACGGGGGCGTAGATGGCGCGGACGGTCTCCTCGACGATGGCCTTCTTCTCAGGGTCGTCGCTCTCGACCGCGGCGATGGCGTCCTGCGGAGCCGCGATGCCGCCGAACGTGTCCGCCCACTGCTCGGGCGTCTCGCGCTGCAGGAAGATCGACGGGTGGCACGGGTGCGCGACGGCCTGGATGACGTCCTCGCGCGTGGTCAGCAGGCCCGCGTAGGCCGCTGCGGGGTCGAGGGTCAGCACGATGGCACCGGCCTTGAGCTGCGGCACCAGGTCGGCGGTCACGGGGCCGAGGGCGAGGTCGGGAACCGCGAGCACGACGATGTCGGCGTCGGCGACCGCGACGGATGCCTCGGTCAGCTCGCGGCCGGCGTCGATCGTGCGCTGCTGCCCGGCCGGCGAGTTCTCCACGTACCAGACGGTGTGGTCGGTCTTCACGAGGTTGTTGGACACGCGCATGCCCATCTTCCCGCCCGCTCCGATGACGGCGATCTTGTGGCTCATGATGTGCTCCTCAGGTGTTCCAGGGTGAGGCGGGTCCATTCCCGCTCGGTTCGGATGGTGGTCTGTGCGTCGTCCTGCCACGGCAGCCAGTGCTCGACGATCTCGTTGATTCCGCGCTCGCGCGGGCGAACCGTCGCGAGCAGATGCGCGTAGTCGTGCAGCCCGGATCCCATCGCCGCGCCGGAGTAGGTGAACCCCACCCAGCCCGGCTGGCGTGCGAAGGCGAAGTCCTTGACATGAACGTTCTTCGTGAGCGCGGCGGTCTGCTCGACGCACGCCTTCGGGTTCTCCAGCTGGGCGACGACGTTGGCGGGATCCAGACAGATCCCCAGCTGCGCGCTGCCGACGCGGTCGATCACGCCGACGAGGTCCGCGGTGGGCACCTGCTCGTACGTCTCCAGCGCGAGGGTCACTCCGGCGGACTCGAAGTCCCGGATGGTGCTGCGCAGCCACACCTGCGCCTCAGCGAGACTCGGGCGCGAGTCGGGGCCGTAGAGCATGCTGCGGATGAGGCGCGCCTCGAAGATCTCCGCGATGCGGAGGTAGCGCGAGAGGTGCTCGGGGACGATGCCCTTGGTGCCCAGCTCGATCGTGATACCGAGCTCGCGCGCGGCGCGCGCGGCGTCGCTCAGTTCGGCGTCCGTCATGGCGTCCAGGGGTGCGTAGTCGCAGATCTGGAACAGACTGACGTCCTGGGCGCGGGTGTCCTCCAGGGCGCCGACGAGGCTCAGCGGCTCCTCGACGCGGTCGGAGTGCTGCCAGAAGTAGGCGTAGGTGCCCAGGCCGATCATCGGACGGCCTCCTGTCGGCGCGCGGCCTCGTCCAGTACGGCGACCAGCGCTTCGGGGTCGTGCGCGAAGCGCCCGAGGAACACGCCGTCGACGGCATCGCCGAGAGCGGTCAGGACACCCGGGCCCGCCGCACCACCGTAGATGACGGAGGAACCGCTGCGCGCGGCATCCGCCTCCAGGGCCGCGCGCAGCGCGGACGCGACGACGCGGACGTGGTCCTCACCGGCGGGCTCCGGCGCCCCGATCGCCCACACGGGTTCGTAGGCGACGATGACCCGCCCCTCGGGTGCGCTCTCGAGCGAGGCGCGCAACTGCGCGACCGCGACGGCTGCGGCATCCCGAGGGTCCTGCTGCTCGGCCTCGCCGATGCAGAGCAGGGGAGTGAGGCCGGCCTCGAGAGCCCGCCGCGTCTTGGCGGCGACGATCTCGTCCGTCTCGCCGTACAGGCGGCGGCGCTCAGCGTGACCGATCTCGGCGATCGAGGCGCCCACCTCGGCCAGCTCGGACGCCGAGACCTCCCCCGTGAACGCGCCGGAGGCCTCGGCGGCCACGTCCTGACCGCCGATCCGCACCGGAGTGCCGGCGAACGCCGCCACGGCCGGAGCGATCTGCAGGAAGGTCGGGGTGACGAAGAACTCGACGTCACCGGAGGCGACGCCCTCGTGCGTGCGGACGCGTTCGGCGACCCGGGCGAACCAGTCGCGCGCGCGCTCGTGCCCGAAGTACATCTTCAGGCTCACTCCGACGACGCTCTTCGGCATCAGCAGCTTCCGGTGGTCTCGTACTCGTCGATGACCGCGACCTTCTCGGCGGACGCGCTGGTCGCGTCGAACCGGTAGGTCAGCCACTCCCGGACGTTGCGGCGCGCGAGCTCGATGCCGACGACGCGCTGGCCCATGCACAGGATCTGCGCGTTGTTGGACAGCACGGCGCGCTCGACGGAGAACGAGTCGTGAGCGGTGACGGCGCGGATGCCGGCGACCTTGTTCGCGGCGATCGCGACACCGAGACCGGTCCCGCAGATCAGCAGCGCGCGGTCGGCCTCTCCGCGGGCGACGCGCTCGGCGGCCTCGATCGCGATGCGCGGGTAGGCGGTGTGGCCGTCGGCGTCCACGCCCACGTCGACGACGGCCGCGACGCCCGGGTTCTCCTCGAGGTCCTTCTTGAGGATCTCCTTGTAGTCGAAGCCGGCGTCGTCGCAGCCGATGACGAGACGGAGGGGTTCGGTCATGATGCGGTGTCCTTTCCGGAGGCGAGCAGCTCGCCGATGCGGGTGGCGATGAGCGCGAGGGAGATCGCGCCCGGGTCGGGGGTGCCGATCGCGTGCTCTCCGTGCGTCCGGGCGCGGCCCATGCGAGGGAGCAGGTCGGCGGTCGCGTCGGCGGCCCGGGTCGCAGCCGCCGCGGCAGCGGTCCACGCGTCGGGCAGCCCCGCTCCGCCGTCGGCGGCCGTGGTCAGCTCGCTCGAGAACGGCACGAGCGCGTCGACGAGCGTCTTGTCGCCGACCTCGGCCTTGCCATGCGCCTGCACGCCTCGGGCGCCGTCCGCGATGCCCGACGCCACGGCTTGCGCGTCCGGGCGGCCCTCGTCGCCGAGGCGGAGAGCGACCGCGTTCAGGATGACGCCCCACAGCGCTCCGGACGTCCCGCCGGCCTTGTCGGCCCAGGCATCGGCCGCGCGGGCGAGCGTCGTGCGGGCGCCGGCCCCGGCGTCGGCGGCGCGGATGCCGGCCGCCAGAGCAGCGTGCGAACCGCGCTGCATGCCGATGCCGTGATCGCCGTCGCCGGCGATGGCGTCGATGCGGCCGAGCTCCTCGACGTTGGCGTCGACCGTGTCCGCGATCGTCTGAAGCGCCGCGCGGACGGTCTGTGCGACGGCCTGGGAGTCGGCGTCGCCCGGAACGATGGGGTCTTCGGTCGTGTCGATGTCGGCGGCCTCCGCCTGAGCGGCCACCGCGACGGACCCGCGCCGGTAGGCGGGGGCGTCCACCGGTGTCTCCCACAGCTCGGCGAGCTCGTCGTCCAGCCAGAACAGCGTGAGGGAGGTGCCGGCCATGTCGAACGAGGTGCAGTACTCGCCGACGTGCGGGTCGACGATCTCGACGCCGGCCTCTTCGAGCAGCTGGGCGATGCGCCGGTAGACGACGAACATCTCCTCGTACTTGAGCGAGCCGAGCCCGTTGAGGATCGGGATGACGCGGGCGCCGGCGACATCGACGCCATCCGGCACCTCGGCCAGGAGCCTGCCGACCAGCAGGGCGGCGAGCTCGTCCGCCGTCGGGATGCCGGTCTCGTCGATGCCGGGTTCGCCGTGGATGCCGAGTCCGACCGCCATCCGGCCGGCCGGCACCGTGAACAGCGGCTCGGGGGCGCCGGGGAGTGTGCATCCCGTGAACGCGACGCCGAAGGAGCGGGTGCGCTCGTTGGCCTTGACCGCGACCGCCGTGACGCCCGCCAGGTCGTCGCCGCGCTCCGCGGCCGCGGCGGCCGAGCGGAAGACCGTGAGGTCGCCGGCGATGCCGCGGCGCTTGTGCTTCTCGGCAGGAGCCGCGCTGGAGATGTCATCCGTGACCGTGACCGTGGCGGCCTCGATGCCCTCGGCGTGCAGACGCTCCTGCGCGGCGTCGAAGTTCAGCACGTCTCCGGCGTAGTTGCCGTATGAGAAGAACACCCCGGCTCCGCGGTCCGCGGCCTTCGCGACCGCGTGGATCTGCTGGGTGGACGGCGAGGCGAACAGGTTCCCCATCGCCGCGCCGTGCGCCAGTCCCTGCCCGACCATCCCGCCGAACGCGGGGTAGTGGCCGGAACCGCCGCCGATGACCACCGCGACCTGTCCCTCGGGCACGACGGTCGAGCGGACCACGCCGCCGGGAACGCGCCGCACGGAGCGGGCGTTCGCGGCGACGAAGCCGTCGATCATCTCGTCGGCGAAGTCCGCCGGGTCGTTCCACAGACGCGTCATCGAGGAGTCTCCGAAGCCGTGGCCTCGGCATCCGTGCTGCCGGACGTGTCGGATGCCGCGCGATCGCGTCCCCGGCGGGCGAGCACGATCATCAGGACGGCCGAGATGAGCATGAAGCCGCCGACGATGAACATCGGGACCTCGTAGCCGCCGGTCCAGTCGTGCACGGCGCCGGTGATGTAGGGCGCGCTGAAGCCGGCGAGGTTTCCGATCGTGTTGATGAGCGCGACGCCCGCGGCCGCGGCCACGCCGGTCAGGAACTGGGTGGGCAGCGTCCAGAAGTTCGGCAGCGCGGCGAAGATCGCGCAGGCTGTGACGGTGATGACGGCCATCGTGGCGGCCGGGGATCCGGCGAACAGCGCCACGGGGATCGAGATCGCGCCGGCGATCGCGGGTGCCGCGATGTGCCAGGTCTTCAGTCCGCGCTTTCCGGCATCCCGCGACCAGAAGTACATGACGATGGCGGCCGGCAGGTACGGGATCGCGGTGATCAGGCCCTTCTGGAACACGTCGTAGGTGACGCCGGACTGCGCCTGGAAGCCCTCGATGATGGTCGGCAGGAAGAACGCCAGCGCGTACAGGCCGTAGATGAAGCCGAAGTAGATGAAGGACAGCATCCAGACGCGGCCGCTGCCGAAGGCGAACCGCACGGAGACGTGCTTCTCCTTCGCCTCGGTCGTCTTGCGCTCGGACTCGAGCGCGTCGGTCAGCCAGACCTGCTCCTCGGTGGTGAGCCACTTCGCGTCGGCGGGCTTGTCCTTGAGGTAGAACCACGCGATGACGCCGACCACGATGGCCGGGATCGCGACGCCCATGAACATGAAGCGCCATCCCTCGAGGCCGAAGAAGACGCCGTGCTGCTGGATGAGGGCGCCGGCCAGGGGAGCGCCGATGACGGTGGTCAGCGGCTGGGCCAGGTAGAAGAGCATGAGGATGCGGCCGCGGTACTGCGCGGGCACCCAGAGGCTGAGGAAGAGGATCGCCCCGGGGAAGAAGCCGGCCTCGGCGACGCCGAGGAGGAAGCGCAGCACGACGAGCTGCTCGAAGTTCTGCACCCAGGTGAACAGGAGTGCGACGATGCCCCAGCTCACCATGATGCGGGCGAGCCAGCGCCGTGCGCCGAACTTGTGCAGGGCGATGTTCGAGGGCACCTCGAGGATGATGTAGCCGATGAAGAACACGCCAGACGCGAAGCCGAACTGAGCGGCGCTCAGCGCCAGATCCTCGTTCATGCCGTTCGGGGCGGCGAAGCCGATGGCCGTGCGATCGAGGTAGTTGATGAAGAACATCAACGCCACGAAGGGCACGAGGCGTACGGCCACTTTTCGGATGGCGGATTTCGCGACCGGGTTCTCGGTCTGGGTGCTGTCCACGATGACTCCTGGGATCGACGGTGATGCGCTGTGATGCTCGAGTCATTTTGGCAAACCGGTTGACCAATTGCAAGCCCACGTCGCCGAGGCTGCCCGGGCGTCAGCCGTGCGTGCGCGTCCGGATCCGGTACAGGCTCGTCGTCGCCGTGATGTAGAGGTCGCGGCCGTCCGGGCCCCCGAAGCACAGGTTGGCCGTGATCTCGGGCACCGGGATCCTCCCGATCTCCGTGCCGTCGGGCGCGAACACGATCACACCCGTGCCGCTCGAGGACCAGATCCGGTCCTCCTCGTCGACCCGGATGCCGTCGGGGATGCCGTCCGCGGCGTCCAGGACGGCGAACAGTCGCCCGTTCTTGCAGCGCGCGCCCTCCTGCACGTCGTACACCCGGATGTCCCGCCGCTCCGACGAGTCCGCCACGTACAGCAAGGAGCCGTCGCGGGAGAAGGCGAGTCCGTTCGGCTGCTCGATGTCGGTGATGACGGGCGACGTGCGTCCCGTCGCGGGGTCGTGGCGGAAGACGAAGTGGTCGCCGTACTCCCTCTCGCCCGGGTGCCCTTCGCGGGGTTGCGTGATGCCGTACGCCGGATCCGTGAACCAGATCGACCCGTCGCCGGCGACGACGATGTCGTTCGGCGAGTTCAGTCGGACGCCGGCGTAGGAGTCGACGACGTTCTCGACGATGCCGTCCCGATCGCGCTCGACGCGCCGCCGGCCGTGCGAGCACTGCAGCACGCTGCCGTCCCGGTCCCGCGTGCGCCCGTTCGTGAACTCGACGCCCTGTGCATAGACGGAGGTCTCGCCGCCCACGGGGTCGTACTCGCGGATGCAGTCGTTCGGGATGTCGCTGAACCGCAGGCGTCCGCGGTCGGGGATCCACAGCGGACCCTCCGCCCAGATCGAACCGGTGTGAACCCGCTCGAGCGACGCATCGGACGGCAGGATGCCCGCACGGATGAGCGCGGTGGTCATGGCGTTCCTTCCTTCGTCGCGCCTAACCGGTTGACCAAAATGATGCCGAATCGCGCGCCTGCCCGGTAGGTTACTGCCATGCCCGCCTTTCCCGGAGACCCCGTCGACGACATCGCCGCCGCGCTGGGAGTTCTGCCGTCCGGCACCCCGGTGTCGGAGGTCGCCCGGCGGCTGCTCGATCTGTTCACCGGCGGGTCGATCGCACCGGGGACGCGGCTTCCGCCGGAGCGCCAGCTCGCCACGGCCCTCGGCGTCGGACGGTCCGCGGTCCGCGAGGCGCTGGCCGCGCTCGAGATCCTGGGCATCGTCGACGTGCGCCCGGGATCCGGCACCTACCTGCGCGGGGCGGCCAGCGAGCTGCTGCCGCAGACCCTGCGATGGGGGCTGCTGATCGGAGAGCGCAACACCGCCCAGCTGCTCGAACTGCGCGAGGGCCTGGAGATCTTCGTCGCCCGGCTTGCGGCCGCGCGCGCGGATGCGGCGATCCTGAAGCGGCTCGAGAAGGACGTCGCCCGCATGCGCGAGACGATCGACGATCTCGGGGCGTTCGCGAAGGCCGACCTCGACTTCCACCACGCGCTCGCCGAGGCCGCGGGCAACGCGACGCTCACCGACCACCTGCACGTGATCCGCTCGCTCCTGCAGGTGTACGCCGACCGCGCCGTGCACGATCGCACGCACGCCGAGCGGGCGACTGCCGAGCACGAGGCCGTGCTCGCCGGGGTGAAGGCCGGCGACGGGGATGCCGCAGCATCCGCCATGGCCGTGCATATGGCCACGGCGACCAGCCGCCTGCTCGCCGAACCCACCAGCTGACGAGGAAGAGTGATGATCAACGACGATCACCGGACGCGCCGCGTCATCATCGACTCGGATGTGAAGAACGAGGCGGACGACCAGTTCGCGCTCGTGCACGCGCTGCTGTCTCCCACTCTCGACATCCGCGGCATCATTCCGGCGCATTTCGGCACGCATCGCACGACGTCGTCCCTCGCCGAGTCCCGCGACGAGCTCGAGCTGCTGCTCCGCCTGCTGTCCCTCGATCACGCGGTGCCGACCGCCGACGGGGCACCGCACGCGCTGCCCGATGAGCGCACGCCCGTCGACAGCCCCGGGGCGCGACTCATCATCGAGGAGGCACGGCGGGCCGACGCCGGGCCGCTGCACATCGCGTTCCTCGGGCCCCTGACCGACATGGCTTCCGCTCTGCTGCTCGCGCCCGACATCGCCGACACCGACACGACCGTGATCTGGATCGGCGGCCCGCCGTACGGCGACATCGTGTCGGACGGGTCCTGGCCGGAGTTCAACCTCAAGAACGACATCCCCTCGGCGAACGTCGTGCTCGACTCCGGCATCCGCATCTGGCAGGTGCCGTCGAACATCTACAAGCAGGTCAACGTCGGATACGCCGAACTCGAGGCACGGGTCGAGCCGCACGGCGAGCTCGGACGCTACCTCGCTCAGCAGGTCGTCGACTTCAACTCCGCGCACCATCGGCGCGCGATCGAGTCGCGCTCGCTCGGGGACTCTCCGGCGATCGCGCTCATGCTGGAGCCGTCGTGCGCGGCGCTGCGCCGGCAGCCGCGCGTGCGCTTCGCCGCCGACGGGCACTACGAACAGGGTCGCTCGGACGGCGAGCTCCTGGTGGTGGAGAGCATCGACGTGCGGTTTCTCCTGGAGGACATGTTCCACAAGATCGCCCGTCACGCCCGCTGAGTTGAGACACATCGTGCATGGGTTTCGACTCGGTCGGCTTCGCCGTCCTCGCTCGTCGCACCCTTCGTTCGTTGAGCGAGCGGAGCGAGTCGAAACGGGTTGATGCCGTGCGACGGTTGCTGCGTTTCGACTCGGTCGGCTTCGCCGTCCTCGCTCAACGAGCGGGAAGGCGGATCCGCGTTTCGCCCTCCTCGTTCGTTGAGCGACACTTCGACTCGCTTCGCTCGCTCAGTGCAGGTCTCCGCGAGTCGAACGGGGTTGATGCCCTGCGACGGTTGCTGCGTTTCGACTCGGTCGGCTTCGCCGTCCTCGCTCAACGAGCCGGGAAAGGGGCGGGGAAGGCTAGAGGCGGAACACGCTCCGCGGAATCGTGTCGACGAGGTCGTGAGCGATCGTGTGCGCCTCCTCCTCGCCCAGGCGCCCGGTGACGACGAGAGTCGCCAGCCACCCGGCATCCACGCGCCGCGAGACGTCGTGCCGAGCGGGGATCGACAGGTAGGCACGGGTGTCGTCGATGAAGCCGCTCGTCTTGTAGAACCCTGCGGAGTCGGTGACGCCTTCCCGGAAGCGCCGGATGCCGTCGGGGCTGTCGAGGAACCACCACGGCGCCCCGGCGAAGACCGAGGGGTAGAAGCCGGCGAGCGGCGCGATCTCCCGCGTGAACGAGGTCTCGTCCACGGTGAACAGCACGAGCCGGAACGTCTCGTTCGTGCCGAAGTCCCCGAGCAGCTCGCGCAGCGGCTCGGTGTACCGGGAGAACAGCGGCAGGTCGTGGCCCGTGTCCGGACCGAAGCGCTCGGTGGTGGGGCGGTGGTGGCCGCGCAGCACGCCGGGATGCAGCTGCATCACCAGGCCGTCCTCGCTGGACATGCGCGCCATCTCCCAGAGCATGTGGCGGCGATAGGCGGCTGCGTCCGCGTCCGTCGCCTCGCCGGTCAGGCCCGCGCGGTGGATGCGTTCCAGCTCACCGGCGGACAGCCGTGTGGCCCAGGCATCCACGACGCCCGAGTCGGTCGCCGTCGCTCCTAGGGATCGGAAGTGCGCCCGCCGATCCTCCAGAGCCCGGATGAGGCCGGCGGCCGTCCCGGTGTCGATGCCGCTGACGGCATGAAGCTCGTCGAGGGCGCCGCGCCAGCCGGCCGCGGACGGGTCGAAGAAGCGGTCGGGTCGGAACGTCGGCACGACGCGCCCGGTGAAGGACGTGTCCTCCCGCAGCGCCGCGTGCGCGTCGAGCGGGGCGGCGGGGTCGTCGGTCGTGGCCAGCACTTCGATGTCGAATCGGTCGAACAGGGCGCGGGGGCGGGACCCGTCCTCCGCGATCCAGGCGGCGATCGCATCGAACTGGGCGTCGGCGTTCGCCGCGGACGGATGCTCGTCGAGTCCGATCACGGAATGCAGGGTGTCCTCGAACCAGGCACGGACGGGCGTTCCGGCGAACACGTGCCAGTGCGTCGCGAAACGGCGCCAGATCTCGCGCGGTTCGATCTGTGACGATCCGCGGCCCAGTTCGTCGAGGTCGAGCCCGTGGGCGTGCAGCAGACGCAGCACGTAGTGATCGGGGACGATGAGCAGATCGGCCGGGTCCGTGAACGCCTGGTCGTCGCGCAGGAGCGCGGCCTCGACGTGACCGTGCGGCGACAGGATCGGCGCCTCGCGCACGCTCTCGTACAGGGTGCGGGCGAGGGCGCGCGTCGCGGGATCCGCGGGAAGCAGACGATCGGGGGAGGGGGCGAGTCTCACGGGGTGTCCTTCTCGGTCGCGGGCGCGGGGCCGCTGCTCTCGCGGGTGCGCAGGTAGGTGGGCAGAAGGGTGCGCAGTCGCGGCGTGCCGCTCTGCGACAGACGGCTCAGCAGCATGGTGACGGCGACGCGGCCGGCCTCCTCGATCGGCGCCGAGACCGTCGTGAGCGGCGGATGGCAGAAGTCCGACCCGAAGATGTCGTCGGTGCCGACGATCGACAGGTCCTCGGGGACGCGGATGCCGCGCTGGGACAGCCTCTTCAGCATGCCGATCGCCAGCAGGTCGTTGAACACGATGCAGGCCGTGACGTCGCGCGACGCGACGCTGTCCGCCGCCGTGGACCCGGCCGCGGCGTTCGGGGCCCACGGCCCGAGGAAGGTGAGCTCGACGTCGAGATCGGCCGCGGCTTCCTGCAGCGCCTCCCAGCGGCGTGCGCTCGACCACGAGCCCGCCGGTCCCGCCACGTAGGCGATCCGCCGGTGGCCGAGCGAATGCAGGTGCGTGAGTGCCAGGCGGACGCCGGTGGGTGTGTCGATGAGCACGCTCGGCACGTCGGGCAGGTCGCGGTTGACGGTGACGAGCGGCTGCCGGGCCGCCGCGGCGACGAGCTGGTCCTCGTCGAGACGCGAGGCGGCCAGGATCACACCGTCGGCGGACTTGCGCATGACCTCCAGCGTGTCGGCTTCGATCTCGCGGGACTCCTCGGTGTCGACGAGCAGCTGCGTGTAGCCCGCGGCACGCAACTGGCGCTGGGCTCCGCGGATCAGGTCGAAGTAGAACGGGTTCGCGATGTCGGGGACGAGCAGGGCGACCGTGCCGGTCCGGCCGGATGCCAGCGAGCGCGCCTGCGAGCTCGGAACGTAGGCGAGCTCAGCGGCCGCCTCCTCGATGCGCTGCCTGGTGACCGCATTCACGCGGGCGGGGTTGCTCAGCGCGCGGGACACCGTGGAGGCCGCGACGCCGGCGAGACGCGCGACGTCCGTGATCGTGGCGGCGCGGCCGGTCGTGCCGGCCGGTCCGGCAGCTGCGTCGGTGTCGGTCATGCGGCGAGCATATCTATTCGCATCACGGAATGGCAACCTTGTGGCAAACGCTTGTCAAACAGTTGCCGTATGGTTACGGTGGTCAGCATCGGAACGAGCCGAGCCAGCAAAGGAATGCGATGTCGCCTGCCCACGCCCCTTCTCCCGCCTGGGATCTCTCAGGCTTCGGAGACGAAGTCGACCCCGATCCGCGCATCCAGTGCGCGGTGCTGCTGGCGCTCGGAGCGCAGCACATCGAGGTGCGCTCGGCGTGGGGGATCAACATCGTCGATCTCGACGACGAGCGTCTCGCCGAGCTGGCCGGCATCATCCGGGAGAACGGTCTCGGCGTCTCGGCGATCGCTTCGCCGATCGGCAAGAGCGACCTCACTGCTCCCGTGGAGGAGGAGCTCGCGCGCCTGGACCGGGCGCTGCGCGCCGCCGACGTGCTCGGCTCTCGCTACATCCGGATCTTCTCCTTCTGGCAGCCCGAGGGCGAACCGGTCGAGCAGATGCGCGAGGAGGTCATGAGCCGCATCGCCCTGTTCGCTCAGCGCGCGCAGGCCGCCGGTGTGACTCTGCTGCACGAGAACGAGAAGCACATCTACGGCGACACCCCCGAGCGCGTGCTCGACATCGTCCGCACGGTCGGCTCGCCCGCGCTGCGCCTGGCGTGGGACAACGCGAACTTCGTGCAGGTGGGAGTGCGGCCGTTCACCGAGGCCTTCGCGCTCCTCGCTCCCTACGTCGAGTACCTGCAGGTCAAGGACGCCCGGTTCGACACCGGCGACGTGGTCCCCGCCGGCGACGGCGACGGCGAGCTCGCCGAGACGGTCGCCGGCCTGCGCGATCGCGGCTTCACGGGTTTCGCCTCCCTCGAACCCCACCTCACAGATCAGACCTCCCTGGGCGGTTTCACGGGTCCGCACGGCTACGGCCGCGCGGCCCGGGCCTTCCGCACCCTCACCGACAACGCTGGAGTGACCCTCGCATGAGTACCCTGTCCACCGCCATCATCGGCTGCGGCGTCATCGGACGCACGCATGTCGACGCCGTCCTGCAGCTCGCCGATCGTCTCACGCTGACGGCGCTCGTCGACGTCAGCCGTGATCGCGCTGACGCCCTGGCCGCCGTCGTCGAGGAGCGCACCGGCTCCCGTCCTGCGGTCTTCTCCACCGTCCAGGACCTCGTCGCCGCCGGAGCGCCGCAGCTCGTCGTCGTCGCGACCCCCTCCGGGCTGCACGTCGAGCAGGCCGTCGCCGCGCTCGAGGCCGGGGCGCACGTCCTCATCGAGAAGCCGCTCGACGTCGACCTCGTCCGTGCACGCCGGCTGGCCGCGGCGGCGGACGCAGCGGCCGCCCGCGGCCAGGTATGCAGTGTCATCAGCCAGCACCGCTTCGACCCGTCCAGCCGGATCGTGCACGAGGCGATCGCCGCGGGGAGCTTCGGCCGGGTCACCTCGGGTGTGGCGACCGTGCCGTGGTGGCGCTCGCAGGCCTACTACGACTCGGGCGACTGGCGCGGCACGTGGGCGCTGGACGGCGGAGGCGCGCTCATGAACCAGGGCGTCCACACCGTGGATCTGCTGCTGTGGTTCCTCGGGCGCCCCGTCTCGGTCTCGGCCGAGATCGCGCTGCTCGCCCACGAGGGCGTCGAGGTCGAGGACACCGCCGTCGCGACCGTGACCTTCGACAGCGGGGCGCTCGCCGTGCTCCACGCCACGACCGCTGCCTATCCCGGACTCGGAGTCCGGCTCCAGGTGATGGGGTCCGAGGGCTCGGCGGTCATCTCCCGCGACGCCCTGGAGTACATCCACATCAAGGAGGGCGACGGCGCCGACATGGGGCTGCAGGGATCGGGCAACCAGGCCGATCGCTATGCGGCCGGTTCTGCCTCGGAGGTCGACGCCACCCAGTTCGTCGACGGCCACATCCGTCAATACGACGACCTGCTCGCTGCGATCGACGAGCACCGCGAGCCGCTGCTGACGGTGGACGCCGCACTGCTGGCACTCGCCGCGGTCCGCGCGGTGTACGTCTCGGCGGTCCTCGGCCGGAAGGTCCTGATCGATGACGTGATCGCCGGCGAGTACGACGACCTCGTCCTGGAAGTGCCGAGCATCGAGGTCCCCGCGGTATGACCGTCCCCGACCGCGCGCCCGTCCGGATCGCCCACCTGGGCCTCGGGGCGTTCCATCGTGCGCACCAGGCCTGGTACACGGAGATCGTGAACCGTGCAGGCGGCGAGCAGTGGGGGATCGCAGCCTTCACCGGACGACGGCCGGATGCCGCGCTCGCGCTGTCCGCTCAGGACTGCCGGTACGACCTCGTGGTGCGAGGCCCGCAGGCGGACGCGGTCGAGCGCATCTCCTCGATCGTGGCCGCCCACGACGGTGCGGACGCCGAGGCCTGGCGCGCCGCGATGACGACGGTCGCCGTGCTCACCGTCACGATCACCGAGGCGGGCTATCGAGCCGACGGCGCGGCGATCGCCCGGATCGTCGACGGTCTGCGCGCGCGTCGAGACGCGGGCGCCGGCCCCATCGCGATCGTCGCCTGCGACAACATCGACCGCAACGGCATCCTGCTCGGCGAGCTCGTACGCGGGGCGGCGGACGCCGGGCTCGTGCCGTGGATCGACGCCGAGGTCTCTTTCGTGTCCTCGGTGGTCGACCGGATCACTCCGGCCGTGGCCGATGCGCTGCCGATCACGGTGAGTGACGATCCCTGCGCGATCGTCACCGAACCCGAGGCGTCCTGGGTCCTGTCCGGCGATTTCCCGGCCGGAAGGCCGGCATGGGAGCTGGCCGGCGCGGAGTTCGTCGACGACATCGCGCCCTACGAGCGCCGCAAGCTCTGGCTGCTGAACGCGGGCCACACCCTGTTGGCCGGGCTCGGGCAGCTGCGCGGCCACACCACGGTCGCCGAGGCGATGACGGACGTGGTCTGCCGCGAGGCCGTGGACGAACTGTGGGAGGACGCCGGGGCGGTGCTGCCGTTCGACGAGACCTCGCTCACCCAGCACCGCGCCGCCATCGTCGCGAGGTTCGAGAACGCGCGCATCCGTCACGCCCTGCGACAGATCGCGACGGATGCCGAGCTCAAGCTGCGCCTGCGCGTGATCCCGGTCATCCGCGCCCGCCTCGCGCGGCATCTGGACGCGGGGCGCGGCGAGATCCGCGCGCTCGCCGCCTGGGCGGCACTGGAGGGTCTCGACACGGACGCCGTCATGCGCCGTTTCGAGCTGGACGAGGTCGTGCGCGCCGAGCTGATCGGCGCGACCGCAGAACTGAAGGGAGTGCACGCATGATCATCGACAGGGCCGAGGTGATCGTCACGAGCCCCGACCGGAACTTCGTGACGTTGAAGCTCACGACGGACGACGGCCTGACCGGTCTCGGGGATGCCACGCTCAACGGGCGCGAGCTCGCGGTCGTCGCGTACCTCACCGAGCACGTGGTCCCTCTTCTGATCGGCCGCGACGCGCACCGCATCGAGGACACCTGGCAGTTCCTGTACCGCTCGGCGTACTGGCGCCGCGGCCCCGTGACGATGGCGGCGATCGCGGCCGTCGACATGGCCCTCTGGGACATCAAGGGCAAGGCCGCGGGCATGCCCGTGTACCAGCTGCTCGGCGGCGCCTCTCGTACCGGCCTGCTCGCCTACGGGCACGCCTCCGGCAAGGAGCTCCCCGAGCTGTTCGACTCCGTGCGCTCCCATCTGGAGCAGGGGTACAAGGCCATCCGCATCCAGACCGGCGTACCAGGCCTCAAGGCTATCTACGGCATCGCGTCGCAGTCGGCCGACACGTTCGGCGGTGAGGCGCGCTACGACCACGAGCCGGCCCGCCGCGGCGCGCGACCGGTCGAGGAGGACTGGGACACCCGGGCGTACCTGCGTCACCTTCCCGGGGTGTTCGAGGCGGTCCGGAACGAGTTCGGGCCCGAGATCCCGCTCCTGCACGACGGGCATCACCGGATGACGCCGATCCAGGCCGCGAGACTCGGCAAGGACCTCGAGCCGTACGACCTGTTCTGGCTCGAGGACTGCACACCGGCCGAGAACCAGGAGGCGCTGCGCCTGGTGCGCCAGCACACCACCACGCCGCTCGCGATCGGCGAGATCTTCAACACCGTGTGGGACTTCAAGGACCTCATCCGCGAGCAGCTCATCGACTACGTGCGCGGCGCGGTCACGCACATGGGCGGGATCAGCGCGCTGCGCAAGACGCTCGAGTACGCCGCGCAGTACCAGATCCGATCCGGGATGCACGGCCCGACCGACATCTCGCCGGTGGGCATGGCCGCGGCGATGCACCTCGGACTGAGCATCCACAACTTCGGCATCCAGGAGTACATGCGCCACGGCGCGAAGACGGATGCCGTGTTCCGGCAGTCCTTCACCTGGCAGGACGGGATGCTGCACCCCGGCGACGCCCCCGGCCTCGGCGTCGAGCTCGACGTCGACGAGGCGGGCAAGTACCCCTACGAGCAGGCCTACCTGCCGTACAACCGGTTGGCGGACGGCACCGTCCACGACTGGTGAGCACCGCACGACGAGAGGAAGACACGAGCATGGCACGGATCGGCATCCAGGCGATGATGCTGAAGAACGCCGTCGCAGAACTCGGGGCGTTCGAGACGTTCCGACGGGCGACGGACATCGGGTATCGCGTCGCGGAGCTGTCGCAGATCCCGCTGACGGGTGAGACGGTCGCAGAGCTGCGTCGCGCCCGGGAGGAACGGGGCGTCGAGTACTGCGCCCTGTCGGCCGCGCTCACGGCGGGCGGCATCAACGACTCGCTGGAGGACGACTTCGACAAGATCGTGGCGGACTGCCGGGCGCTCGGAGCGGACCTCGTCCGGATCGGGATGCTGCCGATCCCGGCGCTGCGCTCGACCGAGGCCGTGCTCGACTTCTGCCGGCGGGCGGATGCCGCAGCCGAACGTCTGAGCGACGAGGGCATCGCGCTGTACTACCACAACCACCATGTCGAGTTCGCGAAGGTCGACGGGCGCTACCTGCTGGAGATCATCGCCGAGAACTCGCCGCACGTCGGCATCGAGCTCGACGCGCACTGGATCGCCCGCGGCGGACTGGACCCCGCCAGGGTCATCGAGCAGTACGCGGGCCGGGTCCGCATGGTGCATCTGAAGGACTACCGCATCGCGCTGCCGGACGCCGCGGCGATCGACGCATTCGAGAGCGGCGATCACGCGGCCTGGGGCGCGGCGTGGAACGGCCTCGTCCAGTTCGCCGAAGTGGGCGAAGGCAACCTCGACTGGCCCGGGATCATCGACGCCGGCATCCGCTCCGGAGCCGAATACCTGCTCGTCGAGCAGGACGAGCTCTACGGGCGCACGGTATGGGAGGCGCTCGAGATCTCGCACCGCAATCTCACCCGGCTCGGCTTCGCCGAGCTCTTCTGAAACACCCGCATCACCACGTATCAAGGAGGATCACATGGCACATCGCAGGACTCTCACCGCACTCGCGGGAATCGCCGTCGCAGGACTCGCGCTCGCGGGCTGCGCATCCGGAGACTCGGGAGACTCGGGATCGAGCGGGGACGGCGGACCCGTCACGCTCGAGTTCTGGGCCTGGGGCTCGAACGTCGACAAGCGCGTTGCGGAATGGAACGAGCAGAACCCGGACATCCAGGTGAAGATCTCCGCCCCCGCCGGCGGAGCCGACTTCCCCGTCAAGGTGCTCTCCGCCGTCCGCGCGGGCGAAGGGCCCGACATGGCGCAGGCCGAGTACACCCAGATGCCGACGTACGTCTCGGCGGGCGTCGTGGCCGACGTCGAGTCGGTGCGCGGTGATCTCGAGGAGGCGTACTCCGAGACCACGCTGGACACCGTCACGTTCGACGACACGATCTTCGGCATCCCGCAGGACCTCGGGCCCGCCCTGTTCATGTACCGCACCGACCTCTTCGGCCAGCTCGGCATCGAGCCGGCCCAGACCTGGGACGACTTCCGCGCGCTCGCCGAGCAGGTGCGCTCCCTCCCAGGCGACCACTACCTCGCCAACTTCAGCTCCCTCGACGCCGACCTCTTCATGGGACTCTCCCTGCAGAACGGCGCGCAGTGGTGGGACTTCGCCGACGGCGAGTGGAAGGTCGACATCGACGACGAGGCCAGCGCCGAGGTGCTGGAGTACTGGCAGGGGCTCGTCGAGGACGACCTCGTCAGCACCTACCCGACCGGCAGCCCGGAGTTCAACGAGGCGACGGCGTCGGGGAAGATCCTCGGGCAGATCGCCGGCGCCTGGGCGCCCGGTCCGCTGCTGAACCAGTATCCGGACACGGTGGGACTCTGGGCCGCCGCCCAGATCCCGCAGTGGGATGCCGGGGAATTGAAGACCTTCGCCCGGGGCGGATCCGCGAACATCGTCCTCGCGGACAGCGAGCACTACGAGGAGTCGGTCGAGTTCCTCACCTGGCTGAACGCCTCGGACGAGGGCGCTGAGGGGCTCGTCGGGATCAACAAATTCACCGCCGCCCTGCACGGTCAGGAGATCGACCGGCCCGCGCCGGAGCTGATCCCCGAGGACGACACGTACTGGCCGACCGCCGCCGAGTCCGCATCGGGCCTGCTGTCCGTGCAGTGGGGACCCAACACGCAGGTCGCGTTCACGGCGCTGAACGACGCCCTGGGTGCCGCGATCGAGTCGGGCGCCTGGGCCGATGTCCTCCCCACGGTGCAGACCACCGTCGAGGGCGATCTGGACTGACGTCATGACCGCACTCCTCCAGGAGGGCAAGCCTGCGGGCGGGGAGGCGACGCGCGCCGTCGTCCTCCCGCCCCGCAAGGCGCGCCGACCGCATCTTCACCGGCACACCGGCTTCGCCTACGCCCTCATGGCGCCGGCGCTGATCATGTTCGCCGTCGTGTTCGTGATCCCGATCTTCTACTCGGGCTGGCTGAGCGTCCGCGGACGCGGAGCGTCCTCGAGCGGTGCCTTCGGCCCGCGTGAGGAGACGTTCGTCGGGCTGTCGAACTACGCGACGGTGCTCGAGGACCCGACGTTCTGGACGAGCCTCGGACATCTGGGCATCTACGCCGTGATCATGGTGCCGCTGCTCATGGGCACCTCGATCCTGCTGGCGCTGCTGCTGGACCTGCCGCGCGCCAAGGCCAAGGCGTTCAGCCGGACGTCGATCTTCCTGCCGTACGGCGTGCCGAGCGTGATCGCGGCATTGATGTGGGGGTTCCTGTACGTCCCCGACATCAGCCCGGTCTACCAGCTGGCGAGCACGTTCGGCGTGCAGCTGCCGAACCTGCTCAGCGGAGACTGGATCTACGTCGGCATCGTCAACGTCGTCCTGTGGGGCGGCATCGGGTTCAACACGGTGATCATCTACACCGCACTGCAGTCGCTCGATCGCTCGCAGATCGACGCCGCGCGCATCGACGGCTGCGGCGAGGGGCGCATCGCCTGGTACATCAAGCTGCCCCACGTCGTGCCGGCCACGGTCGTCACGGGCCTCTTCTCCGTGATCGGCGCGCTGCAGATCTACAGCGAGCCCGCGATGCTCTCGACGCTCACGAACGCGATCGACTCGACGTTCTTCCCGCTCATGCGCGTGTACCGCGACGCGTTCGCGCACGACGATCTCAACTCCGCCGCCGCGGCATCCATCCTCCTGGCGCTCGGGACGGTCCTGCTGTCCCTGCTCGTGCTGGCGGGACGGCGCCTGGCCACACGGAAGGGCGACCGATGACCCTGCTGTCCGCGCGCGAGAAGCGCGCCGCATCCTCCGACTCCCGTCCACCCGCGTACGACCGGCCGGCCGGCACTCGACGACGGGGCGTGCCGATCGCGGCGATCCTGCCGACGACCGTGCTGCTGCTGTCGGCGGTGTACTTCCTGCTCCCCGTGGTGTGGGTGCTGTTCTCCGCCACGAAGTCGTCGGCGGAGCTGTTCACGACCCCGGCGTTCAGCTTCGGCACGGCGCTGTGGGACAACATCGTGGCGCTGTTCACGTACGAGAACGGCGGGTTCGCGAAGTGGCTCGGCAACAGCTTCTTCTACAGCATCGTCGGCGCGCTGGCCTCGACCCTGTTCTCGGCTGGAGCGGGCTACGCGCTGGCGATGTACGAGTTCCGCGGCAAGCACGCCATCATGATCGGGCTGCTCGGCGGCGTCCTGCTGCCGACCATCACGCTCGCGATCCCGCAGTATCTGCTGTTCGCGCAGATCGGGCTCGCCAACACCTACTGGTCGGTGCTGATCCCCACGATGATCACGCCGTTCGGCATCTACCTGGCGTACGTGTTCGCCCGCGCCTCGGTGCCGGTCGAGCTGCTCGAGGCCGCCCGCGTCGACGGATCCAGCGAGTGGCGGACGTTCCGCTCGATCGGGCTGCCGATGCTGCTGCCGGGACTCGTGACCATCTTCCTGCTGCAGTTCATCGGCGCGTGGAACAACTTCCTGCTGCCGTACATCATGCTCACGGATTCGGATCTGTTCCCGATCACGGTGTCGATGTACATGATGCTGAACCGCGGCGGCAGCGAGCCCATCCTCTACACCCTCGCGATCGCCGGTGCGGCGGTCGCCATCATCCCGGTCATCGCGTTCGTGCTGGTGCTCCAGCGCTACTGGCGCCTCGACCTCGTCTCAGGGAGTCTCAAGTGACCACTGTCGGACTGATCGGCCCGCGGGCCAACGGCCTCGTCGCACAGCGCGCCGGAGCGGACTACGTCGAACCGACCATCGTCGGCAACGTCATCCTCTTCGACGAGGACGGAACGCCGAGCCTCAACCCGGAGTTCGCGGGCGAGCGGTATCCGTCCTTCGCGATCCTGCTTCCGGGGGACGTGCGGGTCGCCGACCCGGAGTTCGATCTCGACCGGGTGCGGTCGTACTTCGCCGGGGTGTTCCCCGTGCTCGCGCAGGTCGCCGAGCCGGGAGCGAAGATCGTGTTCGGATCGGGTGCCGCGCGGCGCATCCCGGAGGGTGCCGATCGCGCCGCCGCCGAGGCGCGCTTCGCCGAATCGCTCGTGATCGCCCGGGATGCCGCCGCCCAGCACGATCTGCGGGTCATGCTCGAGCCGCTGCACCAGGGCGAGACGAACCTGATCCACACGATCGGCGAGGCCGTGGCCTTCCTGGACGCGCACGGCATCGACGGCGTCCCGGTGGTGGCCGACCTGTTCCACATCGAGCAGGAGGGCGAGCCGCTGGACACGGTCACGGCCCACATCGACCGGATCGGCCACGCGCACATCGCCGACGCCGGCCGGCTCTGGCTGGGCTCGGGTGACGGTCAGTGGCGCGAGTTCGTGGCGACGCTGAGGGATGCCGGCTTCGACGGTCCTGTCTCGCTGGAGTGCAACTGGGGCGACGACCTCGAGACCGAGATCACGGCCTCGGTCGCGGCGTTGCGCGCGCTGCCGTAGCTCCCTCCGTTCGTTGAGCGACACTTCGACTCGCTTCGCTCGCTCAGTGCAGGTCTCCGCGAGTCGAAACGGGATTGATGCCGCATGGCGGTTGCCGCGTTTCGACTCCTCGCTGCGCTCGTCGCTCAACGAGCGAGGGAGGGCGCGCTGTGATGCGTGCGTTCTCGCTCCCTCCGTTCGTTGAGCGACACTTCGACTCGCTTCGCTCGCTCAGTGCAGGTCTCCGCGAGTCGAAACGGGGTTGGTGCCGCATGGCGGTTGCGGCGTTTCGACTCCTCGCTGCGCTCGTCGCTCAACGAGCGAGGGAGGGCGCGCTGTGATGCGTGCGTTCTCGCTCCCTCCGTTCGTTGAGCGAGCGGAGCGAGTCGAAACGGGGTTGGTGCCGCATGGCGGTTGCCGCGTTTCGACTCCTCGCTGCGCTCGTCGCTCAACGAGCGAGGGAGGGCGCGCTGTGCTGCGTGCGTTCTCGCTACCTCCCTCCGTTCGTTGAGCGACACTTCGACTCGCTTCGCTCGCTCAGTGCAGGTCTCCGCGAGTCGAAACGGGGTTGGTGCCGCATGGCGGTTGCCGCGTTTCGACTCCTCGCTGCGCTCGTCGCTCAACGAGCGGGGAAAGGGATCTCGTCGCTCAACGAGCGAGAGAAGCGGGGCGGGACGGGGGAACGTCAGGCCGGGATGACCAGCACGCCGTTGCGGCGGTGCGGCACGGACGCCAGCGCGGCGTCGCGCAGCTCGGGCGGCAGCAGTCGCTCGGGCGCGTCCTGGAAGACGACCGGACGCAGGAAGCGGCGGATCGCCGTCGCGCCGACCGAGGTGTGCAGCGAGGTCGTCGCCGGCCACGGGCCACCATGATGCTGCGACCACGTCACGGCGACGCCGGTCGGCCATCCGGCGAACAGCACGCGCCCGGCTCGCAGCTGCAGCAGCTCCAGCGTCTCGGAGACGTCGTCTCCGTCCTCGGCGTGCAGGGTCGCGGTGAGGCTGCCGGGCACGACGTGCAGCGCCGCGTGCAGGTCGGCCTCGTCGCGATAGCGCACCAGCAGCGTCAGCGGCCCGAACACCTCTTCCAGCAGCGTCTCGGGGCGCGCGGCGACGGCCGCGGCATCCGTCGTCACGACGACCGGACGCGCCCCGTCCGGGGTCTCGGCTCCGTGCGCGATGATCGACGTCGACGCGTCGTCCAACAGGGTCCGGATGCCGTCGGGGAAGGCCGCCGTGATGCGGTCCGTCAGCAGCGGACCGCCGGCGACGGATCCGACCGCGGTCGCCACGGCATCCTCGAACCCGGCGTCGGACGGGATGAAGACGACGCCCGGCTTCGTGCAGAACTGTCCCGCGCCGAGCGTGAACGAACCGACGAGGCCCGCGGCGAGATCCCGCCCCCGCGCCGTGACCGCGGCGGGCGTGAGGACGACCGGGTTGATGCTGCCCAGTTCGCCGTAGAACGGGATGGGGTCCGGGCGGCCGGTGGCGAGATCGAACAGCGCGCGCCCACCAGACACCGAGCCGGTGAAGCCGGCGGCCTGCACGACGGGATGCCGCACCAGGGCGTTCCCCGCCTCGCGGCCCTCGACGAGGGCGAACGAACCCTCCGGGGCACCGGCCGCCCGCAGCGCCTCGGCCACGATCTCGGCGGTGCGCCGCGACAGCTCCGGATGCCCCGAGTGCGCCTTGACGATCACCGGGTTCCCCGCGGCCAGTGCCGAGGCGGTGTCCCCGCCGGCGACCGAGAACGCGAACGGGAAGTTCGAGGCCGAGAACACCGCCACAGGGCCCAGCCCCACCAGCCATCGGCGCAGCTCCGGGCGCGGCGGGGTGGCCCCGGCATCCGCATCGTCGACGACGATCTCGCGGAACGAGCCCTCCTCGACGACCGAGGCGAACGACCGCAGCTGACCGGTCGTGCGAGCCACCTCTCCGGTGAGGCGTGCGGAACCCAGGCGGGTCTCGCGGTCGGCGATCTCGACCAGTTCGGTGGCGTTCGCATCGAGGGCATCGGCGATCGCCCGCAGCCATCCGGCCCGCTCGCCCGCGGAGGACGTGCGCCACACGGGCGCCGCCTCGGCCGCGAGCCGGGCGACCTGTTCGAGCTGTTCGGTCGTCGTGGTCATGTCAGGCCTTTCCGGTGAGGACGGGGGAGAAGCGGATGCCGAGACCGATGTGGGCGGTCTCGGTGAGGTGCCCGTCGGAGATCGCGACGGGAGAGGGGTCTTCCAGCGCGCCGAGGGCACCGAAGCCGGCATCCTCGACGTCCTCGGCCCAGGGCTCTGCGACGTTCCCGGGGAGCGTGAGCGCGAGCTGCCCGCTCAGCTCGGGGAGCAGATGCGGGTGCAACGCCGCACCGTGCTCGGATGCCAGGGCGGCGATGCGCAGGAACGGCGTGATGCCGCCGACGCGGACGATGTTCGGCTGGACGATCTGGGCGGCCCCCGCGCGCAGGAAGTCGGCGAACCGGTGCGCCGTGTGCAGGTTCTCGCCGACGGCGATCGGGACGTCGATGCGGCGGGCGAGCTCGGCGTGACCCGCGAGGTCGTCGGCACGAAGCGGCTCCTCGATCCAGGCCGGATCGAACCGCGAGAGGGCCTCGACCGAGCTCGTGGCGCGGGCGAGATCCCACCGCTGGTTCGCATCGATCATCAGGGCCCGGGCGGGACCGAGAAGCTCGCGCACCGCCTCGACGCGATCGACGTCCTCGGCGATGTCGGGCTTGCCGACCTTGATCTTGACGGCCTCGAACCCGGAGTCGATCCAGCGCTGCACCTGGGCCAGCAGCTCGTCCTGCGTGTAGTGCAGGTTGACGCCGGAGCCGTAGGCGCGCATCCGATCCCGTTTCCGGCCGATCAGCGCGGACACCGGCAGATCGCGCGCACGCGCCGCGGCATCCCAGAGCGCCAGGTCGAGCCCCGCGAGCGCGATCGTCGTGAGGCCGCCCCCGCCAGCCTCGTGCAGATGCTCCCACAGACCCTGCCAGGCCTCGCCCGGCTCGGCGGAGCGGCCGATCGCTGCTGTCGCGATGTCGTCCGACAGCAGGGCGTGCACGGCCGAGGCGCCGATCTGCGGCGTCCACGAGAATCCCCAGCCCTCGACGCCGTCCGAGCGCACGACGTGCGTCGCGACGATCCCGACCGACGTCACGTCGGCCGCCCAGGGGCGCGTCAGCGCGACCCGCTGCAGACGGGTGGAGAAGCGGGCGATCGTGATCACAGCAGGGCGTGTCCGGCGTCGAGGATCTCGGCCAGGCGCTGCTCCTGCGCCGGCGACGGATCCACCAGCGGCGCGCGGACCGAGCCGACGGGCAGTCCGCCCAGGCGCAGGCCGGTCTTGATGAGCGAGACACCGAACCCCGGGGTCTCGTCGCGCAGGCTGACCAGCGGACGGTAGAAGCCGTCGAGTATCTCGAGGCGCCGCGCCTCGTCGCCGTCGACGTACGCCCGGTAGAACGCGTTCGCCACCTCGGGGATCATGGCGAACGCCGCCGACGAGTACAGCGGAACGCCGATCCCGCGATAGGCGCCCTGGGTCAGCTCGGCCGTGAGAAGACCGTTGAAGAACGCGAAGTCCGCGCGCCCGGACTCGGCCACGGCACGGACGATGAGCTGGGTGGTGCCGATGTCGCCCGTGCCGTCCTTGAAGCCGACGACCTTCGGGTTGGCGGCCAGGGTGCGCATGGTGTCGACCGAGTACTGTGCCGCCCCTCGGTGATAGACGATGACCGGGAGATCGGATGCTGCGGCGATCGCCTGGACGTAGGCGATGAGCCCCGCCTGCGTCCCGCCCACGAGGTACGGGGGCAGCACGAGCAGACCGTCCGCTCCGGCATCCGCCGCCGCCTTCGCGACCTCGACGGCGTGGCCGAGCTGCCCGCCGGCGCCCGCGATCACCGGCACGCGACCCGCGACGGCCGACACGGCGGTGCGGGTGACCGCGGCGGCCTCGGCCGCCGAGAGCGCATGGAACTCGCCGGTCCCGCACGCCGGGAAGACGCCACCCGCCCCGGCGTCGACGCCGCGGGCGACATGCTCGGCGAGCAGGTCGTGCTCGATCGTGCCCGTCGCGGTGAAGGGCGTGACGGGGAAGAACAGGATGCCGTCGAAGTTCATGAGAGGCCTTTCGTCAGGAGGGCGTCCGCACTCGCGAGCTCGGTGCGCCAGTCGTGCTGCGGACGCCAGCCGAGCAGGCGCTCGGCCTTCGCGCTCGAGAACGCCGGGCGCGTGCCGGTCAACTCGGCGGCGGCCGGAGCGGTGCCGGGATGGAAGCGGGGCAGGAGGTCCGCCAGCGGTTCGCGGGCGAGCGCGTCGGCGGCGCCGACGAAGAAGACCTCGCCGTTGGGGATGTCGTCGAGGCCGTCCAGCAACGTGTGGGCGAAACCCGCGACATCGCGTGCGTCGACGTAGTTGAACAGCGCCGGCGCGGACAGCGCCGGGTCGTCGAGGCGCTCGCGGACGGTGTGACCCTGCTGCGTCGGTGCGCCCGCCCATTCCTCGGGGGCGATGACGTAGCACGGGCGGAAGGCTGCGAACCGGGTGGTGTCGCCGGTCTGGCGACGCAGCATGCCGAGCGTGTCCTCGATGAGGAGCTTGGACAGTGCGTAGGCGTTCCACGGTCGGGTCGGCGTCTGCTCGTCCAGCGGCAGCCGGTCGACGCTCCAGCCGGTGGGGCAGCCGTAGCCGAGCACCGTCGGACTCGACGCCGCGACGATCTTCGGGATGCCGGCCTGCACGGCTCCGTGCAGCACCGAGACGGCGAGGCCCGCGTTGGTGCGCATGATGACGTCCTCGCGGGCGCTGAACGGCACGGCGATCGCGGCGAGGTGGATGAGGGCGTCGGCGTGCGCGTCGGCGAGGACGGATGCTGCGGCATCCGCGTCGGACAGGTCCAGCGCGATCTGCGTGACGCCGTCCTGATCGAGCTCGGGGGCGTTCGTGCGGTCCAGGGAGAGGATCTCGTGGCCGAAACCGGCGAGGCCGGTGACGAGGCTGCGGCCGAGCCGTCCCGCGCCGCCGGTGATCACGATGCGGCTCATACCCGTGCCTTCCCTTCGAGCAGGCGGATGCCGAGGTCCGCGACCTGGACGGGCATCCCCGTCGTGAGCGACTGGTTGCCTGCGATGCCGACGGCGATCGAACGGACCCCGTCGCCCCAGTCCGCGGGCCGCGCGAGAGGATCGTCGCCCGGGCCCTCGAACACGTCGGAGAGCAGCAGCGCGTCGCCGCCGCCGTGTCCGCCCTCGCCGCGGAGGATCGGCACCTCGCGAGCGGCCTCCCAGTGCTTCTGTACGATCAGGCGCTCGCCCTCGGGACGCAGGGCCGTCGCGGCGTCGGAGCCGGACAGGCTCGGGTCGAGGCTCGGATGCAGGCCCTCGCCGGCCAGCACGGCACCCCGCTCGACGACCTCGAGCTCGGCGCGGCCGTGCGTGCCGTTGACGGCGACGCGGTAGCCCTCCCACGGTGCATGGGCGTTGAGCGAATAGGACAGCGTCGCGCCGGAGGCGTAGTCGACGATGAGGGCGAGGTTGTCCTCGATCGTGATGCCGCCTGCGAACACGTCGCGGTCGCGGATGTAGCCGTCGTGCTTCTCGGCATCCAGATACAGGGCCTTCAGGCGCGGATCGTCGCGCAGGTCGAGCTCGAACAGGTCGCCGTCGTCGTGGGTGCCTCGCTCGGGGCGGTCGGTGAGCCCGCGGGAGGCGGCGTTCTCGGCGCCGTAGAAGCGCAGTCCGCCGGAGGCGTACACGCGCCGCGGCTCGGAGCGCAGCCACCAGTTGACGAGATCGAAGTGGTGACTGGACTTGTGCACCAGCAGCCCGCCCGAATTCGCCTTCTGGCGGTGCCAGCGGCGGAAGTAGTCCGCGCCGTGCTTGGTGTCCAGCATCCACGAGAAGTCGATCGACGTGATCTCTCCGATCTCGCCGTCCTGCAGCAGCTGTCGCAGCGCGCTGTTGCGCGGGGAGTAGCGGTAGTTGAAGGTCAGCACCACCTGGCGCCCGGTGCGTTCGACGGCCTCCTCGATGCGCGCGGCGCTCGGGGCGTCGATGGTCAGTGGCTTCTCGACGACGACGTCAGCGCCGGCCTCGAGGGAGCGGACGATGAGCTCGGCGTGCAGGTCGTCGCGGGCGCAGATGATGACCCGCTCCACGCGCTCCTCGCGGATGACCTCCTCGAGGCCGTCGGGGTCGGACACCCGCGGGGCGGCGGCGCCGGCGGCGGCGATGCGGTCGAGGTAGTACCGCGCGCGTGCGGGGTTCGGCTCGACGATCGCCACGAGCTCGGCGCGATCGCGGTGCTCGCCGAGGATCGCATCGACGTACATCTGGGCGCGGTGGCCGGCACCGGCGATGGCGTAGCGCGTCATTGAGGTTCCGCTCTTCCGTCAGGAAACGTTTTCTCAACCGTAGCACAGCCGTCTCACCCTCGCCCGTGCCCCTCGTCCGTGCCCCTCGTCCGTGCCGCTCGTCCTCGCCCGTGAGACTTGGTTTGCGGAGCGACGCTTGGTCAGGCGAGCCAAGTCTCGCGCTGCAAACCAAGTCTCACGGTTGGGCGAGGGGCGGGGCGGTGGTCTCCCGGACGACCAGCGCCGGAACGACCGTGGATGCCGCGGTCGGTCTGCCGCCCTCGAGAAGCGCGTGCATCGCCTGCCATGCCTGCGCGCCCAGGTCGGATGCCGGAACGGATGCCGTCGTCAGGGGCGGCGTCGCGTTGGCGGCGAAGGGGATGTCGTCGAAGCCGGCGATCGAGAGGCGCTCGGGCACGTCGATGCCGCGGGAGCGGAGCGCCGACAGCAGGCCGAGCGCGACGAGGTCGTTGAAGGCGAGGACGCCTGTCGCGTCCGATGCCAGGACCGCATCGGCGGCTGCGGCGCCGCTGTCGAAATCGACGCCGGTCGGGATCTCGTCGATGCGCAGATCGGCGATCTCCGCGACGGCCCGTGCGATCGCGTCCTGGCGGGCGCGGTGGGAGGCGCTGCGCTCGGAACCGGCGAGATAGGCGAGGTGGCGATGACCGAGCCCGGTCAGGTGCTCGATGATCTCGCGCAGCCCGGCGCCGTAGTCGGCCGCGACGACCGGGGTGTCGGGCTGAGGCGAGCGGTTGATCACCACGGCGGGGGAGAGGTCGGGCAGCAGCTCCTGCAGCTCCTCCTCGGGCATGCGCGGAGCGCACAGGACGATCCCGTCCGTGCGCAGCCGGGTTGTGCGGGCGAGGGCGCGCTCGTTGTCGAGGTCCTCCACCGAGTCGGCGATGAGCACGTGATACTCGTCGGTCGAAGCCGCGCGGCTGAGGCCGCGGAGGATGGCTTGATAGGTGGGGTTCTCGAGGTCGGGGATCACGACGGCGACCGTCTGCGTGCGACCGAGGACGAGACTGCGCGCGAGCGGGTTGGCGGTGTATCCGAGTTCGGCGGCCGCGGCCTTCACGCGCTCGACGAGCGCCGGATCGACGGTCGGGTTGTCGTTCATGGCGCGGGACACCGTCGACAGCGAGACGCCGGCGAGCTTCGCGACGTCGGTGATGCGCGTCCGTGTCGAGCGGCCCATCGCTCACCCTCCGTTCTCGCGCGTGGCGCGACCCACGCCATCGTAGCGACTATCGTGTGAGAAAACGTTTCCGGAACGACGGCAGGAGATCGCGATGGCGGGATCGGATCAGGACCGCAGGGTCAAGCAGGATCGACTGGCGCGCGTGCGCGCGACGGCGGGCGCCCCGCTCGTGCTCGCTTCGCACGAGGCGGTGTCCTGGTATCTCGACGGCGTGCGCACGCACGTCTCGCTCGCCGGTCCGCCGGTGCTCGCCGTTCGCGTCGAGGATGCCGGGGACACGCTGTTCATCGCCGAGAACGAGGCCGACCGGCTGGTCGCCGAGGAACTCCTGCCCGCTGACGTGGAGCGGATCGTGCGCGTGCCGTGGCAGACGCCTCCGGCCGAGGCGGCGCTCGCAGCCGGTGCCGCGGCGCCGGAGGCCTCGGTCGCCGCGGAGCTGCGCGCGGCTCGCGCATCGCTGCTGCCGGGGGAGCGCGACCGCTACCGCGTGCTCGGACGGGATGCCGCCGAGGTGCTGACGGAGGTGCTCTCGCGGGTGAATCCCGAGGACGTCGAGCAGGCGGTGGCGGCGTCGGTGGCGGCCGGGCTCGTCGCGCGCGGCATCGATCCGCTGGTGATCCTCGTCGCCGGTCGCGAGCGCCTTCCGTTCCGGCATCCGCTCCCGACGACGGCGGCGCTGGGCGAGCGCGCCATGGTGGTCGTGTGCGGACGGCGCCATGGTCTGATCGCGAACATCACCCGCTGGGTCGGTGCGGATGCCGCGGACGAGCGCATCCTCGCGGTCGAGCGTGCCTTCCTCGACGCGTCCGTCCCCGGGCGCCCCCTCGACGAGGCGTTCGCCGAGGGAATCGCCGCCTACGGCGCGCACGGGTTCGACGCGGAGGAGTGGCAACGGCATCACCAGGGCGGTCCGACGGGTTACGCGGGTCGAGACCCGCGGGCGACGAGGGCGACGACGGATGCGCTCGCCGAATGGCAGGCGTTCGCATGGAACCCGACGGCGCCCGGAGTGAAGGTCGAGGACACGCTGCTGCGCACTCCGGACGGCTGGGAGACGCTGACGCTCGACGAGCGCTGGCCGACGATCACGCACGACGGCCTGGAGCGGCCCGTAGCGCTCCCGTACGGAACGGTCTAGTCTCCTCACCTCGCTCCTCGAGCGAGGCCGGCGCACGCGTCTCTGCCCCCGCCTTCCGCCCCCTTCCGCTCGTTGAGCGAGGCCGGCGCAGCCCTCGTGTCCCTTTCCGCTCGTTGAGCGAGGACGGCGCAGCGCTCGTGTCCCTTTCCGCTCGTTGAGCGAGGACGGCGCAGCCGCCCGAGTCGAAACGGGCCGACGTCTGAGCAACGCTCGCCGCTTCCCGTTTTCTTCCGCTCTCGCCCCCGCCTTCCGCTCGTTGAGCGAGGACGGCGCAGCCCTCGTGTCCCTTTCCGCTCGTTGAGCGAGGACGGCGCAGCCGCCCGAGTCGAAACGGGCCGACGTCTGAGCAACGCTCTCCGCCTCCCGCCCCGCTCCTCGCCGCCTCGCCGACAGCTCAACCGAGCAGCGCTGCGACCTCGGCATCCGTCAGCCGGCCGTCGGCGACGACACCGCGGAAGGAGAGGGTGACGGCTTCTCCGGCATCCAGGATCACCGGCCGGTCCCAGGCCAGAGCCGAACCGATCCCGGGGTAGTCCGTCACGCGCACGAACCACGGCCGGCGCTCCTCGGAGGCCAGCGCAACAGTCGCCTCGCCGTCCGGGAAGCGCGCGCTGAAGGCGATCCAGTCCGACTCGGTCCCGTGCACGGCGTCCTCGCCGGCCGCATCCGCGGTGCGCACGTCGACGTCGGATCCCGGGGGGAACCGCCACGAGAAGCCGCCGTAGCCGCCACCCGCGCGGCCGTGCGACCCGGGACTGCCCAGCTCGATGTCCGAGATGGCCCGCAGCGTCGTCTCGGTCCGAAACGTCCACGCCCGCGGATCGGATGCTTCGGCGAACCGCCAGGCCGTTCGCTCCTGCAGCAGCACGGCGCCGTCGGGGGCGAGCCAGTCCGCGGTCGCCGCGAATCCGTCGGCCGTGCGCTCGAACGAGGTCGTCGCGATGCGGCTGTGATCGTCGAGCCAGCGGTATCCGGCATCCGCGGTGTAGGTCGGACCGCCCCAGAAGTTCACGCCACCGGCGTGCTGGATCGCGACCGAGACGCCCAGGTGCCAGTCGTGGTCGGCCGGATGCGCATCGGTGACGACGACACCCGCCGGGGTGCGGACAGGGTGCAGGAACGGCCGGGGGCCGGAGGTGGGGGTCACGGCCGATCCGTCGTCGCGCACCGCGATCACGTGGTCGCCGAGCAGGAGGTCCTCGGTGGCCCCGTCGGCCGTCTCAGGCGCGAACGGCGCGCGGACCTCGCTGAAGAGGGCACCGGCGCGGGCGGTGCGCTCGACCCATTCCCCGATGTCGTCCACGGCGATCCGGTCGGAGAGGACGGTGAAGGCGGCATCCGGGATCCGGACGGGATCCTCGGCGGTGCGGACGGCCTCGAGGACCTCCATGTAGGCGCCGGTGTCGACGAGAGCGGACAACTGCGGGACGCCGTGATCGAGATGGTCGAGGAACTGCTCGAACAGCTCGACGCGTCCCGGCCGGGAGACCCGCCCGTCGGGATAGGTGAGGACGTCGTCGGTGTAGGAGAACAGGACGTCCGCGGACGCCGTGCGCACCTCGATCAGCGGCTGGTGCTGGTCCGGCCCTGCCAGGGTCAGGGCCGCCGAGACGACCCGGCCGTCGGAGAGCGTGATCCGGACGCTGGAGGTGTCGTCGGCTTCGATGTCGTTGGCGCGGTACAGCTCGAGCTCGATGCGGCCGATGTCCTCGCGCCGCCGTGCTCCGGCGATGTGCAGGGCGGTGGCGATGGCGTGCGAGAGGGCGTTGGTGAGGACGCCGTCGACGACGGGCTGTCCGTTCAGGGTGCGCCTGCCTGCCCAGGCCGAGCGTGTCCAGTAGGCGAACTCGCGGCTCCAGTTCGCCCAGGTCGCCACCGACGTGGCGCCGCCGAGCTCGGCGATCTCGGCTAGGGCGTGCGAGCCGAAGCTCTGGAACCCGACCTGCACCGTGCGCCCGGTGCGCTCCTGCAGGGCGAGCAGTTCCTCGAACTGATCCATCGTGGCGACCGGTGGCTTCTCGAGGTAGACGTCGCTGCCGTGCTCGAGAGCGCGCGCAGCGAGGCCGAAGTGCGTGTTGGTCGGGGTGGCCACGATGACGATGTCAGGCCGGATGCCGGTGGCGAGAGCGGCGTCCAGGTCCGGCCAGCTCGCGGCATCCGATCCGAACCCCTCGGCCGGTCCGCCCTTGGGATCGACGAGGCCGATCAACTCGACGCGGTCGCCGAGGCGCTCGAGGTTGCGCAGGTGGACGTGGCCGTAGCCGTGGGCGCCGACGAGGAGGACGGTGGTCATGCGGATTCCTTCGCGGTGCGGGATGCTTCGATGCGATCCGTGCCAGCATATCGGAAAGCGCTTACCGAGTCACGGTCGCCGGGTGGTTCGTGGTGGCTGGCCGGAGCGGTTATGATGGCATGACGCGTCCGCGCCTCGGCCGGATGCTTGGAGACGTCGCATAGTCAGGCCTAGTGCACCACCCTGCTAAGGTGGAGTCCCCTCACGGGGACCGAGGGTTCAAATCCCTCCGTCTCCGCCACAGAATTCCTGGTCAAGTGCTCTTTCGTGGGTCCGGATCGTGCGGGCGTTCGGCCCGGTGACCGCGAGACCGCTGAGGGATGCCGCCGTTGACGCATCCAACTGCGCGGTGGTCCTCAGGGAAGGGTTTCGCCTCGCTTGAGCATCTCGACGTACTCGGCCACACGTGCAGCTCGCGAGGCGGGCCGTTTGAGGTTCGCGACACGGAAGGCCATCGAGAATCGGTTCTGCGCCGATTGAGATGCGAAGGCCTCGGCGATCTCCGGGTCCGCATCGAGGGCTTCCCGCAGCTCCATGGGAAGATCGTTGTCGCGTTGCCGGTACGCGCTGTCCCATCGTCCGTCCGCCTTCGCGCGGTCGATCTCGCGCTGACCTTCGGGACGCATGCGACCTTCCTCGATCAGCCGAGTCACGTGACCGATGTTGACCTTCGACCACATGCTCCGCGGTCGCCGCGGCGTGAAGGTCTGCAGGAAGTAATCGGCGTCGACAGATTGCGACTGCCCATCGATCCACCCGAAGCACAGCGCGACATCGAGCGCCTCGGCGTACGTGATCCCAGGCCGGGTCGTCGCCTTCTTGCGCAGTCGTAGTCGGACCCCGCTCGGGTCCGGGTCCGCACTCAACCAGGCTTCCCAGTCCGCGACGGAATCCATGTGCAGCTCGGGCTTGTTCGCGCGATCGGCCATGAGGGGAGGATAGCCCGGACGTACGACGGATCGCTCTGTGCCGTGCGCTGTCGGGGAGCTGGGTGACGAGTCCGCGGGTGCGGCGAGCAGTGCCGGCTGGCGAGTGGCGCTCCCGACGGCCTATAGGCGTTCACGAGACCCGCTCGGTGCGTGAGCATCGCCGCGGCTTCGACACGGTGCGTAGGCCTCCGTCTCCGCCGATTTTCCGGGGATCGTCGGCCCCCGCTAAGGTGCTCGCATGATCGGACCCGTGCCTTCGCCGAACACTCCGCTCCGGATCTTCCTGGCCGGCGCCACCGGTGTGATCGGCACTCGCCTGGCCGGGATGCTCGTCCGGACCGGCCATGTCGTCGCCGGGATGACCCGCTCTGCGGACAAGGCGACACTGATTCGCGACCTCGGCGCCGAACCGGTGATCTGTGACGTCTACGACGCCGCGGGGCTGACGCAGGCCATGCAGGGATTCGGCCCGGACCTGGTCATCCATCAATTGACGGACCTGCCCGATTCCGCCGCAGAGCTACCAGCCAGACGGGCCGCGAACGCGCGCATCAGGGTCGAGGGGACTCGGAACCTGGTCGAGGCCGCCGCGGCAGCCGGGTGCTCGCGGATGCTGGCGCAGAGCGTCGCCTGGGAACTGCCTCCCGGAGAGGGTGCGGCCGGCGTGCAGAGCCTGGAGGACGCCGTCCTCCGTTTCGGCGGCGTGGTGCTGCGCTACGGCCAGTTCTACGGGCCGGGGACCTTCTACCCGGATGCGCTTCCGGCAGGGCCGCGCGTTCACATCGATGAGGCGGCGGCCTGCACGCTCGCCGCGCTGGATGCGTCGAGCGGGATCATCACGATCACGGACGTCGGCGTGCGGCCCGTCTGACAGGGGTCACTCGCCGGCCGGCGGCTCTCCGGGTGCACCGCCAGCGGGCGCCTCGCCGGCCCCGCCGCCGGGTCCTGCGCCCATGCCGCCGGTCGCCTCCTGCTGCTCGACGCTGTTCGCGTAGTCATTCGACGGATCACGGTAGATGGTGTGCACGTGCCCCCATCCGCTCGTCGTGACCCCGTCGACGTCTGCTCCCGCCGAACCGTTCTGGGCCTGGAACGCGACATACACGTCGGGTCCGGAGATCGAGAACGAGATGCCGTCCCCCGTGCTCATGTCGTAGGTTGTCTCGCCTGACCAGGCGATCACAGTCTCGTCGAGCGTCGCCTCGATCTCGGCAAGGGTCGTCGCGGCTGTCTCCTCGTCGGCCATGGCCGCCCAGTTCGCGATGAGTTCCAGCAGGAGTTCCCGCTGATCATCCGTCAGGTCCGCGCCGGTGAGGCCGTCCCCGGACGAGTAGTCGCAGGTGTCACCGGGCGCGCACATCGTCACGTCTCCCGAGGTGAGCGTCGTTTGCTGCTCGGCCGTGAGGCTGTCGAAGAAGGCGAACGCGTCGGTGTAGATCGCGTCGAAGGGCTGCACCTCCTCTCCGTCCTCCGTCGTGTAGACCGCGGGCTGGACGCCGAGGTGGGTCGGCGCGAACGTGATGGACTCCTCGCCGCCGTTCAGGTCGGCGTTGATGCCGAGGTGATGTCCGCCGAACTGCACGGCGTACGCATCGGTGTCCGACGCCTCCCCGAAGAACGCGATGTAGTACTGGCCGAGGGAGGTCTCGGTGCTGCTGCTGTTCTCCAGCAGGTACTGATCGCCGCCCATGATTCCGGTCACCGTTTCGTACGCCTCGTCGCTCAGCAGGGCTTCGAGCACGGCCATCGCCGCCTGCTGCTGTTCGGTGGTGAGATCGGCGAGATTGAGGCCCGCCCGCTCAACGAAGGTGACCGGGAAGTTCGACCAGGACGTCGTCTTGGTCTCGTCGTCGTAGTCGTACGTGACCGCCTCGACCTGCTCGTCCGAGAGCGTCGCGAGGAAGGCCTCGACGGCGGCCGTGGTGTCCTGGATCGTCTGAGCGGTGGTCGTGGCATCCGTGCTGCCGTTGGAGGCGGTGGCGATCGCGCTGTCCAGTGTGCTCGTCGAGGACGACGAGGACGACGGGGACGATTCCGAAGGCGATGCGCATCCTGCGAGGGTCAGGCCGGTCGCGAGCAGGAGAGCGGTGGCCCCGGATGTCACGGGGCGGATCCATCGACGGCGGACGGACGCTTGAGCTGCGTTCTTCGTGTTGATCATGCCGACGACGGTACGCATCGCTTTTCAGCAGGGCCGATGACGAGACTATGGGATTCCTTTGAGGGGTGGCTGCTGACGGGGCGAGCCGCGCCGAAGCGAGCCCGCGAACCCGCGCACAATAGGAGGACGATGACGACCGACCTCCCCGCCCTGTCCGTGGTGATCCCGGCTCGGGACGACGCGCGCATGCTCGAAGCGTGCCTGCGCGCGCTCCAGAACCAGACCCGCCCGGCGGACGAGATCGTCGTCGTCGACAACGGCAGCACCGACGAAACCGCGGCCGTCGCGGAGCGATTCGGCGCACGCGTCGTCGTCGAACCGGTGCCGGGGATACCGCAGGCGGCCTCCGCCGGCTACGACGCGGCATCCGGCGACATCATCGCCCGACTGGATGCCGACTCCCGTCCGGGGTCGGAGTGGATCGAACGGATCGTGCGGACGTTCCGCGAGCGCCCCGAGCTCGACTTCCTCACGGGCGATCCCCGCTTCTATGGGTCGACCCCGCTCGTGCACTGGATGGGCGAGCGCCTCTACATCGGCGGCATGTACGCCGTGCTCACCCCGTTCCTCGGGCATGCGCCGCTGTTCGGCTCGAACATGGCGATGCGGGCGAACGCGTGGCGGATGCTGAGCGAGGAGGTGCATCGCGAGGAGAAGAACATCCACGACGACTTCGATCTCTCCTTCCACGTGCGCCCCGACATGACCGTGCTGCGCGACCGCGGCCTCGTCGTCGAGGTCTCGGCGCGGCCGTTCCGGAACTGGGCTTCCCTCTGGCGACGGCTCAGCTGGGTGCTGCCGACGGTCCGGCTCCATCTGCCGCAGGAGAGTCCGCGTCGACGGCGGCAGGCACGGCGCCGCGCGCGCGAGGCCTCTGCGCGCCGGGGATCAGCCCTCGGAGGAGGCGTACAGCTCGAGCAGGTCGGCGCTGAGCTGGTGCGGGGTCGTCTCGCTCGGGCTGTGCCCGGTCGGATAGACACGGAACTCCGCTCCGAGTTCTCGGGCGAACCGCGCGTGAGCGGTGAGTGGCCACAGGTCCCGTGAGCCGGCGGCGACCAGCTTCGGCAGTGCGAGTTCCCGCACCTCGGTGCGCACATCGGGGGAGGCCATCATCAGTCCGACGATTTCCTCGACGCTGCGCCGGCTCGTGAGCGCGAACCGCGATCGCACGAAGGCGAGCCGACGAGGCGGCACCCGGTTCTTGTTCGTCATGATGCCCCAGATCATGAGCGCGGCCCCGCGGCGCGCGCTCGCGATCGGAGCGAACGGTCCCAGCCATCGCATGCGCGCGAAGACGTTCCCGTGGCCCGGCGGCGTCGTCAGCAGAGCGAGTGAGCGCAGCAGGTCCGGCCGTCGCACCGCCACGAGCTGGGCGACGGTGCCCGCGAACGAGTATCCCAGCAGATGCGCGGGCCCGCCGGATTCCAGGAACGCGATCAGGTCGTCGACGAACAGCTGATAGGTGTACGCCGCGTCCGCGCCGGCGGCATGCGATTCGTACTGGCCGGCGAGATCGAGCGACTGCACGAAGTAGCCGGCCTCGGCGAGGATCGGCAGGACGAGCGAGAAGTCCTCTTTGGAGCCGGTCGCACCGGGCACGAGCACGACGCGCGGGCGCTCCGGATCGCCGAGCGACACGACCGCCAGCTCTCCGCTCGGAGCCGCGAAGCGCGAGGGCTCGGACCCCGCCGGCAGGCGCGTCCAGTCGATGTCGCCGAGCGCCGCGTCCAGGGCGGCAGGCGAGACCTGGGCCCGTCCGCTTCTCGGTTCCGTCGACACGCTCACACGGTACCGTCCGGATCGCCCGGACGGTAGAACTTCCACCCGGAGGTTTCTGCTATTCTGGCCCGCGGGTGCCGCGGAGGCCCCATGTTCCCGTCAGAGAAGGAAGGTCAACGTGGCCCTGCCAGAAGCCTCGGTCCAGCTGTACACGCTCGCAGCGGAGTTCTCCGCCGACATGGAGGGCTCGCTCGACAAGCTCGCCGCGATCGGCCTGCGCAACGTCGAGGCGTTCGACTTCGTGCGCCGTCCGGGCGAGATCCGCGCGGCGCTGGATGCCTCGGGGCTCGCCTCCCCGACCGGGCACGCGCCACTGCTCTCGGACGAGCTGTGGACGCCGGACGGATCGATCCCCACCCCCGCACCCGAGGCGGTCTTCGAGGCCGCAGCGAAGGTCGGGCTCACGACCGTCATCGACCCGTTCGTCGCGCCGGAGCGCTGGTTCACGCTCGATGGCGTCACCGACATCGCCGACCGGTTGAACGCGCTCGTCGACAAGGCCGCCGAGTTCGGCCTCCAGGTCGGATACCACAACCACGCGCAGGAGTTCGTCGCGGACTTCGACGGCCAGACCGCCTACGAGCGCTTCGTGTCGCTCACGGACGAGCGCGTCGTCATCGAGCTCGACCTGTACTGGGCCCTCGTGGGCGGACAGGACGTCGTCGGTCTCGTCTCGCGCCTCGGCGACCGGCTCGTCGCGGCCCACGTCAAGGACGGCGTCGCTCCGGCGAGCAACCCGTTCGCCCCCGGTGCCGAGGCCTTCGGCTCCGACTCCCTCGACCAGCGTCACGCCGGAACCGGAGACGTCCCGCTCGCCGACGCGCTGAACGCGGCATCCGCGCTCCAGTACGCGATCATCGAGTACGACAACGCCCCCGGAGACGTGTTCGCCGATATCGCCGCCAGCTACGCCTTCCTCACCGAGGGCGGGTTCGCCCGATGAGCGCCATCGGCATCGGCATCATCGGGGTCGGCGTCATCAGCGACACGTACCTGCAGAACCTGTCGTCCTTCCCGGACGTCGAGGTGCTCATCGTCGGCGACCTGCTGCTCGACCGCGCGCAGGCGCAGGCCGAGAAGTACGGCGTCCCCGCCTCCGGCTCCGCCGAGGACGTCCTCGCCCACCCCGGCGTCGACCTGGTCGTGAACCTCACCGTCCCGGCCGTGCACATCGAGGTCTCCCGTGCCGCGATCGCCGCGGGCAAGCACGTGTGGACCGAGAAGCCGCTGGGCCTCGACCGCGAGGGCGCCGCCGAGCTGCTGCGCGAGGCGGACGCCGCGGGTCTGCGGATCGGCTCCGCGCCCGACACCCTGCTCGGTCCCGCCTTCCAGGCCGCGCGACGTGCGATCGAGGGCGGGCTCATCGGCCGCCCCCTGTTCGCACAGACCGCGTTCCAGACGCAGGGCCCCGACCTCTGGCACCCGAATCCCGCGTTCCTCTTCGCGCACGGCGCGGGCCCGCTGCTCGACATGGGCCCGTACTACTTCTCGGCTCTCGTCAGCCTGCTCGGCCCCGTCGACCGCGTCGCCGCCGTCGGATCGAAGGCGCGCGAGGAGCGCGAGATCCACACCGGCCCGAACGCGGGGACGACGTTCCCGGTCGAGGTGCCGTCGACGATCCAGATCGTCACGGCCTTCGAACAGGGCACTCAGGCCCAGAGCCTGCTGAGCTTCGACTCGGCGCTCGAGCGGCACGGCGTCGTGGAGATCCACGGCACCGAGGGGACCATCGTGATCGCCGACCCGAACCAGTTCGCCGGTCGCATCGCGTACGTCAAGCCGCTCGGCGTGATCCGCGACGGCATGTCGTTCCAGCAGGAGTGGATCGAGATCGAGCACGACGCCGTCGAGGTCGGCCGAGGCATCGGCGCGCTCGACATGGTCCGCGCGATCGCGGAGGACCGCCCGCACGTGGCCTCCGGCGAGCTCGGGTTCCACGTGCTCGACATCCTGCTCTCCGCTCAGGAGTCCGCGGCCACCGGCCAGACCGTCGTGGTCGGCAGCACGGTCGCACCGGTGCCGCTGCTGCCCGAGGGATTCGACCCCTTCGCGTCGACGCTCTGACTCAGGCGCTCGGGGGCGTCGCGCCCCTGAGCAGCCGGTCGAGCATCTCGAGCGCCGCCTCGTGATCGACGGCATCGTCGAGCAGCCACTGCGTCTGCAGACCGTCGGATGCCGCGATCACGAGGGCGGCGACGAGCACCGGATCGAGATCCGCGCGCAGGTGGCCGGCGGCCTGCAGCTCGCGCACCTGCTCGGCGATGCCCGCGCGGAGCCGCGCGAACCGCTCCGTGATGAACTCCTGGGCGGCAGGATGGTTCTCCTCGAGCGCCATCGCCGTCAGCGTCGAGTACAACTGCACGAGGCCGGGGATGCTGCGGTTCTCCTCGGCGGACGCCCGCATCGCCATGGCAGGGCTCGATGCGGCCGGAGGCTGCTTCGCCCCGCGCGGCTTGCGCTGCGATTCGCGGTACACCTCCACGAGCAGCTCCTCGAGCGAGCCGAAGTAGTGGGTGAGCGCGGCGTGCGTGACGCCGACCTCCTGCGCGATCGCGCGCAGGCTGGTCTTCTGCGACCCGCGCCGCGCGAAGACCTCGATGGCCTTGTCCAGGATCTCCTGGCGCCGCGCGATGCCCTTCGGGTAGCGGCCCCGGGGGCGCGGCGCGTCGGCGTCGGGCGAGCTCATATCCCGATGATACCGAGACGAGCGCGAAAACCTCCGATCGGAGGTTCAGTCCCTGCGCAGGACTGTTGAGGAACGGCATCACCCCTGCGGGATGACCCGTTGGCCGTCCTTCCCGGACGAGTGCGAGCATCCTCGCAGACGCATTCCGTCGCGGGAGGGAGTCGGCCGATGAGCGGCAGCCGCGCCACGCTCGCTCCGGTGCAGTTCGGGCCGGTGGAGCTCACGGTCATCGCGTTGCGCGAGCCCGTGCTGTCCGCCGAGCTCCTGCACGCGCTGGCCGCGCAGGTCGCCGACGGCGTCGTGCGGATGCTGGACTTCGTGCTTCTCTCCAAGAGCGTCGCGGGCGTAGTCCGCGTCGACGAGGTCGACCTCGACGGCTTCGCGCTCGACGGACTGGAGCTGCATGCCCCTGGTCTGGCGGGGGAGGAGGATCTCGCAGCGATCGCGGAGAGGCTCCCGTCCGGAGGCGCCGCGGCGGTCGTCGCCCTCGAGCTGCTGTGGGCCAGGGAGCTGGCCGAGCAGCTCGCGCGAGACGGGGCAACGGTCATCGCGGCCGAGCGGATCCCGGCGACCGTCGTCAACACGGTCGTCGGCATGGCCTCGGACGACTGAGTCGCCCGCCCCTCTCAGGCGAAAAGGCGAACGGCCTCGCGGCGGGACGCGACGCCGAGCTTGCGGTAGATCGCGCGCTGGTGCGTCTTGATCGTGTTGATCGACACGCCCAGCCCCTCGGCGATCTCCTGCATCGTGCGCGTGGTGCGCAACTGTGCGAACACCTCGCGCTCCCGCTCGGACAGCTCCTGCAGCGACCCGGCTCCCGGACGCGGAGCGAGGCAGGCCGTGATGAACTCCTCGTGCTTCGTGCCCCACGCCAGCTGCTCCGTGAGCACCTGGCGCACGTCCAGGCCGCCGCCGGCGAACGGCCGGCGCAGATCCTCGGCGACCGCGACCTCCAGCGCACGCTCGATCACGTCGTGCGCCTGCGGCAGGCGCTCGGCGCGCCAGTGCAGCACGCCCTCGACGAGCATGCGGCTCACCCGCACGTAGGAGATCGCGTCGTAGCGGGCGATCCGGCGCAGCATGTGCAGCGCGGTCTGCGGACGGCCGAGCCGTTCGGCGACGCCCGCGAGCATGACCGTCACGAGCGGGAGATCATCGGCCTCCTCATACATCGACACGATCCGCAGCGCCTGCTCGCGTCGTCCGGTCGCCTCGAAGAGCATCGCCAGTGAGGCATGCCGGAACGCCGGCCAGGACACCCCCTGCTGCATCGTGGCCGGCAGCGCCTGCAGCTCGCGCGCAGCGTGCTGACAGGCGTGCGCGTCGCGCGTGGCCGCGGCCGTGAACGCGAGCATCATCCGGGCGATCCCGGCGAAGGACCGGTTGGCGCTGCCGCTGCGCGTCGCCCGCGTCAGGTCCGCCTGAGCCCGGTCGAGGTCGTCGCGCCAGAAGGCGGCGAATCCGGATGCGGTGGCGGCGCTGCCTCCCGCGTACGCCGCCCATCCGGCCTCGTCCGGTCGTTCATCCGATCCGTCGAGGACCTCGTCCGCTCGGGCGAACTGACCCGCCCAGGCGAGCGTGAACGCCAGATGCCCGAGAGAGCGCTGCTCGAGCGTGTCCTGACCGGCGGCGCGCGCCTCGACAGCGGCGGAGGAGAACAGCTGGACGATGAGGTCGGGGGAGGCGCGATGCCGCAGCTCCGACCAGCCGAGCAGGTACAGCAGCGCGGCCCGGTCCGTGGAGCTCTGGGCGTTCGCGACCTCCAGCTGCTGACGCACCTGCGCGCTCGCCGCGGCCAGATCGGTCCGGTCGTCGAGCAGGAAGAGGTCCGCGCGAGAGCGCAGCACGGCGTACTCGGCGGCGTCGACGAGCCGGGATCGTGCGTCGGCCCTCGCCGAGTACATCAGCGCGACGTCGCGGTTGCCGACCACGTCCTGCGCGCACGCGCGCATCAGCAGCACGCGGGGGTCGTCGGCGTACTCACCGGGCAGCGCCGCGCACCACGCGTCGAGTGCGCGGGCCTTCGGCCCGACGGTGAGCCCCAGCCAGTGGTCGAGGACGATGCGCAGGGCCGCGTCGGGATCCTCCGCGTCGAGCAGGTAGCGCGCAGCCGCGAGCGGGTCCTCGTCCCGCAGGTGCGCGGCCGCGATGCGGAGCACCTCCTCGCGCCGGCCAGGCGACTTCTGCTCGAGCAGGCGCCGGAACTGCCGTGCGGCGATCCCGTGCCAGCGGTACGCCGGGCCGGATGCCGTCTCGAACCGATCCAGGAACAGCCCCATCTCCGTGCACCGCTCCAGCAGCGCGCCCCCGTCCGGTGCGCCGGCGATCGCCGCGCCGAGCTCAGGCGTCAGCACGCTGCACACTGAGGAGTCCAGCACGAAGGCGGCCAGCTCCTCCGGCAGCGCGGCGATGACGTGGTCGCGCACATAGCGCTGCAGCAGCGACTCGTCGCCGCCGCCGGCGGTGTCGGGGTGCACCCCGGACAGCTGCACGAACCTCAGCGCGATCGGCCAGCCGCTCGTCTCGGCGAGCACGGCGTCCGGGTCGAGCGGAAGCCCGGTCGCGGCGTACAGCGCGGCGATCTCCTCGTTCGAGAACGCGAGGTCCTGCGGGTGCACGACGCAGTGCGGCGCCGACAGCGCCAAGCGGCTCAAGGCGATCTCGACGTAGCCCGTCCCGACCACCGCGACCTGCAGCTGTTCGCACTCTCCGCGGATGAAGGCGCCGAGCAGGCCTTCGGACAGCTCGTCCTCGGCGCGGTGCGCGTCGTCGACCACGAGGACGACGGGCTCGGGGGAGGACGCCAGCGCTTCCGAGACGACGTCGAACGCGAGTGCGGCGTCGACCTCTTCGGGCTGAAGCGCCAGGAGACCCGCGAGCTCCGGCCGCCGGGACTCCGCGGCCAGCGCCTGCAGAGCGCGGAGGACGCTGACGTCGAGGTGTGCGCGGTCGGCGTCCCAGGACCCGAGCGTCAGCCACGCGACGCGCCCCGCGCGCGTTGCGGCCCATTCGGCCACCGCGGAGGTCTTGCCGTAGCCGCTGGGTGCGACGACGAGGACGGTCGGATGCTCGGCCAGCCGCGCATCCAGCAGCTCCGTGAGCCGGGGCCGCCGCAGGTGCCCGCGCTGCTGGACGGGCGGCCGGAACCGGACGCCGCGAACGCGGGCGGGAGCGGATGGCGGGGGGACCATGCCCCTCAGTATTGCGTGCCGCGGCTGTTCGGTACGAGCACCGCCCCGCCGCGTGTCCCGAGGGGATCTGCGGTCAGCGGATGCCGATCGGAACGTCCGAGCCGCCTTCGCGGGTCAGTCGCGCCCCCATCTGCACGAGCTGCGGCTCCGACGCGAACCCGCCGGCGAACAGCGCCTGCCCCTGGCGGAACGTCGGCGACTGATCCAGCAGTTCTGAGGGGGCGAATCCGAAGATCTGGCCGAGCTCGGCGAGATCGCGCGTGGAGCTCATCTTCAACAGCGCCAGGTTGTCGCACTGCGAGATCACGTTGGGGTGCAGCTTCGAGGGCCGTTGCGTGGAGAGCAGCAGCCAGATGCCGTATTTTCGCCCCTCGGCCGCGATCTGCACGATGCGCTCGGTGAGGGCTCTGGCGAGCGGAGTCCCGGCATCCGGCGCCGCGAGGTTGTGCGCCTCGTCGATCACCACGAGGCGGCCGGTGCGCTCGTGACGCTGGGCCCACAGCCGGTCGAGGACGGCGAGCGCGGCGGTCTGCAGCTGTGCGGCCGAGTCGAACCCGCCGAGGTCCAGCACGGTGGCGTCCGGCGTCGCGTTCACGACATCGGTCACGTCGTGGCCGCCCCACGCCCACAGGTCCCACTCCAGGATGCCGAGATTGCGCAGTCGCAGCGCGAGCCGCCGGAACATCGGGTCGTCGTGGGATTCCAGCCAGTCGCCGAGGCGGCGGTCGTCCGCCTTCGTGAATGTCGCGCCCACCCGCAGCATCGCGTTGAACTCCTCGGCGTCCAGCACCGGGTCGAGCTGCAGCACGGCCGCACGGGAGCGGATGTCCATGTCGACGAATCTCACCTGAAGATGGTCCTCGCCCTCGGACCCCGGTCGCAGGATGCGGATGTCCCGCGCGGCCAGTTGCGCCGCGGCGTCCTCCGGCGCGGACTCCCGGGGGGTGTCGAGGTGCACGAAGTCCGAGTTCGGGTCGAGCACGACGATGGGCAGGCGCGTGTGCAGCAGCACCTGCTCGAGGACGACACCGAGCGCGTACGTCTTCCCTGAGCCGCTCTGGCCGCACCAGAACGTGTGCCGGTTGAACCGGGGTGCGCGCAGGTACGCGGTGTCCGACGAATCCAGGAGGGTGCCGATCGGCATCTCAGCGCTCATGCCCGTCATCGTAGAGGCATCGACGGAGGGCGGAGGGAGCGCGTCGCCCGGCCGGGGTGACGCCTCAGCCCGCGTCGTCCGGCGATCGCCGCGCGCGGATCGCGTTCAGCGCGTCGTCGAGCGAGTCGCCGAGTCTCCGGCGCAGCGGGAAGATGTTCTCCTCGCCCACGATCGCCCCCACTCCCGTCGCGTCCAGCTGATGCGCGAGTCGCGGCTCGACGCCCGTGATCATGAGGGTGGCGCCGTGGGCGCGCAGGTCGACGGCGTAGTCGCGGATCATCGTGAGGAACGTGACGCCGAGCTCCTCGGTGCCGCGCAGCCTGATCACCACCACGGCGCCGGCCGAGGAGGGCGTCGGCTGCGGCAGCTGGGCGCGGAAGGAGTGCGCCGAGGCGAAGAACAGGCTGCCGTAAGCGGTCAGGACCACCGTCTCGCCTCCGGGGAGCTCCGCGGGCGGCGCCACCTCCCGCGGCCGGAACCCATCGCCGTCGAAAACCCACCGCAGCACCCTGATGCGATTGGACTGCCGCGCGATGTGCATCACGACCGACAGGCCCACACCCGCCAGCACGGCGTACTGCAGCGGGATGAGCAGCGTGAGGACGAAGGTGACGAGGAACACCGCGATCTGCATCGCACCGGTGCGCCACACCAGCAGCACCTGATGGATCTTGAAGGTCCTGACGCCGATGAGGATCAGCAGGGCCGCCAGCGCCGGCATGGCGACGTATTCGATCAGCGGGCCGCACACCAGCAGCGTCACGAGCATGACGACCCCGGCGGTGAGGTTCGCCAGAGCCGTCCGCGCTCCGGCGGCACGCACCAGGGCCGTGGCCGACATCGATCCGCCGACCGGCATGCCCTGCAGCATCCCCGTCGCGATGTTCGCTATCCCCTGGCCGCGGAAGTCCGCGGAGGCGTTCGGATAGCGGCCGTCCGGGTTCGGGATGGAGCCCGAGATCGCCGCCCCCTGCACGAGCCCGACGAGGGCGAGCGACAGTGCGGGGACGATGAGCGCCAGGATCAGGGACGGATCGGGAAGGCTCAGCCCCGGCACCGACCGCGACACCTCGGCCAGATCGCCGACGGTCGCGACGGACTCGTTCGGCATCAGCAGTGCCGCGGCGGAGCCGAGGACGACGGCGACGACGAGGGCGAGCGCGCCGATCCTGGTGCGCTCCAGGAGCAGGATGATCGCCGCCGTGACGGCCCCGACGAGCAGCGAGGGCCAGCTGAAGTGCGACATGCCCAGCGCGCTGTCCAGCGCCCGCACCAGCCGGTTCGCGCCGGTGCTCGTGAAGCCGGTGAGGTTGTCGAGCTGGCCGAGGACGATGTTGACCGCCACGGCGTTGACGAATCCGATCAGCACGGCCGTGGGGATGAAGCGGACGAGGCTGCCCATGCGGGCGAGCCCGAGGCCGAGCATGATGAGCCCGGCCATCACCGTCACGGTCGCGACGGCGGTGGCCGCGAGCGGCCCCTGCATCTCGGGGACATCGGCGAGGATGACGCTCATGGCGCCCGTCGCCTGCACGCTCATGAACACCGAGCCCGTCGTGAGGGCCCCGGCGAACGTACCGACCATATAGGCGTTCAGACCGAACAGCGGATTGACCCCGGCGAGGACACCTGCGGCCAGGCCGTCCGGAACGCTCTCGACGCCGAGCGCGACCCCGGCGACGAGATCCTTGCGCACCGTGCCGCGTCCGCCGAAGCGGCCGAGGTACGCCTGGACAGGGCCGGGGATCCTCATGAGCTCAGGCCGGAGGCCGCGACACGGTCGCGGCGGCCTCGGCATCCGGTGCCGCGTCCGTCGCCGTCTCCGGTTCATCGGCCGGGCGGCGCAGCACCTCGATGAGCAGCAGGAGGACGATCACGCCGACCAGAGTCCACAGCACGCCGCCGATCGTGATCGGCCGCGACAGGAACAGGATCGCGACGGCGCCGAGCACGACGATCACCCGCAGAGCCGGGGCCGCGCGGTCGAGGAACGCGCCGAACGATCCCGTGCTCAGGCCGTACCGCTCGGCGGTCCGGCGCAGGGTGTTCTCGGCATCCTGTCCGATGCGCCGGATCCGGCGCGCGGGCCGCCAGGGCCCGGACAGCCACGCGCCCAGGGCGATGAGCAGGGCGAGCACCGTGAGTGCCACCAGCGTCGCGTTCATGAGCTCGGTCACCTGGTCGAAGACGACCGCGGCCGTTCCCGCAGGCATGACGGACGGGCTCACCGCGCCGATGAAGAACTGCCGGCCGATGCCGAAACCGGCGAGCAGCGCCAGGAACGCGATCGTGAGCCCCGCGCCGGCCGCCACGACCGCGCGGGAGCGCTTCACGGCGAGCGCGACGCCGACGACGAGCAGGCCCAGCACGACCCAGGGCAGCCAATAGCCGGCCGCCGTGGCCACCTGGTACAGGGTCCGGATCAGGACGAAGGAGTCCGCCGTCGCGAGCGGGATGGTGCGCTGGATCTCGGGGATCGCCTCGGCGAAGCCGAAGCCGCTGTCGACGAGATGGTCCTTGACGTTGCCGATCACCACGCCGAGATCGATCGACAGCGTGCCGTCCCCGCCGAGCGTGATCGCCGTGCCCTCCTGCCCCTGGATGATGGCGACGGCGCGGGAGTGGGTCTCGCGCAGCGTCGTCTGCCAGATCCCCGCGAACGCATCCGAGGCGACGACGCGGTCCACCGCGTTGCCGACAAGGGTGCGGATCCCCTGCGCGGCGGGAACCGTGAGCAGCTGGATCGCGTTCTCGGCGCGCGGCGGCAGATCCAGCTGGGTCAGCCCGTCCGCGAGGTCGTCGACGATGCCCTGGATGTCGAGGTTCTCATCGATCGCGGTCATCGCCTGGTCGGCGATGTAGGACTGGACCTGTGGGTCCTCGGCGAGCGGGGCGAAGGTCGCGACGAAGCGGTCCGTGTCGACGAGCTGAACGCGCGCCCAGGTGCCGAGCACTGCGATCGGCGCGAGCAGGATCGCGACGACCAGCAGGACGCCCGCGAGGATGCTGCGACCGCGGACGCGCCGCCGGCGCGGCGTTTCGGTGCGCAGCGCGTCGTTCTCGGCCTCGAGGGCGGCGATCCTCGCCTGCAGCGCTGCGGTGTCCGTCTCGGCGGCCATGGTTCCCCCATCCGTGTCCGGGCCGCGGCGGCGGCCCGCTTCCTCACTGTGCCCCGCGTCCGTCCGGAGGGACGCGCTCGATCATCCCGCGCGGGTGAGCGCGTCGGGGCGCAGCACGACGAGCTCGCGCGTGGAGCGCGTCATCGCGACGTAGCGGTCGACGGCCCCCTCCACCCCGTCGCCCCAGCCGTCGGGGTCGAGGAGCACGACCAGGTCGAACTCGAGGCCCTTCGCGGTCTCCGGCGTGAGGGACAGCACGCGCGGCGGAGTCGGCCCGGGATCGATCCCGATCACGGCGGCCGTTCCGTCCTCGTTCCCGGCGAGCCAGGAGGTCAGGATCGCGTCCCGCTCGCGGAGGGCGCCATGGTGCACCGGCACGCCGCCGGAGCGGATCGACCTCGGGACGTTGGCGTCGGGGATCGCCGCGCGGATCACCGGCTCCGCCTCCGCCATGATCTCGGAGGGCGTGCGGTAGTTCACGGTGAGCGAGGCCATGCGGACCTCGCCCAGGCCCGCGCGGGCGAGGCGGGCCTCCCACGTGTCGGTGAACCCGTGCCTGGCCTGCGCGCGGTCACCCACGATCGTGAAGCTGCGCGAGGGGCAGCGCTCCAGCAGCATCCGCCATTCGGCATCCGTGAGCTCCTGGGCCTCATCGACGACGATGTGCGCGAACGGGCCGTCCAGCGGGGCGCTCGACACGTCCGGAAGGGCGTCGAGGTCGTCGAGCGAGTTGCGCAGGTCGTCGCCGCGCAGCATGGACATGAGACCGAGGTCGTCGTCGGAGCTGGCGATGAGATAGTCCGCGATGTCCTCACGGTACGCGCGCTCTGCGGTCAGCTGCGCGGCGCGCTCACGGCGGACACGTTCGGCGGACGGATCGCCGACCAGTCGGCGGGCGGCGTCCAGGAACGGCAGATCGGAGACCGTCCAGGCGGCGTCCTCCGCCCGGACGAGCGCATCGACCTCGGCTGCCGGGAGCCATGGAGCGCATCGGCGCAGGAACGCGGCATCCGAGAACAACGCGGCCGTGAGCGCGGTCGGGTCCAGCAGCGGCCACGCGCGTTCGAACGCCCGGCCCAGCCGATCGTTCGCGGCCAGAGCGGGGGCGAGCACGCGCTGCGGCACACGGGCGCGACGCGCGAGGATCTCGACCAGGGCGCGCCAGATGTCCGGCCGGGCGTCGTCGTGCGCAGTACCCGGTTCGACGGCGTCGAAGGCATCGGCCCAGTCCTCCGGGTCGAGCGGGATGTCCGCCCACTCCGTCTCGACGAGCATGCGGTCCTGAGGCGGTCGCCGGTACAGGCGCACGGCGGTCGCCACGGCATCCAGCAGACGGGCATCGGCCTTGAGCGCGGCGCGATGCGGGTCGGGCTCGGCCAGGGCCTCAGCGCCCTCGGGCACGAGATCGCGCAACGTGCAGGTGCGCACACCCTCCTCGCCCAGGCTCGGCAGCACGTCCTCCACGTAGGAGAGGTACGGCTGATGCGGGCCCACGACGAGCACGCCCCCACTGCCCGCGGCGATGCGCGGCTCGGCGTACAGCAGGTACGCGGCCCGGTGCAGCGCCACCACGGTCTTCCCCGTCCCCGGGCCGCCGTCGACCACGAGGGCGCCGTCCCCGCCCGCGCGGATGATCGCGTCCTGATCCGCCTGGATCGTCGCGAGGACGTCGCGCATCCGCGGTGAACGGCTGGCACCCAGGCTCGCGATGAAGGCGGACTGGTCGTCCAGCGCCGCGCGATTGCGAAGTCCGTCCGCCGTGAACACCTCGTCCCAGTAGTCGGTGATGCGCCGGCCCGTCCAGCGGTAGCGCCGTCTGCTCACCAGTCCCATCGGGGCGCCATGGCTGGCCGCGAAGAACGGCTCCGCTGCGGGCGTGCGCCAGTCGACGAGCAGCGCCTCGCCCTCGGCATCCGTCAGGCCCGTGCGTCCGATGTACACCGGCTCGCCGCTGTCGGGGGTCATCTTCCCCAGGCAGAGGTCGACGCCGTACCGGCGCAGCATGCCCAGGCGCGCGTTCAGCCGGTGGATCTCGAGGTCGCGTTCGACCGCGGCTCCGCCGACGCCCGCCGGCGAATGCAGGACGGCGTCGAGCCTCGAGGATGCTGACGAGACGGCCTCCTCGAGGGTCGCGGCGATCCGGGCGAAATGGGCTTCGTCCTCGGCGATGAGGGCCGAGTCGGCCTTGGCGGCGAGGCGGTCGGGCAGGTCGAAAACGGTGAGGGACGAGGGGTTCACGCGGGCTCCGTTCGCACGCGCCCCGCCGGGTGTCGACGGGCGCGACGGACCAGTATGCGCCCTCCGGGGGCCCTTGCCGCAAGCCCCCGTCTCCCCGGTATCCTGGAAGTGCGGGGGAGCTGGGAGACTGGTCTCATGCACGCCTCCCGTCCGTCGGATCCGCCGTTCCAGCGCAATGCGCTGGCGCCCGGCATCCTGGCCGCCATCGCCCTGTTCCTGTCGCCCCTCGTGCCGGAGGGCATCGGCGCCACGATCGTCCGCTTCGTCGTGGCGATCCTCGCCCTGATCGTGGCGTGGTTCGCGGTGCAGGCCGGGCAGTGGTGGTGGACGATCGTCTTCGTGCTGGTGGCGGTGTTCTGGAACCCGGTCTTCGCGGTGGACGTGGAGTACGGCGTGTGGGCGATCGCGGGTGTGATCGGCGCTGTGCTGTTCCTCGCCGCGGGAGCGCTCATCAAGACCGAGAGGAACGCGTCCGACCGGTGAGCGCCGTGCTGAGGTTCCGGTCGCGGGACGTCGGGCGCGTCGAGGAGACCTGGCAGCGCTTCGTCCCGTCGGCCGGGCTGGAGCGGGTCGAGGCGCGGGACTTCCGGTTCGACTGGGCGTCCGCGACGCTTCCGAAGCTGTCCGTCGTGCGTTACGAGCTCGCCGCCGGCGTGACCTCCGTCGTGGAACCCGTCGACCAGATCCTGGCCTGCCGGGTGCGAGGCGGCGGCGCGCGGGTGCGGACCGCGGACGGCGTCGTGACCGGCGAGAGCGCCTGGATCACGGACGGACGATCCGTGGGCGCGCACTGGGACGGCCCCGCGACCGTGCAGGCTCTGATCTTCGACCAGGCGGCTGCCCAGTCGGCCGCGCGGCAGATCTCCGGCGACGACGGGCTCGAGCTGTCCGTGCAGGACGCGCTGATGGCGGATGCCGCGGCGAGCAAGCTCTGGAGCGGCACAGTCGACTATCTGCTGTCGGCGCTGTCCTCCGCAGAGCTGAAGGACGAGATCCTGCTCGCCTCGCTGCAACGGCACGCGCTCGTGATCACGCTCTCCTCCTTCGGCACCTCGTTCCGCGACACGATGGGGCGCTCGCCGCAGACGCGGGCGGCTCCGGCAACCGTGCGTCGCGCTCTGACGCACATCGAGGAGCATGCGCATCTGCCGATCACCGTCGACGATGTGGCAGCGGCGGTCCACATGTCCACGCGCGGCCTCCAGCGCGCCTTCCAGCGCGCGCTGGACACGACTCCCGGTGAGGCGCTCCGACGCGCGCGCCTGGAGGGCGCTCGCCGGGACCTCGAGCGCACCGGCGATACCGTCGCGGCCGTCGCACGGCGCTGGGGATTCACCCACCCGTCGCGGTTCGCGGCCTATTTCCGCGCCGAGTACGGCGTGGCGCCGGGAGTCGTCGCCCGACGCCTTCGGTGACGCAGTTGGTGACGCGGTGCGCACCGCTCGCGTCGCGTTGCGGATACCCGGCACGTCCCGGCGCTCGACCCCCGGACGGACGGCCTAACGTCGCGTCATGGGACATCTGCACTACGGCGACGCGAAGCCGATCTTCATCGAGGACCGGGCTCTGGCGCACCTGAAGGTCGTCGTGGCGACGAAACTGCGCCGCAACGAGAGCTTCACGCTCTCGTGGCGGCATCCGGAGGGAGAGCCGGGAGGCCGTTCGACGATCTGGCTGCATCCGTCGATCCCGCTGCGGTTCGTGTTCGAAGAGCCGGAGCCGACCGAGCTGAGCGCCGCGTGGGTCGCGGATCTCGCGAACTCCGCGAGCTCGAGCGGAGGCATCGTGCTCGTCGAGGAGCACCTCGAATCCAGTGACTGAGCACCTCGGGGGTGAGAAGCTAGAAGGATGAGCTCCACCACGACAGCCGCGGCTGCGCTGACCGACGCCGAGGTGCGCCGGATCCGCGCAGACTTCCCGATCCTCGGCACGGAGGTGAACGGGCATCCGCTCGTGTACCTCGACTCCGGGGCGACCTCGCAGCGCCCGCTCGCCGTGCTGGACGCCGAACGCGACCACCTGCTCACGCTGAACGCCGCCGTGCACCGCGGAGCGCACACGCTCGCGGCCGAGGCGACCGAGGTGTTCGAGGACGCCCGCGCGACCGTGGCAGGATTCATCGGCGCGGGCGAGGGCGAACTGGTCTGGACCTCGAACGCCACCGAGGCCGTGAACCTCGTCGCGTATGCGATCTCGAACGCGTCGGCCGGTCGCGGTGGCGCAGCCGCCGAGCAGCTGCGGATCGGTCCGGGCGACGAGATCGTCACCACCGAGATGGAGCACCACGCCAACCTCATCCCGTGGCAGGAGCTCGCGGCGCGCACGGGCGCGACGCTGCGCGTGCTGCCGCTCGACGACGACGGCGCCCTGCGGCTCGAGGAGCTGCCCGCGTACATCACCGAACGCACCCGCCTTGTGGCCGCCACGCACGTGTCCAACGTGCTGGGCGTGGTCAACCCCGTCGAGGATCTGGTCGCCGCAGCTCACGACGTCGGTGCGCTGTTCCTGCTGGACGCCTGCCAGTCCGTGCCGCATCTGCCGGTCGATGTGCGCGCGCTCGACGTCGACTTCGCAGTGTTCTCCGGGCACAAGATGCTCGGTCCGACCGGCATCGGCGCGCTCTTTGGCCGCCGGACGCTGCTGGACGCGATGCCCCCGTTCCTGACCGGAGGGTCGATGATCACGACCGTCTCGACGACGGAGGCCGAGTACCTGCCGTCGCCGCAGCGCTTCGAGGCCGGGACGCAGCGGGTGTCGCAGGCGATCGCGCTCGCCGCGGCAGTGCGGTACCTGGACGCGATCGGGATGCCGCGGATCGCCGCGCACGAGGCCGAACTCGGCAGGCGCCTCGTCGACGGCCTCGGCGCCATCGACGGCGTCCGCGTGCTCGGCGGAGGCATCGACCTGCCGCGCGTGGGTCTCGCGAGCATCGACGTCGACGGCATCCACTCGCACGATCTCGGCCAGTTCCTCGACGACCGCGGGATCGCCGTGCGGGTCGGTCACCACTGCGCGCAGCCGCTGCACCGCCGGCTCGGAGTCACCTCCTCGACGCGGGCGAGCACCTACGTCTACAACACCGCCGACAACGTGGACGCCGTGATCGACGGCGTCGCGGCCGCCATCGACTTCTTCGGGGGGAACCGGTGAGCTCGTCCGATCTGCAGAACCTGTACCAGGAGCTCATCCTGGACCACTCGCGCACCCCGCACGGCTACGGCCTGCGCGACGAGGTGCCGTCGCAGTCGCATCAGGTGAACCCGACATGCGGGGACGAGATCACCCTGCAGGTGCACCGCGCCGTCGACGGCACCATCGAGGCCGTGGCGTGGGAGGGTCACGGCTGTGCGATCTCCCAGGCGTCCGCCTCGCTGTTCGCCGAACTCGTCGAGGGGATGCCCCAGCCCGAGGTCGAGCGCCGCATCGAGGTGTTCCGCGAGGCGATGCGCTCCCGTGGGAAGATCGAGCCCGACCCCGACCTGCTCGGGGACGCGGCAGCGCTCGGCGGAGTGTCCCGCTACGTCGCGAGGGTGAAGTGCGCCATGCTCGCGTGGGTCGCGGCGGAGGACGCGCTGCGCAAGCTCGACTGATTCCGCGAGCGGCCCCGCACTCCGTGTGACGCCGTGTGTCGCTTCGTGAAGCGACGTGTCATGACCCGATGACGGCGGGCGCCCGGACGCGGATGCTGGGGCCATGACCAATCTCGTCAGCCCGGCGCAGCTGATCCACCTTCAGCGGCGCGCCGAGCACGGTGAGGGCCCCGCCGTGCGGGTCCTCGACGTGCGCTGGCGGCTCGATCGCCCGGAAGGGCGCCCGGAGTACGTGCGCGCGCACCTGCCCGGAGCCGTGTACGTGGATCTGGAACACGAGCTCGCCTGTCGCAGCGAGCCGGAGCGGGGACGCCACCCGCTTCCGGCCCTCGACGACCTCCAGGTCGCCGCGCGCGGCTGGGGCCTGCACGACGAGGACATCGCGGTCGCGTACGACGACAATCGCGGCGTCGCCGCCGCGCGTCTGTGGTGGCTGCTGCGTCGCGCGGGCGTGGACGTGCGGGTGCTGGACGGCGGAATCCGCGCCTGGGTCGCGGAGGGGCTGCCGCTGGAAGGCGGCGACGTGCTCCCCGAAGCGGGCGACGTCGTGCTGGCGGCGGGGGAGGGCGACCGGCTCGAGATCGGCGAGGTGGCGGACTTCGCGCGCGACGGCATCCTGCTCGACGTCCGCACGCCCGAGCAGTACAGCGGTGCGCAGGCCTCGCTCGACCCCGTCGGCGGGCACATCCCCGGCGCGGTGAATCTGCCGGCCATGGCGACCGTGGGCGGCGACGGGAGACTGCTGCCTCCTGCTGCGCTGCAGCGGGTCTTCGCCGGGGCGGGCATCCGTGACGGCAGCCGCGTCGCGGTGTATTGCGGCTCCGGCGTCGCTGCCATGCACACGGCGTTGGCCCTCGAGCAGGCCGGGATCCGCGCCGCGGTGTATCCGGGGTCGTGGAGCGAGTGGTCGAACCACCGCGGGTTGCCGGTGGCCGTCGGCATCCTGCCGTATGGGAGGCTCACGGCGGTGTGACGTCTGGACGCGGCGCGGCGCGGAGCGGAGGATGGTGGCGTGACGCTGCGCCTGGAGCCTCTTCCCGCCGATCGCCTGCCCGCTTGGAGATCGCGGACGAGAGGACGCCTGATCCGGCTGCTGCAGGAATCCGGCTTCCGTCCCGGTCCGGATGCCGTGGAGCACGCCGACGCGATCTTCGGTCAGCTGATGCCCGGCGGCGCGGCGACGGAGGAGTCGGCGATCCTGCGGGTTTTCGACGCAGCCGGGGCGGAGCGCGGTTTCGTGTGGCTGAGCCTTCCGGGCGAGCGCGCGTTCCTCGTCGACGTGCAGGCGGACGACGACCTGGCTCCCGCCGACCGCGAGGCGCTCGCAGACCTGATCGAGGACGCCGGGCGCCGGTCGGGAGCCGTCACCCTCGCGGTGACCCTCTTCCCCCAGGACGTCGCGACCCGCCGGCTGCTCGCGGGGCGCGGATTCGCGGCATCCTCCGTCCAGATGCTGCTCGAACCGCTGCCGGAGCGCGTCGAGGAGCCGGGAGCCGTTCGCGTGGTGGGGATGACTCCGGAGCGGTTCGAGCGCTTCGCGGCCGAGTCCGAACGCGGTTTCGCCGAGGAGCTCGCTGGCACCGGGCGCATGACTCCCGCGGATGCCGCGGCCGAGGCGCGTCGGCAGTTCGCGAAAGAGCTGCCGGAGGGCCTCTCCAGTCGCGGACAGGCGCTGTTCGTGGCGGAGGCGGAAGGGGTGGAGGTCGGCATTCTCTGGCTGGGCCTGCGCACCCGGGCCGGGACGCCGCACGCGTTCATCCTCGACGTCGCCGTCCATGAGGCCCACCGCAGGCGGGGTTACGGGCGGGAGATCATGCTCGCGGCGGAGCGGGAGAGCGCCGCGAGGGGTGCCGGATCGATCGGTCTGCACGTGTTCGCCGCGAACGCGCCGGCCGTGGCCCTGTACGAGCGGCTCGGTTACCGCCGTGTCGAGGAGCTGGCGCTGCTGAGGCTGTGAGCCCTGGATGGGATACCAGCGGTGGTGCGAATCCCGGGCAGGTGGGAGAATCCATCCATGACGGAGGCGGGGGCCGTGGAGCTGGAGTCGGCGCGGGTGGCGAGGATGCTGCGCGACGACATCATGCTCGGGCGCCGCGCACCCGGTTCACGGCTCGTGGAGCGGGACATCGCCGCCGAGCTGAACGTCTCCCGCCTGCCCGTCCGCGAGGCGATCCGCGCGCTCGTCGGAGAGGGCATCGTCGTCGCCCGGCCGCGCACCTGGGCGGTGGTCCGGGAGTTCACCGCCCGCGACATCCAGGACTTCTCCGAGGTGCGCGAGGCCATCGAGACTGTGATCTTCCAGTTCGCTGCGGCACGGCACGACGAGGAAGGACTGGTGCAGCTGCGCGAGGCGCTCGATCGGGAGGCTGCCGCCGCGGAGGCGGGCGACATCCTCGCCGGCCGATCGGCGGCGGGGGAGTTCCACGAGGTCGCCGCCCGGCTGTCGGGGAACGACATGCTCACCGAGCTGATCGGCGTGTTCGTGACCCGACTGCGCTGGCTGTTCGGCCAGCACGACGACCTGGCGGGAATGGTCGCCGAGCACGAGGAGATCTTCGCCGCCATCGCCGCGCGCGATGTGGAGCTGCTGGGGGATCTCGTGCCCCAGCACCTCGCCAGAGGGCGGGCCACGGCCGAACGCCGCCTGCGCGAGGCGACCGGAGCCCCGGACAGAGAAGCCGCCCGTCCGTGATGCGCACGACGGCGTTCGTCCTCGGCGGGCTGCTGCTCGTAGCGGGTGCGAGCGCCGTCGTGCTCGCGGATCAGCAGCGCCAGCAGGCGGTGGCGCAGGCACGAGAGGAACTCGAGGACGCCGAGGCGCGCCGGGAGGCGGCGCGTGCGGAGAACCTCGAGCTGGCGGGGACGCTCACGGCGCTTCGCGTCACGATCGCGGAGCAGCAGGATCGCCTGGCGGACACCGAGGGGTTCCTGAAGTGATGCGGCGCCGAGCGGTCGCGGTGACGCTCGCCGTCGTCGCCGTGGTGGCCGCCGGCGTGTACGCGAAGGCAGCGACGCTGGATGAGCAGCGGCGGGACCTCGTCACGCAGGTGATCGAGGTCACGACCCAGGCGGACGAGGCCGAAGCGCGTGCCGTCCACCTGGCGGGGATGATCGCGCTCGCCGACGACGAGTCCGCCGAACTCGAATCGGTCCTCGAGGTCCGTCCCGAGTTCCTCGCCGAGCTCGAAGCGCTGTCCTCGGCGTTCGCGGAGGCCGAGGGCAAGGTGGATGTCGCGGACGAGCGGACGGCGGCCGTGTCCACTCAGCAGACGGTCCTCGCCGAGCGCGAGGAGCCGGGTGTCGTCGTCGCCGCGACCGCGACGATCCGCGCCCTGAGAACCGAGGTCGACGAGGAGGTCGCAGGCTGGGAGCGGGTGCAGGCGGCGAGCTCGGCGGCGCCGGGGCCGAAGTGGGCGGCGGGCGGCCAGGACGCCTACGCGCGGGTCCGTGCAGCGCTGGACCGGGTCGGCGGCGGGGGCGTGGGGCTCTACGAGTCCTCGTCGTGCGCGGGCGGATCGGCGCCGGCGTGTGCGAACAGCAACGGCTACATCAAGTTCCGGGCGGACATCGCGACCTGGAGCGACGGCAGGCTGAACTGGGCGATGGCGCACGAACTGGCACACATCCATCAGTTCCGTGTGTGGGGCTCGTTGAACGCGTCGGCGGCGTACCAGAGCCTGTTCGGCGGTGACCCGGAGTTCCTGGCGAACTGCATGGCACTCGTGCGCGGCTACGCCGGCTCGGTGGGGTGCGACGGCGACCAGCAGGCGTGGGCCTCGGGCATCTGGGTCGGCGCGGTGCGGTGACCCGTGCCGGTACGATTTCAGGGAGGAGGTCGTCGTGGGTCGGACAGCGGATGCCATCGCAGAGGGCGTCGCCATCGCCACGGCCGCGACCCGGCTGGCGGTGAAGAACCACATCCTCGTCGGCACCATCGCGCAGGGCGGCGTGTTCGACACCGATCGCTATCTCGACGACGCGCGTCAATCGCTGCTCGCCATGGCGCAGGAGTCCGAGGACGCCGCCGAGCTGGTGACGAAGCTCCGCAAGCGCGCCAGGGGGCGGCATTCGGACCCGTCTGGCACGCACGACTACCGGGATCGCGATGTGCGCAACCTCCGCCGCAGGGCGAAGCAGTCCGCGGGCGTCGCCACGCGGCTGCGGGCGATGGCCGAGGACGACGACCGGCTTCGCGCACTCGTGGAGGAGGCGCGCGAGGCCGCGTGGGCGGACGTGCGCCACAATCTCGATCGGCGTCTGCGGGTCGAGGGCATGCGGCCCGATCAGGATCCGGAGTACGAGACCATGCGCGAAGCGCGCATGCAGGCGCTGCGCCTGGTCGACCTGCAGGCGCTGTCCTCCGAGCAGCGGGCGCGGCGCAAGCGGCAGGCCGAGTCCGCCTGAGGCTCGATTCGCTCCGGCGCGGTTCCTCATGTATTCTTGACGACGGCCCGGAAAGCGTTCAGCGGAACAGGCCGTGCGCCCCTAGCTCAATGGATAGAGCATCTGACTACGGATCAGAAGGTTGGGGGTTCGAGTCCCTCGGGGCGCGCACTGTGTTGAGACAGTATTGAAACCCCCGTCGCGGAAGCGGCGGGGGTTCTCTCTTTTCCGGACGTCTGCTCTCGAGCGTAGCCTGGGACGGTGACTGCGTACGTCTCGGCTTTCGACCTGTTCTCCGTCGGCGTGGGGCCGTCGAGCTCCCACACGGTGGGACCGATGCGAGCGGCGCTGGACTTCGTCGACCGGACGCCGCTGGATGCCGTGGCGCGCGTCACCTGCACGCTGTACGGGTCGCTCGGAGCGACCGGCATCGGCCACGGCACCCCGGACGCGGTCGTCGCGGGCCTCCGAGGGCTGAGCCCGGAGACGTGCGACCCGGTCGGCGTACGCCGCGCGTGGGCGGACTTTCCGGACGGTGCCGCGCTGCACCTGGCCGGAGTCCATCCCGTCGCGTTCGCCAAGGAGGACATCGTGTTCGCCCCGCGGACGCGGCTGCCGGGGCATCCGAACGCCATGACGATCACGGCGCACGGTTCGGGCGGCGAGGTCGTCGCCGAGGAGACCTACTACTCGGTCGGCGGCGGATTCATCCGGCGCGAGGGCGAGGCGGGTCGGATCGCGACGGCGCCGCTGCCGTTCGCGTACGACGACGCCGCGACGCTGCTCGAGTTGTGCGACGAGCACGGCCTGACGATCGCCGAGCTCGCCCGGCGCAACGAGACGGCTCTGCGCGACGAGGCCGAGGTGGCGGCGGGGCTGGACGCCGTCTGGGACGCCATGGCCGGATGCGTGGACGCCGGCCTGCACGCCGAGGGCGTTCTCCCCGGCATCCTGAAGGTGAAGCGGCGCGCCGCGGTGATCCGCGCGCAGCTCGAGGCCGCCGAGGCCGAGGGCGGACGGGAGATCCCGGGGGAGTGGCTGGGCGCGTTCGCGCTGGCAGTGAACGAGGAGAACGCCGCGGGCGGGCGCGTCGTGACGGCTCCGACGAACGGCGCCGCCGGCATCCTCCCCGCCGTGGCGATGTACTGGTGGCGCTTCCTCGCCGACTCCGGACTCGGGTCGGGAAACGCCGTCACCCCGCACGGCGAGCTCGTCGGCAGCGCGCTGCTGCAGTCGCCGGCCGAGCCCGCCGACGACGCGGTGGCCGACGACGCGGCGATCGCCGAGGCGAACCGGCGTCGCGGCATCCGGCGCTTCCTGCTGACCGCCACGGCGCTCGGCTCGCTCTTCAAGGCCAACGCGTCGATCTCCGGTGCCGAGGGCGGATGCCAGGCCGAGGTCGGGTCGGCGTGCGCCATGGCCGCCGGGGGACTGACGGCCGTGATGGGCGGCACCAACCGCCAGATCGAGAACGCCGCCGAGATCGCCATGGAGCACCACCTGGGGCTGACGTGCGATCCGATCGGCGGGCTCGTGCAGATCCCGTGCATCGAGCGCAACGCGATCGCGGCGTCGACGGCCGTGACCGCCGCCCGACTGGCGCTGCGCGGCGACGGCCGGCACTACGTGTCCCTGGATGCCGTCGTCGAGACCATGCGCCAGACGGGCCTGGACATGTCGACCAAGTACAAGGAGACCAGCGAGGGCGGGCTCGCGGTCAACGTGATCGAGTGCTGATGAGGGACGCCTCCGAGTCGATCTGGGCGCCGGGCAGCCGACGGCGCCGCGAGCAGCCGGTCGTGTCCGTGCGGGCGACAGACGACGCCCCGGCCCCGGGCGGCCGCTGGCCCACGAGCATCCCTGCGGTCGCGCAGGTGCTGCGCGAGGGCATCGACCTCTCGCCAGGGGTGACGTTCCTCGTCGGGGAGAACGGCAGCGGGAAGTCGACGATCGTGGAGGGCATCGCCGTCGCGTACGGGCTGTCCCCCGAGGGCGGCTCGCGTCAGGCGCAGCACAGCACGCGCCCGACCGAATCGCCGCTCTCGGACTGGCTGCGGCTGCAGCGCGGCATCGGCGCGAGCCGCTGGGGATTCTTCCTGCGGGCCGAGACCATGCACTCCTTCTACACGTATCTCGAGAAGAACCCGTCGCTGCGCGCGCCCGACGTCCCCTTCCACGAGATGAGCCACGGAGAGTCGTTCCTCGCCCTCCTGGACAGCCGTTTCGACGAGCCCGGCTTCTACTGTCTGGACGAGCCGGAGGCGGCGCTGTCGTTCCAGTCGACGCTCGCACTCATCGCGGTGCTCCGCCGCATCGCCGACGACGGCGGCCAGGTGCTGTGCGCGACGCACTCCCCGGTGCTGGCCGCGCTCCCCGGGGCGCGGATCCTCGAGGTGGGGGAGTGGGGCATCCGCGAGGCGGAGTGGGACGGGCTCGAGCTCGTGAGCCACTGGCGCTCGTTCCTCGACTCGCCGCCGCGGTATCTGCGGCATCTCCTGGACTGACCCGCCGTCGTGTCGCGGCCTCGGCGCTGAGTAGGCTGGCGGCATGACGGAGGCGAGTGCACCGCGGCGACGAGGGCGCCCGCGGGGTCGATCCGACGCGCGCGCCCGGATCATCGCCGCGGCCGTCGACGAGTTCGGTGAGCAGGGATACGACGGCGCCACGATCCGGTCGATCGCCGGTCGCGCCGGTGTGGATTCCGCGCTGGTACACCACTACTTCGGCACCAAGGCGGATCTGTTCGCCGAGGCCGTCGGGATCCCGCTGCGCCCCGACGTCGACGTCCCCGCGATCATCGCCGGACCCCGGGAGGAGGTCGGCGAGCGCCTGGTGCGCTACGTGCTCGAAGCCTTCGAGAAGCCGGAGGTGCAGCGCCGGGGCGTGATGCTCATGCGGACGGCGATCAGCAGCCGGCTCACGACTCCGGTGCTGTCCGGGTTCCTGTCGCGGGAGCTGATCGGGCGGATCGCGCGGACCCTCGGCGTTCCGGACGCCGACCTGCGCGCGAGCCTGGTCGCCTCGCAGATCGGCGGGATGCTGCTGACGCGGTATCTGCTGAGGATCCCGCCGATCGCCGCGGCATCCGTCGACGAGCTCGTCGCGCGGGTGGGGCCGACCGTGCAGCGCTACCTCTTCGACTGAGCGATCGCCCTTGACGGCGGAGCAGCCCAGGTGAAGAATTCATCACATGATGAATAAAGCGGCTGTCGAGGTCTCGCAGCTTCGCGTTCAGCGCGGACACGTGCGCATGTTCGACGGGCTGGACGTGTCGATCGCGCGGGGCCGGATCACAGGCCTGCTCGGTCCCTCGGGATGCGGCAAGACGACCCTCATGCGGTCGATCGTCGGGGTGCAGCGCGTCGCGTCCGGGACCGTGACCGTGTTGGGGGAGCCGGCCGGCACCCGCGCGCTGCGCACGCGCGTCGCGTACGGCACGCAGGGGGCGGCGGTGTACGGCGACCTCACCGTGCGGCAGAACCTGCGCTACGTCGCGGCGCTCCTGAAAGCGCCGCGCTCGGACGTCGACCGGGTGATCGACCTGGTCGGCCTGAGCGACCAGGCCGGCCAGACCGTGGACTCGCTCAGCGGCGGACAGGAGAGCCGCGTCTCCCTCGGGATGGCTCTGATCGGGTCGCCCGAGCTCATCGTGCTGGACGAGCCGACCGTGGGGCTGGATCCGGTGCTGCGCGCCGAGCTGTGGGAACTGTTCCGCTCCCTCGCGGACGACGGGGTGACGATGCTCATCTCCAGCCACGTCATGGACGAGGCGCTGCGATGCGACCGCCTGCTGCTGATGAGGGCGGGCCGGCTCATCGCCGACACGACCCCCAACGAGCTGCTGACCGAGACCGGCGCGGACGATCCGGATGCCGCGTTCCTCGCGCTCGTCGAACGCGACGTGCAGCAGCATCGGGCGACGCGACGGACGCGCCGGGCGGACCGGGCGGAGGACGAGGCATGAACGGGCTGAGGATGCTGGCGACGGCGGGACGAGTCCTCGGGCAGCTGCGGCACGATCCGCGATCGATCGCGCTGATGCTCGTCGCGCCGAGCCTGCTGGTGGGGCTGTTCGCGTGGCTGTTCAGCGATCAGGAGGGCGTCTTCGACCAGTTCGGCGGGGCGATCTTGGCGCTGTTCCCCTTCATCGTGATGTTCCTGATCACTTCGATCACGACGCTGCGCGAGCGGCGTTCGGGGACGCTGGAGCGGCTGATGACGACACCGCTCGGCAAGGCGGACTTCATCCTGGGATACGCGCTCGCGTTCGGCCTGATGGCACTGCTGCAGGCGGTGATCACGGTGTCGTTCGCGGTGTGGGTGTGCGGACTCGACGTCGACGGTCCGCTCTGGCAGCTGGGCCTCGTCGCGGTCGTGGACGCGCTGCTCGGCACGGCCCTGGGCCTGCTGGCCAGCGCGTTCGCGCAGACCGAGTTCCAAGCCGTGCAGTTCATGCCTCTGCTGGTGTTCCCGCAGATCATCCTGGGCGGCCTGTTCATGCCGCGCGATCAGATGCCGGACGTGCTGTACGCGATCTCGGACTGGCTGCCGCTGAGCTACGCGATCGACACGATCAACGCGGTCGCGGCGGGGGACGAGGGCTGGGACGTGTTCGGTCCGATGCTCATCGTCGTCGCGTTCGCGGTGGCCGCGCTGGGGCTGGCGTCGCTGACGCTGCGGCGCCGAACGCCGTAGAACTGTCTCCGCGGAAGACGCCGAGGGCGCCGATCGAGACCTCGACCGGCGCCCTCACGCGACTCACTCCACCGAGGCGGGCGGCGGCGGGGGAGCGGCGTCCGGCGTGCGCTTCGGCGGCGTCGTGGCGGTCGTGGCCGTCGTTGCGGCCTGGGCGACGCCCTCGCCGATGCCGCGGCCGACGGCCTGGCCCTGGATGATGGCGGCGAGATCCAGGCCGGTGGCCGAGCTCACGCTGTCGAAGACGGACTTCAGTGCCTTGGCGCTGTCGCCGCCGATGACGCCCGAGGCGCCGTCCTCTCCGGAGCCTCCGATGATCGACACGTTGCCGATCGCGGCGTAGCCCTTCGAGAACTCGCCCATGATCGTGGGGAGCACTTCGATGACGCGCTGCGACAGGAAGGCGTCCTGGTTGGAGGCGATGGCCTTCGCCTCGGCTTCGACGGCGGCGGCGCGCGCCTCACCCTCGGCGCGGATCGCGTCGGCCTCGGCGTTCGCACGCAGGCGGCGGGCTTCGGCCTCCGCCTCGGCCTGGGCACGCAGGGCGTCGGCCTCACCGGTCGCCTTGGCGACTGCGGCGGCGGCTTCACCATCGGCGCGGGCCTTGTCGGCCTGGGCCTGCTGCTCGGCGATGCGGGTGCGCGCCTCGGCTTGCTTGACCTGCTCGATCGCGGCCGCCTCGGCCGCCTTCTCGCGCGTGTAGAGCTCGGCCTGCGCGCGCGTCTCGGCCTCGTAGCGCTGGGCGTCGGCGACGCGCTTGACGTCGGCGTCCAGCTGGGCCTGCTTGTTCTCGGCCTGCTGCTGAAGGACGGCCTGCTCGGCCTGGGCGCGGGCGAGCTGCTCGGCCTGCTCGGCTTCGGCGCGGGCGCGGCCGACGCCCGCATCGGCGTTCGCCGTGTTCGTGTCGAGCGCGGTCTGCTCGATGAGGTTCGCTTCCTGGTTCGCGATGTTCTTCTGGTTGATCGCGCGGTCGGCGTTGGTCTGGGCGATCTCGGCGGCCTGTCGCTTCGCCTGGATCTCGGGGGCGCCGAGCGACTGGATGTAGCCGACCTTGTCGGTGATGCCCTTGATCTGGAAGGAGTCCAGGATCAGGCCCTGCTCGGCGAGCTCCTGTGAGACGTCGGCGGCGATCTGGTCGGAGAACTTCTTGCGCTCGCGCATGAGCTCGACGACCGACAGGGTGGCGACGATGCCGCGCAGGGCACCTTCGAGCTGTTCGGTGGTGAACTGCTCGATCGCCTTGTCCTGGGAGGCGAAGCGCTCGGCGGCGCGACGCACGTACAGCGGGTCGGAGCCGATCTTGACGATCGCGACGCCGTCGACGTTGAGGGTGACGTTGTCGAGCGACTGCGCCTCGGCGTTGAGCGAGACCTGGCGCGAGCGCAGCGAGATGATCTCGTGCCGCTGCGTGATCGGGTTCACGAGCGACTTGCCGTTCACGATGACGGTGACGGGCGATTCCGACATCTCCGAGCGGCTCGAGCCGTCCGCCGCGATGACGGCGCGCTGCACCTTCTGCTTGCGTCCCGAGATGACGAGCGCCTCGTCGGCGCGGGCGACCTTGATCCAGCTGCGCGCCAGCAGCAGGGCGATGAGCGCCACCACGATGACGATCACGACGCCGATGCCGACGAGAACGAGGATGCCGACCAGTCCGGCGAACTCCATGTTGTGTTTCCCTCCCCGTCTCCGCCCTGAGCGGAGACCAATGGCTTCGACTATGCCAGATGGGCCGCACGCGCGTGTGTGCGCCTGGGTTGTCAGGCGGCGAGGGTGTAGCGGGCGGTGCCGCCGAGGCGTGGGGTGCGGGTGGGGTCGATGTGGGGTGGGGGGATGAACCAGACGTGGGCGGTGGTGCTGGTGCCGTCGATGTGGATGGTCCAGTCGTTGTCGTGGATGCGGTGGTGGCAGTTGTCGCAGAGGAGGATGCCGTTGTTGAGGTCGGTGGTGCCGTGGTCGCGGTTCCACCAGTTGATGTGGTGGGCGCGGGTCATGGAGGGTGGGAGGGTGCACATGGCGCATCCGCCGTCTCGTTCGGTGAGGGCGAGGCGTTGGGTGCGGGTGAAGAGGCGTTTCTCGCGTCCCCAGTCGAGGATGTCGCTGTCGGTGTTGAGGACGGTGGGGATGATGCCGCCGTTTGCGGCCATGCGGCGGATGGCGCCGATGCTGATGGGTTGGTCGATGCCGTCGATGGTGCCGTATCCGGTGCCGGTGGTGAGGTCGTCCAGGTTGACGCGGACGATGACGGTGGCTCCGGCAAGGGCAGGGGCGTCATCGTCGCAACCGAGGGCGTGGGCACACAGGGAGGAGAGAGCGTCGGCCTGCAGCTGACGGATCGTCCGCCGATCGGCATCCGGCGCGTTCGGGTCGAGGGTCTTCGCGCGTGCGGCGAACACGGCCGTGACGTATCCCTCGAGCGCGGCTTTGATGGGTGCGCCGGATTCGATGTCGAAGTCGCCGTCCAGGCGCAGTCGTCCGTCCCGCTCGTAGAAGGTCAACGAGTTCTGCGCGCGGGCGGACTCCTCGCGCGGCGCGACACCGTCCGGATCCAGGAACGCCTCCGCCCGTGTGACGAGTCTGCGGACCTCGTCCAGCGACAGTCCTGGAGCCTTCTCCACCAGCAGAGCCTCGGCCTGCTGGACCCGGTCGCTGTCGATCTTCAGCCGGACCCGGTCGAGGAGGGCGATGATGAGCGCGGCCGCCGCGACGCTGACGGAGCCATCGGTGAGGGCGCGTTGCACAGCGGGGTACTTCGCCGGCAGGGGAGCACCGAGCAGGTCCGAACGCGGCGCTGTGGCCGCGCCGACCGCGACCAGCCGGGATGCGTCTCCCGCGCTGGCGCCGGTCACGGCGGCGACCAGACGCGCCGCGGTGCGGAACCCGTGCTGCTTCGCCAGGGACTCGGAGCCCAACTCGGCTCGAGATTCGTGCGCGATGCCGGCCGCGACCTCGGCCTGAAGTGCGGTCACCACGCGGTTGAGCGTGCCCAGCGTCTCGTTGGCGGCGATCAGAGCCGCCCGGTCGAGGCCCGCCGCGTCCTCAGCATCCGTCCACACCGCGTCGAGGCGGGAGACCGCCGCGTGCAGAGCTTCCAGATGCGTCGTCGTCATGAATCCAGACTACCGTCGGGGAGGCGAAAAGGGAAGAGATGTTCGAAAGAAATATTCGAATGTTCAGCGGTCGCGCAGGCGCTCCGTGAGGCTGAGGAGGGTTCGCAACTGCTCGTCGTCGAGGGCTGACATTCGTTCGGCGATCGAGCGGCCGTGCACCGTGGCGATGCGGCGGAAGGCGCGGGCTCCGGCATCCGTGGCGCGGATCAGTGCACCGCGCCCGTCCTCGGGGTCGGGCAGCTTCGTGACCAGTTCGCGCGCGACCATGCGATCGATGAGACGCGAGACGCTGGGCTGGCTGATGAGCAGGTTCTGGGTGATGTCCCGCAGTCGCGCCGTCATGTCCGGCGCTCGGGTGACGGTGAGCAGCACGTCGTACTCGCCCTGGGCGAGATCGGTCCCGTCGAAGTCCGCCGACATCGCGGTGAACAGCTCGTGCTGGGCGCGGAACAGGCTCTCCCAGGCGGCGATGGCGAGGTTCCGGTCGGTCACGATCTCAGCGTAGCGGGAACGGTGAAGGGCCGGTCGGAGAGGCTCCCGACCGGCCCTTGTCCCTTGCACCAAGAGTGTCCTGCAATCACATGCGGTGGATGCCACAGCAAACATTCACCGTGCGAACACTCTATAACGGCGTGGTAACGAATGCAACGGTTTGATCACGGAATTCCGTTCGCGAGTCGTCGAACGCGCGATACCGAGCGGCACCGGTGATGGGGATGACTGGCGTCTAAACCGATCATTGATTGCGGTTGCCCGGCAATCAGGCCGCTCCGCCGTTGGCATAGAGCACCTGGCCGTTGACCCAGCGGCCGGGGCCGGCGAGGAATGCGGTGACCTCTGCGATGTCCTCGGGCGTGCCGAGCCGCTCCATCGGGTTCAGCGACGCGATGTGGTCGATGACCTGCTGGGGCTTGCCCTCGAAGAACAGTGGGGTGGCGGTCGGGCCGGGAGCGACCGCGTTGACGGTGATGTCGCGTCCGCGGAGCTCGCGGGCGAGGATCAGAGTGAGGGCCTCGACCGCACCCTTCGACGCTGCGTACGCGCCGTAGTTCGGCATCTGCAGGCGCGTGATGCTGGTCGAGTAGTTGATGATGGCGCCACCGGAGCGAACGTGGCGAGCCGCTAGCTGGTCGATGACGAAGGTGCCGCGGACGTTGACGCGCTGGATGCGGTCGAACGTGTCGAGGTCCATCTCGGCGATCGGTGCGAGAGGCATGATCCCGGCCGTGTTGACCACCACGTCGACGCCACCGAAGCGGGTCATGGCGGTCTCGAACAAGGCGGACATCGCGACCTCGTCGGCGACGTCTCCGCCGACGGCGATAGCCTCGCCGCCGACCTGGGTGATCGCGTTGACGGCCTCGTCCGCCTTGGCTGCGTTACCGCTGTAGTGAGCGACGACCGCGAGGTCATCGGCTGCCAGGCGTGTCGCGACGGCGCGACCGATGCCTCCGGAGGCTCCGGTAACGATCGCGACGCGCGGGGTGGCCTGAGTGGTGTCGGACATCGGGACTCCTCCAATATGTGGACTTTCTGTTCACATAACACTACCCGCATGTGGACGACTTGTCCATTATGATGAGGGAACGAACGTGAAGGGGCTGAGCCGCAGAGTGACGAGCGAACGAGACGAACCAGCGACTCGGACGAGACGCGGCCGGCGTCCCGCCGCTGAGGTGCGCGCTGAAGTGCTCGAGGCAACGTCGGAGCTGCTCGCCACCGAGGGGCTGGGAGCGGTGACCTTCGAACGGGTCGCTGCAAGATCTGGGGCGAGCAAGACCACGATCTACAAGTGGTGGCCGTCGCCCGGCGCTCTTGCTGCGGAGTCGTACTTCGCCCGGAGTGAACCGGAACTCGTCTTCCATGACACCGGTGACCTCCTGGTCGACATCCGTGCACAGCTGCGCTCCTTCGTACGACTCCTGATCGATCAAGGAGCAGGTCGGGTGATTGCCGAGCTCATCGGTGCAGCGCAAGGTGACCCGAATCTCTCCGCAGCGGTGTCCGAGCGGTACACGATGCCTCGCCGGCTGCTGGCGATCGATTACTTCGAACGCGCGCGCGAGCGAGGACAGCTCCGCGCCGACGTCGATGCGAACCTTCTTGTCGACCAGCTCTGGGGAGCTTGTTACAACAGACTTCTCGTGCCCGACGCACCTCTGAACGAGGCGTTCGCCGACGCTCTCGTCGCGAACGCGCTTATGGGGGCCGCCGCCACCGAGTACCGCTCCAACTGGGAAGAGCAGCCCCTCCGGGCAAGCTCCTAGCCGCGCGTTCAGCGGGACCTCGTCCCCGAGGCTCGCCCCCAGTCGTGTTCCGGAGACGATGGTTTCCGCGAGCTTTCTTGAGATGTCGCGTTCTGCCGTGACGGCAGGTGAGCATGCCCCCTGGTGACGGCCAGTGATTGTGCGAGCCTCACTGACGCCGCCGGAAACGATCGGCATCGGTATCGGCAGCGGTCGGTTCGACCCGTCTACTCCGACGGGCTCTTCATGTCGGCAACGTTCTGGGTTGACGACATTGGAATCTCGATTGCCGCTGTCGAAGGCGGCTGGATGGGCGCCGGGACAACCTGCCCCGCGGTCATGGTGTGGTTTCGGTCGTATTGGTCGCGAAGAGCGACAACGCCATGGTCGAGCAAGTCGCTTAGGCGCAATTCACTGGTCCGATGAGCATCGCAAGCCCATCGAGAGTGCATGCGAGTCCGAAGGACCAGGAACGCTCGTCGTCCCACGCCGCGCCCTGCGATTCACCCGCGGCGACACCGATGCGCACGGCTCGCGGATAGGCAGCTGGGTCGAGCGCTTGCTCAAGTATCGGCTGGTTCGCGGCCCACCACTCGGCATCATTGATTGCCGAGTCCGTCGTGGCGCGACGCGCGTCGTGCGCGGTGCGGCAGTGCGACTGGACGAAGCCCAGCAAGAAGGTCAGTGCCGCGTCGACCTCGAGATCCGCGAGGCCCGTGTTGTCGAAGGCCGCGAGTTCGTTCTCATACTTTGCCATGAGGCCCGGACCGAGTGGTGGTCGGCTGATCGCGGCGACCTCCGTCATCCACGGATGCTCTGAGAGCAGTGCCCGGTTCGTCTCGGCAATGGCGATGAGCCGTTCACGCCACGGTTCTCTGTCCCAGTCGTGACGCTTCATCCGCGCGTAGAGCGTGTCGACCATAAGGTCGAGCAGCTCGGGCTTGCCGGGTACGTAGGTGTATACCGACATTGTCGAGATGCCGACCTTCTCTGCCACGGCCCGCATAGTGAGCGCCGCCAGCCCGTCGCCGTCGGCGAGGGCGAGCGCGGCGTCGACGATCTGCGGAACGGTGACTGAGCGCACCGGGCCCTTGCGGCGAACAGTCGTGTCGGGCGTGTTCCACAGCAACGCGAGGGTGGCGCTGGGTTCCCCACCGCCGGTGCGGTCCGCAGTCATGAAGATCTCCTTGCGCTTGTTCTCAATCCACACTACCTTATACGAGGTACGTTGTACGACGTACAGCTATAGTTAGGATTTCGCACATGAACATCACCGGATCCGCGATCTCGCTCAACGTCTCCGACGTGACGGCATCGGCCGCCTGGGTGCAGACGCACCTGGGCTTCCGCATCGAGATGGAAGCCGACGGCTTCTGCTCCCTGTCCCACGCCGAGGTCGGCTTCAACTTGATCTACTTGCGCACCGGCTTGTCGACCTTCAAGCCGGAGACCATGGCTGGCCGCGCCGCAGGCCTGCTCGTCGTATTCACCGTCTCTGATATCGACGCGGACTATGCGCGCCTCCAACAGCAGGGAGTGCAGATCGTGACGCCGCTCGAGACCGAACCGTGGGGAGAGCGCTATTTCCAAATGGCCGACCCGAACGGAGTCATCTATCAGTTGGTGCAGTGGATGACACCAGTCGAGTAGTCGCACGCTTGACCATCGTGGGCGGCGGATCCAGCCCGCCGCCCACACGACACACGGGAAGGGCGTTCATGGCTCCCCTCGTAATACTCACGCTCGTGACCGCAGCCGTCTGGGCTGCACGCCTGCGCTCCTCTAGCCCGCTCTCGTGGCCGGGTGCTGCGCGTCTCGGGCTAGCGGCGATGTTCGCCTTCACCGGCGCCTCGCACTTCATCGGCATGCGAGCGGAAATGGTCTCGATGGTTCCACCTGGTCTGGCGCACCCCGAAGCGCTCGTCTCTCTGACCGGGATTCTCGAACTCGCCGGCGCCGCAGGGCTCCTGTGGAGACGCACGACCAGTGGCGCCGCAGTCGGGCTGGCCGTGCTTCTCTGTGCGATGTACCCCGCGAATCTGCACGCGGCGCTGTCCGGACTGACCGAAACGTGGAGCAGTCAGCTCATCCCGCGAACGATCATCCAATTGATCTTCCTCGCTGTCACTGCAGCGGTCGCTGTTGATCACCGCCCAGCGAGCTTGCGCGCTCGCGAATCCATACTTACCAAAACCGCAGCAGAGGAGAACTGATGCATCGCATCCCCGACCCTAACCAGAAGACCCCGTCGACGCGCGCCGACCTCACGAACGTCGTCTTCCTCAAAAACGAGATCACCACCTCGCTGATCGAGGTGGGCGACTACACCTACTACGACAATGATGGCGCTCGTGCCCCTTTCGAACAGGCGAACGTGAAGTACCTCTACGGCCCGCAACGACTGGTGATCGGCCGCGTCACCGCGATCGCACCCGGAGTCACTTTTCTGATGCCGGGAGGAAATCACCCGATGGTTGGACCCTCGACCTACCCGTTCACGATGTTCGGCGGCGAATGGATGGACAAGACCCTCGATGCCTTCGTCGCGATCGAACAGCTCGGCGATACCGTGGTCGGCAATGACGTGTGGATCGGGCGCGATGCAACCATTCTCCCCGGCGTCCGCATCGGCGATGGTGCGGTCATCGGCGCGGGCAGTGTCGTCACGAAACACGTCCGGCCGTACGAGATCGTCGTCGGGAACCCGGCGCGGCCCGTGCGTATGCGGTTCGACGAGAACGATGTGAGGCGTCTGCTCGACCTGCGCTGGTGGAACTGGCCGGTCGAGAAGATCACCACGCACGCCGCCGTCATTATGTCGGGCACGCCGCGTGAGTTGGAAGAGTTAACCTGACGGAGCTAGCTGTCGATCGCCCGCAGCCGCGTGGGACCATGCATTGACATGCGGCACCTCCGCGGCACCCGCCGAAAGCCCTTGACGGTTCGTGGTTGCGACGAACGTTTGCGGCAGGCGTTCCGAGCCGCGCTCAGCGATCCGCCGCAAACGATCATTTTCGGCGGATGAACAGAGGACACCGGCAGGCGCGCGACACGCCGGTCGCGCGCCTGCCGAAACCCCTGCTGGAATCCAGGGCGCCGATACTGTCGGCCCGGCGTTTCAGGCAGTCGAGAGTGAGGCGCGATTACCGCCATGTTTGCGAGACAACCGTCAGCCTCGGCAACGCATGACGCCCCGGTTCCTGCAAGGGTGTTCTGTGCCACCAACCGAAACTTTCGTGAGATCGCAGGTCGATCTCTCGGAACACGTCGGGGTCTCGCCGGAAACGGCGGCTACAGGGCAGTCGCGCGACCGATACGCGAGCCGAAGATCCGTAGCATGACACTGTGGACCACAGCGACGTCGTGCGACTCTACGGACCGTGGCATTCACGCACGGTCCGCGATGTCGTTGAGCTCTTCGAGGGCTATACAGGTCCATGGTGGATTGCCGGCGGGTGGGCCATCGAGGCGTTCACGGGCGTCTCACGCTCGCACGGTGACATCGACCCGAGTGTCCCTCGCTCCGATGCGCACCTTTTGCGCGCGCATGTCCTCGGGCGCTTGGACGTATGGGCGGCGAACCGAGGCGACCTGCTTCCGCTCACAGATCCGGCCAGACCGGTTCCGGACACCTGCAGCAATCTGTGGCTCAGGGCCGACGGCGCCAGCCCCTGGGAGTACGACGTCATTCTGATGGACAGCACGCAGGAACGTTGGACGTATAAGAGAGACCCGAGGGTCACGCTCGCTTTCGACAAGATTCTCTGGACCAAGGAGGGCGTGAACTACCTGCGCCCAGAGATCCAGCTGCTCCACAAGGCCCCAGGACTTCGAGCGCAGGATCAGCTGGATTTCGATGCCGCTCGCTCGTCTTTGAGCGATGAAGCCTCGGCGTGGCTTCGAAGCGCACTGGAAACTGCTCACCCGCGTCACCCGTGGATCGAGCAACTCTGACGTGCATCCGCCCTCCCGCCGTCATCCGCGATGCTCTGGCGCACCGGACTGCGACCCTGGCCGGCGGCGCCGGTCAGGACGGTTCTTCGCGTGATCTCCATCGATCATCCTCCAGATGATTCTCTGTCGTGGACGGTTCCGCTCAGCGTACAAACCGATGAGTATCCTCGCTAGACCGAATGGATATGCATCAATGGCGCAGATCTTTCTGCCACCTGACCGTCGGGCGCCCGCGCTCAACGAACCGCGAGCGTGACGCCCGCCAGCTCCTGCGAGACGTTCCAGATGCGCGCGGCCTCCTCCTCGCTGCGCAGCCGGGAGTAGAGCCGCTGCTCGGCCGGCGCTCCGCCGAGATGCCCGATCCCCTTCGGGCCGTACAGGCGGCGGCCCGCGGCATGCGGCGACGTCGCGGCGTAGAGCGCGGGAAGGGATGCGGAATCGGGCGTCCCCACGACGAGTCCACGCGCGGACGCCCAGCGGATCAGCCGCACGCCGAGGGTGTCGTCCGCCCGGCCGAGCTCCGGGCGGGCGGCCAGCAGGCTGGTCGGCGCGACGCCGGGGTGCGAGAGGTTGCTCGTGATGCCCCATCCCTCGGCCGCGCTGCGCCGATCCAGCTCGAGGCCGAACAGGCCGAACGCGATCTTCGACTGGCTGTACGCGTGCATCCCGTTGTACGAGCGCTCCCAGTTCAGATCGTCCCAGTTGATCGAGCGCTCGTTCGCGGCGACGCTGATCTGGGATGTCACGCGCGCGCTGCCGGCCTGGAGGAGCGGCAGCAGGTGCGCGACCAGGGCGACGTGGCCGAGGTGGTTCGTGCCGAACTGCAGTTCGAAGCCGTCAGCCGTCGACTGCCGCTCCGGCGGCGTCATGACTCCGGCGTTGTTGATCAGCAGATGGATCGGCCTGCCATCCCGACGCAGGTCCTCTCCCAGCGAGGACACGGATTCGAGCGAGGACAGATCCAGGCTCATCAGCGTCACCGACGCCTCCGGGACCTGCTGCCGGATGCCGTCCGCCGCCGCCTCTCCCTTGCGCAGGTTGCGCACCGGAAGCACGAGCTCGGCGCCCGCGCGAGCGAGACGAGTCGCGATCCTCAGCCCGATGCCGTCGCTGCCGCCGGTGACGAGCGCGCGACGTCCGTGCTGAGAGGGGACGGGGATGTCGATGGTCCGTGGTGCCATGATTGCTCCTTCGATTCCTTCCACCCTGCGACGGGACGCCGTCGCGTAACCAGGACCCGTCGATCAGTGGATAACCGCCGGGACCGATGTCAGGATCGACAGCGGAGAGGGAGGCGCATGACGATCGATCGGGACGGACTGGCGGACTTCCTCCGACGGCGGCGCAGCGTGCTCCAACCGGAGGACGTCGGCCTGCCACGCGGCTCCCGGCGCCGCACCGAGGGGCTGCGACGCGAGGAGGTCGCCGCCCTGTGTCACATGTCGGCGGACTACTACGCGCGTCTCGAGCGCTCCAGCGGACCGCTGCCCTCGGAGCAAATGATCGCGGCGATCGCCCAGGGCCTGCACCTCTCGGTCGACGAGCGCGATCATGTGTTCCGGCTCGCCGGACACCGCCCGCCCGCGCGCGGGGCGAGCGGAGACCACATCACGCCCGGCATGCTGCGGATCTTCGACCGCCTGCAGGACACCCCGGCTGAGATCGTGACGGAGCTCGGCGAGACGCTGCGTCAGACACCGCTCGGCGTCGCGCTCACGGGGGACACGATGAGTCGCTCTGGGCCCGAGCGCAGCATCGGCTTCCGCTGGTTCGTCGACCCGACCGTGCGCGATCTGTACGCCGCCGAGGACCACGAGTTCCTCTCCCGGCTGTGGGTCTCGGGGCTGCGCGAGGTGATGGCGGTGCGCGGACGCGACTCCCGCGCCGGTCACTACGCCGGCCTCCTTCTCGAGCGCAGCGACGAGTTCCGAGCGATCTGGGAGCGGCAGGAGGTCGGACTGCGCCCGCGGGAGACCAAGCACTTCGTGCACCCCGAACTCGGGGACCTCGAGCTGTCCTGCCAGACGCTGATCGACCCCGTGCAGTCCCACTCGCTGCTCGTCTACACCGCGGTGCCCGGCTCCGAGAGCCACGAGAAGCTACAGCTGCTCTCGATGCTGAGTCCGCGCGTGATGCGCTGACGGACCGCCTCGGCGCCGATGTCCGGACGGCACGCTAGCCTCGCCCCATGACCGCGTTCGGAACCCTGTCGACACCGGTGGGCGTGATCGGTGTGAGCAGCGACGGAGCGGCGATCACCCGGGTCGCGTGGTGCCGCCCGTCCACCGGGGACATCTCAGCCGAGGGAACCGCCGACGCGCTCGTCGACGAGGCTCTCGCTCAGCTCGCTGCCTACTTCGGCGGCGGCCTGACGCGGTTCGACCTGCCCATCGACCTCGGCAGGCAGACCGAGACGACGCGAGCGGTGCGGACGGCGCTGCACGAGACCGTCGGCCACGGCACGACGATCACCTACGGCGGACTCGCAGCCCGCAGCGGCACGGATGTCCCGGCGCGCGGGATCGGCGCCATCATGGGAGCGAATCCTCTGCCGATCATCGTCCCCTGCCACCGCGTGGTCGCCGGCGACGGCCTCGGCGGATACTCCGGTGGGGAGCCGGGCCAGGGCCTGCAGACGAAGCGCCGGCTGCTGGAGCACGAGGGCGCCCTCCCGGCAGGTTTGTTCTGAGCCGCGCGTCATCCGCCTCCGCGCACCTGCGAGAATGGAAGCCCGCGCCATGAGAAGAGGAGCCGACGTGCAGTACATCTCCACCCGAGGGGGCATGCAGCCACTGCCGTACTGCGCGACGCTTCTCGAAGGACTCGCCCCGGACGGCGGACTCGCCGTCCCCGAGACGATGCCGACGGTCGACGGCGAGACGCTGGAGCGCTGGCGCGCCCTGACCTACCCGCAGCTCGCGACCGAGGTGCTCGCGCTGTTCGCCACCGACATCCCCCGGGAGGACCTCGCCGCGATGACCGCGGCCGCGTACGCGGACTTCCCCGAGGAGGTCGTGCCGCTGCGTCCGATCGGCGACGGGATCACGCTGGTCGGTCTCTCCGAGGGGCCGACGCTCGCGTTCAAGGACATGGCGATGCAGTTCCTCGGCCAGGTCGTCGAGTACGCCCTGGAGCGCAAGGGCTCGGTGCTGAACATCCTCGGCGCGACCTCGGGCGACACCGGATCGGCCGCGGAGCACGCCCTGCGCGGCAAGGAGCGGATCTCGGTCTTCATGCTGTCTCCGCAGGGGCGCATGAGCGCGTTCCAGCGCGCGCAGATGTTCTCGCTCGACGACGCGAACATCCACAACATCGCGGTGGACGGCGTCTTCGACGACTGCCAGAACCTCGTGAAGGCGCTCGCCGGAGACCTCGACTTCAAACGCGTCCAGCACCTCGGCGCTGTGAACTCGATCAACCTCGCCCGCATCACAGCGCAGGTCGTCTACTACTTCTGGGCCTGGCTGCGCGCGACGGATGCCGGGGGCTGGACCGAGCTCAGCTTCACGGTGCCGACGGGCAACTTCGGCAACATCCTCTCCGGCTTCTTCGCCCAGCAGATGGGCCTGCCGATCCGCCGCCTCGTGCTCGCCACGAACGAGAACAACGTACTGGATGAGTTCTTCCGCACCGGCGTCTACCGCCCCCGCAACGCCGCGCAGACGCTCGCCACGTCGAGTCCCTCGATGGACATCTCGAAGGCGTCCAACCTCGAGCGGTTCATCTTCGAGCTCGTCGGCCGCGACGCCTCGCGGGTGACGGCGGTCTGGAGAGACCTCGACGAGCAGGGCTTCTTCGACTTCAGCGCCGACCAGCCCCGCTTCGAGAGCGAGTTCGGGATCGTCAGCGGGACGTCGACGCATGCTGACCGCCTCGCCACGATCCGCTCGGTGCACGAGGCGTCGGGCGACATCATCGACCCGCACACCGCGGACGGCGTGAAGGTCGCACGCGAGTACGTCGAGTCCGGCGTGCCGATGCTCGTGCTCGAGACCGCCAAGCCGCAGAAGTTCGCCGAGACGATCCGAGAGGCCATCGGCATCGAGCTCGAGTACTCGCCCGAGCTGCAGGCGATGCTGGATGCTCCGCAGCACGTGACCGAGCTCGCCGACGACGAGCAGGCGCTCCGCGCCTTCATCGAACAGCACGCGCTGCGCTGAGCCTTGATCCGCGCCTCGCGCGGTGCAAGGGTGGTTCGTACGCGGGCCGCAGGGGCCGGCGGCCGAGGGAGCAGCGATGTTCGAGAACTCCGACGCGTTCAGCGGCATGTCGTCCGACGACATCGAGGCGTCCCGTGCCTTCTACGAGGGGGTGCTCGGTCTCGTCGTGCAGGACGCCGGCGGCGGACTGCTCTCGGTCCAGCTGCCCAAGGGCGGTGCCGTGCTGATCTACCCGAAGGAAGACCACGCGCCCGCGACCTTCACGATCCTCAACTTCCCGGTGGAGGACATCGACGCCGCCGTGGACGAGCTCATCGCGAAGGGGGTCGCGATGCAGCGCTACGACGGGATGCCGCAGGACGACAAGGGCATCGTGCGGGGCAAGGCCGCGGGTGAGGGGCCGGACATCGCCTGGTTCACGGACCCGGCGGGCAACATCCTCTCCGTGCTGTCGACCTGAACCGCCGCGCGCGCCCTCAGAACCCGGTGTTGATCGCGTCGCCGAACGGCACGCGGCTGACCCGGATCAGACCCCAGCCGAGCAGGCCGATGACCACCGTGACGGCGAGCAGCCACCACGCCGGCTGCGTCCCCTGGAACAGCAGCCAGATCGCCGCCGCGGCGAACAGCAGCGTCAGTGCCGCGCCCGCCCAGAAGACGAGGCCCCCGATGAGGGCGAGGACAGGGCGTTGCTTCGACACGCATCCACGCTACGCGATGTTCGCTCGCCGCAATCACTCCACGAGCTTGCCCGCCGTGTCGACGTCGCGCATGAGCGCGGCGATCTCGGAGGGGACCGTGGCGATCTGCTCGCGGGTGACGCCGGTCGACGGAGACCAGACGAGGTTCACCTGCAGGGTCGGATCCGTGTCCGGGAAGTCGCTGCGGTTGTGGCATCCCCGCGTCTCACGACGCTCGCGCGCGGCCTCCAGCGTCGCGCGCGCCGCGAGCGCCGAGGCCTTCAGATCGAACGCGTGCGCGAGGTCCTGGAAGCCGGCGATGTCGGGGTGGATGCCGATGTCCGCCATGCGTCCCTCGATCAGGTCGAGCTCGGCGAGGCCGGCACGCAGACCGTCCTCCGAGCGGACGACGCCGGCGTGCTCGGTCATCGTGTTGCGGATCGCGCGCTGCAGAGCCCGCACGTTCTCGCGACCGTCGGCGGCGAGCAGCTCGTCGATCTCCTGACGCGCGTGCGCCACGGCATCCGATGACCGGCGCTGAGCAGGAAGAGCGGACGCGTAATCGACCGCGGCCCGACCGGCGATCCGACCGTACACGAGCAGTTCGATCAGCGAGTTGCCGCCGAGCCGGTTCGCACCGTGCAGCCCGCTGGAGGCCTCGCCGATCGCGTACAGTCCGTCGACGTCGGTGCTGTGGTCCTCCGGACGGACCCAGACACCGCCCATCGAGTAGTGCGCGGTCGGGGCGATCTCGATCGGGTCCGTCGTGATGTCGAGCATCTGCAGCTCGAGCATCGTCTGGTACACCCGGGGGAGCCGGGTCATGATCGTCTCGCGAGGCAGATGCGACACGTCCAGCCAGACACCGCCGTTCTCGGTCCCGCGGCCCTCCTTGATCTCGGTGTAGGCGGCCAGCGCGACCCGGTCGCGCGTCGACAGCTCCATGCGCTGCGGGTCGTAGTTCTTCATGAAGCGCTCGCCCAGGGCGTTGCGCAGGATCCCGCCTTCGCCGCGCGCCGCCTCGGAGATGAGGGTCCCCGCGGCGTTCTCGGGTTCGATGATCCCGGACGGGTGGAACTGCACGAGTTCGGGATCGCGCAGGCGCGCCCCGGCGTCGACGGCCAGGCGGAACGAATCGCCGGTGTTCTCGTCCCGGCGCGACGACGTGCGCCGCCAGATCCGGTTATGACCGCCGGCGGCGAGGATGACGGCATCCGCGTGAATGAGGTACCGCGTGCCGTCGGACTGGTCGAAGCCGTACGCGCCGAAGACCGCGCCGTCGTCGACGAGGATGCGGGTGATGTACACGCCGTCCAGGATCGGGACGCCCAGCTGCTCGGCGCGGCGGACCAGGGTCCGCTGGATCTCCAGGCCGGTGTAGTCCCCGGCGAACGCCGTCCGCCGGTACGTGTGCGCACCGAAGAAGCGCTGCGAGATGCGCCCGTCGTCCTCGCGCGCGAAGCCCATGCCCCAGCGCTCGAGATCCCGGATGCCCTGCTCGGCGCCGCGCGTGACGATCTCGACCGTGCGCGGATCGGCCAGCCCGTAGCTCTCGGTGATCGTGTCGGCCGCGTGCTGCTGCCAGCTGTCCTCGGCATCCATCGTCCCGAGCGCGGCGTTGATCCCACCGGCGGCGAGCGATGTGTGGGCGTCGTCGCGGGGGCGCTTGCCCACGGCGAGCACGTCCACGCCCTGCTCGGCCACGTCGATCGCGGCCCGCAGGCCGGAGCCGCCGGTGCCGATGACGAGGACGGTGGTGGAGATCTGGCGTTCGGGGATGCTCATGCGTTCCACGCTAGGAACATCACGACGATTACTCCAATGAATTGTTCTCATAGTCACGATAGTCTGTGGCTATGAACTTGGAGCAGCTGCGCGGCTTCGTCGCGGTCGCGGAGAAGGGGCACTTCACGCGGGCGGCCGAGGCGCTCCACATCGCGCAGCCGTCCCTCAGCCGTCAGATCGCGACGCTCGAGAACGAGGTGGGCGGCGACCTGTTCCATCGGGCTCGCGGCAACATCACCCTGACGTCGGCGGGGGAGACCCTGCTGCCGCGCGCTCGCCGCATGCTTGCGGATGCCGAGGCCATCCGGGTCGAGATGGCCGAGCTCGCCGGCCTCCAGCGCGGACGCGTGCGGCTGGGGGCCACTCCCACCCTGTGCGTGAGCCTGGTCGCGGAGGCCATGACGGCGTTCCATCCGGCGCACCCGGGCATCGAACTGCAGCTGACAGAGGGCGGATCGCGCCTGCTCATCGAGCGCCTCGCGGGCGGCGAGCTCGACATGGCGCTCATCACGCTGTCGGAAGGACTCGCCGTCTCCGAGGCGGCGATCGTGCGGACGCCCCTGCTCACCGAAGAGCTCGTCGTGATCTCGACGGCTTCGGCTCCGCCGATCGCGGACGGCCCGATCGACCTGCGGCGGTTGTCCGCCCTGCCGTCGATCGCCTTCGCGGAGAGCTACGATCTGCGCGCCGCCACGGACGCCGCCTTCCGCTCCGCGGGCGTCGCACCCTCGACGGTCATCGAGGGGGCGGAGATGGACGCCGTGCTGCGATTCGTCGAGCGCGGGCTCGGTGTCGCGGTGGTCCCGGCGACTGTGCTCGTGGACCGGCCGAGCCTGCGCGCCGCGCGCCTGGTCGACCCTCAGCTCACGCGCACGATCAGTCTCGCCCATCGGTCGGACGTCACGCCCACACGCGCAGCGGCCGCCATGCGCGACGTCCTGGTCGACACGGCGGCTGCGCTCGCCGCAGCCGAACCCGAGACCCTGCGCATCGTGCGCTGATCAACCGGGCAGAGCCGTCGCGGCCGCGGCCAGCATCTGCGGGACGGTCGGGACGCCTTCGGCCCGGAAGGTCTGCCGTCCATCCGCTCCACGGATGATCACGGTCGGGGTGAACCGGATATCGAGGGCCTCTGCGGCATCCGGGTCCGTGGCGACGTCGATCTCGGTGACCGTCGCGTCCGGAAGCCAGCGCACCGCGTCTGCGATCACCGCCCTGGTGCGCGCGCACGCGCCGCAGAAGGCGGACGTGACGAGCGTGATCTCCATGCGTGGGGAAACCGTGAGACGTGCCGTGGTGTTCCCGTCAGTCGCGACGCGGATGCAGGAAACCGGATGCCGCGCCCAGCGCCGCTCCCACGACGGTGTCCACGATCCGCTCGAGGGCGATCGACATGTCGCCGATCTCGCCGGTCGCCGCTCCGGTCAGCAGCAGGACGAGCGGCGTGATGAACACCAGCGCCAGCGCGTAGTGGCGCACGACGACGAGCTCGATGACGAACTGGAGGACGCCGAGCAGCAGCGCGAGCCAGAGGCCGGCCGGATGCAGCAGCGCCAGCAGCGCGTACAGGCCCGCACCGACCAGCGTGCCGAGCATCCGGTGCACCCCGCGCTGGAGCGCCGCGGTCCGGTCCGCCGCGACTCCGATCACGGCGACCGCGGCGCCGACGATCCAGTAGCTGCGCCCGGGATCGACCGCGAGTGCCAGAAGCACGCCCACGATCGAGACGATGACCACGCGGACGAGCAGCATCCGTCCGTCCGCGTCCAGTGCGGGCCCGGGGAGCAGCTCGCGCACCGGCCGCGCGGTCACCGCTCGAGGCGCGGGCAGCAGCAGCGGCGACACGGCGACGAGATAGGAGAACGCGCAGCCCGCGGTGAAGGCCGCGAGGTAGATGTGCGCCGAGACGGGAGCCGACGAGACGACATGCGCCGAGAGGCCGAACACGAGCACGAAGAACAGCGGTCCCGGCGGGCCGAGGCGGAAGCCGAACGCCAGGGCCGCGCTGGCGACGGCCACGAGCACAACTCCGACCAGGACGAGCCAGGGGACCGGCGCGGCGAGCACGCCCGCGGCGGCGCTGACGACGAGCCCGGCCGCCACGAACGGCAGCACTCTGGCGCGCTCGACGACCGGGGAGGATCCGGCGAACAGGACGGTGAACGCCCCCGACGCGGCGATGTAGCCGAGAGCGGGCTGCCCGAGCAGCGTCATGACCGCGATCGGCGCGGCGAGGCCGACCGCGGCCTGCAGTCCGATCGGCCAGCGCGGACCTCGCGACGGACCGAAGGCGAACAGGCTCACCTCTCTATTGTCTCGCGGGGCGCGGTCCGCTCGTGACGAGCCGGTTCCACAGCGTCGCCCACTGTTCGCCGCCGACGTCGCGCGGCAGTGCGGTGCGGGCGACGCCGGCATCGCTCAGGGCGCGCTGGACCGATGACGGCGGATGCCCGGTGCCGCGCAGGATCTGCTGCATGCCGCTGCCTCGGCCGCGGAAGACCGCGGCGATGAAGGCCTCGTAGCGACGTCGATCCCGTGGTGCGACCAGAGGCCTCGGACGGCGCGACACGACCAGGACGCCGCCGTCGACGGCGGGCATCGGACGGAAGTGCCGGGCCGCCACCCGGTCGTGCAGCCCGAACGTGAACCACGGCGCGGCCTGAGCGGTCATCATCGTGGCACCGCCGACGCCGGCGCGCTTGCGCGCCACCTCCCACTGGGTCAGCAGCACGGCCTCGCTCCATGTGCCGTGGCTCAGCATCCGCCGCAGGATGGGCGTCGTGAGATGGAACGGGATGTTCCCGACGACGACGGGGCGGTCCAGGGGCTCGTGCAATGCGTCCGCGACGTGCACGGATGCCGAGGGCAGCCGTGATCGGAGCCGTGACACCCGGCGGGCGTCGATGTCGATGGCCCGCACATCGCGGCCCAGCCGCACGAGATGATCCGTGAGCGCGCCGTCGCCGGCGCCGAGCTCGAGGATCGGCCCCTCGGTCCGGGCGACGAGGACCGCGATGCGCTGGAGGGTGGGGCGATGGATGAGGAAGTTCTGGCCGAGTTCGTGACGGCCACCGGTGTGGGAATGAGGTCGCATGAGTGCGCTCCGTTCGAAGGAAGGGAGCACCCGTGAGCGGGCGTGCGAGAGCACGGCGGACGCGCTTCCGGGTGCAGGACATCCGGGAACGACGCGCAGAGGCGTTCAGGTGACCGTCGACGCGCCGTCAGGCGCGGCGGTCACGGAAGGTGAAGCAGGGCGCGTCGAACGTCGCGCCGGAAATGATCAAACCCATGCCGGACAGTCTAGCCGGGCGTGTCGCGCAGGGCGAGCCGGCGGCGCAGAGCCTCCCACGCGGCCACGCCGAGCTCGGCATCGGCTGCCGGCGTCCCGCCCCTGGCCATCCGCTGCCCTCCGGACGCCGGGGTCTCGCCGGGCAGGACGACCCGGTGGCCGGCCCGCGGATGCCGCAGCACCGTCGTCTCCCTTCCCGCCGCGCTCCGGCGTGCGGCGATCTCGTCCGAGGCACGCGTGCTCGGCCAGACGCGATCATCCGCGCCCGCGACGAGCACGACGTCGCCGGTGATCCTCTCCACCGGGATGGCGGCGGCGTTCGCCGCGTCCGGATCCCGGTCGAGGCTCTCCTCGTACAGGCCGCGGAACTCGGGCGGATCCGTGTCGGCCGTCCAGTCCTCGGCGAACGGCACCCACGGCAGCGGGGTGCCGTTCTCGGTCCAGTGCGACGACCAGGTCCCCTCGTGGATGCCCGGCCACACCACGCTGGTCGGCGCGATGGCGATCACGACGTCGACGGCTGTCCGCGTCGCGGTCAGCAGCGCCGCCTCGGCACCGAACGAGGTGCCGATCACGGCCACGCGGTCGCAGGATGCGCGCAGCAGCGCGACCTCGTCGAGGAACAGCTCCAGCGGCACCTCGTGCGGCACCGGTCGCTGGTCCACGCCCCCGAACCAGCGGATCGCGTGCGCGAGCGCGCCGTGCCGCGCGAACAGGTCGGCCCGCTCGACCTCCAGGCGTCCGCTGGATCCGGCGAGCACGAGGACTCCGGTCCGCGCGGGGTGCGCGAGCGCGGCAACATGTCTGTCCTGCGTGCTCACTCCGGTCATGAGTCCGGTCCTTCCGCGACGGGCGCGATCTTCCGGGGTCGCCCCGGTTCGCGGTCCCTTCCTGTGTCCGTGTCGTCGCTCAGCGAGGCGATCATGCTTTTCAGTGCCGAGTACGCCGCAGTCTGCTCTGTTGCCGTCATCCCGCCCAGCATTTTGACCTCGACGGCGCGGACGGCGGTGCTCACCTCCTTCAGCCGTTGCCTGCCGAGAGTCGTGAGTTCCGCAGGCAGCACCCTCCCCATTCTCGACTCGGCGGGTCGCGTGACGGACCCGTCCTGTTCGAGCGACTGCAGCAGAACGTTCATCGACTGGCGCGTCACGAACGCTCCTCTGGCGAGCTCGGAGTTCGAGGAGCCCGGTCGCTGTGCCAGGAGCTCGAGGCAGGCATAGTGGGTCACAGACATTCCGAACGGCCGCAGCGCGGCATCCATAGCCGAGCGGAGGGCGCTGGATGCCTCTTTCAGCAGGTAGGCGAGGGATGTCTCGAGTTCGATGACGTCTTGACTCATGTCAGAATTCTGACATACAGTTAATGTCAGTTGTTTGACATTAAGGAGAGGCATGTCCGTCACAGGTCCCGATTTCATCTCCCTCCAGGTGCGTGATCTCGTCGCGTCGAAGGCGTTCTACGAGCAGTACCTCGGACTTGTGCCCGCGGAGGCCGGGCCGCCGCGGGCTGTCGTCTTCGACACTGCCCCGATCGCCTTCGCACTGCGAGAGCTCACGCCGGAAACCGACCTCGCGACGGCTGCCCGTCCGGGCATCGGGGCAGCGATCTGGCTCCACGCCGATGACGCTCAATCGATCCACGACGCTCTCGCCGACGCTGGCCACGCGATCGTGTCGGGGCCGGTCGACGGTCCGTTCGGGCGCACCTTCACGTTCGCTGATCTTGACGGCTATCACCTCACGATCCACGACCGGGCTTAGGAGTGATCGGATCGATGCTCAGTTCCTGAAGCGTCGAAGGGTTGGCAGGGATCCATCAGTCACGCGCGGCGAGCCATTCAGCGAAGGTCTGCTCGCCTCGTAGAGCGTCCGGCCCCGGCAGTGCCAGCCCTGCACGCATCCCTGCCATCTGCTTGGTCGGTACGGACAGCGAGGGGATCCACCCGCGGTGGCCGGACGCTCGTCCATACGCGCGGATCATGTCGCTCAGGGACTCCTCCCGTGGGCCAGCCAGGTCGCGCGCGCGGGCCTGTGCCGTACCCGATGCGAGCGCTGCGAGGCGCGTGCCGACCTCGGCGGCGGCGATCGGCTGTGTGCGGGCGCGCGGGGCGATATGCAGCGGTCCGATCCTCGCGCTTTCGAACATCTGCGCGGCGAACTCGTGGAACTGGGTTGCCCGCTGGATCGTCCAGGGCGTGCGGGATCGCTCCACGACTTTCTCCTGGGCGAGCTTGCCGGCGTAGTAGTCGTAGGGGATGCGGTCGACCCCGACGATCGAGAGGAGCACGACGTGGGCGACCTCGGCGGCGGCCGCCCCAGCCAGGAGGTTGCCCGTCGCGGTCGTGAAGAACTCGATGGCCTCGTTTGCCTTCAAGGTGGCCACGTTCGCCACGTCGATGACGGCATGGACGCCCTCCAGCGCCGCATCAAGGCCTTCTCCGGTAAGCAGGTCTACGCCGCGCGACCGGCTCAGCACCACCGCCTGATGTCCTTCGGCGCGAACGGCGTCAGCCGCGTGGCGGCCGACGATCCCTGTTCCTCCGGCGATTGCGATCCTCATGCGCCCATGGTGGCACATGCCGGAAGCGGACTCAGTTCCAGCCGTCCGGGTTGTGCAGGACCTCGATCCGGATGCCGTTGTCCTCCTCGAGGAACGACGCGTAGTAGCTCTTCGTGAAGCGGGGATACTCCTTGGGCTCGCGAACCGCGGTCCATCCCGCGTCGAGGGCGAGGGCATGCAGGCGGTCGACCTCATCCCGTGAGTCCACCGCGAACGCCAGGTGCTGCCAGCCGACACGGCCGTGCTCGTGCGGACCCGTTCCGGCGGCGCGCGCAGGGTCGAGCAGGATCTCGGGCTGCCCAGGGCAGCACCAGTAGGCGAGATCCTCCTCGTCGTGGGCTCGCGTGTAGCCCAGCGCGTGCAGCACCGGGTGGAACTGCGCCGACGCCGCCGGGACGTCGTCGACGGTGATGCCGAGATGATCGAGTTTCGCCATGCGCCCCAGTGTGCCAGGGTGCTCGGACGAGTCGTTCAGTGCGGGGCGTGGTACTCGGCTTCGCCGCGCTTCCAGTAGCCCTTCACGACGGCGTGCGCCGTGTCGACGCCCCACCGCTCCAGCAGGGCGCGACCCGGCTTGACGATGGACTGCTCGGCGGCGATGAAGACGAAGGGATGCTCGCCCACGGCATCCGCCGTCCCCAGCGACTCGACGAAGGCGATCAGCGCGGAGCCCGACGGCGCATCGCCTCGGTGCAACCACTCGACCGGGACAGGGGCGTCGATCGGGATCTCGCCCTCGGCGCCGCGGACCTCGATCACGATGCGCGCCGGCGCGTCGCCGATCTGCGCGGCGAAGCGCCGGATCGCGGGGATCGCGGTCTCGTCCCCGACGAGCAGCCAGCTGCCCGGTGTCCCGGTCAGCACCGCGGATCCGCGCGGTCCGCCGATGCCGATCCGCGCGCCGAGGGGTGCGTTCGCCGCCCACGGCGCGGCCACTCCCTCGTCCCCGTGCACGGCGAACTCGACCTCGAGCCAGTCCTCTCCCCACGACAGCGGCGTGTATTCGCGACTCGGCGATGCGCGCAGCTCTTCGACGGTGTCCGGGATCTCGGCGGGGAAGAACAGCCGCATGTGATCGTCCGCGCCGGGGGAGTCGAAGCCGGCGAGGTCCTCGCCCTCGAGCCGCACGCGCACGTAATCCGGAGCGAGCTGCTCACGGCCGGCCAGTGTGACGGTGCGGAAGCGCAACTCGTTCATGCGGCGCTCGATCGTGAAGGGGGAGTTCGACGAGGTCATGAAGTTAGGTTAGCCTACCTCTGAGCAGGTGAGGTTTGCCTTACCTTGTTTTGACCCCTTGTATCCGATCCCCAGGGAGAACCATGTCATCGCGACGCTCGATCGCCGCAGCATCCTTCGTCCTCGTCTCCGCGCTCGCCCTCGCCGGCTGCGCGGGAGCCGACCCCGCTCCTGCCGCCGACGAGGAATCCGCCGAGACGGCGACCGTCTCGTACTCCTGGGAGCGCAACACGGCCGGCGAGGACGAGGAGCCGGAGTTCGTGACGGAGACCGTGGAGGTCCCGAAGAACCCGGAGAAGATCGTGGCGTTCGAGATGGCCACCGTCGACACGGTCGGCGCGCTCGGCGGCGAGATCGCGGGTGCGCCGCTGGACTCCGTCCCCGAGTACCTGCAGGACAGCCTGGCCGAGGACGCTTTCAACGCCGGCACGCTGTTCGAGGCCGATCTCATCGAGATCGAGGCGCAGCAGCCCGACCTCATCATCATCGGCGGCCGCTCCTCCGGACTCTACGAGGACCTCAGCCAGATCGCTCCGACGATCGATCTCGGGATCAACGGCAGCTACCTCGACACGCTCGAGCGCAACGTGACCTTCCTCGGCGAGGTGCTCGGCGCCGAGGACGAGGCCGAGGCCGCACTGGCCGACCTCGAGACGGGCATCGACGAGGCCAAGAAGGCCACCGCGGCGGCGGGCGACGGACTCGCCGTGATGGTCTCCGGCGGTGAGCTCAACGCCATGGCGCCGGCCGGCACCGAAGCGGGCAGCTCCAACGTGCGCGGCGGGCTCGTCTACGACGTGTTCGGCGTCGAGCCGGTCGTCGACGACATCGCCTCCGCGACACACGGCGAGCCGGTCTCGTTCGAGTTCCTCCTCGAGATCGACCCCGCGACGCTCTGGGTCGTCGACCGGGATGCCGCGACCGGCGAGGCCGAGGCGGGGGCCGCGGCGCAGGTCCTGGACAACGACATCGTGAAGCAGACCACGGCGTACCAGAACGACGCGATCGTGTACCTCGACCCGGTGCCGTGGTACATCGTCTACGGGGGCATCGAGACCACGCAGCTGCTCATCGACGACGTCCTGCAGATCGCGGAGTGAACGCCGCAGCACTCGCGTGACCGTCGCAGCCACCGCTTCGACGAGCACTCCCGCCCCCGCGCGCCGGCGCCGCTGGGCGGGGGTGCTCATCGGCGTGCTCCTCGTCCTCCTCGCCGTCGCGAGTCTGTTGATCGGCGTGTCCGACGTCTCACCCGTCACGCTCTTCGGCGAGGCGACGGACGGCACGGCATCCTTCCTGCTGCTCGTCAGCCGCATCCCGCGCACCGTGGCCGCGATCCTCGTCGGCGCGTCCCTCGGCATCGCCGGGCTCATCATGCAGATGATCGTGCGCAACCGGTTCGTCGAACCCGGCACGACCGGGGTGAGCGAGTTCGCCACGCTCGGGATGCTCGTGACGATCGTGTTCTTCCCGACGATGGCGGTCGTCGGGAAGATGGGCGTCGCCGCCGTGTTCGGCCTCGCCGGCACCTGGGTGTTCCTCCGTGTCGTGCGTGCGATCCCGGTGCGACAGCTCGTGCTCGTGCCGCTGGTGGGCATCATGCTCGGCGGCGTCGTCGCCTCGGTGACGACGTTCTTCGCCTACCGCCTGGACCTCCTGCAGTCGCTCGGCCAGTGGTCCCAGGGGAGCTTCGCGACGATCATGCAGGGCCGCTACGAGTTCCTCTGGATCGCGGCGGTCATGGTCGGGATCGCGTGGGTCGCCGCCGACCGCTTCAGCGTGATCGGCCTCGGTGAGGAGTTCGCCACGAACCTCGGGCTGGACTATCGCCGCGTCGTGGCGGTCGGCATGGTGATCATCGCGGTCATCACGGCCGCCGTCCTCGTCACCGCCGGGATGATCCCGTTCCTCGGCCTCGTCGTCCCCAACATCGTCAGCCTCATCATCGGAGACAACGTGCGCCGCTCGATCCCGTGGGTCGCCGGTCTCGGAGCGGTGTTCGTCCTGGCGTGCGACATCATCGCCCGCGTCGTGCGCTTCCCGTATGAGATCCCTCTGTCGGTGATCGTCGGGATGATCGGCGCTGCGCTGTTCCTCTGGCTGCTGCTGCGAAGGAGGAGCCGTGCGCACTGAGACCCTCGCGCCGCGGAGGACGGCATCGGCATCCGCGTTGACCCGGCCGGCCGTGCGCCTGTGCATCCTCGCGGTCGTCGTCCTGATCCTGCTCGCGGTGTATCTGCTGACGGACGTCCCCGGCTCGCTCGGGTTCGCCCTGCGCATCCGCGGGCTGAGCGTCCTCGCGATGCTCGTCGTCGCCGTCGCCGTGGGTGTCTCGACGGTGGTCTTCCACACGATCACGCAGAACCGCATCCTGACGCCGTCGATCATGGGCTTCGACGCGTTCTACGTGCTGATCGCGACCACCATCGTGTTCTTCTTCGGGTCGGCGTCCTTCCTGCGCGCGAACGAGCTGCTGCTGTGGACCGTCCAGGTCGTCGTCATGGTCGCGTTCAGCGTCTTCCTGTTCACCTGGATGTTCGGCGGCAGGCGCCGCTCGCTGCACCTGATGCTGCTCGTGGGCATCGTGCTGGGGACGTTCTTCCGCAGCCTGTCGGAGTGGATGCAGCGGATGCTGGATCCCCTGGACTTCCAGGTGCTGTCGGACGCCATGTTCGCGTCGCTGACACGGCCGGATCCGATGCTGCTGCTGTTCACCGGGCTGCTGGTGGCCGGATCCTGCGCCGCGATGATCCCGCTCGTGCGTCGGCTGGACGTCCTGACGCTGGGCGAACCGGCCGCGATCGGACTCGGCATCGATCACCGGCGGCTCGTCATGCTGCTGTTCACCCTGGTGTCCGTCATGATCGCGGCATCCACCGCCCTGGTCGGCCCGATCCTCTTCTTCGGCCTCATCGTGGCGAACCTCGCGTATTCGTGGGCGGGCACGTTCCGTCATGCGTGGACGCTGCCGACCGCGGCGCTGCTCGGGATGCTGTGCCTGCTCGGCGGCCAGGTGGTCCTGGAGCGGGTCTTCGGCTTCGGCGGCAGCCTCTCGATGATCATCGAGTTCGCCGGCGGACTCTTCTTCCTCTTCCTCGTCCTCAGAAAGGGGGCGCGATGATCGCGCTCGAGAATGTCACCAAGCGGTACGGACGAAGCGTCGTGCTCGACGACGTCTCCGTCGAGTTCGGCGCCGAGGGCGTCACGGCGCTGATCGGACCCAACGGTGCAGGCAAGTCCACGCTGTTCGGACTCATCGGCCGTCTGATCGCTCCCGACGCGGGCCGGATCTCGGTCGACGGGGCGGACGTCGCGACCGCTCCGTCGAGCGAGCTCGCGAAGGTGCTCGCCGTGCTCCGCCAGGACAACCACATCGCCGCGCGTCTCACGGTGCACGACCTCGTGGAGTTCGGCCGATTCCCGCATTCGAAGGGACGCTTCACCGTCGAGGACCGCGACCACATCGATCGCGCGATCGACTACCTCGATCTCGGGGCGTTCCGCGAGCGGTTCCTGGACGAGCTGTCCGGCGGCCAGCGCCAGCGCGCGTTCATCGCGATGGTGCTGGCGCAGGACACCCGCTACGTGCTGCTCGACGAGCCGCTCAACAACCTCGATCTCCGTCATGCCGCGGAGATCATGCAGCTGATCCGGCGGATGGCCGACGAACTCGGCAAGAGGGTGATCGTCGTGCTGCACGACATCAACGTCGCCGGGCATCACGCCGACCGGATCGTGGCGATGCGGGGAGGGCGCATCGTCGCCGACGCGGCACCCGGGGACATCGTGCGCCCCGACGTGCTGCAGGCGATCTACGAGCACCCGGTCGATGTCCGGATGATCGACGGCCGCCCGATCGCGTTGACGTTCTGAACCGCCAGGCCGCTCAGACCTCGATGCCGTGGGTCTCGTCGCCCACGCCGGTGTTGTTGTCGCCCTTGCGCGACTCCACCAGCAGGAGCCATCCGATCGACACGATCGCCGCCAGGAGGATGCCGAGCCACACGTTCTGCAGCACCAGACCCACCACGATGCCGATCACGAGCAGCAGGGTCGTGCCGCCCAGCCAGGTCCATCGCTGCTTCTTCGACGCCGCCATGCCCCCAGCCTAGAGCGCGCTCGTCGGTCTGTCAGCGGGCGCCGCGGCGCTCCTGCGCGGAGAGGCGCGGCGGCCGGATGCGGTGACGAAGGCGAACAGGACCACCATGACGGCGACCCCGACCCACATCGACTGCTGCCAGCCCGCGATGAAGGCCTCCTGGGCAGCGCGGATGAGACCCTGCGCGTCCGCGTCCGCACCCGCGGCGGCGATCACGTTCGCGACGCCTTCGCGTGCGGCCTCGGCGGTGCCCGCGGGCACATCCGCGAGCTGCGGTTCGATCGCGCTGCGATAGCCCGACGCGAGTGAGGCGCCCAGCACCGCGATGCCCAGAGCCGCTCCGAGTTCGCGGGTGACATCGTTCAGCGCCGAGGCGAGGCCCTGATGCTCGCGTGGGAGCGCCCCGGTGATGGCCTCTGTGGCCGGGGTCATGGCGATGCCCATGCCCACGCCCATGACGAGCAGTCCGGGCAGAACGGGGAGGTATCCTCCGTCGACCGACACCAGAGCGGCCAGCAGCAGCAGTCCGCCCGCGAACAGGGCGATGCCGATGAGCAGCGTGCTCCTGATTCCCAACGGGGCCGACACTCTCGGCGCGAGTCCGGCGGCCAGCATCATCACCATCGCCATCGGCATCATCCCCAGCGTCGCGCCCAACCCGGACCAGCCGAGCACGGTCTGGAAGTACGGCAGGAGGACGATGAGGACGCCGCCCTGCACCGCGAACGCCGCCAGCAGCGAGACGGATCCGGTCGACAGTCGCGGCGAGCGGAACAGGCGCAGGTCCAGCAGCGGGCCTCGAGAACGCAGTTGCCACGGTATGAAGATCATCAGCGCGATTCCCGCGCTGATGATCGCGGTGAGGCTGAGGGGCGTCGTCCACCCGTGGACCGGACCCTCATGCAGGGCCGTGATCACCCCGACGACACCGACCGCCGACGTGATCGAGCCGACGACGTCGAACCCGTGCGCGGGAACATCGCGCGTGTTCGGCACGGACAGGAGAGCGATCACGAAGGCCACCGCGGCCAGTGTCACGGGCAGGACGAACAGCCAGCGCCAGCTTCCGAGATCGACGAGCACGGCGGAGAGGAACATCCCCAGCATCCCGCCTCCTCCTCCCACGGCTGACCAGACGCCGATGCCTTTCGCGCGTTCGGCTTCCGGGAAGGTCGAGGTGATCACGGCGAGCGTGATCGGCATGATGATGGCCGCGCCGATGCCGCTCACCACGCGTGCGGCCAGGAGCACCTCGGCCGACGGGGCCAGCGCGCCGAGCACGTTCGCCGCGGCGAAGGCCGCGAGACCGACGAGCAGCATGGGCTTGCGCCCCCACCGGTCGCCCGCGGCACCGAGTGGCAGCAGAAGAGCGGCGAGCGTCAGCGTGTACGCATTGATGATCCACAGGACCGTGGTCTGCGAGGCGTCGAGCTCCACCGCGACCTGCGGCTGGGCGACGTTGAGTCCGGACACGGAGGCGACCACAGCCATGAGAGCGGCGCACACGGCGAGCAGGATGCGCTGCCGGCGGCCCGAGTCCTCGACGGTCTCTGCCGCGGCGCGCCCGTCAGCCACGGCGGCCCACCCAGATGGTGCGGGCGCTCGTGACGACGAGGTCGTCGCGCCTCGCCAGCGAGCCGGCGTCGTCGTCATCGAGGAGGCGGTCGATGCTCTCCGCATCGGCCGACCCGATCATCGCGCCGAGGTGTGCGCGCACAGTGGCGAAGATCCGGCGCGCGTAGCCGCGCGCCTCCGCGGAGACGGCTTCGCGCCGGTAGGTGAACGTGCGCCGCTCCACGTCGACGAATCCCGCCTCCTCGAGAGCCGAGGTCCAATCGGGATGCGCGTTCCATCCGCGCTCGCGCATGGCGTCATGGCACCTCTGCTCGAGGCCGGGACGGCCGAAACCCAGGTCCGAGGGCAGGAAGCGCGGGAGCCCGTCCATCTCGGTCACGGCCAGCACTCCGTCGACCGCGAGAGCCGCGTGCGCCCGGCGCAGGACGAGTCCGGGATTGCTCATGTGGTGAAGCGAGGATGCCGCCCAGACGAGATCGAAGGAGCCCATCTCGGGCCACTCCGTGTCGGCGTCGGCGTGCACGGTGGCGACCCGGCGATCGAGACCGGCGCGAGCGACAGCATCCTGCAGATGCGACAGCATGTCCGTCGAGCGGTCCAGGGCGATCACGGAGGCCTCGGGGAAGAAGCGTGCCAGCGCTATTGCTCCCGTGCCGCTGCCCGCACCGAGGTCCAGTGCGCGTGCCGGCGCGGTGGTGAGGCGATCGTCGATCCAGCTCAACAGCTCGTCGAGGTGGCCGACGACGAGCGCGTCGAGGTCGAGGACGTCGGCGTGACCGGCGCCGTGGCCGTGGTCCCGTGCGGAAGCGGCGTGGTCATGGTGGTGACCGTGCGTGTGTGTCTCAGGCATGGAAGAACGGTAGCGCGCAGATGCGTTAAGCGCATACCATATTGCCTATGGAGCAAAAGTTGGATCTGGATCGCGTCGTCCGACAGCGCATCCGCGCGTTGCGGCTGGGCAAGGGATGGACATTGGACGCTTTGGCGCGACAATGTCACCTGAGCCCGTCGAACCTCAGCCGGATCGAGACCGGCGAGCGTCGCATCGCGCTCGACCAGCTCGTCCCGATCGCGCGAGCGCTGGGGACGACGCTGGACGAGCTGATCGAGACGGAGGACGCCGAGGACGTCGTGATCCGGCCGCATCCTTGCACGGTCGATCACGCCACCATCTGGCTGTTGTCCAACGAGCGCGCGGTGAACGGCGTGACGGTCGCGAAGATGCGCATCTCGCCGGAGCGTCCGACCGGCCAGGAGGACATGGCCGTGCACCCGGGCCGCGACTGGTTCACCGTGATCTCCGGCACCGCGCGACTCCATCTCGGCGACCGCGTCATCCTCGTGCAGGAGGGCGAGTCCGCCGAGTTCTCCACGACCACTCCGCACGTCATCGGCGCGCAGTCCGGGCCGGTGGAGATCCTGACCATCGTCACGAACGACGGAGAGCGCAGTCACCTGCCGGCCGGCACCGTGCCGCGCGCCGCGGACTGACCGTCAGTGTCGGCGGTGGTCCTGCGGGGCCAGTCGCGGTCCGCGGCGCGGTTCGCGCGGGCCGCCAGCGAGGATCAGGCGGATGACCCGGTGACGATGACCGGCCCAGGGCTCCAGCAGTTCCAGCATCCCGTCGTCGTCCACGCGGGACCCGGTCAGCGCGTAGCCGACCTGATGAGCGAGGTGGTAGTCCCCGACGCTGACGGCGTCGGGGTCCCCGAGAGCGCGGATGCGCGTCTCGGAGGCCGTCCAGGCGCCGATGCCCGGAAGGCTCGTGAGGATGCGGTCGCGGTCGGCACCCGTCGCGGCGTCGAGGACGGCCGCGGCGATGCGTCCGCCGCGCGACGCGGCCGAGGCGACGGCGCGCGACTGCGGCGGTTCGACGCCGGCGCGGTGCCACGCCCAGGAGGGGATCGCACGCCACCCGTCGATCGACGGCGGCGCGGACATCGGGCGCGGGGTGGGGCCGGGGGCGCGGTCGCCGAAGCGCGTGACGAGGACCCGCCAGGCGCCGAAGGCCTGGAAGGAGGTGACCTTCTGCTCGATGACGGCGCTGGTCAGCGCGTCGAAGACGAGATCGGTGCGGGTGAGCCGGACGGCGGCCGTGCGCCGGGCGATCTCGGCGAGCATCGGGTGCCGTGAGACGTCGAATCCGGTCGGGTCGTCCTGCGCGCCGCACAGGGCGGGCAGCTGGTCCAGGGCCCAAGCGGCACCAGGGCCCCACGCCGTCGCCCTGACCTCGCCGGACACCGAGCGCACCGCGAGCGTGGCGACTCCGTCCGGAGTGCGGCTCGCGCGCCACACGGTCGCTCCGTCGACGAGCATCGTCGGATCCTTCGGGCCGCGCATCAGCACACCGACGGTGCGGACGAGATCGAGCGGTTCCGCGGGGCGGTACGTCGCCCGCAGCGGCTCGGCCGAGAGGTGCGAGCCGGTGGCCGCGGCATCCGCTGTCAAGGTCATGCGGTCACCTTACGCGGCGTCCCTGACACCGCGCTGGCGCGCTGCCCCACGTGCATCCCGTGCATCCCGCGGGTTCTGCGCCACTTCTCGGCATATGCGCCGGAAAGTTCCTGTGGCAGACGTCGAAAGGTGTCGCAGATCCGTGGACCACAGGACCGTCGTGGGGTGCGCGGACTTCGGAGGCAGACGCCGGGCGCGACGGGGATCAGAAACGGTCGGGCGAGGGGGTGCCGTGGCCGTAGCGGATCACGACGTCGGCGTGGCGGTCGAAGCGGTAGCCCACACCGCGCACGGTGCGCACGATGTCCTCGTAACGTCCCAGCTTGGCCCGCAGACGCCGCACGTGCACGTCGATCGTGCGCTCGCCAGGGGTCTCGTCCTCGGGGGACTGCCACAGCGCGCCGACCAGCTCGGTGCGCTCGATCGTGCGTCCCTCGCGCAGCACGAGGTACTGCAGCAGCTCGAACTCCTTGTAGGTGAACGCGGCGGACTCGCCGTCGATGAGGACCCGCTTGCGGGAGATGTCGACGACGACGCCTTCGTTCTCCTCGGTGACCTCGTCCTCGGCGGCCTTGGTGCGGGCGATGGCTCCGGGCTCCTGCAGCGCGAGACGGACGACGTCCAGGTCGCGACCACCGGCCCCGTGCGGCGCGAGGGCGACGGTCGCGTGCGTCTCGGCGCCGGGGGCGAGCTCGGCGAGCGTGCGGCGCAGCGCGTCCACCAGAAGCGGGAGGCTGACACCCGCCTCGGCGGCCTTGATCTCGTCCAGCCCGACGTACAGCGCGAAGCCGCGGGGCGAACGGGTGGCGGGGAGGTCGGCGGCGACGGCGGGCGCGTCGGCCGGGCGGAGACGGGCGGTGGCGGGACGCTCGAGGGTAGCGGTGTTCGACATGATGATGAAGTCCTTGGGAGGGTGAGCCGATGCGGCTCGGATGCGTTGCGAGAATGACCTTGAGGGCCGGTGGCGAGCACGCAGGTGGATGCTCGGGGCTCAGGCGTCGCAGATCGCGAAGGCCGAGCGGGGCGCGGTGTGCTGAGGTGTCAGCTGCACATTCGGCAACACATGCCAACGCGACCGGGCATCATCATCCCGGCAGTCCCGTTCGCCTCCTGGGCGGACAAAGGGCGTGCGTTGGTGGTCATGGGGGGATTATGTCGGATCGTGTCCTCCCGTGTCAAAACGCCCCCCGCGTCCGAAGGCGGGCGTAACGTGGTGGCGTGACCGATTCGACCCTCGCAGACGGCTTCGTCCTGACCGATGAGAAGGATGCGTCGCGGTACGCCCTCCTGCGCGACGGACAGCTCGTGAGCGTGCTCGACTACCGCGACGACGGGTCGACGATCGCGCTCACACGGGCTTTCACGGTCCCGACTTTCCGCGGTCAGGGGCATGCGGCGCGGATCGTCGAGGGCGCGGTCGCCGACATCGCTTCGCGCGGTGATCGCACGGTCGACGCGGTGTGCTGGTACGTCGCCGACTGGTTCGAGGCGCATCCCGAGCACCGGGGACTGCTGCGTCGCCGGTGAGCTGCGGGCGCCTCTAGCAGGCTTCGGCCGACTGTGACGCTCTGTTACGCCGATCGCAGGATCTGAGAGGATGCCGACATGAAACTCGCCGAGGCCCTCACCGCCCGCGCCGACCTGCAGAGACGCATCGAACAGCTTCGCGACCGCATCACGGCGAACGCCCGCTATCAGGAGGGCGAGGAACCGGCCGAGGACGCCGCTGCACTCCTCGTCGAGGCCGAGGCCGCCCTGGGACAGCTGCGCGACCTCATCCGCCGCATCAACGCGACCAACGCCCGCCTCGACCTCGGGGACGGCACGATGACGGACGCCCTCGCGCGGCGGGACGTGCTGCGGCTGCAGCATTCCCTGCTGGCGGATGCCGCGGCCGCCGCATCCGGGGCGCATCAGGTCGGGCTCCGGCAGATGCGCTCCGAACTGCGCCAGATCGCGGCGCTCCCGGTGGCGCCCCTGCGGTCCGCGGCCGACGACATCGCGCAGGAGCTGCGCGAGCTCGACAACCGGATCCAGCAGGCGAACTGGACCCACGATCTGGAGGGATGACGCGGAAGTCGGTAGTCACGACGAGGCGGGCACAACCCCTGCCGGAGGGGAACATCCGGCCCATGTTCGGGTGGAGGGCAGCCCAGATCCCGCATCGCGCAGCCCCGCACGCCGCACAGGTGAACGCGCATCGCGCAGAGTGCACCACCGCGTGCCGATCGTCGTGACGAGGGTGGGTCAGGGGACCTTCCGCGAGGGGGACGGTTCGTTCCCGGGTGTACGGTTCCCGGGTGCGCGCGGCACGCCTCGTCGGCGATGTCGGTGCCCCCTCGTACCGTGAGTACATGCGAATCCTGCACACCTCCGACTGGCACATCGGCCGCACGTTCCATGGGCACTCGACCATGGACGCACTGGCCGAGGTGCTCGCCGCGCTGGTGGCGCAGGTGCGCGATCACGACGTCGACGTCGTGATCGTCGCGGGGGACGTGTTCGACTCCGCGACCCCGGCAGCTCCCGCTTACACGCTGCTCGGTGACACGCTGGTCGCGCTGAACGACCTCGGCGCCGCCGTGATCGTCACGAGCGGCAACCATGATTCCGCGGCCCGTCTCGGCTTCCAGGCCCGGCTGCTGCGCGACGGCATCCACGTCCTCACCGATCCGACCGCGATCGGGGATCCCGTCACGATCGAGGATGCCGCGGGGCCGGTGCGCTTCTTCGGCATCCCGTACCTCGAGCCCGCGATCGTCCGTCAGCACTGGCCCGACTTGCCGCTGCGTTCGCAGGCGCAGACGATGGCCCACGCGATGGACCTCGTCCGCGCGGGCATGGCGGCGCACCCGGGCCGCTCGGTCGCGATCGCGCACTGCTTCGCCGCAGGCGTCGAAGCGACCACCGGCCTGGAGCGCGAGGTGCGTCAGGGCGGGCTGGACGTCGTGCCCCTCGAGGTCCTCGACGGGCCCGACTACTTGGCTCTGGGGCACATCCACGGCCGCCAGCAGCTCAGCGATCGCGTCCGCTACGCCGGGGCTCCGCTGCACTACAGCTTCGGCGAGCAGCACAAGCCGCGCGGATCTTGGCTCGTCGACCTCGACGTCGACGGTCTGGCCGCCGTCGAGTGGCTGGAGCTGCCGGTGCCGCGGCGCCTGGTGACCCTCACCGGAGCCCTCGACGAGATCCTGTCCGACGCGAATGCCGCAGCCCACGCCGACGACTGGGTGTGCGCCGTCTACACGGATCCCCTCCCGCAGGCCGAGCCGATGCGCCGGCTCAAGGAGCGGTTCCCGTTCTGCGCCATGGTCCAGCACGACCCGGTCGACGCCCCCGCGAGCCTCGAGCAGTCGTACGCGGCTCGGCTGCGATCGGCCGTCACGGATGCCGAGCGCGTCGAGGCATTCCTCGCGCACGTCCGCGCCGGCCACGGCCCGACCGAGCGCGAGGCGGAGCTCATCCGCGAGGTGCTCGATGAGCGGGTGGCCGCAGAGGCCCTGGTCTAGTGCGCCTGCATCGCCTCGAGGTCGAGGGGTTCGGCCCGTTCCGCGAGCGGCAGACGGTCGACTTCGACGCCTTCGCCCAGGACGGGATCTTCCTCATCGCCGGACGCACCGGCGCGGGCAAGTCCAGCATCCTGGACGCGATCTGCTTCGGTCTGTACGGTGCGGTTCCCCGCTACGACGGCGGCGAGAAGCGGCTGCGCAGCGATCACTGCGAACCCGACGACCCGAGCGAGGTGGTCGTCGAGTTCAGTACGACCGCCGGGCGGTTCCGGGTGACGCGGTCGCCCGAATACCAGCGCCCGGCGAAGCGCGGCGGAGGCATGACCAAGCAGGCCTCCGCGGTGGCGCTGGACGAGTGGACCGGTGACGGGTGGGTGGGCCGCGCCGCGCGCGCGGTGGACGTCGCTCACGAGCTCGATGAGATCCTCCAGCTCAGCCAGAGCCAGTTCCTGCAGGTGATCCTGCTGGCGCAGAACCGCTTCGCCCGGTTCCTGCTCGCCGACAGCAGGGAACGTCAGGCGCTGCTGCGGCGCCTGTTCGGCACGGAGCGCTTCGAGGACATCCAGGCGCGCTTCGAGGAGCGGCGGCGGCGATCCGAGAACGATCTGAGCGCGCGGTTCGCGGCGGTCGGAGCGCGGCTCGAGCAGGCAGAGGACCTCGTGACGACCGCCGGCCTCTGGGGTTCGTCCGAGGGACGGGATGCCGAGGACGCCGACGCGGACCCCTCGTCCGGTGCCGCCGGAACCGGAACGACCGAGCAGCGGATCGACGCCCTGCGTCGCGCACTCGCGCGTGCCGGCTACCGGGCGGAGCGGGCCTCCGCGGCGCGAGACGACGCCGAACGGGCGGCGCTGGCTGCGGATGCCGCACTGACCGTCCTGCGCGAGGAGCGGACGGCGCAGCAGGAGCGGGACCGTGCCCGCGCCGCTCTCGCCCTGCTCGACGACGAGCAGCCGCAGATCGCACGCGCGAAGGAGGAGCTGGATCGGGCGCGACGCGCCGAATCGCTGCGTCCGACGATCACGGCGCTGCGCCGCGCCGACGAGGCCCGCGCTGCGGCTGCCGAGGCCGAGGTCGAGTCCAGGGCGTCCTGGGATGCACTGGGGATGCCGTGCGATCCCGTCACGGCGGAGAGCCTGGAGGAGTGGGCCGCTGAGCGCATGCGGCTGAGCGGAACGTGGGAGCGGGCGGCCGAGTACGAGCGGCAGGCCACCGCGCGGCGTGCGGAGCTCGAGGCGGCGCGGGAGCGGGTCGCGGCGGCGACGACGCGGATCGAGGCGGACGACGCCGAGCGTGCCGAGCTTCCCGCGCGACGCGTCGGTCTCATCGCCGATCGCGACGCCGCACGGCGACTCGCCGACCGCGCGGACGACCTGGCGCGCGACCGGGACCAGGCGGCGGATCGACAGGCGGCCGCCGCGGAGGCGGAGCGGCTCGCGGCCTCGCTCGCCGCCGCCGAACGTGCGTACGCCGATGCCGGAGCCGCGTTCGCCACCGCGCAGACGACTCTCGCGCAACTGCTGCAACGGCGCCTGGACGGCATGTCCGGCGAACTCGCCCAGGCGCTCGTGCCGGGGGAGGCCTGCCCGGTCTGCGGGGCGACGGAGCACCCGGCACCGGCGGCGCACACCGACCCGGTCACGGCGGAGGCGGTGGAGGCCGCCCAGCAGGAACGCGACGCTGCGGCGGCCGTCGAACGCGAGGCGGCGGAGCTCAGCGCGGCGCTCCGGGCGGAGCGCTCCGCCGCCGAGGCACGAGCGGACGGTCGCACGCCCGCTCAGGCCGAGCAGGAGCTCGCCACCGCGATCGCCGCCCATGATGCCGCCGTCGCCGCGGCCGCTCGGGCGGCCGACCTCGACGAGCGACTGGCCGCGCTCGATGCGGCCTCCGAGCAGTTGGAGCGCCGGCGCGAGGACGCCGCGACCGCGCTGGCGGTGGCCCGCGAGGAACTCGCGGTCGTCGAGGAGCGCGAGCGCGAAGCGGAGGCGCTGATCGCCGAGGCGCGCGGTGCCTTCGACTCGGTCGCGGAGCGGATGACCGAGGCGGCTGAGCAGATCAGGGCGGCACGCGCGTTCGCCGACGCGCTCGGCGAGCTCGCGCGGCGCACGGCTGCGGCCGACGCCGCGCGAGCCGAGTCCGACGCCGCCGTCGCGGACTCGGACTTCGACGATGAGACCGCGGTCGAGGCCGCCCTGCGATCCGATGCGGAGTGCGAAGCGCTCGAGGCCCGCATCAGCGCCCATGCCGTGCAGCGCGAATCGGAGAAGCGGATCCTGCTGCCTCTCGAGCTGCGAGCCCTCCCCGATCAGCCGATCGACGTCGCGCCGGCCGAGGAGGCGGCCGCAGCCGCCAGGACGGCGTGGACCGAGGCCATGGGCGCCGCGTCGGCCGCGCAGGCGACGGCGGAGCAGCTGTCCGGGCTGATCGACGCCGCGGTCGCCGAGCACGAACGCAGCGCGGCGCTGACCGAGGAGCACGAGGTGCTGCGTGGTCTTGCGGACACGATCGCCGGCCGTGCCGGCAACACGCACCGCATGACCCTGGAGACGTTCGTGCTCGCCGCCGAGCTCGAGGAGATCGTCGCGGCGGCGAACCGCCGGCTCAGCGAGATGTCGACCGGGCGGTATCAGCTGCACCACTCCGACGCGCTGGCCGCGCGAGGGGCGGCCAGCGGACTCGGCATCGTCGTGTTCGACGCGTTCACCGGGCGCACGCGACCGGCGCAGTCGCTGTCCGGAGGCGAGACCTTCCTCTCGTCGCTCGCTCTCGCGCTCGGCCTCGCCGAGGTCGTGACGGGTCGCGCCGGGGGCATCACGCTCGACACCCTCTTCATCGACGAGGGATTCGGCTCCCTTGACGCCGACACCCTCGAGGTCGCGATGAGGACCCTCGACGAACTGCGCTCCGGCGGGCGCACCGTCGGGGTCATCAGCCACGTCGAGGCGATGCAGGAGCAGATCCCCGCCCAGCTGCGTGTGGAGCAGACCGACACCGGACCGAGCCGGATCGTCCAGCCGCGCTGACGCGACCCCCGCGGGCCCGTTCGGTCAGGCGTTGGCCGGTGTCCAGGCGGACACGGCGCTCAGCGACGCGACCTCCTCGGCGCTGAGCTGGATCCGCACGCTCTGCAGCAGATCCTCCACCTGCTCCACCCGGGAGGCGCTCGCTATCGGCGCGACGACGGTGGGCTGCGCGCGCAGCCACGCGAGTGCCACGGATGCCACCGAGGCGCCGTGGGCCCGGCCGATGCGCTCGAGCTCGTCGATGATCCGCAGGCCGTGCGCGGTGGCGTACTTCGCGGCGCCGCCGGCGCGCGCGGACGCCACGGCTCCGGCATCCTCCGAACGGTACTTCCCGGTGAGGAAGCCGCTGGCCAGGGCGTAATAGGGCACCAGTCCGAGCCCGAACTCCTCCGCCACGGGGATGATGCTCTCCTCGACGTCGTTGCGGTGCACGAGGTTGTAGTGGGGCTGCACGACGACGGGCACGGCGGTGCCGGCATCCTGTGCGATGCGGATCCAGGTGCGGATACGGTCGGCCGAGTAGTTCGACACCGCCGTGTGGCGGACCAGCCCGTCCGCGACGAGCTGACCGAAGGCCGCCACCGTCTCCTCGAGCGGTGTGTTCTCGTCGTCGAAGTGCGCGTAGTAGAGGTCGATCGTGTCCACGCCCAGCCGCTTCAGGGATGCCTCCGCTGCCGCTCGGACGTTCTTCGCGGACAGTCCGCGGAACTCGGGGTGCTGGCTGACCTTGGTGGCGATCACGACGTCGCGGGGCCGACGTGCGGCCAGCCATTCGCCGAGGATGGTCTCGCTCTCTCCTCCGGAATTGCCCGGCACCCAGGCGCTGTACACGTCGGCGGTGTCGATGAAGTCGCCTCCGCCCTCCGTGAAGGCGTCGAGGATGCGGAAGGAGGCGTCGCGGTCGGCGGTCCAGCCGAACACGTTGCCGCCGAGGGCGAGGGGGAACACATCGAGGTCGCTGCGGCCGAGGAGGGTCATGGATGCTCGCTTTCGTCGTCTTCTGAGGACAAGTCGTATGCCGCACCGGCTATTCCGCGTCGACGTCACACGACTGTCATCCGCACGCGCGATACTGGACGCGGACAGAGAGTGGAGGATACCGTGTCGCTTCAGCAGGAGATCGCAGACGCCCTGGGCGTCCACCCCGACATCGACGCCAGGACCGAGGTCGATCGACGAGTGCAGTTCCTCGCCGACTACCTCATGACGACCGGTGCTCACGGATACGTCCTCGGGATCTCCGGAGGGCAGGACTCGACGCTCGCGGGGCGGCTCGCGCAGCTCGCCGTCGAGAAGGTGCGCGAGGCCGGGACCCCGGCGACCTTCATCGCGGTCCGTCTGCCGTACCGGATCCAGCAGGATGCCGACGACGCCGTCGCGGCGCTGGAGTTCATCGCCGCCGATCGTGTGGTGGAGGTCAACATCCAGGGCGGCGTCGACGGTGTCGAGAAGGACATCGAGCAGGCGGCCGGCGCCGAGGTCTCGGACTTCAACCGGGGGAACATCAAGGCCCGTATCCGCATGGTGACGCAGTACGCGCTCGCGGGGCACGACAGGATGCTGGTGATCGGGACCGATCACGCGGCCGAGGCCGTGACGGGCTTCTACACGAAGTTCGGAGACGGAGCCGCGGACATCCTCCCGCTGTCCGGACTCACCAAGCGCCAGGGCAAGGCGCTGCTGCGGGAGCTCAGCGCCCCCGAACGGCTGTGGCAGAAGGTGCCGACCGCCGACCTCCTCGACGGGCAGCCCGGTCGCGCCGACGAGGACGAACTCGGCCTCACCTACGAGCAGATCGACGACTACCTGGAAGGACGTCCGGTCGACGCCGACGCGGCCGCCCGCATCGAGGACAAGTACCGGGCGACCGAGCACAAGCGACGTCTTCCCGTCACGCCGTCCGACACCTGGTGGCGCTGAGCACCGTCGGTCGTCGCGCCTCGCGCGGGCCCGCGGCCGTGTCGGAGCCCGCAACTAGTCTCGAACCATGAGGATCGACACCGCGGCGCAGCGCATCGTCTGGAGTGCCAGCGACCTGAAGCTCGCCGCGGAATGCGAGTTCGCCTGGTGTCGCACGATCGATGCGAAGCTCGGCCGGGTCCCGGCCGTGGAGGAACCCGAGGACGCCACCCTGCTGCGCGCGGCGGAGCTCGGCGACGTGCACGAGCAGAACGTCCTGCAGGCCTACCGCGACCGCTTCGGCACGGCGGTGCACGAGGTGTCCAAGGTCTCCTCGGCCGATTCCGCCTCGCTCGCGGCGGTCGTAGCCGAGACGCGCGACGCGCTGCGATCGGACGCGAAGGTGCTCTTCCAGGCGGCCTTCTCGACCGACGAGTTCGTCGGCTTCGCCGACTTCCTCCTGCGTGACGAGGACGATCGCTGGCGTGTCCAGGACTCCAAGCTCGCGCGCACGGCCCGCGTCACCGCTCTCATGCAGCTGGCGGCATACGTCGATCAGCTCGATAGGCTCGGCGTCCCGCGCTCGGACGAGGTCGACCTGATCCTCGGCGACGGCACGCTCAGCACGCACGCCGTCGACGATCTGCTCCCGCTTTTCCGTGTCCGCAGAGCCCGCCTGCGCGCGCTCATCGCGGATCGTGCGGTCGGTGACGGGGCGGCCGGTGCGCCGCTCGCCTGGGGGGATGAACGCGGTGATCTGCGGATCGCCGCCTGCGGCCGGTGCGCCGCCTGCGAGGAGCAGGTGCTCGCCCATCGCGACCTGCTGATGGTCGCGCGGATGCGACCGGTGCAACGTCAGCGACTGCGCGCCGCCGGCATCCGCACGATCGACGATCTCGTCGACGCACCTGAGCCGCCGGACGGCATGAACGCCGACACCTTCGCGGCGCTGCGAGCCCAGGCGCGGCTCCAGGTCGGCGCCCACCCCGACGAGGGCGACCCGCCGCCCTTCGAGCTGATCTCGCCGAACGCGATCGGACTCATGCCGCGGCCCAGCCACGGCGACATCTTCTTCGACTTCGAGGGCGATCCGCTCTACACGGAACCGGCCGCCGACCCCGATCGCGGAGACCGGCCGCACTGGGGCATCGACTACTTGTTCGGCTGGATCGACAACGTCGAGCAGTACACCGCGCTGTGGGCGCACAGCTTCGCCGAGGAGAAGCGGGCGCTGCTCGACTTCCTCGCGTTCGTGAAGCTGCGGCGGCAGGCGCATCCCGACATGCACATCTACCACTACGCGCCGTACGAGACCTCGCACCTGTCGGCGATGGCGGCGCGTCACGGCGTGGGGGAGGCGGACGTCGACCGACTGCTGCGCGAGGGCGTGTTCGTCGATCTCTACCCCCTCGTGCTGCGCTCGGTGCGGGTCGGGTCGCGCTCGTACTCGATCAAGAAGCTCGAGCCGCTCTACATGGGAGCGGAGGTGCGCACCAGCGACGTGCAGAAGGGGGACGACTCGATCGTCCGGTACGTCGAGGCGCGCCAACTGCGGGCGGCAGGGCAGGAGGCCGAGGCCGCCGGTATCCTCGCCGACCTCGCGGACTACAACCGCTACGACTGCGTGTCCACCCGCCGGCTGCGGGACTGGCTGATCGGGCTCGCGAAGCAGGAGGGGGTGCTGCCCGCTCCTCCCGACGAGCCCGAGACGAGGGCGTACGAGCCGTCGCCGCTTTCGGTCGCGCTGCTCGCGGACGGCGAGGACCTCGAACGGTCCGGCGGCGACGGCGAGGTCCACCGCGTGGCCGCTGCTGCGATCGACTACTACCCGCGCGAGATGAAGAGCTTCTGGCAGGGGCACTTCCAGCGGCTGCGCGAACCCGTCTCGGTGTGGGAGCAGACGCGGGACGTGCTGCGCGTGGACGCCTCCCGCAGCCGAACGGTCGAGGACTGGGCGGTGGGCGAGGGCAATCGCACCCTGACGCGGCTCGTCGAACTGCGGGGGGAGGTCGCTCCCGGCAGCACGCTCGGCGTGGGCGGACGCCCGTTCGCGCTCTACGAGACTCCGGCGCCGTTCATCGCCGACCTGCCGTCGCGGGTGATCCACGCTCCGCATGAGGTGGAGATCGTCGAGGTCCTCGACGACGGATACGTCGTGCGCGAGCGCGCGGTGCAGGGGGAGACGTGGGACGAGGTGCCGCTGGCGCTGACCCCGGCCGCGCCGCCGAACGTCGCCTCGCAGCAGAAGGCGATCGAGGAGTGGGCGCAGGCCGTCCACGAGGCGGCGCCGCACTTCCCGAAGGACGCGGCGACCGACATCCTGCGCCGAGCGGTGCCGCGCACGGTGTCCGGCGGGCCGCTGCCGGCGGCGAACGGCGACGCGATCGATGCGATCGTCCGCGGCATCCTCGACCTGGATCGCAGCTACCTCGCCGTCCAAGGGCCTCCGGGGACGGGGAAGACCTACACCGGTTCGCAGGTCATCGCTCGGCTCGTGCGCGACCACGGGTTCCGCATCGGGGTCGTCGCCCAGTCGCACGCGATCGTCGAGACGCTGCTGGGCCGGGTCATCGCCGACGGGGTCCCCGCGGCGCAGGTGGCGAAGCACCCCAAGGACGCCGACGTCGAACCGCCCTTCACGGTGATCCCGAAGGACGGCATGGCGGCGTTCATCGGCGAACACCCCGAGGGCTTCGTCGTGGGCGGCACCGCGTGGGACTTCAGCAACACGCGACGCGTGGATCGCGCAGGACTCGACCTGCTCGTGATCGATGAGGCGGGCCAGTTCTCGCTCGCCTCGACCATCGCCGTGGCGGCGGGCGCGAAGAACCTGCTGCTGCTGGGCGACCCGCAGCAGCTGCCTCAGGTGAGTCAGGGCACGCACCCGGAACCCGTGGACACGTCGGCTCTGGGGTGGGTGATGTCGGGTCAGCAGGTGCTCGACCCCGCCTACGGGCACTTCCTGGCGAAGTCCTGGCGGATGCACCCGGCCGTGGCGGCCCCTGTCTCCCGCCTGGCCTACGCCGGACGACTCGCGTCGGCGCCCGGAACCGAGCGCCGCACGGTCGACGGCATCCGACCGGGACTGCACGTGGTCCCGGTGCGCCATCGCGGCAATGCCACGCAGTCCGTCGAGGAGAGCGCCGAGGTCGTGCGGATCGTGCACGACCTGATCGGGCGGAGTTTCGTCGACGGCATGACCGGATCGCCTCCGCGTCCGCTGGAGCAGGAGGACATCATCGTCGTCGCTCCGTACAACGCGCAGAAGCAGCTGATCCATCAGGCGCTGTCGGATGCCGGGTTCGGGCGGGTTCCCGTCGGCACGGTCGACAACTTTCAGGGCAAGGAGGCCGTGGTCTCGATCACGTCGCTCGCGGCCTCGAGCGGGCGAGACGCCCCGAGGGGACCGGAGTTCCTGCTGCTGCAGAACAGGCTGAACGTCGCGATCTCCCGCGCGAAGAGCGTCGCGTACCTCGTGCATTCTCCGGCGCTGCTGGACGACCTGCCGTGGACGACCGAGGGCGTCGTGCGCCTCAGCGCCTTCGCACGTCTCGTCGGTGCGGACGAGGAGTGATCGGGGTCGAGCGACGCGGAGGCGCGGGGCTCAGACCGTGCCGTACAGGCGGTCGCCCGCGTCACCGAGACCGGGCACGATGTAGCCCTTCTCGTTGAGGCGCTCGTCCAGAGCACCCAGCACGAGCGTCACGTCCCGGTCGCCGACCAGCTTCTCGATCGCCGCGACGCCCTCGGGCGTGCCCAGCAGGCAGATGGCCGTGACGTCCTTGGCTCCGCGGTCGAACAGGAACTGGATCGCCGCGCCCAGCGAGCCGCCGGTGGCGAGCATGGGGTCGATCGCGAAGCACTGCCGGTCGCTGAGATCGTCCGGGAGGCGTTCGGCGTACGTGGTGGGCTCGAAGGTCTCCTCGTCGCGCACCATGCCGAGGAATCCGACCTCGGCCGTGGGAAGGAGCTTCACCATCCCCTCCAGCATTCCGAGTCCGGCGCGCAGGATCGGCACGACGATCGGTCGCGGCTCGGAGATCTTGACGCCCATCGTCGTCGTCACGGGGGTGGTGATCTCGACGGGGGAGACCCGCACGTTGCGCGTCGCCTCGTAGGCGAGAAGCGTCACAAGCTCCTCGGTGAGCTGGCGGAACACCGGCGACGGCGTGCGCTGGTCGCGCAGCACCGAGAGCTTGTGGGTGATGAGGGGGTGGTCGGCGACGTGAACACGCATGGATCCAGGGTACTGCCCGCAGCGGCGCGCAATAGGGTCGACGTATGGCCGGATCGGACGCACAGGGCATGCAGCGCGCGCTCGCGCTCGCCGCGGAGGCCGGCGACGCGGGCGACGTCCCCGTCGGGGCGGTCGTCCTCGACGCCGCCGGGCGGATCGTCGCCGAGGGGCGCAACACCCGTGAGGAGACGCACGACCCGACGGGACACGCCGAGATCGTGGCGCTGCGGCGCGCCGCGGCCTCTCTCGGCTCGTGGAACCTCGAGGGCCACACCCTGGTTGTGACGCTCGAACCGTGCGTCATGTGCGCGGGGGCGGTCCTGCAGGCGCGCATCGGCCGCGTGGTCTTCGGGGCCTGGGACGACAAGGCGGGGGCCGCGGGCTCGATGTACGACGTACTGCGCGATCGGCGCCTGCCCTATCGCGCCGAGGTCGTCGGCGGAGTCGACGAGGACGACGCGACGTCGCTGCTGCGCGCCTTCTTCGAGGCCCGCCGCTGACGGCGGCTCAGTCGGCGGACTTCAGGACGAACACGTCGGTGGAGGGCTCGGGATCGAGCGACGGGCGGTAGATGTCCGGCTCGATGTACACCGCCCGCGCGACGGGAACGGCATCCCGGATCCTCTTCTCGATGTCGTTGATGTCGTCGGCCGCCTCGCGCACCGTCTTGTCACCGGACAAGGCGATCTTCGCGGCCACGAGCAGCTCGTCCGGCCCGAGGTACAGGGTCTTCAGGTGGATGAGCTTCTCCACCTCTTCACCGGAGACGATCGCGTCGACGATCAGATCGTGGTCGCCTTGGTTCGCGCCCTCGCCGACCAGGAGGCTCTTCGTCTCGACACCCAGCACGATCGCGATCAGCACGAGCAGGGTTCCGATCATCAGCGTGCCGAGCGCGTCGAACAGCGGGTTGCCGGTGATCACCGTGAGCCCGACACCGAGCAGGGCGAACGTGAGACCGGTCAGCGCCCCGACGTCCTCCAGCAGCACGACCGGCAGCTCCGGCGCCTTGGAGCGGCGGACGAAAGACACCCACGACTGACCCTTCGCGCGCACGAGGTTGCTCTCGCGCACCGCGGTGCGCAGCGAGAAGGACTCGAGTCCGATGGCGACCACGAGCACGACCAGCGGCAGCCACCACCAGACCGGGTCCAGGGCGTGCGGATGCGTGAGCTTGTCGATGCCCTCGTAGATCGCGAACACGCCGCCGACCGAGAAGAGGATGATCGACACGACGAAGGCGTACACGTACCGTTCGCGGCCGTAGCCGAACGGATGCTCCCGGTCCGCCGTGCGCTTCGCCTTGCGCCCGCCGAGCATGAGCAGCAGCTGGTTTCCGGAGTCGGCGACGGAGTGGATGGCCTCGGCGAGCATCGACGCGGAACCCGACAGCGCCCAGGCGATGAACTTCGCGAGGGCGATCCCCATGTTCGCCAGGAACGCCGCGATGATGGCCTTGCCGCCGCCCGATGCACTCATGACACGAGTCTAGTTCCGGCATCCGGGCATCGCAGGAGAGCCCGCGGGGCGTCCGCCATAGGATGACGGTATGGCCGACTCCCTCCCCTCCCTCGCATTCCTCGGCGCCGGTTCCATGGGCGGCGCGATCCTCCGTGGGGTCGTCGCGTCCGGCATCCCGGTCCAGGGCGGGATCATCGCGACGAACCGCACGACCGAGAAGGCGCAGGCGCTGGCGGACCTCTCCGGCGTCAGCGCGATCGCGCTGGACGAGCGTCCGGAGGGCAACACGGAGGCAGCCGCTGCAGCGCGCGTCGTGCTCGTCGGCGTCAAGCCGGCGATGGTGCCCGACCTGCTCCGCGAGATCGCGCCCGTCCTGCAGCCGGACGCGATCGTCGTGAGCCTCGCGGCCGGGGTGACTCTCGCCACGTTCGCCGAGCACCTGGGGGACGGAGTGAGTGTGATCCGTTCGATGCCGAACACTCCGGCGACCGTCGGCAAGGCCGTCACGGGACTGGCAGCCGGATCCAGCGCCGGTGCCGACGACGTCGCCCTGGTGCGGAGACTGTTCGAACTCGTCGGGGCGGTCGTCGAGGTTCCCGAGCCGCAGATCGACGCGCTGTCGACGATCTCGGGCTCCGGCCCAGCGTACGTGTACCTGCTCATCGAGGAGCTCACCAGGGCGGCCGTCGGCAAGGGGTTCGACGAGGCGGATGCGCGTCTCATGGCCGAGCAGACCTTCATCGGCGCGGCCGCGCTGCTCGACGCGACCGGCGAGGAGCCGGCCGAGCTGCGCCGGCGCGTCACGAGCCCCAAGGGCACGACCGAGCGCGCCATCGCCGTGCTGCAGGACGCGCACCTCGACGTCGTCTTCGCGGAGGCGACGGACGCGGCTCTGGCCAGGGCCCGAGAGCTCGCGGCGGGAGCCTGACGTGCGACTGCGCTTCGCCGGCCCCGTCTGGTACTGGCGCGGTCCCGCGCCGTTCCATTTCGTGACCGTGCCGCTGGCGGAGAGCGAGATGATCCATGACGTCTCCGGCATCGTGACGTACGGCTGGGGGATGATCCCTGTGCGGGTCACGGTCGGCGACACGACGCTGACGACGTCGCTCTGGCCCAAGGACGGCGGTTACATCGTCCCGGTCAAGAAGGCGCTGCAGGAAGCCGAGCGGATCGCGGTCGACGACGTGATCGACGTCACGCTCGACATCGACGCCTGAGAGGCGGCGCGGAACAGCTCTCAGCGGTCGAGGCTGGCGAACCGCTCGATGTCGACATTCGTTCCGGAGACGATGATGAGGTCGTGGTTCGTCACGACCGTGTCCGCCTCGGCATAGCGGAACGGCTTGCCGGGACTCTTCACGCCCACGACCGTGACGTTGTACTTCGTGCGCACGCCGGACTGGTTCAGTCCCACGCCGCGGATGAACTTCGGCGGGTACATCTTCGCCAGCACGAAGTCGTCGTCGAAGCGGATGAAGTCCAGCATCCGGCCGCTGACGAGGTGGGCGACGCGCTCGCCGGCCTCGCGCTCGGGGTAGATGACGTGGTTGGCGCCGACGCGGGCGAGGATCTTGCCGTGCGACTGCGAGACGGCCTTGGCCCAGATCTGGGGGACCTTGAGGTCGACGAGGTTCGCCGTGATGAGCACGGATGCCTCGATGAGCGACCCGACGGCGACGACGGCCACCTGGAAGTCCTGGGCGCCGATCTGGCGCAGCGCGTCGATGTTGCGCGCATCCGCCTGCACCGTGTGGGTGACTCGATCCGACCACTTCTGCACGAGTTCGAGGCTCTCGTCGATCGCGAGCACCTCGCGGTCCAGTCGATCCAGCTCGCCGGCGCACGCGGCGCCGAAGCGGCCGAGTCCGATCACGAGGACGGGGGCGTCGCCCCGGATGACGTCAACCAACGATCGGCCTTTCCACGGGCAGCGAGTAGAGCTGCGTTCGCGACGTCGCGGCGACCGCCGCGGCGAGAGTCACTGTACCAACGCGCCCCATGAAGATGGTCGCCGCCATCACGTACGACGCGGAATCGGGGAGCTCGCCGGTGAGCCCGGTCGACAGTCCGACCGTGCCGAATGCCGAGATGACGTCGAAGAGCACATGACTGATGTCCGCCTTCGTGATCTGCGCGATCACGATGGTCGACAGCGCCACGATGGTCGCGCCCCATGCGACGACCGAGAGCGCGACGCGCTGGACGTCGCTGGGGATGCGGCGGCCGAAGGCCTCGACGGACTGGCGCCCCTTCGCCTCCGACCACACGGCGATGGCGAGGACGGCGAGCGTGGTCACCTTGATCCCGCCGGCGGTGGACGCCGAGCCGCCGCCCACGAACATGAGCATGGAGCCGGCCACCAGCGAGGAGCCGTTCAGTTCGCCGATGTCCACGACGCTGAAGCCGCCCGACCGCGTCATGGCGGACAGGAAGAAGGCCTGGAACGTCGTGTCCACGGCATCCATCGATCCGAACGTGCCCGGGTTGTCGTACTCGAGGATGAGGAAGACGACTGCGCCGGCGAAGAAGAGAAGGACCGTGGTGATCAGCGTGAGCTTGGTGTGCAGCGACCAGCGGTTGATGTGCCAGTGGTGCTTGGCGAGCGTGTAGATGACGGGGAATCCGATGCTGCCCAGGAACACGCTCACCATGAGCACGCTCAGGACGAAGTAGTCGTCCGCGAACACCCCGACCCCGCCCGCGTTCGGCGAGAACCCGGTGTTCGTGAAGGACATGGCCGCGTAATAGGGGGCTTCCCACAGGGCGACCAGCGGGTCGATCCCGGCCATGACGAGTCCGGGATACAGCAGGATCGCGACGACGGCCTCGATGAGCAGCGTGGACAGCGCGACCGTCGTCAGCAGCTGACCGACTTCGCCGAGGCGGACGGTCTGGCCTTCGTTCACCGGTCCGCCGTGGGCCCGCAGCGGATTGGTGTCGCCGGCGGCGATGAGCTTGGCCCGCAGTCCCAGGCGCTTGGAGATCACCAGGCCCATGACCGAGGCGAGCGTCAGCACGCCCATGCCGCCGATGTTGACGCCGATGAAGATGACGACGTGGCCGAAGGGAGACCAGTGCGTCGCCATGTCGACGGTCGCGAGACCCGTGACGCAGATGGTCGACACGGCGGTGAACAGCGCGTCCGCGAGCGGCGTGACGGTGCGGCTGGCCGACGCGATCGGCAGCGCCAGCAGGGCGGTGAAGACGAGGATCAGCGACGCGAAGATCACGATCGCGAATCGGGACGGCGACGACGTGACGAGGTGCTTGCCGAACTGCCAGAGGCCGCGGAACCCGCGCCGAGGGGCGACGGCAGACGAGATGCCCGACATCGTTCCCCTTTCCGGTCGTCGCCCGGCGGTCTCTGCGTGCCGAGCCTTCGTCATGGTACTCCGCGCGTGGGACGACTACCCTGATCACATGACCGACATCTTCGACGTGATCGCGGACGGCACGAGGCGAGACATCCTCCAGCTCCTGCTGCGACGGTCGTCGGAGGGGGATGCCGGCACCAGCGTCACCCAGATCGTGAGCGAGCTCGGCATCAGCCAGCCGACGGTCTCGAAGCACCTCAAGGTGCTGCGCGAGGCCGAGCTCGTCACCGTGCGCGAGGACGGTCAGCGCCGGTTCTACAGCCTCGCGGTCGAGCCTCTGGAGGTCGTCGACGACTGGCTCATGCCGTTCCTCGTGGACGCGTTCGCGGACGACTCGGGCTACGACCTCGTCCCGCTTCCGGACGGTGCGGCGCATGCCGCCGAGGCGGTCGGCCGTGCCGCGGCATCCGCGAAGCACGTCGTGCAGTCCGCGCTCAAGCGTCTTGGAGCCTGACGCGCGAGGACCCGCCCGGCGAACCGGACGGGTCCTGTGCGGCTGCGGTCAGCGGCGGCCGGCCTTGCGGCGGAACAGCCAGCTGCCCCAGACCGCCGCGACGGCGAGGATCGCGACGCACCACACGATCGCCCACAGCGGCTCGGTGTCGACCGATGTGCCCATCAGGAGGGCCCGGATCGTCTCGACGATCGGGGTGATGGGCTGGTACTCGGCGATCGGCTGCAGCCAATCCGGCATGCTCGCAACCGGCACGAAGGCGCTCGACAGGTAGGGAAGGAACAGCAGCACGAAGCCGTAGCCGTTCGCCCCCTCGGGCGAGCCCGCCGCCAGACCGATCGCGGCGAACAGGTAGGTGATCGCGAGGATGTACAGCGCGATGAGCGCGCCCATGGCGACCCATTCCCCGAAGTCCGCCGTCGGGCGGAAGCCGACGAGGACGCCGACGCCGATCACGATCGACGTGGCGACGAGGTTGCGGATCAGGCTCGCGACGACGTGCCCGGTGAGCACGGCTCCGGCGCGCAACGGCATGGTCCGGAATCGGTCGATGATGCCGGTGCGCATGTCGTTGGCGACGTACACCGCCGTCGATGACGCGCCGAAGCCGGCGCAGGTGAGGATGATGCCCGGCACGACGTAGTCCACATAGGCGCCGGACGGGTCGATCGCGCCCCCGAACACCCAGGTGAACATCAGCATGAGCATCACGGGGAGCATGATCGCCATGAGCAGCGATTCGCCGTCGCGGAGCGAGTGGCGCATGCTGCGCCCCACGAACACGGCTTCGGCGGTGGCCCCGCGCAGGCGAGGGCGGACAGCGGGCGCCGAGGGGGCCGTCGGCGCGGCAGTCAGGGTGGTCATGCGGACTCCTTCGTGGACGTGGCGCCGACGAACGCGTCGGTGCGGGGGCGGTCGGATGAGGTGAGGGCGAGGAACACGTCGTCCAGCGACGGGCGCCGCAGCGACACGCTGCCTTCCGTGCCCTGCTCGTCCAGCTGGTCGAGCGCGCGGCGCAGCCCCGGAAGGGTGCCGTCCGTCGGCACCTCGCGCAGAAGCTCGCCGTGCTCGTCGTGCACCTCGACGGTGTCTCCGCCGACGCGGGACTTCAGCTCCGCCGCGGTTCCGAGAGCGGCGATGCGCCCGTCATGGAGGACGGCGATGCGGTCCGCGAGCTGGTCGGCCTCCTCGAGGTATTGCGTGGTGAGGAAGACGGTGGTCCCGGCATCCGCCATCGAGCGGATGATGTCCCACAGGTCCCGGCGACTGCGGGTGTCCAGTCCCGTGGTGGGCTCGTCGAGGAAGAGGATCTCCGGGGTGATCACGAAGCTCAGCGCCAGGTCGAGCCGGCGGCGCATGCCCCCGGAGTACGTGCGCACCGGGCGCGAGGCGGCGTCGGTCAGTCCGAACCGTTCGAGCAGGTCGGCCGATCGACGACGAGCCTGTTTCCGGCCGAGGCCGGAGAGCCGGCCGAACATGACCACGTTCTCCGTCGCGGTGAGAGCGTCGTCGACGGCCGCGGACTGGCCCGTGAGGCTGATCCGCTGCTGCACCGCGACCGGCTGGCTGCGGACGTCGAATCCGCCGACCTTCACGGTGCCGGCGTCGGGCCGGGTGAGGGTGGTGAGGATGTTGATGGTCGTGGTCTTGCCGGCCCCGTTCGGGCCGAGCAGGGCGAACACCTCGCCGCGCGAGACGGAGAGATCGATCCCGTCGATGACGGTGTGATCGCCGAAGCGCTTGCGAAGACCCGTAACCTCGATCGCGAGTGCGGTCATGAGCGTCGTTCCTTTCTGTGCAGGGCATAAACTGTGTACGTCGGATACAACTGTGTATGACCATAACACACTGTTTAGGAAATAAACAGAAGTAGGATGGTCGCATGACGGACGAGGAACTCCCGGAGCTCCCGAGGGGCATCGCGCTGGCGTGGGGTGTCGCGGCGAACCCGCAGCGCGGACCGAAGCGCGAGATGAGCGTCGAGCGGATCGTCGATGCGGCCGTGGAGCTGGCCGACGCCGAGGGGATCGGCGCGGTCTCGATGGCGGCGGTCGCCGCGAAGCTCGGGTTCACGCCGATGTCGCTCTACCGGTACGTCAGCGCCAAGGACGACCTCCTGCTGCTCATGCAGGAGCAGGCGACCGGCCTTCCTCCCGAGGACCATCGTGAGCACGAGGGTTGGCGGAACAGGCTGCGCGCGCTCTCCGAGGCGCAGGTGCTCATCTACCTCCGGCACCCGTGGATCCTGTCGCTGCCGATCACGGGGTCGCCCATCACCCCGAACAGCTCGGCGTGGATCGACGCGGGGCTCGAAGCGCTCGCCGAGACTCCGCTGAGTGAGACCGAGCGGCTCGCCGTCGCGCTGGCGATGACCGGTCACGCGCGCTGGTACGGCATGGTGCTCGCCGGGTACTCCGAGGAGTCCCGCCGGACCGGGCTCACAGCGGAGGAGGTGTCCATGCAGGAGGCCGAGCTCTTCGACCGCGTCATCGCGGCGGAGGAGTTCCCGCACCTTCGTCGTGCGATCGATGCCGGCGTCTTCACGACATCTGACGATCCCTTTCGCTTCGCGATGGAGCGCGTGCTGGACGGAGTGGGCATGTACATCGACAGCCTCGACCGCGGCGAGCGGCATGCGGCCGCGCACGAGTTCCTCGGCCTGGAGCGGGCGGAGCTCGCGGGCGACAAGAAGTACCGCGAGGCGCAGAAGGCCGTGCGGGAGGCCGAGAAGATGCTGCGGGCGGCCCGCAAGGTCGAGCGCCAGGCGCTCCGCGACGCCACCGAGCGCCTGACCAGGAGCTGACGCGTCACACGGGTCTCACGCATCACATCCGTCACGCGGGTTTACATGCGTGACACCGACGGCCTAGAGTGTGCTTCAGCAGAAAGGGGTACAGGGGATGCCCGAAGTTCCAGACGTTCGCTTCCTGACGGTCGCCGAGGTCGCCGAGATCATGCGCGTGTCGAAGATGACGGTGTACCGTCTCGTGCACGCCGGCGACCTGCCGGCGATCCGGTTCGGCCGCAGTTACCGCGTTCCGGAGTCGGCGGTCGCCGACGCGCTGCGCCGTCCCATCGCGGATGCGGGCTGACCGATCGGCGCGTGCTCGGGGCGCTTTCGGCTTTGCTAGACTGATCCGAGGCATTTTTCCGTGCCCGTACCCGGGTGTCCGATTCCGTGCGGCATCCAGCCCCTGACGTAGTGAGG
>NZ_JAHZUT010000011.1:0-141634 GCF_022788845.1 Microbacterium sp. CIAB417 | reverse complement strand
CCTCGCGGGATCCCTTTGTCAAATCAGCGAACCGGGGCAACCGGGTCGTGATCCGAGGACCGCAAGGCATCCCGCCACTGCTCTCACACCGGAGTGTTCGATCGAGTTTCGGGAGGTGATCCGCCGCTTGAGGGGAGCTGACCTGCTGGTCTATCTCAACCCTGTGGGGCGAACAGGTAATAACTTACGCAGGATCGGGCCCACCCGGCAAATCCGGGTGGCATCCCGGGCGTGTCGGCCGAAGGGCCGCTCGATCCGCCTTGCGCACCGTCGTAGCATCCCCCTATGGAAGTGCTGTCCGTTCACCGGCTCTCCTCGGCGCGAGCGCTCGGTCGGAAGGAGTCATGGTGACGGCTGATGCCCTCCCCTCGCGGCTCGCGGTGAGCGCCCTCGCCCTCGCCAGCGTTCGGGCCGTCTGCGATGCCGCCCGCGATCCCCGCGTCGACCCCAGCCGCGTCGATCCGGTCCGGGTGGCGGCGGCCTACCGCAGCGATCGGATGCTGCGCATCGACGGGCGGGCTCCCGATGCATGGGCGCCCCTCTCGGGATTCTGGCGCACGACCGACGGATGGATCCGCACGCACGGCAACTATCCGCATCATGCGCGCGCTCTTCGGCGCGGGCTCGCGCTCTCGGACGCGGCCGGAGCGGACGAGCTGGCGCAGGCCGTCGCCGATCTCCGCACCGCCGACGCCGTCGCCGCTGTCTCGGGGGCCGGCGGGCTCGCCGTCCCCGTGCGCGCCGAGGACCCCGGGTCGGACGCGGAGCTGCGTCGCACCGGACTCGTCGAGACCATCCGACTCGCCGATGCTCCCCGGCGAGGCCGCACGCCGGGGACCGGGGCACGCGGCATCCGCGTCCTCGACCTCACGCGAGTCATCGCAGGGCCGGTGTGCACGCGGACGCTCGCCCTGCTCGGCGCCGACGTACTGCGCGTCGACCCGCCGGACCTCCCGGAGCTCGAATGGCAGCATGTCGACACCGGGCACGGCAAGCGCACCACGGTGCTGGACGCGCGCTCGGCACGATTCGCCGATCTCCTCGCGCACGCCGACGTCGTCGTGCTCGGCTACCACCCCGCCGCGCTCGACCGACTCGGGCTCTCCCCCGCCGCCCTCGCTGACCGGCATCCAGGGCTCGTCATCGCACAGCTCAGCGCCTGGGGCGAGGCTGCACCCGGACGACGCGGATTCGACAGTCTCGTCCAGGCCGAATCCGGCATCGCGATGGTCGAGTCGCCGGACGGAGAACATCCCGGCGCCCTCCCTGCCCAGGCGCTCGACCACTCCGCCGGCTACCTGCTCGCCGCCGGCATCCTCCGCGCGCTCGAGGAGCAGCGTGCCACCGGCGGCACGATGCTCGTCCGCACCTCGTTGCGTCGGGTCGCCGCCGAACTCCTCGGGATGCCGCGCACGACCGGGACCGGTCCCGCAGTCGACATCGATCCAGCCGCGCACACCCAGCGATTCACGATCGGCGGGCGGGAGGTCATCACCGTGCGCTCCGCGATCCCCGGCCTCGAGTTCACAGATCCTCGACCGTGGGGACGCGACACGCCGGCCTGGTGATCACACCCGAGCGCTCAGGGACCGCCGCGTTCCGATCACGATGCACAGCACGATCGTGATCAGCCCCCACAGCGCGCACGCCGGGGGCAGCACCCGATACGCAAGATGCTGGACCGTGAACTCCGCGGTGAAGGGCCCGGCGACCGCATACCCGATCGCCCACGCCGCGATCAGGAACACCGGCAGCGTCAGCCACCAGGCGAAGCGCAGCCAGCTCGGGAACATCCGGTCCACGGCATCCCGCGGAGACCGACGCCTCACCCAGACCAGCATCCAGATCCCGATGATGAGCAGGCCGATGACGCTCGAGCCGTGCTGGAGCCACTTGAATCCGGCGAGCGGACCCCACGGCTCATCCAGGACCGGGAACAGTTCGCTTCCCCAGCGGCCCTCGTGCGTGAAGAGGTCCCAGACGATATGCGACAGGACGCCGATCAGCAGCGACAGCGCGAGCAGCAGCGGATAGCTGCGGCGCTCCCCGACGCCGACCGCCTCACGCGCGGCAGCCGACATCGTCTGATCCCACCCGACCGGCAGGCGTCGGGCGAGCCATCGGGGCGACAGCTCCGACACGCATGGACGCAGCATCACCCTCCACACCAGGAACAGCGCGAACGCGATCATCCCGGTCCACACGATGTTGGCGAACGCGTGCGTGAATCCGTACTGCAGTCCGATCCCGCGCACGAACAGCGGCAGATCCGGAGTCATCGCTCCGATCGCGATCGCCGAGGCGATCAGCGGCGTCCGCACGAACGGCAGCGCCACCACCGCATGACTCGGGGTGAACGGCACCGATCAGCCGATGAACAGGCCCGCGAGCGTCTTCTTGCCGCGGCGGAGCACGGAGACTCCCCCAGGGAGACCGCCCTGAACCGTCGCCGTGTCATCCTCGACGCGGATGCCGTCGAGCGTCACGCCGCCCTGGGCGATCGCACGTCGCGCTTCCGACAGGCTCGAGACCAGTTCGGTCTGCACGAGAGCCTCGACCACCGGGGTGCCGGCGGCGAGCGTGGCGTTCGGCAACTCGGCCAGCGCCGAGCGCAGCGTGTCCGGATCCAGTGCCGTCAGATCGCCCTGGCCGAACAGCGCCTCGGATGCCGCGATCACCGCCGCGGTCGCGTCGATGCCGTGCACCGTGGCGACGACCTCGAGCGCCAGACGCTTCTGCGCCGCACGGCGGAAGGGCTCGTTCTCGACGAGATGCGCGTACTCCTCGATCTCGGCCTTCGTCAGGAACGTGAAGACCTTGAGACGCTCGACGACGTCCGCATCGTCGGTGTTCAGCCAGAACTGGTACATCCGGTAGGGGCTGCACATCTCCGGGTCGAGCCAGATCGCGTTGCCGGCGCTCTTGCCGAACTTGGTGCCGTCGCTGTTCGTGATCAGAGGCGTGCCGATCGCGTGCACGGAGACGCCCTCGACGCGGTGGATGAGGTCCGTGCCGCTGGTGAGGTTGCCCCACTGGTCGCTGCCGCCGGTCTGCAGCACGCAGCCGTAGCGGCGGAAGAGCTCGAGGTAGTCCAGCCCCTGCAGGATCTGGTAGCTGAACTCGGTGTAGCTGATGCCCGCCTCGGAGTTCAGTCGTGCGGCGACGGCGTCCTTCTTGATCATCGTGCCGACGCGGAAGTGCTTGCCGATCCCGCGCAGGAAGTCGATCGCGCTCAGCGGCGCCGTCCAGTCGAGGTTGTTCACGATGAGCGCGGCGTTGTCGCCCTCGAAGCTCAGGAACCGCTCCACCTGTGCGCGCAGTCGGCCGACCCACTCCTCGACGGTCTCGACCGGGTTCAGGACGCGCTCGCTGTCGCGCCCGCCCGGGTCTCCGACGAGACCCGTCGAGCCGCCCACGAGACCCAGCGGCCGGTGGCCGGCGAGCTGCAGACGGCGCAGCGTGAGCAGCTGAACGAGGTTGCCCAGGTGCAGGCTGGGAGCGGTCGGATCGAAGCCGCAGTAATACGTGATCGGGTCCCCGGCGAGAAGGGCGCGCAGCGCCTCCTGATCGGTGGACACGTGGACGAGGCCGCGCCAGACCATCTCATCCCACACGTTCTCGAACGCGGGATCGATCGCCTGCGGAGCAGTCGTCAGAGCGGAATTCGACACGCGCTCCAGGCTATCAGCGCGCAGCACGCCGGACCGTCAGGAGTGCACGCCCCACCAGACCAGGAACGCGGCTCCGAGGGCGATCACCCAGCTCACCAGGCTGCCGACGAGGAAGTACTCGGCCCGCGCACCGGTCTCGCCGTCCTTGGAGATCTCCGGGAAGCGCACGATGCCCTTCGCCGCCAGCATCGCGGCAAGGATCGGATACGCCATCGCGAGCGTCAGCAGGAGGACGATGATCCGTTCCAGCGGTCCGATGAGGCGGCCGCCCTTGAATCCGCCGCGCAGCGGCGGTGCGGGAGCGACCGGTTCGGCGGATTCGGCGTCGGCGCCGGTGTCCGCCTCATGGACCGTCGCCGCGGACGTCGCGACGGATGCGGCATCCGGCAGGTCCGCCCGCTCGACGGCGATGCCGGCATCGGCCGGCCGCCAGGTGTGCTCCCCGGACAGCGCAGCGCGCACCACGAGATTGCCGGATTCCAGCAGGAACGCCGTCACGCCGACGACCAGCACGGCGAGGTCGAAGGGGATCGGCCCGAAGGGCGAGGACAGATCCCAGGCGGCGCCGATCATCCCGGCATCCGCCCGACCGCCGACCCACACGACGGCGAGCGCGACGATGAAGGCGAGCGCGACGGCAGGCCAGAACCCCGCCCGCGCGTCGCGGTCGCGGGGCATGGTCCACGCCCAGGCGGCAGCGATGAGGATGGCCCCCAGCATCGGAAGCAGGGCGTCCGACACGCTGCCGAGAACCATCAGCAGCACGAGGATCACGAGATACCCGATCCAGCGGCGTGGCACGAACTGCCGGACGAGGTCGACCGCGCCGACGGCGAGCAGGGCGAATCCGGCGAAGATCATGAGGTCGCTCCCCTCAGCTGCGCGACGCCCTCGATGAGCGCCGCAGCTCCGGCGCTGCGCAGGGACTTCGACACGCTCGGCTGCGAGATGCCCTCCTGCTCGGCGAGGTCGACCTGGGAGATGCCGACCAGCCGCCCGTAGGTGAGCCGACGTTCGCGTCCGCTCATCGCGGCGACGAGCTCGTCGCGCACGAGGGCATAGGCGTTGGATGCCGCGATGGTGCTCCGCATGACCTCATCCTGCCCCTGACCACCGACGATCCATGTGCGCGCGCTCGGCACGGCACGTCCTTCGCGCGCCTTGACGATCTCGATCGCCTCTCGGGCGGCCCACCAGGCCGGGCCGTCGGGCAGCTCGCCGTGGGCCGAGTCGATCGCCCGGATCTCCCCCGCACCGATGCCGAAGCGCAGTTCCAGACCGTCGGGAAGGGCGAGCTGCAGCATGAGCAGGGAGGTCAGCGCATCCCCGAGCGCCGCGTAGACACCCTGCTGCTCGTCCCCTACGGTAGGCGTCAGCGGCTGGCTCGCGAGGGGGAGGTCGCGCTCGACGCGCACGATCGTCTCATCGAGCGCCTTCTGTGCGGCCGCCCGGTCGTGCAGTCTGCGCGAGCCGACGATGTCGGCGATGACGGCGATGACCATGTCGCTACGATAGCATGCATATTCCCGTTATATGCAGTGATAAGGAATATTTACGGATTATGCCCGAAGTGAGCATTCCCTGGCAGGACGGTGTCTGGACTCACCCGCCCACGGCGGCCGTCGACGACGGACACCTCGACGTCACCGCGGTCGAGGGGAGCGACGCGTGGCGGCACACCGCGTACGGCTTCGTCCACGACACCGAGCACGCGCTGACCGCGCCCCTGGCCGTCGGCGAGGCCATGGAGGTCTCGTTCCGCGCGCCATGGGAGGGGCAGTTCGACCAGGCGGGCGTGTTCCTGCGCATCGACGACGAACGCTGGATCAAGGCGGGTGTGGAGTACGCCGACGGCCATCTGGGGCTCGGCGCCGTCGTGACGGATCGCCGGTCGGACTGGTCGGTCGGCTACGTCGACGACTGGCGGAACGCCGAGATCACCGTCCGCATCAGCCGTTGGCCGGATGCGGCTGTCATCCGTGCGAAGGCGGACGAGGGCCCGTGGCGCCTCGTCCGGGTGGCGCCGTTCGATCCGGATGCCTCAGCGACGGCGGGCCCGTTCCTCGCGGCGCCGACCCGTTCCGGACTCGTCGTCCGATTCACCCGCTGGGCGCGCACGGAGGCCGACGAGTCCCTGCACTGATCGGAGCCGGATCTGCGAAGCGCGACCGCCGCGGATCAGAGTCCGAGCGCGTGCGCGGCCTTCTGCGCACGCGCGACGAGTTCGGCGCGCTGTTCGGCGACCCGCACGCCCGCGGTCCCGCCGACGCCGGTGCGCGAGGCGACCGATCCCTCGATCGAGAGCACTTCCCGCACGTCCGGCGTGAGGTGCGCGGAGACGGAGTGCAGGAGGTCGTCGGAGGCATCCTCCAGTCCGATCCCCTGCTCCTCACACGCGCGGACCAGCGCGCCGGAGATCTCGTGCGCGTCACGGAACGGCACCCGGCGCTTCACGAGCCATTCGGCCACATCGGTGGCGAGTGAGAAGCCCTGCGGGGCGAGCTCGGCCATGCGCTCGGTGTCGAACCTCAGCGTCGCGATCATCCCCGCGAACGCGGGCAGCACCACCTCGAGCGTCTGCACGGAGTCGAACACCGGCTCTTTGTCCTCCTGCAGGTCGCGGTTGTACGCGAGCGGGAGGCCCTTGAGCGTGGCGAGGAGTCCGGACAGATTGCCGATCAGACGACCGGACTTGCCCCGGGTGAGCTCGGCGATGTCGGGGTTCTTCTTCTGCGGCATGATGCTGGAACCGGTCGAATATCCGTCGTGCAGCGTCACGAAGCCGAACTCGCGCGTGTTCCACAGGATGATCTCCTCGGACAGACGGGAGAGGTCGACTCCGGTCATCGCCGCGATGAACGCGAACTCCGCGACCACGTCGCGCGCCGCCGTGCCGTCCAGCGAGTTCTCGGCGGGGCGGTCGAGACCGAGCTCCCGTGCCACCAGTGCGGGGTCGAGCCCCAGCGTGGACCCGGCGAGGGCTCCTCCGCCGTAGGGCGAGACGCCGGCCCGCACGCGCCAGTCCACCAGCCGCTCGAGCTCGCGCACCAGCGGCCAGGCGTGCGCCTGCAGATGATGGGCCAGAAGGACCGGCTGCGCATGCTGCAGATGGGTGCGGCCCGGCAGGATCGCCTCGGGGTGCGCCTCGGCCTGCGCGACGAGCGCGTCGATCACACGCAGCAGATCACGGGCGATCACCTTGGCATGGTCGATGAGATACATCCGCACGAGGGTGGCGATCTGGTCGTTGCGGCTGCGGCCGGCACGCAGCCGCCCGCCGAGCTCGGGGCCGAGTTCGGCGATCAGGGCCTGCTCGAGAGCGCCGTGCACGTCCTCGTCGGTGGGCTGCGCGACGATCGTCCCGTCGGCGACCTTGCGTGCCAGGGCATCCAGGCCCTCGTGCATGCGGAGCGCCTCGTCGGGCTCCAGGTAGCCCGCAGCCTCGAGGGCTGTCGCGTGGGCATGCGATCCCGCGATGTCGTACGGAGCGAGGATCCAGTCGAAGTGCGTCGATCGGCTCAGCTCGACCAGTTCCGGGGATGGTCCGCTCGCGAACCGCGCACCCCAGAGCGCGCCCTCGTTCGTGCCGTCGTGCTTCGCCTCGCTCATCCCTCCAGCCTAGCGATCCGGCCGGGACGGAACGACGAGCTTCGCCGTGCGGTCGAGGAGCCACTCCAGCGGTCCGCGCCCGACGAGCAGCGCCCAGGCCGTGCATCCGAGGACGACGCCGATCGTGAGCGGCCAGAACGGATCCAGCGCCCGGAACGCGAACAGGTCCCCGGTGTCCCCGACGGCGGCGAGGGCGACGACCGCCCAGATCAGCAGCTGCGCCGTGTAGGCCGTCAGCGGCATGGCCCCGGTCGCGCGCAGCGGGAGCACGAGCATCCGCACGGCGCCGAGACGGCAGATCAGCAAGCAGCCGCCGAGCACCGCGACGGCGAACCCACCCGTGCCGATGACCTCGTACAGGCCGGACGAGTGCGGTCGGGACGTCAGCACCTCCTGCAGATACAGGGAGGACGCGTCGGCGGGGAGCCCCGCATACCCGAGCAGGGCGAGCAGGGCACCCGCCCCCAGCATCCACAGCTGCGTGGGCAGGCGCCGCAGATCCGCGCGGGCGACGCCGAGCCCGGTCAGCACGAAGGCGAGCCATACCGGGAACGGATAGTGCCAGCCCAGCGCCGCCGCGATCTCCTCGCCGAACGGGCCGTACCAGAGAGGCAGCTCATCCAGCAGCGGCTGCACGAACGCCATCACGACGCCGATCGCCGCGGCGGCGGCCAGCACGGCGCCGGCGGAGAGACGGGCGAACGGCAGGGCGAGCACGAAAAGGAGGGCGTAGGCCGGCAGGATCACGTACACCGGCACCCCGGTGAGGATCAGCAGGATGCCGATGAGCCAGAGCATCCCGGCGCGGACCGCGAGGCGACCGCGCGCGATGCGCATCCGGTCTCCGTCCGACGGCACCGGTCCGCCGGTCACCAGGCCGATGGACACGCCGGCGAGCGTCGCGAACAGGATCGACGACCGCCCGTCGACCACGGCGAGCCAGGTCGACGGGTCGCCCCAGACCCAGCTCTCCGCGGTCGTGAGCAGGTGCGCGGCGAACATGCCGATCACGGCGAGCCCGCGCGCGAGATCGACGCCGGCCAGGCGCGCCGGGCCGTTCAACCGCTCCCACCGGTCGGACAGCCCGCGCGCCACCGGATCAGTCCTGACGCAGCAGCCAGACCAGCAGTGCCTTCTGGGCGTGCAGGCGGTTCTCCGCCTCGTCCCAGACGACGCTCTGCGGGCCGTCGATGACCTCGGAGTCCACCTCGTACCCGCGATCCGCCGGCAGGCAGTGGATGAAGATCGCCTCGGGGTCCGCGATGCTCATGGTCTCGGAGGTGACCTTGTAGCCCCCGAGATCGCGGATGCGAGCGAGCTTCTCCTCCTCCTTGCCCATCGACACCCAGGTGTCGGTGACGACGACGTCCGCTCCGGCGGCGGCCTCGTTCGGGTCGGTGTAGAGCGTGATCGATCCGCCCGTCTCGGCGGCACGACGATCGGCGGCCTCGATCACGTCGTCGCGCGGCGCGTACTCCGCCGGGGACGCGATCCGCACGTGCATGCCCGCGGTGACGCCCGCGAGCGCGTAGGAGTGCGCCATGTTGCTCTGCCCGTCGCCGAAGAAGGCGAGCGTCAGCCCCGCCAGATCCCCCTTGTGCTCGCGGATCGTGAGCAGGTCGGCGAGCAGCTGGCACGGGTGGAAGTCGTCGGAGAGCGCGTTGACGACCGGGACCCGGGTGCCCTTCGCCATCTCCTCGAGTCCGGACTGCGCGTAGGTGCGCCACACGATCGCGGCGACCTGGCGCTCGAGGACGCGAGCGGTGTCGGAGGGCGTCTCCTTGCCTCCGAGCTGACTGCTCGCGGTCGTGATGATCAACGGCGAGCCGCCGAGGTCGGCGATGCCGACGGCGAACGAGACGCGCGTGCGGGTGGACGACTTGTCGAAGATCACGGCTACGGTCTGCGGGCCGGCCAGGGACTTGTCGGCCCAGCGGTCCTTCTTGAGCTCGACGGCGAGGTCGAGGATCTCGGCCTGCTCGGCCGGGCTGAGGTCGTCATCGCGCAGGAGGTGGCGGGTCACAGGGAGGCCCCTTCGGTCTCGGATGCCGCGAGGGAGCTCTGCACGTCGGCGAGAGCAGCGGCGAACAGCGTCTGGAATTCGTCGATCTCGGCATCCCCGATCGTCAGAGCCGGAGCGATGCGGACCGTCTCGGGGTTCGCGGCGTTGACGATCAGGCCTCGGGCCTGCGCCGCCGCGACGACGGCACCGGCGACCGGCGCGCTCAGCGCGACGCCGATCAGGAGTCCCTTGCCGCGCACCCCGGTGATGAGGGGCGAGTCGATCCCCGCGATGGTCGCGCGCAGCTGCTCGCCGCGCGCGGCGGCGTTGTCGACCAGCCCGGCGCGCTCGATCTCGGCGAGCACGGCATCGGCCACCGCCGTGGCCAGCGGGTTGCCGCCGAAGGTCGATCCGTGCGAACCGGGCGTGAACAGCGCGCTGGCCTGCCCGAAGGTCACGAGCGCGCCGATCGGGAATCCGCCTCCGATGCCCTTCGCGAGCGTGATCGCATCCGGCGTGAGGCCCTCGTGGCTGTATCCGAACCAGGCGCCTGTGCGTCCGGCTCCGGTCTGGATCTCGTCCACGATCAGGAGTGCGCCGTGCTTGAGCGTCATCGACCGCGCCGCCGCGAGGAAGCCCTCGGGCAGTTCGACGACCCCGGCCTCGCCCTGGATGGGCTCGACGAATACGGCTGCGACGCGGTCGTCGAGCGCCGCCTCCAGTGCCTGGATCGTGGCGGCGATGTGCTCCACACCACCCGGCATGGGGGCGAACGGCGCGCGCATGGCCTCCTTGGCCGTGAGGGCGAGCGAGCCCATGGTGCGCCCGTGGAAGCCGTTCTCCAGCGCGATGATGCGCGGGCGTTCGGCGCCGCCGTGCAGGCGCGCCAGCTTGAACGCGGCCTCATTGGCCTCGGCGCCGGAGTTCGAGAAGAACACACGGCCGTCGATGCCGGCGCCGGCGAGGCGCTTCAGGCGCGCGGCGAGAGCGAGCTGCGGCGGAGTGGCGAAGTAGTTCGACACGTGCGCGAGGGTCGCGGCCTGGCGCGACACCGCGTCGACGAAGACCGGATGCGCATGTCCCAGCGACGTCACGGCGATGCCGGCGAGGAAGTCGAGATAGCGCCGGTCCTGCCCGTCGTACAGGTACGATCCCTCTCCGCGCGTGAGCAGCTCGAGCCGCTCCCCCGCGTTGAGCACCAGATCGCGTGCGGCGTCCTCCTGCCAGACGGTCATGCCTTCGTCCTCTCTCCTGCGACCACTTCGGTTCCGATCCCCTTGCTCGTGAAGAGCTCGACGAGCACCGAGTGCGGCACGCGTCCGTCGATGATGGCTGCGGCGTCCACTCCGCGGGACACCGCGTCCAGGCATGCCCGCATCTTCGGGATCATGCCGGACTCCAGCGTCGGGAGCATCTGCTCCAGATCGCCGGAGGTGATGTGCGAGACCAGCGAGTCCCGGTTGGGCCAGTCGGCGTAGAGCCCCGGCACGTCGGTCAGGATCACGAGCTTGCGCGCACCGAGGGCCGTCGCAAGGGCGGCCGCCGCGGCATCCGCGTTGACGTTCAGCGACTGGCCGGGATGGTCCAGGTCTGGCGCGATGCTCGAGACGACCGGCACGCGGCCTGCGGCCAGGTGATCGAGCACCGGCGTCGGATCGACCTCGACGACGTCTCCGACGCGCCCCAGATCGACCTCCTCCCCGTCGATGACCACGCCGCGACGTCGTCCGCCGAACAGACCGGCGTCCTCTCCGCTGAGGCCCGTCGCGATGGGGCCGTGAGAGTTGATCTTGGCGACGAGCTGCGGGTTGACCTGACCGGTGAGGACCATGCGGACCACGCTGATCGCCTCGGTGTTGGTGACGCGGTATCCCCCCTTGAACTCGCTGGGGATCTCGAGACGGTCGAGCATGTTCGAGATCTGCGGTCCGCCGCCGTGCACGACCACCGGCTGCACGCCGACGTATCGCAGGTAGGCGATGTCCTGCGCGAACGCGTCCTGCAGCGCGTCGGAGACCATGGCGTTGCCGCCGTACTTGACGACGACGATCTGGTCCCGGAACTTCTTCAGCCACGGCAGCGACTCGATGAGCGTCGCGGCCTTCACCGCGGCGACGTCGGGCGTGGTGTCCTGGATGTCGGTCATGAGGAGTAGGCGCTGTTCTCGTGGACGTAGTCGTGCGTGAGGTCGTTCGTGAGGATCGTCGCCTCGGCCTCGCCGACCTTGAGGTCGATGAGCAGGTCGGTGGCGCGCGGCGCGAGATCCACATCCTCGCGCGGGCGATCGGGCCCGCCCTCGGTGCACACGCGCACGCCGTTCATCCACACGTCCACGTCGTACGGATCGAACTGCGCGCTCGTCGTGCCGATCGCGGCGAGCACCCGGCCCCAGTTGGGATCGTTGCCGAAGATCGCGGCCTTGAAGAGGTTGTTGCGCGCCACAGAGCGCCCGACCTCCACGGCCTCCTGCTCGGTGGCCGCGTGGGTGACCCGGATCGTGATGTCATGGCTCGCGCCTTCGGCATCGCCCTGGAGCTGGACGGCGAGATCCTGACAGAGCTCGCGCAGCGCGCTGGCGAAGTCCTCGAGGTCGGGCTTCACACCGCTGGCCCCGTTGGCGAGCAGGGTGACCTGATCGTTGGTGGACATGCAGCCGTCCGAGTCGAGCCGGTCGAACGTGGTCCCGGTGGCCTGCCGCAGCAGCGTGTCGGCCTCGAGCGCCTCCAGGTCGGCATCCGTCGTCAGGACCACGAGCATGGTCGCAAGCCCCGGCGCGAGCATGCCCGCGCCCTTCGCCATGCCGCCGATCGTCCAGCCGTCGCGGGACACGACGGCTGTCTTCGCGACGGTGTCGGTGGTCATGATCGCCTGCGCCGCGGCGTCACCGCCGTCGGCGGAGAGCTCGGCGATCGCCTGCTCGGTGCCCGCGAGCACCTTGGCACGGAACTCCTCGTCCCCCGTGCCGATGAGGCCGGTGGAGCACACCAGCACATCGCCGGCGCTGATGTCGAGCAGCTCGGCCGCCTTCTCGGCGGTCTGGTGGGTCGTCTGGAAGCCGAACGACCCCGTGAAGCAGTTCGCCCCGCCGGAGTTGAGCACGACCGCCTCGACGACGCGGTCCGCGATCGCCTGCTGGGACCAGATGATCGGGTTCGCCTTCGCCCGGTTGCTGGTGAAGACGGCCGCGCCGACCTTGCGGGGCCCGCGGTTCACGACGACGGCGACGTCCGGCTTGCCGGTGGACTTGAGTCCTGCGGCCACTCCGGCCGCGTCGAATCCTGCGGGGGCGGTGACGCTCACGGGGCGACTCCGTTCACGGTGAGGGCGCGGGCCTCAGGCAGTCCCAGCGCGATGTTCATGGACTGGACGGCAGCTCCGGCGGTGCCCTTGACGAGGTTGTCGACCGCGGTCACGACGGTCACGCGGTTCGCCGCACGGTCGATGGCGAGCCCCATGAGCGCGGTGTTCGCGCCGAGGACGTCGGCCGTGCGGGGGAAGTGCGCTTCCGGCAGCAGCTGGACGAAGGTCTCGTCTCCGTAGGCGCTCTGCCAGGCATCCCGGATCTCCGCATCCGTCACGTCGTCCGCGATCGGGGCGGTCGAGGTCGCCAGGATGCCTCGGGACATCGGGACGAGCACGGGTGTGAAGGAGATGCGCGGGTCCGTTGCTCCGGCGGCGGTGAGCGCCTGCTGGATCTCGGGGATGTGCCGGTGCGTACCGCCGACCGCGTACGGGTTGGCGGTGCCGAGGATCTCGCTGCCGAGCAGGTTGGTCTTCAGGCTCTTGCCCGCCCCGGACGGGCCTACAGCCAGCACCGAGACGATGTCCGACGGATCAACGACCCCGGCGGCGACGCCCGGGACGAGGCTGAGGCTCACGGTGGAGGCGTTGCATCCGGGGGCCGCGATGCGGGTCGCTCCGCGAAGCTTCTCGCGCTGCTTGGTCCCGTCCACGAGGAGTTCGGGAACGCCGTACGTCCAGGCCTTGTGGAAGGTCCCGCCGTAGAACGCGTCCCAGGCGTCCTGCGAGACGAGCCGATGGTCGGCGCCGGCGTCGATGACGAGCGGAACGTCGCCGAGCGCGTCGGTGTACTGGCCGGACTGGCCGTGCGGAAGCGCGAGGAACACGATGTCGTGCCCGGCGAGGATCTCGGGCGTGGTGTCCTGCAGTTCGAGGTGGGCGAGCGAGCGCAGGTGCGGCTGGTGCTGGATCAGCGGCTGACCGGCGTTGGAGTGCGCGGTGACGGTGCGGATCTCGATGTCGGGATGATCGGCCAGCAGGCGCAGGATCTCGCCGCCCGCGTAGCCGGATGCGCCGGAGACGGCGACGGAATACGTCATGGTTCTACCTTAACGGTCGGGGATGTTCGGGCCGGGGCGGCGACACCGGCACTCTCCCCGCCGGAAGCACGACGGGAGCGCGGGGTCGCCTAGAGTCGGCGGCCGCCACGGCGTCGGCGCACAGGGGCAGCGCTCACGAAGAGCGTTGCGTGAGGGTGCGCGACCGAAGGCATGTCGCGACCATAGCGCCCGGATCCGCGCGCGTGCAAATCCGGGGCGTCACCCGCGCAGTTCCCGCAGCAGCGCTTCCTCCTCGTCCCGGGTCAGTCCTGCACGTCGAGGACGGTCGACGCCGCGGGCGCGCTCGTCGGCGACGACCTTCGCGATCGTGTCCTCGAGCGGGGTCAGTGCGGCGCCCTCGGCCAGATACGCCCGGTTGCTGCGCCGGAGGAACCCGCTCATCTCGGCCGGCAGCCACAGCGGCAGCGACCGCTCCCCCATCCAGTAGTCGACCTCGTGATCGGCGAGCCAGGCTTCGCCGGCCTCCACGACCTCACCGGAGTGCCGTGTCGCAGCCCGGACGAGTGCAAGCATCTCGCCGAGCGGGAGAGGCTCCCCGATCGCGTTCAGGATGCCGTGACCGCGGTCCGTCGCGATGAAGGCGGCGAGATCCTCGACATCGATCACCTGGGCCCAGGCTTCCGCGAGCGGAGGCACGAGCACCGCTTCCGCGCCCGCGCGTTCGAAGGCGGCAGCCCAGTACCCGAACCGGTCGCTCGGGTCACCGGGCCCGACGATGAGCCCCGGACGCAGGATGCGGGCACGATCACCGAGCGATCCGACGGCCTGTTCGGCGGCGACCTTCTGGGCGGCGTAATCGTCCTCATCGCCCTCGCGGGCGGGTGCATGCAGCGGCGACGGCTCGTCCGCGTCCGGTGTGCTGTCGTCCGCATACACCGACATCGACGACACATACGTCCAGCGGCGAGCGCGGCCGGCGAGCGCCCCGACGGCTCGCTCGACGTGGCCGGCCCGTGATGAGACGTCGACGACCTCGTCCCAGTCCCGCTGCAGCTGGTCGTAGACGCCGTCGTCATCGCGATCGCCGCGGACGAGAGCCGTCCCGTCCGGAGCCGGACGTCCACCGCGAGCGAGACAGGTCACACGGGCCCCGGCATCCCGCCAGCGCTCGGCGATCCGCGACGACAGCCAGCCGGTCCCGCCCAGGATCAGAACGTCGGTCATGCGTCCATGTCACCAGGTCGACCGCGTCGGAGGAAGGGCTTCCGCTCAGAGCGGATCGACGCCCATGGGAGCCGCGAAGAAGGCGAGCTCCAGCTCACTGGAGCGCGCGAAGGCGCGGAACATCCTCTCGCGACCGTCGACGTCCGAGGCCGATGCGACCCGCGTCACGTAGTCGATCGCCTGGGTCGTGGCGACCTCGAACGCGGGGTCTGCATAGGTCGCGAGCCAGGAGGCGTAGGGATGCTCCGGGTCACGGGCGCGCTCACCGAACTCCCCCGCATGCAGGCGGCGTCCCAGATCGGTATAGAGCCAGAAGCACGGCAGGATCGCGGCGATCAGCTCGCCGTACTCGCCGCCGAACGCCGTCGAACGCAGGTGATCGAGGTAGGAGGTCGTGACCTCGGAGGGCTCCGCCGCGAACGTCTCACGTCCGATGCCGCTCTCGGGCGTCAACCACGACGCGTGCAGTTCCAGTTCGCCGACGATCGATCCGCGCGCGGAGTCCGCCCAGAACGCCTGCTCCATGGGCGTCGGGGCCAGCCTTGCCGCCTCGGCGAGGACCCGCGCGTATTCCCGGAGATACAGTGCGTCCTGCGCCAGGTAGGACAGGAACCGCCCGCGATCGAGTGTCCCTGCGGCGAGGCCTCGGACGAAGGCCGCGTCGTCGATGCTCCGGCGGATGCCGCGAATGCTCTCCCACCAGTCGCTCTCGATCTCGGCGGCCTCCGGTGCGGTGTCCGTGCCCCCGCGGCTCCAGGACCCGGCGAAGTGATGAAGCGGTCCGTGGCCGCCTCCGACGCCGAGTTCGCCGCTCGCGCGGAGTGATTCGCGGAGCCAGCGGCGCGACGCGGAGACAGCGTCGACGGGGTGCTCGCCGCGTGCGAGACGCGTCGCGAGCGCCGAGGACAGCGAACAGCCCGTTCCGTGTGTATTGACCGTGGCGATGCGTGTTCCACGGAACTCCGCCCGTACGTCACGTGCCGCGTCGATGAGCGCGTCGGGTGCGTCGTCGCCGTCGAGGTGTCCGCCCTTCACGAGTACGGCGGCCCCGATCCGCGCGGACACAGCCTCGGCTGCGGCGAGCGCGTCGTCCCAGCCGTCGATCGACCGGCCCGCGAGAACCGCGAGCTCGGCGAGATTGGGAGTCACGACATCGGCATGCCGCAGCAGGTCCTCGAGTCCCTGCTCCGCCTCGCGGTCGAGAAGACGATCGCCGCTGGTGGACACCATCACGGGGTCCACGACGACGATCGGCGGACGGACCTCCCGGAGCCACGCGGTCACCGCGCTGATGACTTCGGCGTTCGCGAGCATCCCGATCTTCACGGCATCCACCATGATGTCGTCGGAGACCGCGTCGAGCTGCTCGCGCAGGAAGCCGACCGGCGGGACGTGGACGCCGCGGACGCCACGGGTGTTCTGCGCGGTGAGAGCCGTGAGCACGGCCATCCCGTATCCCCCGTTCGCGGCGATGGACTTGAGGTCGGCCTGGACGCCGGCGCCGCCGGACGGGTCGCTGCCCGCGATGCTCAAGACCCGCGGCACACCGGCGGCGCGCCAGCGCCGCACGAACTCCGCTGCCGCGGTCCGCGGATCCTCGGCTGCGCACAGCGCGGAGACGACTGCGAGGCCGGCTGCTCCGGCATCCCGCAGCCGCTCGGTGTCCTCGATGCTCACCCCGCCGATCGCGACGCAGGGCAGCGGGCTCGCCAGCGCGAAGGACCGGAACCCCTCGATGCCCAGTGCCGGCGGGTGATCCGGTTTGGTCGTGGTCGGGCGGATCACACCGACGCCGAGGTAGTCCACGGTCCCCTCCGGCAGGGCCAGAACGGCATCGAGGTGCTCGGGCCTGTGGGCGGTGAGCCCGATCAGCGCCTCAGGTCCGAGCGCCTCACGAGCGCGGAGGACGGACACGTCTCCCTGCCCCAGATGCACGCCATCGATGCGCGCTCCCGCCGCCCGCGCCGCGAGCGCGGCCTCCACCCGGTCGTTCACCACGAGCAGGGCGCGTCCGTCGATGACACGGGACAGCTCGACGAGCTGCGCCGTCGTCTCGGCGTCCGTCGCCGTCTTGTCTCGCAGCTGCACGACGCGCACGCCTCCGGCGACGGCCTGACGGACGGTCTCGATGACGCCGCGACCGCCGCAGAGCGACGTGTCGGTGACGAGATACAGCGAGAGGTCCGGGGTCATCGGACGGCGCCTTCGACACGTGCGGCAGCAGCCACGTCGTCCGGCCGTACAGCCGCGAGCGCGTCGAGCAGTGCGACCGCGAAGCTCCCCGGCCCCCGTGAGGCACGCGCGGCGTTCTCCGCTGCGACCGTGTACACCAGACTCGCCGCCGCGACCGTCACCAACGGATCGCCGGTGCGCGCCGTCCCGAGGAATGCCGCCATCACCGCGCCGAGTGCGCATCCGCCGCCGGTCACCTTGGTGAGCAGCTCGTGTCCGTTCGCGATGCGCAGGACGCGCGCGCCGTCCGTGATGAGGTCGACCGGTCCGGAGACCGCGACGACGCCGCCGTGGCGTTCGGCGAGCGCGAATGCGGCGTCGGCCGCGGCATCCGTGCTGTCGATCGCATCCACACCGCGGCCGCCGACGGAGTGACCCGCGAGTGCCAGGATCTCCGACGCGTTGCCGCGGATCGCCGTGGGATTCTGCTCGGCGAGCTCTCGGGCGAGAGCGGTGCGCACCGGCAGCACGCCGATCGCGACGGGGTCGAGCACCCAGGGCGTGCCGGCGTCCACGGCGCCGCCGACGGCCTCGCGCGCGGCGTCGCGCTGCTCGGGCGTCGGCGTGCCGAGGTTGACCAGCACTCCCGAGGCGACGGATGCGAACATCCTGGACTCGCCGACGATGTCGACCATCGCCGGCGCAGCGCCGAGCGCCAGCAGCGCGTTCGCGGTGAACCCCGTCACCACTGCGTTCGTGATGCAGTGCGTGAGCGGCGGCGCCGCGCGCAGCGCATCGAGGAGAGCGCCGGCCTCCGTGACGAGGTCGGCTTCGGACGGTGGGCAGAGGCGATCGCTCACGCGACATCCCTTCGCTAGTACGAACTAGATCAGGTTCGACGGGTGTGTTCTCAGCCGCGGATGCGGCACCCCGTGTCACTGCCTCGCAGTCTAGCGAAGCGGTCGTTCAGGACGGCAGGTCCGCCAGTTCGGCGACCGTCCAGGACGGCTCAGGCCGCCAGCGCAACCACTCCGGCGCGAACGCCCAATGCCCCGCGTGGAAGGACGCGATGGCGGCCGCAGCGTGATCCTCGATCAGGGCGGCCTCCTCCGGTGCGATGCGTCCCTGCTCGACGGCCGCGACGAGTTCGTCCTCGTCCTTCATGTGGATCGTGCCGTCAGCCGTGATCCACACGTCCAGCACGTGATCGGACGAGTACGTCGCCCGATCCGTACGCTGGTGCGCGTTCTCGAGATTGACGTACCATCCGCCGAAGGTCCACTCGGAGCCGTCCGCCTCCTCCCAGAAGAGCCAGACCGACCACGGCAGGTCGGCCGGTGCGATCCGCAGGATGCCGTTGCCCCACCAGTCCTCGACGATGCGGGTGCGCGGCACGCGCCAGCGCTGGTCGAGCGGAACCGTGCGGATGCGACGGCCGTCCGGGGCGCCCATGCCTTCGAGCCTCGTTCCCACCCCCAGCCACGCGACGAGGCCTCGCTCGTCGTCGCGCACGACGCGCATCGGGGCGATGTTCGACGCTTCCCCGTCCTGCCAGCGCGGCTTGCGGTAGTGCCAGTCGATCTGCGCGCCGGGAGCGAGGAAGGGCGGGATGCCGAGGTCCCGCGCGCCTGCGGGGGCGGTCGGGGCGGTGGGCCGCAGGACGACGCCGGTCACTCGGCGTCCTCCCGCTCGAGAAGGTCGGCTGTCATGCCCCCATCCTGGCGCAGCTCGGCTCAGGGACGCGTCGACGCGACCAGCTCGGCCACCCGTGTCGCCGCCTCCGACAGACGCTCCGCGAACTCCGGGTCGGACTCCGCCCGCGCCGTCACGGCCTCGATGATGCGGGTGGCCGTGTCGGGCGTGGAGCCGGCGATCGTGAGGACCAGGTCGGCGCCGGCCTCGATCGCGGCCACCGCGTTCGCGACCGGGTCGGCGTAGGCCGGGTCGCCGGAGGACAGCAGCATTCCGAGATCGTCCGTCACGGCGACGCCCTCGAAACCGAGGTCGTCGCGCAGAATCGCGTACCACTCCGGCGACAGCGATGCCGGCAGGTCGGACACGCTCGTGTAGCGCAGGTGGCCCGTCATCACCAGCTCCGCCCCGGCGTCGATGCCGGCGGCGAACGGGATCGCGTCGTGCGTGCGCCAGTCGTCCAGGCTCATCGCCGTCGTGGGGATGGCGCGATGCGAGTCGCCCTCGGCAGCGCCGTGGCCGGGGAAGTGCTTGAGCGTGGTGGCGACGTACCCGCGCTCGGCCGCGACGATCGCCGCGACCCGATCGGCGACCGCCTGTGGGTCGGTTCCGTACGAGCGCTCGTGGATGAACGAGCCCTCGGATCTCGGGACATCGGCCACGACACCGAAGTTGACGTCGATCCCGGCCTGCGCCAGCATCCGCGCTCGGGAGGCGAACGCCGCCCGCGCCTCCGCGGGCGGGGCATCCTTCAGGGCCGATGCGGACGGAAGCTCGTCCCAGGGAACCCGCGCCACCACACCGCCCTCCTGATCGGTCGCGATGAGCGCGTCGTCCGAGGCGGAATGCACGGAGTCGGTGAGCGCGCGCAGCTGTTCCGGGGCGCCCGGGACGTTGTCGCCCATCAGGATCAGCCCGTCGGGGCCGCTCGCGACGTAGGCGGACAACGCGGCCGGGTCGGTGCCCCCGGCGTATCCCATGACCACGAGCGCCGCCTGCTCGCGCGCGGGCATGTCCGCGACCCGCTCGGCCGCCTTCTCGAGCGCGGTCATCGGGGCCGGTTCCGGCGTGGCCGACGGCTGCGTCGTCGGTCGCGTCGTGGTGCTCTCCGCGACGGGCGTCGTGTCCGGCGCGCAGCCGCTGAGACCGGCGCTGAGCGCCGCGACGACGACGGCCGCCCTCAGGCGCCTGCGGGTCGCGCGGGAGATCGTCATGCTTCCATCCTGCCCGCCTCCGGCTGAGCGATGGGCGGGAGCTCGACGCGACCGCGCTGCTCTTCTCAGCATCCGCGGCAGATGAATCGGCCGCGTCGGCGGGAATCAGCAGCGCGGTCCGCAGAGCCGCAAGGAATTCACTCCCGCAGCGTCGCGCCGAACCGTTCGCCGGCCAGCGCGACGCCGGCGAGCTTCGCCTCCGTGGCCTCGGCGGCGGTGAGCGTGCGGTCGGGAGCACGGAAGCGCAGCGCGAACGTGAGGCTCTTCGTCCCGTCCGGCAAGCCCTCGCCGCGGTAGTCGTCCACCAGCCGGAGGGATTCCAGCAGATCGCCGGCGCCCTCCACGAGGGTCTCGCGCAGGTCCCCGGCGGCGAGCGCCTCGGGAACGACGAGCGACACGTCCTGGGTGGCGGCGGGGAACGTCGACAGGCTCTCCGCGACGACCCGGTGACCGGCGAGCTCCAGGATGCCGTCGAGATCCAGCTCGAACACGACCGCGCGGCCTGGCAGGTCCGCGTCGGATGCCACGTCGGGGTGCAGTTCGCCGACGTAGCCGACCTCGGCTCCGCGCACGCTCAGTACGCCGGTGCGCCCCGGGTGAAGCGCTGCGCGCTGCCCCTGGACGACATCGATCTCGACGCCCGCGGCTGCCGCGATGACCTTCACGGCATCCAGCGCCTCGCTCAGACCGTACGGCTCGGCGGCGCGGCCCGGCTGGCGCGGCGTCACGTTGCCCGTGAACAGCGCTGCGACGTGGCGGCGCTGCGGCGGGATCGAGGCGTTGAGCGCCGCGAGCGTCTCGTCCGAGGGACGCACGCCGAGCGGCGGCACCTCGTCCGTCCCGTAGGCGACGCCCTCCTCCGGAAGGAACACGACACCGGTCTCGAAGATCGCGACGTCCGTCAGCCCGCGCGCGATGTTGCGATGCGCGGTCTGGAGCAGGCCGGGGATCAGCGAGCGGCGCAGGTACGGCGCCTGTCCGTCGAGAGCGTTCGCGAGCCGGATGCTGGGGACGTGCTCCCCGGTCGCGGACCCGTGCAGGTCGTTGTGCGCCTCGGTCGTGAACGGGAACGCCGGCGTCTCGACCAGACCTGCGGCGGCGAGCGCGTTGGCGACGCGGCGACGACCCAGCTGCAGCGCCGTGAGGCCGCTTCCGGACGGCGGCGTCGGCAACACAGAGGGGATGCGGTCCAGACCGTGGATGCGCGCGACCTCCTCGGCGAGCGACCACTTGTCCGTGAGGTCCGGTCGCCAGCTCGGCGGGATCACCTGCCAGCCGTCGGCGGTCTCGGTGACCTCGGCGCCGATCGTCTCCAGCGCTTCGGTGATCTCGGCATCCTCGTAGTCCACGCCGATGAGCCCGGGTACGAACTCGGCCGGCAGCGCGATGCCGGCGATCTCCACCTCGGCGTACAGCGCGCCGCCCGTGGTGTCGAGAGTGCCTCCGGCCAGTTCGACCATGAGGTCGGCGACCCGGCGCGCGGCCACGAACGGGATCAGCGGGTCCACGCCGCGCTCGAAGCGCTTGGACGCCTCGCTCGGCAGCTTGTGGCGGCGCGCCGTGCGGGCGATGGACACCGAGTCGAAGTTCGCGGCCTCGATGAGAACGTTGCGCGTCTCGCCGGACATCTCCGTCGTGCCGCCGCCCATGACGCCCGCCAGCCCGATCGGACCGGACTCGTCCGTGATGAGGAGGTCCTCGACGTGCAGCGCGCGCTCCTGACCGTCCAGCGTCGTCATCTTCTCGCCCGGCTGGGCACGGCGCACCGTGATCCCCCCGGAGAGCTTGTCGAGGTCGTACCCGTGGATCGGGTTGCCGAGCTCGAGCATGACGTAGTTGGTGATGTCGATGAGCACGCCGAGCGAGCGGATGCCGGCCAGGGCGAGGCGCGACACCATCCACGGCGGAGTGGGCCGGGACGGATCGACGTCGCGCACCACGCGCACCACGAACTCCTGCACGGCGGGCGCCTCGCGCAGCGGTTCAGCCGTCACCGCGAGCGGGAAGCCGCTGCCGGGCGCGACCTCGTCCCACTCGTGCTCCGCCGGGTCGCGGAAGTCCGCCCCGGTGGCGTGCGCGTACTCGCGCGCGACGCCACGGATCGAGAACGCGTACCCGCGGTCAGGGGTGACGTTGATCTCGACGGCGACGTCGTCCAGTCCCAGCAGCGCGATGGCGTCCGTGCCGACCTCGGGGTCCAGTCCCAGGGACGACAGCACGAGGATCCCGTCGTGCTCGTCGCCGAGACCGAGTTCCCTGGCCGAGGCGATCATGCCGTCGGAGACATGGCCGTAGGTCTTGCGCGCCGCGATCGGGAACGGTCCCGGAAGGACGGCACCGGGAAGCGTGACGACGACCTTGTCATCCGGGGCGAAGTTGCGGGCACCGCAGACGATCCCGCGGACGCCGCCGTTGGCTTCTCCCACGTCGACCTGGCACCACCGGATCGTCTTGCCGTTGGACTGGGGCTCCTCCTCGAACGAGAGGACCCGCCCGACGACGACGGGGCCGGTGATCTCGAAGCGGTGGACCTCCTCCTCCTCGAAGCCGACGGCCACGAGCGACGCGAAGACGTCCTCGGGCGTGACGTCCGCCGCCACATCCACGTACTCACGCAGCCACGAAAGCGGGACGCGCATCACACCACCATCCCGTACTGCTCGCTGAAGCGGACATCGCCCTCGGCCATGTCGCGCATGTCCTTCACATCACTGCGGAACATCAGCCCGCGTTCGATCCCCATGCCGAACGCGAAACCGCTGTAGACCTCGGGATCGATGCCCGCGGCGCGCAGCACGTTCGGGTTCACCATGCCGCAGCCGCCCCACTCGATCCAGCGCGCGCCGCCCTTGAAGGTCGGGTGCCACAGGTCGAGTTCGGCCGAGGGCTCGGTGAACGGGAAGTAGTTGGTGCGGAAGCGCATCTTCGCCTCCGGCCCGAAGAGCTGGCGCGCGAAGTGGTCGAGCGTTCCCTTCAGGTGCGCCATGGTGATGCCCTTGTCGATCACGAGGCCCTCGAACTGCGTGAACACCGGCAGGTGCGTCGCGTCGAACTCGTCCGTGCGATACACGCGCCCCGGGCACAGCACGTAGATCGGCAGCTCGCGGTCGAGCATCGAGCGCACCTGGACGGGGCTCGTGTGCGTGCGCATCACGAGGTGGCGGGAGGTCGGGTCCACGTAGAACGTGTCCTGCTCCTGGCGGGCCGGGTGGTCGACGTCGAAGTTCAGTGCGTCGAAGTTGAACCACTCGTGCTCGAGCTCCGGACCCTCCGCGATCTCCCAGCCCATGCCGACGAAGATGTCGCACACGTCGTCCTGCAACAGGGAGAGCGGATGCCGCGCGCCGATACGCGTGCGCGAGGAGACGGCGGTGATGTCCACCCGCTCGGCCTCGAGACGAGCGGCGGTCTCCGCCTCGGCCAGCTCCGTCTCCTTCGCGGTGAGGGCCTGGTTGACGCGGCCGCGTCCCTGTCCGATCAGCTTCCCGAACGTCGCCTTGTGCTCAGGGGCGACCTGGCGCATCGAGGCGTTCAGGGTCGCGAGCGGCGAACCCTCCCCCACGTGGGCCGCGCGGGCCGCCTTCAGCTCTGCGGTGCTGGCGGCGGCGCCGATCGCGTCGAGCGCTGCGGCGACGGCGGTTTCCACCGCCTCGGGCGTGATCTCGGGAACGTCTGACACGAGACACGAGTCTACCGGCGCGCGGTGGGCGCGCCGTGCCGTCGATCAGATGCCGGGTGGCAGTCCGCCCATGTCCCGCTTGCCCGCGCCCTTCTGGAGGGCGATCGCCTCCGTGAGCGTCGCCTCGTCGTCGGCTGCCGGGTTGTTGGCGTGCGCGATGGCCTGCAGCTTCGGCGACCGACGGGTGCGGATCTCGAGATACTTCGCGATGCCGGAGAGGATGAGACACATGACGATGTAGATGCCGCCGATGACGAAGGCTGACTGCAGGATCGGCCGGCCCTGCTGGGAGCTCAGCAGCTTCGCGTAGTACAGCAGCTCCGGGTAGGTGATGATGAAGCCGAGCGCCGTGTCCTTCATCGTCACCACCAGCTGGGCGACGATCACCGGCAGCATGGCTCGGATGGCCTGAGGCAGCAGGATCAGTCGCATCACGCCGCTCTTGCGCAGGCCGATCGCGTAACCGGCTTCCTTCTGCCCTCGCGGCAGCGACTCGATTCCGGCGCGGAGCACCTCGGCGAGCACGGAACCGTTGTAGAGCATGAGGGCGATGACGACCGCCCAGTACGGGGCCATCGCGATCCCGATCGACGGCAGCCCGTAGTAGAGCAGCATCATCAGCACGAGGACCGGAACGGCGCGGAACAACTCGGTGATCGCGGCCACGGGTACACGGACCCAGGCATGTTCGGAGAGCCTGCCGATAGCGAGCAGGAACCCGAGCGCGAGAGCGAGGATCGCCGCGAGCGCGAAGGCCGCGAGCGTGTTGACCAGGTGGATCCCGATCTGCTCCCAGACCCTCGTGAAGGAGAAGACGTACCACTTGCTGGCTTCGAACTGTCCCGATTCGTAGAGCCGGTAGACGAGGAAACCGAGGACGGCGACGACGACCAGCACCGTGACGATGCTGAGGATCCGGTTGCGGGCGATCGCGCGCGGTCCGGGTACGTCGTAGAGAACGGAAGTCATCGTGCGATCCTCCAGCGGCGCTCGAGGGTGTTCTGCAACCAGCTGAGCAGGAGCACCAGGATGACGAAGATGACCGCAACCCAGAGCAGCACTTCCATCGGGTTGCCTGGTCGTGTGTGGGAGTCGTTGATGGCCGCACGCACCGAGGCCAGTTCGGCGACCGAGAAGCCGGCCGCGACAGTGGTGTTCTTGAGCAGGGCGATGAACACGCTCATCATGGGCGGCACAACCGATCGGAACGCCTGAGGAAGCACGACCAGCGTCATGACCTGCCCGAACGGAAGACCGATAGCGCGAGCGGCTTCGGCCTGTCCGACGGGGACCGTGTTGATCCCGGCGCGCAGCACCTCAGCGACATAGGTCGCGGTATAGATGCCGATGGCGAGGATGCCGAGGGCGAGGTTGCTGAGGTCCGGCAGTCCGAGCTGCGGGTAACCGAACACGAAGAAGAAGAAGACCAGCGTGAGCGGAGTGTTCCTGACGAGGTTCACGTACACCGTCCCGACCCCGCGGGCGATCGGGACCGGCGAGACGCGCATCGCCCCGACGATGATGCCGAGCACCAGAGCGATCGCTCCACCGGCGAAGAACACGATCAGCGTGTTCAGAAGGCCCTCGGCCCAGAAGTCGAGGTTGCCGAAGATGGCGTCCAAGCGCGCCCTCCCCTTCTTGATCGGTGTCGGAGGGGACGGCCCGAGAAGCCGTCCCCTCCGCGCGTTCAGTCGACGGCCGGCTGCTCGACCTCGATGCCGCTCGAACCGAGGTTCTTGTCGAAGATCGCCTGCCAGATGTCGCCACCGTCGGTGAAGAGGGTGTTGATGTGCTCCTGCAGCGCCGTGTCGCCCTTGGTGAAGCCGACACCGTAGCGCTCCTCCGTGAAGAGACCGCCTACGACCTTGACGTCATCCGGGTACTGAGCCGCGTAACCGATCAGGATCGCCTGGTCGGTGGTCACGGCATCCACCTTGCCGGAGATGAGGTCCTCGACGCACGCCGAGTACAGGTCGTACTCCTGCGTCTTGATCTCGGGGAAGTTGTCCTTGATGTTCTGGATCGGCGTGGATCCCGTCGCCGAGCAGACCGTCTGACCGTTGAAGTCGGACACGTCCTCGACGTCGGTGATCTCGCTGTCGGCGCCGACGAGGAAGCCCTGCCCGGTGATGAAGTACGGCCCCGCGAAGTCGATCTGCTCCTTGCGCTTGTCGGTGATCGAGTACGTGCCGACGTAGTAGTCGATGTCGCCGTTCACGATCGCCTGCTCGCGGTTCGCCGAAGCGATCGGCTTGAACTCGATCTGCTCCTCCGCGAAGCCCAGAGAAGCCGCGATCCAGCGCGCGATGTCGATGTCGAAACCGGTGCGCTCGCCCGTCGTGACGTCGAGGTAGCCGAGACCGGGCTGGTCCTCCTTCACGCCGATGACGACGCCGTCGCGAGCGGTCATCTCGTCGAAGGTCGGGCTGCCCTCAAGGGTGACGTCCTCCGCCACCTCGAACCACGTCGTCTCCTCGCCGGCGTCGCCGCCGTCAGCGTCCCCACCCGGGTCGGACGGCGTGCCGCTGTTGCAGGCGGTCAGCGCGAGCAGCGCGGCTGCCGCGATCCCGATCCCTGCCAGTGTCCGTGTGCGTCGCATGTGCGTCTCCTTCGTGTGCTGTGTCTTCAGGATGGTCGGAAATCAGTGGGTCAGGAGCTTGGACAGAAAGTCCTTCGCCCGGTCGCTCTTGGGCGCGGTGAAGAATTCCTCGGGCTTGGCCTCCTCGACGATGCGTCCGTCGGCCATGAAGACGACGCGGTTCGCCGCCTTGCGCGCGAACCCCATCTCGTGCGTCACGACGATCATCGTCATGCCGTCCCGCGCGAGTCCCACCATGACGTCGAGGACCTCATTGATCATCTCGGGATCGAGGGCGCTCGTCGGCTCGTCGAACAGCATGACCTTCGGGTTCATCGCGAGCGCACGCGCGATCGCGACACGCTGCTGCTGACCGCCGGACAGCTGCGCGGGGAGCTTGGACGCCTGCTGGGCGACGCCGACGCGGTCGAGCAGCAGCATCGCCTCCTTCTCGGCATCCGCCTTCTTCAGACCCCGGACCTTGATCGGCCCGAGGGTGACGTTCTCGAGGATCGTCAGATGCGCGAAGAGGTTGAACGACTGGAACACCATGCCGACGTCGGCGCGCAGATGCGCGAGCGCCTTGCCCTCAGCAGGCAGCTTCTCGCCGTCGATCGAGATCGAACCGCTCGTGATCGTCTCGAGCCGGTTGATCGTGCGGCACAGCGTCGACTTCCCGGACCCCGAGGGGCCGATCACGACGACGACCTCGCCCTTGCCGACGGTGAGATTGATATCCGTCAGCGCCTGGAAGTCGCCGTAGTGCTTCTGGACGTTGTCGACGACGACAAGGGGTGCACCAGTCTCGGTCATGTCCCCACACTAGAAGTCGGCAGGTCCCGGTGCCAGAGCGGAATCGCCCGAGTTACACAGTTGTAACCGGGATGCCTCGTCAGCGCGCGGCGGCGGCGCGCTGCGTGAAGGCGCTCTCGTACAGGCAGACGCTGGCCGCAGTGGCGAGGTTCAGAGACTCCGCCCGGCCGAAGATCGGCAGCTTCAGGGCGCGATCTGCCAGCGCCAGCGCCGTGTCCTCGAGGCCGCGGGCCTCGTTGCCGAACAGCCAGGCGGTCGGCCCGTCCAGGACGCCTGCGGCGCGGGCTTCGAGCAGGTCGTCGCCCTTCACGTCGGCGGCGAGGACGGTGATCCCGGTGGCGCGGGCCCGCGCGACGACATCGGCGAGGTCGCCGCCGACCGAGACCGGAAGATGGAACAGCGATCCCGTCGTGGCGCGGACGACCTTGGGATTGTACGGATCCACGGTGCGCCCGGTGAGCACCACGGCATCCGCCCCCGCGGCATCCGCGGCCCGGATGATGGTCCCCAGGTTCCCGGGGTCGCGCACCTCTTCGCAGATCGCGATGAGCCGGGGCGAAGACGCGAAGATGTCCTTCACCGAGGTGGGCGTCTGCTGGACGACGGCGACGAGACCCTGCGGCGTGACGGTGTCCGCCATCGCATTGAGGACGTACTCCGTCACGTACTCGACCTCGACGCCGTGCTCGGTCGCCTTGGACCGGATGTCCGGGTGCTTCTCCCAGCCCGACGGAGTCGCGAACAGCTCGACGATCGCCTCCGGACGATACGACAGCGCCTCGCGCACCGCCTGAGGCCCCTCGAGAAGGAACAGACCCGTCTCGGAACGAGCGCTGCGCTTGGTGAGCTTGGCGACGGCGCGGACACGGGGGGACCGGGGATTCTCCAGCACGGTCTCAGTCTAGGGACCCGGGACCGCTCCCGCGCGTACCCGCGGAGCTGTTCATTCGGCGTCCACGCAGATCCGCCGGTTAGTGTGCCGGGGTGCCTTCCGCCGACCTGCGCTCCCCGATCCGCCGGCGCGTCGTCCTCGCCTGCGTGGCGGCGACGACGATCGCAGCGGGTCTGGTCGTGCACCGGTTCGGCTCCGGCATCCCCGGGGATGTCGCCGGGGATGCTCTGTACGCCGTCCTGGTCTACGTGCTGCTGGCCCTCGTCTCCCCGCGCAGCCCGAGACGCCTGATCGCGGCCCTCGCGCTGATCGCCTGCGCCGCCGTCGAGCTCCTCCAGCTCACCGACTTTCCCCGTGACGTCGCGGCGGCGTTCCCGCCCGCCGCCCTCGTGCTCGGCGCGGGGTTCGACCAGCGGGACCTTCTGGTCTACGCGGCCGCGGTTGTGGCGGCGATGCTCGTCGATGTCGCGATCTCGCGAGCCGCACGTCGCCGCTCCCCCGAGCGCTGACACGCTCTCGGGCGCTGACACGACGGAACGGGCGCCCTCCCGAAGGAGGACGCCCGTTTCCGCGAAGGATGCTTACGCAGCCGACTTCGGCGCGTTCACGTCCGAAGGCAGGGCCTTCTTGGCCGTCTCGACGAGCGAGGCGAACGTGGCAGGCTCGTTCACCGCGAGCTCGGCGAGCATGCGGCGGTCGACCTGCACACCCGCGAGGCCGAGGCCCTGGATGAAGCGGTTGTACGTGATGCCGTTCTGACGGGCCGCAGCGTTGATGCGCTGGATCCAGAGGCGACGGAAGTCGCCCTTGCGCTTGCGACGGTCGCGGTACGCGTAGACGAGGGAGTGGGTGACCTGCTCCTTGGCCTTGCGGTAGAGGCGCGAACGCTGGCCGCGGTAACCGGAGGCGCGCTCGAGGATGACGCGACGCTTCTTGTGGGCGTTTACCGCCCGCTTGACTCTTGCCATTTTCCTGTGTTCCTGTTCGTGCGATCAGTCGCGTCAGCGACCGAGAAGCTTCTTCGCGACCTTGGTGTCGTTCTTCGAGAGCACCTGGTCCTGGTTGAGGCGGCGGGTGCGACGGCTCGACTTGTGCTCGAGGTTGTGGCGCATGCCGGCCTGCTGCTTCTTCAGCTTTCCGCTGCCGGTGATCTTGAAGCGCTTCTTAGCACCCGAGTGGGTCTTCTGCTTCGGCATCTTCTCTTCCTTCGTATGGCGCCTTCTCAGGCGACGGTGTTCACCCGCGCGATGCGGGAGTCTGCGGGGCGGATCACTCCGCCGGAGTCTCGGACGGCGCGTCCGTCGACTTCGCGTCGCGGGCGGCCTGCTTCTTGGCGTCCCGGACCGCGTTCTGCTCGGCCTTCGCCTCGGACTTGTTCTTCAGCGGCGCCACGACCATGACCATGTTGCGCCCGTCGATCGTGGGATTCGACTCGACGGTGCCGAACTCGGCGACGTCCTCGGCGAACTTGCGCAGCAGGCGCACACCCTGCTCGGGCCGCGACTGCTCGCGTCCGCGGAACAGGATCATGGCCTTGACCTTGTCGCCCGCCTTCAGGAAGCCCTCGGCGCGCTTGAGCTTCGTCGTGTAGTCGTGAGCCTCGATCTTCAGGCGGAAGCGGACTTCCTTGAGGATCGTGTTCGCCTGGTTGCGGCGGGCTTCCTTCGCCTTCTGGGCAGCCTCGTACTTGAACTTGCCGTAGTCCATGATCTTGACCACGGGCGGCTTCGAGTTGGGTGCCACCTCGACGAGGTCGAGGTCGGCTTCCTGCGCAAGGCGCAGCGCCGCCTCGATGCGGACGACGCCGATCTGCTCACCCGCGGGGCCGACGAGGCGGACCTCGGGGACGCGGATGCGCTCATTGGTGCGGGGATCGCTGATGCGGAACTCCTTAGACGATGGTTTCGGCCACCAGGATGCTGTCGGCATCCTGGGCGAAATCAGACTCGTCTCCCACCCGCCGGCATTTCAGACAGCCGGCGGCACCCTGTCTACCGGCTCGTCTTTCGAACGGAGCCGGCGGAGTGCAAGACCCGGTAGCCTGGAACGGCAAGCGCGGGTGGGAAGTGAATCCTCTTTCGTACCGGAACAAAACGTTCCGGAGCCCGGCACAGTCTAACAGAAGGCAAGGCGAAGTGACGACTCAGGCAGCAGGCGACGACCACCGGCACGAGGAGTGGGCGAGGCAGGAGGACGCCGCCACCGCCGCATCCCGGGACATCGCCGATGTCCCTGCCGTCGAGGTCATCACCACCACCGCCGTGCACCTGATGAGCGCGGCGGCCGTCAAGCTCGGCCTCGCCGACGACCCGGACACCCAGCTCGACCTCGACGAGGCGCGCAAGCTCATCAACGCGCTGGCCGGACTCATCAACGCGGGGGCTCCCGAGATCAGCGATATGCACGCCCGCTCGCTGCGCGACGGTCTGCGCTCCCTGCAGCTCGCATTCCGCGAGGCCTCGGCGATCCCCGACCCGATCGGCAAGGGCCCGGGCGAGAAGTGGACCGGTCCGGTCACCTGAGACGCGCCTCCCCCACCCGCTCGTCGAGCGAGCCCCACCCGTTCGTGAGCGAGCGAAGCGAGCCGAAACGCTCCCACCCGTTCGTCGAGCGAGCCCCACCCGTTCGTTGAGCGAGCGAAGCGAGTCGAAACGTGCTCACCCGCGGACTCCGATTCAGCCGCCCAGAACGATGGGATCGGCGATCGAGGGGCCACCGCACGCCTCGGTCGAATGCGTCCAGTCGACGGCGTGTTCGGTCTCGTCGGTCAGCGCGCCCGCCCGATAGACCCGTACGGTGACGTTCTCCGGCGTGCTCAAGTCGATGAAGCCGAACGACCAGGTGTGCTCGTCCGTGGTGACCGTGATCGCCGGAGCATCCGCCTCACTCGAATCGGGCGCCGGCGAGCACGTCGCATTCACGCAGAGCTGCACGAACACGGCATCTCCGACTGCCGTGGCGTCCACCTCGACGACGCTGATCCAGCCGATCGCCGGACATGCCTGCGGTGCGCACCCCGTCGCGGCTGCGAGCATGCCGAGCCCCAGCATCCCGACGGCCATCGCCCTGCGCATGGGTCGACCATAGCGGTCGTCAGACGCTGCGGCGGAGCTTGACCGTCAGGGAGTCCGCGAGCACGGCGATGCGGTCATCGGCTGCCCATCGCTGCGCGAGCCGCGCCAGCACAGCGTCGAGGACCTCGCGCTCCAGTCCGTCCACGAGCTCGAGGATGACGACGAGCTCCGGACCCCGCAGTCGCGCATCCGGGTCGCCCGCGGCGACCGCGACGTCGATCACCGCGAGTTCGTGCGCGACGCTCTCCTGAAGAGCGGCGAACACCTCGGGCGACAGGAAGCTCGGCTCCCACCGCTGGCCCTGCGCCACCGCCCACACCGCCGGTCGCCGGAGCACGAACTCGGTGTCCGACGTCGGGTCCAGCACGATGAGGTCGGTGTCCTCGGCCGACGCCGCCAGCGCCGCCCGGACCGCCTCGACCGGGATCGGCCGTGCCGAGGCATCCCAGTTCCGCATCGCCTCGACCGAGGAGAACACCGGCTGAACGCGGCGGCCGTCCGGTGCCGCGACCGTGACGATGGACAGTTCCTGGGTCTTGTCGACGGTCAGCCCGCTCGGTGCCGTCCCCTCCTCGCCCTTCTCCGCGATGAGGGGGATCAGGACGCGGGCCCGGCGGAACGCGTCGACGACCTCCGCCTGGCTGCCGTCGCCGGCACGGAAGCGCACCAGCGCGTCGAGCAGCGCGGGGTCGGCGGACCCGTCATCCGCGACGTGCGGATTGGCCTCGAAGCTGCGCCCCTCCCACGGGACCCCGGCGGAATCGCCGGACCCGGACGGAGACGGTCGACCGGCGGGGGCGCCGTGATCGCAGGGGTCAGTCTCCTGCGACATCCAGTGCCTCGGCCAGCGTGAAGGCGCCCGCGTAGAGCGCCTTGCCCACGATGGCGCCCTCGACGCCCAGCGGCACCAGGTCGCGGAGCGCCGCGATGTCGTCCAGGCTCGAGATGCCGCCCGAGGCGACGACCGGCTTCGGGGTGCGCGAGGTCACCTCGCGCAGCAGATCGAGGTTCGGACCGCGCAGAGTGCCGTCCTTGGTGACGTCCGTCACCACGTAGCGGCTGCAGCCGGCCTCCTCGAGGCGGTCCAGCACCTCCCAGAGGTCGCCGCCTTCCTTCGTCCAGCCGCGCGCTGCGAGCGTCGTGCCGCGCACGTCCAGACCGACGGCGACGGCCTCGCCGTACCGGCTGATCACGTCGGCAGCCCACTCGGGGTTCTCCAGGGCTGCGGTGCCGAGGTTGATGCGTGCGGCGCCGGTCTCGAGCGCGGCCTCCAGGCTCGCATCATCGCGGATGCCACCGGAGAGCTCCACGTTGACCGAGCGGAACTGCTTGATCACCTTGCGCAGGATGCCCGCGTTCGATCCTCGGCCGAACGCGGCGTCGAGGTCGACGAGGTGGATCCACTGCGCGCCCTGATCGACCCACTCGCCCGCAGCGTCCAGCGGGTCGCCGTAGCTCGTCTCGCTGCCGGCCTCACCCTGGGTGAGCCGCACCGCCTTGCCGCCCGCCACGTCGACGGCCGGGAGAAGGGTCAGACTGGGGGTTGACGCGAAGTCGTTCATGTCGTCCTCGGGTGGGATGGAGGTGCTCCGTTCGCGGGCACGAGACACGAGACTAGTCCGCCGGGCCGTACGGTTCAAAACGATGACGCCGGAGTGACGTCGCCCGACGGTGGATCAGAGGCTGCCGACCCAGTTGCGCAGCAGCTGGATGCCCGCTTCTCCGGATTTCTCGGGGTGGAACTGCGTGGCGGACAGCGGGCCGTTCTCGACGGCGGCGAGGAAGGGCGAGCCGTAGGTGGTCCAGGTCAGCCGTGGCTCGGGGAACGGAGGCATGACCTCGAGCTCCCAGCGCTGAGCGGCGAAGGAGTGCACGAAGTAGAACCGTTCCTGCTCGATGCCGCGGAACAGCACGCTCCCCTCGTCCGGGGTCACGGTGTTCCATCCCATGTGGGGCAGGACCGGGGCGTCGAGCTCCGTGACCACGCCGGGCCACTCCCCCAGCCCTTCGGTGTCGACACCGCGCTCGACGCCGTGCTCGAACAGCACCTGCATGCCGACGCAGATGCCGAGGACCGCGCGGCCGCCGGCGAGCCGGCGTTCGATGATCTCATCGCCGCCGTGCGCCGCGAGCGCCTCTCGAACCGCAGCGAACGCTCCCACCCCGGGGACGACCAGCCCGTCGGCCTCCAGCGCCGCCGTGCGGTCGCCGGTGAGCACGGCGTCGGCACCCGCGGCGACGAGCGCCTTGACGGCCGAGTGGACGTTGCCCGACTCGTAGTCGAAGACGGCGACGCTCGGGCGGTCGGTCACAGCGCGCCCTTGGTGGACGGGATGCCCGAGACCAGCGGATCCAGGGCCTTCGCCTGACGGAACGCACGGGCGAACGCCTTGAACTCCGCCTCGGCGATGTGGTGCGGGTCCCGACCGCCGAGCACCCGCACATGCACGGTCAGGCCGGCGTTGAAGGCGATCGCCTCGAAGCAGTGGCGCACGAGCGAGCCCGTGAAGTGCCCGCCGATCAGGTGGTGCTCGAACCCGGCAGGCTCTCCCGAGTGAACGAGGTACGGTCGGCCGCTGATGTCGACGACCGCCTGCGCGAGCGCTTCGTCCAGTGGCACGAGCGCATCGCCGTAGCGGGAGATGCCCGACTTGTCCCCCAGCGCCTCCCGGATCGTCTGGCCGAGCACGATCGAGATGTCCTCGACGGTGTGGTGGGCGTCGATGTCGGTGTCCCCCGAGGCGCGGACCGTGAGATCTGTGAGCGAGTGCTTCGCGAACGCCGTCAGCAGGTGGTCGAAGAACGGCACCGAGGTGTCGATCTGGCTCGCGCCGGTGCCGTCCAAGTTCAGGTCGAGTTCGACGGAGGACTCGGACGTGCTGCGGCTGCGGCGGGCGGTGCGACTCATGTGGCCGATTCTATCGAGGCCAGCGCGTCCAGGAACGCCGTGGTCTCGGCCTCGGTCCCGGCCGTGACGCGCAGGTGCCCGGGGATGCCCACGTCGCGCACGAGGATCCCCTTGTTGTAGAGCGACTGCCAGGTCGCCTTCGGATCGGCGACGCCTCCGAACAGGACGAAGTTCGACCACGACTCGTGCGGCTGATAGCCGAGCGCTTCGAGCGTCGCCGTGATCCGGTCGCGCTGCTCGACGATCTCGTCCACCATCGCGAGCATCGTGTCCGCGTTGCGCAGCGCGGCCACCGCGGCAGCCTGAGTGAGCGCGCTCAGGTGGTAGGGAAGGCGCACGAGGCGCAGGGCGTCGATGAACGCCGGATCCGCCGCGAGATACCCGACCCGGGCGCCGGCGAACGCGAACGCCTTGCTCATGGTCCGGGACACGGCCAGTCGCGGTCGGCCCTCGAGAAGAGTCAGAGCGGACGGCGCGTCGCGGGGGGCGAACTCCTGATACGCCTCGTCCACGACGACGATCCCACGAGCCGCGTCGTAGACGGCTTCGACGACATCGAGTCCGAGCGGGGTCCCGGTGGGATTGTTCGGGGTGCAGAGCAGGACGATGTCGGGATCCGCGGACCGGACCTGCTCGGCGGCCTCCTCCGGGCTGATCGTGTGGTCCGGGTGCCGGGTGCCCGCGATCCAGGTGGATCCGACTCCCTGCGTGATGAGCGGATACATGGAGTACGTCGGCGCGAAGCCGAACGCCGTGCGCCCCGGTCCGCCGAAGGCCTGCAGGATGTGCTGCAGCACCTCGTTGGAGCCGTTACCGGCCCAGATCCCGTCAGCCGCGAGGTCGTGGCCCAGGTACTCGGCGAAACTCTCCCTGAGAGCGGTGAACTCCCGATCCGGATAGCGGTTCACATCTCGGAGTGCGACGGCGATGTCGTCGAGGATGTCGCTGGCCACGGCATCCGGAACCGGGTGGGTGTTCTCGTTGACGTTCAGCGCGACCGGCAGCGGGGCCTGAGGGGCTCCGTACGGGGTGAGACCGCGCAGATCGTCGCGGAGGGGAAGGTCTTCGAGGGAAGTCACCCTCCCCATGCTAGCGAGGGCGCGCGAGGCGGAGCGCCGCGGGTCAGCCGGCGTAGGCCGCGGGGATCGCGAGCTCCTCGCCGACCATGAGCACGCCGCCGTCGAGCAGGTTGAGCTGCCGCAGTGCGTCGACGACCTCGCGGGGATCGACGCCCGGGGCGACGTCCTCGGCGATCGACCACAGCGTGTCACCGGGCATGACCGTGACCGTCTCGAACGACGCGGTCACCTCATCGCCGCCGGCGTAGGCGGATCCGCCGCTGAGTGCGGCGAAGGCCAGGCCGATCGCGAGCGGAAGCGCGGCCAGGGCGAGCAGCACGCGACGACCGCGCGCCGTCAGACGCAGGCGCGTGGCGGCTGCGGGGCGACGGATGGACGGTGCCGTGACGGTGATGCTGCTCATGATGCTGCTCCTCGTGCTCTTCTCCCCGGTGGGGCTTTGGCGTAGCGTTCGCATTCCCCGCTCGGCCGGGAGCGGGGGATGCGAAGCTACGTACCGAATGTATCTTCGATTTCGAATCGATGTCAAGTCTTCTTCGAAATCGCATCCTCGGATCCTCCGACACGCTCGAACAGATCTTCCGCAAGCCCGGATTCTCGGATACGGTTTCGCTGTAGACACCACACCACGGGCCTCCGACATCGGCGCGGGAGCACCGGACCGGCCCACGAAGGAGCAGCCATGAGCGACGCAACAGCCCCCGGCAGCGAGGCACCGCGCACTCGTCGACGCAAGAGCCTCAGCGCCAAGCAGATGGCGATCCTCGAGGTCATCCAGACCTCGATCGCGCGGCACGGCTACCCGCCCAGCATGCGCGAGATCGGCGACGCCGTGGGTCTCAAGTCGCTCTCCAGCGTCACCCATCAGCTCGGCCAGTTGGAACTGAGCGGCTACCTGCGACGCGACCCGGGCAAGACCCGCGCCATGGAGGTGCTGATCGATCTGCCGGGCACGGGTGTCGAGAACCCCGCGGACGCCGCCCCGCCGGTCGGGGACGCCGCGCTCGTCCCCCTGGTCGGACAGATCGCCGCCGGCGTGCCGATCACGGCGGAGCAGCAGGTCGAGGAGATCTTCCCGCTGCCACGGCAACTCGTGGGCAAGGGCGATCTGTTCATGCTGAAGGTCAACGGCGAGTCGATGATCGACGCCGCTATCTGCGACGGCGACTGGGTCGTAGTGCGCACCCAGAACACCGCCGAGAACGGCGAGATCGTGGCCGCCATGCTCGACGGCGAGGCCACCGTCAAGACGTTCCGCCGCCGCGACGGCCACACCTGGCTTCTCCCCCGCAACTCCGCGTTCGAACCGATCCTCGGTGACGACGCGACGGTCCTCGGCAAGGTCGTGGCGGTGCTGCGCGCCGTCTGATCTCCCGCGAACGACGAAAGGTCCCTCCCGGGCGGGAGGGACCTTTCGTCGTGTAACAGCCGTCAGGCCGGGACGGACACGTCCTCGCGCACGTGCCGGGTCGCCTCGACGATGTTGCGCAGCGACGCGGTGGTCTCGTCGTACCCGCGCGTCTTGAGGCCGCAGTCCGGGTTCACCCACAGCTGCCGGTTCGGGATCGCGGCGGCCGCACGTCGCAGCAGCGATTCGATCTCATCCGTGCCGGGGACGCGCGGCGAATGGATGTCGTAGACACCAGGGCCGATGCCGTGGTCGAACCCGACCTCGGCAATGTCGTCCACGACGTCCATGCGGCTGCGGGCCGCCTCGATCGACGTGACGTCCGCGTCGAGGGCCCGGATCGCGTCGATCACGACACCGAACTCGGAATAGCACAGGTGCGTGTGCACCTGGGTGGCGGCCGCCGCTCCGCCGGTCGCGAGTCGGAACGAGTTCACCGACCAGTCCAGGTAGGCAGGCTGATCGGCCTTCTTCAGGGGCAGCAGCTCGCGCAGCGCCGGCTCATCGACCTGGATGATCGCGATGCCGGCGTTCTCGAGATCCGCGATCTCCTCGCGCAGGGCCAGGGCGACCTGATTCGCCGTCTCCCCCAGGGGCTGGTCGTCGCGCACGAAGGACCACGCGAGGATCGTGACCGGTCCGGTCAGCATGCCCTTCATGTGCTTCTCGGTGCGCGACTGCGCGTACGTCGACCAGGCGACCGTGATGGGCGCGGGGCGGGACACGTCTCCCCACAGGATCGACGGGCGCGTCGCCCGCGAGCCGTAGGACTGCACCCAGCCGTTCTCCGTGACGGCGAATCCGTCGAGGTTCTCGGCGAAATACTGCACCATGTCATTCCGCTCGGGCTCGCCGTGGACGAGGACATCCAGGCCGAGCTCCTCCTGCAGCGCAACGACACTGTCGATCTCGGCCCGGAGGAAGTCCTCGTACTCGGCCTCGGTGATCTCCCCGCGGGTGAAACGGGCACGGGCACGGCGGATGTCGCCGGTCTGGGGGAAGGACCCGATTGTCGTCAGCGGCAGAGCCGGCAGTCCGAGCGCCGCCTCCTGAGCCGCCTCTCGTTCCGGATACGAGACCCGCGCGAAGTCGGCATCCGAGAGCGAGCGCTCGCGCACGGCGCCGTCGCGGACGCCCGGAGCCGACAGCCGGTCGGCGAGCGCCGCGGATGCCGCGTCGAGGTCGGCTTGGATCGCTGCGCGTCCTTCGCCGAGACCTCGTGCGAGCGTCACGACCTGCGCGACCTTCTGGTCCGCGAAGGCGAGCCACGACACCAGGCGCTCGTCCAGCTTCGACTCGTCGGCGACGTCGTGCGGGACGTGCAGCAGCGAGGTCGACGTGGCGGCCGCGACCCGAGCGGCACCCAGGGCGCGCAGCTCCTCGAGCGTGCTGAACGCCGCAGCGAGGTCGCCGCGCCAGATGTTGTGGCCGTCGATCACGCCGCCGACGAGGATCTTGTCCTCCAGCCCCGCCGCGGCGGCCGGAACCGAACCGCGCACCAGGTCGACGGCGATCGCCTCGACCGGCGCAGCGGCGAGGACCGGGAACACGGCGTCCAGGGCGGCGTAGGGCGCCGCGACGAGGATCGACGGGCGGTCGGCCGCCCCTCCCAGGACCGCCAGTGCGCGCTCCGCCGCGGCAGCCAGCTGGTCGGTGGATGCGGGCAGCGACTCGCTGACGAGCGCGGGTTCGTCGAGCTGGACCCACTCCGCTCCGGCTGCGCGCAGGCGGCCCAGGAGCTCGACGTAGACGGGAAGCACGTCCTCGAGGCGCGACAGCGGGTCGAAGCCCTCCGGCGCGTCGTCCGACGCCTTGGCGAGAGCGAGCAGCGTGACCGGACCGACAACGACGGGGCGGGTCACGAACCCGGTGGATGCGGCCTCGGCGACCTCTCGGACGAGACGGTCGCTGGAGAGGGAGAAGGACGTCTCCGGTCCGATCTCGGGGACGAGGTAGTGGTAGTTGGAGTCGAACCACTTGGTCATCTCGAGAGGGGCGCGGTCTCCCTCGCCTCGGGCGACCGTGAAGTACGCGGGCAGCCCGATCGTGCCGTCTGTCTCACGGAGGTCCTCGAAGCGCGCCGGGATCGCGCCGACCGTGATCGCGGCATCCAGGACCTGGTCGTAGTACGAGAACGACTCCGGGATCGCGGAGTCGTCGCGCCCCAGTCCCAGCGACGCGAGGCGCTCACGGGTCGCGGCACGCAGGTCCGCGCTCGTCGCCTTGAGCTCCTGCTCGTCGATCCGGCCGGCCCAGAACGCCTCGACGGCCTTCTTCAGCTCGCGACGGCGCCCGATCCGGGGGTAGCCGAGGATGGTGCCCTCGGGGAATGCGGTCATGGTGGGTCCTTTCAGAGGGGGCTAGCGGTGAAGCGCGGGAAGGATGTCGGCGGATTCGAGGACGTCCAGCACGGTCTCGTGCTGGTTGAACGCGTACAGGTGCACGCCGGGGGCTCCCCCGGCGACGACCTCGCGGGCCAGATCCGCCGCCCAGTCGACGCCGATCCGCCGGCGTCCTTCGACGGTCGGCTCGACTTCGAGGGCGACCTGGAGCTCCCCCGGGATCTCCTCTCCGGTCAGCTCCAGCACACGCGCCAGCCGGGCGGGCGAGGTGATCGGCATGATGCCGGGGAGGATGGGGATCGTGACGCCGGCGCGCCGGGCGCGCTCGACGAACGCCAGGTAGTCGTCCGGGTGGAAGAACAACTGCGTGATCGCGAACGTGGCGCCGGCCGCCTGCTTGGCCAGCAGGGCCTCGACGTCCTGCGTGCGGTGCGTGGAACGGGGGTGACCCTTCGGGAAGGCTGCGACGGCGATGCTCACCTTGCGCCGGGGCGCAACGCGGGCGGCTCCCGGGATGCCGGGGACGGGCGACTCCTCGTAAGGGGCGCGCTCCGCCTGCACGCGGTCGATCAGCTGCACCAGCTGGGCCGCGCTCTCGAGGTCCCCGAGGAACGGCTGCTCCTGCCCGGCGGGCGGGTCGCCGCGCAGTGCGAGGAAGCTGCGGATTCCGGCATCCAGGAACTCGCGGATCAGCCGGCCGGCGCCCTCATAGGTGTTGCCGACGCAGGTGAGGTGCGCGAGCGGCTCGACGTCGGTGTGCTCGCGGATGTAGCGGAGCACTTCGAGCGAACGCCCTCCCGTGGATCCCCCGGCCCCGTACGTGACCGACAGGAACGCGGGTCCCGCGGCCGCCAGGCGGCGCACGGTCTCGTGCAGCGCGTCCTCGCTGGACGGGGTGCGAGGCGGGTACAGCTCGAAGGAGAACGGCACGCGCGAGGCACCGGCGGTGGTGGAGTCCTCGGAGGACATGTTTCTCTCCTGTGACAGGGCGGACACGGGGCGGCCGCGAAAGGCGCTGCGCTTCGCGGGCGGATGCCGGGCTCGGCTGTCGCTCCACGCTCCAGTGCGAACGGGGCGTTTCCATGACGGTAGGGCACCCCGCGCTCCCGGCGCATCTGTGTGACGCCATGTGTCGGGGCCGGTGGCCGCGCAGATCCCGCATCGACCGGGCCCATCTCCTAGGCTCGAGAAATGCCCCAGCCGTTCGGTACCTGGCCTTCTCCGTTCCACGCCGTCGACATCGCGGGTGCCGCACCGAGGATCGACGGCGCGCGCTTCGTCCGCGACGAGGTCTGGTGGGGCGAGTCCGTGCCCGCCGAAGGAGGACGCATCACGGTGCGCAGCTCGGCAGGACACGAAGTCCTCCCCGCACCGTGGAGCGCTCGATCCCGCGTTCACGAATACGGCGGCGGGGCTTGGACGGCGGACGCGCACGGCATCCTCTACTTCGTCGAGGCCCGGGACCAGCGTGTGCACCGGCTCGTCCCCGGCGGCGAGCCGGAACCGCTGACGGCGGCCGGACCCGCCCACGGTGGACTGCGCGTGCAGGACGGACGTCTCCTCGCCGTGCGGGAGGACCTCACGGCCGAACCGCACCGGCGGGCGATCGTGGAGATCCCGCTCGACGGTTCGGCGGCCGGGGACGCTGCTGCGACGATCGTCCACGCCGAAGGGCCGGGGTTCTTCGCCCACCCCGCGCTCTCGCCGGACGGCACACGGATCGCCTGGGTGCAGTGGTCGGGAGAGCGGATGCCGTGGGAGAGCGCTCAGGTGCATGTCGCCTCCGTCGGTGCGGACGACGACGCCGTGCTGCCTTCGCACGCCGCCCTGCAGCCGGAATGGGCGGACGACCGCACGCTGCTGTACTCGGACATCCCGGACGACCGCTGGACGCTGCATCGGATCGCGCTCGATGGCGTCTCACCCGCCGGAACCGCTGCACCGGTCGGCCCGAGCGACGCGGACACCGGGTACGGCCTGTGGGTGCTGGGCAACCGCTGGTACCGGCCGCTCGCCGACGGTCGCATCGTCGCGGTGCGCACGAACGGGCGGGATGAGGTCGTGGTGATCGATCGCGACGGGGATATCCGCCCTCTGGGCCTGCCCTGCGACGGACACGTCAGCATCGACGATGTCTCCGGAACCCGCGTGCTGGTCACGGGCAACGGCTCGACCGTCGCGCCCGGCGTGTGGTCCGTCGAGGTCGATTCCGGCGAGACGGTCGCCGTCGTCGGAGGCGGACCGGTCGACTCCGCCTGGATGCCGGCGGCGATGCGGATCGTCGTGGACGGAGCGTCGGGCCCGGTGCACGCGTTCGCGTACCCGCCGGCGAACCCGGAGATCGCCCCGCCCGCGGACGAGCTGCCGCCCTACATCGTGTTCGTGCACGGCGGACCGACCGCGCACGTCACGGGAGCAGCGTCGGCGGCCATCTCCTACTACACGAGCCGAGGCATCGGCGTCCTGGACGTGAACTACGGCGGATCGACCGGATACGGACGCGCCTATCGCGAACGCCTCGACGGGAAGTGGGGCATCGCGGACGTGGACGACGTGCTGGCGGCGGCGCGCGGTCTCGCGGAGGCCGGCCTCGCCGACCCGGACCGCCTGGCCATCCGAGGCAGTTCGGCCGGAGGCTGGACCGTGCTGTGCGCGCTCGTGCGCGGCGGCGTGTTCGCCGCGGGGATCAGCCGCTACGGCGTCACGGACCTGCGCGCTCTCGCCGCGGACACTCACGACTTCGAGAAGAACTACCTCGACGGACTCGTCGGTCCCCTCCCCGAGGCCGAGGCCGTCTACGTGGAGAGATCGCCGCTGACGAACGCGGATCGGATCGACGTCCCCGTGCTGCTGCTGCAGGGCGCGGACGACCCCGTGGTGCCGCCGTCGCAGTCCGAGGGCGTCCGCGACGCCCTCGCGGCACGCGGCATCGATCACGAATACGTGCTGTATCCGGGCGAAGGACACGGTTTCCGCAGTGCGGAGACGATCGTCGACGCTCTGGAACGAGAACTGGGCTTCCTCGGCCGGGTGTTCGGCTTCACTTCGACTCGCTGACGCGAGCGACCGTCCTACTCCCCCAGCCGGTTGCGCAGCCGCATGGCGCGCTCGGCCTCGCGGCTGTCCTGACGCTCGCGCAGCGCCTGACGCTTGTCGTACTCGCGCTTGCCCTTGGCCAGCGCGATCTCGACCTTCGCCCTGCCGTCCGAGAAGTACAGCTTCAGCGGTACGAGCGTGTACCCGCCGGCCGACACCGCGTGCTGCAGCTTCTGGATCTCCTCGCGGTGAAGCAGCAGCTTGCGCACGCGCTTGGCGGCGTGGTTGGTCCAGTGCCCCTGGGAGTACTCCGGGATGTGCACGGCGTCGAGGAACGCCTCGTTGCCCTTGATGAACGCGTACCCGTCGGTGAGGTTCGCCCGCCCCTGGCGCAGCGACTTCACCTCGGTGCCGGTGAGCACGAGTCCCGCTTCGTACGACTTCTCGATCGTGTAGTCGTGACGTGCGCGACGATTGGTCGCGACGACCTTCTCCCCGCGTTCCCTGGGCATGGTGCTCTCCTGACTCCCCGCCGTGCGGGCGCACGGCAGCCTGTCAGCCTATCAGGTGCGCAGCCAGCGACGGATCGCGAACCCGGCGGACAGCGCCGCCAGCACGACGCCGATCGCGATGAGGATCGGCACCACCAAGGCGGCATCCTGCATCGTCACCCAGGTCGTGATCGAGGGGACGCGACCCCGCAGATAGCCGTTCACCCCGAAGTGGACGCCGGCCACGACCGCTGCGCTCGCGAGCGCGGAGCCCAGGAAGGCCGCGAAGACGCCCTCCAGCACGAACGGCGTCTGGATCACCCGGTTCGACGCGCCCACCAGGCGCATGATCCCGATCTCCTTGCGCCGCGCGTACGCCGACAGTCGGATCGTCGTCGCGATGAGCAGCACGGCGGCCACGAGCATGAGCACGGCGATGCCGACCGCGATGTACGTGGCCACGGTCAGCGCGGAGAAGAGCGGATCGAGGTACTTCAGCTGATCGACGACCTCCTCGACCCCCTGCACGCCGGTGAACGACTCGGCGATGACGCGCGACTGCGCGGGATCCTTCAGGGTCACCCAGAAGCTCTGCTGCATCTGATCCTCGGTGAGCACGCTCGCCTGGTCGTCGCCGAGCAGCTCAACGAGGTTCGCGTAGGCCTCGGCCTTGTCCTCGAAGCGCACGCTGCTGATCAGGGGCGACAGCGCGTCGCCGTCCAGCTCGGCCTGCACGGCATCCAGCTGATCCTGCGTCGCCTCGCCCTCGGTGCACGTGCCGGTCTCGGAGACCGGGGAGCACATGTAGACCGCGACCTGCGCACGCTCGGACCAGTAGGCCCGCATGGTGGAGATCTGCTCCTGCATCAGGATCGCCGCGCCGACGAAGGTGAGGGACACGAAGGTCACCAGCACGACGGAGATGACCATGGAGGCGTTGCGCCGCAGGCCCACCAGGGCCTCGGTCAGAATGAGTCCGATCCTCATGATGTCGGCCCCACTTCGTCGTCGTCCTTGTCCACGAGCCCGAGACGATCAGCCACCCCCACCTCGGCGATGTCGACCTCGGGGAGGGCGATCGGGTGGGTGCGGGGCGTCTCGGGCGTCGGGCCGGTGTCACCGGATGCCGCGGAGACGGGCGCCTGTGCGGCCCCTGCGCCCGCAGCGGGCGGCGTCGTCAGTGCCGGGGTCGCGGCGGCGCGTCCCTTGGCCTCCTGCATCCGCGCGATCGTGGCCGAATCCAGCGGCGGGATCGACGCCGTCTCCCGCTGGACCTCCTGCACGGCGGTGAGGGCCGCGGCCGCGGCCGCGCCGCGCTCCTGCTCAGGCGTCAGCAGCGGGATCGCGGAGGTGTCGCCGTATCCGCCGTGCACCTCGTCGCGGACCATCTCGCCGTCGCGCAGCTCGATCACGCGACGCTGCATCTGGTCGACGAACGCCGCCTCGTGCGTCGCCATGAGCACGGTCGTCCCGCCGGCGTTGATGCGGGCGAGCAGCTGCATGATGCCCACCGAGGTGGCGGGGTCGAGGTTTCCGGTCGGCTCGTCCGCGAGAAGCACCTGCGGCCGGTTCACGATGGCGCGCGCGATCGCGACGCGCTGCTGCTCACCACCCGACAGCTCATGCGGCATCCGCTTCTGCTTGCCGTCCAGACCCACCAGGGCCAGCGCCTCCGGCACCGCCTGCTGGATGAAGCCGCGCGACGAACCGGTCACCTGGAGCGTGAACGCGACGTTCTGGTACACGGTCTTGGACGGCAGCAGCCGGAAGTCCTGGAAGACGGAGCCGATGTGGCGCCGGAAGTACGGCACCTTGCGGTTCGCGAGCGAACGGAGGTCGCGGCCGAGGACGGCGACGCGACCCGTGGTCGGAACCTCCTCGCGCAGGATGAGGCGCAGGCAGGTCGACTTGCCGGAGCCCGAGGCGCCGACGAGGAAGACGAACTCCCCGCGCTGCACTTCGAAGTCGACCCCCGACAGGGCAGGGCGTTTGGTGCCCCGATAGCGTTTGGTGACGTTCTCGAACCGAATCATGGCGCTACGAGCCTAAGCGCGAGGAGCGCGCGCCCCGCGAGCGACACCCCTCCCGGGGCGCGCTCGCCCGCACTCACAGATGTCTCATAGGACTGGTATAGATGAGGGAGGGCGCCCGGGAGGGGCGAGCCCTGCGTCCGTGCCGCGCACAGCAACCGGCGCGAGAACTCGAGGAGACATGAGCACCCCTGCAGGCTGGTACGACGACGGTTCGGGCCGTCAGCGCTGGTGGGACGGCACGCAGTGGACGGAGCACTTCGCTCCGGCTGCCGAGACCGCCACGGGCACGGATGCCGGGCTGACGCCCGCGGCTGCGGCGCCGGCTCAGCCGGCCGACGCGCCGGCGTTCGCGCCGCCGACGATCCCGGCTTCGCCCGACGGCGGCCTGCCGCCGTACGCCGCGCCCGCGGCCCCGGCCGCCGCACCCGCGCAGGCCTACCCCGCCGCGGCGCCTGCGGAAACCGCTCCGAAGAAGAAGCCGCACGTGCTCGCGTGGATCGCGCTGGCCGTCTCCGTGATCGGATTCATCTTCGCGTGCATCCCCGGTGCACTCGTCGTCGGTTGGGTGCTTCTGCCGATCGGGCTCATCCTGTCGATCGTCGCCCTCTTCCTCAAGGGCGCGAAATGGCCTGCGATCACGGGTCTGATCCTCGCCGTCGTCGGCGCGATCGTGGGGGCGATCGTGTTCTTCAGCCTGCTGTTCGCGACCGCGCAGGAGGCGTTCGACGAGTTCACCGACTCGTCCGTCACGGAGGGTCCCGTCGACGATGCCGACGACGCCGACACGGATGACTCCGACGCGGGCGACTCCGACGAGGTCGGAAGCCGCGAGAACCCGGCCGCCCTGGGCAGCACGATCTCGGGCGAGGAGTACGACGTGGTCATCAACAGCGTCGCGCTGGACGCGACGGCGGACGTCCTCGCTGCCAACCAGTTCAACGAGCAGCCTGCAGAGGGCTACGCCTACGCCGTCGTGAACGCCACCGTGACCTACACCGGAGACGAGTCCGGCTACGCGCTCATGGCGATGATCGACTACGTCACGAGCACCGGAGAGGTGATCTCGAGCGCCGACTCTCTGGCGGTGCCGCCGGAGCCCGCGATCGGTCTGCAGGAGCTGTACACGGATGCCTCGGCGACCGGGAACATCGTCCTCGAGGTGCCGGTGGGAGATGACGGACTGCTCCGCGTCACGCCGGGGATGTTCGCGGACGAGGTGTTCGTGGCGGTGCAGTAGCAGCGCCCTGAGACGACGAAGCGGCCCCCGGTGGATCACCGGGGGCCGCTTCGTCGGCGACGTGTCAGTCGTCGTCATCCTTGCGCTTGCGCCAGCGGATGCCCGCCGAGATGAAGCCGTCCAGGTCCCCGTCGAACACCGAGGCGGGGTTTCCGGACTCGTAGCCGGTGCGCAGGTCCTTCACGAGCTGCTGGCCGTAGAGGAAGTACGAGCGCATCTGGTCGCCCCAGCTCGCCGTGATGTTGCCGGCGAGCTCCTTCTTCTTGGCCGCCTCCTCCTCCTTCTGCAGCAGCAGCAGGCGGGTCTGGAGCACGCGCATGGCGGCGGCACGGTTCTGGATCTGCGACTTCTCGTTCTGCATCGACACGACGATGCCCGTCGGAAGGTGCGTGATGCGCACGGCTGAGTCGGTCGTGTTGACCGACTGGCCGCCGGGGCCCGAGGAACGGAACACGTCGACGCGGATGTCCGCCTCGGGGATGTCGACCTCGGTGGCCTCCTCCATGAGCGGGATGACCTCGACGGCGGCGAAGGAGGTCTGGCGCTTGTCGGCGGAGCCGAACGGGCTGATCCGGGCGAGGCGGTGAGTGCCGGCCTCGACCGAGAGCGTGCCGAACGCGTACGGGGCGTCGACCTCGAAGGTGGCCGACTTGATCCCGGCGCCCTCGGCGTAGGACGTGTCCATGACCTTGACCGGATACTTGTGCTGCTCGGCCCAGCGCAGGTACATGCGCAGGAGCATCTCGGCGAAGTCGGTGGCGTCGTCGCCTCCCGCACCGGAGCGGATGGTGATGATGGCCGCGCGCTCGTCGTACTCGCCGTCCAACAGGGTCTGCACCTCGAGCTGGTTGATGATCTCCGTGAGCGCGGAGAGCTCGTTGCGCGCCTCGAGCGCGGAGTCCTCGTCGCCCATCTCGTTGGCGAGATCCACGAGGACCTCGAGATCGTCGAGGCGCTGCGCGATGCCGGTGATGCGCGCGAGCTCGGACTGGCGATGGCTGAGGGCGCTGGTCACCTTCTGAGCGCGCTCGGTGTCGTCCCAGAGATCCGGCGCACCCGCCTCTTCACTGAGCCGCGCGATGTCCTCGCGGAGACGGGAGACATCGACGACCTCGCTGATGTCGCCGAAGGTTTGCCTGAGCGCCTGGATTTCGGCGGAGAGATCGAGTTCGAGCATGACACCTCAGCCTATCCTGCTTCGCGCCGCGGCGAAGGGCCGCCGGGCAGCGCGCGAGTAGAGTGGCGGCGATGAGCAGCGCGTCCACGGTCCTGAGGCGGTTCGGGCCGATGGTGTACCTGCCGACCATCCTCTTCTCCCTCGGTGAAGGTGCTGTGCTCCCGCTGATCCCGGTGATCGCGGCGAACATGGGGGCCGACGTCGCCTCGGCCGCGCTGGTCGCCTCGGCCCTCGTGGTCGGCCAGCTGTGCGGCAACCTCCCGGCCGGCTGGGCTGTGGCCCGCATCGGCGAACGGTTCACGATGGTGATCGCCGGGCTGGTGTCGATGGTCGCCGTGATCGGGATGATCCTGTCGCCCTCGCTCGGTGTGTTCGCCGCGGCCGTGTTCCTGCTCGGGTTCTGCGCTGCCGCGTTCGGGCTCGCCCGGCATGCGTTCATGACGACGCGCGTGCCCGTCGACTTCCGGGCCCGAGCCCTGTCGCTGCTGGGTGGCAGCTTCCGCCTGGGCGTGTTCATCGGTCCGTTCGTCACGGCGGCCCTGCTGCAGATCTTCGCGGACGAGGTCGCCGCCATCTGGTTCTTCCTCGCGTGCCTCGCGGTCATGGTCGTGCTCGTGCTGTTCGGGCCGGATCCGGAGAAGACCACGCCGGTCGCGAACGGCACCCTCGCGGAGGACACCGGCGAGGCCGTCTCGGGATCGATTCCGACGATCGAGCGGGCCGGGGTGTTCCGCACCATGTGGCACCACCGCGGGGTGCTCGGCCGGCTCGGGCTGGCCGCGGCATCCCTGTCGGCCGTCCGCTCGGCCCGGCAGGTCGTGCTGCCGCTGTGGGGCGTGTCGCTCGGCCTGGATGCCCAGACCATCGCTCTCGTCGTCGGCGTCTCCGGGGCGATCGACTTCGCGCTGTTCTACGCGAGCGGGCAGGTCATGGACCGGTTCGGGAGGCTGTGGGCGGCCATGCCCGCGATGGTGCTGATGGGCAGCGGATTCCTCGTGCTGTCGTTCACGCACGACGGCGACGCCGCTGTGCTGTGGTTCGGGATGCTGGCGGCCGTGCTGGGCGTCGGCAACGGGCTGTCCAGCGGCATCCTGCTGACCCTGGGAGCCGATGTCGCCCCCAAGACCGAGCCCGCGGCGTTCCTCGGGTCCTGGCGGACGCTGACGGATGCCGGGGGCGCCGTCGCTCCGCTCATCGTGTCGGGCGTGACGGCCGTGGCGTCCCTGTCGGTCGCGACCGGGCTCATGGGCGTGGTCGGGCTGGTCGGTGCCCTCGGGTTCCTGCGCTGGATCCCCCGGTTCAGCCCACGGCAGCGGGACTGAAACTACTGCAGGGCGGTGCGGCTCGTCGCGGTCGCCTGCAGCTCGACGCCGTCGGGGACGAAGGGCGAGAACAGCGGCGGATGCCACGTGCCCGCGACCGTCACCCTGGCCGTGACGCCGTCCGGCGCATCGGCGGAGACGAGCCTCGCCCCGCCGGGCATCGCCGCGACGACGGCCTCCGCCTGCTCGAGGACCCCGTCGCCGGTGATCTCGGCGCGGACGTCCTCTCCCTCGACGACGAGCGTGAAGCCGTCGGAGCCCGCGAGCGCCGCGGCATCCGCCAGCGAGTCCAGGCGCTTCTGCGCGATGTACAGGTCGGTCGCGCACACGCACGCGAACACCACGGCGATCGCCAGCACGACGTATCCCAGGATCAACGGCAGGATGCTGCCGTCCTCGTCCGCCGCGATCGCACGCACGCGCCTCACCCGGAGCCCCACAACCGCGACATCTTCTGCGCCGCCTGCGCCTCGACAGGGATCGACGCGATCGTGTCGAGGCCGAGAACGGGCGGGACGAACGGCAGGGACACCCGCGTCGCGACCGTCACGATCACGGTCGCGCCCGGCGCCGGGCACTCCGCGGATGCCGGCCGGCACGAGATCGACACCTGCACGGATGCCGGATCCATGCCGTACTCCTCGACCACGCTCGTCAGAATCGCTTCGCTGCGAGCTGCGGCCGTTCCAGCATCCGGGGCCTGGCCCATCGCACGGGCGGAGTGACGGGCCGCCGCTTCGACGCCCAGGGTCTGCTCCTGCACGGCACCGAGCGTCAGCACGAGGTACACCAGCGGGACGAGCAGGATCACGCCGACGACGATGAACTCGAGCGCGGCCGAGCCCTCATCGTCCCTCGCCCAGCGATTCCAGCGGCGCATCCGCCTCCACCTCCAGCCCGAACGGGATTCCGATCAGCCCGAGCACCGGCAGCGTGGTGCGCACGCGCACGACCACGGCCTCGTGTCCGGACTCCGAGCGCCGGGACACGGTGATGTCCTCGGCGTAGTCGCTTCCCACCGCGGTCGTGATGACCGAGGCGGCGCGCGCGGCGCCGGCCTCCGGACCGGTGTCGGCGAGCGCGGCATAGTGCGCGCCCTCGGCGGCCGCGTCGTGCACGACGTTCCGGACGTACATCGCCAGGCCCAGCTGCAGCACGGCGAGCGTGAGCACGGTGAGGAGGGAGCCGACGAGAACGAACTCGACCGGACTCGACCCGCGCTCATCGCGCACGACCCGCCAGGACACGGCTCAGATTCCGGAGACCCGGGCGATCGCCTGTTCGAACAGCGAGGTGAGCGCCGGGCCGGCGACCGCCCAGATGAGCACCACGAGGCCCGCGGTCATCAAGGTCACGAGCACCCAGCCGGGCACGTCGCCGGTCTCGTCCTCGACGAGCGCGCGGGCCTGTGCATCCAGTCGGGCGCGCCACTGTCGCAATCGGGTCATGTCGGTTCCTTTCGTATCGGATGGGTCGCGGCTCAGCCGAGGCCGAGCCGGAGGATGAAGAGGCCGGGGAAGATCGCGAACAGGACGGACAGGGGAAGGATCAGGAAGACGAGGGGCAGGAGCATGAGGATCTCCTTGCGGCCGGCCTGCTCGATCAGTCCGCGCTTCGCGTCCTCGCGGGCATCCGCCGCCTGCGCGTGGAGGACGGCGGCCAGCGGCGCCCCGTGCTCCAGAGCAGCGATCACCTGATCGACCGCGCGCGACAGTCCGGGCAGCTGCAGCCGGGCGGACATCTCGCCGAGCGCGTCGGCGAGCGGCGAGCCCGTGTTGACCGCGAGGACGACGTGGCGCAGCTCCTCGGTGAGCTCCCCCGAGCCGACGCCGGCGACGCGCCGGATCGCGTCGAGAAGCCCCTCCCCCGCCGACAGGCACAGCGCGAGGAACTCGAGAGTGGTCGGCAGTTCTTCGCTGAGCCGGGTCATCCGGGCCCGGGCACGCGTGGTGAGCAGCATGTCGTAGCCGATCGCCGCGGCGGCCCCGCCCAGCACGGGAAGGAGTGCCGCCGGCGCCGTCATCCGGCCGCTCACAGCGAGCGCGATGACGACGAGAGCGCCCGCCGCGGCCCCCGCGAGACCCCAGCCGAGCTGCCGACCGCGGAAGGCGCCGGGCTCGAGAGGGCTGCCGGCCTGCGCGAGCCGCATCCGCAGGGCGTCTCCCCCGCCCAGCAGGCGATCGAACGCGTCGCGCGCACGGTCCCACGCCGATCGGCCGCTGGCGGAGAGCGCACCGGCGCTCGGCAGGATCCCGCGCGGCAGGAGCGCATCCGGCACGACGTCGCGCACGTAGGGCGCGATCCGCACGCTCAACGACGCGGCACGCCACCGCGGCAGGGACGCCAGCACGAACAGGATGCCGGCGGCGAGCAGGCCGCCGAGCAGAACCGCGATCGCGATGTCGGTGATCGCGGTCATCCGAACCACCGCTTGGGTTCGGGCAGGCGTCCGATCCGGATCATGATGCGGAACGCGACGACCGTGACGACGGCCCCGCTGACGATGACGAGCACGCCCTCGGGCGTGCCGTACGCCTCGGCGCCCTCCGGACGCATCGCCAGCAGGGCGAGGATCACCCACGGCGCCACGGCCCCGAGGACGGCGGCGCCGTGGATCCAGGACTGCTTCGCCTCGACCTCTCCGCGCAGAGCCGCGTCCGCCCTCACCGAGGACGACAGCGCCCTCAGCACCCCCGTCAGATCGGTTCCACCCACCTGGCGCGCCATCCGCAGCGTCTCGATGATCCGATCGGCGATGGGGTCGGCGAGCGTGGCCTTCAGTCGGTCGAGGCTCGTCTCGAAGCGGCCGGTCGCGCGCAGGTCGCGCGCGAACACGGCGAAGGCGGGTCGCACGGCGACCGGCGCGGACTCCGCGAGGCCCGCCACGGCGTCCGGGAGCGACAGCCCCACCCGGATCGCGGCGATGAGCAGATCGCACACATCAGGCCACAGCTGCCGCCGCGCCTTGCGCAGGCGCAGACGCCTGCCCCGCAGGTAGGCGACCGGCGCCGCGGCGGCGGCCGCGGCGCCGACGAGGGCGAGGGCCGCGAGCCCGGTCAGCAGCCACACCCCGCTGGCCGCGACCACGGCGGCGGCCAGCATGACGATCCCGAGGGTCCGCGCCCGCACACCGCCGAGACCGGCCTCCTCGAGCAGGCGGGTCAGCGCTCCGCGGCGCGGGGCGGGTTCCGCCGGGCGCTCACGCGGCGGCCACAGCCACGGCGACGCGCACAGCAGCAGTCCCGCGGCGAGCGCGACTCCGAGCAGCAGGGTCATGCGTGCACCTCCGCGCGCAGCACGGCCCGGGTGAGGATCCGCCCTTCGACGACCTCTCCGGTGGGTGCGAGGACCTCGGTGACGCGCCGCTCGCCGCCTGCATCCCGCGCGCAGTGCACGACGAAGGCGATCGACGACGCGATCGCGGGAGCGATGAAGGAGCGGTCGATGTTGCGTCCGGCCAGAAGAGGCAGGATGCTGAGCTTCTCGAGGGCCTCCGCCGCCGAGTTGGCGTGGATCGTGGCTGCACCGGGCACACCCGTGTTGAGCGCCAGCACGAGGTCGAGCGCCTCGGCATCGCGCACCTCGCCGATCACGAGCCGATCCGGCCGCATGCGCAGCGCCTCCTTGACGAGCCGTCGCAGCGTGATCTCCCCGACGCCCTCGAGGCCGGCCTGCCGACCCTGGAGGGCGACCACATCGGGGCCGTCCACGGCGAGCTCGAACGTCTCCTCCGCCGTGATGATGCGCTGCTCGTCCGCGCACGACGCCAGCAGAGCGCCGAGGAGCGTCGTCTTGCCGGCATGCGTCGCGCCGGAAACGAGGACGCTCCGGCCGGTGCGCATCGTCTGACGGAGCAGATCCGCGACGTCCGGCCGCATCATCCCCTGGGCGACGAGCGCATCCAGCGTCCGGTACCGAGGCAGGAACTTCCGGATGTTCACCGCCCAGCCGCCCCGCACCACGTCGGCGATCGCCACGTGCAGGCGCGAACCGTCCGGCAGCGAGGCGTCCACGAACGGCTGACTGACGTCGACGCGGCGCCCGGTGGTCTGCAGCATCCGCTCGACCAGGTCGCGGATCTCGGCGTCGGACAGCCGCACCGGCACCCGCTCGGCGACGCCGCCCCGGGCGACATGCACCCGATCCGCAGCATTGATCCAGATCTCCTCGATGGTGTCGTCCTCGAGAAGGGGCTGGAGCGGTCCGTAGCCGTGCACGGATGCGAGCACCTCTCGCACCAGCGCGCTCTCGTCGTCCACCATGGCCTCGCCGCGGGACAGCGCGAGATCGTTGTGCCGGCGCACCTCGGCCTGCGCGACACGACGAGCCTCGACCGGGTCCACGGACGGATCGGTGCGCTCGGCGCGCAGTCGCCGTCGCACGCGCTCGGCGACGACGGATGCTGGCTGGCTCACGCGAGCATCCTGTCAGGAATCCGTCAGCGGCCTCGGAAGTTATCCACAGGCTCGGGCAGCGCATCATCCGATCGGCCATCGAGCCGGCGCCGAGTGGACGATGCGCGCCTGTCGGCGGCGCGCCACGATCGAAGGACGCCGATCCCGGAGGTCCTCATGCGCCGCACCCCGTTCCTGCTCGCCGTCGCCGCGACCGCATCCGTCGCGCTCGTCGCCTGCACGGCGCAGACCCCGGATGCGGACCCGACCCCTGCCGGCGAGGCGTCGCCACCGCCGGCGCTCCGTCCGATCGACGAAGCGCTCATCGCCGCGGCGTGGGCGGACGACGTCGAACGCGCGACCCGGCTGATCGACGACGGCGCCGACGTGAACGCGCAGGACGACACGCAGCAGTCCGCGTTCCTCGTCGCGACGAGCGAGGGTCACCTCGACCTGCTGCATCTGGCTCTCGCCGAAGGCGCCGACATCACCGCCACCGACAGCTGGAACGGGACGGGCCTGATCCGCGCTGCGGAGCGCGGGCACGGCTATGTCGTCGGAGCACTGCTGCAGGCGGGCATCGACCGCGACCACGTGAACCGAATCGGATACCAGGCCCTCCACGAGGCGATCTGGCTCGGCGACGACACCGCGGAGTACGCCCTGACCGTGCGCGCTCTGGTGGCCGGCGGCGCGCAGCTCGATCGTGCGTCCGGATCCGAGGGCCTCACCCCGTTCGAGATGGCCAGGCAGCGTGGGCACGACACCGCCCGGCGCACGCTCGAGCGGGCGCTGTCGTCGCCGGAGCCGACCGATCCGGACGCGGCTCTGCGGGCAGCCGCCGAGGCCGGGGACGCGGATGCCGCAGCCCTCGCGATCCGCGCCGGCGCCGGCCTCGAGACGCGGGACGCCGACCAGCGCACCCCGCTCATGCTGGCCGTGCTCGCGGATCACGTCGCGCTCGCCCGACTCCTCGTGGCGATGGGCGCCGATCCGGACGCCCTCGACGCCCGGCGGGACACACCATGGGTGATGACCGGCGTCACCGGCAGCGTCGCGATGCTGGAGGCGCTGCTCCCCGGCCGACCGGATCTCACCATCCCGAACCGGCGCGGGGGAACGCCCGTCCATCCGGCATCCGAACGCGGTCACGTCGACTACGTCCGCCGGGCCGTCCAACTGGACATCGACCTGGACCGCGTGAACCTCAACGGGTGGACGGCGTTGCTCGAGGCCGTCGTGTTCGGGGACGGCGGTGCCGCCCAGCAGGAGATCGTGCGCCTGCTGCTCGAGGCCGGCGCGGATCCCGGAATCCGGGATGCGGAGGGACGCACGGCGCTCGATCACGCCCGCGATCGCGGGTTCCACGAGATCGCCGCTCTGCTGGGCGGATGATTCCGGAAACCCCGAACGGATCGCGGCGGCTGACCCGCCAGCGCGGATCCCGGTGCCGCGGCTAGACTGGCAACGCTCAGCGCGGGAGTGGTGAAACTGGCAGACACGCAGGATTTAGGTTCCTGTGCCCTCGGGCGTGTGGGTTCAAGTCCCACCTTCCGCACGAGCGGCGAGGCCGTGGTCCGAAGATCGCGGCGTCGGCGCTCACGCAGTAGACCGGCTCCTTGCAGCGCCGGGCCCCGCCGGCCCGGAGGCTCCGCGCGCCGCGCAGAGGCGCGTGGAGGGGGCCGGTGGGACTCAGGTCCCACCTTCCGCACACGGAGTGCGCACACGCGCACTCGACCGCCGATCGATCCGCACGACGGGACACCATGCATCACATCGCGCTCATCCCCTGGCTCGACCCCGCCACGATCATCGGCGCCGCGGGCCCCTGGGCCCTGCTCGTCGTGTGCTTCATCATCTTCGCCGAGACCGGGCTTCTCGTCGGCTTCCTCCTCCCGGGCGACACGTTGCTGATCATCGCCGGTCTGCTCACGCACACCAGCAATGTGTTCGGGGTCAACATCTGGTTCGTGTCGCTCCTGATCGCGTTGGCGGCGTTCGTCGGCGGTGAAGTCGGCTATCTGATCGGCCACAAGGGCGGACCGGCCGTCTTCGAGCGCAAGGAATCGGGACTGTTCAGCAGGAAGAACGTCGAGCGCACGAATGCCTTCTTCGAGCGCTACGGCGGGCTGACGGTGATCCTCGCGCGCTTCGTGCCGATCGTGCGCACCTTCGCACCCGTGGCCGCCGGCGTCGGACACATGCCCTGGCGCCGGTACTCGCTGTACAACCTCATCGGTGCCATGATCTGGGGTTTCGGACTCACCATGGTCGGTTACCTGATCGCCTACATCCCCTGGGTGCGTGACCTCGTCACCGAATACATCGACCTCATCCTGCTCGTCGCGGTCGGGGGGACGGCCCTGGTCACCCTCTGGCACTACTTCTCCGAGCGTCGGAAGGTCCGCAAGGAGCTGGCCGCCGGCGGCGACCCCGACACGGATGCCGCAGAGGCTGCCCAGCTCAGCCTGAACCCCGAGGTGTTCGACCGCGCTCCCGACCTGGACGGCGACGGCAAGCACTGACGCCGACGTCCTCACCAGGGCTCAGCCCGCGTCGCGCTTCTTGGCGCGGGACTTCTCGACGCTGGCGCGCAGCGCCTCCATGAGGTCGATGACCTCGCCTCCCTTGGCCGCCTCCTCGCCCTCCTCGCCGAAGGTCTCGGCGACGTCGAACGTGTCTCCGGCCTCGATCTTCGCGTCGATGAGCGTGCGCAGCTCCTTCTGGTACTCGTCGACGAACGCCTCGGGGTCGAAGTCGCTCGAATAGCTGTCGACGAGGCTCGCCGAGAGCTCGAGCTCCTTCTTCGAGATCTTCACGTCCTCATCCAGCGAGTCGAACGACGCCTCGCGGACCTCGTCGGCCCACAGCAGGGTCTGCAGCACGAGCACGTCCCCTCGCACGCGCAGCGCCGCGAGACGGGTCTTCTGACGCAGCGTGAATCGCACGATCGCCGTCCGGTCGGTCTGCTCCAGGGTCTTGCGCAGCAGCACGTATGCCTTCGGGGACTTCGAGTCCGGTTCCAGGTAGTACGCCTTGTCGAGGGTGAGCAGGTCGACCTGCTCGCTCGGGACGAACTCCACGACGTCGATCTCGCGGCTGCGCTCCGCCGGGAGGGCGTCGAGATCGTCCTTCGTCAGCACGACGCGCTGGCCGTCCTCCTCGTAGGCGCGATCGATGTTCTGGTACGGCACCACCTCGCCGCACACCTCGCAGGTCCGCTTGTAGCGGATGCGTCCGCCGTCCTCATCGTGCACCTGATGCAGCGGCACGTCGTGGTCCTCGGTGGCGGAGTACACCTTCACCGGGACGTTCACGAGCCCGAACGTCAGGGCGCCTTTCCAGATCGACCTCATGACACCAGTGAACACTGCAATGGCCCGTCGGTGCCAGGGGCTTGCGGCTACGCTTTCGGCATGCCCAGCAACGCGCAGATCGTCGAGGTCGACGGTCGCCGCGTGCGCCTGACGAACCTCGACAAGGTCCTCTACCCGGCCACGGGCACGACGAAGGGCGAGATGATCGCCTACTACTCAGCCGTCGCGCCGCGGATGCTGCCGCTGCTGTCCGGCAGACCCGTGACGCGCAAGCGCTGGGTCGAGGGCGTCGGTACGGCGGAAGCCCCGGCCGATGCGTTCTTCACCAAGCAGATCGAGCAGGGCACTCCCGACTGGGTCGCACGTCGGAGCATCGAGCACTCGGACGGCCCGAAGGACTATCCGCTGATCGAGGACCTCCCTTCCCTCGTGTGGTTCGCGCAGATCGCCGCGATCGAGCTGCACGTGCCGCAATGGCGCTTCGCCCCGGACGGAGGACGAGGGCTCCCCGACCGCCTGGTGATCGATCTCGACCCGGGACCGGGCGCGGACCTCGCCGCCTGCGCGCACGTGGCGGGCCTCGCACGCGACATCCTCACCGACATCGGTCTCGAGCCGGTGCCGGTCACCAGCGGCAGCAAGGGCATCCATCTGTATTCGCGGCTGGACGGCACCCAGACGAGCGATCAGGTCTCCGCTCTCGCGCGGGAGCTCGCCCGCGCAATCGAGGCCGATCATCCGGACATCGCCACGAGCGTCATGGCGAAGGCCGCGCGCGGCGGCAAGGTGTTCCTGGACTGGAGCCAGAACAACGCATCGAAGACGACCATCTCGCCCTACTCGCTGCGGGGTCGGGAGCGGCCGACGGTCGCCGCGCCGCGGACGTGGGAGGAGCTGGCGGACCCCGCTCTGCGTCACCTCGAGCTGGACGAGGTGCTGGCGCGCATCGCCGACGGCGTCGATCCCCTGTCCGCCTTCGCGAATGCCGCTTCGGCGGGACAGCTCGCCCCCTACCTCTCCAAGCGAACAGCCGGGCGCACTCCGGAGCCGATGCCGGAACTGCACGCCGTCGAACCGTCGCCGCCCGGTGCGCTGCCCCGTTTCGTCATCCAGGAGCACCATGCACGACGCCTGCACTACGACCTGCGCATCGAGCGCGACGGGGTCCTCGTCAGCTGGGCGGTTCCGAAGGGCGTCCCGGAGCGCAGCGATCGCAATCACCTCGCGGTCATGACCGAGCCCCACCCGCTGGAGTACCTGGAGTTCCAGGGCGACATCCCGCACGGACAGTACGGCGCGGGGCGCATGAGCATCTGGGACACCGGGACCGTCGACATCGAGAAATGGCGGGACGACGAGGTGATCGCCACGTTCCGCGGACGAGGTCCGCTCGGGCGGGCTCGTCTGGCGCTCATCCGCACGGAGGGCAGCGGGGAGAAGTCCTCCTGGCTGCTGCACCGCATGAAGGACGCCACGGCGCATCCCGCACCGCGGCATCCCGCTCCCCCGGCGTCCGGGCCAGAGGGATCAGACGCTCCGGATGCCGGGGCTGCCGTCCCCCCAGCGCAACCGAAGGCGACGGCCACCGATCCCGAACCCGTCGCCGAGACCATGACCGTCGCCGAGACCATGACCGTCGCCGAGAGCACGACCGCCCCCGAGCCGATGCTCGCCGAGAACGGCACCGCCGGGCTCGCACGGGGACTCGGCTCGGCGTGGGCGGAGATCAAGTGGGACGGCATCCGGGCGCTCGGCGTGTGGCAGGAGGGACGGATGCGCCTGTATGCCCGCAGCGGCACGGACATCACCGCCCGCTACCCGGAGCTCACGGCCGACGGTGCACCGCACCTGGCCGTCTCGGAGGCGATCGTCGACGGCGAGATCGTCGCGATGGACTCCTCCGGCCGCCCGAGCTTCACGCGCCTTCAGAACCGGATGCACCTGACGAAGCCGCGCGACATCGAACGCGAGGTCGTCCGCACCCCGATCGCCTATCACCTGTTCGACCTGCTCCGCCTGGAGGGGCACGACCTCACCCGCACTCCGCTGCGCGATCGCCGCCGGCTCCTGGAGACGCTGGCCGAGAGCGCCGACGGACCCGTCGTCGTGCCGCCCGTCTTCGATGACATCGACGCCGCGCTGCAGACGAGTCAGGATCTCGGACTCGAGGGCGTCGTCGTCAAGGACGCCCGTTCGACGTACCGCCCGGGGACGCGCTCGGGCTCCTGGCTGAAGATCAAGAACACGCGCACGCAGGAGGTCGTCATCGCCGGCATCCGCCCCGGGAAGGGGAACCGTTCAGGATCGATCGGGTCGCTGCTGCTCGCGATCCCGGAGAACGGGGCGCTGCGCTACATCGGCCGGGTCGGCAGCGGGTTCACCGATCGCATCCTGCGCGACCTCACGTCCCGTCTCGATCCGCTGCGCGTGGCGAAGCGACAGGTCGAGGGCGTTCCGGGTCCGGACGCCTCGGATGCGCTGTGGGTGCGTCCCGAGCTCGTCGGCGAGGTGGAGTTCGCGAACTGGACCCCGGACGGCATCCTGCGTCACGCGCGCTGGCGGGGCCTGAGACCGGACAAGCGCGTGGACGAGATCGTCGTCGAGTCCTGATCCTGGTCCGGTGTGCTCGCGCTCTCGGCGGCGAACGCGAAGGCCAGGGCGACGGCGGGCGTGAGCGCGATGAGTTCGCCGCCGTCTTCGAGCACGGTGAAGAACAGATCGCCCGGCGAACCGAGCGCGAACAGGCTGTGCGCGGTGTCCACGACGAGCGCGAAGAAGCCCACGGCGACGAAGAACACGGCGATGCTCAGAGCGTCCCGACGATCCACGGGGCCGGCCCGCAGGAACGACACGACGAACAGCACGACGATCGTCACGCCGACCACGCCGAGCCACAGCAGCTCGCCCAACTGGACCGACAGGATGCCGAGTCCGGCGAGCGCGGGCAGCGCGTCGAGGACGCCCTCGTTGAGATGCCACCCGATCCGCTCGTGCAGGATCAGCGCGTCCTCGAGCAGGAGCAGGAGGCTGCCGGCGGCGATCGCCCCGAACACGGCCGTCCGTCGTCGTCGAGCCAGCAGGATGCCCAGGACCGTGATCCAGCCGAGCTTGACGTACATCAGCATCTCGCCGTAGGAGCGGTCGACGCCGAGATCGAAGGCCTCCCCCGCGGGCGTGCCGAAGACCTTCAGCGACAGGTGCAGCGCCACGATCGCTGCGTCGACGAGCAGGAACAGGACGAGCAGCAGCGCTCCGTCCGACCGCCGCAGGGCACGGAAATCGAGCAGGCGGCGGCGTTCGGGCATCCCCTCAGACTAGGGGACGCGTCTAAGAGGGCTCACGCGTGGGTCTGCTCGCAGTGCGAAGAATCGGACGGCTCGATCTGGAACGTGGAGTGCTCGACGTCGAAGTGATCGGCCAGGCAGTCCTGCAGCCGTGCGAGCAGTGCCGCCGACCCGCCTGTCGCGAGCACGCGCGGATCGGCGCTCACGTGCGCCGTGAACACCGGCGCGCCGCGCGTGAGCTGCCAGACGTGCACATCGTGCACCCCGGTGACGCCGTCCATGGCCAGCAGATGGGTGCGGATGTCGGCGACCGTCATCCCCTTCGGGGCGGACTCCGCCAGCACAGACACCACTTCGCGCAGCAGGGTCACCGCCCGCGGGATGATCATGGCCGCGATGAACAACGATGCGATCGCGTCGGCGGGCATCCACCCCGTCGCGATGATGACGACGGCGGCCACGATGACCGCGGCCGATCCGATGAGATCTCCCAGGACCTCGAGGTAGGCGCCGCGCACGTTGATGCTCGTGCGCTGCGCGGCGCTCAGCAGCCACATCGCGACGCCGTTGGCGAGCAGACCGACGACCGCGACGACGAGCATCAGGGGCCCGGCGACCTCGGTCTCGGCGGGCTGCAGCAGGCGGGACACGCCCTCGACGGCGACGATCGCCGCCAGGACGATGAGGATGATCGCGTTGATCAGCGCACCGAACACCTCGGCGCGCTGGTAGCCGAAGGTGCGCCGGTCGTCGGCCGGGCGCGCCGCGACCACGCTGGCGATGAGCGCGATGACGAGAGCCGAGGCGTCCGTGAACATGTGGGCGGCGTCGGCGAGCAGGGCGAGGGATCCGGTGAGCCAGGCTCCGACGACCTGCACGACCATGATCGTGGCCGTCAGGCACAGCGAGATCGTCAGCAGCTTCCGGCTGCTCGCTCCTCGGATCCCGGGGGTGTGGGCGTGGTCGTGCATGCCTCCAGCGTACGAGCGGAATCGGCCGTCAGAGGCGAATTCCGCCAGTCGGGAATGGTGACGATTCTCAGTTGCGACAGCGCGTCCGCCTGCGGCGGCTCAGAGCGCCTCGAGCAGCGGGATGAGGGCCTCGAAGGCCCGGGCCCGATGCGACTGCGACTGCTTCTCCTCGGGCGTGAACTCGCCCACGCTGCGGGGAGTGCCCTCCTGTCCGTCCGGAACGAAGATCGGGTCGTAGCCGAAGCCGCCCTCGCCGGAAGCGGCTCGGGCGAGCCGCCCCGGCCAGATGCCCTGGACGACGTGCTCGTCGCCGTCCGGCGTCACCAGCGCGATCGTCGACACGAACTGCGCCGCGCGATGGTGATCGGCGATGTCCGCGAGCTGGTCGAGCAGCAGCTCGAGGTTCGCTCCGGCGTCCTTCTTCTGACCGGCCCAGTACGCCGAGAAGACGCCCGGCGATCCCCCGAGCACATCGACGCAGATGCCGGAGTCGTCGGCGAGCGCGGTGAGGCCGGTGTGCTCGGCCGCGGCGCGGGCCTTGATGAGCGCATTCTCGGCGAAGGTGACGCCGTCCTCGACGGGTTCGGGGCCGTCATAGCCGACGACCTCGAGATCGGGGCGCGCGCGGGCGACGATCTGGGCGAACTCGGCGACCTTGTGGGGATTGTGGGTGGCCAGGACGACGCGCACGCTCACTCCCCGGCGAGAGCCGTCAGCTGATGGCCCGTGAGGTCGGCGCAGCCGGCGACCCCGAGGTCGAGCAGGGCATCGAGCTCGCGCTTGTCGAACGGCGCCCCCTCGGCGGTGCCCTGCACTTCGACGAACAGCCCGCGGCCGGTCACGACGACGTTCATGTCGGTCTCCGCGCGCACGTCCTCGACGTAGGCGAGGTCCAGCATCGGCTCGCCATCGACGATGCCGACCGAGACGGCCGCGACGGAGTCGAGCAGCGGCTTGGCGTTCCTGCCGATGAACTTCTTGTCGCGGCCCCACTCGATCGCGTCCGCCAGAGCGACGTATGCGCCCGTGATCGCCGCCGTGCGGGTGCCGCCGTCGGCCTGCAGCACGTCGCAGTCGATGACGATCGTGTTCTCGCCGAGCGCCTTGGTGTCGACCACGGCGCGCAGCGCCCGGCCGATCAGACGCGAGATCTCGTGCGTGCGTCCGCCGATGCGGCCCTTGACGCTCTCGCGGTCGTTGCGGCTGTTCGTCGCGCGCGGGAGCATGGCGTACTCGGCGGTGACCCAGCCCTTGCCCTTCCCCGTGAGCCAGCGCGGGACGCCGTTGGTGAACGATGCCGTGCACAGCACCTTCGTTCCCCCGAAGCTGACGAGGGCCGACCCTTCGGCCTGCGCGCTCCAGCCGCGCTCGATCGTGATCGGGCGGAGCTGATCCGCGGAACGGCCGTCGGCGCGGACGATGTCAGACATGAGTCTCCTTGGTTTCCAGGGATTGTGCTTCGGGGAGCGTGATGACGCCGGTCTGCACCAGCTGCACGTCGCGCACCTCACGTCCCATCAGCCGGTTCGCGAGCGCGGTGAAGTCCTCGGCCGAGTCACCGGTGGCCTCGTAGACCGAGGTGGCGACGGCATCCGGCGGCGCCAGCAGATCGTCGCGCACGAGGTGACGGTACACGTCCGCGGCGGTCTCGTCATCGCTGGAGACGAGCGAGACGCCCTCCCCCATGACGTAGCCGATCGCGCCGCGCAGGAACGGATAGTGCGTGCAGCCCAGCACGAGGGTGTCGACGTCCGCCTCGCGCAACGGGGCGAGGTACTCCTCCGCCGTCGCGAGAACTTCGGGTGTACCGGTGATGCCCGCCTCGACGAACTCGACGAAGCGCGGGCAGGCGGCCGTGAAGACGTCGAGGCGCTCGTTGACCTCGAGCATGTCCTGATAGGCGCGGGATCCGATCGTGCCGACTGTCCCGATCACGCCGACGCGTCCGTTGCGCGTGGTCGACACGGCCCTGCGCACGGCCGGCCCGATGACCTCGACGACCGGGACGTCGTACCGTTCCCGCGCATCGCGCAGGACCGCCGCGGAGGCGGTGTTGCAGGCGATCACGAGCATCTTCACGCCCTGCTCGACGAGAGTGTCGAGGACCTCGAGCGAATAGCGGCGCACGTCCGCGATGGGTTTGGGACCGTACGGGGAGTGCGCGGTGTCGCCGATGTAGACGAAGGACTCCCGCGGCAGCTGTGCGCGGATCGCCCTGGCCACCGTGAGCCCGCCGACGCCCGAGTCGAAGATTCCGATGGGTGCGTCGTTCATGACTCACCAGCCTACCCGCGCCGTCGGGCGGGATGCGCCGCCGCGCTCACTATGCTGAGCGCATGACCTCGTCGACGGCGCTGCTCACCGACCGATACGAACTGACCATGCTGAGCGCAGCGCTGCGCGACGGCACCGCCTCCCGGCCGTGCGTCTTCGAGCTGTTCTCCCGCCGCCTATCCGGCGGCAGGCGCTTCGGCGTGGTCGCCGGCACCGGACGTCTGCTGTCGCTGCTGCGCGACTTCCGATTCGGCGAGGACGAGCTGCGCTTCCTGCGCGACGAGCAGATGGTGGATGCCGCGACGATCGCCTATCTGGAGGATTACCGGTTCACCGGCTCCATCAGCGGCTATCGCGAGGGTGAGCTCTACTTCCCCGGCTCCCCCCTTCTGACCGTGGAGGGGTCGTTCGCGGACGCCGTCGTTCTCGAGACGCTCGCGCTGAGCGTGCTCAACCACGACTCCGCGGTGGCCACGGCCGCGTCGCGGATGAGCATCGCCGCCGGCGAGCGCCCGCTGGCGGAGATGGGTTCGCGCCGGGCGGCCGAGCAGTCCGCCGTCGCCGCAGCCCGCGCCGCGTACATCGCGGGCTTCGGCGCCACGAGCAATCTCGAGGCCGGACGCCGATGGGGCATCCCGACCATGGGCACGGCAGCGCACTCCTGGACGCTGCTGCACGAGAGCGAGGAGGAGGCGTTCCGCGCGCAGATCTCGAGCCTCGGCACCGACACGACGCTGCTCGTGGACACCTATGACATCCGCACGGGCGTCGAGACGGCTGTCCGGGTCGCGGGAACGGGTCTCGGCGGCGTCCGGATCGATTCGGGCGACCTGCCGATCGTCGCGGCAGCCGTGCGCGCTCAGCTCGACGACCTCGGCGCCACGGGCACGCGCATCACCGTCACGAGCGATCTCGACGAACACGCCATCGCCGCTCTGGCCGCGTCACCGGTGGATGCGTACGGCGTGGGGACCTCGGTCGTGACCGGCTCGGGATACCCGACGGCGAGCATGGTCTACAAGCTCGTCGCCAGACAGGATGCCGACGGCGGCTGGGTCTCGGTCGCCAAGGCCTCAGCGGACAAGGGGTCCCAGGGCGGCCGGAAGGCGGCGTTCCGCACGCTGTCCGACGGTGTCGCGGTCGCCGAGACGATCGTCGTGTCCGACGGTTTCGAGGAGCTGGACACCCCGTCCGAGCATCCGGACGCCCGACCCCTGCAGGTGACGTTCGTGGACAACGGCGAGATCGACAGCTCCTACGAGGGGCCGGAGGGAACGGCATCCGCCCGCGCCCATCATCTCCGGGTGCGCGAAGAGCTGCCCGTGCGTGCGCTGGCGCTCAGCAAGTCGGATCCGGCGATCCCCACCGTGCTCGTCGACGCGGACTGAGGTTCAGCCGACCATCGACTCGTAGATCTCCTTGCAGGTGGGGCAGATCGGGAACTTCTCGGGGTCGCGTCCCGGTGTCCACTTCTTGCCGCACAGGGCGCGCACCGGCTTCCCGGTGATCGCGGACTCGAGGATCTTGTCCTTCTTCACGTAGTGGCTGAAGCGCTCGTGGTCGCCCGGCTCGACGTTCTCTTCCTTGAGGAGTTCTTCGAGTTCGCGATCAAGCGTTGCCACGCCGCCCTGATCGGGGCTGTCCAGGGGAGTGCTCATGCGCCGATTCTAGTCGCGCGCCCGCTCGCGCGGGCGTCGATCACGCGGTCTCGACGAACTCCATCAGGCGCTCGCCGCTGCGCTCGAAGATCCGCCCGCCGATGACGGCGCCCAGGATCAGGATGCCGACGCCCGTCCCGATGCCGGTCCAGAACGCGGCCGGGGCGTGCGCCTCGCTCCCGGCGACTGTGAGGGCGAACAGCCAGATCGTCGGAATCGACACGAGCAGCGTTCCGAGGAAGACTCCGGCCTGGCCGAAGGCGCCTCGCGACACCGAGCGCTGCGGCTGCTGGAAAGGGCTGTCGCCGGGCCGCGACACGGCATACGGGGCGATCACCGAGACCACGCTGGAGAGGCCGAGGCCGGCGAGGAACAGACAGGCCGCCAGGCCGGTGAACGGCAGCAGCAGACTCCAGTGGCCGGTGAGGGCGAGGGTGACCGGGACGGCGATCGCGAGGATGGGGAGCGACACCAGGAAGATCGGCACCAGCCGGCCGAGGCGGTCGGGAAGCCCGCGCACCCCCGAGGCGACGTGGACCCAGAAGGCGGTCGAGTCGTAGGCGATGTCGTTGTGCGGAAGCCAGCCGAGGAACAGCGCCATGACCGGCACCGGGATGAGCACCGCGACGGCGAAGGGCACGCCGGCGACCAGCAGAGGGAACACCGTCAGGACGCCCGCGATCGGCACCACGACGATGTTGACGATGTAGCGGCGGTCCCGCAGCCAGTAGACGAGGCTGCGGGCGGCGATCGCGCCGAAGGGGGTCGAGGGCAGCAGCCCGAACCAGCCGAGTCCGGTGCGCTCCCGCGCAGCGATCGGACGCTCGGTCGTGGTCAGCTGGTGCCGGACGAGCCCTGCCCAGATGGCGGCGAGGCCGGCGAGGGTGAGGACAGCGACGACGCCGCTGATCCACGCGGCGGCGGCGTCTTCCGCGGCCAGGGCGAACAGGAGGCCCACCGGGGCGGCGAGCGGAGTGGCGCCGACGATGCCCGTCGCCGTGGCGACCGCGGCGGGCACGCGACCTTCCCATTCCAGCGATGCGAGGAAGATCGCGACCGGGAACGCGACCACGACGACGGCCAGGGTGAACAGGGCCGTCAGTTCGCGCGAGCGGCGCTCCGGCAGCCAGATGGCGCTGATCGCCATGCCGACGCGGGCGGCCAGCACCACCGTCAGGACGCCCAGGACACCGGCGATCACGGCCGCAGGCCAGGGGACGCCAAGCCGGATGCCGACGATCGAGACGCATACGGTGACCGCGATGAGGGCGAACGTGGGCACGCTGATGAGCGAGGCGAGCGCCAGCACCCACGGCATGCTGCGCTCGTCGACGCCGAACACCGCGAACCGTCGCGGATCGAGCTGGTCCACGGCCCCGGTGAGCATCGGCCCGACGAGGAACGCGAGAAATACGGCTGCCGCGCCGAGCACGATGACCGTGCGCGCCACAGCGGTCTCGGCCTCCGCGAGGCTGAGCACGGCGATGCAGACGACGACGGTGGCGATGATCAGGCCGACCAGTCCGAACAGCGTCCGGGAAGCGCGTGCGCCGCGGAGGGAGCCGAACAGCAGGGCGACCCTCAGTCGGAGAACGTGTGCAACCACTCCAGCCCCTCCACCTCGCTGGTCGATCCCGCGAGCTCCACGAACCGGGACTCGAGGGTCTGGCCGGCGCGCACGTCGTCGATCGTGCCTTCGGCGAGCACGTCGCCGCCGACGATGATCGCGACACGCGAGCAGACGCGCTCGACGAGGTCCATGCCGTGACTCGAGAGGATGACCGTTCCGCCGTGAGCCACGTAGGCGCGCAGGATGTCGAGGATGACGCCCGACGAGACCGGGTCGACGGCCTCGAAGGGTTCGTCGAGCACGAGCACGCGCGGCGAGTGGATCATGGCCCCGGCGAGCATGATCTTCTTCGTCATGCCGGCGGAGTAGTCCGACACGACCCGGCTCAGCGCGCCGGTGAGGTCGAAGGCGCGCGCGAGATCCGCGGAGCGCTTCTCGATGACATCCGAGTCGAGGCCGCGCAGCAGCCCGTAGTAATGCAGAAGCTGACGGCCGGTGAGGCGGTCGAAGGTGCGCAGGCGATCCGGGAGGACGCCCATGACGCGCTTCGCGCCGAGCGGATCGGCCTTCTGGTCGATGCCCGAGACGTGAACGGTGCCGCCGTCGGCGCGCAGCAGCCCGGCGATGATGGAGAGGGTCGTCGTCTTTCCCGCGCCGTTGGGACCGACGATCCCGTAGAAGGAACCGGCCGGCACCGTCAGATCGATCGCGTTGACGGCGCGCTGGTCGCCGAAGTCCTTGATGAGGCCGCGCACGCGGAGGGCGTCCGCGGACGTCGGGCTCTCGACGTCGGCGAACGCCTCGTCAGCCGCTGCCGCGGTGGCGAGCGCGTCGGAGCCTCCGGACACGGAGGTTCCGTCGGAGGGCGCCGTGGGAGGCTCCTCGTCGGAGATCGCGGTCGCGGACTCCTCGTCGGCGGACACGGTCGCGGACTCCGACGAGTCGGAGTCCGAAGAGGCGTCGACAGAGACGACGTCGCCGACCGGATCGGCGGCAGGCGCGGCTGCCTCAGTAGTGGCCGGCTCGTCCGCGGCCTGGACGACCGGCGGATCGGCCGGATCGTCGGGTCCGGCGGCGCCGGACGCATCCTCGGTCGGGGGCGCGGGCTCGCTGGAGATCTCCGACTCCCCCTCAGACGGCGCGGCCTGCGCGACGTCGGCCTCAAGCGCTTCCTCGCCGGCCGTGGACGCCGGGCTCCCTTCAGGTGCGGAAGACGGCGGTGCGGCGTCGGCGGGGCTCGTCTCCGCCACGGGGTTCGCGGGAACACTCGCGTCCGCCGGACTCTGCACGTCTTCCCGGGGTGCCGGAGGCGCGACGGCCTCGACGACCGATGCCGCGGACTCGGCCGCGACGGCCCGCGATGCGCCCGACCGGCTCTTGCGAGGAGCCGCGCGCTTGGCAGCCGTGCGCTTGTTCGGCGTGCGGGCGGGAGTCCGCGGTCCGGTCGCGTCCTGGTCAGGGCCGGCCGCGGCATCCGGCTGTGCTGCTGCCTCCGCCTCCTTCGCGGTCTTCGCCGCCGCTGCTTTCGCCGCCGCTGCCTTGGCTGCCGCCGTCTTCGCGGCCGAAGTCTTCGCGGCCGTCGTCTTCGCAGCGGCCTTCGCGGCTGTCGTCTTCGCCGCCGCTGCCTTGGCCGCCGCCGTCTTCGCCGCGGAAGCCTTCGCGGCCGAGCTCTTCGCCGCGGCCGGCTTCGCGGAGGTGGACTTCGTCCCGGCCGCCCTCGCCTTCACGGCCGCGGTCCGCACCGCAGCATCCTTTGCGGGTGTGCGCGCCGGACGCGCCTTCTTGGCCTGAGCCGTGGCGGTCGTCTCGTCCAGCTGGTCGTCAGGGGAAGGAGTCACCGTCTTACGGTATCAACGGGGACGGACTTTGCCCGGTTCCGGCGCAACATTCCGCAGGATCCGTGCGCAGGCCCCCGGCTACCTGAATAATAGGTGTGCACTCGATCACGAAATGGCAACGGCGGCGGCACGGACCAGGGCCTTTCCAGGTGCCATGGCTAGCATGAGGTCGGCACGAAGAGGTGTCTGGTCGGTGAACCGGCCGTGAACACAGATTCTTTTAGGAGCTTTCGTGACTCTTCAGACCGTTATCCTCGCAGCCGGCATGGGCTCGCGCCTCGGACGTGCACTCCCCAAGCCGTTGACCGAGCTGAGCGACGGCCGCACGATCATGCAGCAGCAGCACGAGAACATCCGTGCCGCGTTCGGCAGCGATGCCCGCATCACGGCCGTCGTCGGCTACCGCGCCGAGACGATCATCGAGGCGTTCCCGAACGTGAACTACGTGCACAACGAGCGCTACGACGAGACGAACACGTCCAAGAGCCTGCTGCGCGCTCTCGGCGCCACCGGCAAGGGCGGCGTGCTCTGGATGAACGGCGACGTCGTCTTCGACCCGCGCATCCTGGGCCGCGCGGTCGAGTACATCGAGCGCGACCAGTCCTTCGTCACCGTGAACACCTCGAAGGTCAGCGACGAAGAGGTGAAGTACACGGTCACGGCCGAGGGCTACATCGACCAGTTGTCCAAGACGGTCGTCGGCGGCATCGGCGAGGCCGTCGGAATCAACTACATCTCCTCCGTGCACAAGAAGGCGTTCATGCGCCAGCTGCAGCGCGTCGAGGACCAGGACTACTTCGAGCGCGGTCTCGAACTCGCGATCGCCGAGGACGGACTGCTGCTCGAGCCGATGGACATCTCGGACCTGTACGCCGTCGAGGTGGACTTCGCCGAGGACTTGGAGCGCGCGAACCTCTTCGTCTGAGGATGTGTCTCATCGAAAGCCCGGCCGCCTCGGCGCCGGGCTTTCGGCGTTCTCGCGGCCTGCGTCCCTAGGATCGGGTCATGGCCGACAGGGTGCACAAGATCCACTCCCTCCCGGACGACGCTCCGTGGGACAAGGGCGTGCCGCCGGCCGGATCGTCCGAGCATCCCTTCGCGATCCGCGGCATCGACCGGGTGCTCGCGATCCAGCGTCCTCTGGTGCTCGCGCACATCCGCAGCATCCGGTTGCGCAACCCGGAGGCGACGCCGGCGCAGATCGTGCGGATGCTCGAGCAGAGGTATCTCGCGGCGGTCACCGCCGGAGGGGCGACGGTCGGTGCGACCGCGGTCGTGCCGGGCATCGGGACCGGCGTGACGTTGGCGCTGTCCGGAGTGGAAACGCTCGGCTTCGTGGAATCTACGGCGCTGTTCGCGCAGTCCGTCGCCGAGGTTCACGGAATCCCCGTCCAGGACCCCGATCGCGCGCGGGCGCTCGTGATGACGCTCATGATGGGCAAGGAGGGCGTGGATCTGATCTCACAGCTCGCCGGACAGGCTGCGGGGCGCGGCGTCTCACGCTCGGCGCACTGGGGAGAGCTCGTCACCAAGTCGCTGCCGCGCGCCGCCGTCGGACCCATCGTGGACCGGTTGAAGAGCATGTTCCTGAAGCAGTTCGCCGCGGCGGGCGGAGCGTCGTTCCTCGGCAAGGCGCTTCCGTTCGGGATCGGTGCGGTGATCGGCGGAGCGGGCAACAACATCCTCGGGCGGCGCGTGCTGGTCACGTCGCGACGTGCGTTCGGCGCGGCTCCCTTCGAGTTACCCGCGGAGTTGGAGCCGGTGACCGGAGCCGAGCGGATCGAGACCCGGGTCGCACGCGGCGCCCGGTACGCCGGATCCGCGATCGCCGCTGCGGCGGGGACGACCGCTCGCGGCGTGGGATGGGCCGGGCGGCGGATGGCCGAGATCGGCCGGGCCAGGCATCCGAAGACGGACGCCAAGGAGTCGGCGATCGAGGGCGACCCGGGTCGCTAGCGCGTCGCCGGCGGCCAGGCAGCCCATCCGGCGGGCAGGGCACGGAGATGGGCCCTGCCTCCTTGAGGCAATCCTCAGGGAGGTCCGGCGCGAGGGATCGTCCCGACGACGCACCGTCGGGGAGCGTGAGCGCGTATGCGACCCACTGACCCTCGACTCCCTCTCGGTAATGGCCGGTCACGACCGCGAGGACCATGCGCTCCAGCTGATCGACCTCTGCGTGCCAGGTGGAGTCGCAGGCGTCGCACCCGCAGACCGGAAACGGGAAGTCGTGCAGCAGTCCCGCGTGCACCACAAGGCCCGGGTGCGCCGTGTAGATGAAGGTCAGGGAGGCACCCGACGGATGGTTCGGCCGCACCCGGACGGCACGCACCGCACCGAAGTGGGCAGGACGGAGCAGATCCGACGCGATCGCGTCGCCTTCAGAGATCTCGACGTCATACGTGTCGCGAAGATGTGCGATCAGCGCATCGGCGACGGCATGGATCGGGGCGAAGCGCTCCAGGTGCGTCTCGACCGAGTACGTCTCCTCCGGGGGCGAATCGGGCCACCGGTTCCCGAAGTCGATGACACGACCGTCGGGATCGCGGAAGAACTGTTCCTCCACGATGGGTCTCCGATACGCACTCACCTGCTCAGTCTGTCGGATGGGCGCGACGTGCACGAGGTTCTGCCCTGCACAGGCAGTGGCCGGCGGTTGGTTGTACACAGGGTCTGAGGCATCACTCCGATCACGGGTTCTGAGCGTCGGACGCCGTTCCTAGCTTCTGTCCCATGTTGCGACCGATCGGACCCGCCGAGCTTCCGCCTCCCCTCGCCTATCGCGTGCCCTGGACCGTCGACAGGACAGATGCGGCCCATCCCGGCGTGACGAACGAGGGTCGTGATCCCGCCGACTTCGTGCGCGTCTTCCACGCCGACGCCGACGGCCAGGAGCGCACGCAGCTGTGGGGGCAGGTGCTCCCCGGCGAGCGCGTGGAGCTCTGCCTGTGCACGGCCGATCTCGAAGAGGTCGTCGTGACCGTGGCCTGGTTTCGGCAACAGGACGGGCTGGAGTACGTGTGGCGGTTCGTGGTGTGAGCGGCGCCGGTCCGGATGCAGGACTCAGGCGCCACCGCGTCGGCGCAGCTCGCGACGGAAGTCGGCTTCGGAGTACGGCTTGAGGTTCTCGGGAAGATCGGCCGATGTGAGGCCCTTCACGAAGGTCTCGGGTGCGACGTCAAGCGCGGTGGCGAGCTGGATGAGCACGAAGAGAGTCGGATCGCCGTCTCCTGCCTCGTTGCGGGCGAGGTGCGAGACGTCCATGTCGGCACGATCGGCAAGACGAGCGCGGGCGATGCCGGCCTTGGCGCGCAGGTCGCGGATGAGCATTCCGACATGCTCGGATGCGCGAGACCGGGGCGCTTTCATCCCTCCAGCATCCAGCCGATGCCGCGATCTCACATGCGTGTTCATGCTTGGGCTTAGATGCCAGGACAATCGGCGCAGACCCACACGCGCGTCGAGTTGATCCCCTCCCCGTATTCGGTCGGATATCCCAATGTCCGAGGCCAATGCGACCATGAAGCATGGCACTTTTCAACGAGGTCGCGACTCTGATTCCCGCGCTGCGGGATAGGGTCGGTCCGAGTGCCGGCGACTCCGACGTCCGCGCTGTTCTCGAGCGGATGCCGGGCGACACGCTCGTCGAGGCTCTGCGGCAGGCCGACACCGTCGTCCGCGAAGCCGAGCGGTTGCGCCTCCTCCTCACGGGTGCGATCGCGGCTCGTTCCCGTCGCGAGAACGGACATGACGGGCTTGCACAATCTCACGGGCATCGCACCTCGACCACCCTGATCCAGGAGATCACCGGGAGCACCCAACGCGAGGCCGCGCGCACGGTGCGCGTCGGCGAAGCGCTGTTCGAGCACGCGGCGGCCGTCGGGCAGGGAACCGATCCCAGCGCCGATCCGACACCGATCGTCCCCACCGCACCTGACTGGCACACCCCGATCGATGATGCGCTTGTCACCGGGGCGATCAACTCCGCCCAGCATGACGTGATCCGAAGATGCCTCGGCGAGCCGCCGGTCGGAGATGACCGGATCGCTGTGATCGGCGGCGATGTGGGCGAAGGCACCGAGGCCGATCTCGCAGGGGACGCCACCGCATTGAGGACCGCGTCGATCACGCAGGCCTGGTCGGTCGCCGCCGCGCAACTCGTCGACGAAGCCTCGCACCGCACCGTCGAGGAGCTCGGCCGCGCTGCGCGCACGATCCGCGACAGACTCGACCCCGAGGGCGCCGCCGAACGGTTCGCCGCGCGCTACGATGCCCGCTCGTGGCGCGACTACCGCGACCAGGACGGCCGACTTCACGCCCACATCGTGTGCGACGACGAGGGCGCCGCCTGGGTGGAGTCCGTGTCGAAGTCCGTGTTCCGTCCGCGCCGAGGCGGGGTGCGCTTCGTGGAGGATGAGGAGCGGATGCGCGCCGACGCGATCCCGCTGATCCGCGCACCGACGAGCAACTCGCCTACGATCTGTTCCTCGACCTCATCCGCGCCGGAACCCTCGCCGACGCCAAGACCGTGTTCGGCTCCCGACAGGCCGGCGTGCGCATCGTCTCGGTGGTCGACAGCCCGCAGGCGCTTCTCGAGGACGAGGGTGTCGCCGTTCCCGCGGCCGCCGCTGAGCAACTGGCGTGTAACGCAGGCCGGATCGCCGTCACCGTCGACCGACGCGGAGACCCCCTTCGTCTCGGTCGGATCGAACGCCTCTTCACCTCCGCGCAACGGCTCGCACTCGCGGTTCGCGACGGCGGATGCCGCTGGCGCGGTTGCGACAGACCTCCGTCCTACTGCGAAGCGCACCACATCGACGAGTGGGCCGACGGCGGAAGCACCGACATCGACCGCGGCATCTTGCTCTGCCGCTTCCATCACATGCAGTTGCACCATGGCGAATGGCGCATCACCCGCGACGGTGTCGAGGACTTCCTGCTGCACTCTCCGCGCGGCGAACCGCCCGCCATCCTGAAACCTCGCCTCGCGCTCGGCTACACGTGGGCGGACCTCGCCCCGCCAACTGGTGTGCAGGCCGCATCATGATCGAGAGGAATGATCGAGAGGATGATCGAGAGCACGACCGTGCATCCGAGCACGCGACCGGCTCACACGGATCCCCCAAAGGATCCGCCGACCCGTTGTGCGAGGCATCCAACGTCGACCCGCATCGCGCCGCTAGGGTGGAATCCGTGACGGACACGCCTGACCTCTCCACGACCGCCGGCAAGATCGCCGACCTCCGAGCCCGCTATCACGAAGCCGTGGTGGACGCCGAGACGAAGGCGAAGGACAAGCAGCACGCCAAGGGCAAGATGACCGCCCGCGAGCGCATCGAACTGCTCGTCGATCCGGGCAGCTTCGTCGAGTTCGACGAGTACGTGCGCCACCGCACCACCTCTTTCGGCATGGACCGCAACCGTCCCTACGGCGACTCCGTCGTCACGGGCATCGGCACGATCCACGGTCGCACCGTGGCCGTCTACTCCCAGGACTTCACCACCTTCGGCGGCTCGCTCGGCGAGGTCTCGGGCGACAAGATCATCAAGATCATGGAGTTCGCCCTCGCCGGCGGCATGCCGATCATCGGCATCCTGGACTCCGGAGGGGCGCGCATCCAGGAGGGCGTGCTCGCCCTGAGCAAGTACGGCGAGATCTTCCGCCTCAACACCCGCTCTTCCGGCGTCATCCCGCAGATCTCGATCATCATGGGCCCGGCCGCCGGCGGAGCCGTGTACGGCCCGGCCCTCACCGACTTCGTCATCATGGTCGACAAGACCAGCCAGATGTTCGTCACCGGCCCCGACGTGATCAAGACGGTCACCGGCGAAGACGTCGGCATGGAGGAGCTCGGGGGCGCCCTCACCCACAACACCCGATCCGGCGTCGCGCACTACCTCGCCGAGGACGAGGACGACGCGATCGACTACGCGCGCACACTCCTCGGCTTCCTGCCGGACAACAACATGGCAGAGATCCCCGGGTACGAGAGCGACTTCGAGTGGGAGACCACGGATGCCGACCGCACCCTGAACGCGATCATCCCGGACTCCCCCAACCAGCCCTACGACATCCACACCGTGATCGAGCACGTGGTGGATGCCGGTGACTTCATCGAGGTCCAGCCGCTGTTCGCGCCGAACATCGTGATCGGATTCGGACGCGTCGAAGGACGCTCGGTCGGCATCATCGCCAACCAGCCCTCGCAGATGGCGGGCACGCTGAACATCGAAGCCGGCGAGAAGGCCAGCCGATTCGTCCGCTTCTGCGACGCGTTCTCCATCCCGATCGTCACCCTCGTCGACGTTCCCGGGTACCTCCCCGGCACCGACCAGGAGTGGACCGGCGTGATCCGCCGCGGCGCCAAGCTCATCTACGCCTACGCGGAGGCGACCGTGCCGCTCGTCACCGTCATCCTGCGCAAGGCGTACGGCGGCGCGTACATCGTGATGGGCTCCAAGCAGCTGGGAGCCGACGTCAACCTCGCCTGGCCGACCGCCGAGATCGCGGTCATGGGCGGCCAGGGAGCGGTCAACATCCTGTACCGCGGGGAGATCAAGAAGGCCGAGGAGAACGGCGAGGACGTCGCCGCCGTCCGCACCCGCCTCGCCAATGAGTACACCTACAGTGTGACCAGCCCGTTCCTCGCCGCCGAGCGCGGGGAGATCGACGGCGTCATCGAGCCTGCAAACACCCGGGTGTCGATCGCCAAGGCCCTGCGCGCCCTGCGCGGCAAGCGCGCGGAGCTTCCGCCCAAGAAGCACGGGAACATCCCGCTGTGACCGAGCAGCAGCAGGCCCCCGCGATGGACATCGTGCGCGGCCACCCCACCGAGGAGGAGCTCGCGGCCCTCATCGCCGTCCTCGGCGACGCGTACGCGCAGGAAGCCGCCGACGCCGTGGCTGAGGAGCCGCACGTCTCGGCGTGGCAGCGGACGCAGCGGTCGCTGCGCAAGCCTTTGCGCCGCGACATCCCCTGGGGACGTTTCGCGGGCTGAGCTCGCTCAGGGACGGGACCGCAGGCGAGCGCTGCTCGACTCGACCGCGTTTCGACTCGCTCCGCTCGCTCAACGAGCGAGGGGTGGGGCGCGCTCAACGAGCGAGGAGCGGTGGCACGCTCAACGAGCGAAGAGCTGTGGCACGCTCAACGAGCGAAGAGCTGTGGCACGCTCAACGAGCGAAGAGCTGTGGCACGCTCAACGAGCGAAGAGCTGTGGCACGCTCAACGAGGGACGGTAGCGCGCTCAACGAGCGAGGGCCAGCAGGCACCGGACGCCGCTCAGTCGACGAGATGCGGCGAACGGAACCGCAGCGTCACCAGCTGGAACGGGCGCAGCGAGAGCTCGACGGCATCCCGTCTCGAACCGGCCACGGCCGACGGCGCGATCTCGCGCTCCAGCAGATCCGTCTCGACGACCGACGCGAAACCGAAGGACGGCGAGACGGTCGCGAGCGCGCGCCCGCCGTGCGCCTCGTACAACCGCACGATCACGTCCCCGCTGCGATCCTCGGCCAGCTTGACCGCCTCGACGACGACGGCGTCCGAGGAGACGGTGACGAGCGGATCGACCGGTCCCGCGCCCGACACCGCACGCGGAGGAACATTCAGTCGGTACCCTTCCCGCACCGCATCCGCGATGCCGGAGTCGGGACGGATGCTGACGCGGAAGGTGTGCTCGCCCTGGTCCGCCTCCGGATCCGGGAACAGCGGCGCACGCAGCAGGGACAGGCGAACCGAGGTCGCCGTGCCGCCGCCTTCGCGCGGCACCCGCGTGATGTCGTGCCCGTAGGTCGCGTCGTTGGCGATCGCGACCCCGAACCCGGCCTCCCCCACGTGCACCCACCGATGCGCGACTGTCTCGAAGCGCGCCGCGTCCCACGAGGTGTTCGCATGCGTCGGCCTGTGCACATGACCGAACTGGATCTCGCTCGTGGCTCGATCCGCGTGCACGTCCAGCGGGAAGGCCAGCTTGAGCAGCTTCTGCCGCTCGTGCCAGTCCACCACGGTCTCGATGTCCAGCGCTCGCGCCCCCGCCGCGAGCGTGAGGGTCTGCGTGATCCGCGATGCCCCCCATCCACGGACCACGCAGACGACAGCGGCGGTGGGATGCGGAACGACCTCGATCGACTCCACCGCCGTCACGTCGGCCCCGTGACGGCGATAGTGCTCATCGATGTCCCACGCATCCCACCGCGTCGGTGTGTCGCGATGCACGCTGAGGAGGTTCCCCTTGCCTCCTGGCGCGATCGCCTCACGGCCAGTCGCGCGGACGACGAGTGACGTCAGCAGACCCGAACCGTCCACGAGCACGCGCACGTGCTCGTTCGACAGCTCGAATCCGCTCGCCGTCCGCACGGCCGTTGCGGGTGCCGGATCACCCTCTCCCGCGACAGCGATCCCCGACGCCGCCGCTCCCTCCCACGCATAGGGTCCCGCATTCGCGACAAGCGGAGTCGCCCCCTCCCCGGCGACCACCCCCAGAGCCTGCGCGATGATGCGCTCCGTCGAGGCCAGCACCTCGGCGTAGCGACGTTCTGCCTCCCGGTGCACCCAGCCGATCGAGCTGCCGGGGAGGATGTCATGGAACTGCTGGAGCAGCACGGTCTCCCACGCCGCCTCCAGCTCGTCGTACGGGTACGCCGCACCGCGCAGCGCAGCCGCGGTCGCCCACAGCTCTGCCTCGCGCAGCGTGTGCTCGCTGCGCCGATTCCCGCGCTTCGTGCGCGCCTGCGACGTGTACGTGCCGCGGTGGAACTCGAGGTAGAGCTCCCCCGTCCACACCGGCGGATCCCGATACTCGGCCTGGGCCGCCTCGAAGAAGCGCTCGGGAGACGACAGCTCCACGGTCGGCGACCCCTCGAGAGAGCGCAGTCGCGCGGCGGCCGCGAGCATCTCTCGGTTCGGACCGCCGCCTCCGTCGCCGTACCCGAACGGGACGAGCGACGTGTTCGCGAATCCCTTGTCGGCGAACTGCCGCTCCGCGCGCGCCAGTTCCGAACCGCTGAGCATCGCACTGTAGGTGTCGACCGGCGGGAAGTGCGTGAAGATCCGCGTGCCGTCCAGCCCCTCCCACCAGAACGTGTGGTGGGGCATCGTGTTGGTCTCGTTCCAGGACAGCTTCTGCGTCAGCATCCACCGCGAGCCCGCCGCCTTCGCGATCTGCGGCAGCGCAGCCGAATAACCGAACGAATCGGGAAGCCACACGTCCTGCGGCTCGACGCCGAACTCCTCCAGGAAGAACCTCTTGCCCCGCACGAACTGGCGTGCCAGCGCCTCCCCGCCGGGAAGGTTCGTGTCCGACTCGACCCACATTCCCCCGGCCGGCACGAACCGCCCCGCTGCGACGGCCCGACGGATCCGCTCGTAGAGTTCGGGCTGGAAGCGCTTCATCCAGGCGTACTGCTGCGCGGAGGATGCCGCGAACACGAAGCCGGGTTCCTCCTCCTGCAGCGACAGCACATTGGAGAACGTCCGCGCGACCTTGCGCTGCGTCTCGCGCACCGGCCACAACCAGGCCGAGTCGATGTGGGCGTGGCCCACGGCATGCACGCGATGCGCGGACGCGGATGCCGGCAGATGCAGCGCCTCGGCGAGCGCGGCGCGCCCGTCTGCGGCGGTCCCTGCCACGTCGTCCGGATCCATGACGTCGGCCATCCGCTCGAGCGCCCGCAGCACACCCGCGCGGCGCGGAGACTGCTCCGGCAACTGCCCCCACAGCCCCAGCAGGACTTCCGCGTCCTGCACCAGCTCCCAGACGGTCACGTCCCGCACGCCGACGTCGGCCTGGCGGAACACGTAGTGGGGGTCGTCTCCGGCGGTGTCCCACTCCCCCAGCGACGTCGGACGGAAGTGCACGAAGCCCTCTCCGACGTCCGGATTGGCAGCCGCCTCGAGGTACAGCTCGAACGGCTCCCCCGGTGCCGCCTCGAGCGGCACATGCGCGTTGCGCGGCTCCACGGCCTTGATGATCGTCCCGTCCGGCCGGTACGCGGTCCCCTCGGCCTGGAAACCGGGCTGCGCCGCACTGAACCCGAGGTCGAAGACGAGCTCCGCGCTCTCACCCTCCGCCGTCTCGGGCGCCGTGCCGCTCACACGCAGCCACATCGTCCCCCACGGTCGTCCCCACGCCTCGCCCACCACGAAGGGACGGAACGTCTGCGCCACGGCCTCGGAGAACGGCACCGGCTCTCGGGGGGCATCCCAGCTCTCGAGCCTCAGCGGAAGGAACCGGCGGTAGACCGCGGGGCGGAGTCGCTCGTCGACGAAGCGGCGGACACGCGCTTCGACCAGGGCGGAGTTCTCGTGCATGGATCGACGGGCTCCCGAGGAGGGCTGACGAGGGATGCGCCAAATATTAAATCGACTGGAATAACCCTGTCAAGCGTTTCCGCGCACGTGCTGTCACGCAGTGGCGCCGCCCTCCAGCAGCAGTGTGGAGGCGCGAGGCGACAGCACGTCCGCGAGGATCACGCAGGCTGCGCCGACCGCCCCCACGTCGTCGCCGACGACGGACCCCGCCACCGGCAGAACCCGCACCGCCCTGGTCGCACTCTGCCGATCCAGCAGCACGGGCAGCTCCCGCAGGTGCACCCACGCGACTCGCTCCCAGAACGGGCCGCCCAGCACGACCCGGTCGACGTCGAGCATGTTCGTCAGCGCCGAGATGAGCACGGACAGGTGCTCGGCTGCGCGCACCAGCACTCCCAGAGCCGCGGCGTCTCCGCGCCGGGCCCGCTCGCACAGCTGCCCGAATCGTTCGTCGACCGACTCGGCGTCGCTGCCGACGCGATCGTCGGCGAGCACGCCCGCGCGCTCAGCGCGCTCGACGATCGCCTGGGGCGTGCACACGACCTCGACGCAACCGCGCTTGCCGCACCCGCAGAGCGGACCGTCCGGGTCCACGATGATGTGCCCGACCTCCCCGACGTTGCGCGAGCGTCCGCGCACCACGTCTCCGTCGAGCACCAGCGCGGTGCCGATGCCGGTGCCGAGATACACGAACAGCAGCGACACGTCCGGCGGATCGTCGCCGGTCCAGATCTCCGCGAACGCCGCAGCGGTGGTGTCCTTCTCCAGCGCCACGGGAAGCCCGACCGCATCGGCCAGCGCCGAGCGCAACGGCACCCGGTGCCACTGGTGCAGCTTCGGCGGGTCGATCACCGTTCCCCGTTCGGCATCCAACGGACCGGGCGCGGCGACGCCCACCCCGGCGATCGCGTCGCGGGCGACGCCGGAGCGCACGATGAGACCTTCGATCGCCTCCGCCATCGCAGCGATCACGTGCAGGGGATCGTTCGCCGGGGTGCGACGGATGCTGCGCGCGATCACCGCTCCGCTGAGATCCAGCAGGACGGTCGTCGTCACCGCTGGATCGAGGTGCACCCCCAGGGACAGCCGGCTGCGCGGGACGAGCCGCAGCGTGGTGCGCGGCTTGCCGGGACCGTTGATCGTGCGCCCCGCCTCCTCGATCAGCCCCTCGTCGAGCAGCCGGCGCGTGATGTTGGTGACGGTCTGGGCGGACAGCCCCGTGGCCTCGACGAGCTCGATACGGCTGAAGCCCTCGCCGGAGCGGCGGATCGCCTCGAGGATGACCGATTGATTGAAGTCGCCCATCCTCGGCAGGTTCGTCCCTCGCCGCAGCACGCTCATCGCTCCATCTTCACGCATCCGACGCCGATCGCGGGAGGTGAGGCGAGGAAATCCTTGTCCCCCGAAATACCTACAGACAGACTTCTTGCGGCCCGCAAGACTGTAGGGGACGCTACGCGTTCGGCCGGTCTCTCTGCCCCAGGGTAGGCAGACGCCGACCGGCCCACAGCGGACAGTTTTCGGGTAACTGGGCCGCACATGGCGAGGGGCGGGCGGCTTCGCCGCCCCTCGCCCTTCTCCTCACCTCGCCTCCGAAGTGAGCGGGACTTCAGGTTGTCCGTTCCCGTGGGATCTCGTGCCAGAGGGCGACCGAGTCCTCGTCCGAGGAGTCCCCCGCTCCCGCCCTGCCCACGACGGTCACCGCGATCGCGGGGTCGTGCGCTGCGCGGATGATCACGCGTCCCGCCGTCGCCTCGGCGAGCACGACGGCCAGCTCGTCGCGGATCTCACCGCGTCGCGTCTCGGCGACGCCGTCCAGGCCGCCCTCGTCGAAGACGGTCACCGCCACCCCGCGCCGCCGGGCCGCCTCGATCGCGGCACGCACCGCGTCGTTGAGCAGACTCGCCCCGCGCAGTTCGTCGCGCAGCCGACCCTCGGCCAGACGGGCGCTCAGACGCTCCTCCTCCGTCAGCATTCCGTGCGCGGCGACCGTCCGGGACAGCACAGGCCCGGCGACCGCCAGGGCGAACTGCGTGCGCAGGCGGCGCTCCTTCTGCCGCACCTGCTGCGTGGCGTGCCAGGCGGAGACCGCCCGCTGGATGCCCGCGAGCCGTTCGGTGTCGGCCACGGCACGATCCCAGAACAGCACGAGCAGCTGCGCGACGACGACCCACATGATCGAGCCGACGAGGCCCAGCTCCAGCGCGACGAACACCCCGAGGAAGGACGAGGACGCGATGGCGAGCTCTCCCAGGACCACCCAGCCGATCACGTAGCGACGACGGACGATGCAGACCACGGCCAGCAGCCCCAGAGCACCGATGTACCAGGTCGCGAACGGTGCGGCGCGCATCCCGGGTTCGAACGCGATGCTGACGGACGCCGGGATCGCGAAGGCGGCGACGAGCGCGAGCACTCCCACCCACATGGGCATCCGGACCTCTCGCCCGGCATCCGCGAGAACCGCGATGACGACGACCGCCAGGTACCCGACGATGGCGGCGATCACGAGCAGCGGCTGCACGGGCGTCTCGACCCACCACACGGCCCTGGCCGCGAAGTACACGGCGAAGCCGAGGGCGAGACCGGTCGCCACAGCACGGACGGTGAGCCTCATTCGCGCTCCCAGCTCAGTTCCACCACGGTGCCGGACTCCCCCGACTCGATGCGCGCCATCCCGGCCACGGCCGCCATGCGCGCCATGATCGACGCGCGGATGCCGAGGCGATCCGCGCCGACCGCGTCCGGATCGAACCCGGGCCCCGCGTCGCTGACGGTGACCGTGATCCCTTCGTCTCCGTGTGCCAGCGCGACGATGTGCAGGCCGCGCCCGCGCGCGTGGGCGACCGAGTTGCCGATCGCCTGCCTGGCTGCCAGCACCAGGGCCCGCGCGGCGCGACCGGGGATCAGTCCGACGCCGCCGTGCTCCTCGACCACGGCATCGGCCCCGGTCTCGGACAGGGCTCGTCGCAGCTCCGCCACGATCTGCGCAGAACCGACCGGGTCGTCGCTGCCCTCCTCGAGTACGGCGGCCTCGGTGTTCGCCAGGCGGGTGAGCGCCTCGCGCGCCATCCCGACGGCGAGATCCCGTGCGCGCGGACTCTCGGCCCGCTCGGCAGCGATGAGCGCCGCCAGCACGCTGTCGTGCATGAGAGCCGCGACGGCCACGCGCTCCTCCTCGGCCGCCGCCGCGGCGGCCGCGTGCGCGTACGCGGCCACCGCACGACCGCGCACGTCGTCGACACCGGCGGCCACCGCGCGGAACATCCACCCCAGTGAGACCAGGACGAGTCCGAGGATGATCGTGAACGACACGTCGAAGGCGGTCGTGATCCAGAACTCGCGTTCGAAACCGCCCTGCATGAGCCGCACGAAACCGTACCCGAGCGGAACCCCGATCGCCCAGACGTACTGCATCCGCAGCGAGAAGGCGAGCATCGCCGCGACGACGCCGACGTTCACCAGGAAGAAGATCCACGGCTGCTGCGTCGACGCATCGTCGGCGGGGTCGACCACGAACGGCCAGGCGATCAGCGCACCGACGTAGAGGAACGCGAAGGCCGCGGACGCCGCGCGCACACCGCGCCCGAGAACGCAGCACACGAGCATCGCAGACAGAGGCGCGAACACGACGACGATCATCGCCACGTGCGCAGCATCCATCACCCCCACCCCGGACAGCGCCGCGAGCAGCGCCTGCGCGCCCGTCACGAGCGAACCGATGGCGACGACGGTCTGCAGGATGCGCTCCATGCGCTTGCCCGTGAAGCGCTCGAACTCGGTCTCCGCCGACCCCGGCGACGGGATCTGGGTCCAGGCGTCGCGGATGCTCAGCGGCTCAGCCGACACTCGCCGTTCCGTCCGCCGGGACGATGCCGTCCTCCATCGCGCGACGCAGCAGGTCCACCTTGGTCGGGGCGGGACGTCCGACCTCGACGTACTTCACCCGGACGCGGGTGATGTTCTCCTTCGCGGTCGAATAGGCGACGCCGAGACGCTCCGCCACGACCTTCAGGGGAAGACCCGTCGCATACAGCCGGAGCACCTCCCGCTCGCGGGAGGACAGCTGCGCATCGGCGAACTCGCGGTCGCCGTCGACGGCGCTGGCCCATTCGACGTTGTTCAGGGCCTCGCCGCGCGCGACCGTGCGGATCGCGTCCAGCACGTCGTCCAGCGCGGACGACTTGCTGATCACGCCGGCCGCTCCCGCCGCGAGCGCCTCCCGCACCGCGGCAGGCCGGTCGGCCACGCTGTGGATCACGACACTGGCGCCGTCGCCCACGAGTGCGGTCACGTTCTCGGTGACCGTCGTGCCATCACCCAGGGTCAGATCCAGCACCACGACGTCCGCGGGCGGGGCTGCGCTCGTACGGCGCCAGTCCAGATACGACCCGACCGTGCTCCCGGAGAACACCACGGTCTGCGAACGATCACGACCGCACGCGGCCTCGAGCCCGAGGCGGACGGACTCGTGATCATCGATGAGGGCGACCGTGCTCATCCCGTCAGCCTATCGATCAGCGCGCCGACTCCGTCACCGCGACAGCAGCGCGACGACCTCGAAGTGATGCGTGTTCGGGAACAGATCGAGGGCGCGCAGCAGAGCGGGCTCCCATCCGTGCTCCCGGAAGGTGCCGAGATCGCGCGCCAGGGCGACCGGATCGCAGGCGACGTACACGACGGCGTCCGGTTCCAGCGCGGCGACAGCGTCCACGACCCCCCGCCCCGCTCCGGAGCGCGGCGGGTCGAGCACGACGGCACCCACCCTCGTCTGCGGATCCAGCAGAGCCGTCTCGGGGGCACGTCGCGAAGGACGACGGCCTCGCACGCGGCGCGTCTCGCGCACCGGTGCGCCCAGGAAGCGGTCGACGCGCGCGGTCACCGCGGTGACCTCGAGCGGTGCGAGGTTCCGCGCGGCGTGCTCCGTCGCGCGGCGATCGGACTCCACCGTGACGATGTCGCGCGCTCCCGAATCGGCGAGGCTCGCCGCGAACAGCCCGACGCCGCCGTAGAGGTCCAGGTGCGTCGCATCCGGATCGACCCGGCCGGCCAGCAGCGCGCGGACCACCTCGTCGAGGGCGGATGCCGCGCTGTGATGCACCTGCCAGAAGCCGGTCGCATCGACCGCGAACGACCGATCTCGCACCCGTTCGGTGAGCACCTCCGGTTCACCGCGCCGCGTCCCCTCGGGCAGCGGCAGCACGCGCACGTCGCCGTCGGCCGGCTCGACGAGCTCGATCCGCCCCGCGCGCGCCGCGCCGATCCGGGCGGCGGCCTCCGCGACCGCCGGGCGCGCCAGCGGATGCGATGAGACGGGGACGACCCGATGGCTGCGGGCCGCGAAGGGTCCGGCGACGCCGTCGTCGTCCACGTGCAGCGTCACCCGCGTCCGCCAGCCGGTGTCGTCGCCTTCGGCGAGGGCAGCCACCTCGGGCGCCTCGATGCCCGCTCCCGCGAAGCGGTCAAGGGCCTCGGCCAGAACCTGTCTCTTGAGCGCCCGCTGGTGGGCCGGCTCGATGTGACCGAGGTCGGCACCGCCGGGGCGCTGGGCGGGGTCGCGCGACACGTCCGCCTCCGGCCACACGTGCGCGCGCCGATGCGGGGACGCCTGGAGCACCTCGACCGTCTCCGCCCGCCAGAAGCGACGCGTGTCGGTCGCGCCATCCGACGGCGCGTCGCTCAGCCGCGCCCGCACGCGCTCCCCCGGCACGGCATCCGACACGAACACGACTCGTCCCTCGTGACGGGCGACGAAGGTGCCGCCGTGGGCGATTCCCGTGATGTCGAGGTCGAGCAGAGCGTCGCCGGAGGAGGTCATCTCCCCAGGATCCCACGCCGCAGGCTAGCGTGAGTGCATGCGCGTCTGCCTCGCCTCCACCTCTCCCGCTCGTCTCATGCTGCTGCGCCAGGCCGGCATCGAGCCGCTCACGATCGGCCCGGAGGTGGACGAGGACGCCGTGGCGGCGGCCGCGGCTCAGGCGCGCGGCGGAGACCTTCCGTCCGGCGAGCTGGTGCTGCTGCTGGCCAGGGCCAAGGCGGCCGATGTGGTGCGGCGTCTCGCGGCCGAGCATCCGGACTTCGACGGGCTCGTGATCGGCGGCGACTCGATGTTCGCGCTCGGCGGGCGCGTGTACGGCAAGCCCTACACGCCGGAGGAGGCGACTCGGCGCTGGCACGAGATGCGCGGCGAGACCGGCGTTCTGTACTCCGGCCATTCCGTGCACCGCGTGTCGCCCGGCACAGACCCGCAGGAGGCCACGGCGGTGGCCGAGGCATCCGTGTCTTTCGCCGCCGAGATCTCCGACGCGGAGATCGCGGCCTACGTCGCCTCCGGCGAGCCGCTGCACGTGGCCGGAGCGTTCACCGTGGACAGCCTGGGAGGCGCGTTCATCACGCGGGTGAACGGCGACCCGTCCACGGTGGTCGGCATGTCTCTGTCGACCCTGAGACGACTCGCCTCGGATCTCGGCGTGACCTGGACGGACCTCTGGACGGAGCGCTCGTAGGCTCTCCGACACGATCTCGGGATTTTCTTGTGGAGGGTCGTCAAAGGCGACGGCTTCGTTCTCGCTAGGCTGGCAGTCATGCCCATCGAGAAGGTGCTCATCGCCAACCGCGGAGAGATCGCCGTACGCATCATCCGCGCCGCTCGCGATTCGGGGATCTCCTCGGTCGCCGTCTACGCCGATCAGGACCGTGAGGCCCTGCACACCCGGCTCGCCGACGAGGCCTACGCCCTCGGCGGAGCGACGAGCGCCGAGACGTACCTGCAGATCGAGAAGATCCTCTCGATCGCCCGCCGCTCCGGCGCCGACGCCGTGCATCCCGGATACGGCTTCCTCGCCGAGAACGCCGAGTTCGCCCGCGCCGTCATCAACGCCGGCCTGATCTGGATCGGTCCGTCCCCCGAGGCGATCGAGGCGCTGGGCGACAAGGTCACCGCCCGGCACGTCGCCGAGAAGGTCGGGGCGCCGCTCGCCCCCGGCACCCCCGGCCCGGTCGGCGGAGCGGAGGAGGTCGTCGCCTTCGCGCAGGAGCACGGTCTTCCGATCGCCATCAAGGCGGCGTACGGCGGCGGCGGCCGCGGCCTGAAGGTCGCCCGTGAACTGGACGAGGTCGCCGAGCTGTTCGAGTCCGCGACCCGCGAGGCCGTCGCGGCGTTCGGCCGCGGGGAGTGCTTCGTGGAGAAGTACCTCGACAAGCCCCGCCACGTCGAGACGCAGTGCCTGGCGGACGCCGCCGGCAACGTCGTCGTGATCTCGACGCGCGACTGCTCGCTGCAGCGCCGTCACCAGAAGCTCGTCGAGGAGGCCCCGGCGCCGTTCCTCACAGAGGAGCAGAACCGTCAGCTGTATGCGGCGTCCAAGGCCATCCTCAAGGAGGTCGGCTATGTCGGCGCCGGCACCTGCGAGTTCCTCATCGGCGCGGACGGCACGGTCTCGTTCCTCGAGGTGAACACGCGCCTGCAGGTCGAGCACCCGGTCTCCGAGGAGGTCACCGGCATCGACCTGGTCCGGGAGCAGTTCCGGATCGCCGCCGGCGGCACGATCGACTACGACGACCCGGCTCCGCAGGGGCACTCGTTCGAGTTCCGCATCAACGGCGAGGACCCGGGACGCGGCTTCCTCCCCCAGCCCGGCCCGATCCACGTGTTCAAGACCTTCGGCGGTCCCGGCATCCGCCTCGACTCCGGCGTCACCGCCGGCGACGCCGTCTCCGGCGCGTTCGACTCGCTGCTGGCGAAGATCATCGTGACCGGCAAGGACCGCGCCGAGGCGCTGGAGCGCGCGCGGCGCGCTCTGGATGAATTCGAGGTCGCGGGCCTTCCGACCGTCCTGCCGTTCCACCGCAAGGTCGTCCGCGACCCCGCCTTCACCGCCGAGGACGGCCGGTTCGGCGTGTACACGCGGTGGATCGAGACCGAGTTCGTCAACGACATCCCCGCCTGGGACGGAGAGCTCGAGGCTCCGGCAGCCGCAGCCGCGCGCCACACCGTGGTCGTCGAGGTCGCCGGCAAGCGTCTCGAGGTGAGCCTGCCCGACCGCGTGGCCGTCGCCGCCGGGACCGCCGGACGCCCCGCCGCCGTCCCCCCGTCCCGGCGCAGCCACGCCACCTCCGTCTCCGCCGGAGCATCCGGCGACGCCGTGAAGTCGCCCATGCAGGCGACCGTCGTCAAGGTCGCCGTCGAGGACGGTCAGCAGGTCGTCAAGGGCGATCTGGTCGTCGTTCTCGAGGCGATGAAGATGGAGCAGCCCCTTCAGGCGCACAAGGACGGCGTCATCGGCAACATCAACGCGGACGCCGGAGCCACCGTCTCGGCCGGGCACCAGCTGCTGACCATCAGCTGACGCGCACGTAGACGGGAAGGGCGCCTCACCGCGGTGAGGCGCCCTTCCCGTCTGTCCGGAGATGCTAGGAGATGTTGACGAGGTGCATCGCCCGTGAGGCATCCGTGATGCTCGACGACAGCGACGGGTACGCCGCGAACACGCGCGAGACCTGATCGACGGTGAGCCGCCGCTCCACCGCCACGGCGATGGGATAGATCAGCTCGGACGCCTTCGGCCCCACGATCACGCCGCCGATGACCGTCCCCGATCCCTTGCGGGCGATGAGTTTCACGAAACCGTCCTTGATGCCCATCATCTTCGCGCGCGGGTTCGCGGCGAGCGGGAGCTTGTAGACCATGCCGTCGGCGACGCCGTCCTCGACGTCCTTCTCGGAGTAGCCCACCGTCGCGATCTCCGGTGCCGTGAAGATGTTCGACGTGATCTTGATCTGCTCGAGCGGGATCACGATGTCGCCGAGCGCGTGGAAAACCGCCGTGCGTCCCTGCATCGAGGCGACGGAGGCCAGCGGGAAGAAGTTCGTGCAGTCGCCGACCGCGTAGATGTTCGGCACCGAGGTGCGTGCCACGCGGTTGACGCGGATGTGGCCGCCCTCGCTGAGCTCGACGCCGGCCTCCTCGAGACCGATGGATGCCGTGTTGGGGATCGACCCGACCGCCATGAGGCAGTGGCTTCCCTCGACAGTGCGCCCGTCGGACAGCGTCACGAGCACGCCGGAATCCGTCTTCTCCACCTTCTCGGCGCGCGCTTTGGAAAGCACCTGCATCCCGCCGCGCTTGAAGACCTTCTCCAGCACGCGTGCCGCGTCCTGGTCCTCGCCGGGAAGCACCTGCTCGCGGCTGGACACCAGCGTCACCTTCGCGCCGAGGTTCATGTACGCCGAGGCGAACTCCGCGCCGGTGACACCGGAGCCGACGACGACGAGGTGCTCAGGCAGCGCCTTCATGTCATAGAGCTGCGTCCACGTGAGGATGCGCTTGCCGTCGGGCCTGGCCGAATCCAGCTCGCGCGGCGACGCGCCGACGGCGACCACGATGGTGTCCGCCTCGACGCGGTCGAAGTCCGTGCCGTCCGGACCCGTCGCGACGATGATCGCGTTCGTGCCCTCGAGTCGTCCGTGCCCGGACAGGATGCGCACGCCGGCCTCGAGGAGCGACGAGCGCATGTCCTCGGACTGCTGCGCGGCGAGCGCGAGGAGTCGCTTGTTGACGGCGGCGAGATTGATCGCGATCTCGGGCTTGAGCGGCTTGCCGTGCTCCCCCTTCGCGAAGAACTGCACGCCGAGGTCGCTGGCCTCCGAGATCGCGACCGCGGCGTCCGCCGTCGCGATGAGGCTCTTGGAGGGCACGACGTCCGTCAGCACCGCCGACCCGCCGACGCCGACGCGCTCGACCAGGGTCACCTCGGCTCCGAGCTGGGCGGCGGCCAGAGCCGCCTCGTATCCGCCGGGGCCGCCGCCGAGGACGGCGACGCGCTGAGTGCGCTCGAAGGGAGTTGAGGACATGACCCTATTCTTCCTCACTCCGCACCCGAGCGCCGTCCGCCTTTCCCTGGGCAGTCCTCCTCACTCCGCACCCCGTGCCGCCGCTCTTCCCGGAGCATTCGTCCGCAATCCTGGCCCCGGTGCCATCCGCTTCCTAGAGTGGATCCATGACCGACATTCAGCACCACCCCCTCGACGACCCGAACGCGAACCCGTTCGAGGTCGCAGCCGCAGCGGCCGCAGACATCGCGCGCATCACCGGCGTCGAGAAGCACGACATCGCCCTCACCCTCGGCAGCGGCTGGGGGAAGGCCGCAGACCTGATCGGCGAGACCGTCGCCACGATCCCGGCCACCGAGGTCACCGGGTTCTCGAAGCCCGCTCTCGAGGGGCACGTCGGAACGCTGCGCTCGATCCGCACACCCGGCGGCAAGAACGTGCTCGTGATCGGCGCGCGCACGCACTACTACGAGGGGCACGGCGTGCGACGCGTCGTCCACAGCGTCCGCACCGCCGCCGCCACGGGCGCTTCGATCATGGTGCTCACCAACGGCGCGGGCGGTGTGCGCGAGACGTGGAAGCCCGGCCAGCCCGTCCTCATCAGCGACCACATCAACCTGACGGCGGACTCGCCGCTGGAGGGCGCGACCTTCATCGATCTCACCGACCTGTACGCGAAGCGGCTCCGCGACATCGCGCGCTCGGTCGACCCGACGCTCGACGAGGGCGTGTACACCCAGTTCCGCGGACCCCACTACGAGACCCCGGCCGAAGTGCAGATGGCGAAGCACATCGGCGGCCACATCGTCGGGATGTCGACCGCGCTCGAGGCGATCGCCGCTCGCGAGGCGGGCATGGAGATCCTCGGATTCTCCCTGATCACGAACCTCGCCGCGGGCATCCAGAAGACCCCGCTCAGTCATGCCGAGGTCATCGAGGCCGGTCGCGAGGCGGAGCCGGTGATCTCCGCCCTGCTGGCCAAGGTGGTCGAGGCGCTGTGAGCGACGCGCTGCTGACCACGGCGCGCGCCTGGCTGCGCCAGGATCCGGATGCCGAGACGAGGGACGAGCTCGCCGGTATCATCACGCTCGCCGCGGGCGGGAACCCCGCGGCTCTGGCCGACCTCGCCGATCGCTTCGGCGCACGCCTGGCGTTCGGCACCGCGGGTCTGCGCGGCGCTCTCGGAGCCGGGAGCAACCGGATGAACCGCGTGCTCGTGGCGCAGGCCGCTGCGGGCTTCGCGGCATACCTGCTCGAACGCGCCGGCGGCGCAGTTCCCACCGTCGTGATCGGCTACGACGGGCGCCGCAACTCGCGCCGGTTCGCGCAGGACTCCGCCGAGCTGTTCGCCGGCGCCGGACTCCGGGCGATCCTGCTGCCGAGGTTGCTGCCGACGCCCGTGCTCGCGTTCGCCGTGCGTCATCTCGGCGCCGATGCGGGCGTCATGGTGACCGCCAGCCACAACCCGCCGAACGACAACGGCTACAAGGTCTATCTCGGGGGCGCGGACCAGGGCTCGCAGATCGTGTCGCCCGCGGATGCCGAGATCGCACGGCACATCCAGCAGGTGGCCGACGCCGGGGACGTCGGGAGCCTTCCCCGTTCGGACGCCTACGAGATCGCGGACGAGCAGGTCGTCGAGGCGTACGTGGCCGCCACCGCCGCCGTCGCGCCCGCCGGAGAGGGCGCGCGCGGACTGCGGTGGGTGTACACCGCCATGCACGGGGTCGGATGGGAGACGGTCGAGAAGATCGTCACGGCAGCCGGATACCCGCGACCGACCGTCGTGCGTGCGCAGCAGCATCCCGATCCGACGTTCCGCACGGTCGCGTTCCCCAACCCCGAGGAACCGGGCGCGATGGATCTCGCGTTCGACATCGCCCGTTCGACCGGTGCCGAGCTCATCCTCGCCAACGACCCGGATGCGGACCGGCTCGCCGTCGCGATCCCCGACCCGGACGCCGACGGCGGCTGGCGGCGTCTCAGCGGGAACGAGGTCGGCCTTCTGCTCGGCGCCCGCGCGGCGCGCGCCGCCGAGGGGACGCCCGGGGCGGCACTGGCCTGCTCCCTCGTCTCCTCCCCCGGTCTCGGCGTGATCGCCGAACGGCACGGTCTGGGCTTCGCCGAGACGCTCACTGGGTTCAAGTGGATCTCCCGCGCGCCCGGCATCGTGTTCGGATACGAGGAGGCCCTCGGGTACCTGGTGAATCCCGGGACCGTGCGCGACAAGGACGGCATCTCGGCCGCCGTGGCGGTGCTCGGCCTCGCCGCGGAGGCACGGGAGCGCGGCGAGAGCCTCGCGACGCTGTTGGCCGAACTGGGCGAGACGTACGGCCACTTCGCCAGCGGGCAGGTCTCGGTGCGCGTCGAGGACCTCTCCGTCATCACGGCCGTGATGGCGTCCCTCCGGCAGGTGCCGCCGACCGCCGTCGGCGACGCTGCGGTCGCTTCCGCCGAGGATCTGCTGGTCGCAGCGCCCGGGCAGCCCGCCGGGGACGTGCTGCGCTACCGCCTCGCCGGAGGCGGTCGTGTCATCGTGCGCCCCAGCGGTACGGAGCCGAAGCTGAAGGTGTACATCGACGCGCAGGGGGACTCTGCGGATGCCGCGACCGCAGCCGTTGCGACGATCGAGTCCGGCGTGCGCGCGCTGCTGGAGGAGCGTTCCTGAGCCGCACGTCCCGATGATCCTCCTGTTCGCCGGCGCGGCCGCGGCCGTGGCCGCCGTGATCCAGCGTCTCACCGGTCTCGCCTTCGTCCTGGTGCTCATCGGTCCGGCCGTCCTGATCTACGGCGCGGTCGAGGGCGTCACCGTGGCCGTGCTGCTCTCGGTCGTGGCGGCGCTCGTCGCCGTGCCCTCGGGCTGGCGACTGATCGACTGGCCGCGCACGCTCTGGCTGCTCGGCGCCGGGATCGCGGCTGCGCCGTTCGGAGTGCTCGTGACGCGTGTTCTTCCGGAGGCGGCACTGCTGCTCCTCATCGCGGGACTGGGGATCATCGCCCTGCTGACGCCGCGGTTCGGCGGTCCTGCCGCGGCCGTGCTGAAGGGTCGCAGGGGCGCGCTGTACGCCGGGGCGACGGCGGGGTTCCTGCACGCCTCCAGCGGGCTGTCCGGACCCGCTCTGGCGGCCTACGCGCTGGGCGACCGATGGGAGCAGCGGCGGTTCGCCGCGAGCGCCCAGGTGGTGTTCCTCGGATACGGCGCGGTGTCGGTGCTCCTGCGCGGCCTCCCCGCCGAGCCGGCCGGCGAGATGCTCGTCCTGAGCACCTGCACGGCGGTGGGCATCGTCGCCGGCGCCGCGTTGACCCGCGTCGTCCCGGTGCGGGTGGCACGCGCCATGATGCTGTCCTGCGCGTGGGCGGGGATCGCCGTCACCCTGGTCAGGGGCGTCCTCGCCCTGGCCGGGTGAGTGCGGATAGCATCGCTGCATGCCCCTGCGCCAGGTGACGATCAGCACGCTCGGCGGTGCGCACGCGCGGCCGGTCGCCGAGCTCGCCCGCCTCGCGATGGCGCACCCGGCTCCGGTCACGCTCGCGACCGCCACGGGGGCCGTGGTCGAGCTCGCCAGCATCCTCGCCGTCATGGACCTCGCGCTCACCGAGGGAGACGTGGTCGTGCTGGAGACGCCGGCATCGCCCGACGCCGACGCCGTCCTGGACGCGATGGCCGAGGTCCTCGCGCCGCGCTGACGCGCCTCAGCCGTCGATCACGGCGACGAGTTCATCGAGGAACGACTCGAAGGTCGTCCCGCGGCGCACCAGCCGCTGCACGCTCTCGCGCTCGCTGAAGACCTCGACGAGCTGCTCGAACACCGTCTGGAACGCGGCGCGATCGCTCTCGCTGAAGGCGGCGAGCGCGACCACCTGGACGCGTCCGTCCCCCCACGCCACCGAGCCGTCCGCCACGCCGATCGCGATCGCCGTCCGACGGGCCGTCATGTGCAGCGAGTGCGGCACGGCCAGGGCGTCGGTGAACGCCGTGGACGACATGCGCTCGCGCTGGACGGTCTTGTCGACGTAGTCCTGATCGATCAGCCCCGCCTGCACGAGGAGCCCTCCGAGCCGCCGGATGATCGCCTCGTCCCCGACGTCCTCGAGCGGGTGCACGAAAGCGCTGGCGTCCAGATAGCGGGCAAGTTCCGTCCGCAGGCGCGCGAGGCGCCGGGCTCGCCGCAGGCGCGCGGCGGCCTGCTGGACCCGCTCCACATCCGCCTCGCCGAGGAACGGCTGCACCCGCACGAACCGGTCGCCCCGCAGCCCCGGTTCGATCGTGGACAGCACGAGATCCGTGTCGAAGGCACGCCAGTCCGGGTCGACGGACGTGACGACGTGCGTGACCTCGATGGCCGAACCCAGCGAGCGATCGACGCTGGAGCGCAGCAGCTCGTGCAGCTCGTAGTACCCCGGGCAGACGATGGTGGCCGTCAGGATCGACTCGGACTTGCGACTGCGCTCCAGTCGTCCCCCGATGTGCATCGCGATGTACGCGATCTCGTCGTCGTTGACCGGAAGGTCGAGCCGGTCGTGCAGGCCGCTTGCGATCGACACGGCCACCTCGAAGATCATCGGGTACGAGGACTTCAACGACCGCGTCAGAGGATTGCGCGTCCAGGCCTGCTCCTTCGCGCGTCGCAGGAGGTTCTGCACGTGCAGGGCGAGCCGCAGCAGGAACGCGTCGTCGACCAGATCGACCTGGTAGTCGCCCGCCGCCCGCGCCACCTCGGCGCGCACGGCTTCCTCCACGACAGGATCCACTCCACTGCGCGCGAGGTCCGACCCGCTCCCCCGCCCCGGCGCGACGACCCGCGTCAGGACGAGCGTGGCCAGATGCGCGGCATCCCCCTCGCCGAGCCGGACGCCGAAGTGCTCGTGCGCGAGGCGCGTGATCTGCCCGCCCACGCGGCCGATCTCCCCCTGCGGGTCCCGCGCGGGTCCGGAGCCGGTCTCGGTCTCCAGCGCCCTGCCCGCCGCCACGCGGTCGGCTGCGATCGCGATGTGCAGCAGCACGTCCGAGATCGCCAGTTCGTTGACGAAGTATCCGAGCGCGCCCAGCTCCCGGACAAGCGCGATCTTGAAGGCCGCGACCGCCTCGGGCCCCACGACGTCACCCGCGAGCGCGTGCCGGATGCTCTCCGGGTGGAAGGATCCCGCATCCATCTCGTCGTGCGCGAGCCGGCTCAGCAGGCGTCGCTGCGCGGCCTCCGTCCCCCGCAGTCGGATCGTCTCGCGCTCGCGTTCCAGGACGAGTTCGGTGCCCTCCAGAAGAGCGCGCACGCGTGCGAGGTCGGACTCGACCGTCGCCTCGCTCACGTGCAGCCGGTCCGCCGTCTCATAGAGGTCGACCCCGCCGGGCTCGTCCAGGAGCAGCCGGACCACGGCGTGCAGCCGATCCCGCGGCGCGGACTCGTCCGCTCGGGCGCGCAGGGCCGCGCGGGCGCCGGCCGCGGCGCGATACCCGGCCGGCCCGGATTCCACGGCGTCCGCCTCGTCGACCCTGGCGTTCAGCGCCGCGACGTACGAACGGACGCTGCGCGGCGTGACCCCCAGCTGGTCGGCGAGGCTCGCCGCCGTGGCCCAGCCGTCCTGGCGCAGCAGAACGGACAGGAGCTGGTCCTGGCGCTGACGCGTCATGGTCCCTCCGAATCCCGAGTGCGCTTCGTCGCCTCCCATGATGTCAGCAGGCGACGGGCGGCAGGACCCCGCCGTCGGTTCCGCGGGGGCGGAAAGAACCCTGGTGGTGCGGTTCTCAGCCGGTTCCCAGAATGGAGTCATGGCATCGAAGAGGATCCTCGTGGTGTGCGGGGCGGGTGCGTCGAGCACGTTCGTCGCACAGCGCCTGCAACGCGCGGCCTCGGTCGCAGGGCTCGCCTGGCAGGCATCCGCGGGTACCGAGACGTCCGTCTCGGCCCACGCCGCCGATCTCGTCCTCGTCGGGCCGCACCTGGCCGACCGGATGGATGCCGTCCGCGCAGCGGCGGGGTGCCCGGTCCTGCATCTGCCCGACGACGTCTTCGCCGACCGCGACGGGACGCGCACGCTCGCGCTCGCGCGGTCCGCCCTCACCGCCGAGAAAGGAACATCATGACCGCCGTCTCCCGTACCGTCCGCATCGGATCCTCGCACGGGCTGCACGCCCGACCGGCCAAGCTCTTCGCACAGGCCGCGAAGGATGCCGGCATCCCCGTCACGATCGCCAAGGATTCGGGCAAGCCCGTCAACGCCGCGAGCATCCTCGGCGTCATCGCGCTCGGCGTGGAGCACGGCGACTACGTCACGCTCACCGCCGACGGCGACGGCGCCGACGCGGTGCTGGACACCCTGTCCGAACTGCTCACGACGGATCACGACGAGGACCCGGCCTGATGGGCGTCCTGCGCGGTGTCGGGATCGGATCCGGCGTCGCCACCGGCCCGGTCGTCCGGATGGCGGAGCCCCTGCCCGCTCCGGAGAACGCCCCCAGCGGTGCTGGTGCGGATGCCGAGCGCGTCCGCGTGCGCGAGGCGATCGCCGCCGTCGCAGCCGAGCTGACCGCCAGGGCCGAAGCGGCAGGCGGCTCGGCACAGGAGGTCCTCGAGGCCCAGGCGATGATCGCCGAGGACCCGACCCTGCTCGACGAGGTGGATGCGCGCATCGACGCCGGCAGCACCGCCGAGTGGGCCGTGCACGACGCGTTCGCCGGGTTCCGCGCGACCCTCGAGGCCGTGGGCGGGTACCTCGGGGAGCGCGCCGCCGACCTCGACGACATCGCGCAGCGCGTGCTCGCACGGCTGAGCGGAGTGCCGGCTCCCGGCATCCCGGACCCGGGTCACCCGTTCGTCCTCGTGGCGCGCGACCTGGCCCCGGCCGACACCGCGCTGCTGAACCTCGATCAGGTGCTGGCCCTGGTCACCTCGGACGGCGGTCCCACCTCGCACACGGCGATCCTCGCCAGGGAGAAGGGCATCGTCGCCGTTGTCGGGGTCGCCGAAGCCGCTCGGCTCGCAGACGGCGAGACGGTGATCGTGGATGCCGCGGCGAGCGCGGTCACGACGGATCCATCCGCCGACGAACGCACGCGCGCCGAGGAGCGGGCGTCCGCCCGGCTCAGCGCCGAGGCGCTGCCTCCCTCCCCCGGCGCCCTCGCCGACGGCACCCCGATCGCGCTGCTGGCGAACCTGGGCAAGCCGGCCGACGCGGCCGACGCGGTGGCGCGGGGCGCGGAGGGCGTCGGGCTCTTCCGCACCGAGTTCCTGTTCCTGTCGGCCTCGCAGGCGCCCACTGTCGCTCAGCAACGAGAGGCGTACCGCGAGCTGCTCGCGGCGTTCGGCGGCCGCAAGGTCGTCGTGCGGCTGCTGGACGCCGGGGCGGACAAGCCGCTCGCCTTCCTCAACGACGCGCACGAGGAGAATCCGGCGCTCGGTCTGCGCGGACTGCGCGCGCTGCGCGCGAGCGAGGACATCCTGCGCGAACAGTTGACCGCCCTCGCCGAGGCGGATGCCGACACCGGCGCCGACCTCTGGGTCATGGCTCCCATGGTCACGACCGTCGAGGAGACCCGCTACTTCACCGACCTCGCCCGCGAGTACGGCCTCAGGACGGCCGGCGTCATGGTCGAGGTGCCGGCGAGCGCGCTGCTCGCGGATCGCGTCCTCGCCCACGCGGACTTCGCGTCGATCGGCACCAACGACCTGACCCAGTACACGATGGCCGCGGATCGGCTGCTCGGCTCGGTCGCGGATTTCCAGGACCCCTGGCACCCCGCCGTCCTCCGGCTGGTCGGCGAGGTCGGAGCCGCCGGGGCGCGCGCCGGCAAGCCGGTCGGCATCTGCGGCGAAGCCGCTGCCGACCCGCTGCTCGCCGTCGTCCTCGTCGGCCTCGGCGCGACCAGCCTGTCGATGGCTCCCGCCGCGCTGGCCGACGTCCGTCTCGCTCTCGCACAGCGCACTCTCGACGACGCGCGCCGGCTCGCCGAGATCGCGCTCACCGCCGACGACGCCGCCGGCGCTCGCGCCGCCGTCGCCGCGGCGGCCGAAGACCTCACCCCCCACCCGAACACACAGCAGAAAGAGACGACATCATGACGACGACGTCACCGACACCGAAGCAGAGCGGACTCCGCGTGGGCGTTCAGCGCTTCGGCACGTTCCTGTCCGGCATGATCATGCCGAACATCGCCGCCTTCATCGCCTGGGGCTTCATCACGATGCTCTTCATCGCGGTGGGCTGGTTGGGGTGGTGGACTCCTGTCGCACCACTGCTCGGAGGCTTCGGCGATGCTGACGCCATCAACTGGCCCGGTGCGATGACAGCCGTGGCGCTCGACGACAACGGCGATCCCTTCAACCAGTTCGTCGGACTCGTCGGTCCCTCGATCACCTATCTGCTGCCGCTGCTCATCGCCAACACGGGCGGTCGTATGGTCTACGGCGAACGCGGCGGCGTCGTCGCCTCGATCGCGACGATGGGCGTGATCGTCGGCACGAACATCCCGATGTTCCTGGGCGCGATGATCATGGGGCCGTTCGCGGCACTCATGACGAAGTGGATGGACAGGATCTGGGACGGCAAGATCAAGCCGGGCTTCGAGATGCTCATCAACAACTTCTCCGCCGGCATCCTGGGCATGCTCCTCGCGATCCTCGGATTCTTCGTGTTCGGTCCGGCCATCCTGTGGGTCAGCGACGTCCTCGGATTGGCGGTCGGATGGCTCGTCGCCTACAACCTCCTTCCGCTCGTGTCGATCATCGTCGAGCCGGCCAAGGTGCTGTTCCTGAACAACGCCATCAATCACGGCGTGTTCACACCCCTCGGGATCGAGCAGGCTCAGGAGACCGGCAAGTCGATCCTGTTCCTCATCGAGGCCAACCCTGGTCCGGGCATCGGACTGCTCCTCGCCTTCACGTTCTTCGGCATCGGCGCGGCGAAGGCCTCGGCGCCCGGAGCCGCGATCATCCAGTTCTTCGGCGGCATCCACGAGATCTACTTCCCGTATGCGCTGAGCAAGCCGATGACGATCCTCGCCCTGATCGCCGGCGGCGCCACGGGCGTCACCACGAACATGATCCTCGGCGGCGGCCTCGCCTTCCCGGCGGCTCCCGGCAGCATCATCGCCGTCACCGCCGCAGCGGTCAGCCCCGCTGCCGGCGGCGTCGCGAACCTCCTCGTGGTGTACCTGTCCGTCCTCCTGGCTGCGACCGTGACGTTCCTCATCACCGCCGTCATCCTGCGCGCCTCGCGCAAGCGCGACCTGCTCGCCGAGGCGGACACCTTCGGAGCCGCGATCGCGCAGACCGAGGCGAACAAGGGCCGCAAGTCCGCCGCCATGGACGCCCTGCGGGTCAGCGGCGATGCCGCGTCCGTCGCCGCGGCCGAGGAGGTCGTGGACAAGCTGGAGACCCAGGCTGAGACGGGCGGTGCCGCCGACGGCGGCACCGTGACCACGCGCACGATCACCGACATCGTGTTCGCGTGCGACGCCGGCATGGGCTCGTCCGCCATGGGAGCGAGCGTGCTGCGCAACAAGTTCAAGAAGGCCGGCATCGACGGCATCACCGTGGTCAACCAGGCCATCGCGAACCTCGACGGCACCGCCGACGTCGTGATCACCCAGCAGCAGCTGACCGATCGCGCGCAGGCCAAGTCCCCCGAGTCGATCCACATCTCCGTGGACAACTTCATGAACTCGCCGAAGTACGACGAGGTCGTGGAGATGGTCCGCGACCAGCGAAAGGAATCATGATGGGCGTTCTCACCCCGGACCGTGTCCGCATCCACGCCGGCACGGCGACCCAGGACGCCGCCCTCCAGGAGGCGACCGACCTGCTCGTGGCGGCGGGAGCCGTGACCCCCGCCTATCTCGACGCGATGCGTCAGCGCGAGCAGACCGTGTCGACGTTCATGGGCAACGGCCTGGCGATCCCGCACGGCACCAATGACGCGAAGGACGCGATCCTGGCGTCGGCGCTGTCGGTCGTGCGCTACGACGGCGGGGTCGACTGGGCCGGGGACCCGGTCACGTTCGTGATCGGGATCGCCGGCGTCGGCGACGAGCACCTGGAGATCCTGTCCCGCATCGCGATCCTGTTCTCGGAGGAGGACGACGTCGCCCGGCTCTCGGCCGCGCAGACGCCGGAGGATCTGTACGCGCTGCTGGCGGAGGTGAACGAGGAATGAGCACCGCCGTCCACTTCGGCGCCGGCAACATCGGGCGCGGCTTCGTGGGGCTGCTGCTGCACGAGGGCGGGTACGAGGTCGTCTTCTCGGACGTCGCCGAGGCCCTCGTGGACGCCTTGAACGCGGCCGACCGATACACCGTCCGCGAGGCCGGTCCCGGCGGCGTCAACCGGATCGTGACCGGATTCCGAGCTGTCAACAGCCGGACGGACCCGGAATCCGTCATCGCCGCGGTGGCGACCGCCGACGTCGTCACGTGCGCCGTCGGTCCCACGGTGCTGCGCTTCATCGCCCCCGTGATCCTCGAGGGACTGCGAAGACGATCGCCGGATGCCGCGCCGCTGGCCGTGATGGCCTGCGAGAACGCGATCGGGGCGACCGACCAGCTGCGCGGCGAGATCGAACGCCTCGCCGAAGAGGCCGGAGAGGACCCCGCCGCGATCACGGCCCGCGCGGCGTTCGCGAACACGGCCGTGGACCGTATCGTCCCGGCGCAGCCGGAGGGCGCCGGGATCGATGTGACGGTCGAGCCGTACTTCGAGTGGGCGATCGAGGCGGGTCCCTTCGGCGCGGATCGGCCGAGCATCCCTGGCGCGCATTTCGTCGACGACCTCGCTCCTTACATCGAGCGCAAGCTGTTCACGGTGAACACGGGGCACGCCGCCACGGCATACCTCGGTGCGCTGGCCGGCCACGAGCGGATCTCGGACGCCCTCACGGATCCCGCGGTCTCCTCGGCCGTCGGCGAGGCGCTCGAGGAGACCTCGGCCATGCTCTCCGCCGTGCACGGGCTCGATCCGACCGAGCTCGCCGCGTACCGCGCGACGATCCTGGACCGCTTCCGCAACCCCGAACTCATCGACACGGTGCAGCGCGTGGGACGCCAGCCGCTGCGCAAGCTGTCCCGGAACGAACGGTTCATCGGACCGGCCGCCGCCGCGGCGGAGCGTGGTCTGGCCACGGGCGCCCTCGTCGCCGCCGTCGCTGCGGCGCTGGCCTTCGAGGATCCCGAGGACGAGCAGTCCGTCGAGCTGCAGCGGCGACTGGCCGAAGAGGACCCGGAGGCCTTCACGACGTCCGTCACCGGGCTAGAGCCAGGGCATCCGCTCTTCCAGGCCGTGCGCGACGCAGTCGCGGCACGGCAGCGCGGCATCCGCACAGGACCGGGCCGATAGCGTAGGAGGGTGCGGAGAAGTCGCGGCCGGAAGGTCGTCATCGGGATCCTGTGGGGGCTGGTGGCCCTCCTCGTGCTCGGCGTCGTCGGCATCCTCGTCTGGAGCCAGGTCGGCGTCATGGCGGCCGAGCCCGAGCCGCTCGCCGCGGTGCGGGAGAACCCGGACATCGTGGTCGAGGACGCTCCGGAGGGCATCGTGCTCTCCCCCGCGGACGGCGCAGGCGACGTCGGGCTGGTGTTCATCCCCGGCGCGAAGGTCGACCCCTGGGCCTATGCCGCGATCCTGCAGGGCATCGTCGCCGAGGATGACGTCACCGTCGTGATCACCCGGCCGTGGCTGAACCTGGCGTTCTTCGATCCGCGCGGCCTGGACGCATTCACCTCGGCGGCGCCGGAGGTGGACGCCTGGGCGGTGGGCGGGCACTCCCTGGGCGGCGTCCGTGCCTGCCAGCTGGCACCGGATGCCGAGGCGCTGGTGCTGTTCGCCTCGTACTGCTCGTCGGACATCTCGGCGTCGGACGTGCCGGTGCTGAGCCTCGCGGGCAGCAAGGACGGCCTGTCCACCCCGGAGAAGATCGCCGACGCCCGTCATCTGCTGCCGGCGGACGCCGACCTCGTGGAGATCGCCGGCGCATCGCACGCGTCGTTCGGCGATTACGGACCGCAGCCGGGGGACGGGAACCCGACGATCCAGGACGAGCAGATGCACGCCGAGGCCACCGATCTCCTCGGCCGCTTCGCGGACTCGCTCGCCCCCTGAGACCGGGAAACGCGGCCCCGCACGCGAAGCGGTGACGCCTTCAGAGCAGGATCGGATCCAGCAGCGGGTGGAGATGGCGCGTGCCGAGGACCGTCGATGCCGAGCGCGCGCCGGCTTCGAGCGCCCGCGGGACGTCGAGACCCGAAAGGCGGGCATCCAGGACACCGGCGAGGAAGGCGTCTCCCGCCCCGTTGGTGTCGAGGACGTCGGCCACGACTGCGGCGACGCGGTGCTCGACGCCCTCGGCGTCCACGGCGACCGCCCCGTCCGCTCCCAGCGTGCAGACAGCGAGCGACGCCCCCGCGTCGATCCGGCTGCGCAGGAAGCCCACCGGGTCGGCGAGCCGATCCGCGTTGCAGAAGACCGCGTCCGCGACCGCGAGGAACGGCCGATGGAACTCCGCCTCGCCGTCATAGTCGTGCACGTCGACCCAGATCGGCACTCCGGTCCGCGCCGCCACGGGCAGCAGCCGCGCGGGCTCCGCCGCGAGGTCCAGCACCAGCGCGTCGGCATCCGCCATCGCATCCCGCAGCAGGGCGTCCTGCGCACCGGACGCGGCCTGCGGGGCCGACAGGTACAGCGAGACCCGCTCGCCCGCTCGCGTCATGAGGTTCACGTGGCGTTCGGTGTGCGCGCTGCGATCCCAGAGCGCCGGCACCCCGGCATCCGACAGTGCGGACCGTATCCGAAGACCGTCCTCGTCCTCGGCGCTGAGGCCGTACAGGAGCACATCGCGTCCGAGAGCGGTGAGGCTCAGCGCCTTCCCCGCACTCGTGCCGCCCAGCGTCTCCCAGGAATCCTCGGCGAACTGCATGTGCGGCACGGGCTCGGGCAGCCGATCGAGCAGCACCAGGCGGTTCCAGGATGCCGGTCCGGCGATGAAGACCGCCACCCGGGTCAGTCCTCGAAGCCTTCGGCGATCATCTCGACGAGCTCCTCGCGCTCCTCGACGGGGAGGAAGGCCGCGGCGGCCGCATTGAACTGGAACGTCTCCAGGTCGTCCAGGTCGTACCCGAACGCATCCACGAGCAGCGACAGCTCGCGGGTGAGCGACGTGCCGCTCATGGTGCGGTTGTCGACGTTCACGGTGACCGCGAAGCCCAGCTGGTACAGCAGGTCGAAGGGATGGTCGCCGAGCTCGGTTCCCCACGCGGCGATCGCTCCGGTCTGCAGATTCGACGACGGCGACAGCTCGAGCGGGATCTCGCGATCACGGACCCAGCGTGCGAGATCGCCGAACTGCACCTGGACCTCGTCGTCCTCGCGGCTGACGACCCGCAGGTCCGAGGCGATGCGCACACCGTGGCCGAGTCGCAGCGCGCGTCCGTCCAGCAGCGCCGAACGGATCGACGCCAGCCCCGCGGCCTCGCCCGCGTGCACGGTCACGGGGAAGAACTGCTCGGCGAGGTAGTCGAACGCGGCGCGGTGGTCGGACGGCGGGAAGCCCTCCTCGGGACCGGCGATGTCGAAGCCGACGACCCCGCGTGTGCGGTACGCGACCGCGAGCTCGGCGATCTCCCGGGAGCGGGCGGTATGGCGCATGGCCGTGATCAGCTGACCGACGCGGATGCTGCGCCCGTCGCGATCGGCCGCGTCCTCCCCCTCCTCGATGCCCTGCTGCACGGCGTCGACGGCCTGCTCCAGCGTGAGTCCGCGCGCCAGATGCTGCTCCGGCGCCCAGCGCACCTCGCCGTAGATGACCCCGTCCTCGGCGAGGTCCTCGACGAACTCGCGGGCGACGCGCGTGAGCTGCTCGGCGGTCTGCATGACGCCGGTCGTGAGATCGAAGGTCTTCAGGTACTCCACGAGCGACCCGGAGTCGCCCTGCTTCGCGAACCAGGCGGCCAGCCGCCGGGCGTCCTTCTCAGGGAGGTCGAGTCCCGCCTCGTCGGCGAGTTCGATCACAGTCGACGGGCGCACCGCGCCGTCGAGGTGGTCGTGCAGCGAGACCTTCGGCAGGCTCCGCAGCGAGACGCCCTGGACGGTGGCGTCGCCGGTCGGTTCGATCGACATGGAGGACCTCTCAGGAGAGCGGATGGAGGGGCGGGTCACAGCCTACGCGGTGATCCGCTCGCGGACGAGCGGTCCGGACTCCGGCCCATCCGTCCCGATCGCCCAGGCGCCGTCGACGGCCTCGAGAGCGCGCGCGAACCGGGCCTCTTCGTCGGCGGACAGCGTGAACAGCGGCTGCCCGGCGACCACCCGGTCCCCCGGCTTGGCGTGCAGATCGATGCCGGCCGCGGGGACCACGGCGTCCTCGGCCCGCGCGCGCCCCGCCCCGAGCCGCCAGGCGGCGATGCCGAACGGCAGAGCCTCCATCCGGGTGACGACGCCGTCCGACGGCGCCGTGACGACGTGCGTCTCCCGCGCCGTGGGGAGGGCTGCGTCCGGATCCCCGTCCTGGGCGCGGATCATCGCCTTCCAGCTGTCCATCGCGCGGCCGTCGTCGAGAGCGGCCTCCACATCGGCATCGGGATGGCCCGCGAGCGCGAGCATCTCCCGAGCCAGCGCCACCGTCAGCTCACGGACGTCGGCCGGTCCGCCTCCGGCGAGCACCTCGACGGATTCGCGCACCTCGTTCGCGTTGCCGATCGCCAGGCCGAGCGGCACGTTCATGTCCGTGAGCAGCGCCGTCGTCGCCACGCCGGAGTCGGTCCCGAGCTCGACCATGGTGCGCGCGAGCTCGCGAGCACGGTCGATGTCCTGCATGAACGCCCCCGAGCCGAACTTCACGTCCAGCACGAGCGCATCCGTGCCCTCGGCGATCTTCTTGGACATGATGCTCGACGCGATCAGCGGGATCGCCTCGACGGTGCCCGTCACGTCGCGCAGCGCGTAGAGCTTCTTGTCGGCCGGCGCGAGGCCGGAGCCGGCGGCGCAGATCACGGCACCGACGTCGGACTGCATCTGCGCGAACATCTCGTCGTTCGACAGCGCGGCCCGCCAGCCGGGGATCGACTCGAGCTTGTCGAGCGTCCCGCCGGTGTGCCCGAGTCCGCGGCCGGACAGCTGCGGGACGGCGACCCCGAACGAGGCGACCAGGGGTGCCAGCGGCAGAGTGATCTTGTCCCCCACGCCGCCGGTCGAGTGCTTGTCGACGGTCCGCTTGCCGAGAGAAGCGAAGCTCATCCGCTCCCCGGAGGCGATCATGGCGTCGGTGAGGACCCGGATCTCGTCGCGCTGCATGCCCCGCTGGAACACGGCCATCGCGAACGAGGCCATCTGGGCGTCGGACACGTAGCCGCGCGTGTACGCGTCGACCATCCAGCGCAGCGCCGGCTCGGGAACGGTGCCGCCGTCGCGCTTGGCACGGATGACGTCGACGGCGTCGAAGGCCTCGACCATCAGCGCACCTCCTCGAGGTCGCGCGGGCCGAAGGCATCGGGCAGCACCTCGTCGATCGTGCGGATGCCGGACACGGTCTCCAGCAGCATCCCCGGTGTGGCGTGCTCGAACAGCAGCTGACGGCAGCGGCCGCACGGCATGATCGTCTGGCCCTCGCCGTTCACGCACACGAACGCGACGAGACGCCCGCCGCCGGACATGTGCAAGTCACCGACCAGCGCGCACTCGGCGCACAGCCCGACGCCGTACGACGCGTTCTCGACGTTGCAGCCCGCCACGATCCGGCCGTCGTCGGCGAGCGCCGCGGCGCCCACCCTGTAGCGCGAGTACGGGGCGTAGGCCTTCCGCATCGCCTCCGTCGCGACGGCGCGCAGTTCGTCCCAGTCGATGTCAGTCATGTCCTCGGTTCTGTCCGATCAGCTCTTGATGTAGGGAACGCCGGATGCGGCCGGAGGACGGGAGCGCCCCACGAGACCGGCGACGGCGAAGATGGTGACGATGTACGGCAGCATCAGCATGAACTGGCTCGGCACAGGCGAGCCGATCACGCTCAGCACGCCCTGCAGGTTCGACGCGAAGCCGAACAGCAGTGCGGCGAGGGTCGCCTTGATCGGATCCCACTTGCCGAAGATCACGGCGGCGAGCGCGATGAAGCCGGCCCCCGCCGTCATCTCGGAGTTGAAGCGCGGGACGGACACCAGCGTGAAGAACGCGCCTCCCATGCCGGCGACGGCACCGGCGAGCATCATGTTGCGGTACCGGGTGGCGGCGACGTCGATGCCGACGGTGTCGGCCGCCTGCGGGTGCTCGCCCACGGCGCGCAGGCGCAGACCCCAGCGGGTGCGGTACATGCCGAACCACACCAGGAACACCACGATGTACATCAGGTAGACGACGACCGTCTGGCGGAACAGGATCGGTCCGATGACCGGGATGTCGCTGAGCACCGGGATCGCGATGGCCGTAAAGGGCTGCGGCGAGTTCAACGTGGCCTGGTTCGGGTCGAGCACCTGACGGAACAGGAACGTCGTCACGCCGACCACGAGCACGTTGAGCACGACGCCGACGATGACCTGGTTCACGAAGTACGTGATCGCGAACACGGCGAGGACGAGCGAGACGAGGACGCCGGCCACCATCGCGGCGACGAGACCCGCCCATGGGCTGCCGGTGAGCGAACCCACGAGCGCCGCGCAGAAAGCGCCCGCGAGCAGCTGAGCCTCGATGGCGATGTTCACGACGCCGACCCGCTCGCCGATCACGCCGCCCAGTGCTCCGAAGATCAGCGGCGTCGCCAGAGCGAGCGCGCCCGAGAGCAGGCCGATCAGCGGCAGGGTGGCGCCGGCGGACGCCCACACCAGGAAGCCGAGCAGCAGGAACACGACGTACACCGAGATCAGCCACAGCGGCACGGAGCGCCGTCCCGCCACGAGCACGAACGCGACGACGGTCAGTGCCACGAGGATCCCCACGCACACCCATGCGGTGGCCGTCGACGGCAGGACGAGGTCCGGCAGCGCGATCGCCTCGCGCCCGGCGACCAGGCGGAACGTGCTGACCCCCTCGCGCGGTGCGAGCAGAGGCAGGAGCGCCACCAGCACGGTCATCACCGCGAAGATGATGGGCGTCTTCCACGACACGACCGCGACGTGGCGCTGCTCCTCAAGGGGAGCCTGTGTCGTCAGAGCGCTCATGCCGCCACCTCCTTCGACGTCTTCGCCGCGCGCTTGCGTCGTGGCCTGCCGTCCGGCTGCGGAAGCCCGAAGATCGCCCGCACCAGCGGAGGCGCGGCGATGAACAGCACGATCAGGGACTGCACGACCAGGACGATCTCCACCGGGACCCCCTGAGAGCTCTGCATCGTGAAGCCTCCGGCCTTGAAGGCGCCGAACAGGATGCCCGCGCCGAGCACGCCAAGCGGCGTCGACCTGCCGAGCAGGGCGACGGTGATCGCGTCGAAGCCGATGCCGGCGTCGATGCCCTCGCTGAACCCGCTCGTCACCGTGCCGAGCACCTGGCTGGATCCGGCGATGCCGACCAGCCCGCCGGCGAGCACCATCACGAGGAAGTACATCCGCCCGACACTGATGCCCGCGACCTTCGCGGCTGCGGGGTTCTCCCCCACGGCGCGGAAGCGGAAGCCCAGGCTCGACCGCTCAAGAAGCCACCAGGTGAAGGCGACGGCGAGAAGCGCGATGATGAAGCCCGCGTGGAGCTTGAACTGCGGTCCGAGGATGCCGGGGAGCACCGCCGTCTCCGCCATCGGCGCGGTCTTCGGGTTGCTCGAGCCCGGCGCCTGCAGTACGCCCTGCGTGGCCAGCATCCAGGCGAGCAGGTAGACCGCGATGTGGTTGAGCATGATCGTGACGATCACCTCGTGCGCGCCGGTGCGTGCCTTGAGGAGTCCGGCGATTCCGGCCCAGATCGCGCCCGCCACGATGCCGGCGAGCACGGCTGCGAGCATGTGCAGCGGCCACGGCATGTCGACCGCCGTCGCCACCCAGCCGGCAGCAGCCGCGGCCATGAGCATCTGTCCCTGACCGCCGATGTTGAACAGGCCGGCACGGAAGGCCAGCGCGACGCCGAGTCCGGCGGCGATCAGCGGGGTCGCGAACTTGAGCGTCTCGGTGAGCGGACGGATGCCGACGATGAAGCTGTCCGCCGTGAAGTTGTAGATCGAGCCGCGGAACAGCGCGGCGTACGCGCCGGCCACGGCATCCCAGATCGCAACGAGCGTGTCAGTGGGCCGCGCGAAGAAGTAGGTCGACGCCTCCTGCACCTCGGGGTTCGTGAAGGCGATCATGATCGACCCCACGATGACGGCGAGCAGCACCGCGAGCACCGAGATGATCGCGTTTCCGGTCACCACCCGGCGCCAGGCCGCGTGCCAGCGCGATTCCTCGGGGACGGGCTGCCCGGACTTCGGGGGGTCCGGCAGCGGTACGCCGGGTGCGGCGAGTCCGGACGCGGATCCGGCGGCTCCGGTGACCGTGCCGCCGGTGCGGTCCGGTCCGCTCTGGCCGGCCGAACCGGGTGCTGCTTCGGAGTCGCTCATGCGGTGGCTCCTTCTTCGGTCATGCCGGCCATCATCAGGCCGAGGCGGTCTCGCGGGGTGTCGCCGGGGACGATGCCGACGATCCGGCCGCGATACATCACCATGATGCGATCGGCGAGCGCGGTGGCCTCGTCGAGCTCGGTCGAGATCACGACGACCGGGACGCCGGCGTCGCGGGTCGCGATGATGCGCTTGTGGATGAACTCGATCGAACCGACGTCCACACCGCGGGTGGGCTGGGCTGCGACGAACAGGGACAGGTCGCGGCTGAGCTCCCTGGCCAGGACGACCTTCTGCTGGTTCCCTCCGGAGAGCCGGCCGACCGGCTGGTCGGGGCCCTGCGTGCGGATGTCGAACTCCGCGATCTTGTCGGAGGCGAAGCTCTGCAGAACGCCCCGCTGCACTGTTCCCGCCTTGACGAAGGGCGCGCCGTCCGAGCGGTCGAGCATCAGGTTCTCGGCGATGGAGAACTCCTTGACCAGCCCGTCGACGCTGCGGTCCTCCGGGACGAAGCCGACGCCGTCGTCGAGGATGTCCTTGACCGATCGGCCGACGAGTTCGCGGCCGTTCAGGCGGATGCTTCCCTGCACGCGGGGCTGAAGACCGACGAGGGCCTCGGTGAGCTCGGTCTGCCCGTTGCCCTGCACTCCGGCGATCGCGAGCACCTCGCCCCCTCGAACCGAGAAGGTGACGTCGTCCACCAGCACGGTCCCGACATCGTCCGTGACGGTGAGCCCGGTGACGGTGAGCGCCTCCTCCCCCAGGTTCGGGGCGCCCTTCGCGACGGTGAGCTCGACGGCGCGCCCGACCATGAGGGAGGCCAGCTCCTCGTTCGTCGCTGTCGGCGACGCCTCCCCGACCACCTTGCCGAGCCGGATCACGGTGATGCGATCGGCGACCTCGCGCACTTCGCGGAGCTTGTGGGTGATGAAGACGATGGATGCGCCGCCGTCGCGCAGCTGGCGCATGGTGGCCATCAGCTCGTCGGTCTCCTGCGGAGTCAGCACGGCGGTCGGCTCGTCGAAGACGAGCACCTTCGCGTCGCGCGAGAGCGCCTTGATGATCTCGACGCGCTGCTGCACGCCGACGGGAAGCTCTTCGACGACGGCATCCGGATCCACGTCGAATCCGAAACGATCGGAGATCTCGATGACCATGCGCCGCGCCGCGGCCAGATCGAGTCGCCCGCCGAACCGGGTCTGCTCGTGCCCCAGCATGACGTTCTCGGCGACCGTGAACACGGGGATCAGCATGAAGTGCTGGTGCACCATGCCGATGCCGGCCGCCATCGCGTCGCCGGGGCCGGCGAAGTGCTGCACGACGTCGTCCAGCAGGATCTCGCCCTCGTCGGCCTGATACAGACCGTAGAGCACATTCATCAGCGTGGACTTGCCGGCGCCGTTCTCACCGAGGAGGCAATGGATCTGCCCCGGTTCGATGGTGAGATCGATGTGGTCGTTGGCCGTCAGCGCGCCGAACCTCTTGGTGATGCCGCGCAATTCGAGCTTCATGTGTTGATCCTAGTCAGCGGGCAGGGTGCGCCCTCAAGCAGATGGCGCGGGTCGGCGCCGTGGACTGGGGAGAGGGAGGCCGGCGGTGGCCGGCCTCCCTCTCAGCGTTTTCGGTCCTCGATCAGTCGAGGTACGACGTGACCGTGACCTCGCCGTCGATGATCGCCTGCTGCAGCGCCTCCACCTCGGAGACGAGCTCGGCGTCCACCTTGTCGGCGAAGTTGTGCAGGTCGGCGATGCCGACGCCCTCGTTCTCCAGGGTGCCGATGTACGGGGTCGCGTCGAACTCGCCGTTGGCGCTCGACATCACGGCCTCGTAGGTCGACAGGTCCATGGCCTTCAGGATCGACGTGAGCACGTAGTCCTCGGTCGTCGGGTCGGTGACGAACAGGTCGGCGTCCGTGCCGATCAGGGCGATGTCGCGACCGGACTCGGTGATCGCCTGGAGAGCCGACTGGTAGATCGGACCGCCGACGGGCAGCAGCACGTCGACGCCCTGGTCGATGATGTTCTGCGCGACGGTCTTCGCCTCCTGGTTGGCCTCGAAACCACCGGTGAACGAACCGGTCGAGCCGTCCCAGCCCACCACCTGGACGGAGGTGCCCTTCTCGGAGTTGTAGTAGTCGACGCCCTGCTTGAAGCCGTCCATGAAGATCGTGACGGTCGGGAACTCCATGCCGCCGAACGTGCCGACCTTGCCGGCCTCGGAGTAGCCCGCGGCGAGGTAGCCGGCGAGGAACGCCGCTTCGGCCGTGTTGTAGAGCAGCGGCTTGACGTTCTCGGCATCGGCCTGGCCGTCGAAGTCGGCGTCGGCGGCGTCGTCGACGAGGATGTAGTCGACGTCGGGGTTCGCCTGCGCGCTCTCGACCGTGGCAGCCGAGAGGGCGAAGCCGACCGCGACGATCGCGTTGCAGCCCTCGGCGACGAGGTTCTCGACGTTGGGTCCGTAGTCGGTCTCGGTGTTCGACTCGACGTCGTTCAGCTGCACGCCCAGCTCGTCGGCCGCCTTCTGGGCGCCCTCGAGGGACAGCTGGTTGAACGACTTGTCCTGGAACCCGCCGAAGTCGGAGACGATGCAGGGCAGGAAGTCGAGCGCTTCCCCGCCCGGTCCCTCGGACTCCTCCGGGGCGGCTCCACAGCCTGCGAGCGAGAGGGCGACACCGGTCGCCACGAGCGCGGCGAGTGCGCGCTTCCGGGTGGAAATGGTCACGTAAGCCTCCACGGACTACTGGCCTGCGCCGATCGCAAGGCCCCAGGCATAAGTTACCCAGTGTTACGCGACGCCCGCCCGTCGCCGCGGTTAATGGTTACAAACCCGAAATAGATCCGACATCCGCCCGGTCAGAGCACATCTCCGCGACCGGTCACCTTGAGCGATTCGACGACGCCCTTCACGCGCTGCGCGTGCTCCGTCGTGGTCACCAGAAGCGCGTCCGGAGTGTCCACGACGACGATGTCCTGCACGCCGACGAGGCTGATCACGCGCGAGGTCTGGCTCACCAGGATCCCGGTCGCGGCGTCCGACAGCACCCGCGCCTTCGGCCCGAGCACCGCGAGGTCGTTCTTGCGTCCGCCGGTGATGAGCTTGGTGAGGGAGGCGAAATCCCCCACGTCGTCCCAGTCGAAGTGGCCGGGGATCACCGCCAGGCGCCCCTTGTCGGCCGCGGGCTCCGCGACGGCGTAGTCGATCGCGATCTTCTTCAGTCCCGGCCATATGCGATCCACCGCAGGTCCGCGGAGCTCGCGATCGTCCCACGCCTCGGCAAGCTCCCGCAGTCCCGCATGCAGCTCGGGTTCGTTCTCCGCGAGCTCGTCCAGCAGCACGCTCGCCTTCGCGATGAACATTCCGGCGTTCCACAGGTACGAGCGGTCGGCGTAGTAGCGCTTCGCCGTCTCGAGATCCGGCTTCTCCACGAAGCTCTCGACCGTCGCCGCCTCGGGGGCGCCGTCCACGATCAGCTCGTCGCCCTTGCGGATGTAGCCGAAGCCCACGGACGGCTCGGACGGCTGGATGCCGATCGTGCAGATATAACCGGCGCGGGCGACCTCCACGGCCTGCTGCACGGCGAACTCGAAGGTGCGCGTTCCGCGGATGACGTGGTCCGCGGCGAACGAGCCGATGATCACGTCCGGGTCGCGGCGGTGCAGGATCGCGGCAGCCAGCCCGATCGCCGCCGACGAGTCGCGCGGCTCGGACTCGAGGAAGACGTTCGGATCGGGGATGCCGGGGAGCTCCGCCTCGACGGCTGCGCGATGCGCGCGGCCGGTGACGACCGCGATGCGGTCGGCGCCCGCGAGCGGCTCGAGCCGGTCCCAGGTGTCGCGCAGCAGCGAGTTGCCCGAACCGGTCAGGTCGTGCAGGAACTTGGGCGCGTCCGCACGCGAGAGCGGCCACAGCCGGCTCCCGATGCCGCCAGCGGGGATCACGGCGTAGAAGTCCTCGATCGGCTCCGTCATGCCCCCACCCTACCCGGGACAACAATCTCGACATCGAGACAGTTAGGGTCCCCTTCCTCGATCCCGGCGCGTGGACGGGAATAGGATGGTGAGCGTTCGGGCGTGCCTGCGCACGCTGCCGAGACAGATCGATCAGGGAGGACGACCGTGTCCGCAAGCACTCGCTTGACACCGTCGATTTCGGAGACGACATCCAAGACCCCGCGCGGCACCCTCTACCGAGGCCGCGAAGGCATGTGGTCCTGGGTGCTTCACCGCATCACCGGTGTCGCCATCTTCTTCTTCCTCCTGGTGCACGTGCTCGACACGGCGCTGATCCGCGTGTCGCCCGAGGCGTACGACGCGGTGATCGGCACCTACAAGAACCCGGTCATGGCCTTCGGCGAGGTCGTCCTCGTCGCCGGCATCGCGTTCCACGCTCTCAACGGCCTACGCATCATCCTCGTCGACCTGTGGTCGAAGGGGGCGCGGTACCAGCGCCAGATGTTCTGGATCGTCATCGGCCTGTGGGCGGTGCTGATGGCCGGATTCGTCCCGCGCCATCTCGCCCTCGCGTTCGCCGGCTTCGGAGGGGGACACTGATGACCGCTCAGACCGCAGTGCCGGCATCCGGGCGTCGCGCCCGCCGCTTCAACCTCGAGAAGTGGGGTTGGATGTTCATGCGGGTGTCCGGGGTGCTCCTGGTGATCCTGATCTTCGGCCACCTTTTCGTGAACCTCATGCTCGGCGACGGCATCCACGCCCTCGACTTCGCGTTCATCGCCGGCAAGTTCGCCGACCCGTGGTGGCAGTGGTGGGACGTGCTCATGCTGTGGCTGGCGCTGATCCACGGCGCGAACGGCATGCGCACCATCGTCAACGACTACGTCACCCACCCCGGTGCTCGCAAGGCGCTGGTCTGGGCGCTGGGCCTGGCCGCCGGACTCCTCATCGTCCTGGGCACGCTGGTCGTCTTCACGTTCGACCCGTGCCTCGGCGTGACCGAGTCGAGCAGCCTGTGGGACATGTGCGTGGCCAACGGCAGCGTCGGGAACTGAGAGAGAGCCAGAGAGTGACCACCCAGACTCACGATTCCGTCGTCCGCGACGGCGTGCACTACCACCAGTTCGACATCGTCATCGTCGGTGCCGGCGGCGCCGGCATGCGGGCGGCCATCGAGGCCGGCCCCGGCGCGAAGACCGCCGTCATCTCGAAGCTGTATCCCACTCGCTCGCACACCGGCGCCGCACAGGGCGGCATGGCGGCTGCCCTCGCGAACGTCGAGGAGGACAGCTGGGAGTGGCACACCTTCGACACGGTCAAGGGCGGCGACTATCTCGTCGACCAGGACGCCGCCGAGATCCTCGCCAAGGAGGCGATCGACGCGGTCATCGACCTCGAGAACATGGGTCTGCCGTTCAACCGCACCCCCGAGGGCAAGATCGACCAGCGCCGCTTCGGCGGGCACACCGCCGAGCACGGCAAGACCCCCGTGCGCCGCGCGTGCTACGCGGCCGACCGCACCGGCCACATGATCCTGCAGACTCTCTTCCAGAACTGCGTCAAGCTCGGCATCGACTTCTTCAACGAGTTCTACGTGCTCGACCTGATCACGGTGAAGGATGCCGAGGGCAGGACACAGATCGCCGGCGTCGTCGCCTATGACCTCGCCACGGGCGAGCTGCACGTGTTCCACTCCAAGGCCGTGATCTTCGCGACCGGCGGTTTCGGCAAGATCTTCAAGACCACCTCCAACGCGCACACCCTCACCGGCGACGGCGTCGGCATCGTGTGGCGCAAGGGACTGCCGCTCGAGGACCTCGAGTTCTTCCAGTTCCACCCGACCGGTCTCGCCGGTCTCGGCATTCTGCTCACCGAAGGGGCCCGCGGCGAGGGAGCCATCCTGCGCAACGCCTCGGGCGAGCGCTTCATGGAGCGCTACGCGCCGACCATCAAGGACCTCGCCCCGCGCGACATCGTCGCCCGCTGCATGGTGCAGGAGGTCGCGGAGGGACGCGGTGCGGGTCCGCACAAGGACTACGTGCTGCTGGACTGCACGCACCTCGGCGCCGAGGTCCTCGAGACCAAGCTCCCCGACATCACCGAGTTCGCCCGCACGTACCTGGGCGTCGACCCGGTCGTCGAGCCGGTGCCGGTCATGCCGACCGCGCACTACGCGATGGGCGGCATCCCGACGAACAACGACGGCGAGGTGCTGGCCGACAACGACACGGTCGTGCCCGGTCTGTACGCTGCCGGCGAGTGCGCCTGCGTCTCGGTGCACGGCGCCAACCGGCTCGGAACCAACTCGCTGCTGGACATCAACGTGTTCGGCAAGCGCTCGGGCCGCAACGCGGTCGAGTACGTCAAGACCGCCGAATTCGTCCCGCTGCCGGAGAACCCGGCGGCGTTCGTCTCGGACATGCTCGAGGGGCTGCGCAACAACCAGGGCACCGAGCGCATCGCCGTGCTGCGCAAGACGCTGCAGGACGAGATGGACAAGGGCGCGCAGGTGTTCCGCACGCACGACTCCCTGGAACACGTCCTCGGCGTGATCGCGGAGCTGCGCGAGCGCTACAAGAACGTGCACGTGGACGACAAGGGCCACCGGTTCAACACCGATCTGCTCGAGGCCGTCGAGCTGGGCTTCCTGCTCGACATCGCCGAGGTCGTCGTCTATGCGGCCCAGAACCGCGAGGAGAGCCGCGGCGGCCACATGCGCGACGACTTCCCCCAGCGCGACGACGAGAAGTACATGAAGCACACGATGGCGTACCTGACGGGCGACCCGCACTCGTCGACGCCGAGCGACCACATCCGGCTCGACTGGAAGCCGGTCGTCTTCACGAAGAACGAGCAGGGCGAGTTGAACTACCCGCCGATGGAGAGGAAGTACTGACATGTCCACCGCTGTCGCAGAAGCGCCTGCCGCTGATTCCGCCGCGGACACGGGCGTCCAGTCCTTCCTGGTGACCTTCATCATCCGCCGGTTCGACCCCGAGGTCGACGCCGAGCCGCACTGGGTCGACTACGACGTGGAGCTGTACTCGACCGACCGCGTGCTCGACGCGCTGCACAAGATCAAGTGGGAGGTCGACGGCTCTCTCACGTTCCGACGCTCCTGCGCCCACGGCATCTGCGGCTCCGACGCCATGCGCATCAACGGCCGCAACCGCCTCGCCTGCAAGACGCTGATCAAGGATCTGGACATCTCCAAGCCGATCTACGTCGAGGCGATCAAGGGCCTGCCGCTGGAGAAGGACCTCGTGGTCGACATGGAGCCGTTCTTCGCGTCCTACCGCGAGGTGCAGCCGTTCCTCGTCGCGAGCACGACGCCCGAGAAGGGCAAGGAGCGCACGCAGTCCATCGCCGACCGCGCCATCTTCGACGACACCACCAAGTGCATCCTGTGCGCCGCGTGCACCTCTTCGTGCCCGGTGTTCTGGACCGACGGGCAGTACTTCGGCCCCGCCGCGATCGTCAACGCGCACCGCTTCATCTTCGACTCGCGCGACGACAACGCCGGCGTCCGCCTGGACATCCTCAACGACAAGGAGGGCGTGTGGCGCTGCCGCACGACCTTCAACTGCTCCGAGGCGTGCCCGCGCGGCATCGAGGTCACCAAGGCGATCGCCGAGGTCAAGCAGGCGGTGCTGCGCGGTCGTCCCTGACCCTTCGCTACCCTGACAGGGTGAGCCGCTCCGACAGCACCTCGACGCCGCGCAGCCCTCGCGAGCAGCGCGGGGCTGCGGACGTGGCGGCACGCGAGGAGCAGCATCTGCGCGCCCGCTGGGAGCAGACGCAGCAGAACCTCCGCGAACGCTTCGAGGAACCGCTCTCGCGTGCCACCGAGCTCACGCATCGCACGCTCGCCTGGTTCCCGGTCCGGGTGTGGCGCAACTTCCTGCAGCACGAGGGCTTCCTGCTCGCGGCCGGGGTGAGCTATCAGACGCTCTTCGCCGGCTTCGCCGCCGTCTACGTCGCGTTCGCGATCACCGGTCTCTGGCTGGGCGGGAACGCGGATGCCGTGGACGGCCTGATCAGCGTGATCAACAACTTCATCCCGGGCCTCATCGTCACCGACGGCGTCATCACGCCCGAGCAGGTCCAGGACATCGCCAGCGGGAACACCGGAACCCTCAGCATCACCGGCGCGATCGCCCTGGGAGCCCTCATCTGGACGGCCATCGGCGCGATCTCGTTCGCGCGCCGAGCCGTCCGAGGCGTCTTCGGCATCCCTCCCGACCGCCGGAACTACTTCCACCTGAAGGGCCTGGACCTGCTGGCCGCGATCGTCTTCGGGGCGGGGCTCGTGCTCGGGACCATGCTCGGCACGCTCGGGACCTGGGCCCTGGGCCTGGCCTTCGAGCTGATCGGCCTGAGCGAGGCGTCGCCGGTGTTCTCGCTGACCGTCCGGCTGGTCACGGTGGCGATCCTCTACATCGTCAACACCGTGCTTCTGGCCGGCCTGTTCCGCTTCCTCACGGGCACGCAGCTGACCTGGCGGCGCATCATGCCCGGCGCGTTCCTCGGCGCGGCGGCGACCACGGTGCTCCAGCTCGGGTTCGGCCTGTTCCTCGGCTACACCCCGTCCAACCCGCTGCTGGCGACGTTCACCGTGTTCATCGTCATGCTCCTCTGGTTCCGCCTCATCGGGATCGTGCTGCTCGTCGCGGCCTCCTGGATCGCCGTGGCCGCACAGGACAATCACGTGGCTCTCCTGCCGCAGTCGGAGGCCGAGCGCCTCGCCGCCGAGCACAGGGCGCTGCTGCTGGCGGCCCAGGTGCGGCTGCGCACGGCGCAGGAGGCCAGGGCGGGGGCGCCCTGGTACCGGATCTGGGCGGCCGATCGCGCGGTCCGCGAGGCGCACGACGAGCTGGAGCAGGTCGAGGCCGCCACCCCTCCCCCGCCGCAGCGGGGGCGCAGGCCCCGTCCCGGCTTGGGGGCGACCGTTCCGGAGGGCGATGTCCGTCCCTCCGCCTAGGCTGGAGGCATGCCACATCTGCGTATCGCCTCGGTCAACGTCAACGGAATCCGGGCGGCCGCCCGCAACGGCATGAGCACCTGGCTGGACGCTGCGGACGTCGACATCCTCACCCTGCAGGAGGTGCGCGGACAGGATGAGCACCTGGAGGCCGCACTCCCCGGCTGGTCGATCATCCACGACGAGGCCACGGCCAAGGGGCGTGCGGGCGTCGCGATCGCCAGTCGCACCCCGGCCCTCGCGGTCAGGACGGACTTCGGACCGGCCGATTTCGACTCGAAGGGGCGCTGGATCGAAGGCGACTACCTGATCGGGGATCAGCCGCTGACGGTGGCGAGCGCCTACGTGCACACCGGCGAGGCGGACACCCCCAAACAGGACGAGAAGTGGAAGTTCCTGGATGCGTTCGGCGACCGTCTCACCGAGCTGGGCGCCGACGGTGCGCTCGCTCTCGTCACGGGCGACCTGAACGTCGGGCACCGCGAGCTGGACATCAAGAACTGGCGCGGCAATCGCAAGAAGGCCGGATTCCTCCCGCGAGAACGCGCGTACTTCGATCGCTTCCTCGGCGCAGCCGGAGCCGACGTGGATGCCGTGGACGGCACGACCGGACGCGGTCTGGGCTGGGTCGACGTCGGGCGCCGCTTCCACGGCGAGATCGACGGGCCGTACACGTGGTGGTCGATGCGGGGCAAGGCGTTCGACAACGACTCGGGATGGCGCATCGACTACCATCTGGCGAGCCCGGCGCTGGCCGACCGCGTGGAGTCCTACCACGTGGCGCGTGCGGCCTCCTACGATCAGCGCTGGAGCGATCACGCGCCCGTCGTCGTCGACTATCGGTACTGAGTCGCCGACGGAGCCGTCTTCTCGCCGGGCTCCGGAATCGCTCTCGTGACAGGGAGGCCGCGCGGAGACGCACCGAACGCGTGAGCATGTCGGTTTCGACGGCGCTCGCGCTCCGCGCGGACGCGCGGTCACGCCGTCAGGCCGTCAGGCCGTCAGCAGCGCGGCGAACAGCCCGATGCCGACGACGAGGAACGCGGCGAGACTGATGATCGCCGCGACGAGTCTGCGGCCGGCCGGGAACACGAGCGGGATCGACACCGCGGTCGGGATCGCGAGCACCAGCGCGAACAGCGTGCCGAAGATGAGCGTGTAGCCGTGAGGGTCGAAGGCACCGCCGAAGCGGCTGCTGAGCACCAGGACCGTGAACACGAGGAACGGCACGCCGAACAGCGCCGTCAGCACGATGCCGAGGATGCGCAGCCCGGCGCCGGTGGAGCGAGGTCCCGGAGCGGTCATACCGTGAGTCTGGCATCCCGCGGCGGACGGCATCCCGTCTCCCCATAGGATTGATACCGTGACGAAACCTCGCCTGTACTCCGGAATGCAGCCCTCCGCCGATTCCCTGCAGATCGGCAACTACATCGGAGCGCTGCTGCAGTGGCGGGAGCTGCAGACCTCCTATGACGCGTTCTTCTCGGTCGTCGACCTGCACGCGCTGACCGTGGCGCAGGACCCGAAGGAGCTGCGGGAGAAGACACGGCGCACGGCCGCGCAGTACATCGCCGCCGGCATCGAGCCGTCGCAGTCGACCCTCTACGTGCAGTCGCACGTGCGGGCGCACGCCGAACTCGCCTGGATCCTCTCGACGATCACAGGGTTCGGCGAGGCCGGCCGCATGACCCAGTTCAAGGACAAGTCTGCCCGCTACGGCGCCGAGGCGACGTCTGTGGGGCTGTTCACCTATCCGGTGCTGATGGCCGCCGACATCCTGCTGTACCAGACCGATGTCGTGCCGGTCGGCGACGACCAGAAGCAGCACGTCGAGCTCACCCGCGACCTGGCCGAGCGGTTCAACGCGCGTTTCGGGGAGGCGTTCGTGGTGCCGGTGCCGGTGATCCAGAAGGACACCGCTCGCATCTACGACCTGCAGAGCCCGACGGCGAAGATGTCGAAGTCGTCCGAGAGCGACGCGGGTGTGCTGTGGCTGCTCGACGACCCCGCGGCGACGGCGAAGAAGATCATGCGTGCGGTCACGGACAACGAGGGCAGCGTGCGCTTCGATCGCGAGAGTAAGCCGGGCGTCTCGAACCTGCTCACGATCTATGCGGCGCTCACGGGGCGCCAGGTCGCGGCGATCGAGGACGAGTACGCCGGCCGCGGGTACGGCGACTTCAAGAAGGGCCTCGCAGACGTCGTCGTGAACGAGTTCGAGCCGGTGCGTGCGCGCGCGCTGGAGCTGCTGGACGATCCGGCCGAGCTGGACCGAATCCTCGCCGCGAACGCGGAGAAGGCGGATGCCGTCGCCGACGCGACCCTCGCCTCGGTGTACGACAAGGTCGGGCTGCTTCGACGCGTCTGAGCACGCGTGTTCCGAACTCCTCCAGAATCGTCGGATTCCGGCCCGGCGCCGGTCCCGGCATCCGGATCTGCAGGTTTCGACACGCGGATCGAGCACCCCTCCCCCGTAGGATGGGGGCGTGACCGATCCGCAGCTGCCAGACGGCTTCCGCCCCGCTCCCCCGCCCGCGCCTCCGGTTCCGCCGGCAGGTGCCGAAGCCGGACAGCAGACTGCCCCGAGCGGGCGGCCGGACGGCGGCACGCCGTCACCCGAGGGTCCCGCACGCGACGTCGCACCCTTCGGCGCGCCCGCACCCGGGGCGCAGCCGGGCGGCGATGCGTTCTCCGCGCCCGCGTTCCCAGCGCCGACGCCCCCGTACCAGGCCCCGGGCGGCGCCTACCAGGTGCCAGTGGGCGGCTATCAGACCGCCGCCGGGGCGTACAGCGTCGCGATCACGCCGGAGACCCCGTCCCGGACCACCGGGGTGATCGCACTGGTCCTGTCCCTCGCGGCCGCGATCCTGATGCCGGTCATCGGCGGCTTCGCGTCCTGGGAGGTGGGACGACGCATCCCCAGCGCCCTGGAGAACGTCACGACCGCCGATCTCGAGTCGCTCGCGTTCCTGTCACCGGCACGCGACCAGGTCCTGTGGGCCGAACTGTCGTTCTGGGCGGGTACGGTGCTCGGCATCGCCGCGTTCATCCTCGGCGTCATCGCGATCGTCAAGCGCCGCGGCCGGGGTATGGGCATCGCCGCGCTCATCGTCGCCGTGATCGGGCCGGTGATCTTCTTCACCGTGGCGTTCTTCGCGCTCAGCATCGGCGCCGCCGTCGGCTCCGCGGCGCTCCTCGGCGCGGTCTGACGCCGCTCAGCGCGGCGCGTGGTGCGTCTGCTGCGCGGCGAGCAACCCGTCCGCGACCAGCGTCTCGACGGCGTCCGCGGCATCCGAGACCAGGATCGGCAGGTTCTTGCGCTCCTCGCCGCCGAACGGCGCGAGCACCCAGTCCGACGGATCCTGGCGTCCCGTCGGACGTCCGATCCCGACGCGCACGCGCGGGAACTCCGCCGTCGTCAGTGCGCTCGCGACGTCGCGGACGCCGTTGTGCCCGCCGTGACCGCCGCCGGTCTTGAGCTTGATCGTGTCGAACGGGATGTCCAGCTCGTCGTGCACGACGATCACGCGCTCGGACGGCACGGTGTAGAACCGCGCGAGCGCCGCGACGGGGGTCCCGGAGACGTTCATGAACGTGTTCGGCTTGGCCAGCACGAGCTTGTCCGCTCCCGGGCGCAGCCAGGTCTCCACGACCCTGGCCCCCGCCTTGTGCACGCGGAAGGTCTCGCCCCGACGCGCGGCGAGCTCGTCGACCACCATCTGACCGATGTTGTGCCGTGTCGTCTCGTAACGCGGACCCGGGTTCCCGAGCCCGACGACCAGCCACGTGTGCGCCACGGCACGCTCCTCTCGAACATCGCCAGGATATGGCAGAGGGGACACGATCACTCGCGTCCCCTCTGCCGGAAGTGCGGCGGAGATTACTCCGCAGCTGCCTCTTCGGAAGCCTCTTCGCCGGCCTCGGCCTCGCCCTCCGGCTCCTCCGCAGCCTCGGTGGCGGCGGGAACGGAGATCGCGACGACCAGCAGCTCGGGGTCGGCGAGCAGCGTCGCACCCTTGGGCAGCTTCACGTCGGCCGCGGTGATGTGCGCGCCCTCCTCGAGACCCTCGATCGAGACCTCGACGTGCTCCGGGATGTGCGTGGCCTCGACCTCGACGGCGAGCGTCGTGGCGTCGAGGTTCGCGATGGTGCCCGAGAACGACTCACCGGTGAGGACGACAGGGACGTCGACCTGGATCTTCTCGCCCTTCTTCACGACCAGCAGGTCGATGTGCTCGATGATCTGGTGCACCGGGTCCTTCTGGACGTCCTTGACCAGGGCGAGCTGGCTCTTGCCCTCGATGTCGAGCTCGAGCAGCGCGTTGGCGCGGCGGATGATCAGCGCGACCTGGTGGCCCGGGAGTGCGACGTGCACCGGGTCGGTGCCGTGGCCGTAAAGCACGGCGGGGATCTTGCCTGCAGCGCGCAGGCGACGGGCGAAGCCCTTGCCGAAGCTGTCGCGCAGCTCGGCGATGACCTTGGTGTCGTCAGACATGGGTTCTCCTTCTGGCACGCGACGGACGGCCGCGTGGTGGTCTTGAGTTCGGCTTCTCGAACGCAGACGCGAGAATCCAGCCACGAGGACTGCTTCGCCGCGTCGATCACGGATGCCGCGCACGCGAAGCATCCCTCGCCGAGGAACTTCTCAATCGTACCCGATGCCCGGGTAGGCTGAAGACACCCGACTTCCTTCCCACGAACCAGGAGTTCTGCAATGCTCGACGGCGCCTTCTTCTCCCACGCGATCGCCTGGCTCATCGGCGCCATGGCGGTGTGCGCCACGGTCGGCGTCGCCGGAGCCCTGTTCGCGATGGGCCGCTCGGGCTACCGCAAGGACTGAGCCGCACAACGTAACCCGCGCGTCGTGAGCGGCGCGTCCGGGTAATCTGGAAGGGTCCGCAGCCGCGCGGTTCCGCGCCCGGGCGATCCCCCTCACGGAAGGTGCATCAATGTCCTCTGCCGGCCAGGCAAACATCGGAGTCGTCGGACTCGCCGTCATGGGCTCGAACCTCGCCCGCAACCTCGCCAGCCGCGAGGGCAACACGGTGGCGATCTTCAACCGCAGCTTCGAGAAGACGCAGACGCTGCTGGACGAGCACCCCGAGGCCGGCTTCATCCCGGCATCCACGTATCAGGAGTTCGCCGACTCCCTGCAGAAGCCGCGCACCGCGATCATCATGGTCAAGGCCGGTGGACCGACGGATGCCGTGATCGACTCCCTGCTCGAGGTCTTCGAGCCCGGGGACATCATCGTCGACGGCGGCAACGCGTACTTCCCCGACACCATCCGCCGCGAGAAGGCGGTCCGCGAGACGGGCGTGAACTTCGTCGGCGCCGGGATCTCCGGCGGCGAGGAGGGCGCGCTCACCGGCCCCAGCATCATGCCCGGCGGCTCGGACGAGTCGTGGGTCACGCTCGGCCCGATCCTCAAGTCCATCGCAGCGGTCGCCGAGGGCGAGCCCTGTGTCACGCACGTCGGTCACGACGGCGCGGGGCACTTCGTGAAGATGGTGCACAACGGCATCGAGTACGCCGACATGCAGCTCATCGCCGAGGCGTACGACCTGATCCGCCGCGGCACGGGCAAGACCCCCGCCGAGATCGCCGACATCTTCGCCGAGTGGAACAAGGGCGAGCTCGAGTCCTACCTGATCGAGATCACCGCCGAGGTGCTGCGTCAGATCGACGCGGCCACCGGCAAGCCGCTCGTCGACGTCATCCTCGACCAGGCCGGAGCCAAGGGCACCGGGGCCTGGACCGTGCAGACCGCGCTGTCGCTCGGCGTCCCGGTCTCGGGCATCGCCGAGGCGACCTTCGCCCGTTCGCTGTCCAGCCACCCCGAGCAGCGCGAGGCCGCCGCCTCCCTGCCCGGCCCGGACGAGGCGTTCTCGGTCTCTGACGAGGCGGCGTTCATCGAGGACGTCCGCCTGGCGCTGTACGCCTCGAAGATCGTCGCCTACTCGCAGGGCTTCGACGAGATCCGCGCAGGTGCGGCCGAGTACGGCTGGAACATCGACCTCGGCGCCATCAGCAAGATCTGGCGCGGCGGCTGCATCATCCGCGCGCAGTTCCTCAACCGCATCGCGGACGCCTACGCCGAGACCCCGGATCTGCCCGTCCTCATGACGGCGCCGTACTTCGCTGAGGCGCTCACCCGCGGCCAGGCCGCGTGGCGCCGCGTCGTGGTGACCGCCGCTCAGGCGGGGATCCCGGCTCCGGCGTTCTCGTCGTCGCTGTCGTACTACGACGGCATCCGCGCCGACCGCCTGCCGGCGGCACTCGTGCAGGGGCAGCGCGACTTCTTCGGCGCGCACACCTACAAGCGCATCGACAAGGACGGCACGTTCCACACTCTGTGGTCGGGCGACCGCACCGAGATCGAGGCCGAGGACACGCACTGACGTCTCGCGGACGCTGAAGGTCCGGGGAGCCCGCGGGCTCCCCGGACCTTCGCTTTCACGGCACGATGTTGTGATTGCGCCGGAACAGGTTCTCCGGATCCCAGGTCCGCTTGATCTCCCTCAGGCGCTCGCGAGCAGCCGGCGCGAACATGCCGGCCACCGCCTCGGGGCGCTCCGTGGGGGAGAAATTGCTGTACTCGGCGATCCGGTTCCGCTCGATCACCGCCCAGTCCGCGAGGATCTCGGCCCTCGTGTCGTCGTCGACGAGCCCCGGGATGTCGAAGGCGCCGGCCATGACGAACCAGGTCGCCTCCCGCGCGGGGAAGGCCGTGGCCTCCTGCGTGACGTCTCCGAACGCACCGCCGAGCGAGCGCAGGAACAACACGGATGCCGGGTATGCGGCGCGGAACGCGAGCAGGCGGTCGATGAGATCGTCGTCCAGACGCGCGTAGAGGCCGTTGCCGCCGACGAAACCGGGCGGCACCTGCTCCTCACCCTCCGCCGGCACCGGCGGCTCCATCAGGATGTCGCGATAGGCCGGCGTGGTGATGTCGGCCTCGACGCCGTCGAGCCGCGTGATGGGCTCGAGAACAGCGCGCAGACGCTCCGCGTCGGCTCCCGCCCACACGGCGCTGAGGCTCGCCCCCGCGGGCGCACTCGGATCCATCGGCGGCACGTCCATATAGGTCACGGTGAGCTCGCGCGGTGCATCGGTCAGCAGGTCGCGTACCGCCCGCAGCACGGACGCCGGATCCGCGAACCGGGTCTCGGCGAAGGCGATGCCGTCCAGGCGGTGCGCGGCGAAATCGAATCGCGTCACGACACCGAAGTTTCCGCCTCCCCCGCGCAGCGCCCAGAACAGATCAGGGTTCTCGTCGGCAGACGCCTCGATGACGTCGCCGTCCGCGGTCACGACCTCGACGCCGATCAGCTGATCAGCCGCCAGCCCCCAGGAGCGGACCATCCATCCGACGCCTCCGCCGAGGGTCAGCCCGCCCACGCCCACCGTCGCGGTGTCACCGGAGCTGATCGCGAGTCCGTGACCGGCCAGGGTCGCCGCGACATCGCCCCACACCGCCCCGCCGCCGACCCGCACGGTCGTGCCGTCCACGTCGACACTGTTCAGCTCCGAGAGCTCGATACGCAGCCCCGGGCTCGACCCATGGGACCAGGGTCCATGCCCGCCGGAGACGACGGTCACGGGGAGGGACTCCTGCTTCGCACGCCGCACCGCGGCGGCGACGTCTTCAGTGGTGGAGGGGCGGATGACGACAGTGGGTTCGGTCATGCCGCCACGCTAGCCTCCCGGTCAGACATCGACCAGAGACAGTCAGAGCACGACAGCCGATCCTCGCTCCCGGCCGCTCACCACTCCGCCACAGAGCCGTCCGGATGCCGCCACACGGGGTTCTGCCAGCGCTCCCAGCGCCCCGCGGCATCCCTGACCGCTCGCTCGTCGATCTCGATCCCGAGCCCCGCTCCGGTGGGCCGCGCGAAATGACCGTCCACGAACTTCAGCGGCGCTGTATCGGCGACGTAGTCCAGCACCTCGGCGCCGGCGTTGTAGTGGATGCCGATCGACTGCTCCTGGATGAGGTGGTTCGGAGACGCGAAGCCGACCTGGAGACAGGACGCCAGGGCCAGCGGTCCGAGGGGGCAATGCGGGGCGATGACGGCATCGAAGGTCTCCGCGAGCGAGGCGATGCGGCGCACCTCGGAGATGCCGCCGGCGTGCGACACGTCCGGCTGGAGGATCGCCGTCCCGGCCTGCAGCACGGGCAGGAACTCCTGCCGGCTGTACAGCCGCTCCCCTGTCGCGATCGGGATCGTCGTCGCGTCGACGACGCGGCCGATCATGTGCGAGTTCTCCGGGACGACCGGCTCCTCGATGAAGAACGGATGCAGCGGCTCGAGCAGCGGCGCCAGACGGCGTGCCGTGGCGAGAGTGAAGCGCCCGTGCAGGTCGACGGCCACGTCGCGGTCCGGACCCAGCACCTCGCGCGCTGCGGCGACCCGGGAGACGACGCCGTCGAGCTCGGCCACCGAGCCGTTGCGGCTCATGCGACCGGACGCGTTCATCTTCACCGCGGTGAGTCCCACGTCGAGCTGCGCGGCGATGTGATCGGCCACCTCGGAGGGCTCGTCACCGCCGACCCAGCCGTAGGCGCGGATGCGTTCGCGCACCGCCCCTCCGAGCAGATCGTGCACGGGAACGCCGAGCCGCTTGCCCTTGAGGTCCCACAGCGCCTGGTCGACCCCGGCCACGGCGCTGGCGAGCACGGCACCGCCCCGATAGAACTGGCCCTTGGCGAGCACCTGCCCGTGCTCCTCGATCAGACCGGGGTCCTTGCCGACGAGGTACACCGCGAACTGGTCGACGGCGGCGCGCACCACGTCCGCATAGCCTTCGAGCGAGGCCTCGCCCCACCCGACGAGGCCGTCCGCCGTCTCGATCCGGACGAACAGCCAGCGCGGAGCGACCGGGAACGTCTCGACGCGTTCGATCACGTCGCTCATGCGCCGCCCTCCGCCCGGATTCCGGAGTAATCCGCCAGCACGATGTCCACGATCTCCTCGGGCGTGGACACGACGCTCACACGGATTCCGTCCTCGTCCGCGGCCAGCGGCTCGAGGGTGTCGTACTGCGACTGCAGGAGCGTCGCGGGCATGTACTCGTGATCCCGCGCGCCGACGCGCTCGGCGACCAATTCGATCGGCCCCCAGGGCTCGACGAAGTAGGCGTGCGGTACGTGCGCGCGGATGAGGTCGCGGTAGCGGCGGCGCAGTGCGGAACAGGCGATGACGGCTCCCCCGGACGACTCGCGCTCGGCGAGCACGCCGCCCACCAGGTGCAGCCACGGCTCGCGATCGGCATCCGTCAGTGGCGTCCCGGCCGCCATGAGGGCGATGTTGCGCTCCGGGTGCAGGTCATCGCCGTCGACGAACGCGACGCCGAGCGCCTCGGCGAGCCTGCGCCCGACGGTCGACTTGCCCACTCCCTGCGTTCCCATGACCACGATCGAGACCGCGTGCTGCTTCGTCACCGTCGACACTCCTCACTTCCGCCCCCAGGCTATCGAGAATAAGTATGATGAATCAACTCCTCGGAGCGGGAAAGGTATGCTTATCCTGTGACCGAGCCCGAGGAGACCCCGCCGTCCGGGAACGGCGATCTGCGCGGCATCGTGCTCGACACGCTCGGGCACGAGATCTGCGACGGCCTCATCGCGACGGGAGCCACCTTCACGACCGAGTCGATCCAGACCCGCTTCGAGGTCTCGCGCTCGGTCGTCCGCGAGGCGCTGCACGCTCTGGAGGCCCTGGGGCTGATCTCCGCGAAGCGCCGCGTCGGCGTGCGCGTGCTGCCGGAGAGCCACTGGAACGGCTTCGACCTCCAGGTGATCCGATGGCGCCTGGCCGGTCGGGGCCGGATCGCGCAGCTGCGGTCGCTCACCGAACTGCGCGGCGCCATCGAACCCGCCGCCGCTCGACTCGCCGCCGTGCGCGCACCGCTGGAGGGCGCCGGAGATCTCGTGGGGGTCGCCGGGCGGCTGTGGGCCGCGGGGCGCGAGGGCGACGCCGACGCCTTCCTCCACCTGGATGCGCGGTTCCACCGCCTCGTGCTCGAGATGAGCGGAAACGAGATGTTCGCCCAGCTGCACCCGCTCGTCGAGGAGGTCATGCGCGGACGCACGCGATACGGCCTCATGCCGCAGCATCCGGCCCCCGAGGCCCTGCAGTGGCACATCGACATCGCGACGGCCATCCAGGCCGGTGAAGCCGACAGGGCCGCGGCCGCGATGTCCGCGATCACCGAGCGCTCCCTCGCGGAGATGAGCTCGATCTGGGGCCGCGACACCGGCGACGGATTCACAGCCAGGACATAACGCGCTCCATAGAAATCACATAGGAGACTCCGCAGAATGGGGTCATGACCAACGATCTGCCTGATCTCCGCCGCCCGGACGGCTCGCCGCTGCGCATCCTCGCCGTGGACGACGAGCAGATGCTCACCGACCTGCTCGCGATGGCGCTGCGCATGGAGGGCTGGGAGGTGCGCACGGCCTCGTCCGGCCTCGAGGCACTGCAGGTGGCCAGGGAGTTCGAGCCCGACGCGCTCGTCCTCGACATCATGATGCCGGACCTGGACGGCATGTCCGTGCTCAAGCGGCTGCGCGAGTCGGGGAACTTCGTGCCCGTGCTGTTCCTGACCGCGAAGGATGCCGTCAGCGACCGCATCGCCGGGCTCACGGCGGGGGGCGACGACTACGTCACCAAGCCCTTCAGCCTGGAGGAGATCATCGCGCGGCTGCGCGCCATCATCCGCCGCACCGGTCACGCCACGGCCGACGATGCACAGTCCATCCTGCGGGTGGCCGACCTGACGCTCAACGAGGACAGCCACGAGGTCGTGCGCGCGGGCGACGAGATCGAGCTCACCGCGACCGAGTTCGAGCTGCTGCGCTACCTCATGCGCAACGAGCGACGGGTCCTGTCCAAGTCCCAGATCCTCGATCGCGTCTGGAGCTACGACTTCGGCGGCAAGTCCTCCGTCGTCGAGCTGTACATCTCATACCTGCGCAAGAAGATCGACGCGGGACGCACGCCGCTGCTGCACACCGTCCGCGGCGTCGGGTACATGATCAAGGCACCGCAGTGACGACGGCGAACCCGACCCGCCGGCCGGTGAGCCTGCAGACCCGGCTGATGGCGGCGGTCATCGGGTTCGTCTCCCTCATTCTCATCATCGTGGCGCTGATCACGAGCGCGACGCTGGGGCGGACGCTCGAGGACCAGCTCGACCAGAAGGTGCTCTCCAACCTCGGCCAGCTCAGTTCCCTGACGGATCCGCGGATCCAGCGGGCCGAGCTGTACGGAATCGAGCCCACGGCCCAGACCGTGATCGAGGGCGTCCCCTCCGGCGACGGCGTGCTGTTCGCGATCGCCGGCGGGCCCGACGCCATCGCGCCGAGCGGAGTGATCGTCGAACAGGGCGAGACGAACGAACTCACCTCGGATCAGCTGAGCCAGGTCGCCAAAGGCATCCAGCACAACCTGACCACGGTCACCATCGACGGACTCGGGTCGTACCGCCTGGCCGCAAGCCAGACGGAGCACGGCATCACCGTCGTCACGGGGCTCCCCCGTGATGAGATCCAGAACACGCTGACGCGCCTGTTCACGGTCATCGCGATGGCGACGCTCGGCGGGCTGATCCTGCTCGCGCTCACCACGGCGATCACGATCCGGGTGGGCCTGCGCCCGCTCCGGGCGGTCGCCGCCACCGCGACCCGCGTCGCGAACCAGCCGCTCGACCGGGGCGAGGTCTCGATCACCGAACGCGTCCCCGCCGCCGAAGCGGACCCGCGCACCGAGACCGGGCTCGTGGGCGCCGCGCTGAACACGCTGCTCGACCACGTCGACAGCTCGCTGTCCGCGCGCCAGCAGAACGAGGAGCGCATGCGGCGCTTCGTCGCCGACGCGAGCCATGAGCTGCGCACACCGCTCGCCTCGATCCGCGGGTACTCCGAGCTGTCGCTCAAGGCGCTCGACAAGGCGGAGAAGGACGGCACGGCGCAGTCTCCCGCGGCCATGCAGAGCACGGAGTCCGCGCTCGAGCGCATCCAGGCCCAATCGCTGCGGATGACGCGGCTCGTCGAGGACCTGCTGCTGCTCGCACGTCTGGACGAGGGACGCGAGCTCGTCTACGGCACGGTCGATCTCACGCAGCTGGCCGTGGAGGGAGTCGCCGATGCACGGCCGACCGCACCGGACCACGTCTGGAATCTCGACGTGCCCGAGGAGCCGGTCGTCGTCCTGGGCGACACCGGCCGGCTGCACCAGGTCGTCACCAATCTCCTGGCGAACGCGCGCACCCACACGCCGGCCGGCACCGAGATCACGCTGACGGTCGCGCGCGAGGGCGAGCACGGCATCCTCCGCGTGCACGACGACGGCCCGGGCATCGATCCGGCCGTGCGCGACGAGCTGTTCGCGCGGTTCGCCCGAGGAGACAGCTCGCGGGCCCGCCAGACCGGAGGCACGGGACTCGGCCTGGCGATCGTGAAGGCGATCGTGGAGGGTCATCACGGAGACATCGCGGTGGACAGCCGACCGGGGTCGACGACGTTCACGGTCCGGATCCCCGCGAATCCGGCCTCCGTCGACGCGCAGCCGGACGAGGCCGCGAACGCCTGATCGCGTCAGTACCCCGCGAACGCGTCTGTCGTCAGGGACCGGGCCTTGTGCAGCGCGGGGGCGAGATCGGCGATCAGACGCGGCGGCCCAGAGATGTACGCGTGTCGCAGCGGCAGATCGCCCACCACGCGTTCCAGCCCCGCCGCGTCCAGTCGGACTCCCTGCGCCCAGCTCCAGTGCGGCGGGAGGTCGGCCGGCTCGTCCCGGGTGAACACGACGACCGGGACGCCGGTAGCCGCCAGCTCGTCGCGGAAGGCGAGCTCCGACGCCTCGGCGGCCACGTACACGAGCACGACGTCGCGCTCCCGCCCGGTGAGCTGCAGCTGACGCAGCTGCGAGACGAACGGCGTGACGCCGATGCCGGCCGCGACCATGAGCACGGGTGCCTCGCCGCGCGGCAGCAGGAAGTCCCCCCACGTGCCGGTGACGGCGAGCGTCGCGCCTGGCTCCGCCGCGGCGAGCGCGCGCTTGTAGCTGGACGGATGCTTCTGGTCGCCGTTCTTGTACGCGATGCGCAGCGTGGGCAGATCCGCGGGCGCGGAGACGATGCTGAACTCGCGCCGGGTCCCTCGGGCGTCGGGATGCCGGTGAGGCACGTCGAGCTCGAGGTACTGCCCCGGCAGAAAACGCAGCCTCCCCCGGGTCTGGAACGTCAGCTCCTGCACGGTCGGGGTGATGGATTCGCGCGTCGCGAGGGTGAGGCGCACGGATCCGCGCAGCGCGAACACGAAGGCGAGGAGGTTACCGATCAGCAGCGCCCGCTCCTGCCCCAGGGTGAACAGTCCCGCGACCGAGATCGGCCAGCCGGCGAGCACGCCGACGACGCCCGCGACCCAGAACTGCTGCCAGCGCCGGGGCGGCAGGGTCAGGGGCTCCGACAGCATGAACGCGCCGAGGAAGAGGAACGGCGTCTGCAGCACCGCGAAGGACAGCGCCGAGGCGAGATCGACGTCCAGGCCGGCCTGCTGCCCCTGCACGAACTGGCGCAGCACCGCCGTGCCGATCGCGATGAGCACGAACAACAGCACCACGCGGACCTTCTCGGTGCGCCACAGCACGATCAACCCGAGCAGGGCGACGGGGACCGCCAGCGACGGCGTGCCGACCCACCAGGACGCCGAGGTCCCCAACCAGGCGAATGCGCCGAAGGAACCGAGGATCGACACGAACGCCGCGCCGAAGGCGGCCGGGTTCAGGACGTGCCGACCCCGCCAGGCGATCAGGTACTTCGACAGGCTGGCCACGACGCCGGCGATAGCGATGCCCAGGATCGCGGCGGGCTCGTAGCCCGGTCGCAGCACGAACAGCAGGATGAGCGCGGTGACGAGCGAGGACTCGATGCGCCAGGGCAGGCGCAGGATGCGCTGCGCCGCGGCATCCACCGCCGAGATCACGACGGCGAGGACCGCGAAGGAGACCAGGATCTCCAGCGGCGAGGGCGACACGATGACACCGAGGGCCGACAGCACGAGGGCGATCAGGCCCAGCGCCATGAGCGAGAACAGCACGAGCCGGTACATCGACAGCGAGCCCAGCAGCGCCAGCACCCGCTGGCGGAGGGCGGTGAAGGAGGTCGTCACGGTTCCACTCTTCCTCATCGTCGGCTCTGCGACATCCCCGGCCTCGCGCGCCGTCAGGATGCCGCGGTGAACAGCTCGACGGGACACCCCGACGAGCGCTGCGCTCGCCCGTCGGTGCTCATCCTCACCCACTCGACACCCCAGCGCGCCGCCAGCTCCGCGCCGCCGTCGAAGAACAGGGCGGTGGCGGCGGCATCCGCATGCATCGCGTCGTCTGCGATCGCCCAGGTCGCGGCCCACGTGCGCACCGGCATGCCGGTCCGGGCGTCCAGGACGTGATGAAGACCGTCGCCCCACGCGCGCCGATTGATCGCCGAGGCGCAGAGCGCCTGATCGGCGATCGTGGCGACGCCGATCGCCCGGCGCGCGTCGAAGGGATGCTCCAGGGCGATGCGCACAGCGGCCCCGCGGACGGCGAGATCACCGGAGGCGTCGACGACGAGGTTCCCGGGGATGTGGGCGAGCTCCGCGCGGACCAGGTCGACCAGGCGTCCCTTCCCGAGAGCGCCCACGTCGATAGCTGCGGGCTCGGTCAGCGTCAGCCGCTCCGTCCAGCCGAGGATGTCCTGCCAGTCTTGCGGCGCCGGGCGTGCGGCACCGGCGACCAGCGAGATCGACGCGTCGTATCCCAGCGCGCTCAGGCCCGCACCGACCAGCGGGTTCACGGCGCCGTCGGTCGCCTCGGACAGCTCGCGGTACAGCTCCAGCATGTCCGCGGCGTCCGCAGGCAGTTCCGCCGACCCGCCGCCCCCGAGCGACGACACCACCGAGTCCTCGCGGAAACGCGACCATTCCCGATCGAACCGCTCGATCACGGCGTCGACCGCGGCCCGCTCGTCCTCGCCGAGTTCCCGTGCGGTCTCGATGTCCCACCGGGTTCCGATGGCATCGAACCGCCAGAGCGCCATCTCCGTCCCCTAAGCCGCGGCCTGTTCCTTGATGTCCTCGACGGCGGCGTTGAAGCCGCCGCTCGTGAGCGAGGAGCCGGCGACACGGTCCACGGCCAGCTCGTCGATCGCGACGCCCACGACCTCCTCCTCGATGCCGTCGATGAACTGGCCCTGGTACTGCTCGGTCTCGCGCGCCTGCGGATCACCGGTCACCTCGACCTCCGTGACGACGCCGTCAGCGAGAGTGAGCGTCACCGAGATCGTCTCGACGGTCTCCGGCGTCTGGTACGACCCTTCCGCCGTGTAGGTGCCGTCGGCGTAGTCGCCCGTGGACCCGCCGTTCGTGCCGGCATCAGACGTCGTGCCGGCGTCGGACTGGCCCTCGGCATCCGCCGCGCCGGAGCAGCCGGCGAGAGCCAGCATCCCGGCGACGCCGACGACGGCGGCTCCGGTGCGGAGGGGAAGGGGAACGGTCGTGCGGTTCATGGCTGGTCCTTCCTGGAATGGTCGGTTGCTGCGAGCCTAGGGCCGCACACTATGGCTGGGCTGTGGCTTCCGCGCGCGGTGCGCCTGGTAGGGTTCCCGCGTGCGAGCCAACAGGACGATCGGACTCGCGATCATGGCGATCACCGTCACAGTCGGAACCGGCGGATGCGCTCTGATCGCGCCAGAGGTGCCGATGGCGCAGATCGTCCTCGAGGCGCCGCCCGGCACCGAGGACGCACGCGATCTCGCGGCCGCGCTCGAAGAGCGTCTCGAAGCGCTCGATGCCGCGCACGCGGTCGAGGTCGACGGCACGGCGATCACCATCGACTACGAGGCGGGCGCCGTGCCCGGCGGAGACGAGCTCTTCACAGCCGGCGGCGCGACATCCCTCCGTCCCGTCCTCGCCGACGACGCCGCTGCGACGACGCCGTGCGCGGATGCCGCGGCCGAGGAGCCCTGCTCGGGAACGGACCCCGGTTCCTCCGCACCGCTCCGGCTCGGCCCGTCCTCACCCCTCGGAATCGCGGACGCGACCGCGGACCTGCAGGACACGAACTGGGTCATCGAGGTGGACTTCACCGAGTCCGGCGCCGGGACGATGCAGGAACTGAGCGCCGCCGCCGCCTGCGCTCAGGGGCAGGAGAACCGCATCGCAATGGTGCTCGACGGTGAGATCCTCACGGCGCCGAGCGTCGCCGTGGGGTGCGGCGAGTCGCTGGAGAGCGAACTCGTGATCTCGGGCGGATTCGACCGGGACGACGCGATGCTGCTCGCCGCCGTGCTCGCGTCGCCGATCCCGGCGGGCGTCACCGTCGTCGAGCAGAGCGGCTGAGACGCCTCAGGCGTCGCCGCCGAACATGCTCGTGACCGATCCGTCCTCGAAGACCTCGCGGATCGCGCGCGCCAGCAGCGGGGCGATCGGCAGGATCGTGAGGTTCTCCCACTGACGGGACTCGGTCAGCGGGATCGTGTCGGTCACCACGACCTCGTCGATCGAGGAGTCCTGCAGGCGCTCGGAGGCCGGGTCGCTGAAGATCGCGTGCGTCGCCGCGACGATGACGCGGTGCGCGCCGTTGGCCTTCAGCGCCTGGGCGGCCTTGACGATCGTGCCGCCGGTGTCGATCATGTCGTCCACGAGCAGGCAGGTGCGGCCCTCGACGGTTCCGACGATCTCGTGGACGGACACCTGATTGGCGACCTTCGGGTCGCGGCGCTTGTGGATGATCGCCAGCGGTGCGCCCAGGCTGTCCGACCACGTGTCGGCGACGCGGACGCGGCCCATGTCGGGAGAGACGACCGTGAGGATCTCGCGGTCCTCGGGGCTCAGCGTGCGCTCGAAGTGGTCCAGCAGCACAGGCTTGGCGAACAGGTGGTCCACGGGGCCGTCGAAGAAGCCCTGGATCTGCGCGGCGTGCAGGTCGACGCTCATGACGCGGTCCGCGCCGGCGGTCTTCAGCAGATCGGCGACGAGGCGGGCGCTGATCGGCTCGCGTCCGCGGCCCTTCTTGTCCTGCCGCGAATACGGATAGTACGGCGCGACGACCGTGATCCGCTTGGCCGAGGCGCGCTTGGCCGCGTCGATCATGATGAGCGTCTCCATGAGCCACTCGTTCACCGGCTCCCCGAAGGTCTGCACGAGGAACAGGTCGCACCCGCGGATCGACACCTCGAACCGCGAGTAGATCTCCCCCGACGCGAACGTGCGGTGCTCGGTGGGTGCGAGCTCCGTGCCCAGCGCCTCGGCGACCGCGCGCGTGAGCTCGGGGTGGGACCGGCCGCCCGCGACGACCAGGCGCTTCTTCGTCTTGGCGACGAGTCCCGGCGCTACGCCGTTGTCCCGATCCAGTTCAACGGTCTTCTTCTTGCGCGCCATCGCCTGCCTTCTCTGCCGCTTCGTGAGCACGGGATGCCGCCTCAGCCGCGCCCGTGCCCGCCCTGTTCTTCTCGACCCACCCCTCGATGTTGCGCTGAGGGGCCACGCTCATGGCCAGGGCACCCGCCGGGACGTCCTTGCGGACGACGGCACCGGCTCCGGTCTTCGCTCCAGCACCCAGCCTAACGGGAGCCACGAGCACCGTGTGCGAGCCGGTGTGCACCTCGTCGCCGATCTCGGTGCGGTGCTTGTTGACGTCGTCGTAGTTGGCCGTGATGGTGCTGGCGCCGAGGTTGACGCCGCGGCCGATCGTGGCGTCTCCGACGTACGACAGGTGGGGCACCTTGCTGCCCTCTCCGATCTCGGCGTTCTTCGTCTCGACGTACGCGCCGATCTTGCCCTTCGCCCCCAGCACGGTCCCCGGTCGCAGGAACGAGAACGGGCCCACCGTGGCTCCGGCGCCGATGACGGCCAGGGTGGCGTCGGTGCGCTTGACGACGGCGTCCTCGCCGATCTCGCAGTCCACCAGTGTCGTGTCGGGGCCGACGGTCGCACCGGATGCGACGACGGTGGCGCCGAGGATCTGCGTGTGCGGGAGCACGGTGACGTCCGGGGACAGCTTCGCGTCGTCGTCGATCCAGGTCGTCGCCGGATCGACGACCGTGACGCCCTCGAGCTGCCAGCGGCGCACGATGCGCTGGTTGAGCAGCCGGCCCACCTCGGCCAGCTGCGCACGGTCGTTCACGCCGTAGGTCACCGTGACATCGGAGACGACGGATGCCGCGACGCGGTCGCCGGCCAGACGCAGCAGCCCAGGGACGTCGGTGAGGTACTTCTCGCCCTGCGCGTTGTCGGTACCGATGGCCGGCAGGTGCGCGCGCAGCGCCGCGGCGCGGAACACGTACATCCCGGCGTTGATCTCGTGGACCGCTGCCTCCTCGGCGGTGGCGTCCTTCTGCTCCACGATGCGGTCGACATCCCCGGCGGCGTCGCGGATCACCCGGCCGTATCCCGTCGGGTCCTCGACGACCGCCGTCATGAGGGTGGCGGACGCCCCCGCGGCACGATGCTCCGAGACGAAGGCGGAGAGCGTGTCGGCGTCGGCCAGCGGGCAGTCTCCGGACAGGATGAGCACGTCGCCGTCGAAGTCCGGGATCGCGTCCAGCGCGACCTCGACCGCGCGCCCGGTGCCCGGGATCTCGTCCTGGTCCACGAAGATCGTGCCGGGGTACACGTCGGTCAGCGCAGCGACCACCTGGTCGCGCTCGTGCCGCACGACGACCTCGATGCGATCCGCGCCCAGACGTGCAGCCGTCGTGAGCACATGGCCCACGAGCGGCCGTCCGGCCACCGGGTGCAGCACCTTCGGCAGGCGGGACTTCATCCGCGTCCCCTGACCTGCGGCGAGGACGACGATGGCGAGGTTGTTCTCCGTCATGCTCCGCCGCCAGGACTCGAACCTGGACCTCACAGCTCCAAAGGCTGTCGTGCTGCCATTACACCACGGCGGACCGCGGCCGTCGTCGGGCCGCCCGTCAAGTCTGCCACGTCTGCCCTGCGCGGCCGGTGCGCAGGGGATGGACGTCTCGTCATCCGGAGGAAACACGGGGCTGGGATGCTGAGGCGATGGACATCGTCATCGACCGGATCACGGCGGCGACCCCCGCGCTCGCCCGGTTCATCGCCGCCCATCACGCGGAGATGGCGGGTACCGCTCCCCCGGAGAGCCAGCACGCGCTGCCGCTGGAAGGCCTGCTCAAGCCCGGTGTGCGGCTGTTCGCGGCGTCCGAGGACGGTCGGCCGGTCGCGACCGGTGCGCTCGCGGTCGTCGCGGACGGACACGAGGAGCTCAAGTCGATGCGCACCGACCCGCGTCTGCGCGGGCAGGGCCACGGCCGGGCCATGCTCGCGTTCCTCATCGACGACGCCCGAGGCCGCGGCATCCGCAGACTGTCGCTGGAGACGGGAGCCGACGACTTCTTCGCGCCCGCTCGGATGATGTACACCCGATTCGGCTTCACCGAGTGCGAGCCGTTCGGGAGCTATCTGCCCGACCCGCTCAGCACGTTCATGACGCTGTCGCTCGTCCGGTCCGCGCGCCCCGACGCGCGATAATGGACGGATGAGCCAGGCGGACGAGGTCGATCGGATCGTCGAGGCGTGGAACGCGCAGCGCCCCGATCTCGACTTCGCGCCCCTCGAGGTGCTCTCGCGCATGGACCGCCTGACGCGGCTCCTCGACCGCGCGCGGCGCGAGGTGTTCCGCCGCAGCGAGCTGGAGCCGTGGGAGTGGGATGTGCTCTCGGCGCTGCGCCGCGCAGGCGCACCGTTCCAGCTCAGCCCGAAGCAGCTGCTGCAGCAGACCCTGGTCTCCAGCGGGACCATGACCAACCGCATCGATCGCCTGGTCGCGCGGCGGCTCGTGCGGCGCGAAGCCGACCCGGGCGACGGGCGCAGCATCCTCGTCACCCTGACGGATGACGGTCGCATCCGCGTGGATGCCGCGATCACCCGCCTTGTCGACGTCGAGGCCGATCTGCTGCAGGGACTCTCCCGTGGCGACCGCGACCGGCTGGCGGCCCTGCTGCGCAAGCTGAGCCTGACCTTCGAGTCCTGACGGGAGCATCCCGATGGGCATGCCCTCTCCCCTGCCGGTGCGCGACGGCGTCGGCGCCACGCGCCTGCACGTGCCCCTGCGCGGCGCCTGGCCGACGATCTCGGCGTACATGGTGGAGCGCTTCTTCCACCTCGATCCCGAGCGGCTGCTCGTGCGCTTCGACCGCGGCGAGATCGTCGCGCGGGACGGCAGCCCGCTGACCCGGGAGACACCCCTGGGGGCCGAAGAGTTCGTCTGGTACTACCGCGAGCCCCCCGTGGAGACGGAGATCCCGTTCGAGATCGAGGTGCTGCACCAGGATCCGGACCTCGTCGTGATCGACAAGCCGCACTTCCTGCCTACGACGCCGGGCGGGAAGTACCTGCAGAACTCGGCGCTCGTCCGGCTGAGGCGGCTGCTCGGCAACGACGAGCTCACGCCGATCCATCGCCTCGATCGCGCCACGGCGGGGCTCGTGATGTTCTCGGCGCGGGCGCAGACCCGCGGCGCCTACCAGCTGATGTTCGAGAACCGCGAGGTCGAGAAGGTCTATGAGGCGGTCTCGGCGCGGCCGAGGGACGGCGTACTGCCGGCCTTCCCGCTGGTCTATCGCAACCACATCGTCAAGGACCGCGGGCACGTCTGCGTCCGGGTGGACGCCGAGCGCATCCCCAACTCCGAGACGCGGATCGAGCTGATCGCCGCCGACGAGGACGTCGTGCACACGCTGCTGCGGCCGCACAGCGGCAAGATGCACCAATTGCGCGTGCACCTGGCGGCGCTCGGACTCGGCATCCTGAACGACGGGTTCTACCCCGTTCTCCTGCCGGAGCGGCCGGACGATTTCGAGCGGCCGCTGCAGCTGCTCGCGAGGCGGCTGCGATTCGTGGATCCGCTGAGCGGCGAGCCGCGGGAGTTCACCACGCGGAGACGGCTCGCCTTCGCGCCCTGACGCGGCGGGCCGGTTCCCTACCGGCGCATCACCTTGCGGGCGAGCCACGTGCCGAGCACCTGCACCAGATGCACGAACACGACGATGAGGACGATCGCCGCCCACATCACCACGGGCTCGAACTGGCGGAACCCATAGGTCTGGGCGAACGCGCCGAGGCCGCCTCCGCCGATCATCCCGGCCATCGCGCTCATGTCGATGAGCGCGACGACGATGAACGTGAAGCCGAGGATCAGCGGGCCCAGCGCCTCGGGGATCGCCACGGTGAGCAGGATGCGCCAGGGTCCCGCTCCCATCGAGCGCGCGGCCTCGATGGTCCCGGGAGACACCGTCACCAGATGCTGCTCGACGATGCGCCCGATCGCGAACGACGCGGCGATGCCGATCGCGAAGGCGCCGGCGGTGATCCCGATGCCCGTGCCGACGACGAACCTCGTGAGGGGCTGCATCACCGCGAGGAAGATGACGAACGGGATGGGGCGGAAGAAGTTGATGAGCAGGTTCACGACCGCGTAGACCGCCCGGTTGGGCAGCACACCGCCCCGTCGCGTCGCGTACAGGGCGACGCCGAGGACGAGTCCGAGGACGCCGCCGAGGACCAGCGCGTAGGTCACCATGTAGAGCGTCTCGACGGCGGACTTCCAGAACTCGTCCTGCAGCTCGATGAGTCGGTCCATCAGCGCACCTCCCCCCGGTCGATGCGGGTCACTTCGACCTGTTGCCCGATCTTCGACAGCGCCTGGTCGATCGCAGCGTCCGCGCCCCGGATCGCCAGGGTCAGATGTCCGAACGCGCGCCCGCGGATGTCGTTGATGCCGCCGTAGACGAGCTCGAACTCCAGCCCCGCCTCGGCGAGGTCGACGAAGACCCCTGCCTGTGACGAGTCGCCGTCGCGGAACGAGAACGTCACCAGCTCGCCGATGTGGCGCTCGCGCAGCACGGACAGCTCGCTGGGCGACGGGACGCCCTTGATGACGGTTCCGACGAAGCGCTGGGATGCCGGATGCTGCGGTGCCGAGAAGACGTCGAACACGTCGCCGCGCTCGATGACCCGACCGGAGTCCATCACGGCGACCTTGGTCGCAATCGTCTGGATCACGTCCATCTCGTGCGTGATCACCACGATCGTGACGCCCTGCTCCTCGTTGACCCGCTTGAGCAGCGCCAGCACCTCGTGCGTCGTCTCGGGGTCCAGTGCACTGGTCGCCTCGTCGGCGAGCAGGATCGCGGGACGCGTGGCGAGCGCGCGGGCGATGCCGACGCGCTGCTTCTGCCCTCCGGAGAGCTGTTCGGGGAACGACCGCGCCTTGTCGCTGAGGCCGACGAAGCTGAGCAGCTCCGCGACCCGCGCATCGATGTCGGCCTTGGACCAGCCGGCGAGCTTGAGCGGGAAGGCGATGTTCGCGCGCACGCTCTTGGCGGCGAACAGGTTGAACTGCTGGAAGATCATGCCGATGCCGCCGCGGACGCGGCGCAGCTCGCGCTCGGGCAGCGCGGTGATGTCCTCGCCGTCCACCACGATCGATCCGCTCGTGGCGGGCTCCAGGGCGTTGATCAGGCGGACCAGCGTCGACTTACCTGCGCCGGAGTAGCCGATGATGCCGAAGACGTCGCCCTTCTCGATCTCGAGCGTGACGTCGTCGACGGCGAGGACCTGCGCGTCACCGCCGGACGGCGAGGGGTACGCCTTGGTGACGTTCGTGAGGGACACGATCGGCATGGGAACTCCGGTTCTGTGGGACGGCGGCCGGGAGGAACGACGAATCGGGCGGTGCGCAGAAGGCACCGCCCGATTCTCTCGCATCAGACGCCTACTCGGATGCGGCGATGTCCTCCTGGACCGTGGTGAGCGAGTCGACCAGATCCGCCGCCGGGATCTGGAGCGGCACGGCGGTGTCGCCCGAGGACTCCTGGAGCCCGGCCTGGACGGCCTCGTCGGTCTGGAAGATCTCGACGAGCTTCAGGTAGGTCTCGTTGTCGGCGTCCTCGGCGCGCGACGCGAAGATGTTCACGTACGGCAGGGCGTTCGGGTCCTCCGGGTCGTCCTGCGCGATGGCGTCCTCGAAGCTGAGTCCGGCGTCCTCGACGAAGTCGTTGTTGATGATGGCGGCCGCGACATCGGGAAGGGAGGTCGGGATCAGCGCCGCCTCGAGCGCGGTGACCTTCACCTTGGACTTCGCCTCGTCGACGTCGGCCAGGTCGGACAGCGTGGTCCCGCCGCTCTTGAGCTCGACGAGCCCGGCCGACTGCAGCACGAGCAGCGCGCGCGCCTGGTTGGAGGCGTCGTCCGGGACGGCGACCGTTTCGCCCTCGGGGATGCTCTCGACGTCGTCGTACTTCGTGGAGTACAGCCCCAGCGGGTAGATCGCGGTCGACCCGATCGGGGTGAGGTCCTCACCGGACGCCTCGTTGTACTGGGCGAGGTAGATGATGTGCTGGAACTGGTTGAGATCCAGCTCCCCCTCGGTCAGAGCCGGGTTGGGCTGCTCGTAGGAGCCGAAGTTGACCAGCTCGACGGTGATGCCCTCGTCGGCGGCGGCCTCGACGAACGGCGCCCACTGCGCGTCGCCGTCGTTCACGACGCCGATCCGGACGGTCTCGGAGCCGCTGCCGCCGTCTCCGGCCGAGGTGTCGGCGGTGGCGCAACCGGCGAGCGCTACGAAGAGCGGGACAGCCGCGAGGGCGGCGATGACAGACGTGGTGCGTCGGGACATGATTCCTCCTGGTGGGACTCGACCACGTTAGGCACCCGGCCCACGGATCGCGGAATCGGGTGTCACAGAACGTCACCGTGTCACGAGCGCATCACGATCGCTTCCGGCCTGCTCTCACCCCGCGCAGATGAGACACGACACGACCGGGACGGCTTCGTGGTGCACTGGCGCCGAACAGCGACCCCGCGCCCGTGTGCGCGCATCGGAAGGGACTCCTCATGGCCGACAAGCCGAACATCCTCATCATCTGGGGCGATGACATCGGAATCTCGAATCTCAGCACGTACTCGGACGGTCTGATGGGCTACCGCACGCCGAACATCGACCGCATCGCCGACGAGGGCGTGAGGTTCACCGACTACTACGGCGAGCAGAGCTGCACGGCCGGTCGCGCCGCCTTCATCACGGGCCAGAACCCCTATCGCACCGGCCTGACCAAGGTCGGGATGCCCGGCGCGAAGCTCGGTCTCCAGCCGGAGGACCCCACCATCGCCGATGCGCTCAAGCACCACGGCTACGCCACCGGCCAGTTCGGGAAGAACCATCTCGGCGACCGCGACGAGCACCTGCCCACCGCGCACGGCTTCGACGAGTTCTTCGGGAACCTCTACCACCTCAACGCCGAGGAGGAGCCGGAGCACCCCGACTACCCGACGGATGACGAGTTCCCCGGCTTCAGCGAGAGGTTCCGTCCGCGCGGGGTCATCCATTCCTGGGCGAACGAGGACGGCACCCAGCGCATCGAGGACACCGGCCCGCTGACCAAGAAGCGCATGGAGACCGTGGACGAGGAGTTCCGCGACGCCGCCGCCGACTTCATCCGCACCCAGGCGGATTCCGACACTCCGTTCTTCGTGTGGTTCAACTCCACGCACATGCACTTCCGCACGCACACGAAGGAGGAGAGCAAGGGTCGCGCCGGTCGCTGGCAGTCGAACTACCACGACACGATGCTCGACCACGACGACGTCGTCGGCAGCCTTCTGGATCTGCTGGACGAGCTCGGTCTCGCCGAGAACACGATCGTCATGTACTCCACCGACAACGGCCCGCACATGAACAGCTGGCCGGATGCCGGGATGACGCCGTTCCGCAACGAGAAGAACTCCAACTGGGAGGGCGCATACCGGGTGCCGGCGATGGTCCGCTGGCCCGGACGCATCCCGGCCGGGACGACCCTGAACGGCATCGTGAGCCACAACGACTGGTTCGTGACGCTGCTCGCCGCCGTCGGCGACGCCGACATCGCCGAGCGTCTGAAGGCCGGGACCGAGCTGCACGGCACGAGCTACCGGGTCCACCTGGACGGTCACAACCAGCTGGACTACATCACCGGAGAGACCGAGCACAGCCCGCGCAGGCATTTCTTCTACGTCTCCGACGACGGCGATCTCACAGCGCTGCGATTCGAGAACTGGAAGCTCGTGTTCCTCGAGCAGCGCGCCACCGGAACGCTTCAGGTGTGGCAGGAGCCCTACACGGAGCTGCGCTTTCCGAAGCTGTTCAACCTTCGCACGGACCCGTACGAACGCGCCGACATCACGTCGAACACCTATTGGGACTGGGTGCTCGAGCACATCTTCCTCTTCGTCCCGGCGCAGGCGTACGTCGCGAGGATGCTCAGCAGTCTCGCCGAGTTCCCGGCGCGCCAGAAGTCGGCGTCCTTCACCATCAATCAGGTCATGGGGAAGCTGGAGGACGCCACGGCCGGCGCATCCTGAACCCGACGTGCGAGGGCGGCCCGGTTCCTCCCGCCGGGCCGCCCTCGTCGCGTCATCCGATCTGCTCGGTCAGCTCGAACCAGCGCAGCTCGAGCGCCTCGACCTCGTCCTGCTGCGCCTGGATCGCCTTCATCTTCTCGCCGAGCCCGGCGTAGTCGGACTGATCGTGCTCGACCAGCGCATGCTTCGCGCGGTCGATCTGTTCGTTGAGCTTCTGCATCCGGCGCTCCAGAGCCGCGAGCTCCTTCTCGGCGGCGCGGCGCGCGGCGCCGTCCAGCGACGGGTTGTCCGGCTGAGGCGCCGCGGTCGCCGGGGCCGCGGCATCCGTCTTCCCCTGCGCCGCGCGCAGCCGAAGGTACTCGTCGACTCCGCCGGGAAGGTGGCGCAGGCGCCCGTCCAGGATCGCGTACTGCTGATCCGTGACCCGCTCCAGGAAGTACCGGTCGTGGCTCACCACGAGAAGCGTCCCCGGCCACGAGTCCAGCAGATCCTCGATCGCGGCGAGCATGTCGGTGTCCATGTCGTTGGTGGGCTCGTCGAGGATCAGCACGTTCGGCTGGTCGAGCAGGACGAGCAGCAGCTGGAGCCGGCGCTGCTGGCCGCCCGACAGGTCCTTCACCGGCGTCGACAGCTGGGCGGACGAGAATCCGAGCCGCTCCAGCAGCTGCCCGGGAGTCAGTTCGGTCGCCTTGGAACCGGTGCCGAACGTGTAGGAGGTCCGCAGTCCCGAGATCACGACGCGCACCGGATCGTTCCAGTGCGGCGCGAGCTCGTCGATCCGCTGCGTGAGGGTGCGGACCTGGACGGTCTTGCCGCGCTTGACCCGCCCGGCGGTCGGCTCGACGGTGCCTGCGATGAGACCGAGGAGCGTCGACTTGCCTGCCCCGTTCACGCCCAGGATACCGGTGCGCTCCCCCGGTGCGATGCGCCATTCGACATCCCGCAGCACCTCGCGCGCCGGAGACGCGTCGGTCGCGGGGTAGGTGACTCCGGCATCCAGGAGGTCGACGACGTCCTTGCCGAGACGGGAGACGGCGAGGGACGCCAGCGACACGGAGTCGCGGATCTCGGGGACGTCCTCGATCAGCTGGTTGGCCGCGTCGATGCGGAACTTCGGCTTGCTCGTACGCGCGGGTGCGCCGCGACGCAGCCAGGCGAGCTCCTTGCGGGCCAGGTTCTGACGCTTGGCCTCGGTGGCCGCCGCCATCCGGTCGCGCTCGACGCGCTGCAGGATGTAGGCGGCGTAGCCGCCCTCGAACGGCTCCACGATCCGGTCGTGCACCTCCCAGGTCTCGGTGCAGACCTCGTCGAGGAACCAGCGGTCGTGCGTGACGACGAGGAAGGCGCCGGCGCCTGCGGCCCAGCGCTTCTTCAGGTGCGCGGCGAGCCAGGTGATCGCCTCGACATCGAGG
>NZ_JAHZUT010000010.1:0-146116 GCF_022788845.1 Microbacterium sp. CIAB417 | reverse complement strand
CGGTCACATTGTGCCTCGAGCTCCATTGCTGGAACCGAGGGTTATGCACAAGAGGAACCCAGGAAGAACATGCTCTCGGTACGATCGGCGCTGTCGGAGAAGGGGGACAGATGGACCAGGCGGCAGCAGAGGAGATGCGCGAGGCACTGCAGCGCATCGATGAGCAAGTGGCGCAGGCGGCCGCTCATGCCGATCAGATGCAGCTTCTCGCTGCTCAGATCTCGGAGCTCAGCGCTGAGGTGAGCTCGCCGAGGGGCGAGGTGTCGATCACCGTCGATGTCAGTGGTCGGTTGACCGACCTGCGGTTCGACGACTCCGCGTTCGATCTCACGCCGCGTCAACTCTCGACGCTCGTGCTCGATGCGGTCGCCGAGGGATACCGGCGAACGAGCACGGCGAGTGTCGACCTCGCTGAAGCGACGCTCGGTCCGCAGTCGCCCACCGTTGCGCACCTGCGCGAAGGTGTCGAAGCTAACGCACCGCGAATCAATCGCCCCGACGAAGGGGAGATCCAATGAGCTACGAGATCGCCATCGACTGCGACCAGCTGGAAGCCCACGCGCAGAAGATCGACCGCATCGCCGATTCGCTGGACGACCCGATCGGTGCCATCACCTACATGACGCTCGGTGGCGACGCGTACGGCGTCATGTGCGCGATGGCGGCGATGCCGACCAATGCCATGGGTGCGGGTGCGGGCGCTTCGCTCGTCGCAACCCGCGCACTCCTACGCCGATCGGCCGACATCGTTCGCGCGATTTCGCGAGACTTCGCGACGTGCGAGCGCGAGAACATCGACTCCATCCGCATCATGGAGGCGCGTCTCGACGGGGTGGTCGAGGTATGACTCCGGTGGGCTACGGCGGCCTGCTCACCAGCACGGTGGCGTCGAACATGAACTCCCTGGTCGTCGCCCCCGAGGCGCCGGGGTGGATGGATGGCGTGGGTCCGTTCGAGGACGGATATAACCTCGCCAGCAGTTTCCAGAGCGGAGATTGGGTGCAGCTCGGCCTCTCACTCGGGTCGATAGGTGCAACCGCCGTGGACGCCGTGCTCAATCCGATCTCTTGGCTGATCTCCCTCGGCGTCGGGTGGATGCTGGAGCATCTCTGGCCGCTGAAGGACTGGCTCGACCAGCTCACCGGTGATCACCGGATGGTCAGCAGCTACGCCCAGACATGGGGCAACGTGTCGACCGCGGTCAACGGTGCAGCGAACGAGCTCGACGCGAGCATCGGCGATCTGCAGGGCTTGCAGGGCTTCGCGATGGATGTCTACGGCAAGTTCCTCGCCACGATGGCCAGCACGCTGCACACGGCGTCGGCAGCGGCACAGGGCGTGGGCGTCGCGGTCGAACTGCTCTCGACGATCGTGAAGGCCGTGCACGACATGGTGCGCGACGTGATCAGCGACGTCGTCGGTTTCATCGCCCAGAGCCTGATTCTGGGTGCGGCCTCGCTCGGGACGCTGGCGCCTGTCATCGCCGGGCAAGCGGCGACGAAGACGGCCAAGTGGTCTGCGCTGCTGGCCAAGTTCATCAAGGATCTGATCACGTCCGCGGCGACCTACACCGACCTCGCCAAGACGCTCAAGGAGATCTACGACCGAGTCACCCAGACCCTCGACGGCAAGCTCGGCACCGCCTGACCCCCGCGCGAGGCTGCGAATCCGTCAGTCGAGCCACTCGCGCGCGGCGATGACGAGGTTCTCGACGCCGCGTTCGATCGTCGGATGCAGCACGGGAGCGAAGAAGGGCGAGTGGTTCGTCGGCACGTCGCGGTCGATCGTGCCCTCGGCGCTCGCGCGGGCGAACAGCTCCGGATCGACGCCGCCCCAGAACCAGAACACGAGCGGCACGCCGGCCTCGCGCGCGAACCACGAGACGTCCTCGCTGCCGGTAAACATGCCCGGGTCGACGACCGCCGCGTCGCCGTAGGCGCGACGGAAGGCCGCCGCCAGCCGCGCGGTCGCGTCGGCATCGTTGATCGTCGGCGGCAGCGTGTGGTCGTTGACGATCGTGGGCGCCACCTCTGCGCCGGAGGCGTCGGCTTCGGCGCGGACGATCCGCTCGACCCGTTCGAGCACGCGTTCCCGCATCCCGTCGTCCGCGTAGCGGAGGCTCAGCTGCAGCGTCGCCTCGGCGGGGATGATGTTGTGCTTGAGTCCGGCGTGGATCGATCCCACCGTCACCACGGCGACCTCGCGCGGGTCGACCTCGCGCGAGGCGACCGTCTGCAGACGCATGATGGTGGCGGCGGCCATGACGATCGGGTCGATCGTGGCGTGCGGCCGAGAACCGTGCCCGCCGCGTCCGTGGAGGGTGACGGTCAGGCCGTCCGACGCCGCCATCTGGGTCCCCGGCCGCACACCGATCGTTCCCGCCGGGAGCGGCGTCACGTGCTGGCCGAGCACGATGTCGGGGCGCGGGAAGCGATCCAGCACGCCGTCGGCGATCATCGCCTTCGAACCGGCGCCGAACTCCTCGGCCGGTTGGAAGACGGCGATGACCGTTCCCGACCATTCGGATGCGGTCGTCACGAGCCGTTCGAGCGCACCGAGGAGGGCGGTGACGTGCATGTCGTGGCCGCACGCGTGCATGACCGGCACGTCCGCGCCCTGCGGGTCGACGCCGCGCGCCGTGCTCGCGTACGCGAGGCCGGTGCGTTCGGCGACGGGCAGGCCGTCCATATCAGCGCGCAACCAGACGACCGGCCCGTCGCCGTTGGCGAGCGTCGCCACGACGCCGGTGCGTCCGACGCCCTCGGTGAAGGGGATCCCGAGCGTCTCCAGCGTGCGGGCGATCACGCCCGCGGTGCGCGTCTCCTGGAACGACAGTTCGGGGTGTCGGTGCAGGTCGGTGTACAGCGCTTCGAGGTCGAGAGCCATGTCCCGACCCTACTCGGGAGCCCTGAGCGATCGGATCCCCCGCCCACACGAGCACGCCGGCGACCCGGGAGGGTGCGCCGGCGTGTTCGTGATCGACGATCAGGCGTCGGCGAGCCAGACGGCCGTGTCAGCGGGAAGCACCCGTCCGTGGAGCGGTTCGCTCGAGACGAGCACGTCGCCGGCGGGAAGATCGATCGCGGCGGTGCCGAGGTTGGCGATCACTGTGACGTCGCCGCTGCGGAAGGCGAGGGTCGTCTCCGGGTAGCCGTCGAGCCACGTGAAGGCGGCGGCCCCGAGGCCGTGCGCCTTCCGCTCCTGGAGCAAGTGCGTGTAGAGCGCCAGCGTCGAGTCGGGGTCGCGCTGCTCCACGTCGCGGGCGTGCTGCGCCCACTCGGCGGGCTGGGGCAGCCATGACGCTCCGGTGCCGTTGAACCCGTATGCGGGGGATGCGGCCTCCCAGGGGATCGGCACGCGGCAGCCGTCGCGGCCGTACTTCTCGTGGTTGGTGCGGAACCACGTCGGATCCTGGCGCGCGTCGTCGGGGATGTCGATGACCTCGGGCAGCCCGAGCTCCTCGCCCTGGTAGATGTAGGCGGAGCCGGGCAGCGCGAGCATCACCGCGGTGGCCGCGCGGGCGCGGCGCAGGCCGAGCTCGGGGATCGGCTGAGCCTCCGACAGCGGCCCGATGCCCTCGCCCTGCGGGCTCTCGGCCGTCAGAGCGAGACGCGAAGCGTGACGGATCACGTCGTGGTTGGAGAGCACCCAGGTGGCCGGGGCGCCGACCGCGGGGAAGGCGCGCAGCGAGTCGCTGATGACCGTGCGGAGGGCGTCCGCATCCCACGCGGTCGTCAGGTACGGGAAGTTGAACGCCTGGTGCATCTCGTCGGGGCGCACCCACAGCGCGGTCTTGTCGGGCGTCGGCAGCCACGCCTCGGCGCACAGTGCGCGGTCGCCGTCGTACTCGGCGAGCACCTTGTGCCAGTCGCGGTAGATCTCGTGGACGCCGGGCTGGCCCCAGTACGGGACATCGTCGTCGTCGCCGCCCATCGAGTCGCCGTCGGCGGGAGGCGTGTAGTCCGGCAGGCCCTCCTTCTTGATCATGCCGTGGGCGACGTCGACTCGGAACCCGTCGACGCCGCGGTCGAGCCAGAACCGCAGCACGCCGCGGAAGTACTCCTGCACCTCGGGGTTGGTCCAGTCGAAGTCGGCCTGGCTCACGTCGAAGATGTGCAGGTACCACTGGCCGGGCGTGCCGTCGGCCTCGACGACGCGCTCCCACATCCCGCCGCCGAACACCGACTCCCAGTTGTTGGGCGGCAGCTCGCCGTTCTCGCCCTTGCCGTCGCGGAAGATGTACCGCGCGCGCTCGGGGCTGCCGGGAGCGGCGGCGAGGGCCTGCTGGAACCACACGTGCTGGTCGGAGGAGTGGTTGGGCACGAGGTCGACGATCACGCGGATGCCGAGGCCGTGCGCCTTAGCCAGCATCGCGTCGAAGTCGTCGAGCGTGCCGAACAGCGGGTCGACGTCGCAGTAGTCGGCGACGTCGTAGCCGGCATCCTTCTGGGGCGAGACCATGAAGGGGCTCAGCCAGATCGCATCGATGCCCAGCTCGGCGAGCGAGTCGAGACGCGCCGTGATGCCGGGGAGGTCGCCGATGCCGTCACCGTTGGCGTCCGCGAACGAGCGCGGATAGATCTGGTAGATCACGGCGGTGCGCCACCACTCGGATCCGGGCGCGGCGATCAAGGTCGAGGCATCGTGCGTCGAGGTCATACATCCGATGGTAGCGGGTGGGATCGTATCGATTCGAAGCCCGGTTTTTCGGGGGGCGCTTCGTGTTCTCCGGCCCCGGTGGCGGGCGGCGTCCACGGTGCGGCTACTACCATCGACGGGTGACCCCCTCGAATTCCGCCGCGCTCGAGCGCGCCGAAAAGCTCATCGCCGTCATCCCCGACTATCCGGAGCCCGGCGTGCTCTTCCGCGACATCGCCCCGCTGCTCGCCGACGGTGAGGGCCTTCGCGTCGTAATCGACGCGATGCTCGAGCCGTTCGCCGGAACGTACGACGTGGTCGCCGGTATCGAAGCGCGTGGCTTCCTGCTCGCCGGTGCCGCCGCGATCGCCGCGGGGGTCGGTCTGGTTCCGATCCGCAAGGCGGGCAAGCTGCCGCGGCCGGCCGCATCCGTCGACTACGCGCTCGAGTACGGCACGGCGACGATCGAGATGCACGACGACATCGCGCCGGGCACGCGCGTGCTGCTCCTGGACGACGTTCTCGCGACCGGCGGCACGATCGCTGCAGCGCGCGACCTCGTCGAGCGGATCGGATGCTCGGTGGCGGGTGTGGCGGTGCTGATGGAGCTCGACGCGCTGGGCGGCCGCTCGGTCGCCGGACACGACGACCTGCACTCGGTCTTCCACGCCTGAGTCCGCGTCACGCGGCGTGTGATCAGAACGCGGCGTGTGGTCAGAGCGCCACGCATGATCAGGCTGCGTAGATGATGCTGCGGAACAGGAGATAGCCGCCGAGGATGACGGCGCTGCCCACGAGCGGAGCCCACGACCGTGCTCGTTGCCGGATGTAGCCCGTCACGATCCCGGCGAACGTGATCACCCATCCGACGACCAAGGCTCCCGTGAGCACCCAGCGCGCGGTCTGCGCCGCCGGGAAGCACTCCGCGCAGGCGATCTGGGAGAACGCATCCCAGAACGCGAACAGCAGGACGAGGCCGGTGACGACGAGCTGCAGGAGCGCGAGGCCGATGCTGGGTGCGACGACGCGGATGTCGCGCGTCTGCTCCGTCGGCGTCATGGTCCCGAGTATGGGCCCTTGCGGTCGACGCGCGCAGCAGCCGGTCTCGCTCGACGGTGGACCTCGGGGGGAATCTCTTCACCGACGCACGCGTGCGCCGTACGCTCGGGGTATGGCCTCCGCCTCGACCGACGTGCCCGCGTGGCTCCGTGTCGTGGTCTGGTCACTCGCTCTCGGACTCGCCGTGCTCGGCGCCGCGCTCGCTCTGGCCGCTGCGAGTTGGTGGCCGCTCGTCGCTTTCCTCGGGCTTGCCATCCCGCTCCTCCCGATGTCTGCGACCCGCTCTCGGCGCTGATCTCCGCGATCGGCCCTCGACGCTGATCTCTGCGAGTCGCTCGGCACTGCGACGTGCTCCCGGGCCCGCCCTCTGTGACGCGCTCCGGATCCTGAGCTCTGTGGGTCTGCTCTCGCCGCCTGACTCCTGGCCGCCGATCTCTGCGATCCGCTCGCGACACGTCTCCTCGACGCCGCGCGCGCCGAAGGGTCGCAGGCGCGCGGTCGAGCATCAGCCGAACCTCGGGTCAGAACGGCGGGGACGCCCCGGAGGGTGGATCATCGGGTTCGAGCGGACCGAACTCGGGGATGAAGTGCACGCTGGGCGAGGGCGGTTCGTCGATGTAGGTGTATCCGAGGGGTGAGGTCCACGCGAGCACGCCCGCGTGGATCTGTTTCACCCGCCAGCCGGTGAACTGCTTCATGGAGTGGTGGCGCTGGCACAGGCCCTCGAGGTTCTCCAACGACGTGCGCCCGCCGAGGGCGTGGTCGTGCGTGTGATCGTGCTCGTGGCGGATGGCCGGCACCCGGCATCCGGGAAACCGACAGTGCGCGTCGCGGGCGCGCAGTCGACGTCGGAGGTCGGGGGTGGGCTGGTAGCGGTCGGTGGCGAGCACCTGACCGGAGACCGGGTGGGTCAGGAGGCGATCCCATCCCGGTGCGATTCCCGCCAAGAGCCGAGCCGTCTCAGCATCGATCGGGGCGCGTCCGGCGAGGTCGGCCGGGTGCTCGGATGCGTGAAGCAGGGTGAGGGCGGGCACGACGACCTGCACGTGCGCGCGGATGGCGCCGAGGGCGCCGTGCTGGTCGCCGCTCGCGGTGGGGTCGGCGGTCGGGGCCGCGCTCAGGAGGAGGTCGGCGAGCACATCCGCACGCACCTGGTCCATCGTCCGCGTGTCGGATGCCACGATCTCGTCTGTGGGGTCGCCGCCCGTGCGGAGCCGCTGCGCGGCGGCACTCCGGGCATCGTGGATGACGGTGGCCATGCGAGTGAGGCGATCGTGGATGGCGTCGCCCAGCAGCAGAGGAATCGTGGCGGTCAGTTCGCACATTCCGTCGTCGAGCGGCTGCACGGTGACGGCGCGGCGCTCGGCCGCGTCGCGGTGGCGCTCGGTGAGGGTTCGAGGATGCAGCCGCTCCGCGATCATCTGCACGCTGGTGCGTACGCGGCCCGCGGTGTCTTCCTCGCACCGCACGAGCGCGTACTGCTCGAACTCCGCGCGCGTGTGCGCGGGAAGACTTCCGCCGCTCTCGCTGATCACGCGGACGTGCGCCTGCGTGATGTGACCCGCCTCCCACGCGTCGACGGTTGCCGGGTAGCTGGTCACGAGCTCCGCGGCCTCGACCATCCGGCGCTGCATCGTGCGGTCGGAGATCCGTAGCGGAACCGCCAGTTCGCTCGCGATCGCACGGTGGGCCATATCCGCGCCGCGCGCCGAGCGACTCTGCCCGTCGCTCATCCGGCAGGCGAGCTCCTCCGCGCGGGCGAGAGCGCGCACCAGACGCGCTTGGGCCGCGGCCAGCTCGGCCTGCGCCGTATCCACCTGGTGTGCGATGGATGCCAGCGCCGCCGCATCCGCGTCGGAGAGACCGACGACACTCGCAACCTTCGAAGACATGTTCTAAAAATAGAAGGGGCCTCAGACATCGCGACCGGCGTCCTGCTCGGCGTTCCGTCTCGCGTCGTGCGGTCGCTGCGAGAACTGCCTCGCCGGGCGTCCTGCCTACTGCCTGGAGTTCATGCTCCTCAACATCGGCGGCGTGCGGGCGGGAGTCGGGCCGCGGGAGTCGGCCCGAGCGCGTACGTCAGCTCCCGCGGTAGGTGGAGTACGCGAACGGGCTCAGCAGTAGAGGCACGTGGTAGTGCGGGCGGTCGGCGACCGTGAAGGTGACCGTCGCGAGCGGATAGAAGGTCTCCACGCCGCGATCGGCGAAGTACGCCCCCGTCGCGAAGGTCAGCGCGTACATGCCGGGCTCGAGCAGGTCGGGGCCGATCGCGAGCCGGCCGTCCGCATCCGTGAACCCCTCGTCGACGCTCTCGATCCCCCCGCCCTCGAGATGCCGGTGCAGCGTGACCGCGACATTCGGCGCCGGCGTCCCGGCGGTGGCGTCAAGGATGTGGGTGGTCAGGTGGCTCATTCCGCCTCCTCCGGCTCGACGCGGTCGGCGACGATCGTCGAGTCCAGGCGCAGCAGCGCGATCTCGGCGAGCTGAGCGGTCGCCTCGCGGGCCTCGGTGTCGTCGTCGTTATCGAGTCTGCGGTGCAGCTCGGCGAGCATCTCCTGCGGGCTGCGACCCGCGGCGCGGATGAGGAAGACGCGGCCGAACCGCTCCTCGTACGCCCGGTTGCCGGCGGAGATCGCGGCCGCAACCTCGTCCGCCGCACTCGCCATCGCGGACTGCTCCTTCCGCGAGGCATCTGCCTCGGCACCCGTTCCCGACGGCTTCTCGCCGATCCGCGGATGGTGGGCGAGGGCCGCATCCAGGTCGGCGCGCGACCAGACCGCTGCGAGGTCGCCCGCGTAGGAGCGCAGGGCGTCGATCGAGGCGTAGGGGCGCGCCGCGACGATCGCGTCGACCCAGCCGGGCACCGCCGCCCACACCGACACGACCAGGGATACCTCGGCGGCATCGAGGGCGTTGAACTCGTCCAGTTGCATGCGCGCCACCCTACCCAGCCCGCGTTGCCACGACGTGACTCGCCGGATGCGGGTGCCTGGAATGTTGGTAACAGTTACATTTGCGAAATGTGGAGCACTTAGCGTTGTCGGCATGAAGACCCCCGCATCCGCCGTCATCGCGGCGCGACGTGTGTTCCTCGACGGGGCCTTTCGCCCCGCGACCGTGACCGTGGCCGACGGGCGCATCAGCGGGATCGGAGATTTCGATCCGGACGCGGAACGCGTTCTGCCGGAGGATCTCGTGCTGCTGCCGGGACTGGTCGACTCGCACGTGCACCTGAACGACCCGGGCCGCGCGAGCTGGGAGGGCTTCGACACGGGGACGGCAGCGGCCGCGGCGGGCGGCGTCACGACCGTGCTCGACATGCCGCTCAACAGCATCCCCGTCACCACCTCGCCCGATGCGCTCGCCGCGAAGCGCGCCGCAGCGAGCGGGCGCCTGGCCGTCGATGTGGGTTACTGGGGCGGCGCCGTGCCCGAGAACATCGGGCACCTGCGGGAGCTCGCCGAGGCGGGCGTCGTCGGCTTCAAGTGCTTCCTCTCGCCCTCGGGCATCGACGAGTTCGGACACCTCGGCGCCGAGCAGCTCGACGAGGCGCTCACCGAGCTCGCCGCCTTCGACGGACTGCTCATCGTCCACGCGGAGCACCCGGCGCACCTGCACGCCGACGGCGCGCTCGGTGTGCACTACGCGGATTTCCTCGCCTCCCGCCCGCCCGCCAGCGAGCGGGCAGCGATCCAGCTCGTGATCGAGACCGCGCGGCGCACGGGTGCGCGTGTGCACATCGTGCACGTCTCCGACGGCACGGCGCTCGACGACGTGAGAGCCGCCAAGGCCGAGGGCGTGCGGATCACGGTCGAGACGTGCCCGCACTATCTGACCCTGGATGCGGCGGCAGTCCCCGACGGCGCCGCATCCTTCAAGTGCTGCCCGCCGATCCGCGACCTCGCCAACCAGGACCTGCTGTGGCAGGGCGTGCTCGACGGCACGATCGACGCGATCGTCAGTGACCACTCGCCCGCGACCCCCGAGCTCAAGGGCGAGCCGGACTTCGGCCTCGCGTGGGGCGGGATCTCGGGCCTGCAGACGGGGCTGTCGAGCGTGCACACAAGAGCGCGCGAGCGCGGCATCCCGCTCGAAGCGTTCCTGCCGCTCATGACGACGGGGCCGGCGCGGATCGGCGGACTCGGCTCCCGCGGCACGATCGCGGTCGGCGAGCCCGCCCATCTGGCGATCTTCGCGCCCGACGAGGAGTTCACCGTGGATGCGGCGGCCCTCGAGTACCGCAATCCGCTGTCGCCGTGGGACGGTGCGCGTCTCACCGGGGTGGTCGCCGAGACCTGGCTGCACGGTGAGCCGGTGTACCGTCGCGGCGAGGGTCTGCTCGCGCGCACCGGGCGCGAGCTGATCGCGGCAATCGACGAGGAGCGCCAGTGAGCACACCCATCCTGCAGCCGGGCGTCGGCGACGTCACGGGCGAGCACTATCTTCCCGCCGCCGTCGAGAACGTCTTCTGGGGCCGGCTGCCCTGCGCCACCGACGCGCCCGTGCTCCGGATCGAGCCCGGCGCCACCGTCACGGTCGACACCGTCAGCCACGAGGGGATCCTCGAGGACCAGGGCAAGGACCCCCTCGCGTTCTTCGGCGCGCACGGCGTCGCCGCCGAGCAGGTGCTCGACGACGCGGTGGCGATCGCCGCATCCCTCTCGCGCGACGTGATGGCCGACGGCCCGCACGTGGTGACCGGGCCGATCCACGTCGCCGGCGCAGAGCCCGGCGACCTGCTGCAGATCACGGTCGTGCGACTCGAGCCCCGCGTGCCCTACGGAGTGATCAGCAATCGTCACGGCAAGGGTGCGCTCGTGGGCGAGCTGCCCCGCGGCGAGCACAACGTGAGCGTCTTCACCCCCGTCGTGGAGCAGGACGGCGCCCTCGTGGGCGCGTTGCCGCTGGTCGAGGGGGGACCGGCCGCGGTGACCTTCCCGCTGGCGCCGTTTCTCGGGACGATGGGCGTGGCCGTCGCAGGCGGCGACCGCCCGCACTCCGTGCCGCCCGGCGCGCACGGCGGCAACATCGACATCAAGCTGCTGACCGAGGGCGCCGTGCTGTACCTGCCGGTGCAGGTCGCGGGCGCACTCGCATACGTCGGCGATCCGCACTTCGCGCAGGGCGACGGCGAGGTCGCGCTCACCGCGCTCGAGGCGTCGCTGCGGGCCACCCTGCGGTTCGACGTCGTGCCGCGCCAGGTGGCGCTTGCCGAGTTCGGCGAGCTCCTCGGTCCGCTCGTGCGCACCGACGAGTACCTCGTTCCCACGGGGCTCGACCCCGACCTCGGCGAGGCGATGCGCCGTTGCGTGCGCGCGGCGCTCACCCTGCTTCAGGCGCGGTACGGCATGGCAGAGCACCTCGCCTATGCGTACCTCTCGGCCGCGACCGACTTCGACATCTCGCAGGTCGTGGACATCGTGTGCGGCGTGCACGCCCGCATCCGCGAGTCGGACTTCGCGGGAGTCCCGGCATCCCACGCCGCTTCCGCAGGAGATCTCCCCCCAGCAGGAGATTCCGCGCCGGATTCTCCTGCTGAGCGTGATTCTCCTGCGCACGCGCGGCCGCAGGCGACCGTGACGGATGCGGAGGGCCGGGCATGAGCGAGATCCCCGCCGACCTCCGCGCCGCCTTCGACCGCTACGAGCGTGCCATCCTCGACAACGACCTCGCGGTGCTCGACGAGATGTTCGCCCCCGGCGACGAGACGCTGCGCGGGGATGCGGCGGGCCTGCTCGTCGGCCACGACGTGATCAGCGCCTTCCGGGGCGTGCGCGGCGGAGTCGCGCCGCGCACGATCCAGCGCATCGAGTACCGTCCGCTCGCCGACGATCTCGCCCTGCTCGTATCGGTGTCGCGGTTCACCGGCGGTGGCACGGGGCTGCAGACCCAGCTGTGGCGCCGCGGCGAGACCGGATGGGTCATCGAGGCCGCGCACGTGACGGGCAAGGCGCAGGCGCTCGACCGATCGGTCTGGCGCACGGTCGGCGACCCGCTGTGGCAGGGGGCGTGGGAGGGGCCGCTCGAGGGCCTCAACGTCGCCGTCAAAGACCTCTTCGCCATCAAGGGCTACCGCATCGGTGCGGGCAACCCGACCTTCCTCGAAACGGCGAGGCCGGAGTCCACCACGGCTCCCGCCGTCGCCGACCTGCTGCGCGGCGGGGCGTCGCTGCGGGGCATCGCGCGCACCGACGAGTTCGCCTACTCGATCGCGGGGGACAACGCGCACTACGGCACCCCGCCCAACGGTGCGCTTCCGGGTGCGCTGCCGGGCGGCTCGTCGAGCGGGCCCGCATCCGCCGTCGCGACAGGGCAGGCGGAGGTGGGACTCGCCACCGACACCGCGGGGTCCGTGCGCGTTCCCGCGTCGTACCAGGGACTGTGGGGGCTGCGAACGACCCACAACCTCGTGCCGCGTCAGGGGATGCTGCCCCTCGCGCAGTCCTTCGACACGATCGGTTGGCTCACGCGCGACGGCAACACCCTCCAACGCGTCGTCGACTGGTGCCTGAGCTACGACGGCTCCGAGTCGACCGAGAGCGTGTTCGGCGAATCCGCGGGCGACCTGCCGTGGCGCTTCGCCGTTCCCGAGGAGGTGCTGACGCACGTCGAGCCCGACACTCGGGCGGCGTTCGACGCGTACGTCGAGCGGCTGGCCGCATCCGAGAACGCGCCGGAGGTCCAGACGGTCTCGATCGGCGATCTCGACGAGTACTTCGAACCGTTCCGCACCGTGCAGGCAGCGGAGGCGTGGCGCAACAACCGCGACTGGCTGCGCGCGCATCCGGGATCCACGGGTGCGGCGGTCGCCGAGCGGTTCCGCATCGCCAGCGAGGTCACGGCCGACGCGGAGCGCGTCGCGCGACAGGCGCTCGAGCCGCTCCGCGAGCGCGTGCAGTCGCTGCTGCAGAGCGCCGTGCTGCTGCTGCCCACGGTGCCCGGCCCCGCGCCCATGCGCACATCCGACCCGGCGAAGGTGGATGCGGTGCGCCAGGCGACGCTGCGCATGACGACGCCCGCGGCCGTCGCCGGCACCCCCGCCCTCTCCATCCCGCTGCTGACCGTCCGCTCGCAGCTCGGGCCCGCACCCGTCGGCGTCTGCCTCGTCTCGCGCAGCGGCACCGACATCGCCCTCGTCCGTCTCGGCCGCCGCCTCGCCGCGCTCTGACCGCGATCTCCCAGGAAGCACTCATGACCGACACCCTCCCGATCGACCCGCCCGCCCGCCTGCTCATGGGGCCGGGTCCCATTTCCGCCTACCCGTCCGTGCTGCGCGCCATGTCGGCGCCGCTGGTGGGCCAGTACGACCCGTTCATGACGCACACGATGAACGAGACGCAGGAGCTGTACCGCCAGGTGTGGGCCACTGAGAACGAGGCGACCCTGCTCGTCGATGGCACCTCGCGCGCCGGCATCGAGGCCGCGATCGTCAGCCTCATCCGTCCCGGGGACCCGGTGCTCGTGCCCGTGTTCGGACGCTTCGGGCACCTGCTCGCCGAGATCGCGGAACGCGCGCTCGCCGAGGTGCACACGATCGAGACCGAGTGGGGGCAGGTGTTCACCCCCGCGGCGATCGAGGAGGCCATCGTCCGGGTGAAGCCGACGCTTCTCGCCCTCGTGCAGGGCGACACGTCGACCACGATGCTGCAGCCGCTGGAGGAGATCGGCGCGATCTGCCGGAGGCACGGCGTGCTCTTCTACTCGGACGCCACCGCGTCCCTGGGCGGCAACGCGTTCGAGGCCGACGCCTGGGGACTGGATGCGGCGACCGCCGGCCTGCAGAAGTGCCTGGGCGGCCCGAGCGGCTCCGCTCCGATCACGCTGAGCGAGCGCGCCGTCGAGGTCATCCGCTCGCGCAAGCGGATCGAGGCCGGCATCCGCGAGGCGGGCGACGAAGACGCCCCGGACTTCGTGCGCTCCAACTACTTCGACCTCGGCATGATCCTCGACTACTGGGGTCCGCGCCGGCTCAACCACCACACGGAGGCGACGAGCATGCTCTACGGCGCCCGCGAGTGTGCGCGTCTGCTGCTCATCGAGGGCCGGGATGCGGTCATCGCCCGGCACGAGCTCGCCGGCCGCGCGATGTTCGCCGGCGTCGAGGCGCTCGGTCTCGCCGTCTTCGGCGATGTGGCGCACAAGATGAGCAACGTCGTGGCCGTGTACATCCCCGAAGGCGTGCCCGGAGATGCCGCCCGTACCGCGATGCTGGAGGACTTCGGCATCGAGATCGGCACATCCTTCGGCCCGCTGCACGGCAAGGTGTGGCGCATCGGCACGATGGGCTACAACGCCCGCAAGGACACGGTGCTCACGACCTTGGCCGCCATCGAGGCGGTGCTGCGCCGCCACGGCGTCGCCGTTCCCGCCGGCGGTGGGGTCGAGGCCGCATCCGACGTCTTCGCGGGGCGCGCATGATGTTGGAGGTGTCGCCCGATCGCATCGCGGCCGCCGCCCGGCGAGTGATGGCGCGATGCGACGAGCTCGCGCGCGTCACGGCGACCCCGGGCCGTATCGAGCGGGTCTACCTCTCGCCCGAGCACGCACGGGTCAATCGCCTCGCGGCCGAGTGGATGCGCGAGCTCGGCATGCGCACGCGCCAGGATGCGGCGGGCAACCAGATCGGCCGGTTCGACCGTATCGTCGGCGACACGCTCGACCCCGACGCGCCCGCGCTGATCATCGGCTCGCACCTGGACACCGTGCTGGATGCGGGGCGGTTCGACGGGATCGTGGGCGTGCTCATGGGACTCGAGATCGCCCGGCTCCTGCGGACGCCGGTCGGTGACGGGCGTTTCGGCGTCGCGCTTCCGTTCGCCCTCGAGGTGGTCGCGTTCTCGGACGAGGAGGGCACGCGCTTCGGCAAGGCCCTGCTCGGTTCGTCGGCGGTGGCGGGACTGTGGGACGAGGACTGGTGGGCGCTGACGGATGCCGACGGCACGAGCCTGCGACAGGCGTTCCTCGAGTTCGGGCTCGACCCGGCGCGCATCGGCGAGGCCGCCCGACGACCCGACGAGCTGATCGGGTACCTCGAAGCGCACATCGAGCAGGGACCGGAGCTCGACCGGCGCGGTGAGCCGCTCGCGGTGGTCTCCTCGATCGCCTCCGCGCGTCGCTTCCAGCTCGTCGTCGAAGGGGAGGCCCGCCACGCCGGCGGCACGCCGTACGACATGCGCCGCGACGCCCTGCTGGGCGCGAGCGAGGCGGCGCTCGCCGTCGAGCGCATCTGCCGCGACGAGCACCACATCATCGGCACCGTCGGCCAGCTCGAGGCCTATCCGGGTGCGGTGAACGTCGTGCCCGGCGAGGCGCGCTTCTCGCTCGACCTGCGCGGCGAGTTCGACGAGACCCGCGACCACGTGTGGGACGAGCTCTCCCGTGAACTCGACGCGATCATGGGCCGCCGGGGGCTCCGCTGGAGCTCACGCGAAGTGCACAGCGCCGCCGCCGTCATGTGTGCGCCGCTCCTGCAGGACGTCGTGCGCGAGGGCATCGGCGCCGCCGACGCGCCGGGCGCCGCCGACCCGGCCGTGATCTTCAGCCGCGCCGGCCATGACGCGATGTCGATCGGTGCGATCACCGACGTGGGAATGCTGTTCCTGCGCAACCCCGACGGCATCAGCCACCATCCGGGGGAGTCCGTCTCGGCCCCGGACGTGGCACTCGGCATCCGTGCCCTCGCCGAGTCCGTGCTGGCGCTCGCCGCCGACGTCCGCGTGCGCTGACGGCGGGGGCTGGGGCCCCGGGGGCCCTGGAGGCCTGGGTTCGCGGCGTCGGGCGTGGCTGCGGCACCCGCATCCGGGACCTGCCCGCATCCGCTACACCTTTCCGCATCCGCGACAGTGTTTGACTGGCGCAGGTGCGCATTCGTGTGGCATCTGCGCACATGCGTCGCAACTCGGGCGCGAGATCCCGGCCGCCGCGCCGGGCGATCAGCGTGGCCGCGGGACGCTCGTGACGAAGAGGGCGACGACACGTTCCTCGCCGACGAGACGCCAGCGGTCGCGGGCGCCCGCGGGGAAGCGGATGAAGTCGCCCGGACCAAGTGCGTATGTACCGGCGCCGAGCACGTCCACCTCGAGGTGCCCTGAGACCAGGTACAGGCCGCTCTCGCCGGGTGACTCGAACCACTCGGCGATGTACTCGTCGGGACCGAAGGCGTACTCGACGACCTCGAGCGCCGAGCTCTCACGCAACAGCAGCGCACGCCCGAGCGCCGCGTCGTCTCGCTCCGCGACGGGGATGCGGCGTCCCTCCCCGGCGCGGACGACATCGACCTCGTCGGCGCCCACGGCCGGCAGCAGATCGCCGGGGCGCACTCCGAGCGCGCGGGCGAGGCGGTAGACCGACGCCATCGAGGGGGCGCTCGCACCGCGCTCGATCTGGCTCAGAAACGGCTGGCTCATCCCCGCTGCGGCGGCCAGTTCGCGGGTCGAGAGGCCGGCCGCATCCCGGAGCCGCCGGATCTCGGCACCGACGACCGAGCCGAGATCGGCCTCGAGAGAGGGATCGCTCAAATTTACGCTCCGGAAACGTTCGCCGAATGCTCTCGTCATCGCATCCATCGAATATGAATGCTGTCAGTTATCGCCGAGGGCGTCTCCCTCAGTCTAGAAGCACGGGGAGCCCATGAGTACGACGGCCGAGATCGAGCGGATCGTGCGGGGCCTGCCCAAGGTCAGCCTGCACTGCCACCTCATCGGCTCGGTGCAGGCGGCAACCCTCGTCGACCTGGCGGCCAAGCACGGCGTCGTGCTCGACGGCGGACGCACCGCGGAGAACCTGTTCGACCACGCCAGCTATGAGGACCTCGACGAGTTCCTGCGTGTACTGGATGTGGCGGGCTCCGTCATCCGCGACGTCGACGACTTCCATCGCGTCACCTACGAGTCGCTGACGGCGGGAGGTGCGGCGCACAACGTGCTCTACCGCGAGATCTTCCTCAGCCCTCCCGGCCACCCCGGCGTCGAGTACCGCACGATCATCGACGGCGTCCGCGCCGGGATGCGCGACGCCGAGGCCGACACGGGGATCCGCAGCAACCTCATCGTCGGCCTCAACCGCAACGACACCCCGCGTGCCGCTACCGAGCTGGTCGAGACGATGATCGCCAACCCCTACGACGAAGTCATCGGGATCGGGCTCGACTACTCCGAGATGATCGGACCGCCGGAGAAGTTCTGGAAGGCCTTCCGGCTCGCCGGCGAGGCCGGCCTGCAGCGCACCGCGCACTCCGAATCGGGGCCGCCGCACAACATCGAGACCATCCTCGACCTGCTCGGGTGCAGTCGCGTCGATCACGGCTATCACGTCGTCGACGACCCCGACATCACGCGCCGCTGCGTCGAGGAGCGCATCCCCTTCACCTGCACGCCCGTCTCGAGCGACATCGGCCGCTACTCCGGCAGCGGCGACGGCAGCCACATCCGCATCAAGCAGATGGTGGATGCGGGGCTGCTCGTGACGATCGACTCCGACGATCCGCCGATGTTCGGTACCGATCCCACCAACGACTACCGTGCCCTCGCTCACGCGCTCGGGTACGGCCTCGAGACCCTCGCCTCCTTCACCGAGAACGCGATCGAGGCGAGCTGGCTCGACGCGGACGGCAAACGCGACCTGCGCCAGCGCGCCGATCGCATGGTCGCCGACCTCGCCGCGCCGCTCATGACGACCCCCTGACCCACCCCATCCACCACCAGGAGCACCCATGTCACGCAGTCACCGATCCCGCCTGGGAGTCGCCCTCGCGGGCCTCGTCGTCTCGGCCGCCGCACTCACCGCCTGCGCCGGCGGGTCGGGGGATCCGGCCGCATCCGGATCATCCGATACAGCCGGTCTCGGCGACATCACCCTTCAGCTCAGCTGGATCCTCAACGAGGAGTTCGCCGGCGAGTACTTCGCCGACGCGAAGGGCTACTACGAGGAAGCAGGCCTCGGAAAGGTGCAGCTGATCCCCGGCCCCTCGACCGGCGTCGCGGAGCTGCTCAGCGGCACGACCGACATCGCGATCAACGACGCCGTCTCGGCCGGCACTGCGGTGGCCACCGAGGGTGCGCCCATCAAGATCATCGGTGCCACGCTGCAGAAGAACCCCTTCACCATCCTGTCGCTGGCCGACGGGGGCAACATCCTGAAGCCCGCCGACATGATCGGCAAGCGCATCGGCGTGCAGGATTCCAACCGGGCGCTCTTCTCGGCGCTGCTGGCGGCGAACGACATCGACCCCTCCCAGGTCGAGATCGTCCCCGTGCAGTACGACCCGGCGCCGCTGACCAACGGTGAGGTCGACGGCTTCACGGCTTACCTCACGAACGAGGCCATCACGGTCGAGATGGCCGGATTCAAGACGGCCAACCTGCCGCTCGCCGAGAACGGCCTGCCGTTCGTCGCGGAGACGTTCTCGGTCACCGACGACACCCTGAAGAACCGGCGCGACATGCTCAAGGCCTTCCTCGTCGCCGAGATCCGCGGGTGGACCGATGCTCTCGCCGACCCCGACGAGGGCGCGCGCCTCGCGAAGGACGTGTATGGCAAGGACCTCGACCTCGATCCCGCCAAGACGATCGCGGGCCTGCTGGCCACCAACGCGCTCATCACCACGGACGAGACGGCCGAGAACGGCCTCTTCACCATCTCCGAGGCCCTGCAGAAGCAGACGATCGCCAGCCTCGCGGGCGCCGGCATCACGCTGGAGGCGTCCGACCTGTTCGACATGAGCCTGCTCGACGAGGTCTACAAGGAGAACCCCGACCTCATCGCGTACGCGGGCTGAGTCATCCCACGCCGCCGCCCCGCATCCACACCGGATGCGGGGCGGTGCCGCGCGGGCCCAGCGTGTCGCCCGGTGGTGTGGCCGTGCCGCCCGCCGGTGTGTCCGTGTCGCCCGGACCGCCACACTTTTCCGCATCCGCTACAGGGATACTCAGGCGCATGTGCGCAATAGTGGCGCAGTTGCGCATCTGCGACGCAACTCGGGCATCGCGACGGCGCCACGCGCGCGAAACATCGCAGTGTTAGCGTCACCAACATCCGTGTCGTCCGCCCCGAACCGAACAGGAGCCCCATGAGCCTGCTGATCACGCACGCCCGCCTCATCACCGTGCCCGCCGGCACCGAGGACGCCGGCTACATCGAAGACGGGTGGATGCTCGTCGAGGAGGGACGGATCGCTGCGCTCGGGTCGGGCCTTCCCGCGGTCACGGCCGACGAGGTCCTCGACGTCGACGGCGCCTTCGTCGCCCCGGGGTTCGTGTCGAGCCACTCGCACCTGTTCACGAGCGGGCTGCGTGGTCTCGGCGTGGGCGAGACGCTCTACGGATGGTGCGACTCGATGCTCGGCATGACCTCCGCGGCGACGCCGGAGGACATCTACTGGTCGACCCTGCACGGTGCCCTCGACTTCCTCGGCAACGGCGTCACCACCGCCTACAACTTCACCGACCCGCTGCAGGCCTGGGAATCGATGGTCGACGGCAAGCGCGTCGGCAACGCCGCGATGCGCCCTCTCGAGTACCACACCCGTCAGGCCGACGGCTGCCTCGATGCCGGCATCCGCTTCGTCGACGCGATCGGCATGGATGCGACCGTCGGCAGCGATGAGGAGATCTTCGACCGGTTCGCCGCCGAGGTCGCACACTCGCGCGCGATGGACCCGGCGTTCGTGCTGGGTGCGTCGATCATGGGCCAGGTGCAGTGGTCGCCGCGTCCGGATGCGGCCGAGGTCGAGGTGGAGGCGATGCGGCGGTTCGGCGTGACCAACCAGGCCCACTTCCTCGAGTCCCCCGAGGCCGTGCCCCTGCAGCAGTCGAAGTTCGCGATGTACCGGGATGCGGGAGCCCTCGGCCCCGGCATGATGTTCGGCCACTTCATCCAGACCACCCCCGAGATCATCGAGCAGACCGCCGCCGGCGGCGCCTCGATGTCGTGGCAACCCGCATCTAACGGGCGCCTCGCCTCCGGTGTCGCTCTCGTTCCCGAGATGCTGGCGCTGGGCATGAAGGTCGGGCTGGGGCTCGACGACCAGGCCTGCACCGACGTCTCCGACCCGTGGCAGAACATGCGCGCCGGCATCTTCATGCAGCGCGCCCGCACGAAGGACCCGCTGTCGATGATGCCCGAGCGGGTGCTGCGCCTGCACACCCTGGGGGGAGCTGCGATCCTGGGTGTCGACGACCGTGTCGGCAGCCTCGAGGTCGGCAAGTTCGCCGACTTCGTCGTGGTCGACCCTCGCAAGCCCGACGTCGGCCCGCTCTGGCATCCCGTGCGCAGCTACGTGCTGTCGATGACCCCCCGCAACCTCAAGCGGGTCTACGTGGGAGGCCGCCTCGTGAGCGAAGACGGCGTCTCGACGAACCCGCTGGCGCCGGAGGCGACGATCCGCGTGCATGAGGACCTGCCGCGCGTCGCCGAGCGCCTGGGGCGCCACCCCGCGTGATGCCGTGAACGCCGAAGGGGGCCGGGATGACCCGGCCCCCTTCGTGTGCGAGCGATCAGCGCGCGGCGCCCGCCAGCGTGCCGGTGACCTGTCCCGCGGTGTCGTAGATGATGCAGGAGACCAGGCGGTCGTTGCCCCCGTCCCAGCTCTGCTGGGTCGGGACGAAGTAGGAGAAGTCGAGCGTGGACTCTTCGTAGGCGATGCCGGCGAAGGTCGTGAACTCGGGGTAGCAGCCCTCTTCGGCGGCGGAGTAGACGCCGTCCTTGCCGGGGAACTCGCCGTCGGGCAGCGAGAACTCGTGGTAGACCTCGTTGTCGTGCGGCTCGCTGCAGGGCACGACGGGGACGTCGGTGACCTCTTCGCCGGACTGGTTGTTGAGGCAGTCGCCGACCGAGAGCGTGAAGACGTCGGCCTTGCCGGCGTCGGTGATCTCGCCCGTGTCGGCGTCGCGCACGGCCTCGGGTCCGCCCCCGAGGTCGCTGATCTGGAAACAGCCGCCCAGGAACAGGGCGGCCCCCATGACGGCGGTGGCGGTAAGGAGGCGGGAGATACGCATGGGCACTCGCTTTCGGGCGCGCTCGGACGGCGGTGCCGCCGGAGGAGGCTGAAGGGGACGTGTTCGCTGTGGTGAACGGCCGCCAGGCTATCGGTCCACGCGTGCGTGCATGAGCCGCTTGATGCGGACCTGTGGATAGGTCAGGTGTAACGGTGCGGAAACACGAGCGCCAGTGTTCGTGAAATCTACATCGCTTAGCGTCGAACTCGTCACGCAGACCGATGCCGCCGGGATGAACCCGAGCACGGGAGGCGTCGGCATCCCAACCACCCGAAGTGCACCACCCGACAACCGGGAGACAGCTTATGTCCCGCTTCACCGCACGCCGCACGCGCGTCGCCGTGTCCATCGCAGCCGTCGCTCTCTCCGCCCTCGCGCTCAGCGCGTGTGCCGGATCCAGCGACCCCGCATCCTCGTCCTCCTCCGGAGGTGACGCCGCCGGCCCCGGCGACATCACGGTTCAGCTCAGCTGGATCAAGAACGAGGAGTTCTGCGGCGAGTTCTTCGCCGACTCGAAGGGCTATTACACCGACGCGGGCTTCAGCTCGGTCGAACTGGTCCCCGGTCCCTCCACCGGCGCCTCTGAGCTCATCTCCGGCACCGCCGACTTCGCGATGAGCGACGCCGTCTCGACCGGTTCGGTCGTGGCGAGCGAGGGCGCGCCGCTGAAGATCATCGGCACCACGTACCAGAAGAACCCCTTCACGGTTCTCTCGCTCAAGGACGGCGGCAACATCGCCACGGTCGCCGACCTCAAAGGCAAGCGCATCGGTGTGCAGGACTCCAACACCGCGCTGTTCAACGCGTTCCTCGCCGCCAACGGCATGAGCGCCAGCGACCTGACGATCGTGCCCGTGCAGTACGACCCGGCGCCCCTCATCAACGGTGAGGTCGACGGCTTCATCGCCTACCTGACCAACGAGGCGATCATCGTCCAGAACGAGGGTCACGACACCGTCAACCTGCCGTTCGCGGACAACGGTCTGCCGTTCCCGGCCGAGACGCTGGTCACGACCGAGGACATGATCGAGAACCACCCGGACACCGTCAAGGCGTTCCTGAAGGCCGAGATCCAGGGCTGGGCGGACGCCGTCGCCGACCCTGCCGGCTGCGCGAAGCTCGCGTACGACGACTACGGCAAGGACCTCAACCTCGACCCGACGAACTCCGAGGCCGGAGCCGTCGCCCAGCTCAGCGACCTCGTCGTCTCCGACGAGACCGAGACCAACGGTCTCTTCTCGATTTCGGACGAGCTCAAGGACGCCACCGTCAAGAGCCTCGGTGAGGCCGGCATCGACGTCACCGCCGACCAGCTGTTCGACACCTCGCTGCTCGAGGAGCTCTACAGCGAGAACCCCGACCTGGTGAAGTACGCAGGTTGACACCGTGAGGGCGCCCCGCCGCGGGCGCCCTCACCCCCTCCCCGGTCGGTGCGAGCACCGACCCTGACCGAAAGCAGCCATCGACGTGACCCACACAGTCGTCGAGACCGGCGTGACCGACGCCGCGCTCGGCACCGGCCTTCAGATCACCGGCCTGAACAAGGTCTTCACCACCGGCCGGAAGTCGGTGGTCGCCCTGCAGGATGCGAACCTCCACACCGACCAGGGCACGTTCCTGTCGCTGCTCGGACCGTCGGGATGCGGCAAGTCGACCATCCTGCGCATCCTCGCAGGCCTCGAGCAGCCCACGAGCGGCACCACCCGCGTGGACGGCAAGAGCCCGAAGGAGATGCGTCGCGAGAACAAGCTCGGCATTGCCTTCCAGGACTCGGCGCTTCTGCCCTGGCGCAGTGTCTACGCCAACATCCGACTGCCGTTCGAGATCGCGGGCAAGAGCCCCGACAAGGCCTACATCGACGAGATGATCGCCCTCGTGGGTCTGCGCGGATTCGAGAAGGCCAAGCCGGCGCAGCTGTCGGGCGGGATGCGCCAGCGCGTGTCGATCGCGCGCTCGCTCATCATGCGACCCGAGGTGTTGCTGTTCGACGAGCCGTTCGGCGCCCTGGACGACATGACCCGCCAGAAGCTCAACCTCGAACTGCTGCGGATCTGGACCGAGAAGCCCGCCACGACCCTGCTCGTGACGCACGGCATCTCCGAGGCGATCTTCCTCTCCGACCAGGTCGCTGTCATGAGCCCGCGACCCGGCCGCATCAAGGAGGTCATGACCATCGACCTTCCCCGCCCGCGCATGCCCGAGATGATGCGCAGCCCCGAGTTCCACTCCTACGTGGACCAGGCATCCGAACTGCTCTTCGGCGCCGGAGGCGCTGCCGCTGATGACCACTGACACGGCCAAGACGCGCACCATCCAGTGGGAGGACATCCGGCTTCCCGCGTGGGTGACCGGAGTGATCGGCGGCGTGGGACTCATCGCCGCCTGGTGGATCATCTCCGCGATCTTCATCGCGCCCTCGGGGGCGCATGTCATCCCGAGCCCGCTGGAGGTCATTGCCAGCTACATCGACACCGGCTGGGAATACTACTGGCGCAACTTCTCGGTGACGCTCGTCGAAAGCGGCATCGGCTACCTCTGGGGCAACGGCCTGGCGCTGGCTCTCGCGTTCCTCGTGCTGCTCGTCCCGCGCCTGGAGGGCGTCGCGATGCAGATCGCGATCCTTACCTATTGCGTACCGATCGTCGCGATCGGCATGCTCGCGGTCGTGCTCTTCGGCGCACCGCCGCGCGGCGCTCCCAGCGGTACCGCGGTCTTCCTCGCCGCACTCTCGGTCTTCTTCACGACCGTCGTGGGCGCTCTGCTCGGCCTCAAGTCCGCCGACAAGTCCAGCCTCGACCTTGTCACGGTCTACGGCGGCAGCAAGCTCACGCAGCTGCGCAAGGTGCGCCTGATCGCAGCGCTTCCCGCCATCCTCAACGCGCTGCAGATCGCCGTGCCCGCGGCCTTCCTCGGCGCCGTGCTCGGGGAGTTCTTCGGAAAGATCGAGGCCGGCGTCGGGCTCGCGATGATCCTCGCCCAGCAGAACTCCAACGCGCCGCTCGTCTGGGCCCTGGCCCTCGCCTCGGGCGCGGTCGCGCTCGCCGGCTACGTACTGGTGGGCTTCATCGCCCGACTCATCGCGCCCTGGTCGAAGGGAGCCCAGAAGTGACGACCATGATGACCGCTCAGCCTCCGGTCGCGGGACCCGGCTCCGCTGCGAACGTCGACCTGAATGCCACGGTGCGCAAGCAGGCCGCCTCCGGCGCACTGAAGGCGTTCGGATGGGGCATGGTGACCTTCGTCGGCACGCTCGTGGGCGTGCTCGCCCTGTGGGTCGGCGTGCTCGCCGTCTTCAACATCTCGCCGCTCATCGCCAAGGGCCCGGTGGATGTCTGGAACTACCTGTTCACGGTGCCGGCCGCCGAGGCCAACCGCGAACTCATGTTCGGCAACCTCGCCGTGACCCTCGGCCACTCCGTCATCGGCTTCGTCTCCGGTCTCGTGATCGCCATCCTCGGCGCCTCGCTCTTCCAGCTGAACAAGGGGGCCGAGCACGCCCTCATGCCCGTCGCGATGCTGCTGCGCTCGGTGCCGCTGATCGCCATGGCCCCGGTGATCATCATGATCTTCGGCCGCGACATCGCGACCGTCGCCGTCATCGGCGGCATCGTCGTGCTCTTCCCCGCGCTCGTGAACATCTCCTTCGGCCTCAAGTCCGCCTCCGCGCAGATGAACGACCTCGTCGAGGTGTACGGCGGCGGGGCGTGGGCGAAACTGCGCAAGGTCGCTATGCCGTCCTCACTGCCGGCGTTCTTCGCGGCCGTGCGCATCTCCGTTCCCGGTGCCATCACCGGCGCACTGCTCGCCGAGTGGCTCGCCGTCGGCGGCGGCATCGGCGGATCGATCGCCGGCTACATCCCACAGGCGCAGTTCAGCGCCCTGTGGACCTCGGTCGTGCTGGTCACCGCCGTCTCGCTCATTCTGTACAACGTGATCCAGATCGTGGAGGACGTCGTCCTCGCACGCATGGGCATGCACTCGCAGAAGGGCGTCTGACCCTCGCGGCGACTCGCGCCGCATCCGCCGACTCCAGGAAGATCTTCGGTATGACCGATCTCACCGCGTTCGCGCACGGCCTGCCCAAGGCAGAGCTCCACCTGCACCTCGAGGGCACTCTCGAACCCGACCTCAAGTTCGCGCTCGCCGAGCGCAACGGCATCGAGCTCGCCGAGAAGACCGTCGACGAGGTCAAGGCCACCTACGACTTCACCGACCTCACCAGCTTCCTCGCGGTGTACTACCCGGCGATGCGCGTCCTGGTCACGGCCGACGACTTCCACGACCTCGCCTGGGCCTACCTCCAGAAGGCTGCGGCGCAGGGCGTCGTGCACGTCGAGATGTTCTTCGACCCGCAGGCTCACACCGGCCGCGGAGTGCCCTTCGCCGACGTGATCGGCGGGTACCGCCGTGCCGTGGTGCGCGCGGAGCGCGAGCTCGGCATCTCCGCCGAGCTCATCATGTGCTTCCTGCGCGACTACTCCGCCGAGTTCGCCTTCGCGACCCTCATGCAGGCGCTGCCCTACAAGCAGTGGATCCTCGGGATCGGACTGGACTCCGACGAACGCGGAAACCCGCCCGAGAAGTTCGCCGAGGTCTTCGCCCGGGCCCGCGCCGAGGGCTTCCTTCTCACGATGCACTGCGACATCGACCAGCCCGGCTCGATCGACAACATCCGCACCGTGCTCGATGAGATCCAGGTCGACCGCATCGACCACGGCACCAACATCGTCGAGGACCCGGCTCTCGTCGCCCTCGCCATCGAGCGCGGGCTCGGGTTCACGACGTGCCCGGTCTCGAACTCCTTCGTGACCGAGCAGATGAAGGCGGACGAGATCGTGGGACTGCTCCGTCAGGGTGCCAAGGTCACGCTGAACTCCGACGACCCCGCCTACTTCGGTGCCTACGTCGGCGACACCTACGTCGCCCTCGCCGAGCACGCGAAGCTGACCGAGACCGACCTGGTGCAGTTCGCCATCAACTCGTTCGAGGCCTCCTGGCTGACGCCCGCCCGCCGCGCCGCCTACCTCGCGGCCGTCGCCGACTACGCGGCGCGCCACGGCGTCGCGATGCCCGCCGCATAACCTCGGACCATGACCGACCCTGTCGCCACGATCGCCGCGGACGAGGATGCGGCCGGCCAGCGCCTCGGCGCCCGCATCCGTGAGCTGCGGCAGGCACGCGGGCTCACACTCGTGCGCCTGGCGGCGGCCACCGAGCTGTCGCATCCGTTCCTGAGCCAACTGGAGCGCGGGCTCGCCCAGCCGAGCCTGGCGTCGCTGCGGCGCATCGCGGTGGCGCTGGAGACGAGTCCGATCGAGCTGATCGCGGCCGCCGACGAGCCGCGCGAGGCCGCATCCGCGATCGAGATCCAGCGCGCCGGCTCCGGTGCCGTGCCCGAGGGGTTCGCCTCCGGCACAGCACGGATGCTCGCGCACGACGCGCGCGCGTTCCATCCGATGGAGGTGGCCGCGGACGCGCTCGTGCCCGGCGAGAGCTTCACCCACGAGGAGGAGGAGTTCCTCTACGTGGTGGCCGGCGGCATCCGGATCGAACTCGACGGCGAGGCGCACGATCTGACGGCCGGCGACTCCGTGCACTTCCCCGGGGGCGTGGTGCACCGCTGGTGGTCGTTGGACGGGGAGCCGTACCGGCTTCTCGTCGTCAAGAGCGTGGGCGTGCTCAGGCCCCGCACGCCGGGAGGAACACCGTGATCTCGTACGCCGACTACCTGCAGCTGCTGCCCAAGACGGAGCTGCACTGCCACTTCGCCTCGACGATGACGGCGACGACCTTCATCGAGCTGGCCGCGCGCTACGGCGTGGAGCTCTGGGGCGACGACCCGGAGACGCTCTTCGACTTCGCCGACCTGCCCGAGTTCCTCGTCGCCTTCCGCGCCGCGCACGACGTGCTGCGCGAGCCGGCCGACTTCGAGCGGGTCGCCTGGGAGGGCGTGCGCGCGGCCGTCGCCGAGGGCAACCTCCGCTACCGCGAGTATTACGTGAACCCGCAGTACTTCGCCGCCCGCGGGATCGGCTACCGGGACGTGATGGACCCGATCATCGCGGGCCTGCGCCGTGCCGAAGCCGACTTCGGCGTCGGATTCCGCATCGTCGCCGCGATCAACCGGCGCGACAGCCCCGAGTCCGCGGTCGCGATGGTGCGCGAGGTGATCGAGCACGGCATCCCCGAGGTCGTGGGCATCGGCCAGGACGATCTGACGCCGGAGAACACCGAGGACCCCACCCGCTTCGCCGCGGCGTACCGGCTCGCCGCATCCGCCGGGCTGAAGCTGACGGCGCACGTCGGGGAGACCCCGACGGCGACACCGGATGCGGTGCGCGAGGCGATCGAGGTGCTGGGCTGCGACCGCCTGGACCACGGGTACCGCATCGTCGACGATCCGGCGGTGGTGGCGTTGGCCTTGGGACGCGGCATCGGGTTCGCGACGACCCCCGTGTCGACGACGATCTGCTCGGGCTGGACGCTGGACGAGGGCCACCGCTTGCGCGCGATGATCGACGCGGGACTCACGGTCAGCGTGTCGACCGACGACGCGATGTTCTTCCGCACCGACATCGGCAAGGAGTACCGCGAGGGGCTCATGGCGCTGGGCGTCGATGCGGCCGCCGCGAAGCGGATCGCCCTCGCGGGCATCGACATCTCGTTCGCGGACGCGGCCACGAAGGCGCGCCTGCGCGGCGAGTTCGAGGGCGCCTTCATCGCCCTCGACGCCCTCCTCGACGTCTGACCCGCGGGCCCATTCGGTTCGAGGGACGCGTTTCGCCGCCTTTTCCGTCGTTTCGCCGCGTTTCGGGTCCCTTGAACAGGGGCAGCCTGTGTTCGAGGGACGCGTGTTGTGGTGCGGAGACCCGGGGAGCCGCGTTTCGGGTCCCCCGAACAGAGCTCGCCTGTCACAGATCGACGGATGCGGCGCGATCTGTGACAGGCGAGCAATCCGGAGCGGGAGCCGGGGCCCGGGCCGGGGCCGGAGGCGGGCCGGGCCGGAGAACGGGCCGGGCCCCAGCGGGCGGAGCGCGGGACGGAGCCGGAGCGGGAGGGAAGCGACCTCGGGTCAGCGGCCGGCGGCGACGAGCTCGGCGCCGCGCTCGGCGATCGCGACGGTGGGGGCCTGCGTGTTGCACGTCGGGATCGAGGGCATGACCGACGCATCCGCCACCCACAGCCCCTCGAGGCCCCTCACCCGCAGCGCCGGGTCGACGACCGCCAGCTCGTCGGTGCCGATGCGCGCGGTGCCGGAGCAGTGGAAGAAGGTGCCGATGTTCTCGCGCACGAACCGCACCTTGTCCGCGTGCGCGAGCCCGGCGACCGGCGTGATCGGGCCCTCCGCAAGGTCCGCGTAGGCGGATGCGGCGACGAGATCCTGCACGGCGTCGACCGCCTCGACCATCGCGGCGAGGTCCGTCGGATCGGCGAGGTAGTTCGGATGGATGTCGGCGGCCGCATCCGGATCCGCCGAACGCACCCGCACCCAGCCGACGCTCCGAGAGCGGTACAGGCCGGGGACCAGAGCGAAGACGCGCTCTCCCGACAGATCGTGACGGGCGTGCAGCGCCTCGTCGCCGCGCGAGCCGTGCGCGACGACGGTATGGAGGTCAGGCCCCGCCTCAGCAAAGGAGCTCCGCCAGTTGAGCATCGCGCCGCCCCCGTTGCCGATGACCGGGCCGAGGTCGTGCCGGGCGCGGAAGTTCATGCCCAGGATCAGCGGGTGGTCCTGGAAGTTCTCGCCGACTCCGGGCAGATGGTGCGTCGCGCGGATGCCGGATGCGGCGAGCCGCGCGGCGTCTCCGATCCCCGACAGCTGCAGCAGCCGCGGGGTGTCGAGGGCGCCGGCCGCCAGCACGATGCGCGCAGCGGTGGTCTCGACCGCCACCCCGCCCACCGTGTGCCGCACCCCGATGACGCGCTCGCCGGCCAGGAGCAGCGCGTGGACGCGGCTGTCGACCAGCACATCGAGGTTCGCGCGGCCGAGCGCGGGCTCGAGGTACCCTCGCGCCGTGCTCCAGCGCTCGAACGAACCGTCATCGGTCTCGATCGCGTTGTAGTCAGGGTAGGTCGCGCCCTCGTTGGAGGCGGCGTTCGCGTCGTCGATCACCGGAAGGCCGCGTTCTGCGGAGGCGGAGATGAGCGCGTGCGCGATCGGATGCACGTGTGCGAGCGGTCCGACCCGCATGGGACCGGAGCGTCCGCGGTAGGCCGGGTCGCCGTCCGCGCGTGTCTCGGACCGGCGGAAGTACGGCAGCAGGTCGTCGTAGCCCCAGCCGGCGGCGCCCGCATCCGCCCACGCGTCGTAGTCCGCCCGGTTGCCGCGGAACCAGAGCATCGCGTTGGTCGAGGACGACCCGCCGAGCACCTTACCGCGCGGCATGGCGAGCGAACGGCCGAGCACATGCGGGGTGGGCGTCGACCGGTAGCCGTGGTCGTATTCGCCCCCGATGAGGGCGTCCCAGTGGGCGGCGTCGAGGATCTCCCGCACGCCGCGGTGGTCGCTCCCCGCTTCGATGAGGAGCACGCGGACCGTGGGGTCCTCGGACAAGCGCGCCGCCAGCACGCATCCGGCCGCCCCGCCGCCGACCACGATCTCGTCGTAGCCGGCGGCGGGGGTGCGCACCAGGGGCATCACGCGCTCCCGGGCACGAGGGTGTCGTCTCGCGACGCTCGTGGAGCGACCGGCACGATCCGAGACGCGACCATCAGTTGTGCTCGCTCGGACCCATGATGCTGATGCCCTCCGTGGCCTCGACGTGGCGCACGAAGATGTACTTGTCCTCGCGGCCGTCGGAGTGCTTGCGCTTGATCCCGGGCTCGAGGATGCCGTCGGTCTTGGCGACGACGATGTACGGCTCGGATGCGGCGAGCCCCGCCGCGCAGTGCGCGTCGAACTCTTCGAGCGTCTCGGCGGTGAACGCCTTCTCGACTCCGGCGCTGCGGGCGATCGCGGCGAGGTCGACACGGCCCTTCGCGGTGTGGGTCGCAGGTCCCCCGATGGACTGGTACTGCTCGTTGTCCCACACGACGATGAAGAGGTTCTCCGGGCGCTCGTTGCCGAGCGTCGCGAGGATGCCGAGGTTGAACAGCAGGCCGCCGTCGGTGTCGAGCGAGACGATGCGGCGGTGGGGCAGGCCCACGGCGAGGCCGAACGCCTCCGGCGTCACGCAGCCCAGCTGCTGCTGGAACAGGCTCGCCTCGCGCATGTGCGGAGCGGCGTTGTACCACTCGTCGACCGCGCCGCCGAGGGAGAGGATGACGAGCTCGTCCGAAAGACGTGCGGCGAGCAGCTTCATGGCTTCGAATCGGGAGTAGCTCATCGGACCAGATCCCCTCCGAGGACGATGGCGGCGTGGTAGTACGACGCGTAGGCGGTGTCGTAGGCGCGGACGATCGCCGTCTCGAGCTGGTCGACGTCGCGCACGATCGTGTACGGGGTGCGCAGGGCCTGCAGCAGCGGCTCCATGGTGATCCCGTGCGGGATCGCCCACCAGTTGTTCTCGCCCATCTCGCCGCGATAGCTCATGATCATGACGACCGGGATGCCGGCGCCGAGCCCCATGCGGGCGAGGTGCTCGGTCGCGGCGCGCAGACCGGAGTTCTCCATCACCAGCACGGCGCGCTTGCCCGAGAGGAAGACGCCGCCGGCGATCGCCGCGCCTTCGCCCTCGTTGGTCACCGGGATGGTGCGGATGTCGGGATCGGCGTCGAGCGCCGGGTAGAGCTCCTTCAGGAGCGAGTCGGGCAGGTACGTGGCGACGGAAACGCCGGCTCGTTTGAGCCCGCGGATCACCGCCTCGACGGCGTCGGCTCTCATGTGGTCTCTCCTTCGTGCGGGTGGGATCAGGACGGAAGGGATGCGGTCTCGCGCGCCGCGAGATGATGCGCGCGGTGGGTGGCGGCGAGGCGGGGGCCGCCGCCGAAGTGCTCGCGCAACGTGGCGCCGGCGGGCGGGCTGACGCGGCCCCGTTCGGCCAGCACGGGCAGGACGAGCTCGATGAACGCGCGGTAGGCGCCGGGCCCGCCGAACGTGGGCTCGAGCATGAGGCCGTCGAGCCCCGAACCGTCGACGATCGCCTCGATCTCGTCGGCCACCTGCTCGGGTGAGCCGGTGATCTGGAACCCGCGGATCGCCTTCGTGCGGAACTGGTCGAGGATCTCGCCCACCCGCATCTCGGCGTTCTGCCGCGCGTAGCGCTGGATGAGGGTCTGCCCGAGTTCGGTGCGCAGGTCCACGACCTTGGTGTCGGGGTCGATGCCGGTGAGATCGAGTCCCGTGATCCCGGCGAACATGACGGCCGCATCCGCGCGCTGCAGCACGCTCTCGTACTCGTCGCGGAGGGCGCGCGCCTCGGCCTCGGTGGCAGCCACGGTCACGGTCATGCCCGAGATCACCTTGATGTCGGATGCGGCGCGCCCGTGCCGCAGGGCCTGCGCGCGTATGTCGTCCACGTGGGCCTTGGCGGCGGCGATCGTCTGCCCCTGGATGAACACGGCCTCGGCGTTGCGGGCGGCGTAGGCGCGGCCCCGGTCGGAGGTCCCCGCTTGGAACAGGACGGGAGTGCGCTGCGGCGTCGGCGGCACCGCGAAGATGCCGGCGGCGCGCTGATACGTGCCCTCGACGTCGATGCGGTGCAGCTTCGCCGGGTCGGCGTAGACGCCCCGGTCGCGGTCGCGCACCTCGGCGTCGTCCTCCCAGCTGTGCTCCCAGAGCCGCAGGCAGGTGTCGAGGAACTCGTCGGCCGCGTCGTAGCGCTGGTCGTGGCCGAGCGTCTCGGTCACCCCGAACAGCTCGTCCGTCGTGGCCTGCGAACTGCCGGTCACGACGTTCCAGCCGATGCGCCCGCCCGTGAACCTGTCGAGCGTCGCGAAGCGCCGCGCGGTGCCGTAGGGCTTCTCGACCGTCGTCGGCGAGGTCACGACGAACCCGATCCGCTCGGTCTCGCGGGCGAGTGTCGCGATCGCCAGCATCGGGTCGAGCGCGGGGAACTGGATGCCGTGGGCGGCGACCTCCTCGGGCATGCGTCCGCCGAGGGTGGCGTAGCCGTAGGTGTCGGCGAAGAACAGGAAGTCGAAGCCCGCCGCATCCAGCTCGCGCGCGAGGTCGACCCAGTAGTCGAGCCGATCCCAGTCGTCGCCGCGCCCGTCGGGGTGCGTCCACGTGGGCATGCCGTTGGAGGGGTTCATCATCTCGAAGACCCCGAGCGCGATCCGCCCGTTCATACGACCATCACCACAGACTTCGTCTCCAGGTAGTTCTCCAGGCCCTGTGACCCGTTCTCGTAGCCCCACCCTGACTCCTTGTGGCCGCCCTTGGGCAGCTCCGGTCCGAGGAAGGAATGGCAGTTGACCCACACGGTGCCGGCCTGAAGGCGCGCCGCCACGCGGTGCGCGGCGCTCAGGCCCTCGGTCCACACGCTCGCGGCGAGGCCGTAGTCGCTGTCGTTGGCCCAGCCGACGACCTCGTCGACGTCGTCGAAGGGAGTGACCACGGCCACCGGGCCGAAGATCTCCTCGCGCATAAGACGGGCGTGCGGTGCGACGTCGGTCAGGACGGTCGGCGTGAAGAAGGTGCCGGCGGGTCCGGTGCGCTCGCCGCCGGTGACGACGGTGACCCCGTCGGCTGCGCCCTCCTCGACGTAGGCGGCGACGCGTCGGGCCTGCGTCTCGCTCACGAGCGGCCCGAGATCGGTGCCGGCCGCGAGGCCGTGGCCGAGTCGCAGGGCGTCTCCCGCCGCTGCCATGCCGGCCACGACCTCGTCGTACACGGCGCGGTGCGCGTAGATCCGTGCGCTCGCGACGCACACCTGGCCGCCGTTGTCGAAGATGCCGCGCGAGACGCCGGCGACGGCGGCGGACAGATCTGCATCCGGCAGGATGATCGAGGGCGATTTGCCGCCGAGCTCGAGCGTGAGCCGGGCGAGTCGGTCGGATGCGGTGGCCACCAGCTTCTTGCCGACCGCGGTGGAGCCGGTGAAGGCGATCTTCGCGACGCCGCGGTGCTCGACGAGCGCCTGCCCCGTCTCGTGCCCGTAGCCGGTGACGATGTTGACGACGCCGTCGGGCAGCCCCGCCTCCTGCAGCAGGCGCCCGAGGTAGAGGGCGCTGAGCGAGGTGTTCTCGGCGGGCTTGAGCACGATCGCGCAGCCTGCGGCCAGAGCGGGGGCGAGTTTCATCGCCGTCATGATGAGCGGAGAGTTCCACGGCACGATCGCCGCGACCACGCCCACGGGCTCCCGCCGCGTGTAGGCGAACACGTCCTTGCCCTCAGGTGTGCGGGTGAGCGAGGTCGGAATCGTCTCGCCCGTGATCTTCGTGGGCCAGCCCGCGTAGTAGCGGAACTGCGAGATCGCGGCCGGGACCTCGCCGAAGCGCGCCGTGCCGAGGCTCTTGCCCTGGTCGAGCGTCTCGAGCTCGGCGAGGTCGTCGAGGTGCTCCTCCATGACGTCGGCGATGCGCCACAGCAGCTTCGAGCGGTCGGCCGGCCGCATCCGTGCCCACGCCGCGCTCTCGAGTGCGGCGCTCGCCGCGCGGACGGCGGCATCGACGTCGCCGGCCGAGGCGCGGGCGACGTGCGCCAGAGTCTCGCCCGTCGCCGGGTCGAGCGAGGCGAACGTGTCGGATGCGGCGACCCAGCGTCCGCCGATGAGCAGGCGTCCGGGGTCATCGGCGAGGAAGCGGGCGACCCGCTCGCGGAGCGGCCCGTGATCGAGCGCGATGGTCATGGCGTGGCCTTTCAGTGGAACAGTCCGTCGAGCTCGCCCTGCGCGGCGATCCAGTCGGCGCGACGGGCGAAGAGGTCGGGCACGAGCGCGCGCACCCGGTCGATGAGCTCGCCGAGGTCGGCGTTCACGAGGCGGCCGCCCTGCACGACGATCTCGCCGTCGACGACCGTCATGTCGACGTCGGAGCCGCGCACGGCGTGCACGAGGTTGTGGTGGATGTTGGGATATGCGCCGTCGGGCATGAATGGGGTCATACGCGGCGTGTCGGTGCGGACGGCCACGAAGTCGGCCTTCCGGCCCGGCGTCAGCGCACCGAGCTCGTCGCCGCGGCCGATCGCCGCTGCGCCGCCGCGGGTCGCCATTCCCAGCACCTGCCACGAGTCCATCGCGGCCGCATCCATCGTGCGCAGCTTGCCGAGCAGGGAGGCGACCTTCATCTCCTCGAACATGTCGAGATTGTTGTTCTCCTTCTCGCCGTCAGTGCCGAGACCGACATCGACGCCTGCCGCGAGCATCTCGGCGACGGGCGCCATGCCGCTGGCGAGCTTCATGTTCGAGACGGGGTTGTGCGAGACGCCCACGCCGCGAGCGGCGATCAGATCGACCTCCGCCTGATCCAGCCACACCGCGTGGGCGATCATCGCGCGCGGCACGTCGAAGAAGCCGAGCTGCTCGAGGGCGAACATGGGGCGCGCGCCGTGGCGGGCGGCGAAGTCGGCGAGTTCGATCTCGGACTCGCTGCAGTGCGTGTAGAGGCCGGTGCCGTAGGCGTTCGCCAGTGCGATCGCCCGGCGCTGGCCCGCCGCATCCGCGTAGAACGGGTGCTCGAGTCCGACCCACGGCATGATGCGCCCGTTGGCCGCTCCTGTCCATTCGCTGAGCATCCGCTCGTTGTCGTCGAGGGTGTCGAAGTAGTCGAAGTCGGGATGCTCGCCGACGTAGTTGACGGTGACGACGCGGTTGCCGAGGGCGGATGCGGCGCGCGCCGCGCCGTCCATGTAGCGCCACATGTCCACCACGGTCGTGGTGCCCGACAGGAGCCCCTCGGCGTAGCAGAGCCACGCGGCGGCCTCGGCCTCGTCGGGGCGGAGCACGCGGTGCATGGGGTCGATGTGCAGCCGCAGCCACTCCCAGACGGGCAGGTGCTCGGCGGTGCCGCGCAGCATCCCGGAGTGGTGGTGGGCGTTGATCAGTCCCGGCATGAGCAGGCGGTCGGGTAACTCGATGCGCTCGGCGTCGGGGTGGGCCGCGATCAGCTCCGCGCGGGGCGCGACGTCGGTGATCGTGTCGCCGGTGACGAGCACGCCCGCATCCGTGAGGACGCGGCGTTCGTCGTCCATCGTGACGACGAGTTCGGGCAGAAAGAGGCGCGCGGTGGGAGGCACGCTGCCGATCGTAGATACCTATCGTTGATTACACATACCAATCGCGTTTCGCGCGCGTTACCTCTTGCGGGGCGCGGGGGATCTCGTCTCCGGCTCTCCGTCCGTCAGCTCGCCTGTCACAGATCGACGCCGCCGCGTCGATCTGTGACAGGCGAACGAGTGGGGGTGGGCGCGGGCGGTAACGGGATGTGCAGGGCGGGGCGCGGGCGCCGCGGGGGCTGAGCGCTGCCGCTCAGCGCTCAGCGCTCAGCGGTCACCGCCCAGTGCCCAGTGTTCAGCGCTGAGTGCCCAGCGTTCAACGCTCGGCGTTCAGCGGTCGGCGTTCGACGTTCAGCGCTCAGTGTTCGGCGGTCAGCGCCCGGCGACGTGCACGAGCAGCAGCACGGCCGGGTCGGCGCCGTCGATGCGCCAGCGGTTGCGCAGCGCTCCGGGGTGCGAGAGGGCGTCGCCCGCAGTGAGCGTCCACGACCCGCGGTCCTCCAGCTCGACCGTCAGCGACCCCGCGACGAGGTAGATCGTGTTCTCGCCGTCGGACTCGAACCACTCGCCCACGTACGGGGCGCGCGCGATGCGGTACTCCTGCACGGTCGCGCCGCGCGTGGCGGCCGAGGAGATGATCCGGCTGACGGCGCCGTCGTCGCTCTCGGAGACGGGAACGAGCTCGCCCTCCCCGTGGCGGACGACGTGGATCGGCTCCGGCTCCTCGTTCGCCGGCAGCAACTCCGACGGTGAGATGTCGAGCACCTTCGCGAGCTTGAAGAGCGTGAGGATGGACGGCATCGTGCGGCCGCCCTCGATCTGACTCAGGAAGGGCTGACTGATCTCCGCCGCACCCGCCAGCGCCCGCATCGACAGCTTCTTGGCCGTGCGGGCGGCACGGATGCGACGCCCGAGCGAGACGCCGATGTACGCCTCCGCGTCGGCGGGGCTCGCCGCATCCGGCTCGGTCAGGGCGTCGGTGGTCACGGACCCAGGATCGCACCGGGCCCGCTGTGCCACAAACCGTGTCGGCCGGCCGAAACACTGCACCCCCGGCCCGACCCGTGCGCCGAGCGTGTTCAAGGGACCCGAAACGTCGTGTTTCGGGCGGCGGAGCCGCACGTCGGGTCCCTCGAACAGGGGGGATCGGCGCCGGAGGGTATTCGAGGGACGCGACTCGTGCTGTTTCGGCCCGCGGAGCCGCATCCCGGGTCCCTCGAACAGGGGAATCGGCACCGGCGAGTGTTCAAGGGACCCGAAACGTCGTGTTTCGGGCCGCGGAGCCGCCCATCGGGTCCCTCGAACAGGGGATGCGGGCGCGCGAGCGCGGATCCCCGCGGGTCACGCGCCGGCGTCAGCCCCGCGGTTCACCCCTGGGCGAGCCGCCAGACGCGCTCGCGGGTGAACGGCTGCTGGTACGGGCGTGAGCCCAGTGCACGGGCGATCGCGTTGCCGATCGCGGGTGCGACGGGGTTGTACGGCGACTCGCTCATCGACTTGGCGCCGAACGGACCGAGGTCGTCGCGGGTCTCGGCGAAGTACACCTCGGTGTCGGGGACGTCGGCGAACTGCGGCACCCGGTAGGTGCGGAAGACCGGGTTCGCGACGCGTCCCGTCGGATCGATCAGGACCTCCTCGTACAGCGCGCTGCCGATGCCCTGCGCGACGCCGCCCTCGACCTGGCCGCGGCACTGCGCGGGGTTGATGACCGTGCCCGCATCCGCCGACTGGATCGACTGCAGGATGCGCACCGTTCCCGTGGAGGGGTCCACGGCCACCCGCACGGCGTGCACGTTGAAGGCGAGCGAGCGGATCTCGCCGAGCTCCGCGCCCGTCGCGGTCAACCCGGCCTCGGTCGTCTCGGGAGCGGCGGCGAGGATCTCGGCGAAACTCAGCATCCGCTCGCCGACACGCACGCCGCCGGGAGTGAGCTCGGGCTCGACGCCCGGTACGAGCACGGCGGCGACCTGCAGCATCCGCTGCTCGAGCGCGAGGCAGGCGGCGTACAGCGCCTTGCCCGCCACGGTGATGCCGGCCGAGGCGAACGCGCCGGTGTCGTGCGACACCAGGTCGGTGTCGGCGGTGCGCAGGTCGAGGCGGTCGATCGGCACCCCGAAGACGGATGCGGCGATCTGGCGCAGCACGACAGTCGTGCCGTTGCCGAACTCGCTCGTGCCCGCGCGCAGCGCGTAGGTGCCGTCGGCGCGCAGGGTCGCGGTGGTGTGTGAGACGTGGCCGAAGGGAGCCATCGTGGCGATCATCGCGACCGCCATGCCCTCGCCGACCGCCCAGCCTTCCGGCGCTTCGACCCCGTTGCCGCGCTGCAGCGCGGTCTGCGCGAGATCGAGGCACTGGTCGAGGCCGTACGACCCCCAGCGCAGGTCGGCCTCGTGCAGGGCGTCGCCTTCCTGGATCACGTTGCGCCGCCGTAGCTCGAACGGGTCGATGCCGAGCTTCAGGGCGAGCTCGTCCATGGCCGACTCGACGCCGAGGATCACCTGGCCCAGGCCGTAGCCGCGGAACGCGCCCGAGGGCACGTTGTTCGTGTAGACGACCTCCGCGTGGATGCCGCGCACCGGCGAGCGGTACACCGTGAGCGCGTCGGCGCACGCGTGGAAGAGCACGCCGCGCGAGTGGTTTCCGTACGCGCCGGTGTCGCTCAGCAGGTCGAGCTTCATGGCGGTGAGGATGCCGTCGCGGGTGGCGCCGAGCGTCACGGTGGAGCGCATGGGGTGGCGCACGGCGGCGCGCTGGAACTCGTCGGTGCGCGAGAACTCGTAGGCGACGGGTCGGCCTGTGTCGAGCACGGCGAGCGCCACGAGGTCTTCGGTGAAGATCTCCTGCTTGCCGCCGAACCCGCCGCCGACGCGGGCGGCGAACACGCGCACCGTCGCCGGGTCGCGGTCGAAGATGCGGGCGATCTCGTCGCGTACGAGGAAGGGGACCTGGGTGCTCGAGCGCAGTACGAGCCGGCCGTCGTCGTCGATCCATCCCACGGTGCCGTGGGTCTCGAGCTGGGCGTGGGTGACGCGGCTCGTCTGCCACGTACCGGTGACCGTCACCTCGCTCGCCGCGAGCGCCGCGTCCACGTTGCCGCCGTGGCTCTCGTCCAGCGAGAGCAGTGTGTTGCGATCGGCGTGATCGACGCGGTCCTGCGGCGTGCGGTCGGGATGCAGCAGCGGCGCGCCGGGGCGGCGGGCCTCGTCGGGGTCGAACACGGCGGGCAGCGTCTCGTAGTCCACCCGGATCGCGCGGCAGGCCGCATCCGCCGCCGCCGCGGTCTCGGCGACCACCGCGGCGACCCGCTGGCCGACGTGGCGCACGACGTCGTCGAGCATGCGGGTGTCGTCGGGGTCGTCGGTGCGGTGCTCGTGGCGCGCGGTCGAGTAGAGCAGGTCGGGCACGTCGGCGTGCGTGTAGATCGCCACGACGCCGGGGATGCGGCGTGCCGCCTCCGTGTCGATCGCGAGGATGCGGGCGTGCGCGTGCGGCGACGACAGCACACGCAGCACGAGCGTGCCGACGACGGGCTCGTCGAACGTGTAGGGCTCCAGCCCCTGCACGATCCGGCGGGCGGCGGGCGGTACGAGCGAGGTGCCGATGGCGCCGGTGGGCGCGGGCCCGGTCTCGCGCACGGGGCCCAGGACCGACGAACGGATGGCCTCGCGAATGGGGCGGTACCCCGTGCAGCGGCACAGGTTGCCCTTCATCTTGCGGTCGAGATCGTCGAGATCGTGCTCGCAGACCGTGGATGCGGTCACGCTCATGCCGGGCGTGCAGAAGCCGCACTGGAACCCGAAGTTCTCGGCGATCGCCTCCTGCACCGGGTGCAGGTCGTCGCCCGGAGCGAGACCCGCGGCGGTCGTGACCGAGCGGCCCTCCATCCGCACGGCCGGGATGATGCAGGAGTGCACGGGCTCGCCGTCCAGCAGCACGGAGCACGCGCCGCAGTCGCCGGCGTCGCATCCCTTCTTGACCTCGGTGTGTCCGTGCTCGCGCAGGAGCGTTCGCAGGCACTGGCCGGGAGCAGGTTCCGCCTCGATGTCGGTGCCGTTGACCTCGAACCTCATGCGGCCTCCTCCAGCTCGGCGCGGATCCGCTCCGCGAACTCGATGCTCACCCCGCGCCGCCAGTCCGCAGCCCCGAGGGGATCGGTGTAGTAGCCGGTCACCGATCCGACGGATGCGGCAAGGGTCGCCGCATCCGGCAGCTCGGAGAACCGCAGCACGGTGGGAGCCGCGGTGGCGGCGGTCAGGGTGAACACGCTCGTGCCGTCCTCGTCGACGCGGCCGGTGACGACCGCACCGGAGCGGCCCAGCTCGGCGAGGGCGATCTTGCGCAGGCGCACGGTGGAGCGCAGAGCGGATGCGGGGAACTCGAGCGCGCGCAGGACCTCACCGCGGGCCAGCACGTTGGTGCCGTTGCCCGTGGGCACCTCGGCCACGGGCATGCGGCGCTCGCCGCCGTCGGGCGTCCAGATGACGGCCGTCGCGTCGAGTGCCGCGGCGAGGGAGATCATGGCGCCCGCGGCGAACGAGCGGCACACGTTGCCGCCGACGGTGGCGGTGTTCCAGATCTTGAACGAGGCGAGGAGGGCGTGCGCCGCATCCGTGACAAGGTGCGCGGCGGTCCACTCGGAAGGTACCGGTGGCAGGTCGGCGGCGCGTCCCTCGGCCCAGGCGAGGAAACGGGCGATCGTGCAGGTCGCGCCGACTCGCAGACCGTCGTCGGTGAGCTCGATCTCGGGCCAGTCGAGGGTGGTGAGGTCGACGAAGCCCGTGGTGCCCGGCAGGGGCTCGCTCATGAGCCAGGTGCCGCCCGCCAGGAAGACCTCGCCCTCGTTCAGGCGCAGGTCGGACCGGCTTCTCGCCGGTCGGAAACTCGTGATGGTCGTGATGTCCACGGCTGCCTCGGGATGTTGGTCACATGAACAGCCCCCAGTGAACCAGGGCGGCGTTTCGTGGGTGTTTCGCGTGCGTGAGCCCGCGGTCCCTCGGCGAGCAGGCTACGCCCGCCTGGCGACGTAACTCCTGCAAAACGGGGTGCTGGCCCCGGCCTACGCACCGACCGGCCGGTTCTGCAGGAGTTCGGGCGTGCGCATGCGGCGGGATCCGCGCTCGGGTGCGTGCCGCATCCGACCCTTCATGGCGACGTAACTCCTGCAGAACGGGGTGCTGGCCCCTTTGCGGGCCCCGAAGCGGCGGTTCTGCAGGAGTTCGGGCGCCGGGACGGCGTGGACGGCGGGGTGCCGGATCAGTGCGGTGCCCACCCGGTAGCCAGGGTGCGGGCATTGTCCACCAGATCGGCTGCCGCCGCGGGCTGGGCGCGCACGATGGCCATGGCCGAGAGTACGTGGGCGGTGCAGGAGCGGGTGAGCACGGCGCGGCCCTCCGCATCCAGGTCGGGGCGGCGGGCGGCGACGCCCGCGGCGAAGGCGGTCGTGAGCTCGGTGCGGTACTGATCGACCGCCCGCTTGACGTGCTCGTCGTCTGCGAGGGTGCCGCGCACGGTGTTCATCAGGAGGCAGCCGTGCTCGGCGAGATGTGTGCGCGGGGCTTGCAGAGCGGCGGCAAGACCGGTGAGGTAGGTCTCGAGCGCATCGGTGCTCACGTCGGGTCCCAGGAGAGGGGCGAGTCGTGGTCGGATCACCTCGTCGAGGTAGCTCTCGATCGCCGCGTCGAACAGCTCGCGCTTGCTGCCGAACGAGTGGTACAGGCTCGACCGGCCGAGCCCGGTGGCCGCCTCGAGGTCCGGAACGGATGCCTCGGCGTAGCCGTGCTGCCAGAACACGTCGCGTGCCGCGCGCACGACCGCGTCCTCGTCGAAGGTGCGAGTGCGACCCATTTCGACCACCGCCTTTACTGGAACGTCCATTGCAGTATATATTGAAACGACCGTTGCAATAACAGGAGGATTCCATGCTCATCGTCGGACTCGTGTTCGCCGGCCTCGCCGCCGTGCTGCACGTCTACATCTTCTGGATGGAATCGTTCGCGTGGGATCGTCCGCGCACCCGCCAGACCTTCGGCCTGGGCAGCGATGAGCAGGTGCAGATGACGAAGCCGATGGCGTACAACCAGGGCTTCTACAACCTGTTCCTCGCGATCACGGCCTTCGTCGGCATCGTCGGCGTCGCCGCGGGTGCGACCGCGGTGGGCGCGGCGCTCGTGCTGACCGGCACCGGTTCGATGCTGGCGGCGGCCCTCGTGCTGCTGCTCTCCGACCGCACCAAAGCCCGCGCCGCGATCACGCAGGGGACCCTGCCGCTGCTCGCCGTCATCGCGACGACGATCGGCCTGCTGGTCGCCTGACGGCAACGACCTCGGGGGCATCCACCCGACGCTCCCGTCTTCCCTCACCCCACGAGAAAGAGGAACAACATGCGCGCCATCGTGCATTCCGCCTTCGGTGATCCCGCCGAGGTCCTTCACGTCGAGGATGCCCCGCTCCCCGAGCCCGGCGCCGGACAGGTCCGCGTGCGGACGCTGCTCTCGCCCATCCACAACCACGACCTGTGGACCGTGCGCGGCACGTACGGCTTCAAGCCCGAGCTCCCGGCCCGCGCCGGCACCGAGGCCGTCGGCGTCGTGGATGCGGTCGGTGAGGGCGTCGAGAACCTGAGCGTCGGGCAGCGCGTCGCCACCGGCGGCACGTTCGGCGTCTGGGCCGAGTACTTCATCGGCCACGCGGCTGCGATGATCCCCGTACCCGACGCGATGGACGACGTCACGGCGTCGCAGCTGGTCTCCATGCCCTTCAGCGCCCTGAGCCTCATCGAGTTCCTCGAGCTCGAGCGCGGCGACTGGCTCGTGCAGAACGCGGCCAACGGCGCCGTCGGACGCCTCGTCGCGCAGCTCGCGGTCGCCCGTGGCCTGAACGTGCTCGGTCTCGTCCGCCGCGACGCGGGCGTGGCGGAGCTCGAGGGCCTCGGCATCGGCAACGTCGTCTCGACCGAGGGTGAGAACTGGCGCGAGCGCGTCGCCGAGATCACCGGCGGCGCCCCGATCGTCGCCGGCGTCGACTCGGTCGGCGGTGCCGCATCCGGCGAGGTACTCTCGCTGCTCGCCGAGAACGGCACGCTGGTCGCCTTCGGTGCGATGGCCTCGCCCATTATGGAGATCGCCTCGGGCGACGTGATCTTCAAGCAGGCCACGGTCAAGGGCTTCTGGGGCAGCAAGGTCAGCTCGTCGATGGCGCCCGCGCGCCGCGGTGAGCTGCTGCGCGAGCTCGTGACCCGCATCGGCGAGGGCGTTCTCACGCTCCCGGCCTCGCACACCTTCAGCTTCGACGAGATCTCGGATGCGGCCCGCGCCAACTTCGAGCCCGGCCGCATCGGCAAGGTGCTGCTCAAGCCCTGACCGGCGTCATCCCGCCGAGCGAGCATCCGTTCGCCGAGCGCGCATCCGATGGGGTGCTCACTCGGCGAACGGGTGCTCTTTCGCGTGGACGGGGGCTACAGCTCCAGTTCGACCGCGGTCTCCAGAGCGGCCTCGATCGAGCGCATCCAGCCGTCCTTGAGCGCGGTGTTCTTCTCGTCGTACAGCGACGCGCCGTCGACGAGGTTGCTCGAGCAGGCGCACACCATGCCGGCGCGCAGCCCCCGCATCCGCGCGACGATATAAAGCGCCGACGCCTCCATTTCGACGTTGAGGATGCCCATCCGGTTCAGCTGGCCGATCCATTCCGGCGTCTCGGCGTAGAACGCGTCGTCGCTCACACTGATGCCGCTGTGCGAGCGCGTGCCGGAGGCGGCGGCCAGCCGCTCGGAGTGCCGCTGCAGAGCGAGCGTGAGCGCGAGGTCGGGTACGGCAGGAAAGCCTTTGGGCAGGTACGCATCCGTCGTGCCGTCGTTGCGGAAGCTTCCCTCGCTGACGAGCAGATCGCCGGGTTCGATGCCCGGTTGGAGTCCGGCGGAGCTTCCGACGCGGATGAATGAGGTCACGCCGACGCGGGCGAGTTCCTCCACGGCGATGGCGGTCGACGGGCAGCCCATTCCGGTGGAGGTGGCCGTGATGTGGCGCCCCTTGTACCAGCCGGTCATCGTGCGGTGCTCGCGGTTGTGCGCGACCTCGCGCACGTCAGTCAGGAACTCCGCGACCAGCGGTACCCGGAACGGGTCGCCCGGCAGGAGAGCCACGGACGACACCTCTCCCGGCGCGATGCCGATGTGGTACTGCCGGGCGGTGAGACCGGCCTGGGACTTGTCGACGGGCTGAGACATGGTTGCTCCTCGGGTGCTGAGACGAACGGTTCGTCGCAGTCCCCGCCCTGGCTGCCGCCATGGTTGTTAGGACGCGCGGTCAGGCTAGCACCGCGTGCGCGCCTCCTTCGCCGAGCGCGCTCTCATTCGTCGAGCGAGCACCCGATCGAATGCTCGCCCGACGAAAGGATGCTCTCTCGCGATGGCGAGGTGGAGGTGGATGCGGATGTGCGGGGGTGCAGGGCGCCGGTCCCTGCGCGCAGCGGCAGGCCCGACCCGCCGCGACGCGCGGCGACGATCTCGGCCAGCACGGCGATCGCCGTCTCCGGCGGCGTGACGCCGGCCAGATCCAGCCCGAGCGGCGAGTGCAGGCGGGCGAGATCGGCCTCGGCGACGCCCGCCTCGCGCAGCAGGTCCGCCCGCCGGGCCACCGTGCGCCGCGCCCCCATGGCGCCCACGAAGCCGACGGGCAGGGCGAGGGCGGTCTGCAGCGCCGGGATGTCGAGCCGCAGGTCGTGGGTGAGCACGCAGACCGCGGTGCGCTCGTCGAGCTCGCCCCGCTCGTGCAGCTGCTGCAGGTACTCGTGCGGCAGCGCGCACACCCTCTCGTCGGCCTCGGGGAACCGCTCCGCAGTGACGAGGGTGTCCCACACGTCGCACACCGACACGGCGAAGCCGGATGCGGCGGCCACCCGGCTGAGGGCTGCGGCGTGCTCGCCCGCGCCGAGGATCACGAGGCGTGGGCGGCGGGGCGCGGCGACCACGAGCAGGTCGTCGTGCAGGGCGCTCTCGGGCACCGTGTCGTGCGGCACGAGCGTGCCGGCGCCGGGACCGGAGGCGACGATGCCGATCGCGGCGGGGCGATCGGACGCCGCCCGCTCGAGCGCATCGAGGGCGACCGCATCCGTGGGCGAGACGACGCTGATGACGGCGTCGATCGTGCCGCCGCAGGCGAGGCCCGCGGCGAAGGCCTGATCGTCGGTGAAGCCGAACCGCGCCGCATCGCCGGTGCCGCGGGCGAGGGATGCGAGGGCGAGTGCGACCGCGTCGCCCTCCACGCATCCGCCCGAGATCGAGCCGATCACCCGGGCGTCGCGCGTCACGGCCATCGCCGAGCCGACACCACGGGGAGCGGAGCGGGCGACACCCGTGACGGTGATGGTCGCCACGGTCTGCCCCGCGCGCAGCAGCGGCAACAGGTCGGCGGCGAGTTCGAGCATCCTCCCACGCTAACCAGCGCGTGTTTCGTGCGCGATACGCTGACCTGATCATGCCCCAGCCACGCGTCGCCGGCCTCGTGCTCGCCGCGGGTGCGGGGCGCCGGTTCGGCTCTCCCAAGGCGCTCGCCCGTACCTCCGACGGACGTTCGTGGTTGGCGCTCGCCGTCGGGGCGCTCCGGGATGCGGGCTGTCTGCCGATCTACGTCGCCGTGAGCGCGGCTCTCGATGACGTGCTGCCGCTCGTGCCCGCCAATGCGGAGCCGGTCCTCGTCGCCGATCCGTCAGAGGGGATGAGCGCGTCGCTGCGCGCGGGGCTCGCGGCCGCGACCGCCTCGGATGCGGTCGCTCTCGCGATCGTCACCGTGGACACGCCCGATCTCCCCGCCGCCGCGGTGCACCGCGTGGCGAGCGATGCGGATGCCGCAGCGCTCGCGCAGGCGGTGTACGGCGACCGACCGGGGCATCCCGTGGTGATCGGCCGGGAGCACTGGCCGGCGCTGGCCGCATCCGTCGTCGGCGATCGCGGCGCCCGCGACTATCTCCGTGCCCACGGGGCTCGGATGATCGACTGCGCCGATCTCTGGTCTGGCGAAGACCGCGACACCCGCTGATGCGCCCGGTCGCCGTCGCAGCCCAGAATGGGCCTATGCCGGACGACACCGACGACGAGCTGGCGCGTCTGCAGGCGCGTGCGTACGGTCCCGCCGCGGACATCGACGCGGAGGGCCTCGCCCGGCTCGCCGAGTTGCAGGAGGGCAGGGCCTCCGCCGTGCCCGTCCCCGCGCAGAGGACGGATGCCGCGGACGCGCTCGCCGCGCTCTTCGGACCGCCGGGGGAATCCGAGCGCGCCGCCTCCGATGTCGCGGGCCCGACGCGGCGTGGGCTGCGTGCCGGACTGCGTGAGGACGACCGTGCGCCCGCACCCGAGCCCGAGGTCGTGTTCGAGCCGCTGCCCGAGGCTGCGCCGGAGGACTCCGCGGAGGAACCGGCGGTGCCCGTGCGATCGAACCCCGCCACGCGGATCGCCTCGTGGCTGCCGAGTGGAAGGATGCGGTGGGTCTGGCTCGCGAGCATCGTGGTGGCGGTCGTCGTGACGGCGCTGGTTACGACGTGGATGCGTCCCTCGGACGGCGCGGGACAGTTGGCGAGCATGCATCTCCAGGGCGACGTCGTGAGCGGGGAACGTACGCGGGGAGGGATGTCGGAGCGGGAGGGTGTTCGCTACTACGGCGACTACCTTGGTCTGCACATCTACTCGCTGAACTCCTGTATCGAGGCATCCGCGGGCGAGACGCGCACGCCGGTCTGGGGCACCTGTGCAGGCGAAGGCCTCCCGCCGATCATGGACATCTACTTCGGCGGGACGAGTTCCGGTGGGGACGCGGCGGTGCCGGATGCGGTGCTCGAGCGGTACCCGGACGGCGGCGTGCTGCGCTTCGCCCTTCGGGGCGACACCGTGCTCGTCGACGAGGGCGACCTTCCCGGCCGGCCCGGATGCCGATCTCGACGAGGCGGGGTTCGCGCGGCTCGCCGCGCTCGAGGCGGAGCTCTCGCCGCGGGGATCGAGCGCCGCGCGCGCCCCGGAGCCGGAGACAGAGCCGGAGCCGGGGCCGGAGGCAGAACCGGTCGCGGCGCCGGCTTCGGTCACCGCGGAGGACCCGCCTTCCGCCGAGGAGTCTGAGCCGGTCCCGCTCATCGCCCCGGTCTCGCTGAGCCCGTATCCCGTGCCGCGGACGCTCGATCGCCGTCTGCGCCTGGCCTGGGTCCTCAGCATCCTCGTGACCGCGGGCATCGCTGCCGGAGTCACGGCGTGGACACTGCCGTGGGGCGTGCGCGACGACCAGCACCACGCGGCGCGGCTCACCGAGCAGTCGGGGGAGAGCCCGGCCATGACCGAGTGGGAGATCCCCGGGTTCGAGCAGGGCGACCTGCGTTCGTACGGCTCCTACAGCGGTCTGGAGGTCTACGCGACCGACGCGTGCATCATCGTCAGGGCCATGACGCAGGACGAAGGCGGGTCGGGCTCCGGCACGTGTGCGGGCGCGGGTCTCGAGCCCACCGTCGATTTCTACGTCACGCGCACCTCGGGTGCGGGGGCCGGCGGTATGGGCTATCCCGAGGAGCTGCGCACGCGCTTCCCCGACGGGGGTGTCGTGCGTTTCACGCGCCACGGCGACGTCGTCCTCGTCGACGAGGGGGAGCTACCGCCCGGGTTCTGAGTCCTCAGGTGCGGATCACGACGTTCTCGGGCTCCTCGCCCGCGAGCAGGTGGGCGATCTGGCGCCGCACGAGGGCCACCATCCGCGGCTGCATCGCCGTCGATGCGCCTCCGACGTGCGGCGAGATGAGCACGCCCGGCAGCTCCCAGAGCGGGTGATCCGCCGGGAGGGGCTCGGGATCGGTGACGTCGAGCCCGGCGCGGATGCGGCCCCGGCGCACATGATCGACCAATGCGTCCGTGTCGATGAGGGTGCCGCGCCCGACGTTGACGACGAGCGCGCCGTCCGGCAGGGCGGCCAGCTCCGCGTCGCCGATGATGCCGCGGGTGCGCTCGGATGCGGGGAGCGCGAGGATCAGCACCTCGGTGTCGGCGAGCACCGCGTGGAGATCCTCGAGCGCCGCCACCTCGACGCCGTCCTCGGTGCGGGCATGCGTCGCGACGGCGCGCAGGTGCACCTCGAAGGGGCGTAGGCGCGCGGCGATCGCCTTGCCGACGCCGCCGAAGCCGAGCACGGTGGTGCGGCGGTCGGCGAGGCTCTGCGCGAAGGCGCGTGTCCAGTCGCGCTGACGGGCGAAGACGTCGAGTTCGCGCTGCACGGCGAGGGTCAGAGCGACGGCCAGCTCTGCCGTCGACGTCTCATGCACGGTTGCCGCGTTCGCGAACACGATCCCCGGGGGCAGCAGCTCTTCCGTGCCCTCGTAGCCGATCGACTGGCTCTGCACGAGGCGGGTCTCGACCCCCTCGAGTCGCGCGACGACGTCGCGCGCGCTCATGTACGGCGGTACGACCAGATCGATTCGGTCCGCCGGGGCGGCCGCATCCATCGGCCAGACCATCACCTCCACCTGCTCACCGAGGTCCGCCAGCTCGGCGGCGAAGGAGGGATCGGGCACGGACACGATGAGGCGGGAGGGCGTCATGCTGCGAGCGTAGCCACCCCGTCGATGAGCAGTCGGGGCGTTGCGTCGCCGCATCCGCGCGCCCCGCATCCGCACCCGCCTCCGCTTCGCACCCGCGTCCGCTCTGCAGGAGATCTCCGTCATTCAGGACGATTCCGCGCGAATCGTCCTGTTGAGGGGATTTCTCCTGCGCACGGGATGCGGCTGACAGCCGGTTCAGCGGGAGCGGTCGCCCCACTCCTTCTCCGACACGACTCTCGCGACCGTGAGCCCGATCGCGAGCGCCGCCACCACGAACAACGCCTGCACGCTGTTCTGCACCGCCGCGAGCGTGTCGCCGTCGATCGTGGCGACGATCGCGCGATACGCGGCCGCGCCGGGGACCATGATCACGACCGCCGGAACCGTCAGCGCCACCCGCGGCGCGTCGAGCCGGCGGTAGCAGACGAAGGCGCCGAGGCCCACGAGCAGCCCCGCGGCCATGGCCGCGACGGCGGGCATGAGTCCCGCATCCACCGCCGTCAGACGCGCGGTGTTCGCGATCGCGCCCACCGCGGCCGAGGCGATCGCGATGCGCCAGGGAGTGGCGAACAGCAGCGCGAAGCCGAGAACGCCGACGAATCCCGCCACGAGGCGCATCACGGCGAGCACGGGCTCGTCCAGCAGGGGCGTCGCGACCACGTCCGGCGACGTGGCGAACAGCGCGGCCACCGCCCAGACGGCGGAGCCGGCGGTGAGCAGGATGAGGCACGCGTAGACCACACGGGCGATCCCCGCGTTCAGGTCGAGGCGGGCGAGGTCCATCGCGCCCGTGACCAGAGGGAAGCCGGGCACGAGGAAGAGCACGGCGCTCGTGAGGGCGGCGTCGTGGGCGAACGGCTGGCCCAGCACCTCGAAGAACTGGGCGGCGCCGAGGTAGATCAGCAACGCCGCCGCCGCGGCGACGAACACGGTGAGGAACTCGTTCAACCGTGCGCGGCCCAGCAGCATCCGGACCGCCTGACCGGCGGCGGCGCCGACGCCTACCGCCACAGCCGCCGCCCATCCGCCGTTGTTGAGCAGGGCGAACGCGGCGCACGCCGCGCCGGCGGCGATGACCCGCAGCAGCATCCCGTAGCGGGCCGGACGCGCGGCGATCGCATCCAGACGTGCGGCGAAGTCGTCGACGCTCCCGCCCGCCTCGGCCTCGACCTCGTGCGAGAGGCGTTGCAGGGCCGCGATGCGTTCTGCGTTCACGACGGGGCGCGCGACCTCTGCCACGCGGGTGCGTACGAGCTGGCCGCGGCTGACAGTGAGCACGATGTCGAGCATGCCGACGCGGGCGTTCATGGTCTCGATGCCCCAGGCGCGGCCGACGCGCTCCATAGTCGTGCGCACGCGCGCGGAAGAGGCGCCCGCGCCCAGCATCAGGATTCCCAGCCGCAGCACCGCATCGGTGAGCGCGACGAACCGCACGGGTTCGAGACGCGTCTCATCGAGGGGGGAGGCGTCGCCGTCGTCCGCCGGGATCATACGGGCGCCGGCCATGGGGCCATCCTCCCATCCCCACGCGGCCGGATGCGGGACCAAGGCCCCGCGAGCTCGTGTTGGAGGCCCGTATTGCCGTGTCGGAGTCCCGGGGGCGACGTTTCGCGTCTCTCGAACGGGCGCTGCGGACCGGTACCGCTAGATCCAGCCCTTCTCGCGGGCGACCTGCGCCGCCTGCGAGCGATTCTCGGTGCCCGTCTTGCTGATCGCCGACGAGAGGTGATTGCGCACGGTGCCTGCCGAGAGGAACATCTCGGCGGCGATCTGCGCCACCGCCCGCCCGTCGGCCGACAGGCGCAGCGCCTGCTGCTCGCGCTCGGTCAGCGGGCTCTGACCCTCGAAGAGCGACGCCTCGGCGAGCTCGGGATCGACCACCCGGAGCCCCGCGTGCACGCGCCGGACCGCATCCGCCAGGCGATCCGCCGGCGCATCCTTCACGATGAAGCCGCTGGCGCCCGCATCCAGAGCCTGGCGGAGGTAGCCCGGCCGGGCGAACGTCGTGACGACGAGCACGCGGGTCGCCGGACTCGCCTCGCGCACCTGACGCGTCGCGGTGATCCCGTCCACTCCGGGCATCTGGATGTCCATGAGGCAGACGTCGGGTGTCGTGTCACGGGCGAGGGATGCGGCCTGCGCCCCATCGGCGGCTTCGGCGACCACGACGAGGTCGCCCTCCAGCTCGAGCAGGGCGCCCATCGCGCCGCGGACGAGCGCCTGGTCGTCGACGAGCATCAGCCGGATCGGTGCGTTCACCATGTCATGCTCACTCTCGTTCCGCCGCTGGGAGCCGGAGCGACCGCGAGCACGGCGCCGGCTGACGCCGCCCGCTCCTGCATGCCCCGGATGCCGTTGCCCGGGCCCTGGTGCACCCCCTGCCCGTCGTCGTCGACCGTGACGACGCCCGGCGCCACCGAGATGCGCACCGTGCGGGCGTGCGAATGGCGCAGGATGTTGGTCGTCGCCTCCCGCACGATCCACCCCGCGGGCAGCGACTGGGCGGGAGAGAGGGATGCGGCGTCGCCGCTGACCTCGACGGCCATCCCCGCCGACTCGAGCGCCGCACGGCTCGCCACCAGTTGCTCCGCGAACGCCTGGCCGCGGATGCCGGTCACGGTGCTGCGCACACCGGTGATGGCCTCTCCGGTGAGTCGCACGATGTCGGCCAGCTCGGCCTTCGCTCGATCGGGGTCGCGCTCGACGAGCCGCTCGGCCAGTTCGGCCTTGAGCTTCACCGCCGTCAGCGTGTGCCCGAGCAGGTCGTGCACGTCGCGAGCGATCGCGGTTCGTTCGTCGCTGGCGGCGAGCTCCAGCCGGATCCGATCCGTGTCGACGGAGCGTCCGATGAGCCAGCTCGTCACGGTGTTGATGACGGAGATCATGACGACCACCGACAGGATCTGGATGTTGTCCTCGATCGAGCCCGTGACGACGATCACGATGACGACGAGCCCGATGCCCGCGGTCATCGTCACCCAGTGCCACATGCGCCTCAGGCCGTAGCTGGCGTACGACATCACGAACGGCACGAAGCTCAGGGCGCCGTCGCCGATCGCGGGCACGGTGGCTGCGGCGCACGCGATCTGCACCCAGAAGAGCGTCTTCACGAGCCGGCTCGGCGTGCCCCACCCCGACCGCATCCCCGCGACGAACCCGACGACGTAGGCCACGGCGAACCCCGCCAGCGCGGCCCACCCCAGCACGACGAGGCCCAGCGGCGCCGGCGACGACAGCAGCGAGACGACCGGGAAGACCAGGAAGACCATCCACACGATGGCCATGACCCAGCCCCAGCGCTGCCACGGATCCTGTGGCATGCGCCGGGGCGCGGAGGGGGTCGTCACCGCTCGAGCCTAACGACGACGCCGCGAGCGCACGACGCCGAAGCGCACCAGCAGGGCGAACAGGGCGCCCCAGACGACCACGTTGGCAATCACGGCCCAGAGCTCGTCCGACCCTCCGGCCACGAGCACACCGCCCGTCGCCGGCCAGCGCACGAGGGCGGCGTAGCCGTACATCGGCGTCCACTTGGCGATGTCGAGCATGACGCCGCTCAGGGGCACGAAGACGTTGCCGAAGAAGCCGAAGAACGTGATCGAGATCGACGCGAGCGCGGCGGCCGAGTCCGAGTTGAACGCCAGTCCGACACCCAGGCCGAACAGCCCGTAGACCAGGCCGAGCACCAGTGTGATGGCCGCCGATGCGAACCAGCGCCACACGTCGTCGGCCGCGGCGCCCGTGACATACCCGGCGATGTAGACGATGAGCACGGACAGTGCGGCGAAGGACATCGCCGACAGCACCTTCGTCAGTGCGTAGCCGGCGGTCGAGAGCGGCGTGAGAGCGAGCTGGCGCCCCCATCCCTGTCCGACCTCGGATGCGGCGAGCGAGCACAGCGAGCTCATCGCCGTCGCGGTGCCGTAGGCGCCCATCGAGACCATGACGTAGAACGACGCATTCGCGTGGCCGACGCTCTGCGAGGCGTAGTCCATGCTGGCCCCGAAGAGCAGGTACATCGCGAACGGCATGGCCAGGGTGAAGGCCAGCGTGTACGGGTTCCGCAGCTGACGCAGGCCCTCGATGCGGTACATCGCGGGCGAGACGAGCATGCTCATGAGGGCTCCTCGGTGAGTCGGGTGAAGGCGGATTCCAGGGTCGGTGCGGTGATCTCCAGGTCGCTGGCGCCCGCGGCGAGCAGGCGCGCGGCCAGAGCGTCGGATGCGGCGGTGCGCACCGTGAGCCGCGATGCGTCCACCGACACCTCGGCGGCGGACTCGTCGCCCACCAGTTCGGCGGCGAAGGCGGTGGCGAGCGTCTCGTCGGCGAGCGTCGCCGAGACGAGGCGGCCTCCGAGGGAGGCGCGCAGGTGGGCGGTGGCGGCATCGGCGACGATGCGACCGCGGCTCATCACGACGGTGCGCCGGGCGAACTGCTCGGCCTCTTCGAGGTAGTGCGTGGCGAAGATGATCGTGCGCCCCGCATCCGCGTCGGCGCGCATCGCCTGCCAGAACCTGCGGCGGGCCGTGACGTCCATGCCGGCGGTGGGCTCGTCGAGCACCAGCACGTCGGGGTCGGGCAACAGCGCGAGCGCGAACTTCACGCGCTGCTTCTCGCCGCCGGAGCACTTGCCGACGCGGCGGCGGGCGATCTCGGTGAGATCGGCGCGTTCCATCACCTCGGCGACGCGGGAACCCGCGCCGTACAGGTCCGCGATGACCGTGACCGTCTCGCGCACGGTGAGATCCGACAGCAGGCCGCCGGTCTGCAGCACGGCGGCGAGTCGACCGGCAGCCACGGCGCGGTGCGGGTGGGCGCCGAAGACGAGCGCGCTGCCCTCATCCGGCTCCGCGAGACCCAACAGCACGTCGATCGTCGTGGTCTTGCCTGCGCCGTTCGGCCCGAGCAGCGCCACGATCTCGCCGCGCTCGATGCGCAGATCGATGCCGTCGACGGCGGTGAAGCGCTGGCCGGCGCGGCCGAAGCGGCGCACGATGCCGCGTAGCTCGACGGCGGCCGCATCCGGGGCGAGGGGGGTGTCGGGGATCTGCACGCGCGGTTCGCTCATGCCTTCAGCCAACCGCGCGGCGACCTTCCGCGCCGGAGGCTTCTGTCACGACTCGGGCATGACACGTGTCATGCCCGATGGGTCGCGACCGGTGCTCGCCCCGTTCGGCGGCGCGCCACCCCCCCCGTTCGCCTGTCTCAGATCGACCCGCGGGGCTCGATCTGTGACAGGCGAGCGGGGAAAAGGGAGGCTGTGCGCTCCCGGGTCAGGCGGCGGCGGAGACCACGGCCGCAATGGCCGAGCTGAAGAAGCCGAGGCCGTCGACGCCGGAGCGCATCGCGGCGGAGGTGTCGGGTCCGAAGCCCGGCTCGACCGCGTGCTCGGGATGCGGCATGAGCCCCACGACGTTGCGGCGTTCGTTGGTGAGTCCGGCGATGTCGTCGAGCGAGCCGTTGGGGTTGACCCCGACGTAGCGGAACGCCACGAGGCCCTCGCCCTCGACGCGCGCGAGCGTCTCGGCGTCGGCGATGTAGCCGCCGTCGGCGTTCTTCAACGGGATGACGATCTCCTGGCCGGCCGTGAAGTCGCTGGTCCAGGCGGTGTCGGCGTTCTCGACGCGCAGCCGCTGGTCGCGGCGCACGAACTGCTGGTGCGCGTTGCGGATCAGTCCGCCCGGCAGCAGGTGCGCCTCGACGAGCATCTGGAAGCCGTTGCAGATGCCGAGGATCGGCATGCCGGCGGCGGCCGCATCCTTCACATCGGACATGATCGGCGCCAGGGCCGCGATCGCACCCGCCCGGAGGTAGTCGCCGTAGCTGAAGCCGCCGGGCAGGACCAGGGCATCGACGCCCTGCAAGTCGTGATCGCCGTGCCAGAGGGCGACGGGCTCCGCCCCGGCGACGCGGATGGCGCGCTGCGCGTCGCGGTCGTCGAGCGAACCGGGGAAGGTGATGACCCCGATGCGTACGCTCATTCGACGACCTCGATGCCGACGACGTCCTCGATGACGGCGTTGGAGAGCACGTCGTCGGCGATCTCGCGCACCTTCTCGAGCAGTGCCTCGTCGACGGCACCCTCGACGGTCAGCTCGAATCGCTTCCCGATCCGGACGGAGCCGAAGTCCTCGACGCCGAGGCGGTGCAGGGCGTTCTGGACCGCCTTGCCCTGCGGGTCGAGCAGTTCGGCCTTGGGCATGACATCGACGACGATCGTGGGCATAACGGCTCCGAGGGTGCGCGGGAGATGGTCTGCTCCCAGTCTAGAGGCGGGCAGGACGCCCGCGGTGCCGGTGCGTTATCCAACCGTTACTCGAACGGTGAGAGCGCTCTCTTGACCTCTCGGGAGCGCTCCCATACTGTGAGTCGCGTCCGATGAGAGCGCTCCCAGTCCTGGGGACAGCGGAGAGCTTTCTGGCACCGAACCGCATCCACAAAGGAGTGTCCCGTGAAATCACGCGCCCTGCGACCGCTCGGCCTCGCCGCCGGCATCGCAACCGCAGCCATCGTCCTCGCCGGTTGTTCAACCGGCGGCGGTGAGCAGTCCGACCCGAACGCGCCGGTCACGCTGACCATCGCCACCTTCAACGACTTCGGTTACACCGATGCGCTCCTGCAGGAGTACATGGACGAGAACCCGAACGTGAAGATCGTCCACAACAAGGCCGCGACCTCCAACGACGCTCGCGCCAACTACTTCCAGAAGCTCGGCAAGACGGGCCTCGCCGACATCGAGGCGATCGAGGTCGACTGGCTGCCCGAGGTCATGCAGTACTCCGACATGCTCGCCCCGGTTCCCACCGACCTGACCGGCCGCTGGCTGGACTGGAAGGTCAAGGCCGCGACCGACGCCGACGGCAACCTCATCGGCTACGGCACCGACATCGGTCCCGAGGCCATCTGCTACCGCTCCGACCTGTTCCAGTCCGCCGGTCTTCCCACCGACCGCGCCGAGGTCGGCAAGCTCTTCGACGGCGACTGGGCCAACTACTTCAAGGTCGGCGACCAGTACGTCTCGGCCACCGGCAAGGCCTTCTTCGACTCCGCCGGCGGCACCTACCAGGGCATGATCAACCAGGTCGAGGCAGCCTACGAGAACCCCTCGGACGGCAAGATCACCGCCACCACCAACGCCGAGGTCAAGGACATCTACGACCAGGTCACCGCGGCCAGCGCGACGCAGTCGGCGCACTTCAGCCAGTGGTCTGACGACTGGTTCGCCGGTCTCAGTAACGGCGATTTCGCCACGATGCTCTGCCCCGGCTGGATGCTCGGTGTCATCTCCGGCAACGCCAAGGACGTCACCGGATGGGACGTCGCGCCGGTGTTCCCCAACGGCGGCGGCAACTGGGGCGGCTCGTACCTGACGATCCCCGCCAACGGCAAGAACGTCGCTGCCGCGCAGAAGCTGGCCGACTGGCTGACCGACGCCAAGACCCAGGTCAAGGCTTTCGAGAACGCCGGCACCTTCCCGAGCCAGAACGACGCGCTCACCGACGCCACGCTGCTGGACTCGACCAACGAGTACTTCAACAACGCGCCGGTCGGCCAGATCTTCTCCGAGCGGGCCACGGCCGTCACGGTCTCCCCCTTCAAGGGCGAGTTCTACTTCCAGGTCAACGACGCGATGCAGAAGGCGCTCACGCGCGTCGAGGACGGCACGCAGGACGCGAAGGCTTCGTGGGACCAGTGGGTCTCTGAGGTCGAGGCCATCAAGTAATCCCGCAGTGAGACGGGCCTGCAGGGCCGACCCTGCGGGCCCGTCTCACGCTCAACGAAACGAAGGAACGACGTGAGCGCCTCGTCCACGACGGCCAGATCCCCCAAGCGCATCGGCTTCGGTGACAAGAGCCTCAGCTCCTGGGACCTCAAGCTGTCCCCCTATCTGTACATCTCCCCCTTCTTCATCCTGTTCCTGATCGTCGGGCTCTTCCCGATCGCCTACACGGCGTACATCTCTTTCCAGGACTGGGATCTCGTGCGCGGCACGGGCACCTTCGTCGGCTTCGACCAGTACGCGACGGTCATCAACGACCCGAAGTTCTGGACGGCGCTGCGCAACTCGTTCTCGATCTTCCTGCTCTCCACGGTCCCGCAGCTGATCCTCGCGGTGTTCATCGCGGTGCTGCTGGACCAGAACATCCGCGCCAAGACGTTCTGGCGCATGGGCGTGCTGCTGCCCTACGTCATGGCGCCGGTCGCCGTGGCGCTCATCTTCTCCAACATGTTCGGCGACCAGTACGGTCTCGTGAACTCGATCCTGACCGACCTCGGCATCCCCGCCATCAAGTGGCACTCGGATGCGTTCGCCAGCCACATCGCCATCGCGACGATGGTCAACTTCCGCTGGACCGGGTACAACACCCTCATCCTGCTCGCGGCCATGCAGGCCATCCCGCGCGACTTCTACGAAGCGGCGACGGTCGACGGTGCGGGCAAGATCCGCCAGTTCTTCTCCATCACGCTGCCGAGCCTGAAGCCCACCCTGATCTTCGTCATCATCACCTCGACGATCGGCGGCCTGCAGATCTTCGACGAGCCGCGCATGTACGACCAGACCGGAACCGGCGGCGCCGACAACCAGTGGCTCACCATCACCCTGTGGCTCTACGACCTCGGATGGGGCCAGTGGAACTTCGGCCGCGCTGCGGCGCTGGCGTGGATCCTCTTCCTCATCATCCTCGCCATCGGTGCGATCAACCTCTTCGTCACCCGCGGGCTCGTGCGTGACGAGGGCAAGAAGTCCGACATGAGCCGGGCCCAGATGCGCGCCGCCCGACGCGCCGCCAAGGAGGCGGTCGAAGCCTCCCGCACCACCGCGTCCCAGAAGACGGAGGTCCTCCGATGACCACTTTGCAGACCCCGCCCGTCGCGGCGGAGGAAACGCTGTTGGAGCCCGGCCGCAAGCCGGTGCGCCGGCGGCGGCCGGTGCGCGGATCGCGTCCGGGCTGGTTCGTGTACGCCGCCCTGGGCGTCGTGCTGCTCAGCGCCGCGTTCCCCTTCTACTGGTCGCTGCTCATCGGCTCCGGTGACTCGTACACGATCCGCGACCCCAACATGTCGTGGATCCCCGGCGGCAACTTCATCGCGAACGCCGCCAAGGTCATCAACGACCCGGCCGTCAACTTCTGGCCGGCGCTGTGGAACTCGATCTTCAGCTCGGCGCTCATCGCCGCATCCGTCGTGTTCTTCTCGACGCTGGCCGGATGGGCCTTCGCGAAGCTGAAGTTCCGCGGCTCGAGCTGGCTGCTGGTGTTCGTGATCGCGACGATGGCCGTGCCGACCCAGCTCGGCGTCGTGCCGCTGTACCTCCTGTTCAGCGAGATCGGATGGACGGGTCAGATCGGCGCGATCATCATCCCGGCCCTGGTGAGCGCCTTCGGGGTGTTCTGGATGACGCAGTACATCCGTCAGGCTGTTCCGGACGAGCTGATCGAGGCGGCCCGTGTCGACGGGGCGAGCTCGTTCCGCACCTTCCTCACGGTGGGCGTGCCCGCCGCGCGTCCCGCGGCCGCGATGCTGGCGCTGTTCACGTTCGTGACAGCATGGAACAACTTCTTCTGGCCGTTCATCGTGCTCGACCGGCAGAATCCGACCCTCCCCGTCGCGCTGTCGTTGCTGCAGTCCAACTACTTCGTCGACTACTCCATCGTCCTCGCGGGCGTGCTGCTGTCGACGATCCCGCTTCTGATCCTCTTCGTCTTCGCCGGCAAGCAGCTGGTGAGCGGAATCATGCAAGGCGCCGTCAAGGGCTGAGGCCCGGCGCGAGAAAGGTACATCGACAATGAGCGACGCTCTGCGCGCGTTCCCGCGGAACTTCCTGTTCGGAGCGGCCACCGCAGCCTTCCAGATCGAGGGCGCTGCCTTCGAGGACGGGCGGACCGCATCCATCTGGGATGCGTTCTGCCGTGAGCCCGGTGCCGTCATCAACGGCGACAACGGTGATGTCGCGTGCGACCACTATCACCGCTACGGCGACGACGTCGCGCTCATGAAGGGGCTGGGCCTCGACACGTACCGGTTCTCGGTGTCGTGGTCACGGGTGCGCCCGGACGCCGGTCCCCTCAACCAGAAGGGCCTCGACTTCTACAAGCGTCTGGTCGACGAGCTGCGCGAGGCGGATATCCTGCCCTGGCTCACGCTCTACCACTGGGACATGCCGCAGGCGCTGCAGGAGCGCGGCGGCTGGGCGGGGCGGGAGTCCAGCGACCTGTTCACGGAGTACGCGCTGGACGTGTACGACGCGCTGGGCGATCGGGTCGACATCTGGACCACGCTGAACGAGCCGTGGTGCTCGTCGTTCCTCAGCTACACGGCCGGGATCCACGCCCCCGGTCACTACTCCATCGCCGAGGGCATGCTGGCCTCGCACCACCTCCTGCTCGGGCACGGCCAGGTGGTGCAGGAGCTGCGCGGACGCGACGCGGGCAAGAACCTCGGGATCACGCTGAACCTCACCGTTCCCGACCCCGTGGACCCGCGGAACGAGGGCGACCGGGATGCGGCGCGCCGCATCGACGGCCAGTTCAACCGCTGGTTCCTCGACCCGATCTTCCGCGGTTCGTACCCGCAGGACGTGATCGACGACATCCGCGTGGTCGATCCCGCGGCGGTCGAGACCTGGCAGGCCGCCATCCGTCCGGGCGACCTCGAGCTCATCGCGCAGCCCATCGACAGCCTGGGCGTGAACTACTACCACGGCGAGTTCGTGGGCGCCGAGCCCGACCCGAACCCGCCGCTGCCCGGCGATGCGCCCACCGATCGCCCCGCACGCTCGCCGTTCCCGGCGGCGGAGGGCATCTACTGGCACGACCGGGGCCTGCCGCGCACCTCCATGCACTGGGAGGTGCAGCCGGAGGGTCTGACCAGGCTCCTCCGCCGCGTCTCGGACGAGTACGCCGCCCCCGCGGGCACCGTGCTGTACGTCACCGAGAACGGTGCGGCCTACGATGACGAGCTCGTCGTCGAGGACGGCGCCGCCCGTGTGAAGGATGTCGAGCGCACCGCGTTCCTGCGGGCGCACCTGTCGGCCGTGCTGGATGCGGCTGACGCGGGCGTCGATGTGCGCGGCTACTTCTACTGGTCGCTGCTGGACAACTTCGAGTGGGCCTGGGGCTACGAGAAGCGCTTCGGCATCGTCCACGTCGACTACGACACCCAGGTGCGTACGTTGAAGGACAGCGCTCTGGAGTATCGTCGGGTCATCGCCGCCCGTGCGATCGATAACGCGCCCGAGGGCGCCATCCTGCAGAGGTAGAGAACCGTGTCCAGCGACCCTCGTCGTGCCACCGCCACCATCGAGGACGTCGCGGCGATGGCCGGGGTCTCCCGGTCTACGGTCTCCCGAGTCGTCAACGGCGCCACCGCAGTGAGTCCCGCTGCGGTGGCCGCCGTCGAACTCGCCATCAGCGAACTGAACTACGTGCCCAACCGGGCCGCGCGCTCGCTCGCGAGCCGGGCGACGATGGCGATCGCGCTGATCGTGCCCGAAGACACCAACCGGTTCTTCGGCGACCCGTTCTTCGCGTCGATCGTGTCGGGGATCAACGCCCGGCTCAGCAGGTCCGACTACGTGCTGAATCTCATCATCGCGAGCAACGACCCGCGGGATAAGACGGCGGCGTATCTGCGCAGCGGCGCCGTCGACGGCGCGATCGTCGTCTCGCACCACACGACCGACACGTTCGTCGACCGGATCGCGGCGGCCGTCCCCGTCGTCTACGGCGGCCGGCCCGCCCACGGCCGCGACGGTGCGTACTTCGTCGACATCGACAACGTCGACGGAGGGCGCACGGCGACACGGCATCTCGTCGACGCGGGCCGTACCCGCATCGGCACGATCTCGGGGCCCGTCGACATGCCCGCGGGCATCGACCGTCTCACCGGGTACCGCGAGGTGCTCCAGGATGCCGGGCTGCAGGTCGGTCCGATCGAGGACGGGGGCTTCAGCTCGGCGGGGGGCTACGCGGCGATGCAGCGCATCCTCGCCTCCGGCGCCGAGATCGACGCCCTGTTCATCGCGAGCGACCTCATGGCGCGGGGCGCGCTGGCGGCGCTCGAGCGCACGGGTTTGAGCGTGCCGGACGACATCGCCATCGTCGGCTTCGACGACTCGCCGGTCGCTACCGCGGTGACACCTGCGCTCACAACCGTCCGCCAGCCCTCGCAGCTGCAGGGTGAGCAGATGGTCGACGTGCTGCTGGCGCTGCTCGCGGGCCAGAACCCCCCGCACGCCACGATCCTGTCGTCCGAGCTCATCCGGCGCGAGTCGGCCTGAGCCCCCGCATCCGGGTCGACCGGATGCGGGGCGCCGCCGGCGCGATGATCCCGCCCGCGACGCCCACGCCTCACTCGGGGTCGCCGCCCAGCGGGCCGACCGCAGGGATGGGGCCGCCATCGTCGGCGCCCGTCTTGCGCCAGCGCGCGATGGCGTTGCCGAGGTGATAGATCACCAGGGCCGCGGCGGTGGCGACCACGATCGCGCCCAGCTGGAAGTCGCCCCACGACATCGAGAAGCCGGCGATCGCCATGACGAGGGCCACGGCGGCGGTGTACTGGTTCACCGGGCGGGAGAAGTCCACGCGGTTGTCCACCCAGATCTTGATGCCGATGATGCCGATCAGACCGTAGAGCGCGGTCGTCACACCGCCCAGCACGCCCGCCGGTACGGAGTTGATGACGGCGCCGATCTTGGGGGAGAGGCTCAGCAGGATCGCCACCACGCCGGCGACCCAGTACGCGGCCGTCGAGTACACGCGGGTCGCGGCCATCACGCCGATGTTCTCGCCGTAGGTCGTGGTGCCCGAGCCGCCGAAGAACCCGGCGACGGTGGTCGCGGCGCCGTCGGCGATGAGGGCGCGGCCGGTGGAGCGGTTGACGGACGCATCCGTCATCGTGGCGACACCGCGCACGTGGCCGACGTTCTCCGCCACCAGCACGAGCACGACGGGCAGGAACATCGCGATCGCGCTCCACGTGCCCGGGCTGCCGAAATCGGCGATGTGGAAGGTGGGCAGGCCGATCCAGGCCGCATCCGCGACGCTGCTGAAGTCGAGCTCGCCCGAGATCGCGGCGGCGATGTAGCCGACGACGACCCCGAGGAAGATCGAGATCCGGCCGAGGAAGCCGCGGAAGAGCACGCTGAACAGGATGACGGCGGCCAGCGTGATCGAGGCGATCACGGGCGCCTGCTGGAAGTTGTTCCACGCGGCGGGGGCCAGGTTGAAGCCGATCAGCGCGACGATGGCGCCGGCCACGACCGGGGGCATGAGCTTGTCGACCCAGCCGAGGCCCGCCAACTGCACGACGACGCCGATGATGGCCAGCAGCACACCCACGGCGACGATGCCCGCGAGCGCGGATCCCATGCCGGCGGATGCGGTCGCCGCCGTCACGGGCGCGATGAAGGCGAACGAGGAGCCCAGGTAGCTCGGGAGCTTGTTCTTCGTGACCACGAGGAACAGCAGCGTGCCGATGCCGGAGAACAGCAGGGTCGTGGCGACCGGGAAGCCGGTCAGGATCGGCACGAGGAACGTGGCGCCGAACATGGCGATCACGTGCTGGGCGCCGATCGCGATCGTCGCGGGCCAGTTCAGGCGTTCGTCGGGGGCGACGACGTCGCCCGGGGCGACGGTGCGGCCGTTTCCGTGGATCTTCCACAGGGGCATGGGTGGTCCTTTCCGGGGCGGTTCATCCCGCGAGACTGCATCTCCCGCACGAGATCACGGGTACTACCCGTGATCTCGTGGCGAAAGTGCAGTCTCGTGGCAAGTCTGGCGTGCCGACGGGGGCAGCGGTGGTGGCCGCAGGCCCGCATGGCGACGCGGATGGGTGGTGGTCAGACGGTGGTCAGTCGGCGCAGCAGCTCGGCATAGCGCGCGGAGGTCTGCGCCGCGATCTCGTCGGGCAACCTCGGCGGCTCGCCCTCGCGGGGAACCCACGCGGCGGCGAGCCAGTTGCGCACGATCTGCTTGTCGAAGCTCGCCATCCGCTCGGCGGGGGTCGCGCCGGTGCGCCACGCATCCGCATCCCAGTACCGCGACGAGTCGGGGGTCAGGACCTCGTCCGCGAGGGTGAGCACGCCGTGCTCGTCGAGACCGAACTCGAACTTCGTGTCCGCGAGGATCAGCCCGCGCTCCTCCGCGGTGGCGGCGGCGCGCGCGTAGATCTCCAGCGAGAGCTCGCGCAGGCGCTCGGCCATCTCGCTCCCCACAATCTGGGCGGTGCGCTCGAACGAGATGTTCTCGTCGTGCTCGCCCATCGGCGCCTTGTACGCCGGCGTGAAGATCGGCTCCGGCAGGCGGTCGCCGTCGGCGAGACCCGGTGCGATCGGGATGCCGCAGACCGTCCCCGTGCTCTGGTACTCGAGCCAGCCGGATCCGGTGAGGTAGCCGCGCACGACGCACTCGATGGGCTGCATGTCGAGCGCGCGCACGAGCATGGCGCGGCCGGCGACCGCATCCGGGATGAGCTCATGCGCGCTGTCATCGGAGCCGAGAACGTGGTCCGCGACGAGGTGGTTCGGGATGCGGCGGCCGCCGTCTCCGCCGGCGAGGCGGTCGAACCACCAGAGGCTCAGCGTCGTCAGCAGCACGCCCTTGTCGGGGATGCCGGGCTCGAGCACGTGGTCGAAGGAGCTCACGCGGTCGCTCGCGACGACGAGCATGCGCTCGCCGGAAGCGCCTTCGGGGGTGTCATCGGGAACGTAGAGGTCCCGGACCTTCCCGGAGTACACGTGCCGCCAGCCGTCGAGGAGCGCAGGGTCGTTCACCCGCCCATTATCCCGTGCGGGCGGCGTACGCCCGTCGCGTTCGTCAGGGCGTGATCTCGTCGAGGAAGGTGTAGGCGTCGCGGATGACCCCGGGCCACGCCTCGGCCCGATCGGTGCCGACCTCGACCCACTCCCGCAGGGGGCGCCCCTTCATGATCATGCGCCGGGCGGTGCGCGCCTCGACGAGCTCATCGATGCGTGCCGTGGGCAGTTTGGCCATGAGGGTGCCGTCGAAGCCGAGGAAGGCGAAGACCTTGCCCCGGATGCGGATGCCCTCGGAGCCGAACATCCTGCCCACATCCACGTCGGGCATCTCGAGCAGCGGCTCGACGATCGGATCGAAGATCTCGTGACCGCGTCGGCGGGCGGCTTCGCGCTCGGCATCCGGCATGCCCGAAGGGTACGCCGCGGGTGTATAGTCCATGTGGACTAATCGAGATGGAGTATCGGATGACGGCTCGGATCACCCCGTTGGGGATCATGGTGCTCGCGCTGCTGCGCGAAGACCCCATGCATCCCTACGAGATGCTGCGGCTCATGAGACTGCGCCACGACGACCGCATCCTGAACGTCACCGGCGGCACGGTCTACCACACCGTCGCCCGGCTGGAGAAGGCCGGACTCGTCGCGGAGGCGGGCACCGAGCGCGAAGGTAATCGTCCCGAGCGCACGACGTACGCGCTGACGGATGCCGGGCTGGCGTCGTTGGACGAGTGGATCCGCGCCGAGCTCGTGCGCATCGACCGTCCGGTCGAGTTCCGTGTCGCGCTCGCCGAGGCCCACAACCTCGACCGTGACGACGTCGCGGCGCTGCTCGCCGTGCGCCGCGACGCGCTGACGGAGCAGATCGCCGACCTCGTCGCGGGGCTGAACAAGGCCCGCCCGGGAGGAGTGTCCGAGCAGTACCTCATCGAGGTCGATCGATCCCGTGCACTCGCCGAGGCCGACCTGGCCTGGCTCGACGCTTTCCTCGGGCGCCTCGGCGACCCGAGCTTCGCCTGGGGGCCGGATGCGCACGACCGCACCAGCGACCGGTACCTCACTCAGAGAAAGGCTGCTCGCGAATGAGCGCTCCCACCACCGCCACCGCCAACACACCCGCCCGCAGCCCGTGGCCGGCCCTCTGGGCCCTCGTCATCGGGTTCTTCATGATCCTGGTCGACACCACGATCGTCTCGGTCGCCAACCCCGCGATCAAGGCCGCGCTGGATCCGAACACGAACAATCTCGACAACGTCGTGTGGGTGACAAGCGCCTACCTGCTCGCCTACGCCGTGCCGCTGCTGATCACGGGCCGTCTCGGTGACCGGTTCGGGCCCAAGAACATCTACCTCATCGGCCTCGCGCTGTTCACGCTCGCATCGCTCGGATGCGGGCTCTCGTCCAGTCTCGGCATGCTCGTCGCGATGCGCGCCGTGCAGGGAATCGGCGCCGCGCTCGTCACGCCGCAGACGATGGCGGTGATCACACGCACCTTCCCGCCCTCGCAGCGTGGCGCCGCCATGGGCCTGTGGGGTGCGACCGCCGGTGTGGCGATGCTCGTCGGCCCCCTCGCCGGCGGACTGCTCGTGGACGGCCTCGGCTGGGAGTGGATCTTCTTCATCAACGTGCCCGTGGGCATCATCGGACTGGTCCTCGCGTGGATCCTGGTGCCGCAGCTCGAGACGCACCGTCACCGCTTCGACATGGTCGGCGTCTTCCTCTCCGCCCTCGCGCTGTTCCTCATCGTGTTCGGTCTGCAGGAGGGCGAGCACTTCGACTGGGCGCCGTGGGTGTGGCTCATGATCGCCGTCGGTGTCGTCGTGCTCGCGATCTTCATCTGGACGCAGGGGCGCACCCGCAGCGAACCGCTCGTGCCGTTGGACCTGTTCCGCGACCGCAACTTCTCGGCGGCGAACGCGGGCATCGCGGCGGTGGGCTTCGCGGTGACGGCCATGTCGGTCCCGTTCATGTTCGCGCTGCAGCTGGCTCGGGGGCTCACGCCGACCGAGGCCGCGTTGCTGATGATCCCCATGGCCGTGCTCTCGGGTGTGCTTGCACCCCTGGCCGGCCGTCTCCTCGACCGGGTCGACCCCCGGGTCATCCTCGTGCCGGGGCTCGTCCTGGTCGGCGGCTCGCTCGTCTTTAACTCGATCCTCATCGGCGACCCCTCGACGCCGATCTGGCTCTTCCTGCTCCCCTCCGCTCTGCAGGGAATCGGCAACGCCGGGATGTGGGGGCCGCTGGCCACGACCGCCACGCGCGGACTTCCGCCGCGCCAGGCGGGTGCGGGCGCCGGCATCTACAACACGACGCGCGTCGTCGGCTCGGTCATCGGCTCGGCGGCGATCGCGGCGGTCATGCAGGCCCGCCTCGAGGCCAACCTCCCGGGTGCGGCAGATGCCGCATCCGGCTTCGGCGCCGGCACCCTCCCGGAGCCGGTGATCGCCGGCTTCTCCACCGCCATGGCGCAGGCCACGCTGCTGCCGGCCGGGATCATCGTCGTGGGCCTGGTCGCGGTGCTGTTCATGCGGCGTCCGAAGGAGCTCGTGCGCCGCTGAGCGTAGGTCCGAACTCCTGCAGATAGAGGCCATCACGGGCTTCCGGGCCGCGGTGCGCCGGTTCTGCAGGAGTTCGGGCCGGATGAGGGCGCCCACCGTAGGCGGAGAACGGCCCCGGATCAACGGGTTGGGCACCCGCGGCGGGCGCTTCCTACCGTGGAAGGCATGAGCAGCCGCATCCGTCCCCTGCTTCTCGGTGGTGTGGTCCTCGCCGCTCTCGGTGTCGCCGGGTGCACGGCGGGGTCCGACGACAGCGCACCGACCGTCTCCGTCACGCCGTCCGCGCCCTCCGGTGAGCAGACCACCCCGCCCCCGGCGCCGCTCGAGCCCGACGCCGACGACCCCGCCCAGGTGGCGCTCACGAGATTCGACCCGGATGGCGACGCCGCCGCGAACGCCTCGATCACGGGCCCGGCGGTCGTCTCGCCGGGCCAGATCCTCCGCATCGACGCGTGGTGCACGGGCGGCGACATCAGCTACGAGGTGATGACCTCCGCCGTCGATCAGGAGCGCCGTGCGATCGCCTCCGGCTCGTTCGCCTGCGACGACACCCTCCAGATGCAGGATCATCAGCAGGTCGACGCGGAAGGCCCCGTGCAGGTTCTCGTCACCACCGGCGGAACGAGCGCCGGCTGGGTGCAGGCGCGCGTGCAGTGACCCGCGCCGCGGGCGCCTGAACTCCTGCAGATCCGGCCTGAACCGGGCTCACGCGCCTGCGTGGCGCGATTGTGCAGGAGTTCGGGCCGCGCCGGGGTGGATACGAGGGCGCGGTGTGTCAGCCGGCGACGCGGGCCGCGATGTCGGTGCGGTACTGCCCGCCCGCCAGCTCGACCTGTGCGAGCGCGCGGTAGGCGCGATCGCGGGCGGTGGCGAAGTCGTCGGCCACGGCCACCACGTTCAGCACGCGCCCGCCCGTCGCGACGAGTTCGCCGTCCTCGTCGCGCGTGGCGGCGTGGGCGATGTGCACTCCCTCGACGGATGCGGCCGCATCCAGCCCCTCGATGGCGCGGCCCGTGACGGGCGCCACCGGGTACCCCTCGCTCGCGAGCACCACCGTCACCGCCGCCGCATCGGAGAACTCCGGACGCGGCTCGTCTTCGAGCGTGCCGGACGCCGCCGACAGGAGCAGCCGCGAGAGGGGGGTGACCAGGCGCGGCAGCACGACCTGCGTCTCCGGGTCGCCGAAGCGGGCGTTGAACTCGATGACCTTGACGCCGGAGTCGGTGAGGATGAGGCCCGCGTACAGGAGGCCGATGAAGGGTGTGCCCTCGCGGTCGAGCTCGCGGATGACGGGAAGGGCGACGGTCTCGGTCACGAGATCGACGAACGAGCGCTCGTCGCCGAAGCTCTCGGCGAGCCAGGGGAGCGGCGAGTAGGCGCCCATGCCGCCCGTGTTCGGGCCGCTGTCGCCGTCGCCCAGCCGCTTGAAGTCCTGCGCCGGGCTGAGCGGGCGCACGGTGTCGCCGTCGCTGAGGAAGAAGAGGGAGACCTCGGGGCCCGCGAGGAACTCCTCCACGAGCACGGCGCCGGTCGGGAGGAACTCCGCGGCGTGAGCGAGCGCCGCATCGCGGTCCTCGGTGACGATCACGCCCTTGCCGGCGGCGAGCCCGTCCGCTTTGACGACGTGCGGGGCGCCGAGCTCGTCGAGCGCTGCCCGCACCTCGTCGATCGTCTGAGCGCGGACCGCGCGGCCGGTGGGAACACCCGCGGCATCCATGATCCGCTTCGCGAAGGTCTTCGAGCCCTCGAGCTGTGCCGCGGCCCGGCCGGGGCCGAACACGGGGATGCCGTGCTCGCGGAGGGCGTCGGCGACGCCGGCGACGAGAGGGGCCTCCGGGCCGATGACCACGAGATCGATCGCGTGGGCGTTGGCATACTCGGTGACGGCGGCGGGGTCCTCGGGGTTCAGCACTCCTCCATCGGCGACGCGCGCGATCGTGGCGTCGCGCGCGATTCCGGCATTGCCCGGCGCCGCGAGGATCTCGTGGCGCGCCTGTTCGGAAGCGAGCGCGAGGATGATGGCGTGCTCGCGCGCGCCCGAGCCGAGAACGAGGATCTTCACGCGCCCACCCTACCGAGAGCGGCTCGCGGGTGCCGGGGTAGCGTGGCGTCATGCCGCGCATCACCACCGACGCCGGCCGCGCCGCGCTCGCCGCGGTGGCGGCGGCCGAACAGCCCGCGCGCGCCGACCTCGCGACGGCCGTGCGGTACCTCCTGCAACTGCTCGCGGAGAAGGCACCCGGCCACACGGTCGAGGTGCGCGTTCCCCCCTTCGGCGCGGTCCAGATCATCGAGGGGCCGCGTCACACGCGAGGCACGCCGCCGAATGTCGTGGAGACAGACGCGCGGACGTGGATCGCCCTCGCGACCGGGACTCAATCGTGGGCGGATGCGGCGACCGCCGGCCGCATCCGCGCGTCGGGCACCCGGTCGGACGTCTCTGATCTGCTCCCGTTGCGCCCGTAACGTCTCCCGGGCGGTCCGCGACCATCCGATAGGGTAGGCAAGCCTTACCTCATTCGTCAACGGAATGGTCCCGCCATGCTCTTTCGTTCCGCTGTGTCCGCGATCGCGCTGTCCGCCGCACTGCTTGCACTGCCCACGCCCGCTCTCGGCACGGAGCGGTCTGCCGCAGCGGTCGACGAGACGTGCGCGGTGACCGGCGGTTCGCTGACCTGGGGCTTCAAGGAGTCGTTCCGTTCCTACATCTCGGGCACGATCGCGAAGGGGTCGTGGGAGCCCGTCGACGGTGCGTCCTACACCACGCCGGTCTTCAGCTGGCCCGCCACCGGCGGCAGCGTGGATCCCGCGACGGGCGAGGGGTCGGTGTCCTTCGGCGGCGGTGTCCGCTTCACCGGGCACAACGGGCTGCTCGACACCACGATCGCCCAGCCCACCCTCGTCATCGACTCCTCGGGCGCGCACCTCCTGCTCGACGTGAGCGGGCTCTCGATGGAGGACGCACTGGCCGGGGCGACCGACCGGGTCCACTCCGCCGCTCAGGTCGACTTCGTTGCACTCGACCTCGCAGCCGCGGCGTCCACGACGACCGACACCGGGATCTCCGCGACGGAGGTCCCCACGGCCGTCACCGCGGACGGCTACGCGCAGTTCGGCAACTACGAGACGGGGACGGCATTCGATCCGATCTCCTTCGACGTGACGTTCGCCTGCGTCGATCCCGCCCCCGATCCCGACGTGGCGTCCGCGCCCGAGCCGACTCCGGCCGCCGAGACGGCCGCCGCCGAGACGCCGGCCCCGGTGTGGCTGTGGGGTATCGGTGCCGCGTTCGCCGCAGTGGCTGCCGCAGCGACGGTGATCATCGCCCGGCTGAGACGCCGCCGAGGCGAGGACGCGTCGTGAGGCGCCGCGCTCTCCTCGCCGCTCTTGCAGCCACCGCGGCCTTGCTCGCCGGGTGCGCTGCACCCTCGCCGTCGTCCTCCGCGGAGGTCCCGTCCGTCGAGGCCGTGCCGATGTCGGAGTGGAATGTGCTCCAGGATCCGCGCTCGTACGAGGGTCCGTCCACCGCCGTCCTGCCCGACTCGGCGATCGTCCCGGTCGCCGCCGAGCCCGCGCAATCGCTGCCGACGACCGCACTCTCCCACGATCTCGGCGGAATGACTGAGGTGACGGTCGCAGACACCTCCCGCGTCGTCGCGATGGACCTGGCCGGTTCGTTGGCGGCGACCGTCTGGGGACTCGGCTTCGGCGACTCCCTCGTCGGACGTGACGTGTCGACCGTCTTCCCGGGCGTCGAGGACCTGCCCGTCATCACAACCGGCGGCCACACCGTCAGCTCCGAGGCCGTCATCGCGCTTCGCCCCACGCTGGTCATCACGGACGGCTCGATCGGTCCGAGGGACGTGGTCGAACAGCTGAGGGATGTCGGCATCCCCGTCGTCTTCCTCGAGAACGAGGCATCCTTCGCCGGTGCGCAGCAGCTGGCCCGCGACGTCGCAGCGGTGTTCGGCGCGCCCGCGGCGGGGGAGGCCCTGGCCACGCGCATCGGCGACGAGGTGGAACGCGCGCGAGCGGACATCGCCGCGATCGCTCCTGCGAGCGACGCAGATCGGCTGCGCATGGTCTTCCTCTATCTGCGGGGAACGGCCGGCGTTTACTACCTGTTCGGCGAGGAGTCCGGTGCCGACGAGCTCATCCGGGCGCTGGGCGGCGTCGACGTGGCCGACGAGCTCGGATGGGACGGGATGCGCCCGCTCACCGACGAGGCGATGGTCGCGGCGAATCCCGACCTCATCCTGGTCATGTCCGGCGGTATCGAGTCCGTCGGAGGCGTCGACGGACTGCTCGCCGCGAAGCCGGCGATCGCCATAACGACGGCCGGGGCTCACCGCCGCTTCGTCGACATGGCCGACGGTCAGATCCTCTCGTTCGGCCCCCGCTCGGCCGAGGTGCTCGAGGCGCTGGCGCGCGCCGTGTACGCGCCAGCCGCGTCGTGAGTGCTCGAGCGATGAGGGCCCGTCGAGTGCTGGTGGGCGGTGCGGCCGGCGCCCTCCTCGTGGTCGGGGTGTTCCTGTCCGCGGGTGTGGGGCAGCTGCCCATCCCCGCATCCGAGGTCGGCGGATCACTCCTGCACGCGGTCGGCGTCGCGAACCCCTGGGCTCCGACCGATCCGCTCGTCGAGCAGACCCTGTGGCAGATCCGCTTCCCCCGCGTCGTCATGTCGCTGCTCGTCGGTGCCCTGCTCGCGATGGCGGGTGCCGTGATGCAGTCGATCTTCGCAAACCCGCTCGCCGAGCCCGGCGTCGTCGGCGTCTCCTCGGGCGCCGCCGTCGGCGCGGCCGCATCCATCACACTGGGCCTTGCCGCCTTCGGCGGCTGGACGACCGCGGTGTTCGCCTTCCTGGGCGGTCTCGCCGCGACAGGCATCGTCTACGCGACCGCGCGGGCGCAGGGGCGCACCGAGTCGGTCACGCTGATCCTCACGGGCATCGCCGTGAACGCGTTCGCGGGGGCGGCCCTGGCCGTGTTCATGTTCGTCGGGGACACCGCCTCCCGTGAACAGATCGTCTTCTGGCAGCTCGGGTCCATGAACGGCTCGCGTTGGGACGAGGTCGTCGTCGTGGCCGTCGTCGGCGTGCTCTCCGCGGTCGGCGCTCTGGCGCTGGCGCGGAGGTACGACCTGCTGGCGCTCGGAGAACGGACGGCGGCGCACCTCGGCGTGCGCGTGGAGCGGCTGCGGATCGTCTCGATCGTCCTGGTGGCGTCCTTGACCGGTGTCGCCGTCGCGTTCGTGGGGATCATCGCGTTCGTCGGGCTCGTCGTCCCCCACCTCGTGCGGATGCTGCTGGGCCCCGCCAATCGGCCGCTGCTGGTCGCATCGCTGCTCGGCGGCGCCGTGCTCCTCGTCTACGCCGACCTGCTCGCCCGCACGATCGTGCCCGCGGCCGATCTGCCCATCGGGATCCTCACCTCGCTCATCGGCGGACCCTTCTTCTACTGGCTCATCCGGCGCAGCCGTCGGCGTGGCGGAGGATGGGCATGAGCGCGCCGGCGATCCGTCTCGACACGATCGGCCTGCGTCTGGGCGGCGCCGATATCCTGCGCGACATCAGCCTGGACATCGGGTTCGGCCGGGTCGTCGCGCTCGTGGGCCCCAACGGAGCCGGCAAGTCCAGTCTCATGGGGATCATGGCGGGCGACGTGCGACCCGCCTCCGGCGAGGTGCTCCTGGACGGGCGACCCATCGGAGTCCTCCGGCCATCGGAACTGGCGCGGATGCGGTCGGTGCTGCTGCAGGAGAACCGCGTGGCCTTCGCCTTCACCGCGTACGAAGTGGTGGAGATGGGCCGCGCTCCCTGGCGCGGGGAGGGTCACGGAAGCGACGACGTCGCCATCGCCGACGCCATGGCGGCGGCCGATGTCGCGCATCTCTCCGACCGGACGTACATGTCGCTCTCGGGGGGAGAGAAGGCCCGCACCTCGCTCGCGCGGGTGCTCGCGCAGGACACTCCCGTGGTGCTCCTCGACGAGCCGACCGCGGCGCTGGATCTCCGACATCAGGAGGATGTGCTGCGCATCGCCCGCCGACTCGCCGCCGACGGGCGAGCGGTCGTCGTGGTGCTGCACGATCTGTCCCTCGCGGCTGCATACGCGGACGACGTGGCGATGGTCGCCGACGGAGCGCTCGCCGCCTTCGGTGACCCCGCGGAGGTGCTCACCGCCGAGCGTGTCGAGTCCGTCTACGCGACACCGGTGCGGATCCTGACCGACCCCGACACCGGCCGGCCGATCGTCCTGCCGCGGCGCGTCGCGTAACGGGCGCATATCGAATTCTCAGATTCGACTTTGGTAAGGCTAAGCTAACTCCAGATCGCGAGATGGGTTACGCCCCGCGATCACCGACCCGCCTTCCGCAAGGAGTTACCCGTGCACAGATCACCTCGAGCGTCGCTGCGGCGCCTGCTCGCGAGCGCGGTGGCGACCGCCCTCGTCGCCTCCGCCGCCGTCTTCGGCGCCGCCGTTCCCGCCCAGGCCGCCAGCTACACGCTCTCGGCGACCGCTGCCGTCGACCCCGGCGTTTCCGTCACCGTCTCCGTCACGGGGGCCGGCTACGAGAACATCACGCCCCTTCCGGGGCAGTCTCAGCCGTCCCTGTACATCGCACTCATCCCCGCCGACACGGATCTCGGCAGCATCCAGCTCGGCGGCAGCATCCCCGCCGCCGCGGTCTCCCCCGACTCCTCCGGCGCCATTTCCGGCTCGCTCGAGCAGTCTGCCGCGACGCTCGACCGCACGAAGTCCTACGACGTGATCGCCTGGCCCTCCCGCTCGAACCCGAGTGCGAGCAACCTGTACGCGCGCACCGGCGTCGCGATCGACTGGACGGCGTTGTTCCCCGCGACGGCAACCACCACCACGCTCGCAGCCGCGCCCGCATCCGCCGTGGCAGGAGCCGAGGTGACGTTGACCGCGACGGTCACGCCCGCCGCGGCGGGCTCTGTCGAGTTCTTCGACGGCGCCGCGTCTCTGGGCAGCGTCGCAGCGGCTTCGGGCACCGCGGTGCTGCGGACCTCGTCGCTGAGCATTGCCGACCACACCCTGAAGGCGGCGTTCACGCCCGCCGACACGTCGGCATACGCGGCGTCGACCTCGACCGCGATCACGGTGTCGATCACCGCGCCCCCCGCGGAGCGCACCCCGACCCTCACGCTCTCGAAGTCGACCGGGCTGAACCCCGCCGGCGAGGAGATCACCGTCACGGGAACCGGCTACAACCCGAACCAGCCGATCTACCTCACGTCTTGTGTCGATGTGCCCCTGGGCGAGGTCTCGTTCACATTCATCTCGGCGAACCGGTGCACGACCGGCGCGAAGCAGATCACCTCCAACCCGACCACTCCCACGATGGTCGCCTTCCAGCCGGACGGCTCCTTCACGACCACGTTCACGGTGCAGCCGAAGGACGGATCGACCGCGCTGTACACGCTCGCCAACCACACCGCGATGAACGACCGTACGCAGGACGCCAAGGCCGTCGTGTCCTTCGCGGCGGTGCAGCCGGAGCCCGAGCCCGAGCCCGAGCCGGAGACCGAGCCCGCCGTCACGGTGACGCCGAGCACGCCGCTGGACCCCTCGGTGCAGAACGTGCTGACCGTCACCGGTACCGGCTTCGTCGGAGCCGGCGCCGCGAATGGCGCGTACGTCCTGCTGGGTGAGACCTCCGCCTGGAGCGGCGGCTCGCCGCTGCCCACCGCGGGCTGGATCGCCCAGGCGTGGGTCCCGTCGGCCGGTATCGTCGACGGCGCGTTCTCGACGACGCTGACCGTGCCCGCAGGGGCGCTCGACGCATCGAAGAGCTACCAGGTCGTCACCTCCGCGGCACACGGCCTGTCCGTCACCGACCGTTCGCTCGACACGTTCACGCCGGTCGCCGTCGCGCAGCCCGTAGCTCCCTTCGTCGGCTTCCCGGTCGGCGCGAGCGCGCAGCAGGGTGGTCTGCTCACGATCACCGGAGGCGGCTTCCAGGCCGGCGACGCCGTGACGGCCGTCGCTCACTCCGAGCCGGTGACCATCGGCACGGTGCCGGCGAGCGGCAGCGGCACCGTCACGTTCAGCTGGAACGTCCCCGCGGACTTCCCGGTGGGCGCGCACACGGTCGAGCTCAGCGTGAACGGTGCGGTCGTCGCATCCGCTCCCTTCTCCGTCACCGCGGCGACCGTCGTCCCCGCAGTCGAGCAGGTCGCGGCTCCCGTCTGCGTCGCCCGCGCCGTGTCGGGCGCGAGCATCGACTGGGGCGTCAAGGAGTCGTTCCGCTCCTACGTCACCGGTTCGGTCGCGAACGGCGCGATCAACGGCGGCTGGGGAACGGGCTCGGGGGCCTTCAACACCGAGGCCGACCGCGGACGGGTGAGCTTCGGCGGGTCCGTGCACTACACGGGGCACAGCGGTGCGCTCGACATGACGCTGTCCAACCCCCGCATCCAGATCAACAACGCGAGTTCCGCCTCGCTCATCCTGAACGTGCAGTCGAAGGGCTTCAACGGCTCGCCCGACACGAACGCATCGGGCATCGTCTTCGCGACGCTGTCCCTTCCTCAGGCGCAGGAGTCAGCGAACCGTGTGACATTCTCCGGGGCGTCGGCGACGCTCACCTCGGCGGGCGCGCAGGCCTTCGCCGGCTTCTATGAGGCGGGCACGGCGCTGGATGCCGTCACCTTCTCGCTGCCGCTCGGTGCCGAGGTGCCGTGCGACAGCGCCACCGACAGTGCGCTGGCGTCCACGGGCTCGGCTGCGCCGACGGATGCGCTCTGGTTCGGCATCGGTGTGATCGCGTTCGGCGGCGTGCTGCTGGCGGCCATGCGTCGCCGTCAGCGGGCCTGACGGGCTCGGCGCCCCGCGCGAACGGCTTCCGCGGGGCGCCGAAATCCGAAGCGCTGGTCCTGGGGGCCGGCGCTTCGGCGTGTCCGCGGGCGCGCCGAGCCCCCGCGCCGTGACATCGCGCTCCAGCCGCTCTGACGAGCGTGCGTGCGGTGGATGCGACAATGGACCCATGGCCCCCGAGCCGCAGGACCCCGAGACCCCCCGCACGGTCACCGATGAACACGTCGAGACCCTGCGGGTGCGTCGCGCGCCCAAGTACGGCGTCTTCCTCGTTCTGGGCGCGGCCGTGGGCGTGCTCGTCGCGATGATCCTGACCTTCGCGTTCCACGGCACCGATGAACCGAGCGCCGCGGGCGTGCAGTACACGCAGATGCAGGTGTTCGGATTCCTCGCCCTCGTCTGCGCCGTCGTCGGCCTCGCGATTGGCGGCATCATCGCCCTCCTCTTCGACCGGGCGATGGCGCGGCGCGCCCGCGACGTCTCGGTCGAGGTGGCCCACGTCCGACTCGACGAGGACTGAGCTCAGGCCAGTTCCGCGATGATCGGGTGGATCGCCGCGTCGAAGGCCACCACATCGCCGCGCAGCCCGTCGGTCACGGCGATCGTGAGAGAGCCGATCCACCAGAGCCCGCGCTGGGCCAGCGGCAGCACCTGCACGTTCAGCTCGAACGAGTGCGCGCGCCGACCCACCTTGCGCTCGTGCACCGCGATCGCGCTCGCGTAGGCGCGGTAGGACGAGCCGCGTACGCGATCGGTGTGGACCGCGCTGGCGGATCGGGCGAACGCGAGCGCAGCACCCGCGTGCGGGACGATCGCCGCACGCAGCTCGTCGGCACCGTCGGCGGGCAGTGCGAGCAGCGTGTCCATGCCCGCGACGAGCTCCAGCGGCACCTCGGAGGGGTGGGCCATCGGCTCCACGGTCATCGCCCACAGCGCGCGCCACTGCCGCTCCAGCACCGCATCCGCCTCGGGCGCGTCGGTCGGGACGCCGCGAAGCCCCGGCAGTTCCTCGGGACTGCGGATGCCGAGCATCTGCCGGAGATAGAGCGCGGCGAGCACGCTCGGTCCCGCGTCTTCGCGGACCACCCACTGCGGCCTCTCGGCGCTCGGCATGCCGTCATTGTAGGGGCCGCCCGGCCCTCGCAGACGGTGTTTGCCGCCGCGGCGCGCATGTCGTCCGCATCGTACGGCGACATATGCACGGCCCGTCGTGTCTTCGCCGCCTCATGCGCCTCGTGCGTGCGCGTGTGCCCCACCGATCGTGCGGATGTCGCACCGCCTGACCCGGCGGAGCGACGGTGCGCTCGGCCGGGTAGGCTGAAGGGGTGGCTCCCGATCCCTATGCCGCCGCGGGTGTAGACACCGCCGCGGGTGATCTGGCCGTCGAACTCATGAAGTCGGCCGTACGTCGCACCCAAGGCCCCGAGGTCCTGGGCGGCGTCGGTGGATTCGCAGGGCTGTTCGACGCCTCCGCTCTTCTCGGCTACCGCCGGCCGCTGCTGGCCTCCAGCACCGACGGCGTGGGCACCAAGGTCGCCATTGCGCAGGCGATCGACAAGCACGACACCATCGGTCAGGACCTGGTCGGCATGGTCGTCGACGACATCGTCGTGGTCGGCGCCAAACCGCTGTTCATGACCGACTACATCGCGTGCGGAAAGGTCGTCCCCGAGCGCATCGCCGCCATCGTGCGCGGCATCGCCGAGGGCTGCGAGGCCACAGGGACCGCGCTCGTGGGCGGCGAGACGGCCGAGCATCCGGGGCTCCTCGGAGTCGCCGACTACGACGTCGCGGGGGCCGCGACCGGCGTGGTCGAGGCCGACCGCGTGCTGGGTGCCGACCGCGTGCGCCCCGGCGACGCCGTGATTGCGCTGGCCTCGAGCGGGCTCCACGCCAACGGCTATTCCCTCGTGCGCCATATCGTGGCGCGGGCGGGCGTGCAGTACGGCGACCATGCCGCGGACTTCGGCCGCACGTGGGGTGAGGCACTCCTCGAGCCCACCCGGCTCTATACGACACCGATCCTCGCGCTCATCAACGAGCTCGGTGGCGACGTGCACAGCCTCAGCCACGTGACCGGCGGCGGCATCGGCGCGAACCTCGCCCGCGTTCTCCCGCCCGGAAGCTGGGTCGAGGTCGACCGCTCCACGTGGTCGCCCGCGTCCGTGTTCCGGGTGCTCGCCGATCTCGGCGGCCTGGAGCTCACCGCCACCGAGGGCACGTGGAACCTGGGCATCGGCTTCTTCGCGGTGATCTCGGCCGAGCGCGTGGATGCGGCCGCATCCGTCCTCGCCCGGTACGGCATCGACGCCTGGCAGGTCGGCGTGGTGGGCGAGGGCTCCCGGGCCGACGGCGAGTGGATCGAGGGCGCCAAGGGCGTCGACGGCGGCGCGGTGCGCCTGGTGGGCGCCTACGGCGACGGCACGCGAGACGGAGCGAACTAACACCTCATGTGCGGCATCGTCGGAATGGTCGGGCAGGGCCCGATCAATCAGGACATCTACGACTCCCTCCTGCTGCTGCAGCACCGCGGACAGGACTCCACCGGCATCGCGACCGCCGAGGGGTCGGGTGTCTTCCACATCGCCAAGGCGAAGGGTCAGGTGCGCGAGGCGTTCCGCACCCGCGACATGCGCGCCCTCCTGGGTGAGATCGGGCTCGGTCACGTGCGCTACGCCACGAAGGGCACGGCGTCCAACGAGGAAGAGGCGCAGCCCTTCTACGTCAACGCCCCGTACGGCATCGTCCTGGTGCACAACGGCAATCTGACGAACACGCGGGAGCTCACCGAAGAGTTGTTCCGCAAGGACCGTCGCCACCTCAACACGAGTTCCGACACCGAGCTGCTCGTGAACGTGCTCGCCGGTGAGCTGCAGGCGGAGATCCCCGGTCTCGAGCTGGATGCCGAGCAGGTCTTCCGTGCCGTGGCCCGGGTGCACGAGCGTGTCGAGGGCTCGTACGCCGCGATCGCCCTGATCGCCGGTCACGGTCTGCTGGCCTTCCGGGATCCGTTCGGCATCCGTCCGCTGATCCTCGGTCGCCGCTCCAACCCGGACGGTCACGACGAGTGGGTGGTGGCCTCCGAGTCGCTCGTGCTCGACAACGCCGGCTTCGAGGTCGTCCGCGACGTCGCTCCCGGCGAGGCCGTGTTCGTCGCGCTCGATGGCACGCTTCATGCGCGCCAGTGCGCGAGCGACACGACGCTCGCGCCGTGCTCGTTCGAGTACGTGTACCTCGCGCGTCCCGACTCGGTCATGAACGGCATCTCGGTGTACGAGACGCGCCTGCGCATGGGCGACCGCCTCGCCGACACGATCGCGAAGTACACCCCGCAGGGCACGATCGACGTGGTCATGCCGATCCCGGATTCCTCGCGCCCCGCGGCGATGCAGGTCGCCCGCAAGCTCGGCATCGAGTACCGCGAGGGCTTCTACAAGAACCGCTATGTGGGTCGGACGTTCATCATGCCCGGCCAGGCCGTGCGCAAGAAGAGCGTCCGCCAGAAGCTCAACGCCATGCCGAGCGAGTTCAAGGGCAAGAACGTGCTGCTGGTCGACGACTCGATCGTGCGCGGCACGACGAGCAAGGAGATCATCCAGATGGCGCGGGATGCGGGCGCGCTGTCGGTGACGTTCGCCTCCGCGGCGCCGCCCGTGCGGTTCCCGCACGTGTACGGCATCAACATGCCCTCACGGCACGAGCTCGTCGCGCACGGCCGGACGATCCCCGAGATCGCCGAGGAGCTCGGTGCGGACTACATGGTGTACCAGGAGATCGACGACCTGAAGGCGGCGATCCTCGAGGGCTCGGACATCACCGATCTCGACATGAGCTGCTTCGACGGCCGTTATGTGACCGGAACGGTCAGCGACGAGTATCTCGCCTGGGTCGAGGGCACGCAGACGTCCTGATCTCACAGAGCAGCCGCACGGGCACCGGAGCGGTGCGCCGTGCGGCCTGGCTGTGACGACGAGCGGGCGAGGTGTCGCCGCGCGGGCTCCGGTGGATTACCGGGCGCCCTCGAGCGAGTCTTCGTCCTCGTCTTCGTCCTCGTACTGGTCGGCCCACTTGTCGACGTACTCGTTCTCGTCACTCGGGTGACCGAGTTCGCGCTCGAGCGCCGCGTAGTTCACCGACGGGCTGAATGACTTCAGCTCACGGGCGATCTTCGTGTGCTTCGCCTTCTGACGGCCACGCCCCATGCGAGACCCCCTCATATTCTGACGGCGAGGGCTTCAGCTGGCGCCCATCGCATCCGCGTAGTCCGGTTTCTGAACCGGGAAGAGTAGCATCAACAATAACACGGTGGTTCGCGGGTCTCTCCCGCGGCCGCCCGCGGAGGAGTCATGGGCGAAGAGGCTGTGGGACCGGTCGTGCTGGGAGCGACGGCGGATCTTCCCGATCGGGTCTGGACCGAAGCCGCCCGCTATGCGCGGCTCTTCGGGCGCGATCTCGTCGTCGCGTATGTGGACGTGACCCGCTTCGTCACCTACGCCGATCCCGACGGGGTGGAACACAGCGCGCCGATCGATCTGAACTTCGCGGCGGGGCAGGCGCAAGCGGATGCGGTGCGTGATCGAGCCGAGAAGCTCCTCGCGCCGGATACGTGGACGATGCGTTCGCTGGTGGGTGACCCGGCCATGGCGCTGAAGGATCTCGCCGATCAAGTGGACGCGGTGATGATCGTGGTCGGCACGCGCCGGCGGGGATTCGGCGAGACCCTGCGGGAGTTCTTCACCGGTTCGGTCGCCGCGCGCCTGGCCCATCGTCAGCACCGGCCGGTGCTCGTCGTTCCTCTCGAGGAGCCCCTGGCCGATGCCGACGATCCGTGGGTCGAGTAGTCCCTAGCCGCGCAGTCCCCGGGTGAGTTCGCGCGCGGCCGCATCCATCGCCTCGATGAAGGCGTCGACGGCGGATGCGGAGAGTTGACCGCCGCGAGCCACGTGCGTGCGCATGTCGGCGCGCACCTGCGTGCGGAACTCGGTGACGGCCGCCTCCGCACGTCGCAGCTGCTCGCGCGTGGCGCTTCGTTCGTCGTCCTCGCGCGGCGGTGTCGGGGCCTCCCGGTCGGCTTTGGATGCCGCGGCGAGATCGGCGCGCAGGCTCCGCATCGCCTCGCGTACGCTGCCGCGCACCTCCTGGGCGATCAGGCGCACGGAGTCCGCGAGGTCGGACTGGATGCCCTCGAGCTCGCCCGCGCGGGCCGCGACCTCGGCGCGCCCCGCATCCGTGAGCGCGTAGATCGTCTTGCGCCCCTCGACGGTCTTGGTGACCAGCCCCTCCTCCTCCAGCTTCGCGAGGCGCGGGTAGATCGTTCCGGCGCTCGGCGTGTAGGTGCCGCCCGTGCGGTCGGCCAGTGCCTGCATGAGGTCGTAGCCGTGGCGAGGGGACTCGTCGAGGAGGCTGAGCAGGTACAGGCGCAGGTCGCCGTGGGAGAAGACCGGCGCCATCACTGCTCGTCCTCCCCGACGGGGCGGCGGAGCACCGTGATGTCGCCCGAGACCGAGTTCGCCCGCACATCCACGAAGCTGCCGCTGAGCTCGCCGATCGAGCCGGAGTAGTTCGTGGTCGGTCCGTTGCCGCGGCCGGAGTGCGGCACCCCGTCGATCTGCACGCGGCCGCTGACACTGCGCACCACGTAGTTGGCGGGCAGGCCCGCATCCAGACGGATGGTGGTGCTGCCGGCGACGGTGTTGAGGCCGATCTGGTGCACCGGGCCGATCGCGTCGATCATCATGCTGCCGGAGACGGTGTCGACCGTCGCCTTCGTGATGCGTCCCGTCGCCGTCACATCGCCCGAGACGCTGTTGGCGTTCAGTGCGCCGTCGAGTCCGCGGCTCTGCACGTCGCCCGAGACGGCGTTGACGGTGAGGTCGCCGCTCAAGCCGTCGACGATCACGTCGCCGGAGACGGTGTTGACCCGCGCATCCGCGGCGAGGCCGGAGACGAGAGCGCTGGCGTTGACGACGCCGAGGGTCAGGGCGATGTCCGCGGGGACCGCGACGCTGATCTCGGCCTTGGGGCCGCCGGAGCCGAAGTTGCGGAACACCTCGAGGAAGTTGTCCCACCGCAGTTGCGGGTGGTCGATCTCGATGCGGCCGTCTTCGGCGGAGATGCGCAGATCCTTCGTCGTCACCGCGTGCACCTCGATGCGCACGCCGGGTTCGTCGTGGGCGACGATGTCGATCTCACCGCCGACCAGGCCCACCTTCAGGTGCGTGATGTCGTCCAGGTCGATGACGCGCGTCTCGCCGGGGTGGATCAGCCACTTTTCCGGTGCCATGTCGGTTCTCCTCGTCTATCGAGATATATCGCGTTGTGAAGATAACACGATATATCTCGATTCGGAAGGCCCGAGCTCCTGCACATCTGCGGACTGCGGGCGCCGAGCCCACCGCCTCGGCGGAATTGCAGGAGTTCGGGCGCCGGCTGGCGTGCACAACTCAGCCAGAACCGCGGGCCGTTGCGGGCGGGAGGCGGCAACGGGCGGGATGTGGCGGAATTGTGCGCCGAGGCGGGAGCCCGGTGCAGGAGCGGCGGCTCAGGCGGGCTTGGTGGCCCGGATCGTGTAGGTCAGCGGCATGACGCCGGCGAAGCGGCCGGTCAGCACCCACTCGCCGTCGGTGGCGCGGTGCGTCATGCGACCGGGCAGCGCCTCCCACGGCACGCTGTCGTGCTCGACGAGCGCGTCGATGCGCAGGCCCGCATCCAGCAGCGCGGTCGCGATCTCGCCCAGGGCGTGGTTCCACTCGTAGGTCTTGGTCGCCGTCAGCGCACGCGTCGTCGGCACGTAGGTCGAGTCGTCGTCCCATTCGAGGGGCTCGGCCGGCTCGAAGTAGGAGAAGCGGAGGTGGATGTCGTCTTCGAGAGTCTCGTTGACCGACCACAGGATCGGGTGTCCCTCACGGATGAACAGCGACCCGCCGGGGGCGAGCAGGGTCGCGACGACCCGGGCCCACTCGTCGACCCGGGGCAACCAGCACAGTGCGCCGATGCCGGTATAGACGAGGTCGAAGGATGCGGGCTCGAGGACCGATGCCGCATCCCGCACGTCGGAGCGGACGAAGTCGACATCGTCGCCCGACTCCGCGACGAGCCTGCGGGCCTCGGCGATCGCCGTCTCGGAGAAGTCCAGCCCCGTCACGTGCGCGCCGAGCCGCGCGAGGGAGAGCGTGTCGGTGCCGATGTGGCACTGCAGGTGCACGGCGCGCTTGCCCCGGATGTCGCCGAGCAGGGGCAGATCGAAGCGGACGACATCGGAGAGCGCCTCGCGGTCGGCGACGAAGCGTTCGATCCCGTACCCGGATCCGTCGCGGGCGGCGTGGAGTTCGGCGCGCTCATCCCAGTTGGCGCGGTTCGCCTCGACGAAGGGCGTGGGATCGATGTGCTCGCGCGCGGAGACCATGCGTTCACGCTACCCGCGCACAGCCGCGCACGAAAAAGGGGCACCCGTCGGCGACGGATGCCCCTCTCTCGAGGTGTCAGACCTTGCTGCCGCCTCGGATGACTCGGAGCAGGAACGCGATCAGCGCGATGACGCCGACAATGAGTGCCACCCACAGCAGCCAGTTCAGCGCTGTGTTGAGGCCTCCGACGATCGCCAGCACGATGGCGACGACGATGATGATGAGCAGTGCGATGTTCATCTGGATTCTCCTCGTTCTCGCCGGGACGCCGCGCGACCCGGATGCCTCGTGGGCACACCCCCACGTTCCCACTGCGCACTCCCAGCGTCAGAGGGGTTGACGCTCGAAAGCGGCCGGTGCTAGTCGCGTAGGCGCGCGTCCTCTCACATGTCAAGCCCGCTGAGGTACGGATGCGGGGCGCTCTAGCGTCGGGGGAACGCTTCGCGGACGCGGGGCGGGAGAGGCCGACATGCCGGGTGGACGCGGGGCGAACAGCCTGAAGGATCCGAAGCTGTACGAGGAGTTGCGCGACGAGGGCGCGTCGAAGGAGAAGGCCGCGCGCATCTCCAACGCGGCCGCGCGTGACGGGCGGTCGGCCGTCGGCAGACGCGGCGGGCGCTCCGGCGACTACGAGGACTGGACGGTGCCCGAACTGCGCAAGCGAGCGAAGGAACTCGGTCTCACGGGGTACTCGGGCAAGCGCAAGGCGGAGCTGATCTCGGCTCTGCGCGACCACTGACGTGGCGCGACTGGCCCGGGTCGATCCCGGATCGGATGCGGGAATCTCCCGCACGCGCAGCGGGACCGGGTTCAGCTACACGCGGCCCGACGGCACGAAGGTCACGGCCGCGGAGCGCGCCCGCATCGAGGCCCTCGTCATCCCGCCGGCCTGGCAGGACGTATGGATCTGCACGAAGGACAACGGCCACATCCAGGCGGTCGGCACCGACGACGCCGGGCGTCGGCAGTACCTGTACCACCCCGAGTGGTCGGCCAAACGGGACAAAGGCAAGTACGCGCGAGCGCTGGCGCTGGCGGAGTCGCTGCCGCGTGCGCGCGGTCGGGTGACGGCGGCGCTGCGGCGCGCGGACGACTCGCGTGAGGCCGTGCTCGCCGCAGCGTTTCGCATGCTGGATGCGGGCGCCATCCGCATCGGCTCCACGAAGTACCTGCGCCGCGGCGGCGGACGGGGTCTGACGACCCTGCAGCGCCGCGACGTCCGCGTCGAGGCGGGGGTGATCGAGCTCGACTTCCCCGCCAAGAGCGGGGTGCGCGCCCGCATCCGGATCGAGGACGAGGATCTCGCCGTCGTCCTCGAACAGTTGACGGCGGGGCGTCCGCGCTCGCCGCTGCTGGCCCACCGGCGCGGGCGGCGACGTGTGCCCCTCACCCCGGGGGAGGTGAACGCCTACATCCGCGTGCTGACCGGCGGAGACTTCACGGCGAAGGACTTTCGGACGCTGCGGGGAACGGTCACTGCGGCGGAGAGTCTCGCGCGTCTCGGTCACGTGGAGACGAAGAAGGCGCGAAAGCTCGCGGAGCGCGAGGCCGTGAAGGCGACGGCGGCCGTGCTGTGCAACACCCCCTCGGTGGCGCGCAGCAGCTACATCGACCCGCGCGTGTGGCGGGCATATGCGAAGGGACGGCTGCTGGAGTCGGGCGTCTCGCCCGAGACCGCGATCCGCCGTCTCGTCGAGGGCTGAGCGCAGACCCGGAACGGCGGCGGTACCGTTGCCGGGTGGCAGCAGGGTTCTCGTGGCGGCATCTCGGACTGATCGTCCTCGGCGGTGCCCTCGGAACCGCCGCGCGCGCCGGGCTGTTGCTCATCGATGTGCCGGGCTGGCACCCGATCGCGGTGCCCGTCATCAACGTCACGGGAGCCTTTGCGCTGGGCCTGCTGACGGGGGTGCTGACCCGTCGCGCCGAGACCGCGCGCTCGCGCGATCTGCGCCAGCTGCTCGGAACCGGTGTGCTCGGCGGCTACACGACCTACAGCACGTTCGCGGTGCAGGCGGTCGACGGCGCGGCGGTCGCACTCACCCTCGCGACCGCGGCTGTGGGACTCGCTGCCGCGTGGGCGGGCCTCGCCCTCGGGCGGCGGAGGTCCGCATGACGCCTCTCACGTTCCTCGTCGTGGCCGTCGCGGGAGGGATCGGCGCGGGTGCACGCTACGTCGTGGACCTCGCGGTCACCGCGCTCGTGGGCGCTCGATTCCCCTGGGGGACGCTCGTCATCAACGTGACGGGCTCCTTCGCGCTCGGCCTGCTGACCGGCGCTGTGTCGGATGCAGTGCTGCTCGCCGTCATCGGGACGGGGCTCCTGGGCGGCTTCACGACCTTCAGCTCGGTGGCCGCGGTCAGCGCCGTGATGGCGACCGACCGTCGCGGATGGGCTGCCGCGACCAACACGATCGGCACACTCGTGCTGGCTGCCGCCGCCGCGGCCGCGGGTCTGGCGATCGGCGGGCTCGTCGCCGGATAGGCCGGTGAGCCCGGCGTTCCCGCGAGAACGCGTGAGATACTGACCTCGATACAGCCCTGTATCGTGCCTCCTCGCCGCTGCACCCTCTCGAGTCGGCCGTCATGAAAGCGCTCCCGTGTCACACCTGGCAGTCCTCAGCCTGAAGAACCGCGCGCTCATCGCGCTCATCACGATCGTCGCAGCGATCTTCGGCTCGCTCGCGCTCACCAGCCTCAAGCAGGAGCTCATCCCCTCGGTCGAGTTCCCGCAGCTGTCGATCCTGTCGACGTACCCCGGCGCCTCGCCCGAGGTCGTCTCCAACGACGTGTCGACGCCGATCGAGACGGCGATCCAGGGCGTCCCGGGTCTCGAATCCACGACGGCCACGAGCACCACCAACGCCTCGATCGTGCGCGCGTCGTTCACCTACGGCACCAACCTCGCTACCGCCGAGCAGAAGATCAACCTGGCGATCGGACGCATCAAGGACCAGCTGCCGACCGGCGTCGAGCCCAACGTCATCTCCGTGTCGATCGACGACCTGCCCGTCATCCAGCTGGCCGTCACGGGCTACAGCGACGCGCAGGCGATCCAGGACAAGCTCGAGTCCGCCGTCGTCCCCGAGATCCAGGATCTCGCCGGCGTCAACGCCGCGCAGATCGTCGGCGGCATCGGCAAGCGTGTGGTCATCACCCCCGATGCGGCGAAGCTGGCCGCATCCGGGTTCACGCAGCAGGCGATCACCGACGCCCTCGACAAGAACGGCGTGCTCTTCCCCGGCGGCGCCATCACGGAGGGCGACCAGACGCTGACCGTGCAGACCGGAGCCAAGATCACCTCGGTCGACGAGCTCGCGGCTCTGCCGCTCGTGCCGACGGATGCGGCGCAGTTCGGTGAGGGGACCGTGACGATCGGTCAGGTCGCCACCGTCGCCGAAGCGGCCGATCCGGTCACATCGCTCTCGCGGGTCAATGGCGAGCCGGCTCTGACGATCGCCGTCACGAAGCTCCCGGCGGCGAACACCGTCGATGTCTCCCGTGCCGTCACCGACGCGCTGCCGCAGCTCAGCGATGCGCTGGGTGGCGACGCCCAGTTCTCCGTGGTCTTCGATCAGGCCCCCTACATCGAGCAGTCCATCGAGGCGCTCGCGCAGGAGGGGCTGCTCGGGCTCGTCTTCGCCGTTCTCGTCATCCTGATCTTCCTGCTGTCGGTGCGCGCGACGATCGTCACCGCGATCTCGATCCCGACGAGCGTGCTGATCACCTTCATCGGCATCCAGGCGTTCGGCTACTCGCTGAACATCCTCACCCTCGGCGCGCTGACCATCGCGATCGGGCGCGTCGTCGACGACTCGATCGTCGTCATCGAGAACATCCGCCGGCACTACGTCGGCGATGCGGACAAACGAGCCTCGATCCTGCTCGCCGTGCGCGAGGTGGCGGCGGCGGTGACCGCATCCACCATCACGACCGTCGCGGTCTTCCTGCCGATCGCCTTCGTGGGCGACCTCACGGGCGAGCTGTTCCGTCCCTTCGCACTGACGGTCACCCTCGCGATGACGGCGTCGCTGTTCGTGTCTCTCACGATCGTGCCCGTGCTCGCGTACTGGTTCCTGAAGCCCGGCAAGCCGGTGCAGGGTCCCGACGGAGAGCACATCGACCCGGAGGACCCGTCCGCGCCGCCCTCGCGTCTGCAGAAGGCATACCTGCCGGTGCTGTCGTGGACGCTCAAGCACTCGTGGGTGACGCTCGGCATCGCGCTGCTGGTGCTCGTCGGCACGGGCGCGCTGGCCCCGCTGATGAAGACGAACTTCCTCGGCGACTCCGGTCAGAACACGCTGACCATCACGCAGACCCTCGGCCCGGCCGCCAGCCTCGACGCGGAGGATGCGGCGGCATCCCGCGTGGAGGAGACCCTCAAGAGCGTCGACGGCATCGAGACCGTGCAGGTCTCGATCGGCTCGAGCGGCTCCGCTGTGCGCGACGCGTTCTCCGGCGGCAGCGGCGGCATCACCTACTCGATCACGACGGATGCGGGGGCGGATCAGCTCGCCCTGCGCGACCGGGTGCAGTCGGCCCTCGCCGATCTCGATGACGTCGGCACCATCGCACTCGCCTCCTCCGGCGGCGGCTTCGGCTCGAGCGACATCGAGATCGATGTGACCGCGCCGGACCAGCGGACGCTGCAGGAGGCCACGGACGCGGTGCAGTCGGGCCTCGAGGGCAAGGACGGCATCTCGCAGGTCACGAGCAACCTCTCTGCATCGCTGCCGTACATCGCCGTGACCGTGGATCGGGATGCGGCTGCGGCACGCGGTCTGTCCGAGGTCGCCGTCGGTGGGCTCGTGTCGGGAACGATGCAGCCGCGTCAGGTCGGCACGGTGGAGATCGACGGCACCTCGTTGACGGTCTATCTCGCCGCATCCCAGGTTCCGGCGACCCTCGACGACCTGCGCGCACTCACGATCCCGAGTGCCGGGGGCGTGGTGCGACTCGACCAGATCGCGACGGTGGAGCAGAGCCAGGGGCCCACCTCCATCACGACCGAGCGCGGCCAGCGCAGCGCCACCGTCACGGTCACCCCGGCGGGCGACGATCTGACATCGGCCAACGCGGCCGTCAACAAGGCGCTCGCCGACGTGTCGCTGCCCACGGGCGCCGATGCCTCCCTCGGCGGTGTCGTCACCCAGCAGACCGACGCGTTCACCCAGCTGGGGCTCGCGATGCTCGCGGCCATCCTGATCGTCTACATCGTCATGGTCGCGACCTTCAAGTCGCTGCGTCAGCCGCTGCTGCTGCTCGTGTCCGTGCCGTTCGCGGCGACCGGCGCCATCCTGCTGCAGATCGCGACGGGTGTGCCGCTGGGGGTGGCCTCGCTCATCGGCGTGCTGATGCTCATCGGCATCGTGGTGACCAACGCGATCGTGCTCGTCGACCTGGTCAACCAGTACCGCGAGAAGGGGCTGAACGCCCACGATGCGACGGTCGCGGGCGGCTCGCGCAGGCTCCGACCCATCCTGATGACCGCGGCGGCGACGATCTTCGCGCTGACGCCGATGGCGTTGGGGATCACGGGCCACGGCGGCTTCATCTCGCAGCCGCTGGCCATCGTGGTCATCGGCGGGCTGGTCTCCTCGACGGTGCTGACGCTGCTCGTGCTGCCGACGCTCTACAACCTCGTCGAGGGTGCGAGAGAGCGACGGCGGGCGCGACGCGACGGCGACGGGCCGGCATCCGGCTCGCCCGAGAACGCCGGGGAACCCGGTGCGCCGACGACGCGGCGGGCTCTGCGAGGGTCCTGATCTCGACGGTCGCCGTACCGCCCGCGAGCCGCGGACCGGCATCGGATGCCGTCGCGACGACGGGAACGGACTCCTCGGGCGCGGATGCGGGCTTTGCTGCGGACGCGGGCACGGGGGCGGCGGGCTCGGCCAGGGCGCCGCACGCCGACAGAGCGCTGAGGAACACGCCCGACCAGCCGAACATCGCGCTGAAGGCGATGACCTCGAACAGGGCGAGGTTGATGGTGCCCGCGACGAAGACCCAGGCGCCGGCGAACAGGCCGACGAACACGAATCCCGTCGTGAGCACCAGTCGCTTCGGGAAGCGGTGCATCATGAACGGGCTGGTCAGCAGGAGCCCGGCGAAGCCGAGGACCATCGCGGCGGCCACCCGGTCGTGCACGAATCCGTTGGTCGTCAGCGGCACGCATCCCACCAGGGCGAGGTTGGCGCCGACGACGGAGAACAGGATGCGGGCGGTCATCGCCGTGCCGCGGCGCACGTGCGTCCCCTCCAGCGGGCGCAGCTGGCGTGCGGCGGCGCGCGCGAACAGCAGCACGGTGGAGCCGCCGAGGATGAGCGTGCCGTTGAAGAACATCGCCGACGCGTCGCCGTAGGTCCCGAGCTGGCTGAAGTGCAGACGCCACCACTGCGGGTTCGTCGTCGTCGCGATCGAGATCCCGAGCCCGGTGAGCAGGATCGTCAGCGCCAGGACGGCGAGACGCAGGGCATCCGCCTGCAGGAGCCCGCTCACCGCGCGGTGCAGTCGCACGCGCGGCGGCGTGGGGTCTGCCCCACTGAGGCTCGAAGCGGGAAACGACGCGAAAACGGTACGCAGCATGCGGGTACCCTCCACCCAGACGGACACCGATCCAGCCGGTGGAACGTGGAGCCCCTTGCACGCACCGGCTGGCGAGCAGCGCAGCCGGTCGGCGTCGCCGCAGCGGTCGAAACCGCATGGGTCAACGATATCCGTCGGAGGTTACCGACAACCCCGGCGCGTGTTACCGGCGGACGCGGTTGGCGCCGTCTATACGCGCCGAACGCGCATCCGTTCGCCGAGTGAGCACCCCATCGGGTGCGCGCTCGATGAAGGAGTGCTCACTCGCGGGTCGAGGCCGGCGCCTCAGGAGCGTTGGAGGGAGATGCCCCACTCGAGTTCCCAGGTCTCGCCGGGCTCGAGCCAGCGCAGGTCGCGGCCCGAGTTCAGGGCGTCAGCGGGGGCGGTCATCGGCTCGATCGCGACGGCGACCTCCTGCCCCGGGTAACGGTCGGTCGTGAAGACCTGGAGGTACTCGAACCCGGCGCCGGCCCAGAGCTCGAGGCGGCGGCCGTCGGGGGTGTGCAGCACGCCGCGGACACGACCGTCCGTTCCACGTCGGAGCGTCGAGTAGGCGGTGTCGAGCGTCAGGTCTCCGACCCGGCGCGGTGCGCGCAGGTCGTGCGCCGCATCCACCGGCTCCTCGGCGATCGGGAGGTTGCGCTCGTCGAGACGGAACCACGTCGCCGCATCCACTTCGAGGCGCAGCTCGGCGGTGGGCACATCCGAGATGCAGAGGTAGGGATGCGTGCCGAGCGCGACAGGGGCCGCATCCGGGCCGACGTTCGTGATCTGGTGCAGGACGTCCAGGCCGTCGTCGGTCAGGGCGTAGGTCACCCGGGTCGCGAGATGGAAGGGGTAGCCGGTCTGCGGGAAGACATCGGCCTCGAGCGTCACCGCATCCGCCTCCGAGCCCGCCAGGCGGTAGGGGGTGAAGCGCAGGAGCCCGTGCGAGGCGTTGCCGAGCTTGGGCTCGGTGAGCGCGAGCTGATAGTCGGTGCCGCGCTGCGACCAGCGTCCGTCGCGCACCCGGTTGGGCCAGGGGACCAGAACGACCCCGGATGCGGCGGGCGTCGCCGCCGTGTCGGGATAGTGCGGAACGAGGTCGACGCCGTCGATCCGCAACGCGCGCAACGAGGCTCCCACTTCGGTGATCTCGGCCGATCCGTTCGGCGACGACAGGCGGTGACGGACTCCGGTCGGATCGGCGCTCATCCCCTCAGCGTACCCACGTGAGGCACTTTCTCAGTCGAGTGGGTTACTCTGGAATGTCGGCTCTGGACACCGCGTGGTGCGCGGATGGGTTTGTGAGTCCATGGGGCCGATGGTGAGCGCCGCTCGGCGCACATGACCATCATCGAAAATGGCCCCGGCCGACGGTAGTCCGGGTATGCCCGCGTTCTGAGCGGGTGCTGTTCTCGTGCGAAGAGAACCCAGGAAGAATCACCCATGCCCAAGAACAAGAAGCCCGCCGGCGGACGTCCGGCCAAGAACTTCGAGCCCCGCTACGGCGCGAAGACCTCGTTCCAGGACCGCAAGCGTCGCCCGGGCGAGTCCTCCGCCGGCTCGGCCGGCTCCAAGAGCCCGGGTCACCGCGGCTACCGCGAGGAGACCGCGGAGTCGGCTCCCAAGCGTCGTTGGACCTCGGCAGAGCGCGCCGGCCGCGATGAGGCCCGCGGCATCCGCGAGGGTCGTCCCGCCCGTTCGTTCGACGACCGCCCGGCCCGTCGCGAGGGCGACCGCCCGGCCCGTTCGTTCGATGACCGTCCCCGTCGTTCGTTCGACGACCGCCCGGCACGTTCCTACGACGACCGTCCGCGTCGTTCCTTCGACGACCGCCCTGCCCGTCGTGACGGCGATCGTCCGGCTCGTTCGTTCGATGACCGTCCCCGTCGTTCGTTCGATGACCGTCCGGCTCGCCGCGATGGCGATCGTCCGGCGCGTTCGTTCGATGACCGCCCGCGTCGTTCGTTCGATGACCGTCCGCGTCGTTCCTTCGATGACCGTCCGGCTCGCTCCTTCGACGAGCGTCCGGCTCGTCGCGACGGTGAGCGTCCGGCTCGCTCCTTCGATGACCGTCCCCGTCGTTCGTTCGACGACCGCCCGGCTCGTCGCGATGGCGACCGTCCGGCGCGTTCGTTCGATGACCGTCCCCGTCGTTCGTTCGACGAGCGTCCGGCTCGTCGCGACGGTGAGCGTTCGGCTCGCTCCTTCGGCGATCGTCCGGCGCGTTCGTTCGACGACCGTCCCCGCCGCTCGTTCGACGATCGCCCCGCGCGTTCGTTCGATGACCGTCCGCGTCGCTCCTTCGACGAGCGTCCCGCGCGTCGCGAGGCCGGCAACCGCTCCGATTGGACCGCGACCGCCGCCAAGGCGCACGAGCAGCACGTCGACGTCGTGCACGAGCGTCTCGAGGCCGAGGCCGTCCAGGCCGAGACCGTCGAGGGGCAGGGCTTCGGTGAGCTCGGCCTCGGTCAGAACATCGTGAAGGTGCTCGCCGAGCTCGGTGCACCCAGCCCGTTCCCGATCCAGTCCGCGACGATCCCCCCGATCCTCGAGGGACGCGACGTGCTCGCCCGCGGCCGCACCGGCTCCGGCAAGACCATCGCCTTCGGCGCGCCGCTGGTCGAGCGCATCCTGCGCGCGCAGGCGGGTACCCGCCGCGAGTTCGGCCGCCGCCCCAAGGCGCTCATCCTCGCGCCGACGCGTGAGCTTGCCCTGCAGATCGACCGCACCGTGCAGCCGATCGCGCGCAGCGTCGGCCTGTTCACCACGCAGATCTACGGCGGCGTGCCCCAGGCGCGTCAGGTCGGTGCGCTCAAGAAGGGCATCGACATCATCATCGGCACCCCCGGCCGCATCGAAGACCTCATCAACCAGGGCAAGCTCGACCTGTCCGAGGTGCAGGTCTCGGTGCTGGATGAGGCCGACCACATGGCCGAGCTCGGATTCGCCGAGCCCGTGCAGCGCATCCTGCGCCTGACCGGCGAGGGCAGCCAGAAGCTGCTGTTCTCCGCCACGCTCGACCGCGAGGTCGCCGCCCTCGTCGACGAGTTCCTCGTCGACCCGGCCGTCTACGAGGTCGCGGGCGAGACGCAGGAGACCGGAACGATCGACCACCGCGTCTTCGTCGTCGACCACCGTGACAAGGCCGAGCTGCTCGCATCCCTTGTGGACCGCGACGGCAAGACGCTCGTCTTCTCGCGCACCCGCGCGTTCGCCGAGATGCTCGTCGAGAACTTCGAGGACGCCGGCATCTCCGCCGTCGCTCTGCACGGAGACCTCAACCAGGCCAAGCGCACGCGCAACCTGCAGCGCCTGACCGACGGAAAGGTCAACGTGCTGGTCGCGACCGACGTGGCGGCCCGCGGCATCCACGTCGACGACATCGATCTGGTCATCCAGGCCGACGCTCCCGACGAGTACAAGACGTACCTGCACCGCTCCGGCCGCACCGGCCGCGCGGGCCGCAGCGGCACCGTCGTCACGCTGGTCCCGCGTCAGCGCCGCCGTCGCATGACGGAGCTGCTCTCGCGCGCCGAGATCGACGCGCCGTTCGAAGAGGTCCGCCCCGGCGACGACGTCGTCGAGGAGGTCGCCGGGCGCCAGCTCGCCGACGTCGCCTCCGCCTGACATCGAGTCGCGCAACGCCCCCTCGCCCCGTGCGAGGGGGCGTTGCCGCGTCTCGGGTCAGAACAGGCGTGCCGGCTGCGGCGTCGAACCGGTGAAGCGCACGGATGCGGCGGCCGCCGCCGCGCGTGCCCCGGGAGCGACCGGACGCGCGCGTACCGGCTCCTCCTCGTCGCGGCCGTCGAGCCCGTGCACCCGCAGCAGGGGTCGAACGCGCCGCGCGAGCCACTGTCGGTACGCCTTCGGGGCGCTCACCGATGCCCCCGGGTACAGCCCCAGGTAGCTCGAGACGAGCTCCGGATGCTCGCGCCGCAGCCATGCCATGAACCAGGGCTTCACGCCGGGACGCAGATGCAGCGCGCCGTAGACGACGCGAATCGCCCCCGCCGCCTTGATGCGCCGCAGCGCGTCGTCGAGGGCTGCGATCGAGTCGGTCAGGTGCGGCATCACGGGCATGAGGAAGACCGTGACGCGAAAGCCCGCATCCGTCGCTGCACGGACCGTGTCGAGGCGAGCCTGGGCCGTCGGGGTGCCGGGTTCGACTGAGCGTTGCAGGTCGTCGTCGAAGAGGGCGATCGACATCGCGATCGATACGGGGACGCGCTCGTGCGCTCGCTGCAGCACCGGCAGGTCGCGACGAAGCAGTGTGCCCTTCGTGAGGATGGAGAAGGGTGTTCCGGATGCGGCCAGAGCGTCGATGATCCCGGGCATGAGCCGGTAGCGCCCCTCCGCCCGCTGGTACGGATCGGTGTTCGTGCCGAGGGCGACGTGCTCCCGGCCCCAAGAGCTGCGGGCGAGCTCGCGCTCGAGCACGTCGGCGATGTTCACCTTCACCACGACCTGGGTGTCGAAGTCGCGACCCGCATCGAGGTCGAGGTAGGTGTGCGTTCCGCGTGCGAAGCAGTACGTGCAGGCGTGGCTGCACCCGCGGTACGGGTTGATGGTCCAGTCGAAGGGCATCGCGGACGAACCGGGGACGTGATTCAGCGCGGAGCGCGCCGCGACTTCGTGGAACGTCATGCCGGCGAACTCCGGTGTCGTCACCGAGCGCACGAGAGAGTCGAGTCGTTCCATGCCGGGGAGCGCAGCCGCATCCTCTTCGCCGACCTTCTGCCCGTTCCACCGCATGACGACAGTGGAACAAAGATTCGAATCCCTGTCAACCCTGAAGGGTTCTCATTCGTGCAGAAGTATGGACCAGCTCGCCCAACGCGCGCGCGGGAGGCACAATGGAGCGTGATCTCCACCGCGTCACCCGAGACGCTTCCCTCGCGCCGCGCTGCGCGCGTCGCGTCCGGGCGGCTTCGACGCCGCCGCATCGCGGTCGCGTGCCTCGCGGTGGTCGGCGTCGTGGTGGCGGCGCTGTGGCTGAGCGCTCTCCTGGCGGGAGCCCCGGTGGCCGCTCCCGCTGCGCCGGCCGGCCCGCCCGCTGCACAGGCCATCCCCGCGCCGGTCTTCACCAGGGCACCCGCCGCCGCATCCATCTGCGACGACCCGGCGGTCGCCGCAGCGGTCGCCGCCGGCGACGACGAGGCCGTGATCGTGGCCGCCGGTGGGGGAATGTCCTTTCGAGAGGCCGTCGTTTCCGGAACCGCCCCGTGCATCTCGCTGTCTGATCCCGCCCGCCGCTGGGTCGTCGTCAACAAGCAGCGGCCCCTGAATCCGCTCGACTACGAGCCGCAGGGCATCGTCCAGGTGCAGGGCCTGAAGACCTTCAACGCCGGCGTGCTCCGCCAGGATGCCGCTGCCGCGCTGCAGCAGATGGCGGAGGCCGTCGAGACGGCCGGTGTCGGTTCGCTCGGGCAGCTCAGCGGATATCGCTCCTACGACACGCAGGTGTCGACGTACCAGGAGAACGTGGCGCGCGGCGGGCAGGCGGAGGCGGAGATCTCGAGCGCGCGGCCGGGATTCAGCGAGCACCAGCTCGGCCTCGCGATGGACCTCATGCCCTGCGGCAGCGGATGCGGGACGCTCGACGACTTCGGAGCCTCCCGTGAAGGGCAGTGGGTGGCCGCCAACGCCTGGCAGTTCGGGTTCATCGTGCGCTACGAGCAGGGCTACACGCCGGTGACGGGGTACGAGGCGGAACCCTGGCACCTCCGCTACATCGGTCCGGAGCTGGCGCAGGCGTATCACGAGGGCGGCTGGCACACGCTCGAGGAGTTCTTCGGCCTTCCCGCCGCCCCCTCCTACCCCGGATGACCCGGCGCATCCGGCACCGGTGGCCGAAGGCTGCTCACCCGAAGGGGAGGGGGCTGCGATTCGTCCTGTTCACCCTCGCGTTCCTCGTCGAGGCGCATCGGTGGCCCTGCCCTACCCGACGGCGGTCGCTCAGAGCCTCACCGCTCTCGGACAGGGGCGGCTCACCGCGGATCTGCGCCAGCCGGAGACGACCGCCGACGCGGTCGCTGCCCTCACCGAGAAGATCGGACACGATCGGGTGGTCGGCATCTCCGTCAGCGAGGATGTCATCCTCGTCGATGCTCCCGTGACTCCCGGCTCCACCGATACCGACCGCTGGGAGTATCGCCGCGGTGAGGTGGTCCGCGACGGTCCGGCGCCGTCGCAGCCCGACTCGGCCGCCGAGCAGTTCTCGCTCGACAAGGTGTCCTGGCCAGGGCTGTGGACCGCCATGCAGACGGCCGCCGACACGGAGGGGATCGACAGTCTGAGCGGAGTCGCACTGCGGCTGGAGCGGGCGGCCGACAGTGACATCGATTCGCCGACGTTCGCGCAGAACGCGGGGCCGGTGCGCGCGCGTTTCTGGTTCGACGGCGACTACCGCTCGGTCTTCTACGACGTCGCCCCGGACGGTACGGATCCGGCGCGCACCGAGGGGAACTGACCCGCTGGAGGGCCTCCACAATCGCGACACTCGGTTTCGGTGTGCGTGGGATGCGATTCCACAGCGTGGTGTGCTCCGCGCGCACCCGCCGGTCTAGGATCGCGTCAGGCGATGGCGCCGCAGCGTGTCGACGCAGGCGCCCCGAGATGGAGGAGACGTCCGTGGAACGCGACATCTACGACGAGGATCACGAGGCCTTCCGGGAGGTCGTGGTCGAGTTCATCAAGCGCTACGGCACGAACGCCCGGCGCGAAGCGTGGGATGCGGCCGGTCAGATCGACCGCGAGACCATGAGGGCCGCCGGCGACGCCGGGATCATCGGACTGTCGGTTCCCGAGGAGTTCGGCGGCGCGGGGATGCTGCAGGACTACCGCTTCCGCGCTGTGGTCAATGAGGAGGTCATCAAGGCCGGGCTCGGGTCGCTGGCAGGTGCCTTCGGCATCCAGGACGACCTCGCCGTGCCGTACCTGGCCCACTTCGGCACGCCGCAGCAGAAGCAGAAGTGGCTGCCCGGCATGGCCACCGGCGAGGTGATCGGCGCACTCGCCATGACCGAGCCCGGCGCGGGCAGCGATCTGCGCGGCATCTCGACCGTGGCGAAGAAGGTGGACGGCGGCTGGATCCTGAACGGTGCCAAGACGTTCATCTCCTCCGGAGCGACGGCAGACATCGTGGTGACCTTCGTCAAGACGGGAGAGGGCAACCGCCCCGACGCGTTCAGCCTCGTGCTCGTCGAGAACGGCATGGCGGGCTTCGATCACGGAAAGAAGCTGCACAAGATGGGCTTCGCCGGGCACGACACCGCGGAGCTGTCGTTCACCGACGTCTTCATCCCCGACGAGAACCTCATCGGCGGCGAGCCCGGCCATGGCTTCGTGCAGCTCATGCGCAACCTTCCGCTCGAGCGGCTGTCGATCGGCGTCGCCGCCGCGGCGGCCGCGGAGGCGGGCCTGCGCTGGACGCTCGAGTACACGAGCAGTCGCGAGGCGTTCGGCCACGCGATCGCCGACTTCCAGAACACGCGCTTCCGCCTGGCCGACATGGCCACGACGGTCGATGTGCTGTGGGCTTACGTCGACCGCGCCATCGCGCTGTACGGCGAGGGCAAGCTCACGCCGGAGGAAGCCGCCAAGGTCAAGTTCTGGACGACGGAGCGCGAGTGGGAGGTGCTCGATGCCGCCGTCCAGCTGCACGGCGGGTACGGCTACATCCTCGAGTACCCCGTCGCCCGCGCATTCGTCGACGCCCGCGTGCACCGCATCTACGGCGGGACGAACGAGATCATGCGCGAGATCGTCGCGCGTCAGGTGACCGGCCGGAAGTAGCCTCAGCCCCATCCCGTTCGAGGGACCCGTGATGTCGCCGTGCGAGCGCGCCGGCCGCACCGCGGGTCCCTTGAACATGCCTGAGCCGCATCGACCGTGTTCGAGGGACCCGAAACGTCGTGATTCGGGCGTGTGGGCCGCATCCCGGGTCCCTCGAATTGGGTGGGACCGTGTTCGAGGGACGCGAAGTGTCGTGGCGTGAGACGCGGGGGTGCCGCCATTTGGGGCGACGTCGTGAGGGGTCAGCGGGGCTGGCGGCGGGCGAGGCGAGCGACGCCCGCGCGCCGGAGGGCGTCGGCGATCACGACGCCGATCGCTGTGCCCGCCAGGCAGCTCGCGATCGTCAGCGCGAAGAAGCCGATCATCGCGGGCAGCGGCATGGTCCACAGGTTGAAGTACTCGGCCGCGAACAACGGGTAGACCACGCCGATGATGAGCGCGCCGGCGAAGTGCAGCCAGGTTCCCCAGTAGCGGTACAGCACGAGTAGGAACGGCAGCTCGGCGAAGAACGCCCACCAGAGGTTGGTGCCGATGTAGGGCAGCACGACGATGCCGGAGATGAGGCCCACGAGAAGGCCCACCCCCGGACGCTGCAACAGTCGCAGCGCGATGGTCGCCGGCAGCAGCCACATCCCCGCCAGTGCCACCGACGCGAACGGCACGACCGCGAAGAGCAGCGTCGACAGGGCGGTCACGCCCCAGAGCACCACACCGCTGGCCACACCGATCGCGGCGCAGGTCAGCAGCACCAGGGTCGGGATGCGGCCGCGCGCCGTGTGCGGGGTCTCGGCGGACGGGGCGCTCACGCGTCGACCCCCGCGGTGGTCGACGCAGGGGTCGACGCGCCCATCCGCCAGTAGCCGATGAAGCTGATCGATGCTTTATCGAGGCCGCGGGCGACGAGCGCGCGGCGAGCGGATGTGGGCAGCGACTGCTCGCCGACGATGAACGCGTGCACCCCTTGCGCGGGCAGCGGGACCTCCTCGAGAGCCGCGAGCGCGAGCGTGCCGGGGCGGGTCTGGGCGTCGCGCACGAGCCACCGCACCTCGACGCCGGCCGGGGCATCGAAGGCCAGCGCGTCGGCCTCGGACGGCACCTCGATGAGGGCGACGCCCGTCGCGCTCGCCGGCAGCGAGGCGCACACCCCGGACACCGCGGGCAGGCCCGTCTCGTCCGCGACGAGAATCACCCGGTCGACGCCGCGGGCCGGGTCGAACCCGAGCCCTTCGTCGATGATCACGACGCTGTCGCCGGGGCGTGCGGATGCTGCCCACCGGGACGCAGGACCCGCATCGGGCCCCGTGCCGTGCAGCACGAAGTCGACGTCGATCTCCGCTCCTGCGTCCACCGTCGCTGCCCGGTAGGCGCGCACGGTGTAGTTGCGCATGACGGGACGCACGCCGTCCGGGATGCGCAGGTACTTCAGATACCCGATCAGCTTGTTCGCCTTCGCGGGGATCCGCTCCAGGCCCTGATCGCCGCCGACGGGGAGGAAGAGGCGGAACCACTGGTCGTAGCCGAGCGGCACGAACCTGTCGATCTCGCCCTCGCCCAGGGTCACGCGCATCCAGTGCTCGCTGAGGCGTTCGGTGCGCACCACCCGCAGGTGCAGGAGGTCGGGGGATGCGGGCTTCACGAGACGGGAGAACCGAGCCATGCGGAGCCTTTCTGTCGGGGGGTCAGGCGCCGGTCCACGGGCGCGCGATGAGGAAGACCGCCGCCGAGACGGTCCAGAACGCGAGGACGAAGACGACGTCGCGGATGCGGAAGGGCACCTGATGACGCTCGGTGCGGTCGGGGTAGGCGCCGAACGCGCGGGCGTCCATCGCGAGAGCGACGCGCTCGGCGTGACGGATCGCCCCCGCGAGCAGGGGGACGATATACCCGCCCCAGCGGGCGATCGCGGCGAAGGGTCCGCGCCCGCCGTGCGATCCGCGCACCCGGTGCGCCTGTCGGATCACGTCCAGTTCGTGAGCGAACCGCGGCACGAAACGGAACGCGGCGAGAGCCGTGTAGCCGATGCGGTACGGCACACGCAGCTGCTGCACGAGCGATCGGGCGAGGTCGGCCCCTGCGGTCGTGAACCCCGCGGCCAGGGCGAGCGCGAGGATCGCGATCAGGCGCAGCGCCGTGGCGAAACCGATCGCGAGAGCGCCGGAGAACAGCCGCCACTGGCCGATCTGCAGCACGAGCGGCGTCGTGTCGACCTGGGCCGCATCCGTCCACACGGCGAAGCCGCATCCGAGCACGAGGACGGCGGCGGGTAGCGCCACGAACAGTGTGAGCAGCACCTGACGCGACGCCCGCGCGCCCATGAGCAGCACCGCGTAGGCGAGCACGAGGAACGCGAGCGGGGTGGTGAGGTCGCGGACGAAGATCAGCGCGAGACTCGGGGGGATGATGGCCGCGAACTTGGCGAGCGGATTGAGTGCGTAGAGGAAGCGCGCCCCGGATGCCGCCGTGGGCGCCGCGAACGGGTCGATCGTCGCGGTCATGGCAGATCCGCCAACCGCACGACGCCGGCGAGGGCGGGATGACCCTCGAGCTGAGCGAGTGCGTGCCGTAGCGGCGGAGGGCGCAACCCTGCTCGCTCGATGAGTGCCGCGTCGGCGAATACGTCGGATGTGGCGCCGGATGCGGCGATGCGCCCCTCGTGCACCACGACCACGTGATCGGCGTACTCTGTCACGAGCTGCATGTCGTGCGTCACCACGAGCACCGTGGTGCCGGCGGCATTGAGCTCGGCGAGCAGCGCGAGCAGTTCGTCGGCGCGGGCGCGGTCCTGCCCGAACGTCGGCTCGTCGAGCGCGAGCACCGGGGCGCCGGCCACGAGTGCCGTGCCGACGGAGAGGCGGCGCTTCTGGCCGCCCGAGAGCAGGAAGGGATGTGCCCCGGCGCGCTCTGCCAGCCCGAACCGCGCGAGCAGCTCGTCGGTGCGCCGGTGCACCTCGTCATCGGCGAGCCGCTGCCGGTGCAGGCCGTGCGCGATCTCGTCGGCGACCGTGTGGGCGATGAACTGGTGCTCCGGGTTCTGGAACACGAAGCCGATGCGAGCGGGAAGCGTTCGCGCGTCGGCGCGGCCCACGTCGATCCCGGCGACCGTCACGGTGCCGCGCGGGGGGACGACGACTCCCGCGATCGCCTGCAGCAGGCTCGTCTTTCCGGCACCGTTGGCTCCGACGATCGCGACGAAGGAGCCTGCGGCGACACTCAGCGAGACGTCGTGCAGCACCTCGGCGCGCCCGCGCCGCAGGGTGAGCGAGCGCACGTGGACGATCGGATCGCGGGGTTCGCGTGAGGTGACGGCCGCCCGCGCGGCGGGGGCAACGGATGCGGGCGCGGGCTGCGCCTCGAGCGCCGCGCGCAGCTCGGCAGGACTCAGCGGCAGCGGGTCCATGCGGTACCCGGCCGACCGCAGACGGAGCGCCGCGAGGGTGCAGGTCGGCAGCCACACGCCGAGCTCGTGCAGCTCGTCGGCCCGCGCACGCAGCACCTCGTCGACGCCCCCGTCCGCGATGACCGCGCCCGCCGCATCCAGCACGACGACGCGATCGATCAGCGGCACGGCCGCATCCAGGTTGTGCTCGATCAGCAGGATGGCGCGATCGCCGGCCGCGACGAGTTCGGCGAGCGTCGCGTACACCTCTTCGATGCCGCGCGGATCGAGGTTGGCGGTGGGCTCGTCGAGCACCAGCAGGGGAGAGGCCATGGCCAGAGCCGCGGCGATGGCGAGGCGCTGGCGTCCGCCGCCGGACAGGCGGTCGGGGTTCTCGTTCCGGCGGTCCCAGAGCCCGACCCGGCGCAGGGCGTCTTCGGCGCGGCGGAGCACCTCGTCGACGGGAAGCCGCAGGTTTTCGGGACCGAAGGCGACCTCGTCGAGCAGCGTGCCGGTGACGAGCTGGGCATCCGGATCCTGGAACACCATCGCCACCTGCGTGCTCAGCTGGGCGACGGAGGCGTCGCGGGTGTCCAGGCTCCCGGCCGTCACGCGCCCGGTGACCTCGGCGGGGATGTCGTGGGGGATGAGCCCGTTCAGCGCCAGGGCGAGCGTCGACTTGCCGGAGCCGCTGGGCCCCAGAAGCAGCACGACCTCGCCGGGGTCGATCCGGAACGTGGCGGATGCGGGCGAGGGGCGCCCGGCGCCCTCGTGGGTGATCGAGAGGTCCTCGACCCGCAGGAGGGGTGCGTCGACGCCGGATGCGGCGAACGAGGCGTCGCGATCGGCGGAGGCAGCGGGCACGGAGGATCCAGAGTTTCGACGGGCGGGTCCTCCCAACTTAGCCTAACCTAACTCGCCTTCTCCAGAAGCTCGTCGATACTGCGTTCGTAGGCCGCCGTCAGCCGCGCGGGTCCCATCCCGCACAGGAGCGCGAACTGCAGGCCGCGCCACTCCGCGACGACGCGCGTCGCGGCGAGCTCGGCCGCATCCGGAGCCCAGCCCTCGGCGACGAACACCGCGCGCACGCGAGTCACCCATCCGGTGCCGAGGTGCGAGAGGAACTCGTCCCAGCGCTCGGGGTCTCCGAGGGCGACCGCGAAGCGGTGGAAGAACATGACCAGGTAGGGCCTGTTCTCGGGGGCGCCGATGTCCTGCCATGCCCGCAACAGGCGCTCCCGCAGCGGAGCATCGTCGGCGGCGAGGCGCTCGAAGACGGCGGCGAGGTGGGGGAAGCGCTCGATCGCGATCTCGGATGCGGCCTCCAGCAGCCGCTCCTTCGAACCGAAGTAGTACAGCAGCATCCGGTTGTTGGAGCCCACCGCGCGGGCGATGCCGGACAGGCTGAGGTCGATGAGGCCGTTCTCGAGGATGAGGTCGGCCGCGAGCTGCGCGAGCCGGCGGCGCTCGGGGTTGTCCGCGCCCTCGGTCATCGACTCAGCGCCCGCCGCGCACGACGCCCGCCCGGCGCAGACCGATGCCGACCCACAGACCCACGGCGGTCCACGCGACGGGGGCCAGCACCGAGATGGCGAGGTATGCGATCTGCGCCCAGAGCGGCAGCGTCTTCAGGCCCGCGGCGAAGAAGACCGCGGCGGCGATGACGACGCCGATCACGAGGGCCGAGACGAAGAACCGCCATGCGCGCCAGGATCGATAGCGGGTCGCGGCGGCGACCACCTCCTGGATGCCGCCGAAGAGCACCGCGGTTCCGAGGAACTGCAGTGCGTACTGCGGCGCCGTGGCGCTGGAGACGAGAGCAGCCAGCAGGTGCGCCAGGAGGGCGACACCGGGTCGGCGCAGCACCTCCTGCGCGATGATGCCGGGCAGCACGTGCACGCCCAGCAGCAGACCGTACAGCGGAGGGACGAAACCCAGAAGCGGCACCGTGGCCCAGCCGGCGATGCCGCCGAGGATGCCGGTGGCCACACCGATCGCGGCGCACACGAGCAGCACGCGCGTCGACAGAACAGAGGTGCGGGCCACGTCCCCAGACTATCGGCGTGACGGTGCGGGCCGGCTCGCGGCGCCCGGGAGAACTCCGCCGCTCAGAGCCGACGCCGGCGACGCGTCAGCCGCACGGCCGGCAGCGGAGGCGCGGGGACGCGTTCGTCGCCGTGGCCGACCACGTGTGCGAAGCGTTCCGAGCCCGCCTCCCACTCCTCGCGGGCCGCCACGATCTCGTCGTGGTCGCGTCCGACGAAGTTCCACCACATGACGATCTCGTCTTCGAAGGGTTCGCCGCCCAGGAGGAACAGCGTCGCGTCCTCGGCGCTCGAGATCTCCACCTCCTCGCGTCCGCGCCCGAGGTACAGCAATTGCAGCCCCACCAGCTCGGTGCGCTCTGCATCCGCCGTGTGCACGCGCGGGGTGCCGGCGACGCCGACGAGCGCATGCTCCCAGTCCGCGCGCAGCGGCAGCGTGATGCGGGAGCCTGCGGGGACGCGGATCTCGGCCCCCACGATCGGCGTGTAGGCGGATGCGGGCGAGCGCACTCCGGCGAGCTCTCCCATGACGACGGTGGCGCCGCCGCCACCGTCCAGGGCCAGCTCGGGGAGGTCGGTGTGCTGCTCGAACGCGGCGTCGCCGTGCCGACGCGAATCGGGGAGGGCGATCCACAGCTGCAGGGCGTCGAGCGGGATGGGCTCTTCGGTGACCGAGTACTCGGAGTGGGCGATGCCGCGCCCGCTCGTCATGAGGTTGAGCTGTCCTCGGGAGATCAGCACGTCGCTGCCGATGCCGTCGCGGTGGCGTACCTCGCCCACCAGCGGCCAGGTGACCGTCTGCAGTCCGATGTGCGGGTGCGGCTCGACCCGCATCCGCACCTCTTGGGGGCCGAAGCGATCGAGGAAGCACCACGCGCCGACCATCGGCAGCTCGCGCTGCGGGAGGGCGCGGTGCACCTGCATCGCGCGCACTCCGCCGAGCGGAACCACGCGCGCGTCGAGCACGACGGCACGGGGCCCGTCGCACTCGACGGACTGCTCGAGGCTCTCCTCGGCGTCCGCGTCGAGTCGGGTCACGGCCAGGCGACCTTGAGGCCCGGCACCTCGTGCTCGCGCAGGTACTTCGCCACGAACGGGCAGAGCGGGACGATCGTCTCGCCGCGCTTCGCCTCGTCCTCGAGAGCGCGTTCGACCAGGATGCTCGCGACGCCGTGACCCTTGAAGGCGGGATCCACTTGGGTGTGGGGGAAGACCGTGCGGCCTTCCTCGTCCGTGTAGAAGGCCGTGAAGCCCGCGGGGACGTCATCGAGGAAGACCTCGTACCGGTCCTCGCCGCGTTCGACGCGCACGTTCAGCTCATCCGACATGGCTCTCCTCTGCTCGCGTGCTCCCACGCTAGCCGTGGGCGGGCGGTCTCGGGCTGCGTCATCCGCCGAGGACGCCTGCGTCGGATGACGAGGGTCGCCCGCTGGATGTGGCCGGCGTCGGGCAGACTCGAGGGATGACCGCATCCCTCACCGAGCTCGCCCGCGCAGCCGGGGACGACGCGGATGCGCTGTACGACGCATTCGTGGGCTGGACCACCGGACGCGGCATCGAGCTGTACCCCGCGCAGGATGAGGCGGTCATCGAGCTCGTCTCGGGTCAGAACGTGATCCTGTCGACCCCCACCGGCACGGGCAAGTCGCTCGTCGCCGTCGCCGCGCACGCCGTGAGCATCGCGCGGGGCGGGCGCAGCTACTACACCGCGCCCATCAAGGCCCTCGTGAGCGAGAAGTTCTTCGCGCTCGTGGACATCTTCGGCGCGGAGAACGTCGGGATGGTCACGGGCGACTCCTCGGTCAACCCGGATGCGCCGATCGTGTGCTGCACGGCGGAGATCCTGGCGAACCTCGCCCTGCGCCACGGGGCGGATGCGCCGGTGGACCAGGTCGTGATGGACGAGTTCCACTTCTACGGTGAGCCCGACCGGGGGTGGGCCTGGCAGGTGCCGCTCCTCCTCCTGCCGCGGGCGCAGTTCCTGCTGATGTCGGCGACGCTCGGCGACGTGACCGAGATCGCCGCCGACCTCACCCGCCGCACCGAGCGTCCGACCGTCGAGGTGACGGGGGTGGAGCGCCCCGTTCCGCTGCACTTCTCCTACGCCCGCATCCCGATCCAGGAGCAGGTCGAGAAGCTGCTGGAGGAGAACGAGGCGCCGGTGTACATCGTGCACTTCTCGCAGGCGCAGGCGATGGAGCGCGCGCAGGCGCTCGCGAGCGTAAAGGTCGCCACCCGCGCGCAGCGCGACGAGATCGCCGAGGCCATCGGCGGCTTCCGCTTCACGACGGCGTTCGGCAAGACCCTCTCGCGCCTCGTGCGCGCCGGCATCGGCGTGCACCACGCGGGCATGCTGCCGCGCTACCGACGTCTCGTCGAGACGCTCGCGCAGCGCGGGCTGCTGCGCGTGATCTGCGGCACCGACACCCTCGGCGTGGGTATCAACGTGCCCATCCGCACCGTGCTGCTGACGGCGCTCACCAAGTTCGACGGCACCCGGATGCGGCAGATCACCGCGCGCGAGTTCCATCAGATCGCGGGTCGTGCCGGTCGTGCGGGCTACGACACCGCCGGCACGGTCGTCGTCATGGCCCCCGAGTGGGAAATCGAGAACGAGCAGGCGCTGCGCAAGGCCGCGGGCGACGCCGCCAAGCGCAAGAAGATCGTGCGCAAGAAGGCGCCGGCCGGCGCCGTGAACTGGGGCGAGGGGTCGTTCGAGCGGCTCGTGCAGGCCGTGCCCGAGCCGCTGGTGCCGCAGATGCAGCTGACGGCGGCCATGCTCATCAACGTCATCGCCCGCGGCGGCGACGTCTTCGCTCATGTGCGCTCCCTCGTCTTCGACAACCACGAGCCCCGAGCGCGCCGCTACGAGCTCGCGCGCCGTGCGCTCGCGATCTTCCGCACGCTCGTCGCCGCGGACGTCGTCGAGGTGGCCGACGGCCGCATCCGGCTGACGGTCGACCTGCAGCCGAACTTCGCGCTCAACCAGCCCCTCTCGCCCTTCGCGCTCGCCGCCATCGAGCTGCTCGACCCGGATGCGGCGCCGCCCGCATCCGCCGCGGCCGCATCCGCCGCCGAGGTCGCTCCGGTCGGAGAAAGCGACGAAGGTCGGAGGATCGACGGCGAAACCTCCGACATCCGGCCGGATCTCCGACCGGCGCGCACCGCGGGGTCGGGTCACTACGCCCTGGATGTGGTCAGCGTCATCGAGGCGACCCTCGACGACCCGCGTCCGGTGCTCGCGCAACAGGAGTTCAAGGCGCGCGGCGAGGCGGTCGCGGCCATGAAGCGCGACGGACTCGACTACGACGAGCGGATGGCGGCCCTCGAGGACATCACCTATCCGAAGCCGCTCGCCACGCTGCTCGGCGAGGCGTTCGAGGTGTTCGCCTCCAGTCAGCCCTGGGTGCGTGACTTCGAGCTGCGCCCCAAATCTGTCGTCCGCGACATGTTCGAGCAGGCATTCTCCTTCGCGGAGTTCGTCTCCTGGTACCAGCTCGGTCGCAGCGAAGGCCTCGTGCTGCGCTACCTCAGCGACGCGTACCGTGCGATTCGCCAGACGGTGCCGGCCGAAGCGCGCACCGAGGAGCTGATGGACGTGATCGCCTGGCTCGGCGAACTCGTGCGGCAGGTGGACTCGAGCCTCGTCGACGAGTGGGAGCGGCTCGTGAACCCGGCGGATGTGGCGGGCGAGCCGGTCGTGCCTCCCGCGCCCCCCTCGGTCGTGGCCAACCGTCGCGCCTTCGTGGTGCTCGTGCGCAACGAGATGTTCCGGCGCGTGCAGCTCGCGGCGCTCCAGCGTGACGACGACCTCGTCGCGCTGGACCCGGATGCGGGCTGGCCCGATGCTCTCGACGCCTACTACGACGAGCACGACGCCGTCCTCACCGACGCCGGTGCGCGCTCGCCCGCGCTCTGCACGATCGATGAGTCGGACGCGGCCGGCGGCATCTGGCGCGTCGAGCAGGTGATCCACGATCCGGAGGGCGACCACGACTGGCGCATCCGCGCGGTCGTCGACCTCGCCGCATCCGCCCAAGAGGGCGCGGCGCAGGTCAGGGTCACCGAGATCGTGCGCCTCTAGTCGGGCGCCGTCACGTTCGTCGAGGTCGCGCGCCAGAACAGTGCCTCGACGTCGTCCGCCGAAACGCGGAACTCGCCGCCGCCGTCTGCGCTGTTGCCCGGGCCCCACGGGTTGCGCATCCACACGCTGCCGTCTTCTTCGATGCGCGTGACGGCATACGAGTGAGACGAGACGATGTCGATCTCGCGCGAGCTGCCGTCGGCCGCCTCCACGGTGATCGTATGGTCGCCGCTGCGCGGCGACGAGATGACAACCTGACCGCCCTGCTCCAGATTCTCCCGGAGCGGAGCGAGTTGATCGGCAGTCAGTCCCGCGTAGGAATCGTTCTCGGTGACGGTCACGTCGCGTCCCGTGATGATCTCCATCGCGTCGGCGGGCACGCCGCCGTCGAGGAAGTCATACCCGTATTCCTCGCGCAGTGCCGCCTCGTACAAGGCCGCGATCGAAGGTTTGTCGCCGGAGAACAGGAACCACTCCCAGTCGGACTGGCGTGCCCCGTGACCGAAGACGTTGTCTACGAAAACCTCTTTGGGTTCGCCGTTCTCGTAGAGCGTCACCCAGTAGCCCTCGCGGTCGGCATCCCACCGCACGTGCTCGCGGATGAAGTCGTCGCCGCCGTCGGTGCCCAGGAGCGACACGATGCTGGACAGCATGAAACAGTCGCCGATCTGACCCTGGGCCACGTCGTCCGCGTCGAAGGCATCGTCGTCGGTGATCGCCTCGGTCACCGGCTCGTCGGGTTCGCTCTCATCGCCCGTGAACCAGCCGAACGGGTCCCACCAGGCGTTGCCCTCCGCATCCTGACCCGCCGCAGCGCGGAGTTCCGCCGCGGCGCGCGCCGCGGCCTCCTGGTGCGCGCCGACGGCGGCGAAAGCGTCGAGGCGGGCGCTCACGGCCGCGCCGTAGGCGCCGAGGTCGAAGGGGTTGGCGCGCACGGCGTCCGCGGCACGATCGTAGGCTGCGACCGCGCGATCGTAGTTCGCGCCGACGGTGCGGATGTGCTGGGCGTACCACTCGAGCGTGACCGCCGCGCGGGAATAGGCCGTTGCCAGCCGGGTGGTTGTGTCGGCGTCGGCGGACCGGGCGCTGCTGAAGGCGGAGGACGCCTCCCCCTGCCAGTCGTCCGCTGTGGCGCTGCGGCCGAGCGCCACAGCGTCGGTCACCGCGTCGGCGGCCGCGCGCAGACGCCGCGCTGCGGCGGCGACCGTGCCCGCATCCCCCATCGCGTTCACCATGGTCGCCACCGCACGAACACCTGGCCGCTGCCGTCCACCCCGTCGTCGGAGCCCTCGACGCGTTCGATCTCGATCACGCACCAGGCAGCCACCCGCGCGCGTTCGCCGACCGTCAGAGCGGCGCGCTGCCGGTCGCCCCAGGTCAGCACGACGGGCTCACCGGCGTCGACGACCCCGATGCGCACGCCGCACACCTCGGTCTGCGCCCCCGCGGCGAGCGTCTGCGGCACGCCCACGATCTGGCACGCCGTGACCGCCGCGGCGGCGACGGCGACCAGGCCACCCGCGACGAAGAGCGCGATCCTGCGGCTTCTCATCGCTCGATCTCGATCGATACCGTGCTCTCGGAGCCGTCCGGCGAGAAAGCGAGAGCGGCCACCCGCAGCGAGCCGCCACCCGGCAGCGGAGCGGATTCTCCGGACGCCAGTCGGACCGAGGTTCGGCCCTCGGCGCCGGCGATGCCGAGCCGCGCCGTAACGCCGCCGCCCTCAGCGGATGGTCGGAGATCGGCCGAGATGAAGCCGATCGTCAGTCCGTCATCCCGGAACTGTGTTCCCTGCCGGAGAACGACCCGCACCGTCACGGGAGCTCGCCATGGACTCGGGCCAGAGACGCCGACAGTGCGGACTCGCGCTCGTGCATGGCGTTGCCGGTTGCAGACACCGCATCGCCGAGCTGCCGCCACCGATCGTGCGCCGCATCGCGCATGCGCTCCGTCGCGGCTGCGAACGACGCTGCTGCGGCGGCGACGTCATCGCCACCGAGGGTGCCCGCATCCGTAGGGACCTGCGCATCGACATCCGCCAGCCGGCCAGCAGTGTCGTGCAATCGTGTGCTGAGGGCGGAAAGTTCGTCGAAGGACATCGCGATGGTCATGAGCCTCCCCTTTCGCCTCAGTGTCGCACAGGGTCCAAAGCCGCATCCGGAGTCGTCCACAACCCCGGGTGCGTCCAGGTCTGGTCGGTCACACTGGGATGATGCGCAAGACGATCGCGGTTCGCGCGCTGGCCGTTCTCGCCGCGGCGGCGGTGCTCGTGGGATGCTCCGCGCAGGTCACGCCGACGGCTGCCCCCTCGACACAGAGCCCCACGCCCACACCGACCCCGACGCCCGACCCGATCGACGCCCTCACGCTGGAGCAGCGCGTCGGGCAGCTCTTCATGGTGGGAACTCCCGCTGACGCCCCCGACCCGACGGCGCTCGCCGCGATGGCCGACCCGGGTGTGGGCGGGCTCTTCCTGCGCGGACGTTCCTCCGCGGGCGCGGCGGCCACGGCATCGCTCGTCGCGCAGTTCATGGCGGTGGAGCCTGCGACCGGCCCTCGCACCTGGATTGCGACGGACCAGGAGGGCGGGGACGTGCAGGTGCTCTCGGGAGACGGCTTCGAGCCCATGCCGACGGCGCTCACGAGTGCGCAACGCGACGACGCGACGCTGCGCGCGGATGCCGAGCGGTGGGCCGCCCAGCTGCGCGCGGCGGGGGTCGACATGAATCTCGCGCCGGTGGCCGACATCGTCACGAGCGCCGACACCGCACGGCTGAATCAGCCGATCGGCGTCTACAACCGCCACTACGGCTACGACGAGGCGACCGTCGCCGACAAGGCGGGTGTCTTCGCACAGGGGATGCGGGAGGCCGGCGTCCTGCCGACGATCAAGCACTTCCCGGGGCTCGGCCGGGTGACCGGAAACACCGACTACGCGGCCGATGTCGTCGACACCGTCGTCGGCGCGGACTCGCCGGACGTGAACGTCTATCGCACCCTTCTCGACCAGGGGCCGGCCGCGGTCATGATGGCGACTGCCGTCTATCAGCGCATCGACCCCTCGATGCCCGCGGCGTTCTCCGAACCCGTCGTGACGGGCTTGTTGCGCGACGGGCTCGGATTCGACGGCGTCGTGATGACCGACGACATCTCGGCCACGGCGCAGGTGGAGCGCTGGGCGCCCGCGGACCGGGCGGTGCTCGCCGTCGACGCCGGTGTCGATCTGCTGCTGCTCTCCGCCGACACGTCGGTATTTCCCGAGATGTACCAGGCCGTGCTGCAGCGGGCCAAGACCGACCCGGCGTTCGCCGAGAAAGTGGATGCGGCGGCGGGCCGCATCCTGGAGCTGAAGGAGACGTTCCCCGGCGAGTGACGGGGATGCGGGATCGGGCGCGGCGGGCCACAATGGGCCGGGTGCCGACGTATCTCGGGTTTCTCCGCGCCATCAACCTCGGAGCGAAGCGCGTCTTTCCGAAGGGCGACATCTGCCGGGTGGTGTCCGAACTCGGTTTCGAGGACGTCACCACGCACCTCAACACCGGCAACGTGAGGTTCTCGACGCGGATGCGTTCGCGCGCCCGGATCGAGGAGGCGCTGGAGCGCGCGTTCCACGCCGACCGTGGCTTCGACGTGCTCACGATCGTGTTCACGACCGACGAGTTCGCGCGCATCGCCGACGAGGCGCGCGCGTTGAGCGAGGCCCGACCGAATCTCGCGCGGCACTACGTGTATCTGCTGAAACAAGAGCTCACCCCGGAGCAGGCGGCCCTCGTCGAGGCGACCAGCGGCGACAAGGGCGAGATGGTCGTTTCGGGCCGGGCGGCGCACGCGCTGCTGGGACCCGGGTACAACGACGGCACGGTCGACCCGCTGTCCGCCGCGAAGCTGCTCGGCATCGCCACCAACCGCAACCTCAACGTCGTCGGGGCCCTCGCCGATCGCTGGTGCTGACGGCGACGGTTCTCCGGTGCGCCGGGCGCGGCGCCGGGGGCCCGCGCCCGCCTGCCCGCCCGCTCGCCTTGGGGTGTTGCCCGCCTTGGGGTGTTGCGTGTCTCACTTGTGCACGTCTCGGGGGCTTCCGGCGTGAACGTTCGAGACACGTAGGGGTGTGCGCGGTGTCTGGGGTGTTGCGTGTCTCACTTGTGCACGTTTCGGGGGCTTCGGGCGTGAACGTGTGGGACACGGATGGGCGAGGGGGATGGGCGGAGCGTTGCGTGTCTCACTTGTGCACGTTTCAGGGGCTTCGGGCGTGAACGTTTGAGACACGCAGGGTGGAGGCCGAGGCAGAGACCGCGGGCGGCGGGAGCGGGCGGCGGGGTGAGGGCGGGGCGAGGATGCGGGGCGGATGCGGGGCAGCGAGTCTGTCGGCGGGGCTGGTTACCCTGGAAGGGTGAGTTCGCCGCATCCGTCCTCGTGGGACGTCCCACCGGATGACTGGGCGCCTCCCGAAGACGAGCCGCCGTACGATCCGTACGGCGAGAGCGGTTGGGTTCCGCCCGACGACGGCTGGGTCCCGCCGGAGGATGCGCCGCCCGCCGCGCCGCGCCGAGACTTCACCGGCCAGGACCCGCGGGCCGTGTTGCACGAGGTCTACGGCTACGACGCCTTCCGGGGCGACCAGGCCGACATCGTCGATCACGTGGTCGGCGGCGGCGACGCCATCGTGCTCATGCCGACGGGCGGCGGAAAGAGCGTCACCTACCAGGTGCCGGCGCTCGTGCGGCCGGGGACCGGGCTCGTCGTCAGCCCCCTCATCGCCCTCATGCACGACCAGGTCGAAGCGCTGCTCGCCAACGGCGTGCGCGCCGCCTACCTGAACTCCACGCAGCTGCCGGGCGAGCGGCAGAGCGTCGAGCGCGCGTATGTGGCCGGCGAGATCGACCTGCTCTACGTCGCCCCCGAGCGACTCAACCTCTCCACCACCACGGCGCTGCTGAAGCGCGGCAGACTGAGCGTGATCGCGATCGACGAAGCGCACTGCGTGTCGCAGTGGGGTCACGACTTCCGCCCCGACTACCTCGCCCTCGGCGAGCTGGGCGGCCTCTTCCCTGGCGTGCCGCGGATGGCGCTGACCGCCACGGCGACGCGCGCGACCCATCAAGAGATCACTCAGCGACTGGCGCTCGGTGACGCCCGTCACTTCGTCGCGAGCTTCGATCGGCCCAACATCCAGTACCGCATCGAGCCAAAGGTCGATCCGCGCCGCCAGCTCGTCGCCTTCATCCGGTCGATGCCGGAGGGCTCCGCCGGCATCGTGTACGCGCTGAGCCGCAAGAGCGTCGAGCAGACGGCCGACTATCTGCGTGCGCAGGGGATCGATGCCCTGCCGTACCACGCGGGCCTGCCGGCGGAGACCCGCGCGGCGAACCAGTCACGGTTCCTGCGCGACGACGGCGTCGTGATGGTGGCCACGATCGCCTTCGGCATGGGCATCGACAAGCCGGATGTGCGTTTCGTCGCGCACATCGATCTGCCGAAGTCCGTCGAGGGCTACTACCAGGAGACCGGCCGCGCTGGCCGCGACGGCGACCCTTCCGTCGTCTGGATGGCGTACGGGCTCGGCGACGTCGTGCAGCAGCGGCGACTCATCGACCAGAGCCCCGGCGACCGTACGTTCAAGATCCGGATGGGGCAGCATCTCGACGCCATGCTGGCGCTCTGCGAGACCGTCGAGTGCCGCCGGCAGAACCTGCTCAACTACTTCGGCGAGCAGGCCGAGCCCTGCGGCAACTGCGACACGTGCCTCACCCCGCCCGAGATCTTCGACGGCCTCGTGCCGGCGCAGAAACTCCTGTCGACGGTCGTGCGCCTGCAGCGGGAGCGCAACCAGTCCTTCGGGGCCGGCCAGATCATCGACATCCTGCGCGGTGCCGACACCGACCGCATCCGTCAGCAACGGCACAACGAGCTGGCGACGTACGGCATCGGCGCCGACCTCAGCGATCAGGACTGGCGCAGCGTCATCCGCCAGCTCCTCGCGCGGGGCGTGCTCGTCGCGCGAGGTGAGTACGGCACTCTCGCACTGGGCGAGGAAGCCGGCGGGGTGCTGCGCGGCGAGACCGCGGTGCGCCTCCGGCGTGACGTTATCGGCCGCCCCGCGGCGGCCCCCCGAGCGCGGCGTGCCGCCGCATCCGACGCCGTGGCCGAGGGTGATCGCGCACTGTTCGAGGCCCTGCGCGAATGGCGTGCCCAAACCGCACGCGAGCAGGGGGTTCCCGCGTACATCGTTTTCGGCGACGCCACGCTGCGCGCGCTCGCCGAACATCGTCCCGATTCGCTCGCCGCCCTCGACGGCATCACTGGCATCGGCGCCAAGAAGCGCGACGCCTACGGCGAGGCCGTGCTCGAGGTGATCGCGGCCGGCTGAGCCGGAACGTGCGACACGAGGAAGGGGGCCCGGGCGTCGATCGCGCGCGGGCCCCCTTCCTCGTGGATGCGGCTACTTGATCGACCCGCGCATGACGCCGGAGATGACCCACCGCTGCGAGAAGATGTAGACGATCAGTAGGGGGGCCATCGCCATCAGATACGAGGCGAACGCCACGGTGTAGTCGGTGTTGTACTGGCCCTGGAACACGTACTGCGCGAGCGAGAGCGTGCGATCCGACGGCGAGGTCAGCACGACGAGCGGCATGATGAAGTCGTTCCACGCCCACACGCACGTGAGGATGCCGACGGTCGCGTTCATCGGCATGAGCAGCGGGAACACGATCTGACGGAACACCCGCCACGTCGATGCGCCGTCCATGCGCGCGGCCTCTTCGAGCTCGATCGGGATCGAGCGGATGAAGGCCGTGTAGATGAAGATGTTCAGGCTCAGCCCGTAGATCGTGTACAGGATGATCATGCCCGCGGGGTTGTCCAGCCCCAGGAGCGAGGTCTGCTTGACCAGCGGCAGCATGATGATCGGGAACGGGATGAACAGCGCCGCGAGCAGGTAGTAGAACACGCCCTTGAAGAACGGCCGGTGCAGGTTGCGCGCCAGGGCGTACGCCACGAGCGAGCTGGTCAGCAGTGTGAAGACGACCGAGCCGACCGTGATGATGCCCGTGGTCAGCAGCGCTTGCGGGAAATCGGTGCGCTGCCAGGCGACGGCGAAGTTCTGCCAGTCGATCGGCCACGGCAGCTCGAAGCCGGTGCCTTCGGCGAGCTGGGCGGGCGTCTTGAGCGCCACCGAGATCGCGAGGTAGAGCGGGATGAACACCGTGAGCGAGCAGACCGCGATGAGCGCCGTCGCCCACCAGTTGGTGCGGCGGGTGTCCGACTCGTCGTCACCTCCGCGACGGCGGCGACGACGGGGGAGAACGACGGCGCGGGTGGCGTCCTCGGCCTCGATGGGGGTGGTGAGTGAGCTGGACATCAGAAGTCGGCCTCTCTGCGCTGAAGGACCCGGAATTGGAGGAGCGAGACGATCGTGATGACGATGAAGAAGATCACCGCGTTCGCCGTCTGGTAGGCGAACTCGCCGCCAGAGAAGCCACCGCGGAAGATGAGCATCGTCACCGACTCGGTCGATGTGCCCGGTCCGCCGTTGGTGAGGGCGATGATCGGGTCGAACACCTGCAGGAACCCCTTCAGGCTCAGCACCACGTTGATCGTGAAGAACGCGCTGATGAGCGGGAAGGTGATCGAGCGGAACTGACGGCCCGTCGAGGCGCCGTCGATGGATGCGGCCTCGTACAGCTCGCCGGGGATGGTCTGGAGTCCGGCGAGGTAGATGATGATCGAGAACGCGCAGGCCTGCCAGACCGCGAGCGCCACCACGGCGGTCCAGGCGAGATCGGGGTTGGTGAGGATGTTGTCGGCGAACAGCGGGATGCCCGACAGGATCTTGGGCAGCGAGTTCGAGAACAGGAACTGGAAGACGTAGCCGACGACCAGCACCGCCAGGATGTAGGGCACGAAGTAGACGCCGCGCCAGAAGTTCCGTGCGCGGATCTTCGCGTTCAGTCCCATCGCGATCGCGAGGGCGATCGCGTTCGTCAGCACGGTCGCGACGATCGCGAACAGGAACGAGAATCCGTAGGCCTGCAGCACGCGGTCGTCGCGGAAGATGTTCACGTAGTTCGCGATGCCCACGAAGTCCCACGTGCCGTAGCCCGCGTAGTTCGTGAAGCTGAAGAACACGCCGATGATCACCGGCAGGGTGTGGAACGCCGCGAAGGCGATCACGGCCGGCCAGACGAACCAGTAGAAGGCTCGCGGCGCGAGTTTCGTGCGGGCGGACGGCCCGGATGCGGTGAGGGTGGCCATCTCAGTCCTCCGTCGGGGTAATCGTGCGCGCGGCGACCTTGCGCCACTCGTTGTCGAGGGTGCGCAGCGCGCCGGAGGCGTCGTCGTCGTACAGGAACTGCTGCACGATGCCCGTCAGGGGGATCGCGGTGGGCACCTGATGGTCGATGAAGCCGGTGATCTTCCCCTCGTCGAAGTAGGGGGCGATCGACTGCAGCGCGGGATCGTCGCTCAGCTCGGCGCCGATGACCGAAGGCACCATCGTCTGCGAGGCGGCGAAACGCTCGATCACATCGGGGCGGAAGAGGTACTCGATGAAGCGCAGCGCCTCTTCGCGGTGCGGGGTGTCGCGCGCCATGGTGACGGTGACGTCGACGCCGGACACCAGCATCCGATCGGCAGGATCCTCCGGCACCGGGTACGGGAAGATCGCCGCTTCGATGTCGGGGTTCACGGCCTTGACCGGACTGAGCGCCCAGATGCCCTGCAGCATCATGGCCGCCCCGCCCTGGGCGAACAGCGAAGTGCTGTCGTCGTACGAGGCGCCGCGATAGCCGTCCTGCGAGTACTGGAAGAGCTCGGCCTGGCGGGCCATCGCCTCCGGGAAGTCCTTCTCGAACGACACCTGTGCATCGGCGCCGACGTCCTCCCCTTCGGCGCGCATCTCGTCGAAGAAGCCGTCCTGGCTGTAGTACGCACCGATGCCGTTCCACGAGGGCATCGCCGTCCAGTTCTCGGCGAGCGACGTCGCGAACGGCGTGATGCCGCGCTCGACGAGCGTCTCGCACAGCGCGATGAGCTCGTCCCAGGTCTCGGGAACGTCGAGGCCCTGCTCCTGGAAGATCGCGCGGTTGTAGATGATGCCGTTGGCGTTGTTCACATAGCCGAGGCTGTTCACCTCGCCGGGTGCGGTGCCCAGCTGGGCGAGGATCTCCTGCACGCCGGGGTTGATGGTGTCGAGCACGGGCTCGTCCGAGAAGTCGTAGAACACCCCGGCCTCGGCGAGCTTGCCGAAGTTGCCGTTGGCGTTCAGCGTGATCACGTCGGGCGTGCGGTCCTTCACCAGCAGCGTGCGGATCAGCGTTTCGGAGTCCGCGACCTGGTTCTGGACGACGCGGATGTCGGGGTTCTCGGCCTCGAACGCGTCGATGATCTCGGCGAAGTCCTCGAGTGCCTCTCCCTTGAACTGGAAGAAGTCGAGTGTGGTCACCCCGTTCGACGGATTCGCGGCGCAGCCGCCGGCCACGGCGACCAGCCCCGCGAGGCCGATGACCGCGGCGGCGGTGCGGATGATGCGTTTTCTCATGGTGCGCGCCTCCTTGCGCTGGGTGATGTGCCGCCTGATCAGGCGGCGGAGTCTACGTCGGTCTCGTCGGCGAGCGAGATCTCGACGACGACGGATTGCTGGGGGTTCTGTACGGGCGGGCGGACGCCCACGCGTGCGAGCTGGCGGCCGGTGAGCACGGTGTCGTGGTGCGCCCATGCCAGCGGCGACTGCGCGGGCTCGGACACGATGCCGCCGGGAGTGACGAGGCGGATGCGGTACTCTCGCTGCTCGTCGAGCCCGGGGAACCGCACGCGGCCGGTGGGCGACGAGATGAGGGTCTGCGTCTGCGAGATCGTGAAGAACGCCACATCCCGGTCCGGAGCGACGATGCCGCGCACGTCGAGACCGGGATCCGTCGTGTCGACGTTCACGACGTGGCCGGTCGCGACCAGGGGGCGCACCCGCTTCGACAGGGCCACCCAGTCGGCGACCGATGCCGCATCCGCGTCGGAGAGCGTCGTGACGTCCCACTCGATGCCGAAGTGGCCGAACAGGGCGACTGCGCCGCTCATCGTGAGCGATACGGTGCGACCCGTGGAGTGCACGTGGGGCGTGGTCAGATGCATGCCCATCATCTCGGGCGGCACGACCAGGCCGGTGTAGCGCTGGTTCTCGAGCCGCTCGACCGGGTCGAGGCAGTCGCTCGTCCAGATCCGGTCGGTGCGGTCGAGGATGCCCAGGTCGACGCGCGCGCCGCCCGACGCGCAGCTCTCGATCTCGAGGCCAGGGTGCGTCGCCTTCAGCTGGTCGATCAGGCGGTACACCGCCAGGGTGTGGGCGTGCACCTGACGTGCTCCGCCGGGGCCGGATGCGGCATCCACCAGGTCGCGGTTGTGATCCCACTTGATGTAGGAGATCCGGTACTCGGCGAGGATCGAGGCGATGCGCTCGGCGAGGTAGGCGTACGCGCCGGGGTGCGCGAGGTTCAGGACCTGCTGCTGACGGGCGGCCGGCGGCAGAGTCGAGCGGCCGCGGAACAGCCACTCGGGGTGCGAGCGGGCCAGGTCGCTGTCGGGGTTGACCATCTCGGGCTCGAACCAGAGGCCGAACTCCATGCCGAGTCCCGTGACGTGGTCGACGATCGGTCCGAGACCCTCGGGCCAGACGGTGTCGTCCACGTACCAGTCGCCGAGGCCCGCCGTGTCGTCGCGGCGGTGACGGAACCAGCCGTCGTCGAGCACGTAGCGCTCGACGCCCAGGCGTGCACCGGCGTCGGCCAACGCGATCAGCTTGTCGAGCGAGTGGTCGAAGTAGACGGCCTCCCACGTGTTGAGGGTGACCGGGCGCGGGCGGCGCGGGTGCTGCGGGCGCGCGCGCCACTCGTCGTGGAACCGCGCCGCCAGCTCGTTCAGCCCGTCGCCCCACGAGCCGAGCACCTCGGGAGCGGCGATCTGCTCGCCGGGGGCGAGGACGATCTCGCCCGGGCCGTAGAGCTCGCCGGCGCCGAGGAATGCCTCGCCCGTCGTGGTGCGCTCGGCGAGCACGCGCTGGTTGCCGCTCCAGGCCAGATGCACCGCGTGCACCCGCCCGCTCTCGAAGCCGAAGCCCGGGCGGCCGGCGGCCAGCAGCAGCGTCGCATCCGCACCGGGACGGCCGCGACGGCTCTCGCGCAGGTGCGTGCCGAACGTGAGCTCGTGGCGCTGCGCCGACCGTTCGCGCAGATGGCGGCCCGTCGTGTCGAGGATCTCGGTGGCATCCCAGGGCACGGGCAGCAGGGACTGCAGGGTCTGCACGGTGTAGTCGGTGGGTCCCGTGTTGGTCAGGGTGAGGCGCTGGCGCACCAGGCCCGCCGCGCCCACGGACAGGTCGACGCGCAGTGCGAGCGCGCTCTCGTCGTCGGTGAGGTCGACCCGCAGGGCGGTCTCGGTCGCGGCGGCCTGACGCAGCGTGAACAGTGCGCTCGTGGCGCGGCCGTCGCGGTGCCCCTCGACCGAGGGCGTCCCGAGCCAGCCGGCGGCCTCGGTGGGCGCGAGCGTGAGTCGCGCGGTGGTGTCGAGGCCGCCCGACACCCGCTGCGCGCGCGTCGCGATCGCAAGGGATTCGAGAGTGCGCGGCGAGCAGTCGCCGAGGTCGTCGCCCCAGTGCACGATCGCCGGGTGCGGTTCCGCCGCGAGGTCGATGACGACGCTGGTGCCGCCGCGACGCAGGTGGACGACGCCGGACGCGTGTCCGGGAGGGGTGGCGGCCAAGACGTCACTGTCGGTGTCGAGCATGGTGTTAGTTCTAACACGAAAATAAATAGACGGTCAAGAGGGCTCAAGTCGAAGATCTACCGCTCATTCTCGAATGTTTTGTGCCACAATGAAACGAAAGTGAGGGTGGTGTGATGAGTGACAGCGAGGCCGCGCTCGCTCGCGCCGTTCTGATCCACGGCCCTCTCTCGCGCCGCGAGCTCACCGGAAGGCTCGGGCTTTCGCCGGCCAGCCTCACCAGACTCGCCAAACCGCTGCTCGACGGCGGAGTGATCATCGAGCTCGATGACGTCGCCGACGGTTCGATCGGCCGGCCGTCCCGCCCGCTCGACATCGCCCCCGATCTCGGCAGATTCGTGGGTATCAAACTCACCGGCGATCGTCTGTTCGCGGTCGGCACCGATATCCGCGCGGAACTGCTGGCCGAGTGCGAGCATCCGCTCGTGGATCGTGACCCCGATGCCGTCGTCGCGCAGATCCGCGCGGCCGTGGCGGAGCTCGCCCTCGAGGGGATCGTCGGCGTCGGTATCGCCCTCGGCGGAAACGCGCGCGACGGCGTGGTGCGCCACGCGCCCTTCCTGCAGTGGCACGACGTCGACCTGGGTGCCCGCGTCGAGGCGGCGCTCGGGCTTCCCGTCGTCGTCGAGAACGACCTCGTCGCGCTCACCGAGGCGGAGCGATGGTTCGGCGCCGGGCGTGGCCTCGACGGCTTCGTGACGGTGACGATCGGTGCGGGCGTGGGCTACGGGCTCGTCGTGGACGGTCAGGTCGTGCGCACGGCCGACGCCACGGTCGGCACCGGTGGGCACATCCCGCTCGATCCCTACGGTCCCGTCTGCTCCGATGGCCATCGCGGCTGTGCGCAGGCGATGCTCTCCGCGGGCTCCATCGCGGCGCAGGTGTCGGCGGCCAGGGGCGAGTCGGTCGACTACGCCGAGACGCTGCGCTTGGCCGCCGCGGGCGAGCCCGCTGCCCGTGCGGTGGTCGACGCCGCGGGGCAGGCGCTCGGTCGGATGATCGCCCTGGCGCTGAACTTCTCCCTCCAGTCGGCCGTGGTGCTCGCCGGTGAGGGGATCGGGCTGTTCCCGATCGCCGAGGCGGAGGTCCGTGCCGCTGTCGCGGCGGGCCGGGACCCGCAGAGCGAGCCCGTCGACATCCACGTCGATGACTCGGGATTCCGTGCCTGGGCGCGGGGTGCCGCGGCGGTCGCCATCCAGGCGGCCATGACGCGGCTCCCGTTGTAGAGCCGGATGTTCAGGCCGCCGGCTGAGCCGGGAAGGTGCGGATGCGTTCCACCCGCATCCGCATCGGATACGTGGAGGCGGCGCGCGGCGCCCGTGGCAGGTCGTAGAGGTCGAGCATGAGCTGCATCGGGTAGTCGATCGCCTGTGCGACCGTCTTGACCCACCGGCCGTCGATGAAGAAGCGGATGCGGTCGGGCGACCATTCGACCGCGTAGTCGTGTGGGGTGGTCAGATCTCCCGTGACGCGTACCTTCTCGAAGGCGTCGCGCAGTGCGGGGTCGTGCTGCGCCTTGACGCCGACGCAGACCCAGCCGCCGTCATCGTCGATCTCGTCGCCGAAGATCTCGCACACGCAGATCTCTCCCGAGCGTTCGGGGGCATCCTCGAAGCCGATGGGCCAGAGCGCTGAGAGCGCCCGCGGATCGCGCACCGCCGACAGTCGAACCTCGATCACGCCGTGGCGTACCAGGTGCAGCCGCTGCTCCGGCTGCTGTTCGCGCACGACGAGACCCTCGCGGAAGCGGTGCTGTCCATCGGCACTGCCGACGGGTCCGGAGCGCTGCCCGGTCTGCAGGTGCGCGACGCGCACCTCGCCGTCCCACTCCGGAGCCCAGGGTGCCGTGTCTTCGTCGATGCGCAATTCGAGCCCGTCGGGCCCGGTGCGCCAGCGCGCGCTCGCCGCATCCCGACTCGACCAGTGCGGCAGGTAGTACGGCGACCAGATCTCGCGGTCGAGCGTGTCGACGAAACGCTCGTCGAGGTCGGGGATGCGGCCCGCGAGATCGAGCGGCGACATGTCGAGCGCCCAGGCGGTCACGGTGAGCTCGCCGCCACGCCAGGGCTCGGTGAACGTGCGTCCCTGTATGAACCCCGTCGTGCGGCAGAGCGCGTTGGATGCGGCGTTCTCGGCGCCGGGGTAGGCGACGAGCAGCTGCCGGTCACCACGCTCGCGCACCCGGGCGATCAGCAGGCGGAGCGCCTCGCGCGCGATGCCGCGACCCTGCCATGCGGGCTCGACACCCCACCCGGCCTCGTATGCGTGAGTCCCCTCGTGTTCCGCCTGCCAGAAGCCGATCGCTCCGACCGGCTCGTCGTCGAGGTCGATGCGGTACATCTCAGCCTCGCCCGAGCGCCACAAGCGCAGATACTTCTCGTGACGCGCCATGACCTGCTCGGGCGTCTCGGGGCCGCCGAGGAGGCGCGTCATCTCGGGAGTGTTCGCCCGCTCGAGCACGGGGAGATCCTCCGCCGACCACGCGCGCAGTTCCACCGTCATGGCACCCCTCCCGCCGCCCATCCTGCCCTCGCCCGCCGACACCCGCATCCCACCGGGTTCGGTGGCGCCGAATTGCGGGTGTGGCGCCTGCGCACCCGCGTCTTGCCGCCACCGAACCGGCGGCGACGGCGCTCAGTGGCGCCGAGACGTGGATGCGGAGGCCCCGCACTATATCCCCGCCGCCGTCGAGCGGGGATGTAGTGCGCACACAAGCACACGGGGCGACGGGGCGGCAACGGGTTGTCGATGTCCTGCAAGCGAGTTGGGATGGTGTTGTCGTGCTCCTACGGTCGAGATCGTCTTCCTCTGTCCCACCGAAGGGTGATGCCATGACCGACGCCGTCGTCCGTCCCGCCAAGCCTGCGACCAACCGTCGCACCCCCGCCGGAGGTGCGCCCACGGCGGCGCACTCCGCGGCAGAAGCCGCCGAGCCGCGCATCGACCTGCCCGCCGTGACCGAGATGCTGCTCGGCACATGGGGCAAGACGCGCCGTGAGGCGCGCGAGATGATCAAGGACCCGGCGTTCTGGCGGATCGACGGGCAGACCGTCGCCGAGCACCGCGACCGTGTCTTCGGTCAGCTGGGACTCATCGTCGAGCAGGGCGTGTCCGCGCGCGCCTACCCCGTCGAGTACGGCGGTCTCGGTGACAACGGCGCGAACATCGCCGGCTTCGAGGAGCTCGTGCTCGCCGACCCCAGCCTGCAGATCAAGGCCGGCGTGCAGTGGGGGCTCTTCGGTGCCGCCATCCAGCAGCTCGGCACCAAGAAGCACCACGACAAGTGGCTCGCCGACGTCGTGACGCTGAAGCTGCCGGGTGCCTTCGCGATGACCGAGACCGGCCACGGCTCGGATGTGGCCGCGATCGGCACGACCGCGACGTACGACGCCGACACGGAGGAGTTCGTCATCCACACGCCGTTCCGCGGTGCGTGGAAGGACTACCTCGGCAACGCGGCGGTGCACGGGCGTGCGGCCACCGTCTTCGCCCAACTGATCACCGGCGGCGTCAACTACGGCGTCCACTGCTTCTTCGTTCCGATTCGTGACGAGGCCGGCGACTTCCTGCCGGGTGTCGGCGGTGAGGATGACGGCGTCAAGGGCGGTCTCAACGGCATCGACAACGGCCGCCTGCACTTCGACCACGTCCGCATCCCCCGCGAGAACCTTCTCAACCGCTACGGCGACGTCGCCGCCGACGGCACGTACTCGAGCGAGATCGCGAGCCCCGGCCGCCGTTTCTTCACGATGCTCGGCGCGCTCGTGCAGGGCCGCGTCTCGCTCGACGGTGCGGCCACCACGGCTGCCGCCCTCGGGCTCAAGATCGCCGTCACCTATGCCAACCAGCGCCGGCAGTTCGATTCCGGGGCAGGGACGCCCGAGGTGACCCTGCTCGACTACGGCAAGCACCAGCGCCGTCTCCTGCCGCGCCTGGCCACGGTGTACGCGCAGGCCTTCGCACACGACGAGTTCCTGAAGAAGTTCGACGGCGTGTTCTCCGGTCGCACCGACACCTCCGAAGAGCGCGAGGATCTCGAGACGCTCGCGGCGGCGCTCAAGCCCCTGTCGACGTGGAACGCGCTCGACATCCTGCAGGAGTGCCGCGAGGCGAGCGGCGGCGCCGGCTTCCTCGCCGAGAACCGGCTCGTCGGTCTGCGCAGCGACCTCGACGTGTATGTGACGTTCGAGGGTGACAACAACGTGCTCCTCCAGCTCGTCGGCAAGCGTCTGCTCTCGGACTACGCCTCGCAGTTCAAGGGCAAGGATGCGGCCGCGCTCGCCCGCTTCGCCGTCGGCAGCACGGCGGGCAAGGTGTTCCATGGAGCGGGCCTTCGTCAGCTCGGACAGTCGCTCGCCGACCTCGGCTCGACCGCGCGCTCGGTCGAGCTCGGGCTGCGCGAGGACCAGCAGTTCGAGCTACTGGCGGGACGCGTGCAGCAGATGGTCGCCGACGTCGCGGCGCGACTGCGTCCGGCGGCGAAGCTGCCCGCCGCCGAGGCCGCCGCGCTGTTCAACGAGTGCCAGTACGACCTCATCGAGGCCGCTCGTGCACACGGTGAGCTGCTGCAGTGGGAGGCCTTCACCGACGCCGTGCACCGCATCGGCGACGACGGCACGCTGCGCGTTCTCACGTGGCTGCGCGATCTCTTCGGGATGAGCCTCATCGAGAAGCACCTCTCGTGGTACCTCATCAACGGTCGCCTCTCGGCTCAGCGCGCAGGTTCCGTGTCGCGCTACATCGGTCGCCTCTCGGCCCGGCTCCGCCCGCACGCGCAGGACCTCGTGGACGCGTGGGGCTTCGAGCCCGAGCACATCCGTGCACACATCGCGTCGGGCGCGGAGCAGCAGCGACAGGACGAGGCGCACGCGTACTACGCGGATCTCGCCGCATCCGGTGAGGCGCCGGTGTCGGAGAAGTCGCTGCAGAAGAAGCGCTGAGCGGTGTCGGCGCCCGCGGATAGCGTGGGTGGATGACCGACATCATCGTGGGAGAGGACGGGGTTGCGCGTTGCGCGTGGGCCGGAGCCGATCCCGAGTACCTGCGCTACCACGACGAGGAGTGGGGCACCCCGCTTCACGGTGATCGGCCGCTGTTCGAGAAGATGAGCCTCGAGGGGTTCCAGGCCGGGCTCAGCTGGATCACCATCCTGCGAAAGCGTCCGCGCTTCCGCGAGGTGTTCGCCGGGTTCGAGCCGGATGCGGTCGCCGCCTTCGACGAGGTCGACATCGAGCGGTTGATGGGCGACGCGGGCATCGTGCGCAACCGGGCCAAGATCGAGGCCGTCACCGGCAACGCGCGTCTGGTCAAGGCCATGTCGCCGGGTGATCTCGACACGCTGATCTGGTCGTTCTCGCCGGAAGGGCACGTGCCGCCCGCGTCCTTCGCTGCGGTCCCGGCCACGACGGCCGAATCGACCGCGCTCAGCAAGGAGCTACGCCGGCGGGGCTTCCGTTTCGTCGGCCCCACGACGATGTACGCCCTGATGCAGTCCGCCGGACTCGTCGACGACCACGTCGCCGGCTGCTGGCGCGCTGCTCGTTGAGCGGGCCACGATCACTGGTCGTTGAGCAAGCCACGGGCACCGGTCGCTGAGCGAGCCGCAGCATCGGTCGTTGAGCGAGCCGCGGGCGAGACGAAACGCGCTCGGCGTCAGCGGCCGGTGTCGAACAGGTGACGGCCCGAGTGGCCCAGCACCTTCACCATCACGCCGCGTCGGCGAAGCTCCGCGACCGTGCGGGTCTCCTCGTCGATGTTGCGGCCCAGCGCATGAACGCTCGCCACCACGAGGACGTCGCCGCGTGTGAGGCGCCCGAACAGGCGACCCAGGCGCTCCTCCCACGACTCGAGGATGTCGGGGGCGGGGTGTCGGAAGCCGTCGATGGGCACCCCGAAGCGCGTCAGCTCGGCGCGCTGTTCGACCACCGAGGGCATGTCGTCGCGGTTCACCACGAGGCCCACCAGGCGCGCACCGGTCGGTCGCGCACGCCACCAGTTGCGGTCGGACTGCAGCTCCGTGAAGCACTTGGGGCAGTCGGCCGCCGTGTGGGGCAGGTGCAGCGGCGCGGTCGCGGGATCGGAACCCGCACCAGCGTCGTCGCCCGTCCCCTCGCTGATCATGCGTCCATTCTCCCCCGGATCGGGTGACGGTGTCACTCGTCGCCCGTCTCGTCCGCCAGGCGCAGTTCGAGGCTGATCTGGTCGGCGTCGAGCTCCGCGAGGGCGTGGCGCAGCGCGGCCGTGCTGAACGACCCCGACGACCCCGCCTCGAGCAGGCGCTCGCGCATCGCGTCGATCATCTCGAGGCGCAGCTCCAGCACCTCGCGCGCGGCTGCCGTCATCTCGTCGTCGGGCGGGTCCACGAGTCGCGCTCCCACCCGGGTGAGGATGCGCTCGCTGAACGCCGTCCCGTCGCGCCGGCGCAGATCCTCGTCCTGCAGTCGCTCGGACGCGGCCTCGCGCAGCACATCGTCCAGGCGCCGCTGCTCCTCCCGCGTCGGTCCGGCCGACTCCGACGGGATCCGGAGCAGGCGCACCAGTGCCGGCAGGGTGAAGCCCTGCAGGAGCAGGCTGATGATCGCCACCATGAACGCGACGAAGATGAGCAGAGGCCGGTGGTCGGTGTCCCGCGGGAGAGTCTGCGCCGCGGCGAGGGTCACGACGCCCCGCATCCCGGCCCAGACGATGATCGTGCCGTGCTTCCACCCGAGCGGCGAGGAGCGGTAGTAGTCCAGGTCGGCGCCGAGGCGCGCGAGTCGCTTCCGGATCAACGGGATGCGGCGCATCGCCCGCTCCGGGTTCGATCTCTCGATCGGCACCGTGCCGTCGGCCATCTCCTGCAGCCTGTTGTCGACGCGCGCGATGTCGAAGCCGGCGAACCGCCGCGCTCGTCGTCCCTGCTGCCAGATGAGGAAGGCCACGTACACGCCGCGCACGGCGACGATGATGCCGATGGCGGACAGCGCGAGCCAGGTGCCGTGCCAGAGGCCGTCGTGCTCGGTCAGGTTCTTGTTGACGACGTCGGTGAGCTCCAGCCCCATGACGAGGAAGACGCCGCCTTCGAGGACGAGCTCGATCGTGCGCCAGTTGGCCTCTTCCGACAGCCGTTGCTCGGGAGAGAAGCGTCTGGCCGCGCCCTGCCCGGTGACGATGCCCGCGACCACGGCGGCCACGAGTCCCGAGCCGTTGAGCTCTTCCGTGGGCAGGTACGCGATGAAGGGGATCGCGAAGCTGATGGCGGTGTTCGCCGCCGAGTGGCCGACCCATGTGCGCACGCGCAGGTTGACCCAGCCGACGAGTCCGCCGATCACGAGCGCGATCAGCACCGCCCACAGGAACGACAGGATGGCATCGCCGAACGAGAATCCGGCGGCGATCGCGGCGGTCGAGGTGCGCAGCAGCACCAGGGCCGTCGCGTCGTTGAGCAGACTCTCGCCCTCGAGCATCGTCGTGACGCGCGTGGAGATGCCCATCCGTTTCACGATCGAGGTGGCGACCGCATCCGTCGGCGAGAGGATCGCGCCCAGGGCGATGCCGAGGCCGAGGTCGAGGCCCGGGATCACCCAGGTGAAGAAGAATCCGAGCAGGACGGCGCTTCCCACCACCAGCACGACCGACAACCCCGCGATCGGGGTGAAGTCGCGGCGGAACTCGATCGCCGGAAGCTGCACGGCCGACGAGTACAGCAGGGGCGGGAGCACGCCCACGAGGATCCATTCGGGATCGACCTCGGGGATGTCGGGGACGAACGGCAGGGCGGCCAGCACGAGTCCGATGGCGACGAGGACGAGGGGGCCGGCGATGTTGAGCCGCCGGCCCAGGGCCGTCACGATGGCGACGACGATGATGCCGCCGACGATGACGGCCAGATGCTCCACGTCAGATCACTCCCAGCGCACGCACGGCCTCGCGCTCGTCGGCGAGCTCGGCGACCGAGGCGTCCAGACGGCGGCGGATGCGAGCGGGAACCTCCAGCCCCTCGACGATGCGGTAGCCGCTGCCGTCCGAGCGCACCGGGAAGGAGCTGAAGAGACCCTCCGGCACGCCGTACTCGCCGTGGGAGACGACCGCAGCGGAGGTCCAGCCCAGTCGCGTGCCCTCGACGTCGTCGCGGATGTGGGAGATCGCTGCGTTCGCCGCTGAGGCGACGGAGGAGGAGCCGCGCACCTCGATGATCTCCGCCCCGCGCTTCGCCACCCGCGGGGTGAACTCGTCGTCGAGCCAGCGGATCGCCGCATCCTCGTCGCCGAAGCGCGCGGTGAGCACGTCAAGGGCGGGGGCACCGTCGATCGTCGCGTGCGTCACGTCGGGAACCTGGGTGGCGGAGTGGTTGCCCCAGATCGCCACGTCGCGCACGGCGGACACGCCGACGCCGAGCGCCTCGGCGAGCTGACCGACGGCGCGGTTGTGGTCGAGGCGGGTGAGCGCGGCGAAGCGTTCGGCGGGCACGTCGGGGGCCGCAGCCGAGGCGATCAGAGCATTCGTGTTCGCGGGGTTGCCCACCACGAGGGCGCGGACGTCGGATGCGGCGTGCGCCGCGATCGCCGCACCCTGGGGGCCGAAGATTCCCGCGTTCGCGGCGAGGAGGTCGGCGCGCTCCATGCCGGGCCCGCGCGGGCGAGCGCCGACGAGCAGAGCGATGTTGCAGCCGTCGAACGCCACGGCCGGATCCTCCGTGACCTCGACGTCGCGCAGCAGCTCGAACGCGCCGTCCTGAAGCTCCAGGGCCGCGCCCTCGGCGGCGCGCAGCCCCTGGCGGATCTCCAGCAGACGCAGCCTGACCGGCCTGTCGGGGCCCAGCATGTCGCCTGCCGCGATGCGGAACAGCAGCGCGTAGCCGATCTGTCCCCCGGCGCCGGTGATGGTGATCGTGGTGGGCGCAGCTGTGCTCATGCGATGAGCATACGAGCAGGCTCACAACGGACACATCTCGATGAGCCCCTTAGCGCATCCGCGGACACGATGGGGTGGCAAGGTACCGTGAGGATATGACGGTCTCCGAGCTCGACGACATCCTGTACCCGCCGATCGAGCCCTACGAGAGCGGAGAACTGCTGGTCGGCGACGGTCAGCGCATCTACTGGGAGCAGTCCGGCAACCCGGAGGGCAAGCCGGTCGTCTTCCTGCACGGCGGTCCCGGCGGAGGCACCTCGCCCTGGCATCGGCGTTTCTTCGATCCGGAGCGCTACCGGATCGTCCTGCTGGATCAGCGCGGATGCGGCAAGTCCACCCCGCACGCGAGCGACCCCGCAGCCGATCTGCGGTTCAACACGACCTGGCACCTGGTCGCCGACCTCGAACTCCTGCGTCGCAATCTCGGAATCGAGCGCTGGCAGGTGTTCGGCGGCTCCTGGGGGTCCACCCTCGCGCTCTCCTACGCCCAGGCGCACCCCGAGGTCGTCACCGAGCTCGTGCTGCGCGGCATCTTCACGCTTCGCCGGCACGAACTCGAGTGGTTCTACGAGGGCGGCGCCTCGGCGATCTTCCCCGACCTGTGGGAGGGCTACGTCGCCGAGATCCCGGTGCTCGAGCGCAGTCGGATGATCGAGGCCTACCACCGCCGCCTGTTCGACGCGGACCCGGCCGTGCACCGGCCCGCCGCGCTCGCGTGGACCCGGTGGGAGGCGTCGACGCTCACGCTGCGTCCCGACCCGGAGCTGGTGGCATCGATGACGGATCCGGATGCGGCCACCGCGTTCGCGCGCATCGAGAACCACTATTTCGTGAACCACGGATGGCTGCGCGAGGGCCAGCTGATCGAGGAAGTGGACCGCATCCGCCACATCCCCGCGGTCATCGTCCAGGGGCGTTACGACGTCTGCACGCCGATCATGACCGCGTGGGACCTGCACCGTGCGTGGCCCGAGTCGGAGCTGGTGGTCGTGGACGACGCCTCGCACTCCGCATCCGAGCCCGGGATCGCGGCGGCCCTGCGGGCGGCTACCGACCGGTTCGCGTGAGGGTCAGGCTCCCATCGCCCGGATGAGGGTGAGGGCGAGACCGAGCGGATTGCGGTCGACCCGGTAGCGGGTGAGGCCCTCGCTCACGGCCGCCGCCGTGCGTGCGGAGACGAACCACGGCGGAGTGGGCAGCACCGAGAAGCGTCCCGGACCGAGCGAGCGCGGAAACGGGCGGAAGGGGCCTCGCAGCACCGAGCGTTCGACGTCGGCCAGCAGCGAGGTGTTGTGGACCACGCCGATCCCCGATCCGACCTCCCGCACGTCCGAGCCCGGAAAGGCACCCCAACTGAGCACGGGCGTCGCGAACAGCACGCCGGTCCACGCGTTGATCGCGATGCCGCCGTAGCGGAGCTCGGCGATCGCCCGCTCGAAGCCGGCCCCCATCGCATCCTCGGTGTCGGGGTCGACGATGACGTTGGCACCGAGCGTGCCCGCGAGCGACTCGTTCGCGTGCGCGACGGCGGCGTCGAGAAACTCCTGACCCGTGCCGGCCAGCTCCACGACACCCAGCACGGGGGCGAAGTACTCCGTGGTCTCCAGTTCGGTGGCATCCTCGCCCGGCGCCACCTGCACGAGCGCACGGCTGTGCCCGGCCGACCACTCGGCGCTCGGATACGTCACCGTGAGCGCGTGGAGCCGCTCGTCGGCGCGGGGGTACCAGACCGGCCGGGCCGGAGCATCGCGGTAGGCCTCGTGCAGCGCCCGCAGGAACTGCTCCCGCTGCGGCCAGTCCGCGCTCATCAGCACGACCTGACCGGCGATGCAGTTGTGACCGCTGTTGTGCAGCCGCATCGTCGCTATGTGGGCCGCTTGGAAGCGGAGGTCGGCGTCGGTCCACTCGCCCGGCACCACGATGATCGGGGACACCCCGCCGAGCTCGGCGGTGATGGGGGCCTTCAGCTGCGGTTCGTCGGTCGTGCGATCGCGGTCGCCCCACACGATCGCGTCGAAGGTCGCGGCGGAGCCCGTGATGTGCACGTGCTCGATGCCCTCGTGAGCGGTGAGGTAGGCGCCGACATCGCCGCCGCCGCGCACGATCCGCACGAGGCCTCGACCGATCAGCGGCGCGAGCGCACGCTCGAAGACCGGCACGAGGGCGTCCTGGGTGGGGTTGACTTTGAGCAGGCTCACGCGGTCGAAGGCGAGCAGCTCGTACAGCACGTCCAGGACCGGGATCGCGGAGATGTTGCCCGCGCCGAGGACGAGTCCCACGCCCGCAGCGTGGGGGGTGACCTGCGCGAGCCCGGCGCGGCGGATGGCTGTGGAGGCGTCGGTGCCGGGGCGCAGCCAGATCTCGCCCGTGAATCCCGACAGCAGGAGGTTGTCGATGGGTTCGCGAGGGAAGACGTGCGCGCGGATGCGGTCGCCCGGCGCCCGGTCGAGCCGCACCCCGTCGAGCGGGCTGCCGCCGGCGGCGATCCGGCGCAGCGTCGCGAGGTAGCCGTCGAGTGCGCCGAGCACGGCGTACGGGCCCGAGAGCCACTCCTCGCCGCGGAGCGGGTGGTCGGGCGCGAGCCCCTTCGCGCGCGCGGCGATGCCGGCCCAGTCCGCGGCCGCGGTGCCGACCGCATCCCTCGTGGCCGAGAGTGCGCGAATGCGCTCGACGATGCTCGAGCGCGACCAGAGCGCGGCGCCCTGGCGGAGCGCGACGAGGTCGTCGTCGATCGCCGCGCGCAGCCGCGGATCGAGCTCGGGCGCGGACACGGGTGCGGGCGTTGCAGAGGACTCGGACGCGGGCACGGCGCTCTCCTTCGGGTGGGCCACCAGGCCAGTGTGCCGCCCGCGGCGTTCCGGATGCTGTGAACCGGGCCTGGAGCACAACGCGCCGGTCGTCGGGGGTCGCCGTTTTGTTCGCCTGTCACAGATCGAGCCCGCCGGCTCGATCTGTGACAGGCGAACCGGGGTGCGGAGGGCGGCCGCGGACCGGCGAGGGGCGGCCGGGGACCGGCGAGGGGGCAGTAGTCACGGCGGCGGCGGGTGGCCGCCGACGGGGGCGCACCTAGACTTGGGCGCGACACCAGGGGAGGGGACCGTGGCCGACATCGAGGCGCGACTGCGCAGCCTGCTCTCGCTCAACCAGGCGATCGTCGGCCACATCCATCTGCACTCCGTGCTGCGCGAGATCGTCGAGTCGGCCGTCGACCTCGTCGGCGCGCGATACGGCGCGATCGGCGTGCTGGGCGCCGACGGTGCGATCGTCGACTTCGTGCACGTCGGGATCGACGAGAAGACCGCGGCGCGGATGGGGCACCCGCCGCGCGGGCGCGGCCTGCTGGGAGCCATCGTGTCCGAGAGCGTGCGGGTCGACCATGTCGTCGCCGATCCGCGATTCACCGGATTCCCCGCGCACCATCCCCACATGGACAGCTTCGTCGGCGTCCCGATCCGCGTCCGCGAGGAGATGTTCGGCAACCTCTACCTGGCCGAGCATCCGGACGGCCATTTCACCGAGGAAGACACGGAGCTCCTGCGCTCGCTCGCCGTGACGGCGGGCATCGCTATCGAGAAGGCGCGGTTGTACGAGGCCGCCCGGCTGCGGGAGCGCTGGGCCGCGGCGACTGCCGAGGTGCGCGCGGCCTTCCTCGAGGTCGACGACGAGAGGCCCTACCGATTGCTCGCGGAGCAGCTGCCGATGCTGACGGGTGCGGCGCTCGTGGCGATCATCACGTCCACCGAACGCGGCACCGTGCGGCTGCAGATCGTGCGCGGCGACGCCATGGCGCGCCAGCTGGAGAGTGTGGAGCTGCCCGGCCACGATCGGGTCGCCCGCGCCCTGCTCGCGACGGGCGCCACGGTGCTCCCCGAGGTGGCGCTGCCGACATTCGAGGGCGAGACCGTGCGGTTCGGCGATGCATTCGTGGTGAGCCTCGGTGGCCAGGACGGCGCGGATGTGGGAGTGCTGCTGGCCCGTCACCTGCGTGAACGGCCGTTCAGCGACGACGACATCCGTCGCACGACCGCGCTGGCCTCCGTCGCGGACCTCGCCGGGGAGCTCAGCCGTGCGCGTGCCGACCGCCACCGGCTCGCCCTGCTGGAGGATCGCGGCCGTATCGCCCGCGATCTGCACGACAACGTGATCCAGCGCCTGTTCGCCGCCGGGATGCAGCTGCAGGTCGTCTCGGCCGGTGTCGATGATCCGCGCTTGGGCGACCGGCTCTCGGCGCAGATCGACGCCCTCGATGAGGCGATCGCCGAGATCCGCACCGCGATCTTCGCGCTGCAGCACGACGACGTGGGCGGCGTCACACTGCGCGATCGTATCGTCGACGTCGTCGGAGAGTATCGCGCCCTTCTCGCTGAGCCGCCGCGGCTCGTCTTCCGCGGTCCCGTCGATCACGACGTCCCCGCCGAACTCGCACCGGAGGCCGCCGCGGTCGTGCGCGAGGCGCTCTCGAACGTCGTCCGGCACGCACGCGCCTCGCACGCCGAGGTGCGGGTGGAGGTGCGCGACGGCCGCATCGTCATCGAGGTCGGCGACGACGGTCGTGGGCTCGACCCTGCCCGGGAACGGCGCAGCGGTCTCAGCAACCTGCAGGCGCGGGCCGAGGCCCGCGGCGGCACCTTCGCACTCGCGCCGCGCCCCGGCGGCGGCACCCTCGCCGCGTGGAGCGTGCCGCTGGCCGCTCCGGCGGCCGCATCCGATGATGAGAGCTCACGGCAGGAGGCCGACCTATGATCCGCGTCTTCGTTCTCGATGACCACGAACTCGTGCGCCGCGGGGTCGTCGACCTCATCGACGCTGCCCCCGACATGGAGGTCGTCGGCGAAGCGTCGACGGCGGCCCAGACGCTGCCGCGTGTGGATGCGGTGCGCCCGGACGTCGCGGTGCTCGACATGCGCCTGCCCGACGGCGACGGCATTGATGTCTGCCGCGACGTGCGCTCCGCGCATCCGGAGATCGCGTGCCTGATCCTCACCGCGTTCGACGACGACCGCGCGAGCGAAGCCGCGGTGCTCGCCGGCGCTGCGGGCTACGTGCTCAAGGACATCCGCGCGAACGGGCTGCTCGACAGCATCCGCCAGGTCGCCGCGGGCAAGACTCTCACCGGAACGCGCGCTGCCGAGCTCGTCCGCTCGCGCGCGGATGCGGATACCGCCCCCGAGGTCGACCTGACCCTGCGCGAGCGGCAGATCCTGGACCTGATCGCCGACGGGCTCACCAATCGCCAGATCGGCGAGAAACTGAACCTGGTCGAGAAGACGGTCAAGAACTACGTGTCGGGGCTGCTACGCAAGCTCGGCATGGAGCGGCGCACCCAGGCCGCCGTCTACCGCGCCGAGCAGCGCCGCTCCTGATCCCGCCCGCGGCCGCGCCCCTTCGCTCTCCTCGCTCTCCTCGCTCTCCTCGCTCCCTTCGCTCTCCTCGCTCTCCTCGCTCCCGCATCCTCTCGTTCGAGGGACGCGCGTTTTGTTCGAGGGACGCGCGTTGTCGTCGCGGGGCCGCGGGCGCGACGTTTCGGGTCCCTCGAACACTGCTCGCACTTGTTCGAGGGACGCATGATGCGGTCCCGGGGCCGCAAGGGCGACGTTTCGGGTCCCTCGAGCACTGCCTTGTCCGGTTCGAGGGACGCGTGTTGTCGCTTCGGGGTCGGGAACCGGACGTTTCGGGTCCCTCGAGCGCGGCGAACAGCGCGGCGGGGGCGCGCAGAGTGCGGCGGGACGTGAGCGGAGCGGGGGTGACAGCATCCGGTTCGTGGGGGAGCATGGAGAAATGCACGAAGCGCAGGAGCACGCGAGCCGGGGTCGTCACCTGGTCAGGGGCGCGCTGGCGGCGGTCGTCATCGGCGTGGTGATCGCGGTCGCTCTGACCGCTCTGTTGCAGGATGCGGTGACCGGCGTCGTCATCGGTGTCGCCGTCGCGGTGCTCGTGGCGGTCTCGGTGTGGGTGTCCGCTCGGCGCGGGCGTGCGGGCACGACCCACACCGCCCCCCATCTTCCTTCCGGTGCCCCCGGTGCCGACCTCCGCAACGGTGGCACTTTCTGATCGTCTGACCGTCCCACATCCTCCTGTTCGAAGGACGCGTACTGCGGTCCCCGGGCCGTGGGCGTGACGTTTCGGGTCCCTTGAACCGGCAAAGGCGTCGGGTCCCTTGAACATGCAGAGGCCCCGGGTCCGGGAGCGGGCCGCGGGGCGGGGAGGGCGGGGACGTGCAGACATGACGATGCGGCGCTCCCCGGGCGAGGAAGCGCCGCACCGTCACGCGGCCAGCAGGTCGGCTAGATGAGCCAGTGGTTCTTCTGCACGATGGGCAGCTTGCGCCACTGGGCGCCGAGGCCCCACGTTTCGCCGGCCGCAAGTGCGACGAAAACGATGAGCATGAGGGCGTAGATGATGTGGTAGTCGACGACCGGGTTGGTGGAACCGGTGCCCCAGATCATCGGGAACTCCGCCATCCACATGAAGAGCATGATCGCGCTACCGGAGACGGCGGCGACCCGCATCCCGATGCCGAGCATGACGGCCAGTCCCACGCCGAGCATGCCGGCCATGAACAGGACGTCGGTCAGCGGCGTCGCGATCGCCTGGAAGATCCCCTTGAACGGACCGCTCACGGCCTCGCTGTTGAGGAAGCCCTGGGCGGGGGTGCCGCCGTTGATCCAGGCCCGCTCGACCGGAGTGGAGAAGCCCAGGCCGAAGGTCTTGTCGAGGAAGGCCCACAGGAAGATGAAGCCGGTCGCGAAGCGTGCGATGGCGACGGTGCGTCGGGCCGCGAGGCTCGTGACGACGCTCGCCTCTGCCGTGATCGGCTTGGCAGCGACCTGCGTCCGGGCATTTGCGGTGATGGTGGCCATGAGAGGTGTGCTCCTTTCGATCCCTCGGAGCGGCGGTGTGGGGCCGGAACCTGGGGGGCTGTGTGTGTTTGTGGTTCCACCCTCCTCCGCTCACGCAGGTGCCGATAGGGACCTAGGTCCCACCGTCACCGTCGTCGTTCAGACAAGCCCCGCGGTCGCGAGCATCGACCGCAGGATCGGGGCGATGTGTTCCGCGAACGGCACGGTGAGGTGCGTCTGGTCGTACTTGGCCGGCAGCGTCCCCGCGAACGCGGGGCACACGCCCTCCCAGCAGCTGAACGGCAGGGAGCTGATCGCGTGATCACCGGATGCGGCGGCCGCACGCTCGGCCAACGCCTCCATCTGCTGCCAGGTCGGCGACACCGCGCTCGCGCAGTCGTAGGGCGATGTCAGCGGCGAGTAGCAGCGAGCGAGGTCGGCGCCCTCCGGCGGAGGCGCGAGATGCACGATCCGCCCCGGCACGTCGTAGCCGGCGGCCTCCGCCTGCTGCGACGCGATGAGCGTCTCGGCGCTCAGGTCCTGCCCGTCCGGGGTGTGGCCCAGCGTGTAGGCGTTGCTCATCACGACGACGTTCGGGGCATCGGCGAGAACCATGGCGCGCACGTCGGCCTTGCGCTGCTCGCAGGCCGCCATAACGCCCGCGCCGTCGTTCTGCACGGCCACCTCGGTGAACCGGCAGCCGTAGAGCCCGACGGTCGTCACGCGGATGGCGCCGCCGCTGTCCTCCGCCATCTTCTTGAATGCGGGGGCGTAGGCCATGGCGGTCGAGTCGCCGACGAGGTAGACGCGGGTGGCAGCCTGCTCCGACCCCCAGCTGCACCGGCCCCCATCCGGTGCCACGTCGGGTGCGAAGCAGTCCCGTGCCGGATTGTCCGCAGAGCCGCGCGCGATCACGGTGTCCAGAGAGGGAGAGAGCGCAGGCCATGCGGTGGCGGATGCGGCGGCCGCGAGCTCGCTCTGCACGGCGGCGATCGGGTCGTCTCCGCCATCCGCCTGCGCCTCGGCGGGCGGGGTGAGAGGCCCGATCACGGGTGCGCCGAAGATGCTCTGCGCCACGAGCACGGCAGCCAGGACGGCGATGCCGAGGCCCGAAGAGGCGAGGGCGATCTGCCCTCCGAAGCGGGCCCGCCAAGCCTTCCAGGGAGACCGTTCGTCGTTCTCCTGTTCGTCGGGCGAGACGTCGGCTGCGACGATCGGCACGATCACGGGTTCGGGATCGGGATCGGCGAGTACCGGCTCGAGAACAGGGTCGGCGGCGAGCGGGAGCGGCCGAGGCGAGCCGGGGTAGTAGCGGGTGCCGGGCGTCCATCCCGCGGGGCGTGTGGCCACGACGCGAGGCCGCGGCGCGGCGGGGGTCGCCGGGATGGGGGCAGGCTGAGGGGTGATCGGCTCCGGCGCGGCGGGCTCGGCCGCATCCGCTCGCGTCGGCAGCAGCGGCGCATACCGCAACGGCTGCTCCACGATCAGGTAGGTCGCCAGTGACAGGACGGTGATTGCTCCCAGCGTGAGCCAGAGCGCCCCGTCGCGTCCGGCGAGCACGACCGAGGCGAGCACGATCACCGGGAAGTGCCACAGGTACAGCGAGTACGACATGTCGCCGACGAAGACGCTGACGGGATTCGTCAGCGGGAACAGGTGCCGGTGGCGCGGGTCACCGCCGACGCCGCCCGCCAGCACGAGGGCCGTGGCCGCGACGGGGAGCGCGGCCCAGGGGGAAGGAAAGCCGCCCGCGGCCGGATCGATCACCGCGAAGGCGGTGACAATGCCTGCGAGGCCGACCCAGCCCATGACCCCGCCTGCGGCTCTCGGGATGCGGGAAAGGAGCGGTGCTGCGGCGGCCAGCACTGCTCCTGCCCCGAGCTCCCATGCGCGAGTGAGCGTGGAGAAGTAGGCGACGGTCGGCTCGGACGCCGTCTGGGATGCGGCCCACGCGGCCGAGGCGAGCACGATCACCGTCGCGATCCCCCCGACGGTGAGACGTCCGCGCCGTCCACGCCGTGCCGCGGCGGGCAGCACCAGGAGGCTCAGCGCGACGACCCCCGGCCACACGAGGTAGAACTGCTCCTCGACCGAGAGCGACCAGAAGTGCTGCAGCGCGGATGCCGCATCCGTCGCGTGGAAGTAGTCGGTGCCGTCCGCCGCGAAGTGCCAGTTCGCCGCGAAGAGCGCGGACCACACCGCGTCGTGAAGTGTGCGCTCTGCGACGACGGCGTTGAACACGACGAAGCCGGCGCCGACCGTGAGGGCGAGGACGACGGCGGCGGCCGGCAGCAGTCGCCGCGCTCGCCGCCCGTAGAAGCGGGCGAGGCGCACGCGCCCCGTCGTCTCGACCTCGCGCAGCAGCAGGCCGGTGATCAAGAAGCCGGAGATGACGAAGAACACATCGACACCCACGAACCCGCCGCGGGGCCAACCCGCGGCGTGGGCGCCGACGACGCCGAGCACAGCGAGGGCGCGCAGGCCCTGGATGTCTCGGCGGGATGCGGGGGATGGAGTGCGGTTCACGTGCTGATTCCGGCGGAAGCCGGAATCAGTGTACGGGGAGCGGTCCCACGCTCCGACGGGTCGGCATCCCGCTCAGATGATCGACAGCTCGCGCAGCTTCGCATCGACGTCCGCGTTGGACGGCTCGACGTGGTGGGTCGCGTCGGGATAGACCACCACGGGGATGTTGGTGCGGCCGGAGATCTCGCGGGCGACCTCCGCCGCGGCGGGGTCGGCCTCGAGGTCGACGTACGTGTACTCCACGCCCAGCTCATCGAGCTGAGCCTTCGTGCGGCGGCAGTCGCGGCACCACTCGGCGCCGAACATCGTGATGCCGGATCCCGTTTCGCTCATGGATTCCAGCGTACGGGTAAACAGCCCGTGATCGGGTGGTTACGAGTTGGCTAGCGGATTCCTATGCGGATGCTCAACCCCAGGGAATTGACATCACCAGCGTGCCAGGATGAGCAGTGTCGCCCGCACTCGGGCGTTCACAGCTTCCATCAGGCGGTGCACATGCAGGTCACGGTCATCGTCCCCACGTTCAACGAGGCGCCCAATGTGGCAGAACTCGTGCGTCGGGTCGCCGCAACCGCGAAGGGCTTCAGCGTCGACATCCTCTTCGTCGACGACAGCACGGACGAGACGCCCGACGTCATCCGGCGCGTGGCGGCGACCGCCAGCATCCCCGTCCGACTCATCCATCGCGACGACCCGGCGGGGGGTCTGAGCGGAGCCGTCGTCGCGGGACTGGATGCGGCGCCCAGTGACGTGTGCATCGTCATGGACGGCGACCTGCAGCATCCGCCGGAGGACATCGCGCGCCTGGTCGCGCGCTACCTCCACGGCGACGTGGACGTCGTGGTGGCCTCGCGCTACACCGCCGACGGCACCGCGGGTGGTCTCGCCGACCGGTCGCGCGTCATCGTCTCTCGCGGCTCGACCGCCGTGACGAAGGCGATGTTCCCGATCCGCCTGCGCGAGGTCACCGACCCGATGACGGGGTTCTTCCTCGTCGACCGGCGCGCCATCGATCTCGATCAGCTGCGCCCGCGCGGCTTCAAGATCCTGCTCGAGATCCTCGCTCGTCGGTCGCTGCGCGTGGCCGAGATCCCGTTCGCGTTCGCGGACCGGTTCGCGGGTGCGTCGAAGGCCTCGTTCTCGCAGGGCATCTCGTTCCTGGCGCAGCTGGCCATGCTCCGCTTCGGCAAGATGTCCGCCTTCGCGCTCATCGGCGCGCTGGGAGCGGTGGCGAATGTCGCGATCGTCTGGCTGCTCTCGCACGCCGGCATCACGGACCTCGCTGCGATGATCATCGCGGCGGAGACGACGATCATCGCCAACTTCCTGCTGCAGGAACGGTTCGTCTTCCAGGACATGCGCGAGCAGGCGTCCGGCATCGGCAGCAGGTTCGCGAAGTCGTTCTCGTTCAACAACATCGAGCTGCTGATCCGCATCCCGATCACGACGCTGATGATCTCGACGTGGCACATCTCGGTGGTCATCGCCACCGCGGTCACCCTCGTGGCGGCCTTCGTGGTGCGCTTCCTCTTCCACTCGCTGGTGGTCTACGCACCCCGCAGCTCCTCGTCGCCGCGCCCGGCGCCCTCGCGCGCCCGGTACTTCGTCGAGGAGATCGACCGTCAGGCGATCTCGCCCGGGGAGATCTGACCGGCGGGTATCAGCCGATCAGGTTGATGAGCTCCTGCAGGCTCATCCCGTAGTTGATGCGGACGGTGGGAAGCGCGAGCTTGTCGGTCCCGGCATGCACGTAGCCGGGTTCGATGGTGCGAGCCATCTCGTAGCCGGCCTGGCGCAGCCCCTCTTTGGCCGTGTCGTTGTAGTGGCCGTAGGGGTAGGCCATGACCTCCTTGGCGCCGAGGATCTCGGCGGACGTGTTCATGTCGGCGACGATCTGGTCGACCGAGTAGTTGACCATCCGGCCCTTGCCGTTCTCGCCCGCCGTGTGCATGTCATGGGTGTGGGAACGCTGGAGCACATGCAGGCCCGGTGACGGCGCCTGCCGCGCAGCGGTGATCACGAACGACGTCGTCAGCACGCCGTACTTCTCGACCACCGGGACGGCCAGATCCAACCAGGTCTGGTCGGCGTCGTCGTCGGTGACGATCACGGACTGATGGGGAAGGAAGAGCCGGCCGTCGATGAAGGCGCTGAGCTCGTCCCAGGTGGGCAGGTAGAACTGCTTCTCGGCGATGTACGCCATGTGGGCGTCAAAGTCGTTGATGTAGGCGTAGTTGCCCTTCAGCCAGCCGTCCTCGCCCTCGGGGCGGGTCGTGAACTGGTGGTACATGAGGATCGGGACGATGACGTCCTCGCTCGCCACCTCGTCGGGAGTCTTCCACGCGCCATAGAGCGTGATCTCATCGTCGGTGCACGTGACGACGTCGGCACCGTTCACGCGCCCGGCGATCGTGAAGGCCTGCGCATCGGCGGGAGTGGCATACCACCCCGCGAAGACGGCGCCCTCGCGGCGCGGAATCGGCAGATAGGCGTAGAGCTTGCCCTGCGACTGCAGTTGCGGCTGCTCGGTGATCGCGTCGCCGGCGAAGCTCACGGCGCACGCTGCCGGGTCGTCGCTGCCGGCGAGAAGCTGCTGGCTCGCGGTGAGGGGCGTGGGCGTCGGGGTGGGCGTCGGCGTCGGGGTGGACGGATCCGCGGCCTGAGCCGCCGGCGTCGGCGCCGAGGTCGCCGCGCGCACGACGGCCACAACGCCGACGGCGATCAGGGCCACGGCGAGGACGCCGATGGCCGCGGTCAGCGCCCTGCGTCGGCGCAGTAGCGAGCGGCGTCCACGTTGCGCTCGTCTGGTCGTCTCCATGAATCCCCCGGTGCCGTACGGTCGGCTCCCCCTGGCGGCGACGACCGCACCGATGCTATCGGGCGTCGCCTGCGAGAGGATGCCGCGGCCCGCACATACGCCGTCCTAGACTGACCGGACGGTGCCAGAGCCTGCTCGTGCGCGCCGCATCCTCTCCCCGTCGAGAACGAAGACACGATGCTCCACTCCGCCGCCGGCCGCGCGTTCCGCGAGGCCAGGGACTTCCTGCTCGCCCACTCCCACGACATCGAGGCCGCGCGCGCCGGGTTCGTCTGGCCCGATGTCGGAGACCACTTCAACTGGGCCGTCGACTGGTTCGACGAGATCGCTCTGGGCAATGACCGCCTCGCGCTGCGGGTGCTCGAGGAAGACGGCACCGAGGCCTCGCGCACGTACGACGAGATGCGCGTGCGCTCCGACCGCGTCGCGAACTGGCTGCGCGAGCAGGGCGTGAGCCGCGGCGACGCCGTGATGCTGATGCTCGACAACCGGGTCGAGCTCTGGGAGGCGATGCTCGCCATCATGAAGCTGGGCGCGGTCATCCTGCCGACCTCCGTCGTGCTCGGCCCCGACGATCTTGCCGAGCGCATCGAGCGCGCGGGTGTCCGTGTCGTGATCGCGGATGCGGCGGATGCGGAGAAGTTCGACGGGCTCGATTCCGAACTCGTGCGGGTCGTCGTGGGCGGCGACCGAGAGGGCTGGGCCTCGTTCACGGATGCGGACACCGCATCCGACGAGCGCCCCGGGGTCGTCGTGGGCTCCACCGACACCGCGATCGTCTACTTCACCTCCGGGACGACCTCGCGCCCGAAGATGGTCGAGCACACCCACGTCTCGTACCCGGTGGGTCATCTCAGCACGATGTACTGGATCGGCGTGCGCCCCGGCGACGTGCACATGACCATCAGTGCGCCCGGCTGGGGCAAGCACGCCTGGAGCCTGTTCTTCTCGCCGTGGATCGCCGAAGCGACCGTCTTCGTCTACAACTACCGCCGCTTCGACGCTGTGGCGCTCGCCGGCGAGCTCGATCGCGCGGGCGTCAACACGTTCTGCGCGCCGCCGACCGTGTGGCGCATGCTCATCCAGGCCGAACTCGAGCACAAGCCGCGGGCGCTCCGCGAGCTGCTGTCGGCCGGGGAACCGCTCAACCCCGAGGTGATCGCCACGATCGAGCGCTGGTGGGGCATCCAGATTCGCGACGGTTACGGCCAGACCGAGCTGACGGCCGTCATCGGCAACACCCCCGGTGTGGCGCTCAAGCCAGGATCCATGGGGCGCGCGCTTCCCGGCGTCGAGATCGTGCTGCTGGATCCGCTCACCGGCGAGATCTCCGACGAGGGGGAGATCTGCCTGCCCACGGCTCCCGTGCGGCCGCTGAACCTCACGCCCGGCTACATCGGAGAGCCCGAACGCACCGCCAAGGTCGAGCACGACGGGTACTACCACACGAGCGATGTCGCCGTCCGCGACGCGGAGGGCTTCCTGACCTTCGTCGGGCGCACCGACGACGTGTTCAAGGCCAGCGACTTCAAGGTGTCGCCGTTCGAGGTCGAGTCGATCCTGCTCGAGCACGCCGCCGTCGCCGAAGCCGGCGTCGTCGGCGCCCCGGATGCGGTGCGGCTGAACGTCGTGAAGGCCTACGTCGCGCTCGCCGCGGGCGTGGAACCGGATGCGGCGACAGCGCGCAGCATCCTCGCGCACGCGCGCGAGCACATGCCCCCGTACATGCGGGTGCGGCGCGTGGAGTTCTTCGAGCTGCCCAAGACGATCTCCGGCAAGATCCGTCGCGTCGAGCTGCGCGAGCGCGAGGAGGCGGCCGGATCCGAGCGCATCGGCTCCGAGTTCCGCGAGAGCGACTTCCCCGACCTCAAGGGCTGAGCTTCGGGCGGTCCACGCACACCCGGGTGGACCGGGGCCGGCGCGCTCACGCGTGGGTAGCGTGAGAGCGTGAGCGAGATCGAGCACTGGACCGCCTTCTCCGACGACCCGGCCGGCGGCAACCCGGCGGGAGTCGTGCGCCGAGCCGAGCGCTGGAGCGACGAGCGGATGCAGCGCACCGCCGCCGACCTCGGGTACGCCGAGTCCGCCTTCGCGACCACGGATGAGGGCGGCTCCCGCCGCATCCGCTACTTCTCCCCGATCGCCGAGGTGCCCTTCTGCGGTCACGCGACGGTCGCCACGGCCGCGGCGCTCGCGGAGTGCGAGGGCGACGGCCGATTCGTCTTCGAGACCGCGGTGGGCGGGATCGAGATCACGACGCGATCGGACGATCGGGGGCGCATCGTGTCGTTCACGAGCGTGGAGCCGGATGCCGCGGAGTTGGCGCTTGAGACCCTGGACGAGCTGGTCGCTCTGCTGGGGATCGATCGCGAGGCGCTGCATCCGTCGTATCCGCCCGCTCTCGCGTACGGCGGAAACTGGCATCCGCTGCTCGTGCTCGCCGAGCGCTCGGTGTTCGACGCGTTCGCCTTCGACCCCGTCGCCGCGCGCCGTCTGCTGGATGCGAACGGCTGGCCTGCCACGATCATCGTGCTCTGGCCCGAGAGCGACACGCTCTGGCACGCGCGCAACATCTTCCCCGTCGGCACCGTTACAGAGGACCCGGCCACGGGTGCCGCAGCCGCGGCCACGGGCGGTTACCTGCGCAGCCGCGGCCTTGCGCCGCGGCGCATCCGGATCCGTCAGGGCGCGCACGTCGGGCGGCCCAGCGAGCTCGATGTGGACGTGACCTCCACCGGCGGAATCGTGGTCTCCGGGAGGGCCGCGCGCATCCGCTAGAAATTCTTCCCATCCGTTTCACGGAGCACGCCGAACAGAGCATGTACGCCGCAAGAGTGCGGCTGCCTCGCTCCCGGCACCGGGGCGTGTTCTGAACGAGTCGGTACACAGCGACTCTCTGATTCGGAGGACATCATGCGCACCAACAAGAAGCACCTGTTCGGCGGCCTCACCCTTCTCGCCGTCGCCGGGTTCGCACTCGCAGGTTGTGCGGGCGGATCGGCCGGCACGTCCGAGAGCACCATGGCGCCGGAGACCTCGACGGCGGCACCGATGCCCAGCGAGACGATGGATGCGGCATCCGACCTTGTCGGGGCCGGCTGCGCCGACTACGCCGCGATGGTTCCGAGCGGCGCGGGCTCGGTCGAGGGCATGTCGCTCGACCCGGTCGCGACGGCCGCATCCAACAACCCGCTGCTCACGACCCTCGTCTCGGCCGTCAGCGGCAAGCTGAACCCCGACGTGAACCTCGTCGACACGCTCAACGGCAGCGAGTTCACGGTCTTCGCGCCCGTCGACGACGCCTTCGCGAAGATCGACGCCGCGACCATCGACTCGCTCAAGACCGACAGCGCGGCGCTGACCAAGATCCTCACCTACCACGTGGTCCCCGGCCAGATCGCCCCGAGCGCCATCGACGGCACGCACACGACGGTCGAGGGTCAGGACGTGACGGTGACCGGCAGCGGTGACAACATCATGGTCGACGGCGCCAAGGTCATCTGCGGTGGCGTGAAGACCAAGAACGCGACCGTGTACCTCATCGACTCGGTGCTGATGCCCCCCATGTGATCCCTGAACACTGACGACACCCCGGCGTGATCCGCCGGACCGGCGAGCGGAGACCGACCATGACACGACTGCGGATGCGCACGACGTGGGGTTGGGCTTCGCTCGCCGGTGTCGTTGCGGCGGCGGCCTTCCTCGCGGTCAGCGAGGCGGTCGCCGCCCTCGTCTCGCGGGGCACCAGCCCCCTGATCGCGGTCGGATCGTTCGTCATCGACATCGTGCCGCGCCCGCTCAAGGAGTTCGCGATCTCGACGTTCGGCACCGCCGACAAAGCGGTGCTGCTCGCCTCCCTCGCGGTGGCCGTGGTGATCGCCGCGGCCGTCATCGGCATCGTCGAGACGCTCCGGCCGCTCTGGGGCATCGTGCTCTTCGCGCTCGCCGCCGCCCTCGCCACCGCCGCCGTCGTCACTCGCGCGGATGCGGGGGCCCTCGCAGGTGTGGCGTGCGTCGCGGGTGCCGCCGTCGGCATCTGGATGCTGATGCTGCTCACCCGCCGCCTACGTCGGTGGAAGCTCGCTGCCGCTGCCGCTGCCGCTGCCGCTGCCGCTGCCGCTGCCGCGCCTGTTCAAGGGCCCCGTGATGCGGGCTCCGGGGCGATTTCGTCGCATCCCGCGTCCCTCGAAGCGGATGGTGCCGCCACAAGCTCTGTTGAAGGGACCCGTGATGCGGGCTCGGGCGGCTCGGGGCCGCGTTTCGCGTCCCCCGAACGGCGTCCGAAGTCCGCGCCGTCGGATCCGAAGTTCGCGCCGTCCGAGGTGCAGCTGGACCGCCGCGGGTTCTTCATCCTCACCGGCATCGTCGCGGCGTCCGCCGTCGTGGTGGGCCTCGGAGCGCGGGCGCTGAACGCGACGACCGCATCCATCCGGCAGATCCGCGAGGCGCTCCGGCTGCCGGCTCCGAAGACGACGGTCCCGATCCCGCAGGGCGCGGAGCTCGACGTCGACGGGATCTCCCCGCTCTTCACCTCCAACGCCGACTTCTACCGCGTCGACACCGCGCTGACCGTCCCCACGGTGGATCCGAACACGTGGCGCCTGGTCGTCGACGGGATGGTCGACAAGCGCGTCGAGCTGAGCTTCGACGACCTGATCGCCCTCGGGCTCGACGAGTACGTGATCACGCTCACGTGCGTTTCGAACGAGGTCGGCGGCGACCTGGTCGGCAACGCGAGGTGGCTGGGCGTTCCGGTGCGCACCGTGCTGGCTGCGGCCGGCGTGCAGTCGGGCGCCGACATGGTGCTCTCGCGCAGTGTCGACGGCTTCACCGCATCCACTCCGCTCGAATCCCTCACCGACCCCGGCGTCGACGCCATCCTCGCGGTCGCGATGAACGGCGAACCGCTGCCGCTGGAGCACGGCTTCCCGGTGCGGATGGTGGTTCCCGGCCTCTACGGCTACGTGTCGGCGACGAAGTGGCTCGAGGAGTTGAAGGTCACGACCTTCGCCGCCGACACCGCCTACTGGACACCCCGCGGCTACAGCGATCGCGCCCCCATCAAGCTGTCTTCACGCGTCGACACCCCGAAGATCGGCAAGCCGGTCGCAGCGGGAAAGGTGCCGATCGCCGGCATGGCGTGGGCGCAGGGCGTCGGCGTCTCTGCGGTCGAAGTGCGCATCGACAACGGCGACTGGCAGCGCGCCACCCTCTCCTCGCCCGTCAACAAGGACACCTGGGTGCAGTGGGTGCTCGAGTGGGATGCGACGCCCGGCTCGCACTACATCACGGTGCGGGCGATCGACGCCGCGGGCAAGCTGCAGACCGAGCAACCCGCGCCCGTCGCCCCGGACGGGTCGTCCGGCTGGCAGCGCACCCTCGTCACGGTGAACTGACGCGGCGCATCCCCACCCGCTTCCCCCATCCCGCGAGACTGCATTTCGAGCACGAGATCACGGGTATTACCCCTGATCTCGTGCGAAAGATGCAGTCTCGCGGAAGAACGGGGCGCGAGGCGGCCCCGGATAGCACGGCGCACGCCGAAGCGCCATCCGCTGCGCCGGCCGCATCCGCCGCCGTAGCGTCGCGGGCGCGAGGAGGTGGCATGGGTCGCGACGTGCGCGTGGGCATATCCGGGTGGAACTACCCGTCATGGCGGGGCGATTTCTACCCGAAGGGGCTCGCGCACGCGAGGGAACTCGCCTACGCCGGCGAGCGGATGCGGAGCGTCGAGCTCAACGGATCGTTCTACTCGCTGCAGCGGCCGACGAGCTATCAGCGCTGGCGGGATGCGGTGCCGGAAGACTTCGTGTTCGCGATCAAGGGCTCGCGCTACATCACCCACATGCTCCGCCTACGCGAGGCCGATCAGGCGCTGGCGAACTTCTTCGCGTCCGGCGTGCTGGCGCTCGGAGCGAAGCTCGGCCCCGTGCTGTGGCAGCTTCCGGAGCGGGAGGAGTTCGATGCCGACGTGCTCGACGGTTTCCTCTCGCGCCTGCCCACGTCGACGGGCGCCGCTCTCGAGCTCGCCCGGCGGCACGATGCGCGGGTCGAGGGGCGCGCGTGGCTCGAGATCGATGAGGACCGTCCGCTCCGCCACGCCCTGGAGCCGCGTGCGCGCTCGTTCGAATCCCCGGCGCTCGCGCCCCTGCTGCGCGAGCGCGACGTGGCGCTGGTCGCTGCCGACTCCGCGGGAACCTGGCCCGGATTCGGGGAGCAGACCGCATCCTTCGCATACGCACGCTTGCACGGGTCGACCGACCTGTACGCGAGCGGATACTCGGATGCGGAGCTCGATGCCTGGGCGGCGCGGATCAGCGGGTGGTCGGGCGACGTGTACGTCTACTTCGACAACGACGCGCGCGGCCGCGCCCCGCACGACGCCCTCGCGCTCGCGGCACGGGTGTGACGCTCTGCCGCTCCACGAGACAGCACTTTCATCGCGAGATCACTGTCATTACCCGTGATCTCGTGACGAGGATGCAGTCTCGCGGCGAGTGGGCGGTGCGGCGAGCGGCTCAGGCCAGCGAGTAGCCGGCCTCGTCGATCGCGGCGGCGATCGCCTGCGCGTCGACGGGGGATGCGGCGCGGAACGTCACGCGCGAGGTGCCGCCGACCTGTAGGTCGACCGACACGTCCGTGACGCCGTCGATCGCGGTGAGCTCCTGGGTGACGGCCGACACGCAGTGCGCGCACGTCATCCCGGTGACGAGGATCTCCTGGGCGTCGGCGGATGCCGGCTCGGATGCGTGGTGGTCGCCGTGACCGCCGCAGGCGCAGGCCGCCTTGGGCTCGGTGCGGCCGAACTCGATGCGCTGGATCATGTGTGCTCCGTTCCGCCGCCCAGCATACCCCTAGGGGGTATCTCTGGGGCAAGCATCTGCGGCCACCTTACGGTCGTGTGGATAACGTTCGGAGCGCAGGCGGCCGTCTGTAAGCCCCCTCCGTGCTGACCTCTCGCCCCCTGACGCGACTCCTCACTGTCTTCGCACTCGGATGCGGCGCCGCTCTGCTCGCATCGTGCGCCGCCGCCGCTCCGGCTCCCGCCGACGGAGACTCCGGCTCCAGCGCCGCTCCCGTGAACGAGGAGCCCTCCTCGCAGCAGGGTGCGAGCGGGGAAGGCTCGTTCTCGGTCGACGCCGTGCTGTCGCGCTTCCCACCGTGCGAGGCGATCGGCGCGGTGGTCGCCGCTCAGATCGCGGGACTCGAGCTGTCGGACGAGACCATCGAAGACGGCTCCATCGCCTGCTCGTGGATATCTCCCATCGGAGCGGAAGCGGTGACCTTCGAGGTGAACGTCGATCCGAACAACGGTGCCGACGACGTGCCGACAACCGACACGATCGAGCTGTCCGGCCTGGAGTACGTACCGGATGCAGGACTCGAAGCCGCGGGCGGGAGGGCGCGCCGCCGGCGACCTTCGTGGTCTGACGACCGTGACGAACGTGCCCGGGGTGTACGTGACTTTCACGCAGATGAAGCTCGGGGTCGACCCCGACTTCGGCGGTGCTCCGGCCGTCGCCGCCGCCAAGCAGCTGCTCGGCATCGACCTGACGTCGCGACGACCCCCGCCTCCTCGAGCGGTTCTACGCTCGAGGAGTGACCTCTCGACAGCCCCCGTGGGTGTGCCCCACCTGCGGTGACGCGCTGCGCTTCGAGATCCTCGACGATGAGGCGTTTCTCGTCGCGTGGTCGTGTCTGAACTGCGGCCTCGTCCGCGTGACCGAACCCGCCTGAGCCCTCCCGCCCGGCCGCCGATCACGCGCTCCTCGCCCCCCGGCCGTTGAGCGAGCGCAGCGAGACGAAACGTGCCCCCGCGCATCAGAGACGCCGGCATCCGGTCAGCGCGCCATCCGCTCCGATACGGGTCGGCGGCGGAGCGCGGCGTTGCCCACCTCCGGTCCGCGGTAGACCATGTCCATCGCGCCGATGCTCTCGCCCGGCGGGACGATCGCGTCGATGCGGTCGAGCACCTCGTCCGACAGAGCGATCTCCGCGCCGGCGAGCGTGGACTCCAGCTGCTCCATGGTCCGCGGACCGATGATCGCCGAGGTCACTCCGGGGTGCGCGAGTGTGAACGCCATCGCCAGGTGCGAGAGAGGGATGCCGACCTCATCCGCCAGGGCGACGAGTTCCTCGATCGTGGCAAGCCGGCGCTCGTCGCGGAAGTGTTGCATGCCGGTGCCAGCGCGGAAGTTGTCGTTGGTCTGGCCCGCCCGTCTTTGCCGGCCCACCTCATCGCGAAGCTGGGCCCGGCCATCCGGATGCTCCTAAATGCGGCAGTGGATGCGGACGAGGTGCGACCCGGCGTCGATCCGATCGAGCTGCTGCAGGCCATCGGCGATCTCAGTCACCGTGCGCCGTCGGTCGACGGTTCTCCGAACGCGATGGTCCGCCTCCTGCTCGATGGGCTGCGGCTGCACTAGCGGCCGGGGGGGGGGTCTCGCTGCGCTCGCGGGGCGACCGTGCACTGTGATGTGCCGACGAGCATCCGGGAGGGC